>JAGRDY010000019.1 GCA_020446815.1 Paracoccaceae bacterium
CGGCGGGGTCGAGGCGGGCCACAAGATCGTCCTTGGCAATGCCCATGGCGACAGCCTCAAACCGGGGCCGAGCCCGATGGAGCTGATCCTGATCGGCACCGGGGGATGTTCGGCCTATGACGTGGTGCATATTCTGGAGAAGGGCCGCGAGGCGGTCGAGGACTGCATCTGCGAGCTGACCGCCGAGCGGGCCGAAAGCGAACCCAAGGTCTTCACGAAGATCGACATGCAGTTCACGGTGAAGGGCCGGGGGCTGGACCCGAAGAAGGTCGAACGGGCGATCAACCTTTCGGTCGAGAAATACTGCTCGGCCTCGGCGATGATGGCGAAGACGGCGCAGATCACCGTCGGGTTCGAGGTGGTGGAGGCGGATTAGGTCGGGGCTGGACCACTCAGGCCCCTTCTTCGCTGGTCGTCGCGGGCAAAATGGCTGGCCGGACATTTGCGGGCGGATCCTGTGCCGCTTTATCAGGGCTGCCCGGCGCGACGACGCCGACGTCATGTTGCATGCCGCCGGCGTCTTCGTGTGTGTGTCTATGGGGCCGTCGGGCTAGTGTTTATCTTTTTGATGCCCCTCATGCTGGTCGCCAGAGCCTTCCTGGTCATGGTCGGTATCGGCTGACCCGCTGCCGGAGTCGGCATGCTCGGCACTGTCCGCCTCGTCGTTCGCCCCTTCGGGATGATCGACGGTATCGGCCTCGTCGTTCGCCCCTTCGGGATGATCGGCAGTATCGGCCACGTCGTTCGCCCCTTCGGGATGATCGGCAGTATCGGCCACGTCGCTCGTTCCTTCGGGATGATCGGCAGTATCAGCCTTGTCTTTCTTCCCTTCGGGACGATTGCTTGCGCTTGTTCCGACGTGCGAATCGCCGGAACTGGCTGGCACCGAGGGAACCAGCAATCTTGTTTGCGCACTCGCCGACATGGCCGGTGCGACAAGAACGCCGAGGGCCAGAAGGCTCGTGGCCGAAGCAGTCATCATCTTGTTTCGTATCATTTTTCACTCCATTCCAGTCGGGCGACACAGCGTCGGCCCGATGCATGGAAGGTGGTTCGGCGACCTGTCCGTTCGCTCTCAGGTTCATTAACTTTCTGTAAGCTGGCCCCGGACGGCGTCTTCGCGCCGATCCCGTGAGATGCGCAGGCGCGCTCCCGCCTGCGCAGCCGCGTCGGCAAGGCGCGCCCGGGCCCGGCACGCGCCTTCACGCCGCACATGCAAGTGGGATGCCAAGGCATGACTCGATGATCAGTGACGCCTGAAGCGCCTGCCCACGATCAGGCGCCGCCCCCTGGCCCATTTGACCGTGGCCGGGCGCGAGACAGCAACAGTCAGGATGGCGTTGACCAGCCGGATCGGCCGACCCTTCGGCAGTACCACCCCCGTGCCGGGCGGGCCAAGAACCGCCAGTAAAGAACAAAACCCCTTTGGTTTCATGGGTTTTGCCGCCGGTCCTGTGCGTGCGATCACCCCGCCTTGGCCTGCCGCTTTCTTTCATGCGGATCGAGGTGGCGCTTTCTCAGCCGCACGATCTTCGGCGTCACCTCGACCAGTTCGTCATCGTCGACATAGGCGATGGCCTCTTCCAGCGACATCCTGACCGGTGTCGTCAGGCGCACCGCCTCATCGGTTCCGCTTGCGCGGATGTTGGTCAGCTTCTTGCCCTTGAGGGGGTTCACCTCGAGATCGTTGTCGCGGCTGTGTTCGCCGATGATCATGCCCTGATAGACCGCTTCCTGCGCGCCGATGAACATCTTGCCGCGTTCCTCGAGGTTCCACAGCGCATAGGCCACCGACACCCCGTTTTCCATCGAGATCAGCACGCCCACGCGGCGGCCCTGGATCGGGCCCTTGTGGGGCGCCCAGCCGTGGAAGATGCGGTTCAGCACACCCGAGCCGCGCGTGTCTGTCAGAAACTCGCCATGATAGCCGATCAGCCCGCGCGACGGCACATGGGCGATGATCCTTGTCTTGCCGGCGCCGGCGGGCTTCATTTCCACCAGATCGCCCTTGCGCTGGCCGGTCAGCTTTTCGATCACCGCGCCGGAATAGTCGTCGTCGACGTCGATCGTGACCTCTTCGATCGGCTCCAGCCGGGTGCCGGCTTCTTCGCGGAAGATGACGCGGGGGCGCGAGATGCTGAGCTCGAAGCCTTCGCGGCGCATGTTTTCGATCAGCACGCCCATTTGCAGTTCGCCACGTCCCGAAACCACGAAGGCATCGCCGCCGGGGGTGTCCTCGATCTTGATGGCGACGTTGGATTCGGCCTCTTTCATCAGCCGTTCACGGATGACACGCGACTGCACCTTGGTGCCGTCCTTTCCCGCGAGGGGGGAATCGTTGATGCCGAAGGTGACGGAGATGGTCGGCGGGTCGATCGGTTGCGCGGGCAGCGCGGTATCGACCTCGAGCGCGCAGAGCGTGTCGGCCACGGTGGCCCTGGTCATGCCCGCCAGCGTGACGATATCGCCCGCCTCGGCCGTTTCGATGGGCTGCTGCGCGAGGCCGCGAAAGGCGAGGATCTTGGTCACGCGGAACTGTTCGATGCGCTCGTTCTTGCGCGACAGCGCCTTGATCGTCTCGCCCACCTTCAGCGTGCCGCTTTCGACGCGGCCGGTCAGGATGCGGCCGATGAACGGGTCGGCCGACAGCGTCGTTGCCAGCATGCGGAAGGGCTTGCCCGCATCGGCGACCTGCTTCGGCGCGGGGACATGGCGGACGATCAGGTCGAAAAGCGCCGACAGGTCCTTTCGCGGCCCGTCAAGCCCCATATCCGCCCAGCCGGCGCGCCCGGAGGCATAGAGATGCGGAAAGTCGAGCTGGTCGTCATCGGCGCCGAGATTGGCGAAAAGGTCGAAGACCTCGTTCAGCGCGCGGTCGGGTTCGGCATCGGGCTTGTCGACCTTGTTGAGCACCACGATGGGCCTGAGGCCAAGCGCCAGCGCCTTCGATGTCACGAATTTCGTCTGCGGCATCGGCCCTTCGGCGGCATCGACCAGAAGCACGACGCCGTCGACCATCGACAGGATCCGCTCCACCTCGCCGCCGAAATCGGCATGGCCGGGGGTGTCGACGATATTGATGCGGGTGCCGTCATGTTCGACGCTGGTGCATTTGGCGAGGATGGTGATGCCGCGCTCGCGCTCGATGTCGTTGCTGTCCATCGCCCGTTCGGCAACGGCCTGGTTTTGCCGGAACGCGCCGGATTGCTTGAGAAGCTCGTCCACCAGTGTGGTCTTGCCGTGATCGACATGTGCGATGATCGCGATGTTGCGAAGGTCCATGGGTCCGCCCGGTTTCGTGCTGCGCCGCCGCGATAGACGAAAGGCGGGGCAAAGGCCAGACAAAAGCTAGTGCGGCGCGGCGATCGAGAAGAGGTTGATGACCGCGATCCCGGCGATGATGAGGGCGATGCCGAGAAGCGCGGGCAGATCGAGTTTCTGGCCAAAGACGATCCAGCCCGAGACCGAGACGAGGATGATCCCGAGCCCGGACCAGAGCGCATAGGTGATGCCGAGCGGCAGCGCCTTGAGCACCTGCATGAAGAAAAAGAACGCGCCGCCGAACCCCACCACGATCCCGAGCGAGGGCCAGAGGCGGGTCAGCTGGTGGCTTGCCTGAAGGCAGGATGAACCGAAGACCTCGAACAGCACGGCGATGAGAAGATAAAGATAGGTCTTGCCCATGGGGGGCTCCTCAGGTGGCGATATAACGGTCGCGGCGATGGTTCACCGCGATCACGAGGTTGACGACCAGCGCCCCCAGCGCCGAGACCGCGACGGTCGGCGCGTCGCGCAGGCTCAGCGCCAGGGCAAAGATCGCGGCATCAAAGACAAGCTGTGTCCAGCCGGCGCGAAAACCGGTCTTGTCCTGAAGGTAAAGCGCCACGATGCCGACCCCGCCAAGGCTCGCCCCGTGCCGGAACAGCGCCAGCAGCGCCGAGCCCGAGATCGCCCCGAACAGCACCGCCCCGACGACCGGGTTCAGAAACTCGAAGCGCACCCAGTGCGGAAAGACCATCGCCAGTGCCGACATCAGCCCCACCGCGATGAAGGTCTTGATGACGAAGCGCGGCCCGATGCGCCTGTAGCCGAGCCAGTAGAAGGGCAGGTTGACGGTGAAAAACACCGGGCCGAACCCCCAGCCCGTCGCATAGGAGATGAGCACCGCCAGCCCCGCCGTCTGGCCGGTGACAAGGCCGAGATGGGTCAGGATGGTGATCCCGAAAGCGGCCATCCCGGCGCCGTAGGCGATGCCCTGGGCATCTTCGATCAGGCTGTGGTGGTCGGTCCGGCTCATGTGGGGCGCCCGTGCTTGTGTCGGCCTGCATCATGTAGCGGGCTGCGCGGCAGGTGCAATGCGCAAACCTCTGCGAGGCGGGCAAAACGCCCCGTCGGTTCGTCGCAGGCCGGCCGGCCCCGGATTTCGCGCCAAGGGTGGCGGGGCGGCCGGTCCGCGACACTTCCCCGCATTGCCTTTGCCGGCCCCGGCCCGGACGTTTCGTTACCCGCAACATCCCCGGAGCCGGACGGCGACATGACCAGACCTTTCAGCATCATGGCCAAGCCGGCCGGGCCGTTCTGCAATATTGACTGCACCTATTGCTACTATCTGGAAAAGGCGCGGCTTTATCCCGACACCTCGCGGTTTCGCATGTCCGACCGGGTGCTGACGCGCTATGTGCAAAGCCATATTGCCGCGCAGGCGGCGGCCGGTCTTGCCGAGACGGTGTTCTACTGGCAGGGTGGCGAGCCGACGGTGCTTGGCCTCGATTTCTTCCGCAAGGTGATCGCCTTGCAGGACCGGTCACGCCCCGAAGGCATGACGATCAGCAATGTGTTGCAGACCAACGGCACGCTGATCGACGCCGACTGGGCGGCCTTTCTGGCGGAAAACCGGTTTCTTGTCGGGATTTCTCTGGACGGGCCCGAGCGGCTGCATGACCGGTACCGGCGCGACCGGGCCGGGCGGCCGACCTTTGGCGCGGCGATGCGCGGGCTCGGGCATCTTCTGGATGCCGGGGTCGAGGTCAATATCCTGGCCACCGTGAATCGCGCCAATGTCGTGAAGCCGAAGGAGGTCTACCGGTTCCTGAGCGGGCTTGGCACCCCCTTCATCCAGTTCATCCCCATCGTCGAGCGCCAGGTGGACGAATCCGGGCTGAGCCCGGTGCCGCAGCTCGATGTGGGCGCGGATTCGGGTACGGTGGCGGTGACGGAATGGAGCGTCAGCCCCGCCGCCTATGGCAAGTTCCTGTGCGATATCTTCGATCTGTGGTACCGCCACGACGTGGCGCGCATCTCGGTGCAGTTCTTCGACGTGCAGCTTGGCCTCTGGCTGGGCCAGCCGGCCACGCTTTGCGTCTTTGCCGAGGAATGCGGGGGCGGGCTTGCGCTTGAACATAACGGCGATGTCTTTTCCTGCGATCACTATGTCTATCCGCAGTACCGGCTCGGCAATCTGATGGAGGACGATCTGGCCACGCTTGCGGCCGCGCCCGTGCAGCGCGCGTTCGGGCGCCAGAAATCCGCGTCGCTGCCGCGCCAATGTCTGAGCTGCCGTTACCGGTTCGCCTGCAACGGCGGCTGCCCCAAGCACCGCTTTGCGTGCAGCCGCGACGGCGAACCGGGGCTGAATTACCTGTGCGAGGCGCATCGGCGTTTCTTTCGCCACGCCGGCCCGCGCCTCGAGGCGATGGCGGCGCGGCTGGCGCGCGGGCAATCGCCGGTGCCCGGAGCAATGGGGTGACTTGGCGCCGGCGGGCGCCTGTCAGGCCAATGCCTTGCCGAGATATTCGTCGACCTTTTCGAGATAACCCATCGTGGTCAGCCATTTCTGGTCGGGGCCGACCAGCAGCGCCAGATCCTTGGTCATGTAGCCGTCCTCGACGGTCTGCACGGTGACCCTTTCCAGCGTCTCGGCAAAGCGCAGCAGGGCGGCGTTGCCGTCGAGCTTGGCGCGGTGCTTGAGCCCGCCGGTCCAGGCATAGATCGAGGCGATCGAATTGGTCGAGGTTTCCTTGCCCTGCTGGTGCTGGCGGTAGTGGCGGGTGACCGTGCCGTGGGCGGCCTCGGCCTCGACGGTCTTGCCGTCGGGTGTCATCAGCACCGAAGTCATCAGCCCGAGCGAGCCGAAGCCCTGCGCCACGGTATCGGACTGCACGTCGCCGTCATAGTTCTTGCACGCCCAGACATAGCCGCCCGACCACTTCATCGCGCTGGCGACCATGTCGTCGATCAGCCGGTGTTCGTAATGGATGCCCTTTTTCCTGAACGCGGCCTCGAATTCTTCCTCATAGACCTTCTGGAACAGATCCTTGAAGCGGCCGTCATAGAATTTGAGAATGGTGTTCTTGGTCGACAGATAGACCGGCCAGCCCAGATCGAGACCATAGTTCATCGAGGCGCGGGCGAAGTCGATGATGCTGTTGTCGAGGTTGTACATGCCCATGAAGACGCCCGCCGAGGGTGCGTCGAAGACGTCGCGTTCGATGGTGGTGCCGTCCTCGCCGACGAATTTCATCGTCAGTTTGCCCTTGCCGGGAAACAGGAAATCGGTGGCGCGGTACTGATCGCCGAAGGCGTGGCGGCCGACGACGATGGGCCGGGTCCAGCCGGGCACCAGGCGCGGCACGTTGCGGCAGATGATCGGCTGACGGAAAATCACCCCGCCAAGGATGTTGCGGATCGTGCCGTTGGGCGATTTCCACATCTTCTTGAGACCGAATTCCGCGACCCGGCCTTCGTCGGGGGTGATTGTCGCGCATTTGACGCCGGCCCCGTATTTCCTGATCGCATGGGCGGAATCGATGGTGATCTGGTCATCGGTTTCATCGCGGACCTGGATGGACAGGTCGTAATATTTCAGGTCGATGTCGAGATAGGGCAGGATCAGCTTTTGCTTGATGAAGTCCCAGATGATCCGGGTCATTTCATCGCCGTCGAGTTCGACGACAGGGTTTTCTACCTTGATCTTTGACATCTTTACCTCGTGGGTTGGTGACTCGCTGGCGGGGTCATAACGGAAATCGGGGGGCAGGGAAAGATGGTATGCGGTTGTATACCGGAAAGGCTCAGATATCCGGGAAATAGGCGCGCAGCCGGTCGCGGACATGGTCCCACAGGCGTGGCGCGCCGCGCGCGATCCTGGTGCCGATGCGCGCCGTCATCTGATCGGCGGTGACGTCGTATTCATGCCAGGTGCCGCCGCCCGACACCAGGTTGTGCATCACCGGCTGCACCCGGTCGAGCGCCTTGGCGAAGACCGCGTCGGGGGTTTCGGCGGCCTCGAATTCCTGCCACAGGCCGCGCAGATCCGTGCCGATCTCTGCCGGCAAGAGGCCGAAGATCCGCTCGGCGGCGCGGGATTCGGCGGCGCTGGTCGCGGCCGAGCCATGCGCCGTGCCGCCGGCCGAATGAATCGGCACATCGCCCACGTCGATTTCGACGAGATCATGCAGGATCAGCATCCTGATCACCCGGTCGATGTTGACGCCGGGGGCGGCCTGATCGGCCAGCACCAGCGCATATAGCGCCAGGTGCCAGCTGTGTTCGCCCGAGTTTTCGCGCCGCGAGCCGTCGGCGAGCGTGGTCGCGCGCAGCACATGCTTGAGCTTGTCGGCCTCCATCAGGAAGGCGAATTGCGCCGCGAGCCGGCCGGTCATTTCGGCGGCAGGCTGATCGGGGCGGCGGCCTTGCGCGCCTTGCCGAGCCGGGTTTCGAGAAAGATCCGCGCCTTGGCTTCGGCGCGCCGGACCCGGATGGCGGTCATGTAGGCCTCTTGCATGGTCGATGAGGCGGCCTCGAGGATCTTGTTGATCTCGTTGACCAGCGCCTCGTCGCCCAGTTCCTCGACGGCGGCGATCACATCGTCGGCGAGCCGTTCGGCAAGGTCTTCGGCCTTCGCCATCGGCTTACCTCGATGCCTCGCCCAGACGCCGGTGCACATAGCTCTGCACCCTGTCGATCATCGGGGTCATGTGGGCTTCTTCATCCTCGAAGAAATGCCCGGCCCCTTCCACCTGGTCGTGGCTGATGGTGATGCCCTTCTGTTCGCGCAGCTTGCCGACCAGCAGATCGGTATCCTTGGTGGGCGCGACCCGGTCGGCGGTGCCATTGATGATCAGCCCCGAGGCCGGGCAGGGGGCGAGGAACGAGAAGTCGTACATGTTGGCGGGTGGCGCGACCGAGATGAAGCCGGTGATCTCCGGCCGCCGCATCAGAAGCTGCATGCCGATCCAGGCGCCGAAGGAAAAGCCCGCAACCCAGCAATGTTTGGAATTCGGGTTCAGGGTTTGCAGATAGTCGAGCGCCGAGGCGGCATCCGAAAGTTCGCCAATGCCCTGGTCGTATTCGCCCTGGCTGCGCCCGACGCCGCGGAAATTGAAGCGCAGGACCGTGAAGCCAAGATCGTGAAAGGCGTAATGCAGCTTGTGCACGACGCGGTTGTTCATCGTGCCGCCGAATTGCGGATGCGGGTGCAGGATGATGGCGATCGGTGCGTCGGGTGCCCTTTGCGGATGATATCGGCCTTCGAGCCGGCCTTCGGGGCCGGCGAATATCACTTCGGGCATGGCATCGCCTGTCTCTTGCTGCGGGCGCCTGGGTAGGTCGAAAACGGGCTTGCCATTCTTGACTGTTTCGCTCAGACACCCTAGAACTGTTCTAAACGCCGGATCGCGCCGGGGTATCGGGTGGAAGGGAGTTAAGCAGCCCGCCGCCCGACGTCAATGTCTTTGCGAGGTGGGATGCATGAAACTGTCGACCAAAGGGCGCTATGCGATGGTGGCACTGGCCGATCTTGCGACGGTTCGGGCCGATCAGCTGACCACGCTGGCGGAAATCGCCAAGCGCCAGGATATTTCCCTGCCTTATCTCGAGCAGCTTTTCGTCAAGCTGCGCCGGGCGGGGCTGGTCGAGTCGGTGCGCGGGCCGGGCGGCGGATACAAGCTGGCGCGCATTCCCGAGAGAATCCGTGTGAGCGAGGTTCTCGAAGCCGTCGACGAGACGGTCAGCGCCCTGCATATGGGCGCGGGCGCGACCGGCGGCGTGTCCGGCAGCCGCGCGCAATCGATGACCAACCGCCTGTGGGAAGGGCTTTCGGCGCAGGTCTATGTGTTCTTGCACCAGACCCGGCTTGCCGATGTGATCAGCAACGATCTGAAGCCCTGCCCGGCGGTGCCGGCGCTGTTGCAGTTGGTGGACGAATGAGCGGGCGTTTTCATGTCGCGGCGCTTGGCGCGCCGGCCTTTCTGGCGCGCCTCTGCCTTGCGGCTTCGGCGCGGGCCGCCTCCGGCGGAGGTATTTTCGAACAGAAGAAGCTACAGAAGAAGGTATGGCGGTGAGCGGGCGGGTCTATCTCGACTGGAATGCGACGGCGCCCTTGCGGGCGCGGGCGCGCGCGGCGATGATCGCGGCGCTGGATGTCGTGGGCAATCCCTCGTCGGTGCATGGCGAGGGGCGCAAGGCGCGCGCGCTGATCGAGCGCGCCCGCGACGATGTGGCGCAGCTGGTCGGCTGCCGGGCCGGGGAGGTCGTCTTTACCTCGGGGGCGACCGAGGCGGCGGGCGTGCTGACGGGGCTTGGCGGATGCGGCCCGGTGTTCGTCGAGCCGACGTCGCACGATTGCCTGATCGCCCATGCCACCAGCCAGGCCGGCCAGGCGGAGGCGGGCCCGGGCGGCGGCGTTCTGGCGATGGGGCTGGCCAATGGCGAGACCGGGATCGTATCTTCGCTGCCCGAGCGGGTGGAGGGCGGCTATCGTGCCGGTGCGGGGCGGGCGCGGATGCTGTTGCTGGATATCGTTCAGGCGGCAGGGCGGCTGCCCTTCGCCTTTGCCTGGAGCGGGGCCGATTTCGCACTTCTGTCGGCCCACAAGATCGGCGGGCCCAAGGGGGTTGGCGCGCTGATCGTGCGCGAGGGCGTGCAGATCGCCTCGCTGCGCCCTGGCGGCGGGCAGGAAATGGGGCGGCGCTCGGGTACCGAGAATGTGGTGGGGCTGGCCGGTTTCGGTGCCGCCGCGGCGGAAGCCTTGCGCGATCTCGATGGCGGGGTCTGGACGGCGGTCGCGGCGCTGCGCGACCGGCTCGAGGCGCGGCTGTCGCAGAGCGGGGCGATCATCGTCGGCAAGACGGGGGCGCGGCTGCCCAACACCTCCTGCATCCTCACCCCCGGCTGGAAGGGGGAAACCCAGGTGATGCAGATGGATCTGGCGGGATACGCGATTTCGGCCGGATCGGCCTGTTCCTCGGGCAAGGTCAGGACCAGCCGGGTGTTGCGCGCGATGGGATATGACGACATCGCGGCGGCATCGGCGATCCGGGTGTCGATCGGGCCGACCACCACGCAGGACGAGATTGACGCATTCGCATCGGCCTGGCTGGCCCATTATGAGAGGTTTCGTGCCAAGGCCGCTTGAAGGTGGTCTTGCAAGGCAATGGTATTGAAAGAGAAAGATCATGGTGCTTGAGAGAGATCAGAAGACCGCGGCGCTGGAAGTCCGCGAGGGTGTCGACCGCGAAACGGTCGAGACGGTCGCGAACATGGGCAGCTACAAATACGGCTGGAACACCGATATCGAGATGGAATATGCGCCCAAGGGCGTCGACGAGGAGATCGTGCGGCTGATCTCGGCCAAGAATGGCGAGCCGGAGTGGATGACCGACTGGCGGCTGGCGGCGTTCCGGCGCTGGCAGGCGATGGAGGAGCCGCGCTGGGCGATGCTGCGCTATCCCGATATCGATTTCCAGGAACAGTACTATTATGCCCGCCCCAAGAGCATGCAGGAAAAGCCGAAATCTCTGGAGGAGGTCGACCCGAAGCTGCTGGCCACCTATGAAAAGCTTGGCATCCCCTTGAAGGAGCAGATGATTCTGGCGGGTGTCGAGGGTTCGGAGGGCGCCCCCGTCGAGGGCCGCAACGTGGCGGTGGATGCGGTGTTCGATTCGGTTTCGGTGGGCACCACCTTCAAGGCGGAACTGGCCAAGGCGGGCGTTATCTTCTGCCCGATCTCGGAGGCGATCCGCGAACATCCCGAACTGGTGAGGAAATATCTGGGCAGCGTCGTGCCGCAATCGGACAATTTCTTCGCCACGCTGAATTCGGCGGTGTTTTCCGACGGTTCCTTCGTCTATATCCCGCCCGGCGTGCGCTGCCCGATGGAGCTGTCGACCTATTTCCGCATCAATGCCGAAAACACCGGCCAGTTCGAGCGCACGCTGATCATCGCCGACAAGGGATCATACGTCAGCTATCTGGAAGGCTGCACCGCGCCCAAGCGCGACACCGCGCAGCTTCACGCGGCGGTGGTGGAGATCGTGATTCTCGAGGACGCGGAAGTGAAATACTCCACCGTGCAGAACTGGTTTCCCGGCGACGAGGAAGGCAAGGGCGGTATCTACAACTTTGTCACCAAGCGCGCCGACTGCCGGGAGGCGCGGGCCAAATGCATGTGGACGCAGGTGGAAACCGGATCGGCGATCACCTGGAAATACCCGTCCTGCATCCTGCGCGGCGACGAGGCACAGGGCGAATTCTATTCCATCGCCATTGCCAACAACATGCAGCAGGCCGATACCGGCACCAAGATGATCCATCTTGGCAAGAACACCCGTTCGCGCATTGTATCGAAAGGGATTTCCGCGGGCTTTGCGCAGAATACCTATCGCGGGCTGGTGTCGATGCACCCAAAGGCGACCGACAGCCGCAACTACACGCAATGCGACAGCCTGCTGATCGGCGACACCTGCGGGGCGCATACGGTTCCCTATATCGAGGTCAGGAACAATTCCTCGCGGGTGGAACACGAAGCGACGACATCGAAGGTGGATGACGATCAGCTTTTCTATTGCCGGTCGCGCGGCATGGATGAGGAGGAGGCGGTGGCGCTGGTTGTCAACGGCTTTTGCCGCGAGGTGTTGCAGGCGCTGCCGATGGAATTCGCCATGGAGGCGCAGAGCCTGGTGGCGATTTCACTTGAGGGGAGCGTGGGGTGAGGATGCGTTGCGCGCCCGTCAAGGGCGGCACGAAGGAGATGTCTTGACACATCATGGGTGCATATCTGCTTCCGATCGGGCTGCTGGCGATGTCGAACGTCTTCATGACCTTCGCATGGTATGGCCATCTCAATCACAAGTCCGCGCCGCTGGCCATCGCGGTGCTGGCCAGCTGGGGCATCGCGTTCTTCGAATACTGGCTGGCCGTGCCGGCCAATCGCATCGGGCATCAGGTCTATACGGCCGCCCAGCTCAAGACCCTTCAAGAGGTCATCACGCTTGTGGTTTTCGCGGGGTTTTCCACCTTCTGGCTGAAGGAAGCGATCAGCTGGAGCACGGCGGCGGGCTTTGCGCTGATCGCGCTTGGCGCGGCGCTGGTGTTTCGGGGGTAATGCCATGATCGTCACCACCACCCCGTCCATCGAGGGGAAGAAAATCATCCGCTATCACGGCATCGTCACCGGCGAGGCGATTCTCGGGGCCAATATCTTCCGCGATCTTTTCGCGCAGGTGCGCGATATCGTCGGCGGCCGCGCGGGTGCTTACGAGCAGGAACTGGGCCGGGCGCGGCAAACGGCGCTTGCCGAGATGGAGCACAGGGCAGGCGAATCCGGGGCCAATGCGATTGTCGGCGTCGATCTCGACTATGAGGTGATCAACAACATGCTGATGGTGACGGCTTCCGGCACGGGAGTTACTGTTGAATGATCGGTGGTAATGGGCATATCGCCGGGGCATTGTCGCCGGTTGCGCGGGCCGGCGCCGGTTTGCGCCGCGCATTGGGGCGGCAAGATGGCGGCGGGGCCACGAAAAACCCGCACTTGCCACCTGAATTTTGCCGCAAATCCGGGCCATTAACTTCGGTCAAGAACTCCACTCAGAGGCTTTGGCACCGACATGGTCGCAGATCAGAAAGCAGCGTTTGCCCAGCGGCTGAAGCGCATCCAGTCGGGCAAGCAATTCGAACATGCCGACATCATCGGCCAGAAGACCACCAAGCGCTACAAGAAGCGGTTCGGCGACAAGCCCAGAAAGAAGCGCAGCCTTGCCGACAAGGTGATGGTGCTGATCGCCTTTCTGGCGGGGCTTTCGTCGGTTCTGCTGGGGCGCATCGTCTATTTCCATCTGGCCCGGATCGAGGGCTTGCCGCCGGCGTTCTACGATCTTGGCGGGCGCGGCATGGCGCTTGCCGGGCTGGTGCTGGCGATGACGATGATCGTGGTCTTTCATTTGTCGACCAGAACGAGAATGCCGGCGCTGCTGCTGGGCTGTGCGGTCATGTATTACGGCGAAGCGGCCGTGGCCTCCAACGCGCCGGAATTCTGGACACAGATCTTTTCGGCGGAATATGCGGCCGAGATGGCGGCACGGGGCCAGGACTATCGCCTGACGCCGACCGGCTAGAAACCCTGAAATCTGAAACACGAGACGGTCCGGGCCAGGTGCCCGCTGGCCGTCCTTGCCGTTTGAATGGAGTGAAAAATGCTGAATATCAATAACCTTCACGTTAAACTTGAAGAAGAGGACAAACCGATTCTGAAAGGCGTCAACCTGTCGGTCGAGGCAGGCTCGGTGCACGCGATCATGGGGCCGAACGGGTCGGGCAAGTCCACGATGTCCTATGTCCTTTCGGGGCGCGACGGCTATGCGGTCACGGAAGGAACCGCGACGCTGGACGGGGCGGACTTGCTGGCCATGGAGCCCGAGGAGCGGGCGGCGGCGGGGTTGTTTCTGGCGTTTCAGTATCCGGTGGAAATTCCCGGTGTGGGCAACATGACCTTTTTGCGCACCGCGCTGAATGCCCAGCGCAAGGCGCGCGGCAAGCCCGAGGTGAGCGCGGGCGAGTTTCTCAAGCTGGTGCGGGAGAAGGCCAAGTCGCTTCAGATCGACGCGGAGATGCTCAAGCGGCCGGTCAATGTCGGCTTTTCCGGCGGCGAGAAGAAGCGCAACGAGATATTGCAGATGGCGGTGCTTGAACCGCGCATGTGTGTGCTCGACGAAACCGATTCGGGGCTTGATGTGGATGCAATGCGTCTGGTGGCCGACGGGGTAAACGCGTTGCGCGATGCGGGGCGCTCGTTTCTGGTGATCACCCATTACCAGCGGTTGCTCGATCATATCAGGCCCGATGTCGTGCATATCATGGCCGATGGCCGGATCATCACGTCGGGCGGGCCAGAACTGGCGCTTGAGGTCGAAAAGAACGGCTATGCCGACTTGCTGGCAGAGGTGGCGTGATGGCGGCGGGACAATCAAATCTTGCGGCACGCGCGCAAACCACCGATGCGCGGCTGGCCGGCATGACGCTGCCGCGCGGCGCGTTTACGCGCAACGCCCGCCGCGAGGCGCTGCAACGATTCACCAAGATGGGTGTGCCGATGCGGCGCGACGAATACTGGCGCTGGAGCGATCCGGCGGCCTTCGTGACCGTTTCACCGGGCGCGGCGGCGGCCTTCCGGGTCGACATGCCGATTTTTTCCGACCGCGAAAAGCTGCGGCTGATCTTCACCGATGGCGTATTCGACGCGGAAAACTCGGATGATCCGACGCTTGCCGGGGTCGAGATCGCCCGCCTGTCCGAGGCGGACGAGGCCGATATTCACTGGGCAAAACCCTATTACGGGGCTCTTGAGGCCGCGGGGCATGTGCCGGTCGCGCGCCCACTGGCGGCGCTGAATACCGCTGCGGCGCGCGAAGGCGTGCTGATCCGTGTGACCGGCAAGGCCGACAGGCCGGTTCATATTTCTTACCGGCAGGCTTCGGAAACCTCCGATGTGACCTTGCACCATTGCATCCGGCTTGAGGAGGGCGCCGAACTGACCCTGCTGGAAACCGGCACCCCCGGGGCGCGTGCCAACGTGGTGATGGAGGTCGATGTGGCCGAAAACGCCCGCTTTCACCATATCCGCCCGCAGGGCCGGGCGCTTGAACGGAGCTTGCTGACCCATCTTTTCACCCGTCTGGCCGGCGGGGCGCTGTTCAAGTCATTCACGCTGACGGCGAACGGGCGGCTGACGCGCAACGAAGCGGTGATCGACATCGCCGGGGACGGGGCCACCGCCCATATCGCGGGGGCGACGCTGGGCGACGGGGCCGACGGGGATTTTCATCACGACGATATGGTGTTCATCACCCATGACGCGGTTGGCTGTGAAAGCCGGCAGGTCTTCAAGAAGGTGCTCAAGAACGGTGCGCAGGGGGTTTTCCAGGGCAAGATCCTGGTCAAGCCCGGCGCGCAGAAAACCGACGGCTATCAGATCAGCCAGGCCCTGCTTCTGGATGACGACAGCCAGTTTCTGGCCAAACCCGAACTGGAGATCTATGCCGATGACGTGATCTGCAGCCACGGATCGACCACCGGGGCGATCGACGAGACGGCGCTTTTCTATCTGCGTTCGCGCGGCATCCCGCGCGAGGATGCCACGGCGCTGCTGATCGTGTCGTTTCTGGCCGACGCGATCGCAGAGATCGAAGACGAGGTTCTGGCGGCGGATGTGGTCGCGCGGCTCGAATCCTGGCTGGCGCGCCGGAAGAAATAATGACCATCACCGGGGAAATCGTCGCCAGCTACCGGCGGCCCGCCGCCGCCGTCGGCCGGATGCTGGCCGGGCCGCGGCGCGAGGATCGCGCGCTGGTCATGGTCATGGCGGCCTGTGCGGTGATTTTCGTGTCGCAATGGCCCGTCGCTGCGCGGGCGGCGCATCTCGACCCGGCCATCCCACTGGAGGCGCGGCTGGCCGGGATGCTGCTGGCCACGGTGTTTCTGCTGCCGCTGCTGGCCTATGCGCTGGCCGGTGCAAGCCATGCCGTGTTGCGCCTTTTCGGGGGGCGCGGCAGCCATTACGGCGCCCGGATCGCGCTTTTCTGGGCACTATTGGCGGTATCGCCGCTGATGCTGTTGAAAGGGCTGGTGGCCGGCCTGATCGGGCCTGGGGCGGCGTTGACGGCCACGGGTGCCACGATCTTTGCCGCCTTCATGTGGATCTGGGGGGCGGGGCTTCATGCCGCGGAATTCGGGGCGGTGAAATGACCGGACCGGCCGCACTGATCGTGCAGCTTGCGACAGAAAGCCTGCGCGCCCCGCAATCTGCGGCGCGGCGGCTGATGGCGATGGATTTGCCGATGGAGGCGCGCTGGCTCGGGCTGGTGCTGGTGGCGGTGCTGGCGCTCTTGCTCAGCCGCCTGTCGGTTCCTCTCATCGGGGCCGAGGATATCGGCCCGGTCATGTCGAAGGCGCGCGATCTGTCGCGGACAATGGCCACCCGGCCCTGGATCGGCGTTCCGGTGCAGGTTGCGGCGATGGCGCTTGTCGCCTTCGCGATGTTCGCGATCGGCCGTCTGTTCGGCGGCAGGGGCCGGTTTGCCGATGCGCTCTTGCTGTTCGTGTGGCTCGAATTCCTGATGACCCTGCTGCAAGGGCTTCAGCTAGTGGCCATCGTGGTTCTGCCGCTGCTCGGAATCCTGATCGGCCTTGCCTCTTACGCGGTGTTTTTGTGGCTGATGACACAGTTCACCGCCGCCCTTCACGGGTTCGCGAGCCCGGCAAAGGTCTTTGCCGGGATGATTTTCAGCTTTTTCGTGATTCTCCTGATCGCATCCTTCGTGATGATCCAGTTGGGGGTGTCGTTACCCATGCAAGGGGGCAGCCATGTATGATGTCGCCAGGATCCGCGCGGATTTCCCGATTCTCGGGCGCGAGGTCAACGGCAAGCCGCTGGTCTATCTCGACAATGGCGCCTCGGCGCAAAAGCCGCGCGTGGTGATCGACGCGATGACGCGGGCTTTCGAGCATGAATATGCGAATGTGCACCGGGGGCTGCATTACCTTTCCAATCTTGCGACGGACAAATACGAAGCGGTGCGCGGCATCGTTGCGCGGTTTCTGGGCGCGCCCGATCCCGACCAGATCGTCTTTACCTCCGGCGCCACCGAGGCGATCAACCTGGTGTCCTATGCCTGGGCGGCGCCGCGGTTTCAGCCCGGCGACGAAATCGTGCTTTCGGTTCTGGAACATCACGCCAATATCGTGCCCTGGCATTTCCTGCGCGAACGGCAGGGCGCGGTTCTGAAATGGGTCGAGCCGGAAGCCGACGGATCGCTCGATCCGCAAAAGTTGATCGCCGCGATCGGCCCCCGGACCCGTCTGGTGGCGGTTACGCAGATGTCGAACGTCACCGGCGCCCGCGTGGATGTCGCCGCGATCTGCGGGCAGGCAAGGCAACTCGGCGTGCCGGTGCTGGTCGACGGGTCGCAGGGCGCGGTGCATGGCCCGGTTTCGGTGGCCGATATCGGCTGCGATTTCTTTGCCATCACCGGACACAAGCTTTATGGCCCGTCCGGGTCCGGTGCGATCTGGATCGCGCCCGAGCGCATGGCCGAGATGCGCCCCTTTCTGGGCGGTGGCGACATGATCCGCGAAGTCACGCGCGACTGCGTTTCCTACAACGATCCGCCGATGAAGTTTGAGGCGGGAACGCCGGGGATCGTCCAGCAGATCGGTATGGGTGTTGCTCTCGAATATCTGATGGCGCTGGGGATGGATAATGTGGCCGCCCATGAGGCGGACCTGCGCGACTATGCCAACCACCGGTTTTCGGGCCTGAACTGGCTGAACATCCAGGGGACGTCACCCGACAAGGGGGCGATCTATTCGCTTACCCTGGACGGGGCCGCCCATGCGCATGACATTTCCACCGTGCTCGACAAGAAGGGCATCGCGGTGCGCGCGGGCACCCATTGCGCCATGCCGCTGATGACCCATCTCGGGCTGACGGCGACCTGCCGGGCGTCTTTCGGGCTCTACAATACCCGCGAAGAGGTCGACAAGCTGATCGAGGCGCTCGAGCTGTGCCATGAGCTGTTCGCGTGAGCAAATCCGGCGGGCGGGCAGGGCACCCGTCACGATGGCGCGAAATATGCCGGGGATCGCCAGGAAAAGCATTTGCGGCGCTTGCGGCTTTCACCTATAGCTCTGCCCAAGCACCCGTAGCTCAGCTGGATAGAGCGCTGCCCTCCGAAGGCAGAGGCCACAGGTTCGAATCCTGTCGGGTGCGCCA
>JAGRDY010000020.1 GCA_020446815.1 Paracoccaceae bacterium
CCCGGCGCGATGGCCGCGCCTTCACCGACGCCCTTGATCCCGTGGCGCGTATAGGGCGACAGCGTTTCCGCATGGCCAAGACGGAACTTCGGAAGCTCCGCCGGGCCGGGCAGGACATAGTCGGCGAGGGTGGAGGTCAGCGGCTGCCCGTTGGCGTCATAGAGCACCTCTTCGAAAAGTGCGGTCCCGATGCCCTGCGCCGCGCCGCCATAGGCCTGCCCCTCAAGGATCAAGGGATTCACCCGGCGCCCGCAATCCTCGAAGATATAGTAATCCTCGATGGCGACCTTGCCGGTATCGGGATCGACCTCGACGATGGCGGCGTGGGTCGCGTAGGTGAAGACGCCGGTGTCGATGTCCGGCTTGTAGCCTTCGGTGACCTCAAGCCCCGCCGTTTCCACATCGTCGGGAAGCTGGTCAGGGCGCAGATACCACGCCCGCGCGATATCCTCGAACCCCACATGCGCCTTTCCGAACCAGGCCTTGCCATCGGACAGGCGAATGTCGTCAGGCTTGCATTGCAACAGATGCGCGGCGTGGGTTTTCACCCGCCCGGCCAGAACCTCCGCCGCCTTCGACACCGCGCCCCCCGCCATCACCATCCCGCGCGATGCATAGGCGCCGGTCGAATAGGGCGTCAGGCCAGTGTCCCCCATCGTGACACTGATCCGGCTGATATCGACCGTCAGCCATTCGCTCGCCACCTGCGCGAGCGTGGTTTCCAGACCCTGACCGAAGCTGTGGTTGCCGGACCGCACCTCGATTGACCCGGAGGGCGTGATCTTCACCATCGCCTGTTCGTAGCCCGGCACCAGCGGCAGACCCCAGGCGGCGAAGACCTTCGTCCCATGCGCCGACTGTTCGGTGAAGGTCGAAAACCCGATGCCGAGGAAACGCCCTTCCGCCCGCGCGGCGGCCTGTCGGGCGCGAAACCCGGTCAGGCCGATATGCCGTTCCGCCTGCGCGACACTTTCGGGATAGTCGCCGCTGTCGTAGAATTTCTTTGTCACATTGGTGAAGGGCATCTTCCCCGCGGGGACGAGGTTTTCCTTGCGCACCTCCGACGGCTCCCTCCCCACGGCGCGGGCGATGGCGTCGATGGTCAGTTCCATCGCGAAACAGACGCCGGGGCGGGCGACGCCGCGATAGGGGGTGAAGGCGGGTTTGTTGGTGGCAACCGAAAAGGTGCGGCAGCGATAGGTCCCGAAATCGTAGGGGCCGGGAAGGTTGCCGCCCGCCTGCGCCGCTTCAAGGCAGGCGGTGAACGGCCAGACGGAATAGGCGCCGACATCGACGGTTATCTCGGCGTCCAGCCCCAGAATCCGCCCGCGTTCATCGGCGAAGGCGGTCAGCTTGTAGTGATGCTGGCGGGTATTCGCCCCGGCGACGAGGTGTTCGCGCCGGTCCTCGGTCCAGCGGATCGGGCGGCCGGTCTGGCGCGCGACCCATGAGACGGACAACTCTTCGGGCTGAAGCACGCATTTATAGCCAAAGCCGCCGCCGACATCGGGCGCGATGACGCGCACCTGCCCCTGGTCGAGACCAAGGCATTCCGAAATGCCTGTGCGGATCAGGTGTGGCACCTGGGTCGAGGTATAGACGACAAGCTGGCCCGCCTTCTCGTCCCAATGGGCTAGTGTTCCCTTGCCCTCCATCGGGTTCATGCACTGGCGCGCGGTCGCATATTCCCGCTCGATCACCACCGGCGCGGTGTTGCGCAGCGTCTCGATATCGCCGTCGAAGAAGGTGGTCAGGAAAAGGTTGTTGCCCCATTCTTCGTGCAAAAGCGGCGCGCCCGCTTCGCGCGCCTTCAGCGCGTCGACCACGGGGGGCAGCGGGTCGATCTCGATCTCCACCTGTTCGGCCAGATCTTCGGCCTCGGCGCGGGTGGGGGCGATGCAGATCGCCACGCATTCGCCGACGAAACGGACCTTGTCCTTTGCCAGCGGATACTGGTCCGAGGCGTTGTAGGTGGGCAGGGAAGATTCGGCGCGAATCGGGCGCACGTCCGACAGGTCCGCCGCGGTGAACACCCTCTCTTTATGGCTTTCCGGCTTGCGGACCGCGCTTATGCGTCCATGCGCGACGGGGCTGCGGACAAAGGCGGCCTCCCATTGCCGGGGCAGCTTGATGTCACCGACGAACCTGGCCTGCCCGCTCAGCAGTCGCCGGTCTTCCTTGCGTTCGATGCGTGCGCCAATTCCGGTGGTCAATACCTGTTCCCTCCAGCGCCGGCCCTGCGGTCAGTCGCGCCATGACAGTCCAAGGGGTTGCCTACCCCATGACGATCTGGCAATAAAAGAAGTATACTGTGTAATTTTGCCGATGCAACACCTCAGGCCACGCCGGAACTTGTCTGGAACGGTCGAATTGGGCAATAAACGCGGGCCGCATTCTCAGGCGCCGTCTGCGGGCATCAATGGGCGCAACATAGCAGCGATCGGGAACATGGAAAACACATCCAAGAAGACGGCGCGGCCGGGGAAAGTCAAGAGCCGGACCTACGAAGAGCTATGGACCCGGCCAGGGTACCTGATCCGCCGCCTGCACCAGATCCATGTGGGTCTGTTCGCGGAGGAATGCGGCGGCGCGGATCTGACTCCGGTCCAGTCGGCGATCCTGACCGTCCTTCAGGGCGGTGAGGGGATGGATCAACTGACGCTTTCAACCTCGGTCGGAATCGACCGGACAAGTGGCGCCGACGTCATTCGGCGCCTCGAACGGCGCGGGTTGCTGACGCGGATCTCGTCGGAGCAGGACCGGCGCGCCAAGATCGTGAAAATCACCGTTGAGGGCAGAACGTTCCTAAAACGTGTGCGGCCGCGCATGGCCCGGGCGCAGGACCGGCTGATAGCGCCGCTCGACGACGAAGAGCGCGAAGAATTCTTCCGCCTGATCAATAAGCTGGTCGATGCCAACAACAAGGCGAGCCGCGCCCCGATGGGGACGGTCTAGCCGGATCGCCGGCACTGCTTTCGCGCAGTACGCGCATTGACCCCGATCCATTTCAAGATGCGGCAAACCATCGTTGCAAGAAAAACGTTGCGTTTGGGCGAAAGAGGAGCATACTTCGTATATAGAAACCGATCGCGACCCCTGGACCGGCCCTGTACGGAAGGTGGAACAAACTGCGGCATCAACAAAAACCGGTGGGATGAACCCCGCAGGACGAAGGGAGCGACGATTGACCCTATTGGCGCAATACGCACTGACCGGCGTGGTGACCGGCTGCTTTCTGATCCTTGCGACGATCGGGTTTTCGCTGACACGTCAGGTCGAGGGCTTCTTGAACATCGCCCATGCCGAGCTGCTGGGTGTGTCGGCCTTCATCACCTGGGGGCTGAACGCGGGGGCCGGCTGGCCGATCGTTCCGGCGGCCATCGTCGCCATCGTCGCGACGGCGTTCATCGGGCTTTTCATCGGGCGCGTCGTCTACGATCCGATCCGCAGGCTGGGGCCGGCTGTCGTGCTGATATCCTCGGTCGGGGTGGCCTATGTGATCGCGGGGCTCATGCACGCGATCATCGGCACGGGGATAAGGACGCTGGACGTGCCGCTGGCAACGACCTTCAAGTTCTTCGGCCTCAGGATCACCAACTACCAGATGATCGTGGTCGGGCTTGCGGCGCTGACCGGTATCTCTCTCGCGCTCTTTCTCAACCGCACCAGAACCGGGCTTGCCATTCGGGCGATGTCGACCAACCCCGAACTGGCGGCGTCGCGCGGCATTGATGTGCGTCAGACTTCCCGTGCGACCTGGCTTCTGTCCTCGGGCCTTGCCGGTCTTGCCGGGGTCATGCTTGCACTGATCGCGACGCTTTCGACCGATATCGCCTTTCACCAAATCCTCCAGATCCTTGCGGTCGCGATCCTTGCCGGGCTCGGCTCGCTCTACAGCGTGATCGTCGCCGGGCTGATCGTCGGCATTGCCATGGATGTCTCGGTCTTCTGGATTCCGGCGGGGTACCGCCCGCTGATTGCCTTCGCGGTGGTCATCATCGCGCTCGTGGTGCGCCCCGAGGGCCTGTCGATGAAAAGTAGCTCATGAATACCATTTCCCAGATTGCTCTGACTGTCGTGATGTTCGGCAGCCTGTTCTCTGTTCTGACGCTGTCGCTGAACCTGCAATACGCCCGTGGCGGGATGATCAACTTCGGCACCGTCGCCTATTTCGCCACCGGCGCCTATGCCTATGCGATCGTCACCCAAGAGCCGCCCCATGGGCTCGACCAGTATCTTGTCGGGCTGGACATGCCCTGGTGGGCGGGTTTCATCGCGGCGGGTCTGGCCGCCATGGCTTTCGCGATCCTGACCGGCTGGCCCACGCTGCGGCTTCGCGGGGAATACCTTGCGCTCACCACTTTCGCCTTTGCCGAGATGCTGAACTCGCTTCTGGTCAACGAACGGGGGATCGGCAACGGCACTGTCGGCCTTGCCAATGTCGAACGGCCCGATGCCAATATTCTCGGCCTGTCCGAAAATGTCGTCTACGCGCTGGCCGCGTTTCTTTTGATGCTGGCGACGGCCTATGCGTTCCGCCGCCTGCTGGCATCGCCCTATGGCCGCGCGGTCGACGCCATCCGGGATGATGAGGTGGCCGCGCAGGCCATCGGCAAGAATATCGCCCGGCTGCGGTTTCAGGTCTTTGTCATCTCGTCGATGCCCATCGGCTTTGCCGGGGCGCTCTATGCAATGATCACCACTCTGGTCAATCCCGAGCTTTTCACGGCCGAAGTCACGTTCTTTGTCTGGATCGCACTGGTTCTGGGCGGGGAGCGCACGATCCTCGGCGCCATCATCGGGACGATGGCGCTCGTCGGGTTCCAGGAAGCCATCCGCGCCATTCCCTTCGAATCCGTCCGCGCGGCGGAAATCGCGGCTTCGGCTGAAGACATCGTCACCGGCATTCTCTTCATCGTGATCCTGCGCTGGCAGCCCTTCTCCGCCCTCGCAAGACGGAGGCAGGCGGCATGACCCGCGATCTTCTCATCGTCGACAAGGTCAGGAAGAGCTTTGGCGGCCTCATCGCTGTCGGCGGCGATGCAGGGCTGAGCTTTTCGGTTCCGGAAGGCACGTTCCTTGGCCTGATCGGCCCGAACGGGGCAGGCAAGTCGACGACTTTCAACCTGATCTCGGGGGTATTGAAACCGACCTCGGGGGCGGTGCTTCTCGACGGGCGGGATCTGTCGAAGGCCCGTGCTTCCGACATCGCTTCCTATGGCCTTGGCCGGACCTTCCAGACCCCGCGCGCCTTTCCCTCGCTGACGGTTCTCGAAAACGTCATGGTCGGCGCGGATAACCAGGGCGAGACGCTGTTCTCCGTCCTGCGCGGTGGCTGGCGTTCGCGCGAAACTGCCTTGCGCGACAAGGCCGGGGAGGTTCTGGAAAGGGTCGGCCTGAGCGATCGCATAGACGACGTTGTCGCCAACCTGTCGGGTGGTGAACTGCGTATGCTTGAAGTGGCGCGCCAGCTTGTGCGCGACCCGAGAATCCTGCTTCTCGATGAACCCACTGCCGGAGTTGACCCCAGCCTTCAGGCGAAACTAAGCCGCATCCTTGTCGATTTGCATTCCGAGGGCCGCACGCTTGTCGTGGTCGAACACAACCTGCACTTCTTGCTGCAAATCGCCGATTCCATCGTTGTGCTTCAGAACGGGCAGCTTCTGTCCAGGGGAACGCCCAGCGAAATCAAGTCGGACGAGAAGGTTATCGCTGCCTATCTGGGGGCCGATCATGCAGCTTGAGGTCAAGGCTCTGAAATCAGGCTATGGCAAGGTCCAGATCCTGCACGGGATCGACCTGATCGCCCCGGCGGGGGAAATCACCGCGGTCCTCGGCCCGAACGGCGCGGGCAAGAGTACGCTCATGAAGACGATCGCCGGGCACCTGCCGGTGATGGCGGGGGACATCCGCTATCGTGGCAATTCCCTGGCCGGGCATAGCGCCCTGTCCATCTGCAAGGAAGGGATCGGTTATGTCCCGCAGGAACGCAACGTCTTTGCCGAACTGACAGTGCGCGACAACCTTTCGGCGGCAGCCCTTGCCTTCGAGGGGGCGAGCGAGCGCATCGAAGAGGTGCTGCGCCGCTTTCCCATCCTCGGCGAACGCGCGGGCCAGCTGGCCTCCACGCTCTCTGGCGGTGAACGTCAGACGCTTGCCATCGCCTTGGCGCTTGTCGCCGGGCCGGATGTTCTGATCCTCGATGAGCCGACTGCGGGACTTGCCCCGATCTTCGTCGACCGGATCGTCTCTTGGGTGCGGGAATTGTCGCAAGACGGCATGGGGGTAATCTGGGTTGTCGAACAGAATCCCGAAAAAATTCTGGCCACAGCGGGCGCCGCCTATGTGGTCGAAGCCGGCCGAAACGCCGAGACTATCGAAGCAAGACGCCTTCTCGAACCCGGCCGGCTCGAGGAAGTCCTGCTTCAAGTCCACTGATGGAGATAACAGGGAGAATTGAAATGAAGAATGCAATGTCTGTCAAGGGTGCCCTTTTGAAATCCACCCTGCTAGCCGGGGCCGTCGCCGCCTCGACTGTCGCGGCGCGGGGCGAGGATGTGACGATTGGCGTTCTGGTTCCGCTGACCGGTGAGCTTGGTGAATTCGGCAAGATCGTCGCCGGTGCGGTCGAACTTGGTGTGGACGAGGTTAACGCCGCGGGCGGGACCAAATGTGGCAACCTGCGCACCGTTGTCGCCGATACCGGCGGCAATCCGGAGGTCGGCATTCGCGAGGCGACCAAGATGATCGAATCCGAAGGTGCCGTCGCCGTTGTCGGCCCAACTTCCGGCGTGATGGTGGCGCTGGTCGATCTGGCCAAGCGGACCAAGACGGTGATCATGTCGCCCTATGCCGGCACGATCACGCTGAACGAACTTGGCGGCGATTACGTCTACCGCACCGTATCCTCGGACCTTGGCGACGGCGCGGCCTCTGGCTTGTGGTTGACCGACAAGGGCTACAAGCGGGTGGCCTTCATGGTGCAGAACGAGGAATCGACGATCTCTCCGGCCCAGGTCGCACGGGAAAAGCTGGAATCCTCGGGCATCGAACTGACGGATTACGTTGTCTACAACCCTGGGCAGCCATCCTATCAGGCCGAGCTTGTCTCGGTTCTCGCCCATGAGCCGGACGCCATCTACCTTGCCGGCGGGCAGGAATCTGGTGTGACCGTCATCAAGGAAGCGACGGCCGGCGGGTTCGAGGGCGAATGGCTCTTTACCGCCGACCTGGCGGTACCCGAGATCTTTGACGCCGTGGGCGCGCAGTACCTCAACGACCGCGCCTATGTGGAATTCGCGGATTCCGACAGCTCTCTGCCGGAATACAAAGCCTTCGAGGCGCTTTACAAGGAAAAGACCGGTGGTGAGCCCGGGCCTTTCGCCTCCAACTCCTTCGACATGGTGAACCTGATCGCGCTGTCGCTCGAAAGTGCGGACAGTTGCACAGGCGAAGGGATCAACGGCGTGATCCGCGCTGTCGCCGAAGGCGGCGAAGCCGTCGGCTCTTTCGCTGCCGGCAAGGAGGCGATCGCGGCCGGAAAGGACATCAACTATGAAGGCGCTTCCGGTCCGCTGACCATGGACGAAAGTGGAACGCCCGATGGTGCCTACTCGATCCAGCAGGCCAGGGACGGCAAGTGGGAAAATGTGAAGTTCTACCCTGCCAGCGCCTTCGAATAAGGTTCTCACACGGCAGGGCTGCACCCCCGGCGCCATAGTTGCCGGGGGTGTTCGTTTCAGGTTTCAGCGAGTCGATGATGCGATCTCTGACGAGCCCGGCGGTATCGAGCCACGTTGCGATGCTGATCGTCTCGGCCCTCGTGGCCGGGTCTTTCAGCCTTGGTGCGATGGCGGCGCCGCATATCGCGCCGCTCGCGCTTACCTGGGTGCGCTTCGCGCTCGCCGCTGCCGTCCTTTGGGGTTTCCTGCGTGTCAGGCACGAAAGGGTGCCGCGCGCCGCGTATGGATCCTTGTGGCGCTATGTCGTCCTTGGCGGGCTTTTCTCGCTCTACTTCGTGCTGATGTTCGAGGGATTGAAAACCGCAAAGCCGATCTCTGCCGCGGCGGTCTATGCGACGACACCCCTTGTCACGGCGGGGTTCGGGTGGCTGCTTCTGGGCCAGAAACCCACAGGCCGCATGGCGGTGGCGGTCTGGGTCGCCGCACTCGGCGCGCTGTGGGTGATCTTCCGCGCCGACGTTGCCGCCTTGCTTGCCTTTCAACTCGGGCGGGGCGAGGCAATCTATTTCCTCGGCTGCATCGCGCATTCCCTCTATATACCGTTGATCCGCATCCTCAATCGCGGGGAAAGCGCGTTGGTCTTCACGCTGGGCACGGTGATCGGCGCAATGCTGGGGTTGAGCCTGGCGGGCCTGCCCGCGCTTATGGCGACGGACTGGGCCGCGCTGCCCCCAATCGTCTGGATCACGATCCTCTATACGGCCGTCTTCGCCACTGCCGCCAGCTTCGCCTTGACCCAGTTCGCCAGCCTTCGCCTTCCGGCAGCGAACGTCATGGCCTATACCTATCTGGTTCCGGTCTGGGTGATTGCCTGGGAATTCACGCTGGGCGAAGATCTGCCGCCGACAATGATCTTGCCCGGTATCGCCCTGATCGTCTTCGCTCTTTTGGCGATGCTCGGGGAAAAAGACCGCGCCCGGCGGGGCAGAATGGTTCAGTAGACCGCGTTTGGCAGCCAGAGCGCTATCTGCGGCGCGGCCATCAGAAGCAGGATCATGGCCATGAGCGTGAGAACGAAGGGCAACGCGCCGTAGATGACGTCGCCGACGCGCCCGGCGCCTCTGACCCCCTGGATCACATAAAGGTTCAGTCCGACAGGCGGTGTGATCAGCGCGGTCTCGATCAGCAGCATCAGCACGATACCGAACCACACTGGGTCGTAGCCAAGCGAGAACACCACCGGTGCGATGATCGGGATCGTCGTGATCATCAGGGTCAGTGTTTCGAGAAACAGCCCGAGAAGAACATAGAGCCCGACGATCATCAGAAGGGTGACGGTCGGAGAAAAATCGAGACCGGTAACGAAGCCGCTGACGGCTTGCGGCAGCCCGATCGTGGACAGAACCAGGTTGAGGAAGAACGCGGCGATGATGATGAGCATGATCATCGCCGTTGTCTGCATCGCCCCTTCGATCGACGCCTTCAGCATCGCGAAGGTAAGCCTGCCGTAGACCGCCGAAAGGATCAGCGAGCTTACAACGCCGAGGGCGGCAGATTCCGTCGGCGTGGCAAGCCCTGCATAGATCGAGCCGATGACGATTGCGAAAATGATCGCGGGCGGGATGAGATCGACAAGCGAGCGCAGGCGCTCGCCCCAGCTGTGGCGTTCACGCTCGCCACCCAGGGAGGGGCGGAAAACGCAGGCGATAATGACGGTCAACGAAAAAAGCGCCGCGAGAATGAGGCCGGGCACGATGCCGGCAAGATAGAGCTCGGGGATGGATGTGTCGGTCAGGGCACCGTAGATGATGATGTTGATGGACGGCGGGATCAGGATGCCGAGCGTACCGCCCGACGCGAGCGTGCCGAGAAACAGGCGCGTGCCGTATCCGCGCTTTTGCATCTGCGGGATCGCGACCGTGCCGATCGTCGCCGCGGTGGCCACGGTCGAACCGGAAATCGCGGCGAAAGCGGTACAGGCGGCAATATTGGCGTGCATGATCCCGCCGGGCAGCCAGGTGATCCAGGCGGAAACGGAGCGATACACACGATCTGCGATGCCCGACCGCAACAGGATTTCGCCCATCAGCACAAAAAGCGGAATGGCGACGAGAAGGAAATCGGTTGAGGCGGACCAAGCGATGTCGCCCATCGCCCGGTAGAGCGGCATCACCGTGAACAACCGATCGAGAATGAGGCCCAGAAGGCCCAGCGCGGCCGCGACCGGAATGGACAGCCCGATGAGCAAGAACAACAGCACCAGCGCGAAAGTCAGCATTGACCGCCCCCGGCCGTGGTTGGGCGGTCGAGCTCTTCAGCCAGTTCCTCGTTCGCTGTCCGGCTTCCGACAAGGTCTCGTACGCCGGCATGATCGCCCCGGATCAGTGCCAGGACCGCATGGAAGGACAGGATGAGGCCGAGCCCGCTGAAGATGATGAACCCCGTGATCCAAAGCCCCTGCGGAATCCAGAGCGCGATCGAGAGGGTCGTCGTCGATCGCGCGCTTAGTGTGATCGATTCCCGCAGCACACCGGCACAGAACCAGGTCAGGACAAGTGCGAATCCCGTCATCGACAGGATCGCGAGGCAATCGAGCCAGGCGCGCGGCGCGCCCGAGAAGCGGCCATAGAGGGCATCGACCCGGACATGCGCGCGACGCAGCAGCGCGAAGCCCATCGACCAGCTGGACCCGATGGCAAGCCCGTAGCCCGAAAGCTCGTCCGCACCACCGGTCGACATGCCTGCGACCTTCCTGAGCAAAATCTCGACGGTGATCAGCCCCGCGGTCATGACGATCATCAGGCCGCCGATCCACACGGAAATACGGCTGATGCGTTCGCAGAACGCCAGGACAGGGGACTGCAAGGCGTTCATCGCTGCCTTTATTCCGTCGGCGCCGTCAGGTTCAGTTCTTTGCCGATGGTTTCATTCCATTTGGCGGCGCATTCGCCTCCACAGCGTTCGGCCCAGCGGGGGACGACGACCGATGCAAGCAATTCGTGCAGCTTGGCATAATCGGCATCGTTCACCGGGATCAGCGTCATGTTCGAAACATGCCCGTCGACGCAGGCCCCGCCGGTGTTGCAGGAGATGCCGTCATTGGTCTCCGAGCGGCCTGATTCCCAGGCAATATCCTCCAGGCTGGCCATCTCTTTTTCGAGGAAGCTCTGCACTGCTGGGTCGAGCTTGTTCCAGAAGTCGCTCCCTGCCGCTATGAAGGTCGTCGCCCAGCTGATCGGCAGGGGATAGAGATGTGTCGTCGTCTGGTCCCACTTGGCCAGGTTTCCGCTGAGGGCACCCGTGATGCCGCAATCGATGACGCCCTTTTCAAGCGCGGGGACAACCTCGCCGAAGGCCATGCCGACAGGTGTGCCGCCAAGCGCCTCGATCAGATCGCCCTGCGAGCGGCCCGAGGACCGGATCTTGAGCCCCTTGAAATCGTCAAGACCGCTGATCGGTTGACGGCAATAGACGATCTGCGCGTGGTAGGGGATGACGGCCAGCAGCTTGACGCCGTATTTCTTTTCGAAAACCTCCGCAAGAACAGGCTTGTAGGCATCGGTCATGCGGTGGGCTTCGTCGATATCGCGGGTAATGCCGGCGAGATCGACGGCTTCGGCCTCGGGAATGTCGCCACCGATATAGGACAGAAGCGTGGCGCTCATGTCGAGCACGCCACTGCGCAAGAGCCGCAGGATCTCGGTCCCCTTGAGGCCCATCTCGGTGAAGGGTTGCACGGTGACCGTGATGGCGCCGCCGGATTGTTCGGGAATTGTCTGTTCGAAGAACGGCTTTTCGACCTTGTTGTAGAGCGACAGATTGCCCCAGGTGCCGACATAGTTGAATTTGGTCTTCGGCAAGTCCTGGGCAACCGCCGCCTGGGCGAACCCGAGAGTGGCAAAAGTGGCCGCAAGGCGCACGATCCTGCTGGCTATTCCCGTCATTTCCAAACCTCCATGCTGGCGTCGTTCGTATTATTATTTAGGGAGTATGCGCCTTACTTTGGCACCTGTCAAATTCTCTCCCCGCCGATGGCCCGGGCCTCCGCCTCGGGCACATCCGTTATCAGCATCGCCCCGGGCTTGTGGGTGATGGCGAGCGGAACGCGCGCATCGGCAAGCGCTAGTTGCGTCGTCACCCCGCAAGCCCAGAACGCCCAAACCTCGCCAGGCTGTGCAACGGCGGGATCACCCCAGTCGGGCTTGGATATATCGCGAATCCCGATTTCTGCCGGATCGCCGATATGAACCGGGGCGCCGTGCGCAAACGGATAACGGCTGCATATGGTGGTCACCTCGGCGATCCGATCTTCGGGGATCGGGCGCATGCTGACGACGAGGTCAGAGCCGAAGACCGCGTTTGGCACCGTCGAGACATTGGTGCGGAACATCGGAACCGTTGCCTGCGTCTCGATGTGGCGCATCGGTATGCCCGCAGCGATCAGCGCGTTTTCGAAGGTAAAGGAACAACCCAGTGCGAATGTCACGAAATCAGGCTGCCAGAGCGCCTGGATATCGGTGCGCTCTTCCCCGGCGACGCCATCGCGGTGCACAACGTATCGCGCCACGTCGGTACGGATATCGATATCCGCCCCCAGATCCGGCAACCGTGGGTCACCCGCATCGCCAAGCCCGACAAGCGGACAGGGGCGCGGGTTGGCAAGGCAATAGGTCAGGAAATCTTCGGCGAATTCCTGCGGCAATATCACGATATTGGCTTGCAGGTAACCGGGGCGAAGCCCCGAGGTCGGCCCCGAATAGCTTCCATCGCGAAGCGCCCGGCGAACGTCGTCATATGATGACATGGGCAACACCTCCTTGCAAATCGCCTTCAGATGAACGCGCGAATCCTAGGTATCCTACGATGTTCTTGCACCAAAGCGGTTTGTGTTCTGTCGGAATCAGATTGACGGCAAACCAGGACCGGCGCGCGCGGGAAGAGTTGCGTTTTGCCTTTGATGTGGTGAGGCATGTCAAAGGCCAGCGCTGTAACCCCCGATGCCCATCGAAACCGGCATCAGCTTCTCGCTTCCCTTTGGCAGGCGCGAAGACGAAGACCGCTTTTTGCGTGCCGCCATGAACCGTTGCCCACCAGCCACGTCGATCCTGATCCGGCGGTGCGAAGCCAGCGCCGGAATCAAGACACGGTGGTTGCCGAGCGGATCGGTTCTGGCGGTCAAGGTCGGCCCGCCATGTTAGATCAAGGGCCGTTAGCCGGGAAAACAGGGCGCGCCAACTGTCAGCGGCGATATCTCCGGCGCGTCCGCCCCGCGCGAAACCCGGCTGCCTTCGCAAGAATCGGGGGTCTTTTCCACACCCGCCGGCCCGCCGGTTTGCGCGCCCGCCTGGGTGATCCCCGCCGGCGTGGCCCATGCCGGAAGTTCAGGACCGGATGCGACCTTCTGGTATTGAAGCCCAAGCCGATGGAGCCCCGCCACGATGGTATCCGCGTTTTGCATGACGTGCCCCGTGGCAAAAGCAAGAAACAGCGTCATGCCCGCCGTCAACAAACTGCGCCTGATCTGCATGGGCCTCTCCGAAACCTGCCGCCCGACCGGTCTAGTACGAAATCTGGGCAGAGACATGGCAGCGGCAAGGCAAGGCCTGATCCTGCAACGCCGCATCTGCCTACTCAATGTAGGATTGCGCGGCAATATCGGATCAAGATGATGAATACCCGCGCCCGGCACTGGGGGAACCGGCCACAATCTTGCCACATCGCCGACACGAATCTGCTGTGGCGCCCGGCAAACTGGGCAGGCCGGTCATGTGGCGGTTTTCGCGATCAGCCTGGGCGGCTCACACCAGACGTCCGTGGCAATGCTTGAATTTCTTGCCGGAACCACAGGGGCAAGGTTCATTGCGCCCCGGATTGCCCCAGGTCGAGGCATCAGATTCATCGAACCCGGCCTGCGCCGCGGCGGTGTTTTCAGCCGGCTCGGCCAGGGGGGCGACAGGTGCCTTTGGCTGTTGCGCCGCCATCTGGGCAAGCACCGCCTTTTGTTCTTCCTCGGTCATCGGCCGGACTTGCGACAGCTTCTGGCTGACATCGACGCGCAAGCCGTTCAGAAGGTTTTCAAAAAGCGCGAAGGCTTCGCTCTTGTATTCCGACAGGGGGTCGCGCTGCGCGTAGCCGCGAAACCCGATGACCGACCGCAAATGTTCCAGCGTCACCAGATGTTCACGCCATTTCGCGTCGATCGTCTGCAACAGAAACTGCTTTTCGATCGAGCGCATCGTCTCGGCTCCGAAGGCCTCGGCCTTTTCGGCCATTTGCGCGTCCGACGCGGCACAAAGGCGTTCGCATATCGACTCCTGGTTGACGCCTTCCTCTTGCGCCCAGTCGATGACCGGCGCGTCCAGCGTCAGCTTTTCAAGAACCGCGGCATAGAGGCCTTCGGAATGCCATTGCTCGGGATAGCTTTTGGGTGGCATGAATTCGTCGACCAGATCCTCGACGACCTGATGGCGCATGTCCTGGGTGATTTCTTCGAGATCGTCCGCTTCCATGATCTCGCGGCGCTGGCCGAAGATGGCCTTGCGCTGATCGTTCATCACATCGTCGAATTTCAGCAATTGTTTGCGCATGTCGAAGTTGCGGCCCTCGACCTTGGCCTGGGCGCGTTCCAGCGACTTGTTGACCCATGGATGGATGATCGCCTCGCCTTCCTTCATCCCCAGGGTGGACAAGACCTTGTCCAGCTTTTCCGAACCGAATATCCGCATCAGGTCGTCTTCGAGCGACAGCAGAAAGAGCGAGCGCCCCGGATCGCCCTGACGACCGGACCGGCCGCGCAGCTGGTTGTCGATGCGGCGGCTTTCATGGCGTTCCGAAGCCAGGACGAAAAGCCCGCCCGCCTCGATCACCCTGGCCTTTTCGTCGGCATGTTCGGCCTCGATCCGGGTGCGGATTTCATCGGGGTCGGCTTCGGGATCGGCGGCCAGCGCCTCCATCACCTTCATTTCGACGTTGCCGCCAAGCTGGATGTCGGTACCGCGCCCGGCCATGTTCGTGGCAATGGTCACGGCGCCGAATTTTCCCGCATCGGCGACGATCTGCGCCTCTTTCTCATGCTGACGGGCATTGAGAACGTTGTGTTCGACGCCCTCTTTTTTCAGCATCTCCGAAATCATTTCGGATTTTTCGATCGAGGTCGTGCCGACAAGGACCGGCTGGCCCTTTTCGTGCGCCTTGTGGATCTGCCGGATCACCGCCTCGTATTTTTCGCGCGCGGTACGATACACCTGATCGTGGCTGTCGTTGCGCTGAACGGGGCGGTTGGTGGGCACCTCGACCACACCCAGATTGTAGATTTCCATGAACTCTTCGGCTTCGGTCGCGGCGGTGCCGGTCATCCCGGCCAGCTTTTCATAGAGACGGAAATAGTTCTGGTAGGTGACGGAGGCCAAAGTCACGTTTTCGGGTTGAATGGTGACTTTTTCCTTGGCCTCGATCGCCTGATGCAGCCCATCTGACAGACGGCGCCCCTTCATCATGCGTCCGGTGAATTCGTCGACCAGAACGATCTCGTCATTGCGTACGACGTAATGCTGATCCTTCTGGAACAGCTTGTGCGCCCGCAAGGCCTGCGTCACATGATGGACGATCGTCGTCGATTCCGGGTCATACAGCGTCTGCCCCTCGGGCAACACCCCGTCGGCCATCAGCCTTTGTTCGACAAATTCGTTGCCCGCTTCGGTAAATGTCGCATTGCGGGTTTTTTCATCGAGCTTGAAATGCGCGTCCTCGAGTTCGGGAATATAGGCATCGAGCCTGACATAAAGCTCGGAGCGATCCTGGCTCGGGCCGGAAATGATCAGCGGTGTGCGCGCCTCATCGATGAGGATGCTGTCGACCTCGTCAACGATGGCATAGAAATGCCCGCGCTGCATCATGTCGTCGATCGAGCCCTTCATATTGTCGCGCAGGTAATCGAAGCCAAGTTCGCTGTTGGTGGCATAGGTGATGTCGGCCGCATAGGCTGCGCGTTTTTCTTCTTCGGGCTGATAGGGATAGACGACACCGGTTTTCAGGCCCAGATGGGTGTAGACCTTGCCCATCCATTCCGCGTCACGCTTGGCCAGATAGTCGTTGACGGTGACGATATGCACGCCCTTGCCCGCCAGCGCGTTCAGATAGGCAGGGAAAGTCGCGACAAGTGTCTTGCCTTCGCCGGTCTTCATCTCGGCGATATTGCCCTGATGCAGGAATATCCCGCCCTTGAGCTGCACATCGAACGCCCGCAGGCCCAACGCCCGTTTCGCGGCCTCGCGGCAATTGGCAAAGGCTTCGGGCAGCACGTCATTCAGGCTTTCGCCCGCTTCGACCCGTTTGATCAGGGCCGCGGTCCGCTCCTTGATGCCCTCGTCGCTCAGCGCCGCGAACTCCGGTTCCAGCGCGTTGATCTTTTCCACCAGGGGGCGGACGGACTTGACCATCCGGTCATTCGGCGTGCCGAAGACCTTTTTTGCGATTGTTCCAAGGCCTAGCATGTTTTCTCCGCTGGGGCGTGTTCGACTGACATAAACTTGTACAACCAGGCCTTGCCGGCAACTTCCCCCTTGCCTAGAAGGGCGGGAAAGAAACTGCGGTATGGTCCTGTCCAGACCCTCGGCGATGTAAGGGGCCGCACGCTGATAGTCAACGCCGCGGGTGCCGCGGCCTTAGCATGAGGTTCGATTATGTTCAAACAGGTAGCGATATCGGCTTTCCTGGCTCTCACGACCGCCTTTGCCGCGCCGGTGCGGGCGGCTGATCTGACGGCCGATACGGTTGTGGCCACCGTCAATGGGCACGACATAACCCTGGGGCACATGATCGCAACGCTCCAGGCCCTGCCGGCGCAGTACCAGGATCTTGACGACAAGGTGCTTTTCGATGGCATTCTCGAACAACTGATCCAGCAGACCGCCCTTGCGGAAGTCGAAGAAGCCCGCCTGAGCAAACGCGATATTCTCGCGCTCGACAATCAGCGCCGGACCTATCTTGCCGGTGTGGTGCTGGATGCCACGGCCAATGCGGCGGTCACGGAAGACACGCTGAACGCCGCTTATGACAAGAAATATGCCTCGGCCGTGCCCGGCAAGGAGTTTCACGCCGCGCATATCCTGGTCGAAACCGAGGATGAGGCCAAGGCCCTGAAGGCCGAGCTTGACAAGGGTGCCGATTTCACTGCTCTGGCCAAGGAAAAGTCCACCGGGCCTTCCGGTGCGAATGGCGGCGATCTGGGGTGGTTCGGGGCCGGAATGATGGTCAAACCCTTTGAAGACGCGGTCATGGCGATGGAGCCGGGGCAGGTTTCCGACCCGGTTCAGACCCAGTTTGGCTGGCATGTCATCAAGCTCATGGAAACCCGCGTGGCTGATATTCCCTCGCTCGACGACACGCGCGCCGAACTGGAGGGGGATCTGCGCAGCGCTGCGGTCGAGGAGCGTGTGACCGCCCTGGTCGATGAAGCCAGCATCGAAAAGATGACCGATGGGATTGACAAAAGCGTGCTGCGCAACACAGCCCTGATCGACAACTGACCCCTTTTGCGAAGGATGCGGGCATGGCCAGGAAGACCGTTGATTGGAAGGAAGAAGCGCAAAAGCTCCAGGAAATGGTCGACCGGCTGAAGAACCGGCTTGAGACCGCCCTGACCGACAATGGCGCCGACGCCCCGGTTCAGGTTCTCAAAGACAGGTTCGCCGAGCTGCGCGACAGGATCGGGGATGCGCTGTCGCCGGATACGGGCTTTTTTGCCCGCGCCAAAAAGGCGAATCCGGTGTCGCCGCTGGCACCGAAGGGCGGGTTTCCGAAATTGCCCGCGATCAGGGGCGCCAGGTTTGCGGCGGTGGCCGCCGGCGTGCGCTATGCCGGGCGCACCGACGTGATGCTGGCGCATCTGGCGCCGGGAACTTCTATAGCGGGTGTCTTTACCCGCTCGGCGACCCGGTCGGCCTGTGTGCTAGATTGCCAGAAGAAACTGAAAGCCAGGGTCGATCCCGGTGCGGGCGCGGCGATTGTCGTCAATTCGGGAAACGCAAATGCCTTCACCGGCAAGGCCGGGCAAGAGGCGGTCGATGCCGTTACCGGGGCGGTGGCCAAGGTGCTTGACATACCGGCCAGCCGGGTCTTTTCCAGCTCTACCGGCGTTATCGGTGAGCCGCTTCCCTTTGAGAAGATTACCGAAAAGGCCGCCGAACTGAAGGCGGCGCTGCGCGTCGGCAATATCGCCCTTGCCGCCGATGCCATCATGACCACCGATACCTTTGCGAAAGGGGCGTCGGCACGGGTCAAGGGTGATGGCGGTACGATCAACATCGCCGGAATCGCCAAGGGGTCGGGGATGATCGCCCCCGACATGGCCACGATGCTTGTCTATATTTTCACCGATGCGGCAATACCCGCGCCGATATTGCAAAAGATGCTGTCCAATCATGTCGGCGATACTTTCAACGCGATCACCGTCGACAGCGACACCTCTACATCCGATACGCTGATCCTTGCCGCCACTGGCAAGAGCGCGGCGAAAGAGATCACGGATCTTCGCAGCACATCCGCCAAGGCATTCGAGGCCGGCCTGCGCGCGGTGATGATGGATCTCGCCCATCAGGTAGTGCGCGACGGTGAAGGGGCCAGCAAATTCGTGGAGGTGCGCGTGACAGGGGCCACTGACGCTGCGGATGCAGACAGAATCGCCAGGGCGATCGCTGATTCTCCGCTGGTCAAGACCGCCATCGCCGGTGAAGATCCGAACTGGGGCCGCATTGTCATGGCGGTCGGCAAGTCCGGCGGCAAGGCTGATCGGGACCGGCTCGCCATCCGCTTTGGCAATCATCTTGTAGCTGAAAAGGGTTTGCGCAATCCCGACTACAGCGAAGAGGCGGTCGCCGCCTACATGAAGGGCACCGAACTGTGCATCGCGGTCGATCTCGGCCTTGGTGGGGCGTCGCGGACGATCTGGACCTGCGATCTGACCCATCGCTATATCGACATCAACGCCGATTACCGGTCGTAGCCGGCGGGCGGAGGCAATGGTGAAGGTCACGCTCGTCTCTGCCGTTGCCTTGATCGACGTCGACGGGCGCGTGCTTCTGGCCCGCAGACCGGCCGGCAAGTCATTGGCAGGGCTGTGGGAATTTCCCGGTGGCAAGGTCGAACCTGGTGAAACACCGGAAACCGCCCTGATCCGCGAATTGAAGGAAGAGCTTGGCATCGACACCTGGTCAAGCTGCCTTGCGCCACTGACATTCGCCAGCCACGCCTACCCGGATTTTCACCTTCTCATGCCGCTTTTCGCCTGCCGCCGCTGGCAAGGCACCCCGCAAGCGCGCGAGGGACAGGAACTGGCCTGGGTCCGCGCCGGCAAGCTTAAGGACTATCCCATGCCGCCCGCGGACCTTCCCTTGATTCCCGTATTGCGGGAGTGGTTGTAGTAAACAGAATACTTTCAACTAAAGGTGGTGGAATTTTCTTGCCTATTTTTGGCGTTCGTGTACAATTTGTTTCCGAAGTGAAACAAATATGGCAAAAATACGGCGTATTATTCGCCTGCCATTAACGAATCGACGCTACTCTATCAGCAGCCCTCGGTTGGGGAGATCATGAGATGCTGCGCACTATCACTCTTGGAAGCTGCGTTTCCGTTCAGGGCATCTTTGAACGGCAGCTTGAAAACGGGAAAATTCTGGTGCGCGTGGACAAGCGCGTATTCGAAGGTTACCCGGTAACCAAAAAAGCCGCCTGATCTTCAGGCGGCTTTTCCTATCGACAGGGCAAACACGTTTCCCGAAACGCCACGGGCCGGCGGCATTCGTCAGGCAAGGTTGCGCTCGACCTCTTCGCGCTCGAATATCTCGATGACATCGCCGGCGCGGATATCGTCATAGTTTTCAAAAGCCATGCCGCATTCCTGCCCGGACTGCACCTCCTTGACTTCGTCCTTGAACCGCTTGAGGGTTTTCAACGTCCCTTCGTGGATCACCACGTCATCACGCAGCAGGCGCACACCGGCGGATCGCCGTGCCACGCCTTCCGTCACCAGACAGCCGGCAACCTTGCCGACACCCGTCACCTTGAACACCTCCTTGATCGTCGCATAGCCGATGAAGGTTTCGCGAACCTCAGCCTTCAGCAGCCCCGATGCGGCCGCCTTGATGTCGTCGACCAGATCGTAGATCACCGAGTAATAGCGGATTTCGACGCCCTTTTGATTGGCCGACGCGCGCGCCGATGCATTGGCCCGCACGTTGAACCCGATCACCGGTGATTCGGAAGCCTCTGCCAGCCCGATATCCGATTCCGTGATCGCGCCGACGCCGTAATGCAGCACACGCACGCGCACTTCCTCGTTGCCGATCTTTTCCATAGCCTGCACGATCGCCTCTGCCGAGCCCTGAACATCGGCCTTTACCACGACCGGCAGTTCGCTGATGTCCTTGTCTTCCTTGGCCTTGGCCATCAGTTGTTCCAGTGTCGTCGCGGCACCTGCGGCGGCGCGTTTGTCCTTGGCCGCCTTTTCGCGGTAAGATGCGATTTCGCGCGCCTGCGCTTCGGTCTCGACAACGTTCAGAACATCGCCCGCCTCGGGCGTGCCGTTCAGGCCGAGCACCTCGACCGGAACCGAAGGCCCCGCCGCGTCGACGCGTTCGCCCTGGTCATTTATCAGCGCCCGGACCTTGCCCCACTGTTCGCCGACAACGAAGATGTCGCCGCGCCGCAAGGTGCCGTTCTGCACCAGGACCGTCGCCACCGGACCGCGCCCCACATCCAGCTTGGCCTCGATCACGGCACCCAGCGCCGACCGATCCGGATTGGCGCGCAATTCCAGAATCTCTGCCTGCAAGGCGATGTTTTCCAGAAGCGTGTCCAACCCCTTGCCGGTCTTGGCCGATACTTCCACATCCAGCACGTCGCCCGACATCTCTTCGACCACGACTTCGTGCTGCAACAGATCGGTGCGGACTTTCTGCGGGTTGGCCTCGGGCCGGTCGCATTTGTTGATCGCAACGATCATCGGCACACCGGCGGCCTTGGCGTGGTTTATCGCCTCTATCGTCTGCGGCATCACCGCGTCATCGGCCGCAACCACCAGCACCACGATATCGGTGACATTGGCGCCCCGCGCCCGCATGGAGGTAAAGGCCGCATGCCCCGGCGTATCAAGGAAGGTCAGCACCGCACCGGCATCCGTCGTCACCTGATAGGCGCCGATATGCTGGGTAATGCCTCCCGCTTCACCGGCAACGACGCTGGTCTTGCGGATCGCATCCAGAAGCGATGTCTTGCCGTGATCGACATGGCCCATGATGGTGATGATCGGCGGGCGCGGCTTCATGTCTTCGGCCTTGTCCTCGACGGTATCGATGACATGTTCGACATCGGCATCCGACACGCGCACGACCTTGTGGCCGAATTCCTCGATCACCAGCTCGGCCGTATCGGCATCGATGGCCTGGTTCATCGTCACCATCATGCCCATCTTCATCAGGCATTTGACGACATCGGCGGCGCGTTCGGCCATGCGGTTCGCCAATTCCTGAACCACGATGGTTTCCGGCAGCTGCACGTCGCGCACCTGCTTTTCGGCGCGCACCGTCTGGCCCAGCGCCTTTTGGCGGGCACGTTCCTGCTTGCGTTTCATCGCGGCCATCGACCGTTCGCGGCCACCGCCCCCCGACAGCGCTTCCGACAGTGTCAGCTTGCCCGACCGGCGGTTGTCGTCACGCGTGGCCTTGCCGCGGCTGTCCTTGTCATTGGCCGCACTGCGGTTGTCGCGTTCACGGTCGGTCTTGCGCGGCCCGGTCGTCGTGACACCCTTGGTTTCGGCACGCGACGCGGCCGCCTCGGCGGCGGCCGGATCAAGCGCGGCGGTACTTTTCGCGCCGGGCTTGCGAATTTCTTCCTTCCGGGCGGCGCGCGTTTCGGCCTCTTCCTTCTTGCGCGCGTCCTCTTCGGCCTTCAGCCGCAGCGCATCTTCGCGCTCCTGATCTTCGCGATCTTTCTGTTCGGCTTCGGCGCGGCGCTGCTCGCGCTCTTGCTCGCGCTGACGCTCGGCTTCCTCCCGCGCTTCGGCCTCTTCGGTTTCGCGGGCCTTGGCGGCCTGAAGCGCCTTCAGGCGGCGCTCCATTTCGACATCGGAAATGCCCGCCGGACGCTTCGACGGATCGGCCTTGCTGGCCGCACCGGCGCGCGGCGCGGATACGCCCGCGCCTGGCTTGGGAACAACCACACGCTTGCGCTTCGTCTCGACGACGACACTCTTGGTGCGCCCATGGCTGAAGCTCTGCTTCACCTGACCGGAACGCCCGGCCCCGAGACCGAGGGGTTTCTTGCCGTCTGTATCGCTCATGCCGGTTTCGTATCCTTCTCGGCGGAATTTCCGCCATTCATCTTGCGCAAGCCCGTAAGCTTTGCCGCTTCCTCTACAACACGCTTGGTGAGTCCGCCAGCGGCAAGGGCGCCATGTACCACACTATCGCGCCCGAATGCCATACCCAGCTCCGACGCGGTGAGACAGCCGAACCAGCGCCCGCCTTCGGGGGTCCAAAGCTTGCCTTTCCCGCGCTGCGAACCGTCCGACGCCTGCAACAGGACCTTTGCCTTGCCCTCCGCCAGCCAGCCTTTCACCTTCTCGAACCCCGCTACCGCGTGGCCCGATTTGCGGGCAAGCGACACGAGATCGACCACGCGGCGTGCCAGCGCCGTCTCGACCAAGCCCGGCAGATCGTCCGGCACCGTGACCGGGGTCCTGGCCGCGCGCGAAAACAGACCCTTTGCCGCGGCCTTGCCGATCGTGTCCCGGTCCGCCGTCACCCAGATGCCGCGGCCGGGCAGTTTGCCCGCCAGATCCGGGAATACCTGCCCATCGGGGGACACCACGAAGCGGATCAATCCGGCCTTTGGCTGCACATCGCCCGTGACGATGCAACGGCGCTCCGGCTCATCCCGATCCTTGTGCTGTCCTGCGCGGGTCATGTATCGCGTTCCGGGGCCCTGAAATCAGGCCTCGGCCTCCTCGTCGGCTTCGTCCTCGGGCGCTTCCGCCTCCAGTTCGGCCGGATCCACCCAGCCCAGTTGAATCCGCGCCGTCATCACCATGTGCTGCGCCTCTTCCAGGCTCACCTCGAACTTTTCGAGCAACCCTTCATCCTTGACCCTTTCTCCATTCACCGTGGTCCAGCCGCCGGCCAGCTCCCAGTCGGCGCAGGTTGCGAAATCCTCGATGGTCTTGATCCCGTCGCTGGCCAGCGCTTCGAGCATCTGAGGTGTCAGGCCATCGAAGCTGACCAGGCTGTCCTCGACGCCCAGCGCGCGGGCGTTTTCCATCGCCTTGCGATTCTGTTCCTCGATCACATCGCGGGCGCGGGCCTGCAATTCGGAAGCGGTTTCTTCGTCGACCCCCTCGATCGACAGCAATTCGTCCACTTCGATATAGGCAACCTCTTCGAGGCTGGTGAAGCCTTCCGAAACCAGAAGCTGGGCAAAGAATTCGTCCAGATCAAGCGTTTCCACGAAAAGCTTGGTCCGCTCGGCGAACTCGGCCTGGCGGCGTTCGCTCTCTTCGGCCTCGGTCAGGATGTCGATGTCCAGCCCGGTCAGCTGCGAGGCCAGCCGCACATTCTGCCCGCGCCGCCCGATGGCCAGCGACAACTGTTCGTCGGGCACCACGACCTCGATCTTGCCTGCCTCCTCGTCGATCACCACCTTGGCCACTTCGGCCGGTTGCAGCGCGTTCACCAGAAATGTCGCCTGATCCTCGTTCCACGGGATGATGTCGATCTTTTCGCCCTGCAATTCATTGACCACCGCCTGAACCCGGCTGCCGCGCATACCGACACAGGCCCCCACCGGGTCGATTGACCCGTCATAGGAAATCACGGCGATCTTGGCGCGGCTTCCCGGATCTCGGGCCACCGCCTTAATTTCGATGATGCCGTCATAGATTTCCGGCACCTCCATCTTGAACAGTTCCGCCATGAATTGCGGGTCGGTGCGGCTGAGGAAAACCTGCGGGCCGCGTGGTTCGCGCCTCACATCCTTGATGTAACAGCGAATCCGGTCATTGGGGCGATAGCTTTCGCGGCCGATCTTCTCGTTGCGGCGCAAAATCGCCTCGCCCCGCCCGATGTCGACGATGATGTTGCCGTATTCCTCGCGCTTGACGACACCGTTGATGATCGTGCCCGCGCGGTCCTGGAATTCCTCGAACTGGCGGTCGCGTTCGGCCTCGCGCACCTTTTGCAGGATCACCTGCTTGGCTGACTGCGCCGCGATGCGGCCCAGTTCCACCGGCGGGACCTCATCGACGATGGTGTCGCCGATCTTGGGATCGGCCAGATAGGGTTTGGCCTGCTCGACCGTCAGTTCGGCCTGATAATTCTCGAGCAGATCGTCCTCGACGACCGTGCGCACACGGGTAAAGGTTGCCTTGCCGGTCTTGCGGTCAATCGCCACGCGAATGTCCATTTCCGCGCCGTAGCGCGATTTCGCCGCCCGCGCGAGGCTCTCTTCCATCGCTTCGACCACCAGTTCGGGGTCGATCATCTTTTCGCGGGCGACCGCTTCGGCGGTCTGTAGCAGTTCCAGTTGGTTGGCTGAGGTTATCGCCATGGTTCAGGTCTCCTCCGGGGCGTCGGTGTCTTCTTCTATGTCGTCAAAGGCGCTGTCATCTTCGATCATGCCGGCCTTCTTCTGGCGCAACATCTCGGCAATCAGGTCATCGGTCAGGATCAGCTTGGCATCGGCCAGCCAGCCGAATTTCAGGCCGATCGTGCCCTCGGGTATCTCGATCAGCACCTCGTCGCCTTCGGTGCCGCGCAACATGCCCTTGAAGCGTTTGCGCCCGTCGATCATCTCATCGGTCTCGATCCGCGCCTCATAGTCGGCCCAGATGTCGAAATCCTTCAGCCGTGTCAAAGGCCGGTCGATGCCGGGCGAGGAAACCTCGAGTGTGAAGGCATCTTCGATCGGGTCTTCGACATCGAGTACCGCCGACACCGCCGTCGATATTCGCGCGCAATCGGCCACATCGATGCCGCCTTCGGGCCGGTCTGCCATGATTTGCAGGGTCTTATGAGCGCCGCCCATCAGCCGGATGCGCACCAGTTCAAACCCCAGCCCGTTGATGGCGGGGGTGACGATCTCGGCCAGGCGCCGGTCCATGGCGGTTTTGGCGATCAGTTCGGTCATGCTTCCAAAAACAAAAAACGGGCCCAGCGGCCCGTCGGTCTTTCCCGGTGGGCTGCGAGTTTGGACCCCGCTGCCGCGCTGTTACGAGGCGATATAGGCGATGGCGGGCGAGTCTGCAAGCGCAAGAATGCGCCTCTCACCGCGGAGTGCCTATTTGCGCCCCGTTCGCCGGTCTTCACGATAGATGAGTTGCGACACGAGGCGGCCTATTTCCCTGCTCGCCTTGACGGAAGGATGGATCCGGTCAACCTCGTGGTAGGAAAGATCGCCATAAGGAACGAGATCGGCGTTCTTCAGGTAAAAAAACGCGGGGTCCTGTTTAGCAAGATTGGCAATCCGCGACTCCAGCTCGATATCTTCGCCCTTGCAGTGGTCGATGATTGAAAAGCTGCCGGGGCTGTGAAGATAGCCGACATAGATGACGCGCGCCCCGCGTGCGGTAATCCGGGAAACAAGCTCGGGGATCTTTCCGCTCTTGCTGTCTTTGGAGATCATTCTGTCGATCGTATGGTCGCACAGCGCGCAACCGCAGCCGAACCACAAGTCGTTGCCCCCGCCATTGAGAACGATCCAGTCCCAATTGCCGGGCCGGTACTGTTTGGAAATGTTCAACCCCGCCGCACCGGAAATCGGCAGGCCATACAAAAACCGCGCGCCGATCACCGAACGGTCAATGACCGGTTCGCCCATCTCTTTTTCGATTTCATCGGCAATGGTATTGCTTGACGCGGCATTCCAGGCCAGCATCGAATCGCCCATCGAAAGCAATCGCGCGGCCGGTTCCGATCTGACGGATTCACCGCACCCCGACAGAAAAAACAGTGTGATCGCTAAGAGCAGATAAATCCTGGTTTCGGTCGTCGACGCTGCTGGCACGGTTGTTTTCCACGATTCCGGTTGTTGTTCGGGTGACAGGCCCGAAAAGAATTCATCGCGTTTCGTTCAGTGCCCGCATTCTTTTTAGAAATTTTGAATTTCGCCACACGTCCAAGTTGTAGGACGATTCGCCGGGTTCTGGCAATTCCTTTTGTGTCCCGCCATGTACGCCCGCCACGCCGCCGGACCGCCGGCATCCTTGTCTATCGGCGAAAACGGCTTTGGCCCGGCTGCCCCGTCAGCCTGTCTGCGGCGGTTCCTTCCACCGCTTCACGCGACCGCTTTCAAGCCCGAACAGGTCGAGAACCCGCCCAAGGCTGTGATCGACCATATCTTCGAACGTCTTCGGCTTCGCATAAAAGGCCGGCACCGGCGGCGCGATGATTGCGCCCATTTCGGTCAGCCGCGACATCGTCGCCAGATGGCCGGCATGAAGCGGCGTTTCACGCACCATGAGCACCGTCTTGCGGCGCTCCTTCAGGCAAACATCGGCGGCGCGTGTCAAAAGCCCCGATGTGACGCCCGTTGCGATCTCCGACATCGAGCGGATCGAACAGGGCGCGACGATCATACCTGCAGTGCGAAACGAACCGCTGGCCAGGGGCGCGGCAATGTCGGTGGCCGAATAGGCATGGCTGGCCTTCGCCCGTACCTGCGCGATCTTCATGTCCGTCTCATGGGCGAGGGTCATCTCTGCCGCCCGCGTCATGACAAGATGCGTTTCGACCCCCAGTGTCGCAAGCAGATCCAGCAGGCGTATGCCATAGATCACGCCGGAAGCGCCCGATATCCCCACGGCAATTCTTGTCGGCAAATCCTGGTTCATTTCAGTGGGGTCCTTTCGATGTCAGCATGTTGAGCCAAAAATGAATGTCACCGTGCGCGGTGAAACCCTTGATGAAACCCTTATCGTACCGCGAACCCGCAAGCCCTGCACACCACGGAGATTTGCCCGCTTCGCCG
>JAGRDY010000005.1 GCA_020446815.1 Paracoccaceae bacterium
CATGGGGTCACCAACGATACGCAGAACACTGCTACAATTCCGTGGGAGGAAACATGACAAACACTGTAAATCGCAGAAAATTTCTTCGCGGCTCCGCCGTTGCGGCGGCGGCAACACTGGCTGCACCGTCGATCGCCCGTGCCGAAGGCACCGTTCTGAAAATGCAGGCTGCCTGGGGTGGCGGCATTTTCCTTGAGAATGCGCAATCCTATGTGAACCGCGTCAACGCCATGTCCGGCAGCGGGCTCAAGATCGAGCTTCTGTCGGTCGATTCGGTCGTCAAGACCAGCCAGATGCAGGACGCTGTTCACCGCGGTGTTCTGGATGCGGCCCATTATGTGCCGGCCTATTGGTACTCCAAGTCCAAGACCGCTTCGCTCTTTGGTACGGGCCCCTGTTTCGGCTGGTCGAGCCAGGAAGTGCTGGGCTGGGTCGCCTATGGCGGCGGACAGGAGCTTTTCGACGAGCTGATGGCCTCGCTTGGCCTGAATATCGTCTCTTTCTTCAACTCGCCCATGCCTGCCCAGCCATTCGGTTGGTTCAAGGAGCAGATAAAGAACGTGGAGCAGATAAAGGGCCTGAAATATCGCACGGTCGGTCTTGCTGCCGATGTCCTTCTTGAAATGGGCATGTCGGTGGTTCAGCTTCCGGGCGGCGAAATCCAGCCAGCGATGAAATCCGGCTTGATCGACGCGGCCGAATTCAACAACCCGACCTCCGACCGCGACTTCGGGATGCAGGACGTGTCGAAGGACTACATGCTTGCCTCGTTCCACCAAAGCCAGGAGTTCTTCGAAATCACTTTCAACAAGGACAAATACGATGCCTTGTCGCCGGAACAACAGGCAATCCTGCGCTATGCTTCTGAAGCTGAAAACTCCAATTTCTACTGGAACAACACCAAACGCTATGCCGATGACCTGAATGCCCTGCGCTCCGATCAGGGTGTGAATGTCTGGCGGACACCCGATGATGTCATGGCGGCGCAACTGGATGCCTGGGACGTCGTGGTCGATCGCATTTCACAAGAAGATCCCTTCTTTGCCAAGGTGATCGAATCGCAAAAGACCTACGCCAAGAATGTCATGGGCTATCTCAACCTCAACCAGCCCGATTACAAGCTGGCCTACAAGCACTATTTTGGCTGAGACATAGAACCAGCCAGGACTGCCCGGGGGCCACAAACGGCCCCCGGTCAATGCATATTCCGTGCAGGGGGCAGCGGTGACAAAAATCATCCATGCGATAGAGGGGCTCAACATATGGGTCGGGCGCGCCTTTGGCTGGTGCATCCTGATATTGACCCTGTCGGTATCGTACGAGGTATTCGTGCGCTATGTACTCAACGCCCCGACGGTCTGGGCCTTTGACATGATGGTCCAGATGTATGGCGCCCTGCTTTTGATGTCCGGGCCCTATGCGCTGGCTCAGGACAGCCATGTGCGCGGCGACGTGTTTTATCGCCTGTTTTCCGTGCGTTGGCAGGCAAGGGTCGACTTTCTTCTTTATCTTCTGTTCTTCTTCCCCGGCATGCTGGCGCTTTTCTGGTACGGTTGGGAAATCGCCGCCGATAGCTGGCGCTATCAGGAAGTGAGCTGGAACAGCCCGGCGCGAATCCAGATCTATTTCTTCAAGACGCTGATTCCGCTCGCCGGTGCGCTGATGCTGCTGCAGGGCGTGGCGGAATTGATGAGGTGCTGGAAAGCGATGCGGTCGGGCGAATGGCTCGAGCGTCTCGACGACGTTCGCGAAACCGAAGACATGCTGGCCCATATGGCCGAATCCGACCGATCCTGAACCGATCAGCCCTTCCAGAGAGATCACCAGATGACAAATCCCGAAGTCGCCATTCTGATGCTGTGCCTGTTCATTTTTCTGGTGCTGCTGGGCTTTCCGATCGCCTTCACCCTTATCGCGATGGGGGTCGGTTTTGGCTATTACGCCTATTTTCAAGGCGGCATCGAAACTTTTTCGGACATTTTCAACAATAATATCTTCTACTTGCTGAACCAGAACACCTATTCGGTGATGGAAAATGACACGCTGGTCGCGATCCCGTTGTTCCTGTTCATGGGATATGTGGTTGAACGCGCCAATATCGTCGACCGGCTGTTCTATTCACTTTACATGGCGGCACGGAACCTGCCGGGATCGCTGGCCATCGCGGCGCTTCTGACCTGCGCGGTGTTCTCCACCGCTTCGGGGATCGTCGGTGCGGTTGTCACGCTGATGGGTCTTCTGGCCTATCCGGCGATGGCCAATGCCAATTACAACCGCAGTTTCGCCTCCGGCGTCATCTGTGCGGGCGGAACGCTCGGCATCCTGATCCCGCCCTCGATCATGTTGATTGTCTATGCGGCCATCGCTGAGCTGTCGCCGTTGCGGCTCTATGCGGCGGCGGTGTTTCCCGGCCTGATGCTGGCCGGGCTGTACATCGTCTATGTGATCGGCCGGTCGATGCTCGACCCGTCGTTGGCGCCTAAACCCGATCTCAGGGATGTGGCCTCCCGCAAGAAGATATACCTCGATCTACTGGTTTCGTTCGTGCCGCTGACGGTGCTGATCATGTTGGTGCTCGGCTCGATTCTCGGCGGTCTGGCCACCCCTGCCGAAGCCGCCGCCATGGGCGCACTTGGCGGGCTGGTACTGGCCGCCCTTTACCGGTCGCTGACCTGGGAAAAACTGAAGGAAAGCGTGTTTCTGACCGCCAAGGCAACGGCGATGGTCTGCTGGCTTTTCGTCGGGTCCTGGACCTTCGCGTCGGTGTTTTCCTATCTGGGCGGGCATGATCTGATCGCTCATTGGGTCGTCGGCATGAACTTGACCCACTGGCAGTTCCTGATCATGGCGCAACTGATCATCTTCTTTCTTGGCTGGCCGCTTGAATGGTCGGAAATCCTGATCATTTTCGTGCCGATCTTTCTGCCCATGCTCGACCACTTCGCGGTCAATCCCTATTTCTTCGCCATGCTGGTCGCGCTCAACCTTCAGACATCGTTCCTGACGCCGCCGATGGCAATGTCGGCCTATTACCTCAAGGGGGTTTTGAAAAAGCAGATCGAACTGGTCGAGATTTTCAAGGGGATCCTCCCCTATCTGTCGATCGTGATCCTGTCGATGGTGTTGATGTACAACTTTCCCGGAATCGCGCTTTGGCTGCCGGATTATCTTTTTGGACCATATATCCCATGAGTGAGGCCCCCCACAGTCTGACGGCGACCGAGGCCGCGCGGCTGATGCGCGAAGGGCGGCTGAGTTCGGTCGATCTGGTCAAATCCTGCCTGGCATGCATTGCCGAAACCGAACCCCGCCTGCACGCCTGGGCGTATCTCGATGCCGATGCGGCCCTTGCCCAGGCCGAGGAATTGGACCGCATCCGGCGCGCAGGCTATGCCACCGGCGCATTGCACGGCATCCCTGTAGGCCTCAAGGACATCATCGACACCCGCGACATGCCGACCGAGCGCGGCACGCCGATTTTCTTCGGTCGCCGCCCCGATGCCGATGCCGCAATCGTCGACCGCCTGCGCGAGGCAGGTGCGGTGATCATGGGCAAGACCGTCACGACAGAGCTGGCCTTCATGCATCCGGCGGCAACCCGCAACCCGCACAACACCGATCACAGCCCTGGCGGATCGTCGAGCGGTTCCGCCGCCGCCGTGGCGGCGTTCAACGTTCCGCTGGCGATTGGCACACAGACCAATGGTTCGGTGATCCGGCCGGCATCCTTTTGCGGCACCTACGGTTTCAAGCCCACGCGCGGCATGATTTCGCGAAGAGGAGTCTTGCAGACCTCCGTTTCTCTGGATCAGGTTGGCACGTTTGGCCGCACATTGGGCGACGTTGCCCTGCTGGCGGATGCCCTGGCAGGCTATGACCCGGCCGATCCCGCCTCCTTCGCGCACCCGCGACCAGCAATGACCCAGGGTGTGGCGGCCGAGGTGCCGGTCGGACCCAACCTCGTCTGGTTCGACATGGCCTATCATGACCGTCTGGATACCGATGCCCGCGACGGGCTGGGCGCCGTGACAGATCTGTTGGGCGCGCGGGTCGAAAGGATGACACCGGCGGAAAATCTCAATGATCTGGTGCGCGTACAGGCAATCATCCACGAATATGAAATTTGCCAACACCTTGGGCAGGTTTTCGCGGAAAACTGGGATCAGGTCAGCCCATCGCTGCAACCCGTGATAACCCGCGCGCGCAAATTGACGGCGGCGCAATACCAGGACGCGCTGGCGGTGAAAACTTCGGCCGAAGCGTTCTTTGCCGATCTCTTCACCGAATTCGACGCCATCATTGCCCCCAGCGCAACCGGCCAGGCGCCGGTTTTCGGTGCCGGGACGGGCGATCCGGTCTTTTGTACGCTCTGGACCCTTGCGGGGCTGCCTGCCGTGACGCTACCCTTGCTTGTCGGCGCCACCGGGCTGCCCGTCGGGGTACAGCTGATCGGCGCCCGCGAACGCGATGACCGCCTGCTCCGCACCGCCAGTTGGATACAAACCCGTGTCTCGGCCTCGGCCGCCTGAACAAGGAATGCGATGATGTCCTATACCGTAAAACTGATTGCCGGGCTGATCGGCACCACGCTTCTGGTGACGTTCGTCATGGGCCTGTCTCGCAGCATTTCAACCGGTTTCGCCGGTTTTTATGGGGGATTGCCTTTCATGATCATCGCCTTGGTCGTTCTGGCGATGGCGGTTTATGATTTCTGGGACGAATGTATCCGCAGGAAGTGACCGATGCCCATTCGCCCGACCGTCTGGATATCCCGCCGCCTTTCCGACGCGACCGTCGCGAGGGCGCGGCGCGATTACGAGGTCATTCTGAACGAGGCAGACGGTCTGAGCACGGCCGATGAAATCGTCGCGATGAGCGCCCGCGTCGATGCCATCGTGCCCTGTCATTCGGAACGCTTCCCCGCCGCCGTCGCAGCAAGGCTGGACCCGCGCCTGAAGATCATCGCCAACTATTCCGTCGGCGTCGATCACTGTGACATTCCTGCCCTGAAGGCGCGTGGCATCGCCGTCACCAACACCCCGGATGTCTTGTCGGATGCCACCGCCGAGACCGCCATGCTGCTGATGATCGGCGCTGCGCGGCGGGCGGTTGAGGGTGACAGGCTGGTGCGCTCGGGCCAATGGAAAACCTGGAGCCCGTCCTTCATGGTCGGCAAACAGGTCACCGGCGCGCGGCTCGGCATCATTGGAATGGGCCGGGTCGGGCGGGCGATGGCGCACAAGGCGCGTGGCTTCGATATGGAAATCCATTATTTCAACCGGCATCGGCTGCCGCCGGATCTGGAAGGCGGTGCGATCTTTCACAGCGGCATCGACAGCCTGCTGAAGGTTGCCGATTTCCTGTCGCTGCATTGTCCCGCGACCCCCGAAACCGCAGGCCTGATGAATGCCGCGCGCTTCGCCCAGCTTCCTTGTGGCGCGGTCGTGGTGAATACGGCACGCGGGGCGCTGATCGACGAGGCGGATTTGATCGCGGCACTGCAAAGCGGCAAGGTTGCGGCGGCGGGGCTTGACTGTTTCGTCACGGAACCTGGCGGCAATCCGGCATTCGCGGCTTTTGACAATGTGTTCATGCTGCCCCATATCGGCAGCGCCACGGCACAGACGCGCGATGCGATGGGGTTCAGGGCCCTGGACAATCTCGACGCCTTCTTTTCAGGCAAGACACCCAGGGATTTGCTCTGATTTCCTTCCATCGCCAAGCGTCGGCAGCGAAAATGAATGGCGACTGTCAATTGGCAGAGGCCGGACGCTGTTCAGGCGCCTTGCCCAGAACGCCGCGCAGCCGTGACAGCAACGCCCGCACCGTCGTGTCGAGTTCGCCCAGTTCGACAACATGGCCGTTGGGATGCGCCTTCAACGCCTCGCCCTGCGCTCCGAGTGCGAAACCGAATACTGGCAGCCCGGTCGCCAGGGCTTCGCGGGTCGTGTAGGAAAAAGTCTCTGGCCAGATCGACGGGATAAGCCAGGCGCCGATATTGTAGCTGCGCGCCAGGGCGGGCAGATCGGCCAGCGCATAGGCCCCGTGAACGCGCAGCGATGCGGGCAGGGCATAGCCGGGGTCGCTGTCACCGATCACGACAACGCGCGGTTTGCCACGAGCGGCTTCTGCCAGCGCCGCAACGAACGCGATACCTTTTTGAAAATTCAGATTACCCAAAACGGCAACGGTCACATCGCGACCGATCTCGGGGGCGCCGATCGCCGCCACCGAGGTGTGCATTTCATGCGCGACGACGCGCGTCTTGCCCGCATATTCAGGCCATGCGGTTGTGACATGGGCAAAACTATCCTCGGAAAACACCGTCAGGCTGTCCGCAACGCAAAGAAGCTGTCGCCAGGCACCGCGCCAATCGTCGAGTGTGGCCGCCTTGCCGCCGGGCCGCATCGTCTGATGCGCCGGATCGGTGTTGCCGGGCAAGGGCGCGCCGCGAAACCGGCCGTCCGCGTCCAGCAGCGTATAAGAGGGGCTGAGCGGAAAGAAATCATGAAAGAGAATTTCCATTCCATCCCCATCCCGTTTCAGACCGGCGAGAAGCGTCGGCAGGGAAACCGGATCGGGATCGCCGACAGCGCAGGAATAGACGAATTCACAGCGCGCCGGGGCCAGCAGCGCCGCGATCAGCCCCAGATCGTCGGTTTCACTGATCAGGCTGGCATCGCCGGGCAGATGAAGCTCCAACCGCCAGCGAAACTTCCCGCCCAGACGCAAGACCAGCGCCGCACCCGGATCAGCGGCGGCAACCGAGCTGGCAATCTTCCGCCGCAGCCAGATTTCGGCCCCTCCGCCCAGCGAATGCGCGATATAAACCGGCAGACGGCTCTGGGTTCGGCTCGCGGCCCAGGCAATGGCCAGGGCCAGGCGCGGCGTGGCCAGCGGATCTTCAAGGATGAAGGTCTCGGTCACGATCGGAAAGCGCGGATGGCGCGCCCCGATCACGCGATTGTTGGTGGCGATCAGATGTTGTTTTTCCGCCGTTCCGAACGAGGCGCCGCCGCGATGTTCGACGAACAGCCCCGGTAGCGCAACATGCGTGCCGCCCAGCGCCAGGATTTTCTGGCACCAGTCGACTTCCTCTGCGTAGCCGCGCCCGAAAACCGGATCGAACCCAGGCACCCTTGCCAGCCACCGGCCCGAAATGGCCATGCAAAAACCGACACCGGTCGGAATTTCCTGAACGCAGGCGCCGGGCTTGAAACCGGCGGCAACCTTGTCGATGGCATCGCCCTGCCCTGCCTTCAAGGGCTGCGGCGCGCAGATGACCGGCACGGTGAGAATTTCGGCATCATTCGACATGGGCGTTACCGAGGCCACATGCGGGTTTGTGACAATCGGCGCGACGATACGGCTGGCCCAACCGGCGGGCACGAAGGCATCCGAGTTGAGCAGGACGATGATCCCGGCCTTGTCGCGCGCCGCGGCAAAGCCACGGTTCACGCTGCCGATAAAGCCGAGATTGGTCTGGTTTTCGATCAGCGTGATCTGGCCTGATTGCGCCTTGGCCACGCGTTCGCGCAACCAGGGGCGCACCCGCGGGTCGGTCGAGGCATCCTCGACGATGATCAGGCTCCAGGGCAGATCGGTGTGACGCCGGATCCGGTCAAGCACCTCCGGCAGCAAAGCAAAGGCATTGAAGACCGGCAGCACGATGGCGATGCGCGTGTCGGGTGCGATGCCGGCCGCGACCTCTGCCGGGTCGAACAGCGTCTTGTCGATCTGCGCCACCTGGGGGTCAAGCGTCAGGCCAAGCGCCTTGCGAATCTTCGGCCGCAGGCTCAGATCGCCGTTGTGCGACCACTGCACAATGGCCGGCAGCGCACGCAACAGGGCGATGGCAAACCCCGGCACCAGACAGGCAGCCGCCCAACGCCGGCGCAGCCGGCCGGGCACCGGCAGATCGACCGAAACCGCACCCTGGGTCGGCGCCATCAACCGCAGCGCCCCGCTATGCAGCGATACCGCGGCGGCAAGGCGGGGCTCTGGGCCGGATGTGGCCTCGGCAACCGGCATCAGCCGGGTCTGGAACCCCAGCGAATCTTCCAGCCAAAGCTCGCTCAGGCCCGACCGGCACATTACCCGGATACGGTTGGCCGACAGTGAAATCTGTTCGACATCGGCAATCACCGCCCCGCTGGCGTCGCGCAAGACAGGGCCACGGCGCGACAACAGCAGGTGCCGCGCCAGATATCGTTGAAACACGCCATACACGCGGCGGATCATGAATTACCTCATTGCTTGTCCGGCAATGCCGAGAAAGCGAACCTTGGGTCAAGCAGATGTCGCAGAATCCAGAAGCCGCTCCACCGCCACCTGCATGTCGCGCGAATAGTCGGGGTTATCAACAAAAACCGGGTGCCTTGCAGCATTGCGCAAAGCCTGCGAAATCTTCTTGCGCCGCGCCGGATCGGTCGCAAGATCGATGGCCAGGGCAATATAATCGTCAGGGCTATCGGCCAGAAGCTCCGGAAAGCCAAGGCTGCCGATCAGGAACTGGTCGATCGATCGGGTGGAGCGGCGGCGCAGCGTTACCGGCGCAATACCGTAGATGAGCGCCAGATGCGTCATCGTCGCCCCGCCATGGGGGAAGGGATTGAGATAGACATCGGCGCAAGACAGCGCCGCCTCGGCCTCGGCCACGGTCAATTCGCTCAAAACCCGGATGCGGGCCGGATCAAGACCCACTTCGGCGGCGGTTTCCGCCAGTTGCCTGTTGAAGGGGAATGCCTGCGACCGGGCCGCCCAGCCGGGATTGTACGGCGCCAGCAGCAGAACACCGCGCGGCACATCGCGAACCGCACGCATCATGGTGACAAGGCATTCGCGGCGCAGTTTCTGGAAAGAACCCGCGTTCATCAACACGATATCATCCTCGGCAAGGCCCAGCGCCGCCCGGTCCAGAGGCGGGTTGGCGCGGGGTTTGAATGAGGTCAGAAAGGAAATCACCGGGCCATTCACCCGAAGCAATCGTTCCGGAAAATCCGACTGGGCCACATCGTGGTCGGCATGATCCGAAAGCCCGGTGACATAAGCGGAAAACGACGGAAAGCCCATCGACATCGGGACATGCGAATTCATCACCGCCTGCACAGGGGCCACCGGATGATAAAGCGCCAGTTCCTGATCGCGCAGGCCATAGGTCGTGGCATTGGCAAACAGGAACACGTCAAGATCATCGGCCAGTATCTGGGCGCGCAAACTGGTGGCGTCGGGCGGCAAGAGGCGGCGGTGGGTAATGGCCGCGTCAAAATCGCGATCAAAGGCGGTGTCGGCGCTGACCACGCGGTCGCGGAAGCCCACGGAATAGGCGAAGACTTCGTACTTTTCTTGATCGAAGGCACGGAATATCGCGACCACAGCTTCGCTGTCCGGGCCCTTTTCGAATGTCCGGCACAGGATACCGATACGCCTGCGCCCGGCGCTGCCATCGGCAGGGCGCGGGCAGGGTCGGGCGGCGCCCTGGCCAAGCGCGATCTGGTCGAGCAGACGATTGCGGGCGGTAAATACGTCCCGCAACGGTGCCTCGATCAACAGCAACTGGCCCATGTCCAGCTTTGCTGCGGTCGCGGCGATCTGACGCCGCAGCGCTTCGGGCCGGTCGGGGCCCATGTTGCGGTTCAGCCAGTCGAGAAGCCGCACGGCAAAGGCCACATAGCCTTCGTCATCGCCCTTGCGAAACAGGAATGGCTGCATGGTGAGCCAACTCAGATAGTGACGGCGGACATCGCCCGGAATCTGCGCCGCATCGGCCACCAAGGGCACCTTCCATGCCGGCAGCATCAGGCTTGCCTGCAATACCAAACGGCGCCACGCATTGTCGGAAAGGTTTTGCCCGCCCGCCGCGATGTTGCCGAAGGCCGCGACGATTTCATCAATTACCGCCCGTTCGTTCGCGTCATGTTCCCCCAGGGCGTTCAGCCCTGACGTGAGCGATGCCCAGGGGTCGCCAAAGAACTTGTGCGTGGCAATTTCGGCAAGACCGGATTCGGGTACCGCGCGCAAAGCCGCAAGCGCCCTGCGGCGCAGATCGACCAGCCTGGCTTCGAATCCCGGCGGCGTGGGTTCGGCCCGCAACGCCCAGGCACTGGTCAGCGCATCCGCCTCCGCCCCTGCGCCGTGCAGCGCATCGAGAAGCCCCACCACCGATTTGCCCGCAGGCACCACTGCGGGAAAGAACGCCGTGACTTGCGGCAAGGGCACGGTGAAATGTTCATGCGCCTCGGGTGCCTGGCCGCCTGTGCTGCCGGGCACCCGCCAGCCAACGATATTGACGACATCAATACCCAGCGGCGCGCCGAGACCGGACCAGAGATGGTAATTCGACCCCGGCGCATCGGAAAACAGCGCGAAAACCCGGCAGCCCGGCCGCGCGAACACCATATTGGCCAGATGGGCGCTGCTTTGCGCGACAACCACATCGGCATTGGCCATGTGACGGATCTGTTCGGAAAAAGAGAGCTTCGAAAAATCCACCGACGTGAAACCGCGATCCGAAAGCGCCCGTTCGATCGCCTCGCTGTTAAGCAATTTGCGCCATTTGCTTTTCCGGGTCAGAAACAATTTTCGTGGTGTCGCGATGGTTTCGATCTGGTCGGGCGGGCAGATCTTGCGCGACAGCGCGGCGATCTTGCCAAGCGCCGCAGGGTGCAAGCGCACCGCGTCATGCGGCACCTCTCTTTTCAGGAAGGCATCCTGAAAATTGTTGGGCATCGAGGCGGCAAACAACCGGCCGACCCTATAGGTACGGTGACGCGCCAAGCGCATGATGGGATTGTCCGGCAGGAACAGCCGCAACGCCTGATAATGCTGCGCGGGCATGTCGTCATCGGTCAGCAGCGGCGTTCCGGCGGGCGCGATCTGTGCAGCAAAAAGCGCGCGCGGCAATGTCTCGATCAGGAAATGATAGTAGTTCTTGGAATATGAGCCACAGGCGAAGATCCCCGCGGCGATGGTTGCATTCAATTCGAACCGGCGCAGCAAGACATCGCGCTTTCCCGCCGCCGCCACCGCGGCGTTGCCCTTGACCTCGGCCAGGTGCGGATCAAAGATCGCCAGCCCGTGATCCAGCCAATGGCCCGATGCCGTGACGAACCCGTCATTGCCGGCAACCACCGTCGCGTCCGGATACAGGGCTGCATCGATCTCCGCGGCTTCATAACGCCCCGAAGGCGGCGAAATATGCGCGGGCGAAACGATCGCCGGGCGCAGGACAGTGACCGGTTCGGGCGCGGCAAAGACCTTCCGGTCGCGGCTGTCGTTACCACTTTTGGGTGTAGCCACCTTCAGCGCGCGCTTTTCGGTGACAAGCGACGGGTGCCGTGCGCCGGATTCGGGGTGGACCGCACGCTTCAGCATCTGCGCCGATGGGCTGTCGGATTTCGTCGTGGTTTCGGTGGAATCCGCGGCGCATTCCTGCTCGAACAGCGCCAGCGCCGTGTTGCGGGTCAGCTTGTTGACGGAATCGTCGACCCAGAGCGTATTCCAGAACAACCCCGCGCCGCGTTTCACATAGTCGATCAACGGGCCGTCATCGCTGCGTTCGCTCAGGATATACCGGTGATAGTATTGATGCCCGTTGAAAAAACCACTCGGCTGTCGGTATTCGTTCTGTCCGTAGCGCAGATAGTGCACCAGCGGGTTCATCCCGGATCGCGATACATCGGGGTTGTTGAAAAGGTAGAACTGGGTAGAAAACCATGGATGGGGGTCGATATGGTCAACGCCACCCTTCTCGAGAAAATACCGCAAAGGATGGCGCCCCTGCTGGGTGATCCAGGGGGCCTGCTCGCCGATATACGCACTATCGATCAGCGGATGCGGATCGGCATTCAAGAGCCGGTTCACCGCAATCAGTTCCAGCACGGTGATCGCCTGGGTCAATGTGCCGGGGCGGCTTTTTTCGACATGCGCGCAGGAAATCAGCAGATGCGGGTCACGGCCGCCTTGGTTGCCTTCGATCAGATGCGCCCAAAGCGGGGTCGGCGCGAGGTTGGCCAGACGTTTGGGCGCTTCGTCATCCCGGAAATCCCCCGCCTCGAAAAGCGGGTGTGGCTGGCGGCTCATCGCCAGATCGCCACACAGCCAGGCCAGAAAGACGCCGGGAAAGCCAGAGACGCCCTTGGGGCACAGCTGATCCGGTTCGATCAACGGATGCGGACGCAGCCCTTCCGCGGCACCGCTGAGCAAGAAATCCTCGAGCAGCGAACGCCCCTGCGGCGGAAAGGCGATCTGACCGGCATAATGCTGCGGCGCAAAGAACATATGCGGCCTGGCAAGACCGCCCCTTGCCAGATAGCGGCCGAGAACCGATGCCTTGGCCCCCTCGGCCGGGGCTTCATCCAGGCCCTGCCGCGCAAGGCTTTTGGCGCAAAGCACCGGATCGAACAGCGGATGCGGATGGTGCCCCAGAGCTTCGCCGCGCAAAAGGTAATGCGCAAATGGATCGCGCGCCGCTGTCTTGCGGGCGTTTTCCGGCAGAGAGCTGAGATAATGGGCCGCATCGAACAACGCCGGCAACGCCGCATCGGCCCTTTGCACGGCGACAAGGAACCGCTGCACCGCTTCGTTGCATTCGGATCGGTCCATGGGGCGCAAAAGGCTGCCTTCGGCCCTGTCGAGGATGGCGTTGAACCTGCGCGAAAACCGCTTGAAGGAAAACTGGCTTTTTGACCACTTTCGCGCGCGATTTGCGCGCGCCAGCCTTTCGGTCACGCCGGCGCGGAGATATTTCCCGATCTGTCCGGCCAGATCGTCCGGTGTCTGCCACAAAAGTGCATCCGCCGGCGCCGCCACGGCCTCGTTCTCATGCTTGCGAATGGCTTGCGCCAACCCGGCCCAGGCGGCTTGCGCCCGGTTTCCCGGCTGATCCACCGGGAAACCGCCGATGAACAGGTCGATCCGGTGATTTGCGAAGGCCGAGGCGACGCTGGTTTCGTCCGGCAGGAACCGCAGCCGCGCCGCATCGAGCCCTGCCTCATCCAGCGCCGCACGCGCGGCGGCGCGAAACGGGGCCGTTACAGGGCCGAAATGCAGATGAATGCCCTCGCTGGCCCGCAGCGTTGCGGCGACGAGCGAACCGAAGGCCAGTGGCCCGGCTTGTCGAAAATCGCCCGTCGCGCCCGCCGTTGCCGTGACGATCCGTCCAGGTGCGGTCAGCATCCGCAACCGCGCCGATACGATCCGGGCCTGCCAGATCAGCCCCGCCACGGCACTGCGTTCCAGCCGGCGTTGCAGCCGCGTTGCAAAAAACCGCACCCGCCATTTTTCACGGGCCAGCCGCCATTGCACATGGGCACGGCGCCCCAATCCGGCGGGAAGGGGCGGCGCGGGCAGTTTTCGTTCCTGCCGGTCGCGTCCGGGGACGAAGGGCACACATATCCCGCCGACCCGAAGACCGGGATTGGCGGATCTGAGGGCCCGCCGGACCAGAGGATCGACGGCAAGGTGGATTACGTCGGCCAGGGGGCACCCTGCCGGATATTCGACGCACCGCCATTGCACCATATAGGGCCGCGCGCCATTGATTGCCGGTGATACGCGTGCTGCGAGACGCACCAAAACATCGCCCGGCTCGGGAAGGAATATCAGACGTTGGGCGGCGAAGGCTGCCAGTTTGGCCCGCAGCCACAACCATCGGTCGAAAAGCCCCAGACTGGGGTCAGGCGCAACGGCGGCGCCGCCGAACTCGCGGATGCGTTCCTGAAGGTAGGCCATGTCATCCGGCCGCGCTGTACACAGAACGACATGCCGTTCCCAGGGTCGCGCCCGGATCATCCCCCCAAGCACCGGCGCGTTGCTGCCGAACGGATCGAGGCCAGGCACGATATAGACGGTCGCGGGGCGGTCAAAGCCGATTTCACCATCCTCAGGCGGACAGCCATTGCCCAGATCGCGCGCCAGCCGATCCAGACGTTGCTCAAAATCGGTCCCTTCCGCAGGCGTAACCGACGCCGCGGGCATGCGTCTTGCGGTTTCAGCCGCCGCCGCGAGCCGAACGGCGAGATTGCCTTGGGGTGATCCCGTTTCCATGCCCCCGCTTTACGATATTTGCAGACCGCAAACCAAGACTAGAGTTCACAGACCGTTTCATGGACGATGCCGGCGATTTCATCCGCATCTTCAACAGAAAGATGCGGGCCGATGGGCAAGCTCAGACAGGATGCGCATATGGCGTCAGTCACCGGAAAATCATCCCTGCCATGTGTCGCCGCAAAGGCACCGCTGCGGTGATTGGCGATAGGGTAATGCAGCGCCGTCTCGACGCCGCGCGCCGCCAGCTTGTCGCGCAGGGCGTCGCGGGCAAGATGACGAATCACGAAGAGATGCCAAACCGCCTGCGTGCCCGGCGCGGCCATGGGCAGGCGCAGATCGGCATTGCCGGCCAGCCGCCGGAGATAGACATCCGCGATCGCCTGGCGCTGCCGGTTCCAGGCGTCGATATGTTTCAACTTTACCGCGAGAAAGGCCGCCTGAAGGGAATCGAGCCGGGAATTGCCGCCGGCGCTGTCGTGATGATACTTCACCCTCGCCCCGTAATTGCCCAGCATCCGCACCGCATCGGCCAGCGCCGGGTCATCCGTCACCACCGCGCCGCCATCACCGAACGCCCCAAGGTTCTTGCCCGGATAGAAACTGAAACCCGCGGCATCCCCCAATGTCCCGACGCGCCGGCCGCCCTCCATCCCGCCATGGGCCTGCGCCGCATCCTCGACGAGCTTCAGCCCATGTTCGCCTGCCAGTGCGCGCAACCCGCCGCAGACAACGGGCGCGCCGTAAAGATGCACCGGCATGATCGCCCTGGTGCGCGGCGTGATCGCCGCCTCGATGCGCGCCAGATCGATGTTCATCGTCGCCGGATCGGCATCGACCGGCACGGGCCTCGCCCCTGCCATGGCCACGGCAAGCCAGGTAGCGATGAACGTATTGGCGGGCACGATCACCTCGTCGCCCGCACCCACCCCGAAGGCGCGCAGCGGCAGCACCAGCGCATCGAGCCCATTGCCGACGCCAACGCAAAATCGCGCACCGCAATAGCGCGCGAAATCGGCCTCGAAGGCGTCAAGCTCCGGGCCGCCGACGAACCAGCCCGCATTCATGACGCGGGCATAGGCGGCGTCCAGATCGCTGCGAAGGGTAAAATAGGTCGATGCGACATCCAGAAAACGAAAGGTTTTCATCAGGCCATCCTAACGCGCCGCAATGTCTTTCGACGCAACCCAGGTCAGGAATTCCTCGAATGTGTAAATGTAATCCTGCCTGTCATAGGGTTGCGACGCAAGAACGCAGACCACCGTGTCAGGATCGACAAAGCGCAGGCTGCGCCACAGGCCCGGCGGGATATGTAGCGCAATTGCGGGGCTGTCGAGCACGAAATGAAACTGCCCGGAAGCGTCGTTCAACGTCACCTCGACGCGGCCATGCATGCAGATCATCAACTGTTCCAGCGTCTTGTGGCCGTGTTCGCCCCGCACCGCCCCGATCGGTACATCAAAAAGGTAATAGACCCGCCGGACATCGAAAGGCAAATCGTCGCCCTCCATGACCCCGAGTGATCCGCGCGCATCGCGGTGGGTCGTTACCGGGAAGAAACTGGGAATGGCCATGTCGGTCCGGTTTTCGTTATGCAACGTCAGTCGAGGCCGGCCGGCTTGCCCGCCCCGCGCAACCTTCTGTCGCAACGACCCGCGGTTGGCAACCCCCACCCTTCCGGCACGCGCAACGCTGGCCATTTCCGGCGCTGCGCGACATATTGGCGGACAGTACACCGCCCGGCACCGTGCCGCGCGGCCGGACGGTGCAACCGGGGCATAGCGGCATGGCCGATCAGACAACCGAGGTCACGATCCTGATGGCCCTGTTCGATGGCGAAAGGCACCTGCGCGCCCAACTGGACAGTTATGCATCGCAAACCCATCCGGCCTGGGCGCTGATGGTCGGCGACGATGGTTCCTCCGACGCCGGTGCGGCGATCATCAGGCAATTTGCCGATGCCCACCGGAACCGCGAAATTCGGCTGATACAAGGGCCGGGGCGCGGTTTTGCACGGAATTTCCTTGGCCTGCTGCAAGCGGCAGGACCGTCTGTGCCACTGGTCGCACTCTCGGATCAGGATGACATCTGGTTGCCGGAAAAACTCGCCCGCGGGGTCAAGGCCCTCGCCGCCGTAGAAAACGGCATTCCGGCGCTCTATTGCGCGCGCACCCACATTGTCGCGCCCGATCTGACACCGATCACCCTGTCGCGCTACTGGGCCAGACGGTTCAGCTTTGCCAACGCCCTCGTGCAGAACGTCGCGGCGGGCAACACCATCATGTTGAACCGCGCCGCGCTGAACATCGCGCAGGCCGTCGATCCCGGCGACATCGCCGCGCATGACTGGTGGCTTTACCAGATCATCTCCGGGGCGGGCGGCAGGATCATCTGGGATGACGAACCGGTACTGCTCTACCGACAGCATCCCGGCAATGAAATGGGCCGCAACGATACGCCCCGCGCCTGGGTCGCGCGGCTCAGGCAAATCCTGTCTGGCGGTTTTCGCGACTGGAACGAGCGCAACATCCGCGCCCTGCGCGCCGCGGAATCGATGCTCACCCCGGCAAACCGCGCGCTTCTAGAGCGGTTTGCCGCCATGCGCTCCGCCGGCCTATCGGGCCGCCTGGCGGGGCTGTTCGGCACCGGTATTTACCGGCAGACAACCCCCGCCACCGTGGCGCTTTGGCTGGCTGCCCTTTTCAATCGCCTCTAACCTTTTCAATCGCTTCCCAAAAGCGGTTCGCCCTATGGCTGAATCAGATCGAAGGCAAACCGGAACAGGCGCGCGCTGCAAGGCGCGCCTTGGCCGGCCAGAGTGTTTCGCGACCTCAGGCGATTGCCTGGCAAGCTTCCAGTTGCCGGTAAAGCTGGTCGGCCAGATATTCGCCGATCCGAACCGCCGCCGCACGGCTCAGGCCGGGATACGGTGCCCAGGGTGCCTGTTGCGCGTCCGGTTCCTGACGAAAAAGCACCCCGTCATCGCGATTGAAATACTTTCGCGCGATACGGGCATTCTTTTGCGCATTGTCGGCCATGACCCCGGCCCTGAAATCCGGGGGCAAAACATAGCGGTATTCTTCCGGGTCCTTGTGCTGCTTCGAGTATTCCGCAAGAATCCCGAAAAAAGTGAAATACTTGGCCGAAATGCGCCGGCGCGCACGCAAGAGTCCAACATACTCCAGGCAATCGCGGTTGAGCCTGTCATTCTGGGTTGGCTCGACGTGCATTTCGGGCTGGAAAACCGCGCCGATACTGTCGAGGAACCGTTGCTCGACAGGTTCGCGGTTGCCGCCCGGTTCGAAGGTGGTCAGGATCATGCTGTCGTCACCGAAGACCGGCACCCATTTGTTGATTTGCGCCTCATAATCGACACTGGACACCAAAGTCGCAGCGCGGGCGAGATGATCCGTTCCGTTGACATGGCCCGTCTTGATATTGTCGCGCAACGCCGATTCCAGCCATTCGTCCTGACGGCGCAGGGTCATGAAAACCCTGACGTCGAATTCCGCGAAATAACGGCGCGCCAGCGCGGGATCGACCCGCGGGTAAAACAGCGATTCGGAACTCATCACGACAGTATGGCAATCGACCGCGCCGATTTCAGCAAGGAGCGCCGCCTTTACCGCATCGGGGTCGAGAGGTTTGATCCAATCGACCGGCCCGCCGGAAAAAAAGGTGCCCAGACAGTGATGCGCCTGATATTGCAGCCCGCTTTCAGGATAAAGCACGCCTTGTTCAAGCAAGGCACCCCGGTTGTTTTTCAGGAAGGACTGAATGGAGGTTGTCGCCGACTTGGGTTGGCCGATATGCAGGATAAGCCTTTTTTTCATGGGGTATCTGATTTCGAGAATGGCTGAGGCAAGGGTGGGTTTTTCACTGTCACACCTAAAGCGCAGGCAGACAACGAACAAGCCTGTTTCAGGCTGCCTTGCGGCCCACCGCGATCCAATGCGCGGGCCCGTCACAGCGCAGGACGGTCACTTGCCGACCCGCGCGCGCCAACGCGCACCCGTCGCGCAACAGGACATGGCAGGGCATATTGCTGATTTTCGCGATGACCTCCAATTCCGTCCAGGCATGAAAAAAGGGCCGCGTTTCACCGCTTCGTTCGAAAAGCGCCGCGACCGCGTCCGGCGGGCGGGTCTTGACGGTTTCGACATCAAGCGCATAGGCCGCCGCATCCGTCGCCGCCGCTATGAACACATAGCGCTGGCCGTCAGCATCATACGAGGCCGGGCCAGGCATGTGATCGCTGCGCAGCACGACACCGCCGAATGCGCGCCCGAGCACCGGATCAGATCGTGATGCCGCCATCGACATAGACCACCTGCCCCTGCATGTTGGTGGTTCCCGAAATCACCAGATCGACCACATTGAAAATATTGGCATCATTCGACAGCTGCCCCGAAGGCGTGCGCCGCCGGATCGTGGCCAGCTGTTCGGGCAAAAGCACCGACGACATTTCCGATTCGAAAAAACCGGGGGCCACGGAATTCACGAAAATGCCGGCTTCGCCCACCTCGCGCGCCAGGGCGCGCATCATCGCGTCAAGATAGCCTTTCGACCCGGCATAGACCGACAGGCCGGCATACCCGCGAGACCCGCAGATCGAACTGATGTTGCAGATATTGCCGCCGCCTTGCAGGATCATGCGCTTGATGACGGCACGCGACAGGATGGTAGGGCCGATGACGTTGACATTGACGATGTTCTGGATCGTGGCGGGATCGGTATGCATCAAAAGCTGATCCTGACCAATCGCCGCGTTGTTGACCAGGCTGTCGATGGCACCGAATTTTCTGGCAACGTCGGCGACGAATTTGCCGACCCCCACCGCATCCACGGCATCGAGCGCGGCGAAATGAAAGGCATCGCCGTACTGCGCCGCCAGATCGTCCATCGCGGGGGTGCGGGATCGGGCAAAGGTCGCAACCCTGTTGCCCGCTGCCAGAAACTGCTGGCCAAGATGCAGCCCCAGACCGCGTGAGCCGCCGCTGACGATGATCGACTGGTTGGTGGTGTGCATTCGCCCTGCCCTTCAGCTTTTCAGACTTGCCCGCACGGGCACGGCTTCGAGAAAACTCCATATCCTCGGAATGGCATAATCTGCCAGACGCCCGTCACAATGGCGCGTCAGCATGATTTCTGCCGCCTCGGTATCCTGCGGCTGGCGCAAGACCACGCTGGCTACAGGCAAGGAACCCACCAGCGGTGCGCGCCGGGCGGTTACCTTGGCCCAGACGACATCGGGATGGCTCAGAAGATGCGCCTCTATATCGGCCGAAAACGCCTTTTGCCCGCCGATATTGATCATCGAATTGTCGGCCCTGCCGCAGAAATACACCCGGCCATCGCGCTCTTCGACCAGATCGCCGGTGTCGATCCAACCGCCGCCGGCATCGCGGTTGCCGTAAGCGGAGCGAATGAACAGCCGCCCTTCCTCGATCTTGACGGTGACGGCGCCGCTGTCACGCTTCAACAGGGATGCGTCAAATCCGGCGCGACCGTCGGCGACGACGATGGCCGCGCCTGCCTCGGAGGATGCATAGATGTGGCGAATGGCGGCATCGGGATAAAGCCCCGCCAACCGGTCGAGAATGGCCTGATCCACGATCTCGCCGCCAAGCGAGATGGACCGTATCGGGGCCGACACGAGCAGGCTTTCGTCAACCGACAACAGCGTGTGACGCCAGAATGTCGGCGTCGATGAAATCGCCGTCACCTGACCGAGTGAAAGCGCCGCCTCAAAGCCCTGCGCAAGATCGCCGGCGTCGCAGGCAACCAGATCCTGACCGGCCACCAGGAGCCCCAGCATGGCCATCTGATACCAGGCGTAAGAGCCGATCTGATAGGGCACGAACCAGCGATTCGGCGGCAGATCGCGCACCCGGTCAAAGGTGTTTAGTGTCGCCTTGCTGTGCGCGATGAGCTTCAGCAGCCCCGTGGTGCCCGAGGTCAGAACCGTGATGCGGCCGGGAACATGATCGCCCTGCCCGTCCTTTGGCGCGGCCGTCGCTGCGGGTCGGGGTTCGTATCTCGTGGTGAAATCAACCAGCGAAACGCCCGATTGCGCGAAACGCGCCTCGACTTCGGGTGACAGGCGCGCCGCTTCGATCACCCCCCAGTCAAGATTGTGCACAAGCCCGTAGACCAGCGCCGCGAGGGCGGATTCGACCCCCTCGACCACCGCCACGACGCGGCGGCGCGTGAACTGATCGGCCATGCCCAGCGCCTCTTCGGCCCGCGCGCAAAGCGTCGCCCAGTTCAGTGTTTCCGGGCCGAAGGACACCCGATTTTCCGTGCATATCCCGCCCATGCCGATCACGGGGCCCTGGTTGCCGTCTCGAAAAAATCGATCACGTCCTTGACCGTCGCTATCCGCCGCATCGAGGCAGCATCGAAAGCCAGTTCCCGGTCGATCTGCATTTCGATCCTCAGCGCGGTTTCGGAAAAATCGAGACTGCGAAAATTCGCAGCCCGTGTCGTCTGGGCTTCATCGGAAATCGCCGCACGGCCTCGCTTGGCCAGCACGCTATTCATCACGGCAAGTATTGCAACGCGGTCCATGGTCTTGTGCCTGTCCTTCATTCGTGAGTGCCGGCCAGCGCGGCCTCGGCTTCTATTTCCGCCCCCAGTTTTTCGATACGCCCCCGGACATGTTCCGGATAGGCGTCGGCGAAGTGTTTGTACCAGGGATGCCGGGTACGGCTGGCCATATGCATGACAAACCGCACCGGTCCGGCGAGTTCGCCGTCGGCACCCGTCACGACCACACCCGCAGGGATCCTGCCCCGGGCAACGGCGCCAGAGGCGATCAACGCCCCGCGGCCGATCTCGACCCCCGGCATGAGTTGCGCGTTGACGCAGACCGTCACCATATCGCCAACCGTCACCGGCTCGGCCAGATGCGAAGGCGGAAGCGGGTCATTCATCAGCGTCGTGAGCGAATACAGAAACACAAAGTCGCCGATCCTGGCGCCGCGTCCGACATGGGCGTAACCGTGCAGGCGCGCGAAATCGCCGATGACGCAGGCCCCCTCGATATCGGAAAAATTGCCGATCCGCAGGTTTTCGCCGATCTGCGCCCCTTCCCGGATCACCACATGATGGCCGGTCTCGAGCCGCGGCCCGATATCGGAGCCTTCGTAAAGCACCGCGTGCGACCGGACATTCGCCTGCGCCCCAAGACGCAGGGGCGAGGCACCCGGCTGGGTGCAGGGATGTCCGATCACGCAAAAATCACCGATCTGGCAATCGTCGCCGATCTCGACATTGCCATATACCCGCACGGCATGGCCAAAGCGCACATTGCGCCCGATGCGGGCGGCAGGATCAATCAGCGTCGTCATCATGGCATCTTTCGCGCCCCGCAGTTTCGCCCCGGGTTCCCAAAATCACTCTTGCCCGGTCAATGGCGCAAACGGAAATCGTGGTCAATGCAACATGGCGCGGAACGCGGGCCCTGCGCAATAAACCCGCGTCTTCGCGAAAGGCAACCCTGTGCACCGGATCAAGGCAGGTTTGCCGCGTTGCCGGTTCCGAATTTGCACGGATACGGGCGAAAGACAGCCGCCGCACTCAGACGAACATCGCGCCCGTGACGCTGGTCACACCCAAAAGCATCACCTCGAAATCGGCCACCCCGTCGCCGTCGATATCGCCGGCAAGGATCGTGTCGCCGCCGCTGGCCAGCGC
>JAGRDY010000002.1 GCA_020446815.1 Paracoccaceae bacterium
TGGTTGCGGGAGCAGGATTTGAACCTGCGACCTTCAGGTTATGAGCCTGACGAGCTACCGGACTGCTCCATCCCGCGCCAACGGTGCATTGTCTATTCGCTCGGACGGTCAGGTGCAAGGGCTGGTTTGAGGTTTTTACAGAAGGATTTCTGGAAAGTCGTAACGCGCTCACAAGAGATCGCACGGATTGGCCGAGCTGACGTTCAATTCGCGTCAGCCGTGCCTTGGTTTGACAGAGGGTCAAGGCCAGGGTTCGGGCCTTCATGCGGTTCAGCAACCGGGTCAGGTCCGTGACAGGCGCGCCGCGCTCGATCGGCAATTCCCTGGGCTCATGCAGCTTCTTACGAACAGTGCAGCCCGGTTCCAGCTTGAATGCCGCGCCCATCAGCGTTGCTGCGTTACGCTGAAACATCGGGCATCATTCCTTGGGTTCGACCGAAGCGAGAGGCAGCGCGCACGCCGCCCACGGTCAGTTGATACGCCAAAGAAAGCGGCCAACGGGAGGTCGCCATGAGCGGTCGGCCGCAACCTGAAATTTCCCGCAGACGTTTCTTTGCGGGGGCTGTGATCCCGCATCGCCGCCTTCACTTGGCGGCCGGTGCGATCCGGCGCCCCGATAAGCGCCGGATCGATGGTGTTCAGTCGTGCGGCAGTTTGCCTGCACCATGCCCGGAATGGCCGCCTGCGACCTCTTCGGTCGATTCGTCGCTGAGATGCTCGGGCAGAACCAGGTTGAGCACGATTGCGATAACGGCAGCAGGCAGCAGGCCGCTGGTCATCAGGATGCCCAATGTGTCGGGCAGGTGCTGTACGGCGCCCGGCTCCAGTTGCAGGCCAAGGCCGATCGACAGGGAGATGGCGAAAATCACCATGTTCCGTTTGTTCCAGTCAACGTCCGAGAGCATCGAGATACCGGCCGCGACAACCATGCCGAACATCACGATCACCCCGCCGCCGAGCACTTCGATCGGCACAGTCGAGATCGCGGCACCCACTTTCGGCACCAGGCCTGCGATGATCAGGAAGATCGCGCCGCAGGTCACCACATGGCGGCTCATCACGCCCGTCATGGCGATCAGCCCGACATTCTGGCTGAAGGATGTGTTGGGCAGGCCGCCGAAGATACCGGCGATGGCCGAACCAAAACCGTCGGCATATGTGGCACCGCTCAGCTCCTTGCCGGTGGCTTCACGCTGCGCGCCACCCTTGGTGATACCCGAAACGTCACCCACGGTTTCAATGGCCGACACAACCGCCATGAAACAGAAACCCACGATTGCCGCAAAGTGAAATTCGATTCCGAAATGCAGCGGGCTTGGCAGGGCAAAGCTGGCCGCACGACCGACATTTCCGAAACTGACCATGCCGAAGGCCAGGGCCACGAGATAGCCCGCGATCAGCCCGATCAGCACGGCAGAAATGGATGCCATCCCCTTGGCGAAGAATTTGAAGCCCAGCGTGACCACGATCACCACAGAGGCGACGAACCAGTTGAGTGGGCTGCCGTATTCCGGCGTTCCAATGGCGGGAACACCGCCCGCCGCATACTGGATGCCGACCTGAACCAGCGCCAGGCCGATCATCATCACGATCAGGCCGGTGACCAGAGGCGGCAGGGCAAAGCGTATCTTGTTGATGATCAGACCGAGCGAGCCCTGAAATATGCCGCCGATGATCACACCACCCATGAGCCCGGCCATGGCGTCGACGCCCTTTCCCGCAACCAGCGGGATCATGATCGGCAGGAACGCGAATGACGTTCCCTGGACAATGGGAAGCCTTGCGCCGATCGGGCCGGCGCCGACGGTTTGCAGCAAGGTCGCGACACCTGCAAAGACCATGCACATCTGGATCATGTAGATCATCTCCGGGAAATCGGGTGAATTCGACCCGAACCCGAACCCTGCCGCCCCGGCGACAATAATGGCCGGTGTGACGTTCGACACGAACATCGCCAGAACATGCTGGATACCCAGCGGGATCGCCTGTGAAAGCGCAGGTGTATAATTGGGATCACGCATCTGCTCTGGTGTCCCGATCGAGATATTTGCCATAAGATCTTCCCCGTTTTTTCCAAGTCCTGTCTGATCCGCCCCCGGGCGGCGTTAAACCCTATGCGGATTCGATCACATAGGGATAGTCAAACCAGTGCTCTTCCAGATTGGCGCCGCGTCCGATACGGTCGATGACCACGAACTGCCCTGGCTTTTCGATCGGGGCGAGCACACCGTGCCATATGCCGCGATGCAGATTTATGGATTGCCCCGGCTGGCTCACGAAGGCCCGAAGATTGACCGGCTTGCCAGCCGCGTCCCCGGCCACGACGACAAGCATCGCGACCCCGTTTGTCGGGATGAAAGCCTGGCTTCCTTCCGGGTGGCGTTCGACCATGTCCACCAAATAAGGAAAGCTGCGCGCCTTGGCGTCGAAAATGCTTATTCCGGCGCGACCATCGGCGAAGTCAAGCGTTGCCAGATCGTGATGACGGCCACACATGCCCTGATTGATGATCTTGTCGGGGGCTCCCGAGATTTCGATCACGTCGCCGTAGGGGGCGAAATCAGCGCATGTCAGGGGCATCACACCCAGTGTCTTGGCTGTCATGGCAGGATATCCCGCAGGCGCAATTCGGCAATGCGCTCGACCTGACGGCAGGCTTCGGCGAATTCGGTGTCGCGGTCATTGCCGACACGCTTGCGGAAGGCTGCCGCGATCGCCGCCTTGTCATGGTCCCGCACCGCGATGATGAATGGAAATCCATGCCGGGCGACATATTGTGTGTTGAGCTGGGTGAAGGTCGCGCGCTCGGCGTCGGTCAGGGCGTCGAGGCCCGCGCTGGCTTGCTCGTGGGTGGATTCCGCCGTCAGCCGCTTGGCCTTGGCCAGTTTGCCCGCAAGATCGGGATGCGCGGTCAGAACGCCGAGACGTTCCTTTTCGCTGGCGGTACGGAAGACACGGCAAAGCGCGTTGTGGATGCCGGCCGCACAGTCATGCGCCGGGCCAAGCTCCAGGGCGTGGGCACGTTCGGCGACCCAGGCGGAATGTTCAAAGATCGAGCCGAATTTCGCCACGAATTCTGTCTTGCTCATCCTGCTCGGCCTGTCCCACCGCCGATGCGGATGTGCCTTGGCCCAATGTTCGGCAATGTCGATGCGTCGCGGGCACCAGACATCTTCATGGCCTTGAATGTAATCAATGAACCGCATCAACCCGGCGATTTTTCCGGGGCGGCCAATCAGGCGGCAATGCAGGCCGACCGACATCATCGCCGGCCGACCGGACTGGCCTTCGGCGTAAAGGACGTCAAATGCGTCTTTCAGGTATTGGAAGAAATCTTCGCCGCTCACCCAGCCCGGCGCGGTGGCAAAGCGCATGTCATTCGCTTCAAGAGTGTAGGGGATGATCAGCTGATCGCGATCGCCCGCTTCGATCCAATACGGAAGATCATCGTCATAGGTATCGGAAATATAGTCGAAACCGCCTTCCTCGGCGACAAGGCGAACCGTGTTGACGCTGCACCGGCCGGTGTACCAGCCGCGTGGCCGGGATCCGACCACGGCGGTGTGCAAGCGGACCGCGGCTTCGATCGATGCGCGTTCCTCGGCCTCTGGCATGTCCTTGTGCTCGACCCATTTCAGCCCGTGCGACGCTATCTCCCATCCGGCGGCCTTCATCGCGGCGACCTGTTCTGGGCTTCGGGCAAGCGCCGATGCGACACCGTAAATCGTCACGGGAATACCAGCGCCTGTGAACAGCCGGTGCAGCCGCCAGAATCCGGCGCGGGCACCGTATTCGTAGATCGATTCCATGTTCCAGTGACGCTGCCCGGGCCACTGAGCGGCACCCGGAATGTCGGAAAGAAAGGCTTCGGACGCGGCGTCGCCATGTAGGACGCAGTTTTCACCGCCTTCTTCGTAATTCAATACGAACTGAACCGCGACCCTGGCCCCACCGGGCCAGTTCGCATTGGGTCGCGACGGGCCATGGCCGCGCATGTTGCGGGTGTAACGATGCAATTCCGCTCTCCTGTTGCCACATTCTTATAGAGTAGGATAATTCACAATGCCTTCGTGTTTTTTTTGAAAGAGCTTTCTGAATCTTTTTTGTGTATCAAACCATGCGCAAGCCGCAAGAATGAGCTCCAAGATCTATCGGGCTACAGGATGCCATGAATTTCGGAGTTCGAACAAACCTTGCGGCAAACTTGACCCATGCCCGGCGCGCCCAAAGCGGTTTGGCTTCTATCTGAGTCAGATCGAGGGCAGACCAATTCAGGCGCGCGCCGGGAATAGTAGCGTTTTGCTTTGGCTGTGGTGCACCACAACAAACGCCAGACGCCGTAGCAACAGGAGAAGACGAAATGCCCGGATATCTGACCACGCATGTGCTCGACACCGCGCGCGGCTGTCCCGCAAAGGGATTGAAAATCGACCTTTACCGGATCGAAGGCGAAGCGCGCACGCATCTGCGAAGCCTGGTGACCAATGATGACGGGCGCACCGATGAACAGATCCTGCCCGCCGCCGAATTCGCACCGGGAACCTATGAATTGGTGTTCCACACCGGCGCATATCTGGATGCTTCGGGCGTGCCACCGGAAGCACCGCGGTTTCTTGACATCGTGCCCTTGCGTTTTGGCATGTCGGAAAAGGCTCATTACCATGTGCCGCTGTTGCTTTCGCCCTTTGGGTATTCGACCTATCGCGGCAGTTAGCAAGCCCCGCGCCCGCCTGGGCGCGCGCTTTGTCACGGCATTGATGCCTTGATGTGGTCGACGACGAAATCGATGAACAGGCGCGCCTTCGGGTCCTGGCGCCGCCGGTGCATGTAGAGACAGGCCATCTGGATCGGCACCGGGGGTTCCTTTTCCAGAACCGGAACAAGGGTTCCCGCCGCAAGGTGCTCGGCGATCTCGAAGACCGGTTTGAGCACGATACCGTGCCCGTCAAGCGCCCAGCTAGTCAGTACATCGCCATGGTCCGTCTCATAGGGGCCGGCCACCGAAACCCGCTTCACACCCTCCGCCGTTTGCAGCGGCCACTGGAATTCGGGCACGCCAGGGTAGCGCAGGATAAGGCAGTTATGCTTTTGCGACCGCAGATCATCGGAACTGACCGGGTTTCCGTTCCGGGCGACATATTCGGGTGACGCGCACAAGATGCGCGGGCAATCGGCGATTTTTCTTATCCGCAGGGTGGAATCTTCCGGCACCCCCAGAAAAAAGGCGGCGTCAAGGCCTTCTGCGGCCAGGTCGAGCTTGCGATCCGACAGCCGCAGACGAATGCTGATCAGCGGATAGGCGGCGTGGAACTTCGGAATTGCCGGTGCCACCAGCCGCTGACCCAACCCAAGTGGCGCAGCCACGAAAAGCGAGCCCCGCGGAGTCTGAGTCACATCGCTGATAACCGCTTCGGCTTCATCCACGGCCTCCAGAATCTTCATCGCCCCGTGATAGAACAGATTGCCCTGCTCGGTGGGGTTGAGCAGCCGTGTGGTACGCTGAAACAACCGCACATTCAGATGTTCCTCCAACTGTGATATCCGCGAAGACGCTACTGCCGCAGAAATCCGCAAATCACGCGCTGCCGCCGACATGTTGCCAAGTTCGTAGACACGAACGAAGGTGCGAATGTTGTCCAGATAGGCCATGACTGAATTAACTGGCTTTTTTTGAAGCAGTTAGGGTTTTTTGCGTGATACACGAAAATGCAGGCCTGCACTAGCGTGTTTCGGCAGCAGAAAGGGAGGAATCAATGTACGACTTCGCAATCATGTGGGACTGGCTGGCATTCGCTGTTCGCTGGTTGCACGTCATCACGGCCATGGCCTGGATTGGTGCGTCATTCTATTTCATTGCTCTCGATCTCGGCCTGAAGAAAGTGCCCAACATGCCGGTTGGCGCCTATGGCGAGGAATGGCAGGTTCACGGCGGCGGATTCTACCATATCCAGAAATATCTCGTCGCCCCGGAAAACATGCCCGATCACCTGATCTGGCACAAATGGCAAAGCTACACGACCTGGCTGTCGGGTGCGGCGCTTTTGATGATCGTCTACTGGGTTGGCGGTGAACTTTATCTGATCGACGCCAGCAAGGCGGATCTGGCGCTGTGGCAGGGTATCCTGATTTCGGCGGCATCGCTTTCGATCGGCTGGCTGGTCTATGACTATCTGTGCAAATCCGGGCTGGGTGAAAAACCGACGCTGCTCATGCTATTGTTGTTTGTTCTGCTTGTCGCCATGGGCTGGGGCTATAACGAGATTTTCACCGGCCGCGCTACCATGCTGCATCTGGGCGCCTTTACCGCGACCATCATGACGGCCAACGTGTTCTTCATCATCATGCCCAACCAGCGGATCGTGGTCAAAGACCTGCAAGAGGGGCGCACACCCGACGCGAAATACGGCAGGATCGCCAAACTGCGTTCGACCCATAACAACTACCTGACCCTGCCGGTCATTTTCCTGATGCTGTCGAACCACTATCCGCTGGCCTTCGCGACCGAATACAACTGGATCATCGCCGCACTGGTATTCCTGATGGGCGTAACGATCCGGCACTATTTCAACACCATGCATGCCACCGGCGCGGGCCCGAACTGGACCTGGCTCGCCACGGCGCTCCTGTTTGTCTGTGTCATGTGGCTTTCCACGGCGCCCCTGATGCAGGACAGCGTGGAGGATTCCGAAGCGCGGGCACTGACCAGGAGCGAGCAGGTCTTCGCCAGCGCCGCAGGGTTCGAAGACGTGACCGATATCGTTCCCGGCCGCTGTTCGATGTGTCATTCGCGCGAACCGTTCTATGACGGTATTCACCGCGCTCCGAAGAACATCTTGCTCGAGACCCCGGCCGATATCGCCAGGGCGGCGCGGATGATTTATTTGCAGGCCGGTGTCAGTGACGCGATGCCGCCCGCGAATGTCAGTTTCATGGAAGAGGAAGAGCGCAAGACCATCCGCAGATGGTACAAGGCTGCTGAAAACGACCTGCCGTTCGGCGTGGCGATGGAGTGACAATCTTTATCCAGGCCGACATGAGGCAGAAACTGCGCCCTGGCGATGCGCCGGACCGGGCTCAGCGGTGTTCTTTCCGGTCGAGCCAGTCGCGGATGATCCTGCGATGCCGTTCGTGCCCGTAGCTCGGGAAATGGCCGCCGTGCACGATCCGCACCGGCAGATCGTAAAGACGGACCATCGAGCGGTAATAATCCGCCGCGTCGGCGTGATAGGTGTCTTCGATGAGCGGCCCGTCATAGACGATGTCGCCGGAAAACAGGATGCCCGTCTTCGCCTCCCAGAGCGCGATGCCGCCGGGGCTGTGCCCGGGGGTGTGGATCACCTCGAAGGCGCGGTCTCCGAGGTCGATCACATCGCCGTCATGCAAGAGCCGTGTCGCCGGGGCGGCCCGCAGCGAATAGCTTGAGGACCGGTAGGGCAGCGGCGGCAGGCGGGTGAATATCCCGTCCGCGACATAGGGATCGGCCAGCGTGGCCGCATTACCCGGATCGGCAAGAATGCCGGCCTCTGCCTCATGCACGCAGCGGTCGGCGAATTCGTGGTGGCATCCGATATGATCGAAATGCGTGTGACTGGCGACCGCGGTCAGGTCGCGTTCGGTAACGATCGGCACCCACTCGCGCAGGCTGACCACACCCATGCCGCTGTCGACCAGCATGTCGCGGTCGCGCCCCCGCACATGCCATATGTTGCAGCGATAGAACTCCTCGATGAAGGGCTCGCAGATATAGGTTACGCCGTCGCCGCGGCGCATGATGCGATACCAGTCCTCGGGCCGGGCGCGGGTCATCGCGGTTGCCCGGCAAAGATCGACAGATCGCCGGGATCGGCGGTGAGTGTCAAGGTTGCGTTCACCTCGGGGCGGGCGTTCGGTGGAAGATGTGCGACGAGGATGAGATCCGGCGCGGCCTCGGGCGCAAGGTGCACACGGAAATGCGTGCCGAAGAAAGCGGCATCAATGATCGTGGCGCGGCCCATCTTCCAGCCTTCGCCCTTCGTGCCGATCTGCTCGGGGCGCAGACAGATCGCCACCGCGCCTTGTGGCGCATCACCCGCCGGCAGCGCGCCAAGCGGCGTTTCGATCCACTCGCCCTTGCGGTGCCCGGCAATCCGGTTCATTTCGCCCATGAAGCCCGCGGCGAAAAGGGTGCGCGGCTTGCGATAGACGCGGTCGGGCGGGCCCACGTCCTCGATCCGGCCGCGGTTCATCACGACGATGCGGTCGGCGATCGCCATTGCCTCTTCCTGATCGTGGGTGACGTGAACGAAGGTCGTGCCCAGCTTGCGCTGGATCGTCTTCAATTCGTCCTGCATGGCGCGCCGCAGCTTGAGATCGAGCGCGCCGAGAGGCTCGTCCAGCAGCAGAACCTCCGGGTCGACCGCCAGCGCGCGGGCCAGCGCGACGCGCTGGCGCTGACCACCCGAGAGCGCGTGCGGGCGCTTGCCTGCGGCATCGGCAAGCCCGACCAGTGCCAGCAGTTCCTCGGCCTTCCGGTGCCGCGCGGCCTTTGTCACCCCCGCCATGCGGGGCCCAAAGCTCACGTTGTCGCGCAGGTTCATGTGCGGGAAAAGAGCGTAATCCTGAAACATCGTCGTTGTCGGGCGCTTGGCGGGCGCCACATCCGTCATGTCGCGCCCACCGATCAGCACGCGGCCCTGCATTGGGTTTATGAAACCGCCCAGAACCGAAAGCAATGTCGTCTTGCCGCAGCCCGAGGGGCCGAGAAGCACGATGTATTCACCTGCGTCGATTTCAAGCTCGATCTCCGCCAGCGCCCGGAAATCTCCGAAATCATGGCCGATACCCGAAAGCATGATGGCGGCGGTCAATGGCGTTTCCTCCCGAACAGAAACAGCTCCAGCCCGACGACCAGCACGACCGAGACCAGAAAGACGACGGAGCCGATGGCATTGGTGCGCGGCGACAGGCCCGAGCGCAGGAGGCTCCAGATCTCCACCGGCAGCGTGACCTCGAAGCGGGTGAGCAGGAAGGCGATGATGAACTCATCCCAGCTGAACGTGAAGGACAGGAAGAACGCGGCCAGGATTGCGGGCGCGAGCATCGGCACGGTAACGAGCGCCAGCACCTTCACGTCGGACGCGCCGAGATCGCGCGCGGCGCGCTCGGCATTTTCCTGCTGCGCGCCCATCGAGGCGTAGATGATGGCAAAGGCCAGTGGCAGGTTGATGACCACATGACCCGCACCCGCGGCCCAGAGCGACGGGCCCGGCCCCACCCGGTTGAACACGATGAGAAGGCCCAGCCCGATGATCAGGTAGCTGACCGTCAGCGGTGCGATCAGCACGCCCCGCATGAAGACGGACCCAGGCAGCACATGCCGCGCAAGCCCGTAGGCCGCGAGAAAGCCCAGCACACATGACAGCGCCGCCGATCCGACACCGACCACAAGCGAATTGACCAGCGCCGAGGTCAGGCGGCTGTCGCCTAGTACGTCGGCGTACCATTTCAGCGTCGGCCCATCGAAGGGCGGCACCGGCAACCGCCCGTCCTGGAAGGAGAAAAGCACCAGCGTAACCACCGGAAGGAAGATGAAGGCGTAGGCCAGCGCCATGTAGACCCATCCGAACGCGCGCATCATATCCGGTCAAGCCTCAGCCAGCGGGCAGCGGCCAGATAGGCCAGCGTCACCAGAGCCATCAGGACGATCGACATCGCTGCCGCCAGCGGAAAATTGGCACCCCGGCCGAGTTGCACCATGATGATCTGTGGCCCGGTCAGTTCGTTGTTGCCGCCGAGAATCTGCGGCGTGATGTAATCTCCGATGCACAGCACGAAGGTCAGAAAGGCACCGGTGACGATACCGGGCAGGGTCAGTGGCAGGATGACATGACGGAACGCCTGCCAGCCGTTCGCCCCCAGATCGATCGCCGCGCGGCGGTAATTGGGCGAAAGCTGCACCAGGTTGGCATAGATCGTGAGCGTAAGAAGCATGACAAAGAAATGCACGAACCCGGTCACCGTCGCAAAGCGGGTGCTGGCCAGCGTCAGCGGCTCGGATATCAGGCCCAGCCCTATCAGCGCCTTGTTGATGATCCCCTCGCGCGCCAGCACCAGCAGCCAGGCGTATGACCGCACGACATAGGAGGTCCAGAACGGCAGGATCGCCAGCAATAGGGCCAGCCTCTGCCAGCGTTCGGGCACGCGGAAGGCGATGATCCAGGCCAATGGATAGGCCAGCACGACAGACACCACCGTGACCGTCAGCGTGATTTCGACCGAGACGAGGATCGCACGGAAAAGATAGGCCTGCCCGAAGAGACGCCGGTAGTTCTCCAGGCTCACTCCCCAGATCAGTTCGCGCCCTTCGAGCGTGGCCAGGCTCATCGCCGCCATCACCACGAAGGGCACGACGAAAAAGGCCAGCGTCCAGAGCAGTGCCGGGGCGACAAAGCCCCAGCCCCGGACGGTATCGCGCGCGCCCGCCATCAGTGTTGCAGCATCTCCAGCCAGACGTCCTGCATCTTTTGGTCAAGATCGGCGTCGGGCGCGGGATAAAGCTGCGCGCGCTTGAGATAGTTGTCCTGTTCGTCCCAGCGCAGCACGGATTTCTGCGCGTCGGTCAGGTGTTCGCCGGCCTTGCGGTTGGCCGGCATCCCCCAGTAACAGGATGATGTCGCCAGGCGTGCCTGACCTTCGGGGCTGACGATGTATTCGACGAATTTCGCGGCCAGATCCTTCTTCTCGCTCGCGGCCAATACGCCGATCGCCTCGGACCAGCGCACCGCACCCTGATCGGGAATGGTCCAGGTCAGGTTCGGATTCTCCTCGGCCAGAACGGCGGTCAGCCACTCGCCGCCGCCCACCACGATATCCACCTCGCCAGTGGCAAGCGCGGTTTGGCTGGCCACCACTTCACCGACCGAACGCGCGTTCTCCTTCATCGTGAAAAGCGTCTTCTTCAGCGCCGGCAGGTCATCGGCGGTCAGTTCGGCCGTCTTGAACCCGTCGGCGATGGCCACAAGACCCATCACCGGGATGTAGTAATCATAGATAGCGATCCGGTCCTTGTACTTGTCGGACCAGGCTGTCGCCATATCCTGCATGTCGGCCGGATCAACCTTGTCGGAATTGAAGGAGATGGTGTTGTAGCCGAACTTGTCGGTCACGGCGTAGATCTTGCCATCGCGCGACGTGCTGTCCTTCATCTCGACCGTGCCGAAGAAATCATCCAGCGGCAGCTGATCGCGCGGCAACTCGGCCATCAATCCGGCGTCGATCACGCGCGGAACGTCGATGCTGTCGATCACCAGGACATCCCAGTCGCCGGGGCGCGACTGTTCGAGAAGCGCCAGAGCGGTGGCCGTGCCCTCGTATTCGCGCCGGTTGACCTTCACATCATTGGCCGTCTCGAAGGGCTCGATCAGGGCCGGATCGGTGTGGTCGCACCACACCAGGGCATTGAGGCTTTCGGCGGCCTGCGCAGCACAGGGCAACAGTGCAAGACAGGTGGCCGTGGCGATCTGCACACGGCGTGGCGGGGTCGGCTTGGTCATGGGGCTCCTCCTTGTTTGATCGGCCGCGGCATCGCGGCGCGGAGCCGGATCTTCTGGCGAATCCGATGCTCTGTTAAAAAAATGAGTTGATTCATTTTTGAAGTCAACATTAAGTTTAGCGCAGGAATCTGGAAAGGAGCGCCGATGACCGGCCTGCGTGCCCGGCAGAAGGCAGACAGAAATCGCCGCATCCTGCACGCGGCTTCGACATTGTTTTACAGCGAAGGCTACCGCAGCGCCCGGATCGAGGACATGGCCGGCATGGCCGAGGTCTCGCCGGGGACGGTCTACAACTACTATCGCACCAAGGGCGATCTGCTGATCGCCATCGTCGCCATGGAAGTCGAGGAGGTACTGGCCGCAGGGGCGCGCATAGTCGCCGACCCGCCGCGCGGTGTGCGCAGGGCGATCGAGACGCTGATCTGGACCTACTACGACCACTCGCTGGAGTATCTCAGCAAGGAGATGTGGCGCACCGTGATGGCGCTCTCGCTCGAGGCGCCCGAGACACCCAACGGCGCGCTCTATCTCGATCTCGACCGGCGTCTTGCCGCGCAGGTGGTGGCGCTTGTCGAACAGTTGAAGGCGCGGGGCGAAGCGCGCAGCGAACTGGATGCCGCCGCCATTGGCGAGGTTCTGTTCAACACGCTCAATGCAATGTTCATGAATTTCGTCCGCGACGAGGACATGCCGATGGGGGCGCTCAAGGCGCGGGTGGCGCGACAGTTCGGCCTGCTGGCGCGGCTGATAGCAACAGGAGAAGATCGATGAGCAAGCTCAACCAGCCGCTTGGCGGCAACGACATGCCCCGTTTCGGCGGGCCGGTGACGATGATGCGGCTGCCCGCCAGCGAAACGGCTGCGGGCTGCGATGCCGTATTCGTGGGCATACCGATGGACATCGGCACATCGAACCGGCCTGGAACCCGGCTGGGCCCGCGCCAGATCCGTGACGAAAGCCGGATGCTGCGCCCCTTCAACATGGCCACGGGTGCCGCACCCTTCGAACATCTTCAGGTAGCCGATATCGGCGACGTGGCGATCAATACCTTCGATCTGAAGGATTCCGTGCGCCGGATCGAGGCAGCCTATAACGACATCCTCGGCCACGGGGCCATCCCGCTCACACTTGGCGGCGATCACACGCTGACCTGGCCCATCCTGCGCGCGATCAAGGCCAGGCACGGACCGGTCGCGCTCGTGCATGTCGATGCCCATGCCGATATCAACGAGGCGATGTTCGGCGAACGGGTCGCGCATGGCTGCCCGTTTCGCCGCGCCTGGGAAGACGGTTGCCTGCTCAACGACAAGGTGGTGCAGATCGGCCTGCGCGGCACAGGCTATGCGCCGGACGATTTTGCCTGGGGCCGCGCGCAGGGCTGGCGCATCGTCACCGCCGAGGAATGCTGGGGGCGGTCTATGGCACCGCTCATGGCCCAGATACGCGCCCTTGTCGGCGATTCGCCGGTCTATCTGAGCTTTGACATCGACAGTCTCGATCCCGGCTTCGCGCCCGGCACCGGCACGGCGGAATTCGCCGGGCTCACACCATGGCAGGCGGTCGAGATCGTGCGCGGCATGGCCGGGCTTGATATTGTCGGTTGCGATCTGGTCGAGGTCTCGCCGCCCTACGATCCTGCCGGCAGCACCGCCGTTGCCGGGGCAAATCTCCTTTACGAGATGCTCTGTGTGCTTCCCGGCGTTCCGCAAGGACAGGCGGAAAGGCTGCATGATTTCGATCTCGGTTGAAAAGCGCTTCTTACGCCATGCCAGAAAGGCACCTGTCGGCCGACCTTGTTGATTCTCACATGGCACGCGGTCACATCCGCCGTTGTGCCGCTCTCTTGCCCAGAGAACGTCCAGCGCAATGTTGTTGCTGAGAAATAGGGGTGTAACCACTGTCCAGTGGTGCCCAGGAGAGGACTCGAACCTCCACGCCTTGCGGCACACGGACCTGAACCGTGCGCGTCTACCAGTTCCGCCACCTGGGCAGGTGTCTAGGAGGGCGATGTAAGGCCATGCCGGGGGCGTGTCAACGGGGTCCGCGACAAAACTTGCGGCAAGGGAATTGCGCCTTGTTTGGCGGGGTTGCAGGCGTTAATCAGGGCTGACACCCAGGTTTCGGAGAAGCGTTCATGTCCAGGCTCGTAACCATTTTCGGCGGTTCCGGTTTTGTCGGACGCTATATCGCACGGCGCATGGCCAAGGAGGGATGGCGCGTACGCGTGGCGGTGCGGCGGCCGAACGAGGCGCTGTTCGTGCGGACCTATGGGGCGGTCGGGCAGGTGGAACCGGTCTTGTGCAACATCCGTGACGATGCGTCGGTCAGGGCGGCTCTGGCCGGTGGCGACGCGGTGGTAAATTGCGTGGGGACCTTCGACAAGGGCGGCCGGAACAATTTCAGGGCGGTGCAGGTTGACGGCGCGGCGCGTGTCGCCCGGCTGGCTGCGGCCGAGGGCATCACATCGCTGGTGCACCTGTCGGCGATCGGCGCCGATACGGCCAGCGAAAGCGCCTATTGCCGGACCAAGGCCGAAGGCGAAGCGGCGGTTCTGGAGGTATTTCCAGGGGCGATGATCCTGCGCCCGTCGGTGATTTTCGGGCCGGAAGATCAGTTTTTCAACCGGTTTGCCGGCATGTCGCGCTTTGGGCCCGTTCTGCCATTGGTCGGGGCGAATACGCGGTTCCAGCCGGTCTATGTCGATGATGTCGCCCGGGCGGCGGTTCTCGGGGTTACCGAAAAGGTGGCGGGTGTCTTTGAACTGGGCGGCCCCGATATAGATACGTTCCGCGGGCTGATGCGGAGTATGCTGGCGGTGATCAACCGGCGGAGGCTGATCGTAAACATGCCGTTCTGGAAAGCGCGTATCCTGGCCTGGATCTGCGACATGGCGCAGATCATCAGCGGGGGGCTGATGCACAATTCGCTGCTGACGCGCGATCAGGTGAAATCGCTGCGCCATGACAATGTTGTCGCGCCCGGGGCAAGGGATCTTTCCGATCTGGGCATCGTGGCGACCCCGTTCGGGGCGGTCTTGCCTGGCTATCTGTGGCGTTTCCGGCCTTCCGGCCAGTATGACGCGATCAAGGCATCGGCGAAAAACCTGCGCACCTGAAGCGCCGCCCGTTTCGCTCTGCCGCCCGTTTCGCTCTGCCGCCCGTTTCGCTCTGCCGCCCGTTTCGCTCTGCCGCCGGTGGCGGCGCCCGAACCGCGCGGCGGGTGCAGGGCAGATCCGGCGCACAGCGTCCCGATCCGGGCAACAAAGCCACGGTATGTGGCTATTTGCCGGGCCGCGGCGTGCTGTTGACCGTGTTTTGCTTGCGGATGGCTGTCGCGGTCAGGCAAGAAGCGGCAGGGCGCAAAGCGAGAATATCCCATGGCAACGCAGCCGCTGCTGCATATCGGTTATCACAAGACCGCAACAACCTGGATGCAGCGGTTGCTGTTCGTGCCTGAACATGGCTATCGCCAGATCGCCGGCCATTCGGAGGTGTTCGAGCACATCGTCGCCCCGCATGGCCTGGCGTTCGACCCGGCCGCGATGCGCGACCATATCGCCCGCGCCAAAGAGGCTTTGGGTGCTGCCGAAGTTCCGGTGATTTCATCGGAAATCCTGTCCGGGCATCCGTTTTTCGGCGGTATCGACAGCGATGTATACGCCAGGCGGCTTGCCGAAATCGCGCCTGACGCGCGGATTCTGATCTCGATCCGCTCGCAACTGAAAATCCTTCCCTCCGTCTACATGCAGTATATCCTGCGCGGCGGCACGATGACCCCGGCGCAGTTCTTTTCGGGTGAATGCGAGCTTGGCTACTTTGCCTTTCGGGCAGAGCATTTCGAATATGACCGGCTGATCGGGCTTTATCGGTCGCTGTTCGGGGCCGGGCAGGTGCATGTTCTGACCCAGGAAAGTCTGACGGCGGACATGGGGGCTGCCGCCGCGAAGCTGGCGCGGTTTTGCGGCAACAGGGCCTTTGCCGGGCTGGACGATGCCGCGCGCCGAGTTCACGCGGCAAGCTATCCCGAACATGCCGCGCCGATCCTTCGCCGCATCAACCATATCCAGACCAGCGTGCTGAACCGCAATCCGGTGATTTCGTTGGGCACCACGCCCTATGGGCTCTACCGTGCCTTCGGCGGGGTTTTGAAGCGGCGGCCGCTTGCTCCGCTGCTGCGCCGCTATCGCCCGGTAACGGCCGTTGTGAAGGCGCGGTTCACCGGGCATTTCACGGCCAGCAATACCCGTCTTGCCGGAATGCTCGGGGCCGATGTTGACCTTTCCGACTATACCTGACCTGTCTGCCACCAACGCCCCCGCGGCCCTATTCCGGATACCAGATCATGACCGATACCACGCTGTTGTCGCTGCTGCTTGGCCTGCTCGAGGGGGTGACGGAATTCATTCCGGTTTCCTCCACCGGGCATATCCTGCTGGCGGGGCATTTTCTGGGTTTTCACAGTGCCGGCAAGACATTCGAGGTGGTCATCCAGTTGGGGGCGGTTCTGGCAATATTTGGTGTCTATTTCACCAAGATCGCCACGACGATCCGCGACCTGCCCTCCGACCCGCACGCGCGGCATTTTGCCGGATCGGTGCTTTTGGCGTTCCTTCCGGCGGTTCTTGTGGGGGTCCTGGCGCATGACTACATCAAGCAGGTCCTGTTTGAATCGCCGCGCCTGATTGCGGTGATGCTGATATTGGGGGGCGCGGTTCTGCTGATCGTGGACCGCCTGCCTTTGAGCGCGCGCCATCATGACGCCGAGCGGTTTTCGCTGCCCATGGCGCTGGCGATCGGGGTCATCCAGTGCCTTGCGATGATACCGGGTGTGTCGCGCTCGGGGGCGACGATAGTCGGTGCCCTGGCGTTGGGGGCGGACAAGCGGGCGGCGGCGGAGTTTTCGTTCTTTTTGTCGATGCCGACGATGGCGGGGGCGTTTGCCTATGACCTTTTCAAGAACCGCGACGTTCTGGATATGTCGGCCCTGGGCGAGATTGCCATCGGCTTCGTGGCGGCATTTGTTGCGGCATTGGTCGTTGTTCGCTGGCTGCTTGGTTATGTAAGCCGCCATGGATATGCGCTTTTTGGCTGGTGGCGAATCATTGTCGGAACGGGTGCGCTGGTCGCGCTCAACTGGTAATATATCAGCGTTATTGACCTATATTTGACGTAATTTCGGCAATCCCTGCTTCAGGGGCCAAAATATCTGATATTAAGGTCAATAATACTGACTTTTATTTTGGCTTGCGGCAGAGTAGCAAGGGGCGGTGGATTGCCGAAGGGTTTTGTCATGGCCAAGCAACCGATGCTGAAATTCGTGACCGTCGCGCGGGAGATGCCGGAAAAACGGGAGGCGACGGTACGCGCCCAGGATTTCGGCGAGATTTACCGTGAGTTCGCGGCGGCCAGGGCCGCCGAACAGGCGGCGCGGTGCAGCCAGTGCGGTGTGCCTTATTGCCAGACGCATTGCCCCTTGCACAACAATATTCCCGACTGGCTGCGGCTGACCGCCGAGGGGCGCCTTCAGGAAGCCTATGAGCTGAGCCAGCAGACCAATACCTTCCCCGAAATCTGCGGCCGCATCTGCCCGCAGGACCGGCTTTGCGAAGGCAATTGCGTGATCGAACAGGCCGGCCACGGCACCGTCACCATCGGGGCGGTGGAAAAATACCTGACCGACACCGCCTGGGACAATGGCTGGGTCAAGCCGATCCGGCCGGCCCGCGAAAGGCCCGAAAGCGTCGGCATCATCGGTGCCGGACCGGCCGGGCTGGCGGCGGCCGATGTGCTGCGCCGCGCCGGATTGCAGGTGACGGTCTATGACCGCCACGACCGCGCCGGGGGGCTAATGAGCTATGGCATTCCCGGTTTCAAGCTGGAAAAGGATGTGGTGATGCAGCGCGTCGCCCAGCTTGAAAAGGGTGGCGTGGAGTTCGTTCAGAACTGCAATGTCGGCGAAGACGTTTCCTTTGACGCGATCCGCGGCAGCCATGATGCGGTAATCATCGCCACGGGGGTCTACAAGAGCCGCGATCTCGAGGTGCCCAATGCCGGGGCCGCCGGGATCGTGCGGGCGATCGACTATCTGACCGCCTCGGGCCGCAAGTGCTTTGGCGACGAGGTGGCCGAATTCGACGGCGGCGCGCTGGATGCCAGGGGCAAGCGCGTGGTGGTGATCGGCGGCGGCGACACGGCGATGGACTGTGTGCGCACCGCGATCCGCCAGGGCGCGCAATCGGTCAAATGCCTGTACCGCCGCGACCGCGCCAATATGCCGGGCAGTCAGCGCGAGGTTGCCAATGCCGAGGAAGAGGGGGTGGATTTCGTATGGCTGACCGCGCCCAGGGGCTTTACCACCGCCGAGGAGATCGAGGCGGTGATGATCAGCCAGATGCGGCTTGGCGCACCGGACGCAAGCGGGCGGCAGAGCCCCGAACCGGTAGCCGGCGCCGATTATCTGGAACATGCCGATCTGGTGATCAAGGCGCTGGGTTTCGACCCCGAGGATCTGCCCGGCCTTTGGGGCATCGAGGGGCTGGAGGTGACCCGCTGGGGCACCATCAGGACGCATTTCGCCACCCATGCCACCAGCCTGCCCGGCGTCTATGCGGTGGGCGATATAATGCGCGGGGCCAGTCTGGTCGTCTGGGCGATCCGCGACGGGCGCGAGGCGGCCGAGTCGATCCTCGTCTATCTGGCCGAAACGCAGGCCGTGGCGGCCGAGTAGGCGCGGCGGCGGGGCAGGCAAGGCCCGGCGGCGCGGACCGGGGCTGGCCCGCGTCTGGCATCCGTCCCGCAAGCGTCTGGCATCCGTCCCGACAGATGTCGGGCGGGAAAAATCAGAAAGGTCAGCGATGCTGACCCGGAAAATGAAGGAAACCTGAAGATGGCGAAGCGGATCGGAATACTGGCGGGCGCGGTTCTGGCGGGTGCGGTTCTGGCGGGTGCGGTCGCCGGGCCCGCGGCATCGGGCGGCAAGTTCGCGCCGCCTGCGGGCTGCGAGGTTTATGTGACGGTGCAGTTGCGCAGTTGCCAGGTGTCGCAGCACTACCGCTGTGCATCCGAACCGGAAGGCTATCAATGGGCCGTCTATTCGGATGGCGAAGGCCCCTATTTCATGAGCCAGACCGACGCGGAAACCCGCTGGGTTGACAGTATCGATCTGTTCATCGGCGAGCGCGACCGGCTGATTTCGGAGGCCGATCCGGCCTCGTTCACCACGCTGATTTCCGGCGGGCGCGACGATTTCGATTTCAGGACCCAGAGCGACCGCGGCGAAATCCGCCGCTATGTCGGGCATGACGTGCTGACCGGCGAACGGGTGACGATCGACGGGGTCGAGCTGGAGCGCACCAGGTTCGATCTCATGGCGATGACCGAGGACGGCACGATGATCTGGCGCCGCAAGGGACAGCAGCTGATCAATCGCGACTGGCGGGTGTTCTTTGGCGACCGCGAGATTTTCGAGAACGACGCCGGCGAGCAGAGCGAGGGCATCGACACCCCGGTTCTGTTCGCCGCGCCCGGCGAGCCGGGCTATCTGGACAACACCCCGGCCTATGATTGCGATGTGGTCACGGCCCAGGCCCTGCCACCGTCAGGGAGAAACGGATCATGAGCGACACCCTGACACCCATCAGCGGTCACTGTCTGTGCGGCGCGGTCACGGTGACGATGACCCCTGCCGTGGCGGAAATCCATGCCTGCCATTGCAGCATGTGCCGCCGCTGGGCCGGATCGGTGTTTCTGGAGATCGACGCCGTGCCCGGAACGCTGAAAAGCGAGGGTCCGGTGCGGATCTATCAGTCTTCGGATTGGGCGGAGCGGGCCAGTTGCGGGCGCTGCGGATCGCCGCTCTGGTATCGTCTGACTGCGCCGGAGGCCAATTATCATGCGGTCTCGGCGGGGCTGTTCGACGATGCGGCAGGCTTTCCGCTAACCAATGAGATCTACATCGACCGCAAGCCGCCGGGTTTTGCCTTCGCGGGCGACCATCCGCGCCTGACCGAAGCCGAATTCGAGGCGGATTTCGTCTTTCAGACCGAGGAAGAGACCCTATGAGCAGGAGTGACACGAACTGGGCCGGAAACGAGCAGGCCCGGCGCGCCTGGATGGCTGAAAACAGTCTCTATCGCGCCGAAGACGAGCATTCATCCTGCGGCGTGGGGCTTGTCGTGGCGATCGACGGCAAACCCAACCGCAAGGTGGTGGAACATGGCATCGACGCGCTGAAGGCGGTCTGGCACCGCGGCGCGGTGGATGCCGATGGCAAGACCGGCGACGGGGCGGGCATTCATGTGCAGATCCCGGTGCCGTTCTTTTACGACCAGATCCGCCGTACCGGGCACGAGCCGGACATGAAGGCACTGGTCGCGGTCGGGCAGGTGTTCCTGCCGCGCACCGATTTCGGGGCGCAGGAAACCTGCCGCACGATTGTCGAAACCGAAGTGCTGCGCATGGGCTATTACATCTATGGCTGGCGCCATGTGCCGGTGAATACCGAGGTGCTGGGCGACAAGGCCAACGCGACGCGCCCCGAGATCGAGCAGATCCTGATCAAGAACGCCAGGGGCGTCGATGAGGAGACGTTCGAGCGCGAGCTTTATGTGATCCGCCGCCGGATCGAAAAGGCCGCCGCCGCCGCCGGGATCGCGGGGATGTATTTGTGTTCGCTTTCCTGCCGGTCGATCATCTACAAGGGCATGATGCTGGCCGAGCAGGTGGCCGAGTTCTATCCCGATTTGCAGGATACGCGGTTCGAGAGCGCCTTTGCCATCTATCACCAGCGTTATTCGACCAACACCTTCCCGCAATGGTGGCTGGCGCAGCCGTTCCGGATGCTGGCCCATAACGGCGAGATCAATACCCTGAAGGGCAACCTGAACTGGCTGAAAAGCCATGAAATCCGCATGGCCTCGGCGGCCTTCGGCGAGCAGGCCGGCGATATCAAGCCGATCGTCGCGCAGGGCTCGTCGGACAGCGCAGCACTTGACGCGGTGTTCGAGGTTCTGGTGCGGGCGGGACGTTCCGCGCCGATGGCCAAGACCATGCTGGTGCCCGAGGCCTGGTCGAAATCGGCGGTGGAGATGCCGAAGCCCTGGGCCGACATGTATGCCTATTGCAACGCGGTGATGGAGCCGTGGGACGGACCCGCCGCGCTGGCCATGACCGACGGCCGCTGGGTCTGTGCGGGGCTCGACCGCAACGGGCTGCGGCCGATGCGCTTCGTGGTGACCGGCGACGGGTTGCTGGTGGCCGGATCGGAGGCCGGGATGGTGCCGGTCGACGAGGCGGTGGTGCGCGAGAAGGGCGCGTTGGGGCCGGGGCAGATGATCGCCGTCGACATGGAGGAGGGCAAGCTCTACCACGACCGCGACATCAAGGACCGGCTGGCCGCCGCCCAGCCCTATGCCGAGTGGATCGAGAAGGTTGTCGATCTCAATGCGATCATGCGCGACGTGCCCGAGAAGGCCCTGTTCGAGGGCGCCGAGCTGCGCCGCCGCCAGATCGCCGCGGGCTATTCGCTGGAACTGCTGGAACAGGTGCTGGCGCCGATGGCCGAGGACGGCAAGGAAATGATCGCCAGCATGGGCGACGACACCCCCGCGGCGGTACTGTCGAAACAGTACCGGCCGTTGTCGCATTTCTTCCGGCAGAATTTCAGCCAGGTGACAAACCCGCCGATCGACAGCCTGCGCGAGGCCCGCGTGATGAGCCTGAAGACCCGTTTCGGCAATCTCAAGAACGTATTGGACGAAGACAGCAGTCAGGCGGAAATCCTGGTTCTGGAAAGCCCGTTCATCGCCAATGGCGAATTCGACGAAATGGTGCGCACCTTCGGTGACAGCGTGGCGATGATCGACTGCACTTTCACCAAGGGCGCCGATGCGCTGGCCAAGGGGCTGGAGCGTATCCGCGCCGAGGCCGAGGATGCGGTGCGTTCGGGTGCCGGGCATCTGGTGCTTTCCGATCAGCGGCAGGGCGACGGGCGGGTGGCGATGCCGATGATCCTGGCCACCAGCGCGGTGCACAGCTGGCTGACGCGCAAGGGGCTGCGCACTTTCTGTTCGGTCAACGTGCGGTCGGCCGAATGCATCGATCCGCATTATTTCGCGGTGCTGATCGGCTGTGGCGCCACCACGGTCAACGCCTATCTGGCACAAGACAGCATTGCCGACCGGGTGCGGCGCGGATTGATCGAGGGCACGCTTCTGGAGGCGATGCTGCGCTACCGCGACGCGATTGACGCGGGGCTTTTGAAGATCATGTCGAAGATGGGCATTTCGGTCATCTCTTCCTACCGTGGCGGGCTGAATTTCGAGGCCGTCGGCCTGTCGCGGGCGATGGTGGCGGAGTTCTTCCCCGGCATGCACAGCCGGATTTCCGGGATCGGCGTTTCCGGCATCCAGCACAAGATGGAGGAGGTGCACGCCAAGGGCTGGGCCGGCGGCACGGATGTGCTGCCGATCGGCGGGTTCTACAAGGCGCGCCGGGCGGGTGAGAAACACGCCTGGGAAGCCACCACCATGCATTTGCTGCAATCGGCCTGCGAGCGGGCGAGCTATGACATCTGGAAGCAGTATTCGGCGACGATGCGGGCCAACCCGCCGATCCATCTGCGCGATCTTCTCGAAGTCAAGCAACTGGGCAAGCCGGTGCCGATCGAAGAGGTCGAATCGATCACCTCGATCCGCAAGCGGTTCGTGACGCCGGGGATGAGCCTTGGCGCGCTGTCGCCCGAGGCGCATATGACGCTGAACATCGCGATGAACCGCATCGGCGCGAAATCCGACAGCGGCGAGGGCGGCGAGGATCCGGCGCATTTCCTGCCGATGCCGAATGGCGACAACCCCAGCGCCAAGATCAAGCAGGTGGCCTCGGGCCGGTTCGGGGTGACGGCGGAATACCTCAACGCCTGCGAGGAGCTGGAGATCAAGGTGGCGCAGGGCGCCAAGCCCGGCGAGGGCGGCCAGTTGCCGGGCATCAAGGTGACGGAACTGATCGCGCGGCTGCGCCATTCGACGCCGGGGGTGACGCTGATCAGCCCGCCGCCGCATCACGATATCTATTCGATCGAGGATCTGGCGCAGCTGATCTATGACCTCAAGCAGATCAACCCGCGCGCCAAGGTGACGGTGAAGCTGGTGTCAAGCTCGGGGGTGGGCACGATCGCCGCCGGGGTGGCCAAGGCGAAAGCCGACGTGATCCTGATTTCCGGCCATAACGGCGGCACCGGGGCGAGCCCTGCCACCTCGATCAAATATGCCGGCCTGCCGTGGGAAATGGGGCTTACCGAGGCGCATCAGGTGCTGGCGATGAACAAGCTGCGCGACCGCATCACGCTGCGCACCGACGGGGGCCTGCGCACCGGGCGCGACATCGTGATCGCGGCGATGATGGGCGCCGAGGAATACGGCATCGGCACCGCCGCGCTGATCGCCATGGGTTGCATCATGGTGCGCCAGTGCCAGTCGAACACCTGCCCGGTGGGCGTGTGTACGCAGGACGAAAAGCTGCGCGCGATGTTCAACGGCACGGCCGACAAGGTGGTCAACCTGATCACCTTCTACGCCCAGGAGGTGCGCGAGATGCTGAGCCAGATCGGGGCGCGGTCGCTCGACGAGATCATCGGGCGCGCGGACCTTCTGACGCAGGTCAGCCGGGGCGCCGCGCATCTTGACGATCTTGACCTCAACCCGCTGCTGATCACCGTCGATGGCGCGGAGCGCATCGTTTATGACCGGTCGAAACCGCGCAATGCGGTGCCCGATACGCTGGATGCCGAGATCATCAAGGATGGCGCGCGGTTCTTCGAGGAAGGCGAGAAGATGCAGCTTTCCTATGCGGTCAGGAATACGCACCGGACGATCGGCGCGCGGGCCTCGTCGTTGATCGTGAAGAAATTCGGGATGCGCAACGCGCTGCAACCCGATCACCTGACGGTCAAGCTGACGGGAAGCTGCGGGCAGTCGCTGGGGGCCTTTGCGGCGCCGGGGCTGAAACTGGAAGTGTCGGGCGATGCCAATGACTATGTGGGCAAGGGCCTGTCGGGCGGCATGATCGTGGTGCGCCCGCCGATGGTGTCGCCGCTGGAGGCTTCGGGCAACACCATCATCGGCAATACCGTGCTTTACGGGGCCACCGACGGTTTTCTTTTTGCCGCGGGCCGCGCGGGCGAACGCTTTGGCGTGCGCAACTCGGGCGCGAAAGTGGTGATCGAGGGCTGTGGCTCGAACGGGTGCGAATACATGACCGGCGGGATCGCGGTGATTCTGGGGGGGATCGGCGCCAATTTCGGTGCCGGGATGACCGGCGGGATGGCCTATGTCCACGATCCTGACGGCAGCGCCGAGGAGTTGATGAACCTCGAAACGCTGGTTACCTGTGCCGTCACCGTGCCGCATTGGGAAGCCGAGTTGAAGGGCCTGATAGAGCGTCATGCCGCAGAGACCGGCAGCCGGAAGGCGAGGGAAATCCTGCATCACTGGCATTCGGAAAGGGCCAATTTCATCCAGATCTGCCCGAAAGAGATGCTGGCGCATCTGACCCAGCCTCTGAGCCTGGATTCAGAGGCTGTTCCGGCGGAATGACGTGTTTCGGCCTGCGCTTGACGCATCACGCGGCGCCTTTCGCGCTTTGTCGAAGGGCGAGGTGGCGAACAGGCGGCCCTAGGTCGGGTTGAAACGCCATCGGGCGATTCGCGGGTTTTTCGAAACGCCAAGGCGCCGGTATGGCCGGCCCGTGGCGGCACGGCGCGAAAGGTTTCGCGGCTGCGGGCGCAGGCCCTTGTCGCCGGTGATTCCGGCCGCCGGATGCGGCATTGCGCGCGCATTCCGGCGATTTTTGGCGAATCATCCAAATAATGCCTGATTTCGGTAGGAAAATCGTTATTGCTACCGGTGTAGTCCCTGTGACCGGCAAAAAGACATGACCGCCAGAAAGACACGAGGGCAGTTCGGCATGGAACCCGACGACACATTCACCGCGCGCGCGCGGCGCCAGTTCGCCAGCCTTCGGCAGGTGCCGAAGGGCGAGGGCGGCACCGCTGCCCCCTTTCCCGACGACTGGTTCGATCTGCCTGCCGGGGCGTTGGCCGATTTCGGTGCGATGTTCTATCTTGCCTCGATGGTGGCCCATCACCGCAGGCGGACCCTGGCCGCCGCCGTGGCGACGCTGGAACCGGCATTGCGGCTGGGGCAGTATCACATCTTTCGCTCCAACGGATTTCCGCGCGCCTTCGTGACCTGGGCGGGGCTGGACGCTGCGCGCGAACGCGCGCTGGCGCTCGATCACCGGCCGCTGGCGCCCGAAGACTGGAACACCGGCGCGTCGATCTGGCTGATCGATTTTGTCGCCCCCTTCGGCCATTTCGACCAGATGGTGGAGCAACTGGCCCAACAGCCGAAGCTCGACCGGTTGCGCGCGCTCTGGCATGATGCGGAGGGCGAAGGGTACCGCATCGTCGAATGGACGCGGGCCGCGCCAGGCGATCCGATCGACCAGAAAATGTACGATGCGGCGCGATTCGCCGAAATCCTGAAGGCGGCCTGAGCGATGGGCGCCCCCAACATCACCGGCACGGCGACCGGCGCGGTCACCGAAGGAACGGGCGCCGTCATCGGCGGCAATCTAGACGATTCGAACCCGTGGTTTCCGTCGGATACCTGGTCGGTCACAGTGGCGGCAACTTACGGCACGGCGACGATCAACCCTGCGACAGGCGTGTGGTCCTATGACCTGGACGACAGCAATCCGGCGGTTCAGGCGCTCGATAGCGGCGATACGCTGACCGATACCTTCACGGTCCGGCTGAGCGATGCGGGCGGCAGCGATACGCAGGTTGTCTCGGTGACGATCAGCGGCGCGCCCTGTTTCACGCCGGGAACGCATATCGCGACTCTTGCGGGGCCGCGTGCCGTAGAGGATATCGCGGTGGGCGATCTGATCACCACCCGCGACCACGGCGCACAGGCCGTGCGCTGGGTGGGCAGGCGGACGGTACCGGCCAGCGGTGCGTTCGCGCCGATCCGCATCCCGGCCGGGGCATTGGGCAATGCGCGCGACCTTGTGGTTTCGCCGCAGCACCGGATGCTGATTTCCGGCTGGCGCGCAGAGCTTTTCTTTGGCCAGCCCGAAGTTCTGGTGGCGGCGCGGCATCTTGTCGGCAGGGACGGGATCGCCGAATTGCCCGGCGGGAAGGTCACCTATATCCATCTTCTGTTCGATCGGCACGAGATTATCTTTGCCGAGGGCGCGCCGACCGAAAGTTTCTTTATCGATGGCGATTATGCCCGCAAGATCGCCGGCCAGGAGCGCGAACTGCTGGCGCTGTTCGGTGAGCTTGCCCATGGGGCCGCGGGGCGGACCGCGCTGCCCTGTCTGACCGGCGCGGAGGCGCGGTTGCTGCGGGCCTGACGCCGGGTCGGATCGCGGGCCTTCGGCGGGCGGCGGCGAATCGGGCAGAGACTGACCGGAATTGTCGTAATTCGGGCATATTTTTCGGCTAGACACACTCCCTTAAGCCCGGATTTTTCATTCTGGGCAGGGTTGAGTGACGATTCGGAGCCGTGCCATGCCGACGACCTATCAGGACCAGTTCTATGCGATCGACCCGTCCGCCCCGCCCGGGTCGGGCACGCCGCTCACTCAGCAGTTCCTCAATATCGTCGATCAGAACAACAACAATTTCATTTCCCGCAGCGGCAACGATTCCATCGACGGTTCGGACATCACCTCGGTCTATCCGGGCGATACCATTACCGTCGTCATGAACGGATCGACAGTGACCATCACCGGCGCGACCTTCTATCTGGCCGACGGGCGGGTGCTTTTTTCGCCGCTGGACGGAACCAATCTCGACCCGGCGACCTTCGTCAGTTCGACCTGGACGCCGAATCAGGCGGCGATCCCGGCAGGCAATCTCGGGCCGCCCTGTTTCACGGCCGGGACATTGATTGCGGTTCCGGGCGGCACGGCGCGGGTGGAACGGCTGGTGCCCGGCGATCTGGTCGAAACGCTGGACCATGGCGCGCAGGTGCTGCGCTGGATCGGGCAGCGGTCGGTCGCCGGAAGGGGCGATCTGGCGCCGGTGCGGTTCGCGCGCGGGGCGGTTGGCAACGCGCGCCCGCTGCTGGTCTCGCCGCAGCACCGGATGCTGGTTGGCGGCTGGGCGGCGGAACTGTTCTTCGGCCAGGATGAAGTGCTGGTCGCGGCGCGACATCTGGTCGGCTCGCCCGGGGTGACGCGGCACGAGACAGAGAGCGTGCGCTATGTCCATCTGCTGTTTGACCGCCATGAGATCGTCTTTGCCGAAGGTGCGGCCAGCGAGAGCTTTCACCCCGGCAGCATCCTGCTGAACCGCGATCGCGCGCTGCGCGCCGAAATCGCCGCCATCTTCCCGGAACTGACCGGGATCCGCGCCGCCGGCGCGCCGCCCCTGGCGCGCCCGGAACTGGCCGGCCGGGAGGCGCGGGTTCTGGCGGTGGCCTGAGCGCGCATCAGGGGAAATTTGCCGCGCCGGCAGCCGCCCATGCCTTGACCCCGAGGCACAGAGCATGGCTAAGCTTCGCCAATGGCAAGACGCAGCAAGACAACCACCAGAACCGCGAGCAAGCGCGCCGAACCGGCGACGCGGGCCGCATGGTTGCGGACCCGTCGGGCCAGGAGGCTGTGGGGCGGGTTGTGGCGCGGATTGTGGCGCGGGCTGGTCGGGTTGGGCGCCGTGGTTCTGGTGCTGATCATCCTCTATAGTGTGGTGAACCCGCCCACGACCCCCTACATCCTGTCGGAATGGTTCCGTCAAGGCACGATCAAGCGCCAATGGGTAGCGCTGGAGGACATGTCCCCGCAGATGGCCCGTTCGGTGGTGGCCGCGGAGGATGCCAATTTCTGCCTGCACTGGGGATTCGACATCAAGGCGATCAAGGCGGCGCTGAACGAGGGGGCCAATCGCGGTGCCTCGACCCTGACCCAGCAGGTGGTCAAGAACGTGTTTCTCTGGCAGGGGCGCAGTTGGCCGCGCAAGGCGCTGGAGGCGCTGCTGACGCCGGTGGTGGAGATGATCTGGTCCAAGCGGCGGATCGTCGAGGTCTACCTCAACGTGGCCGAGACCGGGACGGGCATCTTTGGCGCCGAGGCCGCGGCACAGGCCTATTTCCGCACCTCCGCGGCGAAACTGAGCGCCCGGCAGGCCGCCCTGATCGCCGCCGCCCTGCCCGACCCCAAGCGGCGCAACCCGGCCAAGCCCAGCCGCTTCTTGCGCAAACGTGCCGCCGCGATCACCCAGGGCGCCGAGACGATCGAGGCCGATGGCCGCGCCGTCTGTTTCGAGGATTGAACCGAAAAGCCGGGAACGGTATCACCGGAGCGATCCAAGGCGTTTCGGCAAAGACCCGCAACGCCCAATCCGAAAGCCCGACCCGATGACCCGACTCTATCACGTTCCGCTGTCGCCCTTTTGCCGCAAGGTGCGTCTGACGCTGGCGGAAAAGAAGATCGAGGTGGAACTGGTCGAGGAAAGATACTGGGAGCGGGGGCCGGATTTCCTGCGCCGCAACCCGGCGGGCAGGATCCCGGTGATCCGGCTGGATGGCCAGAGCATGTCGGAAAGCCAGGCGATCTGCGAATATCTGGATGAAACCGTGCCCGAGCCGCGCCTGATGCCGAAGGACGCCAAAGGCCGCTATGAGGTGCGCCGGCTGTGCGCCTGGTTCGACGATCAGTTCAACGACGAGGTGACATCGAAGCTGGTTCATGAGCGGATCAACAAGAAGGTGATGGGGCAGGGCTATCCCGACAGCAGGAATGTCAAGTCCGGGGCGGCGCGGATCAAGTTTCATCTCGATTACATGAGCGGGTTGCTGGAGCAGCGCCGCTGGCTGGCGGGCAATGAGATGACATTGGCCGATTTCGCCGCCGCCGCGCATCTGTCATGTCTCGATTACATCTCGGATGTCGACTGGAACCGGTCGGCCAACGTGAAGGACTGGTATGCCAAGATCAAGTCGCGGCCCGCGTTCCGCTCGGTGCTGGCCGATCAGGTGCCGGGGTTTCCGCCGCCGCCGCATTATGCCGATCTGGATTTCTGAGCCCGGCCGCGCGGGGGGCCGTCTGCCCCCCGCCGCCCATCGGCCCGCCGGCCGATGGGCATCCCCCCGAGAGTATTTGCGGCAAAGAAGAAGGATGCCCCTTTGGCCGAGTCGTCACTGAAGGAGCGTATCGCCGAACAGGCCCGGGCCGAGGGATTTTCGGCCTGCGGCTTTTGTGCGCCGGATGCGGTGCCCGAGACAGCCGGGCGGCTGGCGGATTTCATCGCCGCCGGGCGGCATGGACAGATGGGCTGGATGAGCGAGCGGATGGGGTGGCGCGGCGATGCGGCGGCGCTCTGGCCCGAGGCGCGCACGGTGATCATGCTGGCCGAGAGCTATACGCCCGAAGGCGACCCGCTGGCGGTGCTGGGGCAGCGCGACCGGGGCGGCGTATCGGCCTATGCGCAGGGGCGCGACTATCACGATCTGGTCAAGAAACGCCTGAAGCGGCTGGGGAGATGGCTGATCGCGCAGGCGGAAAAAGGCTCTGATCCGCCTGAAATCAAGGTATTTGTCGATACCGCGCCGGTGATGGAGAAGCCGCTGGCGGCGGCGGCGGGGCTTGGCTGGCAGGGCAAGCACACCAATCTGGTCAGCCGTGAGCTGGGAAGCTGGTTTTTTCTGGGGTCGATCTTCACCACGCTCGATCTGCCAAAGGACGCGGGCGAGGCCGATCACTGCGGGTCGTGCCGCGCCTGTCTGGATATCTGCCCGACGGCGGCCTTTCCGGCGCCCTATCAGCTGGATGCGCGGCGCTGCATTTCCTACCTGACGATCGAGCACAAGGGGCCGGTGGACGCGGCGTTGCGGGGGCTGATCGGCAATCGCATCTTTGGCTGTGACGATTGTCTGGCGGTGTGCCCGTGGAACAAGTTCGCAAGGGCGGCAACCGAGATCAGCTATCAGGCGCGGGTCGGCGCGCCTCTGCTGGCCGAATTGGCCGGGCTCGATGATGCGGGCTTCCGGGCGCGGTTTTCGGGATCGCCGGTCAAGCGGATCGGGCGCGACCGGTTCGTGCGCAACGTGCTTTACGCGATCGGCAATTCGGCCGACCCGGGGCTGGCGCCGGTTGCGGCGGCGTTGAGGGGCGAGCCTGACCCCACGGTGGCCGATGCCGCGGCCTGGGCCGTCGGTCGATTGGCGGGGAAGCGCCAATCTGGCGGGGCGTTCGGAAAATGACTCGCCTTGAGGAGGAATCTGGGTGATCCTGCGGGCACAGGCCCATGCCGGAGGTGGGCCCATGCCGGAGGAGGAGAGGATGAGCGGCCAAGTCATCGACCGCCCCGCCAGCCCGCAAGGCGGCCGGTTGAAGCATTACCTGGATGTCGAAAAGACCCATGCGGCGGAAGGCAGCAGCCGGGCTGCCAAGGCTGTGCACGAGCGCCCGGTGGCGCGCGAAAGCGTGGCGCGGCTGCGCGCCTTCATGCGCATCGAGAAGGGCTGGACGGCCTGAGCGGCAGGCGCGCGGCAAGCACGGGGCCGCAAAGAGGCCCGGAAAGAGTCGGCTGCCGTGTCCCGAGGCGGGTTCAGCGCCGCACCAGGGTCTCGTATTCCGCCACCACCCGCTTGGCGATATCGCCGACGGCGAAGTTGTAATCGCCGATCTGGCCCACTGGCGTCACCTCGGCGGCGGTGCCGGTCAGCCAGCATTGTTCGAAGCCTTCCAGTTCCTCGGGCATGATGTGACGTTCATGCACCTTGATCTGCATGTCTTTCAGCATCTTGATGACGGTCTGGCGGGTGATGCCGTTCAGAAAGGCGTCGGGCAGCGGTGTATGCACCTCGCCGTCCTTGACGAAGAAGATGTTGGCGCCGGTCGCCTCGGCCACATAGCCACGGTAATCGAACATCATCGCGTCTGAACAGCCCTTGGCCTCGGCGGCGTGTTTGGACATGGTGCAGATCATGTAAAGGCCTGCGGCCTTGGCCTGCGACGGGGCGGTTTCGGGGCTGGGGCGTTTCCATCGGGCGATGTCGAGTTTGGCGCCGCGAATCTTGGCATCGCCGTAATAATTGCCCCATTCCCAGGCGATCACCGCCATGCGCACCGGATTGCGCTTGGCCGCGACGCCCATGTCCTCGCCCGCGCCGCGCCAGGCAAGCGCGCGCACATAGGCGTCGCTCCAGCCATTGGCGGCGAGCACGTCAGCCTTCGCGGCGTCGATCTGGTCGGCGGAATAGGGGATCGGCATGTCGAGCAGCTCGCCCGATTTCAGAAGGCGCAGCGAATGGTCGTGGCCCTTGAAGATCTTGCCGTTGTAGCAACGTTCGCCCTCGAACACCGAAGAGGCGTAATGCATGGCATGGGTGAGGATGTGGACCTTGGCATCGCGCCAGTCCAGCAAATCGCCATCCATCCAGATCTTGCCGTCACGATCGTCATAGGCTCCGGCCATGATATCCTCCTTCGGGCTGCGCCCATTTGCGAATATTGCGTCAAAAAGGTCCGTCTCGGACATATTATTGCGCAGTTTCCCGGGTTCGCTAGCAATTGATTCTTGGAAAGTCAACATAGCTGACATAAAATCGTGGCCAAACACAAGGCCGACGATACCGGAAAGGAGCGGGATACGCATGGAAAGCGCAACGGAGACGCATGGCAGCGAAAGCCTGCTTTTCCTGACCGACGAGCAGTTGCGCAAGGGAATCGAGGCGATGTTTTTCGCCTATCGGGCCTTTACCGCCGATCCGGACCGGATCCTGGAGAATTATGAATATGGCCGCGCCCATCACCGGGCGATCCATTTCATCAACCGCCAGCCGGGGCTGACGGTCAGCACCTTGCTGGCGATGCTCGGGGTGACCAAGCAATCGCTGAACCGGGTCTTGCGCACATTGGTCGCGGACGGGCTGGTGGAGGCGCGGGTGGGGCGGCAGGACAAGCGGGAACGCAACCTGCATCTGACCGCGCGCGGAGCATCTTTGGAGCGCGAATTGAGCGATGCCCAGCGCGCCCGGATGCGCGCCGCCTATCGCAACGCCGGACCCGCCGCGGTGACCGGGTTCCGCCAGGTGCTGGAGGCGATGATGGACCCGGATCTGCGCCGGTACTACCAGTCGATGAAGGACAGCGCCCCATGAGCGAGATGTCGGACATCCATCTGCTGATCGTCGATGATGATGAACGCATTCGCGGCTTGTTGCAGAAATTCCTGGTGCGCAACGGGTTTTGGGTGACGGCGGCCAGGGATGCGGCCCATGCACGGCGGCTGCTGGAGGGGCTCGATTTCGATCTGATCGTGCTCGATGTGATGATGCCGGGCGAAGACGGGCTGAGCCTGACGCGCGACCTGCGAAGCCGGATGGACACGCCGATCCTGCTGCTGACCGCGCGGGGCGAAACCTCGGACCGGATCACCGGCCTCGAGGCGGGGGCGGATGATTATCTTGCCAAGCCGTTCGAGCCGAAGGAATTGCTGCTGCGGATCAATGCGATCCTGCGCCGCACGCCGCCGGCGGTCGCGGCGAAGGTGCCCAGATTGCTGCATCTGGGCCCGGTGCGCTATGATGTGGATCGCGGCGAGATGTGGCGCGGCGATGACCTGATCCGCCTGACGGCGACGGAGGCGGCATTAATGCGCATATTTGCCGCCCGCGCCGGGCAGCCCGTCAGCCGCACGCAACTTGTCGACGATCTGGGCCGCGGGGCGGGGCGCGATACGGCGGCACAGGCGCAGGAACGGGCCGTCGATGTGCAGATCACCCGGCTCAGGCGCAAGTTCGAGGCCGATCCCAAGCAGCCGCGCTATTTGCAGACGGTACGCGGCGCGGGCTATATGCTGGCCCCGGAATGAGGCGGGCGGCCGCGACGGGCTGCGGCAAGGGTATTCGACCAAGATGAAAGGACGGGCGTGAGCACGGGTTTTTGGACGCATGAAAGCGGGTTGGCCCATGTGACGCCACCAGGTCACCCGGAGCAGGTGGCGCGGCTGGAGGCGATCTGCGGGGCGTTGCGCGGGGCGGAATTCGACGGGCTGGACCGGCGGGACTGTCCGATGGCCGATGAGGCCGAGATACTGCGCTGTCACCCGCAGGCGTATCTGGGCCGGGTGCAACGCGCCCGGCCCGCCGAGGGCTGGGCGCAGCTCGACGGCGACACTTTCATGTCGCCGGGATCCTATGAGGCAGCGTTGCGCGCCGTAGGCGGCATCAATGCCGCCGTCGATGCTGTGTTGTCGTGCAAGTTGCGCAACGGCTTTGTCGCCATGCGCCCGCCCGGCCATCATGCCGAGCACGAAACGGCGATGGGGTTCTGCCTGTTCGGAACAGTCTCTATTGCAGCCAAAAGGGCGCTGGAACACCACGGACTGGCCCGCGTCGCGGTGCTCGACTTCGATGTGCATCACGGCAACGGAACGCAGGATCTCTTGTGGGATGAGGCACGCGCGGTCTATGTCTCGTCGCATCAGATGCCGCTTTATCCCGGCTCCGGTTACACCGACGAGCGCGGCGCGCATGGCCAGATCATCAACCTGCCGCTGGTCCCCGGTTCCGGGGGGGCGGACATGCGCCGTGTCTGGGAGGGCGCCCTGGCGCGGGTGGCGGACGCCGCGCCGGAACTGATACTGATTTCCGCCGGTTTCGATGCCCATCGCGCCGATCCGCTGGGCGGCCTGAACTGGAGCGAGGCGGATTTTTCCTGGATCACGCATGCGATTTGCGATGTCGCCGATGATTGCTGTCAGGGCCGGGTGGTATCGTCGCTGGAGGGGGGCTATGATCTTGACGCGCTGGGCGCGTCGGTGGCGGCGCATGTACGGGTCTTGATGGAGCGGGGCGAATGAGCGAAATCGCGAAGATGAGTTTTGAAGAGGCGATGAAGGCGCTGGAAGAGGTCGTGGCCCTGCTGGAGCGGGGCGATGTGCCCCTGGAGGATTCGATCAGGCATTACGAACGCGGCGCCGCGCTCAAGGCGCATTGCGAAGCCAAGCTGAAATCGGCCGAGGAAAAGGTTGCCAGGATCACCCTGAACGAGGACGGCGCGCCGAGCGGCACGGCGCCCGTCGAAGGCTTGTGAATGTTTCAGGCCCGGCTGGCCGAGGTTCAGCGCGCGGTTGACGCGATGCTGGGCGCGCGCCTCGCGGTGCGCGCCGATGTGCCGGTGGTCCATGCCATGCGATACGCGGTGCGCGGCGGCAAGCGGCTGCGGGCCTTTCTGGTGATGGAATCGGCTCTGTTACACGGGATCGGCGATATGGCGCTGCCTGCGGCGGCGGCCGTCGAATGCCTGCATGCCTATTCGCTGGTGCATGACGATCTGCCGGCGATGGATGATGACGATCTGCGCCGCGGTCAGCCGACGGTGCATGTCAAATGGGATGAGGCGACGGCGGTTCTGGCCGGCGATGCCTTGCAGGCGCTGGCGTTCGAACTGTGCTGCGATGCGTCGCTGGGCCCGGCGGACCGGCGGGTCGATCTGGTTGCCGCGCTGGCGCGGGCCGCCGGGGCCGAGGGCATGGTGCTGGGCCAGGCGCTGGATATCGCCGCCGAGACCGCGCCCGAGCCGCTCGGCCTGGCCGAGATCACCGCGCTCCAGGCGGGCAAGACCGGGGCGCTGATCGGTTTCGCCGCCGGGGCGGGGGCGATTCTGGCCGGGGCGGAGCGGGGGCCGCTGGCGGCCTATGCCGCCGCGCTGGGGCTGGCGTTCCAGATCGCCGATGACATTCTGGATGTCGCTGGCGACCCGGCGAGGGCGGGCAAGCGGCTGGGCAAGGACAGGAGCGCGGGCAAGGCGACATTCGTGCCCTTGCTGGGGCTCGACGGGGCCAGGCGCCGCGCCCGCGATCTGGTGGCCGAGGCGGAGGCGGCGCTGGCGCCCTATGGGGATAAGGCCGACATGCTGCGCGCGGCCGCGCGATTTGCCGTGGCCCGCGATGCCTGACGCGCCTGCCGCGCCGGTACGCTGCGATCTGCGCAGCGATACGGTGACGCGCCCCGATGCGGCGATGCGCCGCGCCATGGCCGCGGCCGAGGTGGGCGACGACGTCTACGGCGAAGACCCCGAGGTCAACCGGCTGGAGAGCGAGCTGGCGGCGATGCTGGGCAAGGAGGCCGGCCTGTTCCTGCCCTCGGGGACGCAAAGCAATCTTGTGGCGATTCTGACCCATTGCGGGCGCGGCGACGAGGCGATGGTGGGTGCGGGCTATCATGTCTTTCGCGACGAGGCGGCCGGCGCGGCGGTTCTGGGGGGTGTGGCGCTTTTGCCGCTGCCGCTGAGCGATTCCGGCGGGGTGTCGGCGCGGGTGATCGCGGCGGCGCTGCGGCCTGACGATGTGCATTATCCGGTCAGCCGCCTGCTGTGCCTGGAAAACACGGTCGGCGGGCGCGCGGTGCCCCTGGCTGAGACGCGGGCAGCGGCCGAGGCGGCAAGGCGCGCGGGGCTGTCCGTGCATCTGGACGGCGCGCGGTTCTTCAACGCGGTAACGGCGCTGGGCTGTGGGCCCGCCGATCTGGCGGGGGTTGCCGATACGGTGTCGGTCTGTCTTTCCAAGGGGTTGGGCGCGCCGGTCGGGACAGTTCTGGTGGGGCCCGCAGCGTTGATGGCGCGGGCGCGGCGGCAACGCAAGATCCTGGGCGGCGGGATGCGCCAGGCGGGCATTCTCGCGGCGGCGGGACGCCATGCGCTGGCTTGCAACCGCGCCGGCCTGGCGGGCGATCACGCCCGCGCGGCGGAACTGGCCGGGGCGCTGAGCGATCTGGGCGCGGGCGCGGTAAGTCACGCCACCAATATGGTGTTCTTCACCCCTGACGGGGGTGAAACGGCGGCGCTGCGCAGGGCGCTATCGGCAAAGGGAGTTCTGATCGGCGGCCAGCCGCGCCGGATTCGCATGGTTCTGCACCGCGATGTCGAAGATTCGGCGCTGGCCGCGGCGATCGAGGCGTTTCGCGGCTTTTACGGCGGCTGATTGCCCTGCCGCGCCCGCCCAAGGTGATTGTTCCCCGCGGCGTTTCGCTCTAAACCGGCACAAACCGACCATGGGGCCGTACCTTTGACCGACCGACCGAAAACACCGACGCTGGATCGGGTGAAGATTCCCGCCGATCTCAAGGCGCTGAGCGACCGCGAACTGAAAACGCTGGCCGATGAGTTGCGCGCCGAGACGATCAGCGCGGTATCGGTGACGGGCGGGCATCTGGGCGCGGGGCTGGGTGTTGTCGAACTGACCGTCGCACTTCATGCGGTTTTCGACGCGCCGCGCGACAAGATCATCTGGGATGTCGGTCATCAGAGCTACCCGCACAAGATCCTGACCGGGCGGCGCGACCGCATCCGTACCCTGCGCATGAAAGACGGCCTTTCGGGTTTCACCAAGCGGTCGGAGAGCCCCTATGACCCTTTCGGGGCGGCGCATAGCTCGACCTCGATTTCGGCGGCGCTGGGCTTTGTCGTCGCCCGCGATCTTGGCGGCGATGCGGGCGATGCGATCGCGGTGATCGGCGACGGAGCCATGTCGGCCGGCATGGCGTTCGAGGCGCTGAACAACGCGGGCGATCTGGGCAAGCGGCTGATCGTCATCCTCAACGACAATGACATGTCGATCGCCCCGCCGGTCGGTGCGATGTCGGCCTATCTGACACGGCTTTACACCGAAGGCCCGTTTCAGGACCTGCGCGCGGCGGCCAGGGGGGCGGTCAGCCTGCTGCCCGGACCTTTTCAGGAAGGCGCGCGGCGGGCCAAGGAAATGATCAAGGGTATTGCCGTGGGCGGCACCCTGTTCGAGGAACTGGGCTTTTCCTATGTCGGCCCCATCGACGGCCATGATGTCGACCAGCTTCTGGCTGTCCTGCGCACGGTCAAGGCGCGGGCGGCCGGGCCGATCCTGATCCATGCCATCACCAGAAAAGGCAAGGGCTATGGCCCCGCCGAACGGGCCAGCGACAGGGGCCATGCGACGGCGAAATTCGATGTGATGACGGGCGCGCAGAAAAAGCCGCTGTCGAATGCGCCCTCCTATACCAAGGTGTTCGCGGAAAACCTGATCAAGGCGGCCGAGGCCGATGACAGGATCGTCGCCATCACCGCGGCGATGCCGGAAGGGACCGGGTTGAATCTTTTCGCCGAACGCTTTGCCAAACGCTGTTTTGACGTGGGGATCGCCGAGCAACATGCGGTGACCTTTGCCGCGGGGCTGGCGGCGGGGGGGATGAAACCCTTCTGCGCGCTTTATTCGACCTTCCTGCAGCGCGGCTACGATCAGGTCGTGCATGACGTGGCCATCCAGCGGCTGCCGGTGCGATTCGCCATCGACCGGGCAGGCCTGGTCGGGGCCGATGGCGCGACCCATGCCGGGGCGTTCGACATCGCCTTTCTGGCCAACCTGCCGGGTTTCATCGTCATGGCCGCGGCGGACGAGGCGGAACTGGCGCATATGGTCGCCACCGCGGCGGCGGTTGACGACCGGCCCACCGCCTTCCGGTTCCCGCGCGGCGACGGCGTGGGGGTCACCCTGCCCGAACGCGCCGTTCCAATGGAAATCGGCAAGGGGCGCGTGGTGGCCGAGGGCGGGCGCGTGGCGATCCTGTCCTTCGGCACCCGGCTGGCAGAAGTGCTGAAGGCCCGCGAGGCGCTGGCGGCGCGCGGGCTGGCCCCGACGGTCGCCGACGCACGCTTTGCCAAGCCGCTCGACCGCGATCTGATCTTGCAACTGGTCGCCGGGCACGCGGCGCTGATCACCGTCGAAGAGGGCGCCATCGGCGGTTTCGGCAGCCATGTGGCGCAGCTTTTGGCCGATGAGGGCGTGTTTGACCGCGGCTACAAGTTTCGTGCCATGGTGCTGCCCGATACCTTCATCGACCAGTCGAGCCCCGAGGACATGTATGCGGTGGCCGGCATGAACGCAGCCCATATCGAGGCGAAGGTGCTGGAGGTGCTGGGGGTGGCAACGGTCGGCAGCAAACGGGCCTGAGGCCGGCAAACGCCCCGGTCCGGGCGTCAAAGGCTTGACTCGCGCCGGCGGGTTTTTGCACCATGGGCGGGTTGCCGTCGTTTTCCTGAGGGGGGGAAGAAATGAAGAAACCTGGTTTGGCGCTTGTCTTTGGGGTATTTGCGACCGCAACACTGGCTGGCGGGATCGAGCCGGTCATGGAAACGGCGGTGATGGAAACGGCGGCGGCATCGTCGGCAAGCGACAACTGGGCGGGCATCGCGCTGACCCTGCTGCTGCTGGGCACCGCGCTCAACTGAGATCACCCTTCCCGCGACGCATCGAGAAGCGCGCGCAAACCGGTTCGGTAATCCGGATAACGGAGCGTTACACCCAGATCGGTTTTCAGCCGGTCGTTTCGGACGCGCTTGGATTCCGCATAAAAGCTGCGCGCCAGCGGGGTCATCTCGGCATCCTCGAAGGCGATTTCGGGCGGCAGCGGCAGATCGAGCAGCCGTGCCGCTTCGGCCAGAACGTCTTCGGGCGGGGCCGGGTCGTCATCGGATACATTGTAGATGGCTCCCGGCCGTGGGCTGGCGATGGATGCGGCCAGAACCTGCGCGATATCATCGACATGAATACGGCTGAAATACTGACCCGGCTTGACGATCCGCCTTGCGGTGCCATTGCGGACCTTGCTGAAAGGTCCGCGCCCCGGCCCGTAGATGCCCGCGAGACGAAAGATATGCAACGGCAAGCCGTGTTCGTGTGCCAGCGCCTGCCATTGCGCTTCGGCGAGCACCCGGAGGCGCCCGCGCCGGGTCGTGGGGGTCAGGGGGGTATGTTCGTCCACCCAGCCGCCCCGGTGATCGCCGTAAACCCCGGTCGTGGACAGATAACCGAGCCATTTCAGATGCGCTGCGGCAGCGGCAATGTCGGTGGCGCAGGCGGCAAGCACGGGATCGCCGCCATCCCCCGGCGCCGTGGAAATCAGGACATGGCTGGCTTGCGCCAGGGCGTCGCGAACCGGGGCGCCCGGCCAGATCAGCGGCTCAACCCCGCTGGCGGCCAGGAGCCTGGCCTTTTGCGCGGATCTGGTGGTGCCGATCACCCGCCAGCCTGCCGGTTGCAGGAGGTCCGACAGCGCCTGAGCGCTATAACCCAGGCCGAAACAGAAAAGCGTGCTGGTCATGCCGGGAATTATCCGTTGCATGGCTTTGGCGTGCAAGTGCGATTGCGGGGTGTGTCGCCCGGTTAACGGTGTTGCCCGATTAACAGTATTGACTGTCATGGGCAATCGGTCTTCCCTTGCGCATGGCCCGCAAACCACCCAGGCTCGACGCCGCATACAGCCTGAAGACGCCGGCGGATTCGCGGCGGCTCTATCGCGACTGGGCCAGCACCTATGACGACGATTTCGCCGCGCGGATGGATTATCAGATGCCCGCGCGGATCGCGGCGGTCTTTGCCGCTTCGGGCGAGGGGCCGGTACTGGATATCGGCGCGGGCACGGGGCTGGTGGCCGAAAAGCTGGGCGCCCTGGGCATCGGGCCGGTTGACGGGATCGATATATCGGCGGAGATGTTGCAGGTCGCGGCGGCCAAAGGCGTGTACCGGCGGACCCTGGTCGCCGACCTGACCAGGACCCTGCCGATCGAGGACCGGACCTATCGCGGTTTTGTCAGTTCGGGCACCTTCACCCATGGCCATGTCGGCCCTGATGCGCTGGATGAATTGTTGCGCGTGGCGGTGCCGGGGGCGTTTTTCGCCCTGTCCGTTCATTCAGCCGTCTTCGAGACCGCCGGATTCGACAGGAAACTGCGCAATCTCGCGCCGATGGTCCGCGATCTGAGCATCGAGCCGGTTGCGATTTACGGTCACGGCGCGGGCGGCGATCACGCCACGGATCAGGCCCTGATCGTCAGCTTTCGGCGGGCTTGACGCAAATCATCATCCCGGCCTTTGCACGAATGTGAACGATGGCGCTGCGTTGCAGGATTGTTTCTGATCCGGGCGAAACAGCCTGGTTGACCGGTCTAAGCGTTTCGGGAAGTAGCTGATCCATCAAATGGCGCCAAAAGCGCGAAATCGCCGCTGGCGCGGCATGGGTCCGGCGCTATAGGGTTTGGTCCGAAGTGCCATAAATCAACAGCTTGCCACGAAGCAATTTGCCACGAAGGCGCTGAAATGTTACGCCCGCGTCTGCCCTGGTACTGGATCTTGCTTCCCATGCGTCGGATACTATTCGCGAAAATCGAAGTCTGGGTCGTGCTGTTTCTGGCGCTTGTCGGGATATTGGCGGCAGTGTTGTTCGCGGGCGCGGTCTTGAGCGTGGAACGCGGCCGCCATCAGTTCGGGCGGGCCGGCCCGGCCGCGCTGGCAATCGCGGAAATTCCCATCACTCTCGAAAAGCTGGCCAAGGCGGCGCAGGACATGCAGATCCGCCTCAACGGGCGCTTTGACGGTGAAGCGGGCTGGTCGCTGAGCGAGGATCGGCCGACCGGCCTGCCGGGATATCTCATCTACAGCTATTTCGATCCGGATGCCGGATCTTCGGTGATCGAGATGGTGTCGTTGAACGATGTCAGTCCCGTCCATCAATGGCGCCCGGACATGACGGATATTCTGCGCGACGCGCAACGCACCACCCATGCGACGCAGTTCGAAAACTGGGTTTCCGCGCGATTCCGGCAGTTTCATCCATATCTGATGGCCGATGGAGGTTTGCTGATCAAGGAAACGACTTCGCCGTTGATACGGATCGACGCCTGTGCCCGGCCGGTGTGGATGCGCGATCGGGTGATGTTCCACCATTCGACGGAATCCGATGGCGGTGGCGGGTTCTGGATTCCCGGCCTGAAGGAACCGTCGCCGGTCGCGCGGGTGGTGCCGAAATTCCGTGATGACAGTCTGGTCCATGTCACCGCGGACGGTGATATCCTTGCCGAGATTTCGATGGGTGACATGCTGATCCGGCATGGGCTGGAGCCGCTGATTTTCTCGGCCGATAACCAGTACCGATTCGACCCGATGCATCTGAACGATATCCAGCCGGTATTGAACGACGGGCCCTACTGGCGGGCGGGCGATCTGTTTTTGAGCTTTCGCCATATCTCGACGGTGATGCTGTACCGGCCGTCGACGGACGAAATCGTGTGGTGGAAACAGGGCCCCTGGATGGGGCAGCATGATGTGGACATCCTTGATAACCACCGGATCGCGGTGTTCAACAACAATGCCTCCAATCGCGGCATCGGCGGCAGGGTCAATGGCAGTTCCGACATTTCGGTCTATGACTTTGCCACCGACCGCGTCAGCCACCCCTATGCCGCGGCGATGGCGCGCGAAAGCGTCGAGGCGCGATCGGAAGGGCTTTACACCCTATTGCCCGGCGGCGCCTTTATCGTCGAAGACCACAATTCCGGTCGCGTCCTGGTCTTTTCGGCTGAGGGCCGCAAACTGGCGCAGTTCATCAACAGGCAGGCGGATGGCAATGTCTATCAGATCGGCTGGGGGCGCTATGTCGATCAGGCCGAGGGCGACCGGGCCCTGAAACGCATCGCACAGACGGCTTGTGCGGATGGTGAGTAACATAAAGGCCGTGACACGCTAGCCCGAGGATGAAAACCTACATGACACCGCAACGTATTTCGCTTGTCGCCGCCGTTTTCCTGGCCCTTTTGGGGGCCTTTTACGCTGGCATGTGGACCGCGTTCAAGGAATGGGCGCCCTGGCAGACCGTGACCACCGCGCGCGCGATCTGGCAATCCTATCGGGCCACGGGGCGCATCTTGCGCGAAAACACCTATAACCACCGCGACCGCGCCTGGCCGAAAGAGCCCTATACGGTATTCGACGCCGCCGCGGTGGCGCCCGGATATCTGGCAATAAACCGCTTTCATCCCGGCGATCAGCGCTTTGTCTCGGAGCTTCTGGATGGGTCGGGCAAGGTCGTGCATCGCTGGCCGATCGACTATTCGCAAATCGTTGCCGGCGGGTCGAGCACCGAGTTCGTCCATGCCGCCAAGCCTTTGCCTGACGGATCGCTTCTGGTGGATTTCGACGACGGCCATGCGGTGGCGCGGCTTGACGCCTGCGGGCGTCCGATCTGGACCCGGACCGACAAGACCTATCACCATCTGATCGAGCGCGACGGCGACGGGTTCTGGATCTGGCAGGCGACCGGATGGGACGGATCGCAGGATCAGAACATGATCCGGATCGACAACGAAACCGGTGACATCACCGACAAGATCAGCCTTGTCGACGACGTGCTGGCCAAGGATCCGGTCGCCGCGATGCGGCTGACCATCCCGCCGGGGTTCGTTTTCGACAAGGACGCCCCGCCAGACACGCTCAAGGATATATTCCACCCCAATGATGTGGAGATTTTGCCAGCGGACATGGCTGCGGCGTTTCCGCAGTTTTCGGCCGGGGACATTCTGGTCAGCCTGCGCAATCTCGATACCATTGCGGTCTTTTCCCGGACCACGCACAAGCTGCTTTGGTCGCAGCAGGGCCCGTGGCTGATGCAGCATGACCCCGATTTTCAGCCTGACGGAACGATTACCGTCTATTCCAACAACCCGGATCGCAACCGGTCGACCCTGTTCCAGGTCGACCCGGCGACAGGCGCGACATCCTATGTGCTGGGGCCCGACAGCCCGGCCTATTTTTCCTGGATCATGGGAACCCACCAGCGGCTGCCAAATGGCAACTGGCTGATTTCAGTGCCCAAACAGGGGCGGGTTCTGGAAATCAGCGCCGCCGGCGCGCCGGTGCGCGAATACGACAATATCCTTGATGCGCGATATAACAGCTTTCTGACCCATGCCGAACTTCTTCCGCTGGATTTCTTCACCGAACTGCCGCATTGCGATACGTCTGGGCCAGAGGGCAATTGAAATGGCCGTGAACATGGAAAACCCGGCCCCCGGCCGATGGGCGATCTTGCGGCAATTCGGCCTTGCCCATGCGGTGATCCTGTGCCTGATCGTTTACCTGACGGTCACGGCATCGGGTGTGCTGATGGCGGGCAACAATTCGGATGACTGGCGCGACCTTGCCGGGGCACCTGGCAAATGGGCCGAGCTGGAAGGCCGATGGTTCATGGATGTGATCTATCGCTACGTTCTGGGGGAACGGCCGCTTTTGCCGTTGCAGATCGTGCTGGCCTTCGGGTGCATGTTCGCGACCAGCCGGATTCTGGCCAGACACGTCGCCGAAAAGGCAGCGGTGCCGATGGCCACGGTGATGATTTTCGTCTTTTCGACCAATCACCTCTACATGGGTGATATCCTTCATTTCAACAGCCATCTGTTTGCGTTTCAACTGGCGATCCTGCTGTCTGTCGTGTCGATCCATCTGCTGACCGACCGGTTCGACGATGCAGGATGGGCCAGGCGGTTCGGCCTGATGGCGCTGGCGGTCCTGCTGGTGTCGCTGGCGCTGGCGATCTATCAGCCCTACGCCATTGTCGGCTTTATCATCCCCTTGCTTGGCATGATCAGCCCGCGGGCCCGGTCGTTTCGCGCGACGATTGCCATTCTGGGCATCTGCCTTCTGGTCGCGGCGGGGGCCTATCTCCTTTATGTCTTCTCGCTTGACACGTTCATCGCCCTTTCAGGGCGCGACGGCAGCCATACGCGGTTCGACAGCCCGGATGCAGAGGAATTACGCGCCAAGCTGGCCGACCTGCCTGCGATGATCCGCAGTTTCTTTACCGGCGGGCTGCTCTACATTCCGCTCGGGCTGAAGCTGGTTGTCGTTTTGGTGCCGTTTCTTGCGTTTCTGACGATGGCGCTTAACGTGCTGCTGGCTTTCGGCCCCGACGGGCCGGTCGGGTTTGGCGACCGTTTGTGGCGGGCATCGGCGGTTGTTCTGGGCACGGTCCTGATCCTGACGATCACGCCCTTTATCTTCTGGTTCACCTACAAGGATACCTTTTTGCCGCCGCGCGCGGTTGCCTATGCAGGCACCTTCATCGCAACGGCGTTCCTGGCCAACCTCAACCTGATGCGAACGCTCGGCCGCCATGTTCCGGCCGTTTCGCGATACATCGTCGCGTGCAAGGTTGCTTTTGCGGGTGTCTGTGCCGTTTTGCTGATCACCGCGAGCCAGATGTGGAGCGATCTGGCCGCCACGGCAGAGCGCGATGTCGAATTGGCGCGGTCGATCTATGCGCGGGCCACTGCCCTGCCCGGCTACGACGGCGGGGCCATCCGGCTTGTCGGCGGTCTGCAATATGACGATCTTTCCTGGGGCGGGTCGATCGGGCGCACGGTTTTTCACGAAAACAATGATCAACACGGCATTTTCAGGGAAATGTTCAACACCCCGTGGCACGCCGAGTCGATTTCCCTGAGCCCGCGCGCCTGCCCCGCCTTTCCCGCGGACGGGTCGGTTTTCCTTCATGACGGTGCGGCCTATGTCTGCCTTGCGGCGATGAAGGACATTCGGCCACGCGACAATTGCCTTGATCTGCCCGAACTCGGCGGCACGGCCCTATGCGTGAACGGCACCAACGTGGTGCAGCTTTTCCCCGGCTGCAGGCAGCCGCCGGACCCCAAGCAACGGATCTATGTCTGGTTGCGTGACAGTACGGGCGCGAAGATCCGCATCATCCTCAAGACGGGCATGATTTATTTCGAACTGAATGGCGATTGCTATCGCGGCGCGAATCTCGAGCACGACATCGAACAGGTACTGTCGGTCGGCGGGTATGAAAGCGGCGTCGGCACATTGTGGTCCGAAGATACCAGCGGGCTGGCGCTTGGCCCGTTACCGGATCGTTGACGGTCTTTGAGGGCGCAGGGCGGGTTTGTCAGAACATCTTCGACGCTGCCCGCGTGGCCAGCGCCATCAACGTGAAGGTCAGGTTCTTGGCGGGCAAGAACGGCAGCGCGGCGCCATCCACCACCCAGAGATTCGGGTGATCATGGGACTGGCCGGAGGCATTGACGGAATGTTCCTGCGCGACCGCCGACATTGGCAGCGTGCCGGCGTAATGGACGCCCGTGCCCATGGGTCTGATGCGCGCCATGCCAGGCACCAGCGGCGCGCCCAGATCGAAAAAGAACCGCCGCATCGCGGTCATCGCGCCGGCGATCCGTTCGGGCTCGTCCTCGGTGGGGCGATAGCGCAGTTTCAGCACCGGCGTGCCGGTTGCGTCGGTCCGGTCTGGATCGAGCGCGACGTAGTTTTCGGCCCGTCGCGTGTCGTGGAAATTGACATTGAGCACGCCAAGTCCCGAACGTAGCGCCGCAAAGACCTGCCGAGATGTGCGCAGGCCCAGCGGCAACTGCTGAATGACCGGGTGAACCGATCCGTTGGTGAGCATGGTGATCTGGCCGTGCACATAGTGGCCCCGGCCTTTCGCGGGCAGGCCAACCGCCAGTTGATGATACTGGTAGGAGGCGGGGTTGTGGGCGCGTCCCAGCATGGCGGGATTGTAGAAGGGCGCCAGAACCTGCCGGTTGTCCATCAGGCCGCCAAGGCGCGGGGTCTCGCGGCGCGCGTGCCAGATGGTGCGCAGGTGGATGGCCGAGGAATTGAGTGCGCCAGAGGCGAGCACAAAGGCATCCGCGCCGTGCCGTTCCGCGGCCCCGCCCGCCGCCGGGTGGGAAACGACCGCTGCAATCTGCCCGTCGGGGGCAAGGTCGAAATGGCTGACATAGCGGCCGGGAACATAGGTGAAACGCGGGTCGGCAAGGCAATCGGCCAGGGTCTGGGCGGGTGTGTAAAGCGCGCCATTCGGGCAGCCCCAAAGGCAGCGTCCGCAGCGTGTGCAGCCGTCGCGGCTACCGAGTGCCAAGGAAAGCGCCGCCTGTCGTGACCGGCCCAGCCGAATCTCGTGGCGGGCATTCAGGCGGTGGCGCTTACGCTCATATTTCGTCAGCAGCGACGCCGAGGCATCGTTGAGCGCGATCGGTTCCGACATATGTCCATGAACCGGCAGGAAACCCGACAGGTCATCGGCACGCCCGGCCACGCCGATGCGTCGCGCCACCTCGGCGTAATAGGGGGCAAGTTCCGTATGCCCGAAGGGGTAATCGGCCAGATCGGTGTCATCGAACGGATAGGCCCCCGCCGTCCAGCATTCGGCCAAACCGCCCGCGGCGAACGAGATCAGCGGATACAGCCCGTCTTCTGTCAGTGCAAACTGGGGTGGCCGGGCAAAGACATGCGCCTTCGAAGGCGGCATCCTGTAATAGGCGCTGGGCGGCGCGCCGGGGGCGGCGGGAAGCTCGGCGCCGTTGTAATCGTCACCCAGAAAATAGGAAACCGGATCCGGCAATGCCGATTTCAGCGCCGCATAGGCGCTGCCCTTCAGCGGCGGCTGCGGGCCGCGATTGCCCAGATCGATCAATGTGACCGCCTGCCCGCGCTCCAGCGCGGTTCGCGCAAAATGCATGCCGCTTGGCCCCGAACCTATGATCGTTACTTTCATCTGTTGAAGGGCGACGACAGGGCAAGAAGGATGCGGACAGGAACAAAAATTGCCGTGGCCATGACCAGAACGCCGGTTTCGGCGATACCGCTCAGGCCAAGTTTCAATACCGCTGCAACCGGACCGCGCGAGGGGGATTGTTCGAACAGGCCATGACTTGACGGGGCGTTTTCGAGAATGCTCATCAAGAGAACCATGCGCCGCCGCAACATCCCGCCCCTGTTGAAGATGGCGGCATAACTGTCGGCTAGCCAGGCAAAACCCACACCACGCCGGGCAAAGGCCAGGGTCATCCGGTCGAACCGGTCGGCTGGCTGATGGTCGATGGCCAGGGTCCTGGCTGCCTTGAGGTAGTGATCCGAAATATCCGATGTAATGCCGCGCCCACAGATATAGTTGGCAAAGATGCGTGCTTCGCGGGTCAGAACATCATCGGGCGTTGGCTGGCGCGGGGCCTCCTGGGGCCTGGCCGGGACGCGCACTTTGCTCAATCGGGCAACCAGATCGGCGGTTGTCGGCATGTCGGGTTCCAGCGCCTCCCAAAGACGGTTCCGGCCCGAAGCCGAGGAATTGGCGAAAAGGCAAAGCTGGCCGGCCGTCGCAGGCAGAAATTTGCGCGCCACGGGTTCCACGAGTGCCAGCAGATGCTGAACGGGTTTGAGCGGCATCGGCAGAAAGCGGGCCGGCCCGCCCGCGCAGGAGCGGTGCACAAGATCGAGAAACGCGCGCATCGGCATCGCATCCTTGCCGCCAAGCTCGAAAGTCTCGCCTGCGAACCAGTCCTGTTCCAGGATGGTGGTGATGGCGCGAACGACGTCGGCGACATCGACCGGTTGAACCAACACCTTGCCGCCGCCGAACAGCGGCACGACCGGCAAGGTCGCGATCTTGGTCAGGGTTTTCCAGATCGACGATTCGCGGCCCAGAATCAGCGTCGGCCGGAGGATTACGCAGCGCAGGCCGGATTCCACGACCAATTTTTCGGCCTGTCGCTTGGATTCCGCATAGGCGTAATACCTGGTATCCGTGTACCCTGCCGCGATCGAGCCGACGAAGAGGAAGTTTTTCACGCCGGCACGTTTGCTCGCCCTAAGCAGTTCCGCGGTACCGTCGACGTTGATACGCCTGAACTCTTGAGGCGCGGCCTTGCCTGTCGTTGCCGCCAGATGGATGACCGTTTCGACACCCTTCAACCTGGCGCCGTAGGTGCTCGGGTCGCCGAGGTTGCCCCAGATGACTTGATCGCGCGCCGCCCTGGGCGCTTTCAATGCAGAGGTTCTGAGAAGCAGTTTCAGACGTGCGTCAGACTGTCGAAGGCGGTTGAGCAGGGCGGTCCCGACCAGACCCGCCCCCCCGGTTATGAAAATGGTTCCTGTCATTCTGCCCTGCCCGGCAACCTGGTTTCACCAGGGTCAGCATAGTGTGAAAGCCGGGCGGAATGAATCGGGCCGATGATTCCCCGATCGTGGCAGGCGAAATCGCGCCGAATTGCGCCGCCGATCCGCTTGTTGCGTTCCGGGCAACGATTCACCCTAGAACTTGCCATCGTTGAAGGCCCACATCCGGCCCATAACATAGGTGAATGCCGGCACGATGGTGACCATGATGGCCAGTGCCTGCCAGTAGGGCCGGCCTATCACATTGACAATCGTGAAGACGATTGCCTGGCTCAACACCAGGTTCGTCGCGGCGATAACGAAAAACCGTGGCATCGAGCGGGATACTTTCCCTTCCGAACGGAAAGAGAAGGTCCGATGCCCGTAATAGGAAATGAAAAACCCGACGGAGAAGCCGACAAGATTGGCGTTGAAGGGCGCAAGACCGATGATGCGATAAGAGAAAAGGCCAACGAGCACACACATGACGGTCGAAATCCCGCCCGTCACGCCGAAGGCCACGATGCTTCTCATGCGTTGCGTCCCGTCCTTGCTTTGCCCGCCGCCAAAAGTGCAATATACCTTGATATTCAATAGGCCCTTATCGTTGAACCAGCGGCCAAGTCGGGAGTCAAGCAATGTGGCAAAGCGATCCTGCCCAAGGACCGGAAAGTGCGGCGGTCGCTCTGTCGGTGGTGATCCCCTGCTATAACGAAGAAGGATCGCTGAAGGAACTGCACAGGCGGGTGCGCAGGGTCTGTGAAGACGTGGCTCCGGGTGATTTTGAAATCGTGCTGGTGGATGACGGATCCGGTGATCGGACGCGCCAGTTGATCCGGGATTTCGCCGATCAGGATATGTCGGTCGTCGGGGTGTTCCTGTCACGCAACCACGGGCACCAGCTGGCGCTGTCGGCCGGGCTCAAGACCTGCTGCGGGGCGCGTATCCTGATTTTGGACGCCGATTTGCAGGACCCGCCCGAACTGTTGCCGCGTATGCTGGAAAAGATGGATGAGGGTGCCGACGTCGTTTACGGCAAACGGGCGAAACGTGCAGGCGAGACGGCTTTCAAGAATTTCTCGGCGCATCTGTTCTACCGGTTGCTGGACCGTCTTTCCGACATCAGCATTCCGACGGATACGGGCGATTTCCGGCTGTTGTCGCGGCGTGCGCTGAATGTGCTGAATTCGATGCCGGAACACAGCCGGTTCATTCGCGGCATGGTCAGCTGGATCGGATTCACCCAGGTTCCGATCGAATATGACCGCGACCCGCGCTTTGCCGGCGAAACGAAATACACATTCTCGAAGATGGTACGGTTCGCCTTCGATGCGATTTCGGGGTTTTCGATCGCGCCGCTCCGGTTTTCGATTTTTCTGTCGCTGATCTGCGCGATGTTCGGGCTGATCCTGTTTGTCTGGACGGCTTACAGCTATTTCAGCGGCATCGCCATCCAGGGCTGGACGACTTTGATGACCGTCGTGCTGATACTCGGGTCCGGGCAGCTTCTGGTGCTGGGGGTGATCGGTGAGTATGTCGGGCGCATCTATCTGGAGGCCAAATCCCGGCCGCTGTTTGTCGTCGAAGAGATCGTCGCGCGCGGCCGGCACAGCGCGGCGCCTTCCGGGGCCGCGATCAAACCGAAACAGCCCACGTTCAGCCAACAGAAATGACGCTGCGCGTCGGGCGTCGTCAGATGGCCAGAGCGTCGATTTTTTCCCAAGCGCGCGAAATGGCGGCTCAACTCACCGATCGTTCATCAGGAGCCTTGTTTACCGGCACACCCGAACCATGTAGGTTGACAGGGTGGGGCGGGATGCGATGAGTGAGGGTGAAACAAAGGTGAGACCGATGTCAGACAATTTTAAAAGGTTCATTTTCCTGGGGCTGGTCATGTCGGCCATGCCGACGGCGGCGCTTGCCTATATCGGCCCCGGTGTCGGCGCGGGCGCGCTTGCCGCCGTGCTTGGCGTCATCGGGTCGATTTTCCTGGCGATCTTTGCGGTGCTCTACTACCCGATCAAGCGTTTGCTGAAGGGCCGCAAGGGCAAGACGGCAAGATCGGCGTCGACGGGGAAACCGGCCGAGTAAATGATCGTTTGGGTATTTGTACTGGCCGCCGCCGTGTTGGCCAGCGAGGCGTTCTTGCGCCTGCCCTTGATCGACCGGATCAGGACGGTGACCGCGACGGCGCGAAAATCCGGGCAGGTTCTGCGCAGCAAACGCATTTCGGATCATTGGAAGGAACGGGTCTTGCCAGCCTATTCCTGGGTGATCGGCAAGGGGTCGATCCTGTTTTTCGCGATGCTGTGCCTGGCCCTGGCGCCGGTCGCCCTGCTGGGGCTGGTTTTTCCGGGCGGGTTCGAGGCCTGGCTGGCGGAGTTGCTGCGTCCGCTGGTGATCGTGGTCCTGTGCTTGTTTTCCGTCGCCTATATCTGGCTGCGGCTCAAGGTGACGCGTGGCTGACTATTCGGCGCTCGACAAGTTGTTGCACAGGATGGCGCTGGGATCGCCGGCGCTGGCCGAAATGATGCATGATATCGAGCGCGGCATGTTTCTCAAATCGGTGCCGGCGGATACCGGGCGGCATGTGTTCGTCACCGGCCTGGCCCGCGCGGGGACGACGATTCTGATGCGTGAAATTCATCGTACCGGCGCATTCGGGTCGCTGACCTATGCCGATATGCCCTTCGTTCTGGCCCCCAATCTCTGGGCGCGGATCAGCCGCAAGGGGCAGACCGCCGGGGTCAGGGCCGAGCGCGCCCACGGCGACGGGATCGAGGTGGATTTCCAGAGCCCAGAGGCACTCGACGAGGTGTTCTGGCGCATCTTCGATGGCAAGAGCTATATCCGCGCCGACGGGCTGGTGCCGCATCGTCCGGACGACGAATTGGTCGATGCCTATCGCGATCTGATCCGGCTGGTTCTGCGCAAGACCGGCAAAGCCCGCTATGTATCGAAGAACAACAACAACATCCTGCGCATCGGAACGCTGGCCCGGGCCATGCCCGACGCGGTGTTCCTGGTGCCGCTGCGCGACCCGCTGGCCCATGCCGCCAGCCTTTTGTCGCAGCACAAACGGTTCCTGGACAGCGACCCCTTTACGCGGCAATACATGGCATGGCTCGGCCATCACGAATTCGGCGCGACGCACCGTCCGTTCCTGTTCGCCGAGGCCCCGGAGGGCGATCCGATGGGGCTGGATTACTGGCTTCGCGAATGGCTCGCGGCCTATGGCGCGCTTGACCGGGTCGAGGCCGCGGCCGAGAATGTGATTTTCGTTCCTTACGAGGCGCTTGGCCGTGATCCCGCGGTTTGGCAGGCGGTTGCCGCCCGCATCGGCGTCAACGCCGGGGCGGCTGGCGAATTGCGCGAAATCACGCAAAAGCCGCCCGGTTCTCATGATGCCGGGCTGGGCGATCAGGCGCAATCGCTGCATGCCGCGCTCAGCAAACGCGGGTTTGCGGCATTGGCGCTTTGACACGCCGTGGCCGGTGCCAGGGCCGCGCCACGCATCCCCAACCGGCCGGCTTGATGGCCCTTGCGGCGCGCCGCCGGTTCTGGCAGGTTTTGGCATGAAAAAAGCAATCTCTCCTTTGAAATCCTGGGCCGATTCTGCGCCGCGCCTGGTCGCCGTGGCGGCAGGCCGCGCGCCCGCCGATCTGGTGATCCGCGGCGGGCAATGGGTGAATGTCCATAGCCGCGAAGTGCTGCCGGACCACGATATCGCCATTGCCGAGGGCCGCTTTGCCGCCATTGGCCCCGATCTGGGCGGCGCCATCGGCAATGACACCGAAGTGATCGAGGCCGACGGGCAATATATGATCCCCGGTCTTTGCGACGGGCATATGCATATCGAAAGCGGGATGCTGACACCCGCCGAATTCGCCGCCGCCGTGATCCCGCATGGCACCACCACAATGTTCACCGACCCGCATGAAATCGCCAATGTGCTGGGCCTGGCCGGGGTGCGGATGATGCATGACGAGGCGTTGATGCAGCCGGTCAACATCTTTACCCAGATGCCTTCCTGCGCGCCTTCGGCCCCTGGTCTGGAAACCACAGGCTTTGAAATCGGCCCCGACGATGTGGCCGAGGCGATGGCCTGGCCGGGCATCATCGGGCTGGGCGAAATGATGAATTTTCCCGGCGTGATCGCGGGCAGCCAGCAGATGCTTGCCGAGATCGCCGAAACCCGGAAGGCGGGCAAGACCGTCGGCGGCCATTACGCCAGCCCCGATCTGGGTGCTGCGTTTCGCGCCTATGCGGCAGGCGGCCCCGCCGATGACCACGAAGGCACGTCCGAAGCCGATGCGATTGCCCGCGTCCGGCAGGGGATGCGCGCGATGCTGCGGCTCGGGTCGGCCTGGTACGACGTGGAAAGCCAGATCACCGCGATTACCGAAAAGGGGCTTGATGCGCGCAACTTCATCCTGTGTACCGACGATTGCCATTCCGGAACGCTGGTGAACGATGGCCACATGAACCGGGTGGTGCGCCATGCCGTTGCGTGCGGTTGCGACCCGCTGATAGCGTTGCAGATGGCCACGATAAACACCGCCAGCCATTTCGGGCTGGAGCGTGAATTAGGCTCTATTGCGCCCGGAAGGCGCGCCGATGTGATCCTGACTTCGGATTTGCGAACCCTGCCGATCAACCGGGTGATCGCGCGCGGGCGGACAGTCGCCGAGGCTGGCAAGATCACCGTCACCTGCCCGCATTACGATTGGCCTCGATCCGCCCGCGAAACGGTCAGGCTCGGGCGCCGTCTCTCGGCGGACGATTTCGTCATCACCGCACCCGAGGGGGCAAGAGAAGTGGCCGCCCGCGTGATCGGTGTGGTCGAAAACCAGGCCCCTACCAGGGCGCTGCGCGTCTTGATGCCGGTCAGTGACGGCCGGATCGAGCCTGACGCGGCGCGCGATGTGGCGCAGATCGCGCTGGTGGAACGCCACCGCGCCACAGGCCAGGTGGTCAATGCGCTGGTTTCGGGTTTCGGCTATCGCGGGCGGATGGCCATGGGCTCGACCGTCGCCCATGACAGCCACCACATGATCGTTGTCGGCACTGATCGCGGCATGATGGCATGCGCGGCCAACACTCTGGCTGAAATCGGCGGTGGCGTCACTGTCTGGCGCGACGGCGCGGAAACCGCGCGGGTGCCGCTGCCAATCGCCGGGCTCATGTCCGACGCGCCCGCCGAGGATGTCGCCGCCAATGCGACGCGCATGGTTGCGGCGATGGCCGAATGTGGCTGTACGCTCAACAACGCCTATATGCAGCATTCGCTGCTGGCGCTGGTCGTCATCCCCGAGTTACGCATTTCCGACAGGGGTCTTGTCGATGTGACCCGGTTTCAGCTGACAGAGTTGATTGAATGAACAAATCCGCCGAACTGCCAGTCGAGACGCCGCCAATGGCCGCGCCCGAAGCTTTTGTCGATGCCGAAGCCGCGGTTTCGCGCCTCGAGGCGCTTCATGCGGAAGCAACACGGTTCCTGTTCGATCGCTTCACCGAAGCGCTTGGCGGGGCGCGCCCGACGGCGCGGATACGGGCGTTCTACCCCGAAATCAGGATCACCACGACCAGCCATGCCAAATCCGACAGCCGTCTCAGTTTTGGCCATGTCGCGGTGCCGGGTATCTATGCCGCCACGATCACGCGGCCGGGTCTTTTCCGCAACTATCTGGTACAACAGATCGACTTGCTGATCCGCAACCACGGCGTGCCGGTTTTCGTCGGCCCGAGCACGACACCCATTCCGGTGCATTTCGCGCTTTGGTCGGACGCGTCCGTTTCCGTTCCGCAGGAGGGGGTTCTGGATTTTCAGCTGCGGGATGTGTTCGACGTGCCGGATCTGTCCACCACCAATGACGACATCGTCAACGGCACGGCAAAGCCCAATCCTGACGGATCGGGCCATCTGGGCCCGTTCACCGCACAGCGGATGGATTATTCGCTGGCGCGGCTGTCGCATTATTCGGCGACGGATCCGGCGCATTTCCAGAACCATGTGATGTTCACCAACTACCAGTTCTATGTCGAGGAGTTCGAGGCCTTCGCGCGCACGGCGCTGGCCGACCCGGAATCGGGCTACACGGCTTTTGTCGGCCCCGGAAATGTCGAAATCACCGACCCGAAAGCGGCCATTGCGGCGATCGGCAAGCTGCCGCAGATGCCGACCTATCATCTCAAACGCGATGGCGGGCAGGGAATAACCCTGGTCAATATCGGCGTCGGCCCTTCGAACGCCAAGACGGCCACCGACCACATCGCCGTGTTGCGCCCGCACGCCTGGCTGATGGTCGGGCACTGCGCCGGATTGCGCAACAGCCAGAGCCTGGGCGATTTCGTCCTCGCCCATGCCTATGTTCGCGAAGACCATGTTCTGGACGCCGATCTGCCGGTCTGGGTGCCGATCCCCGCGCTGGCGGAAATCCAGATCGCCCTGCAAGAGGCGGTGGCCGAAGTCACCAAACTCGAGGGATATGAACTCAAGCGGATCATGCGGACCGGAACCGTCGCCACCATCGACAACCGCAATTGGGAATTGCGCGATCAGTCCGGCCCGGTACAACGGCTGAGCCAGTCGCGCGCCATCGCGCTCGACATGGAAAGCGCCACGATCGCGGCCAACGGCTTCCGGTTTCGCGTGCCTTATGGAACCCTGCTTTGCGTGTCTGACAAACCCCTGCACGGCGAGTTGAAATTACCGGGCATGGCCACGGATTTCTACAAGACTCAGGTGAGCAGGCATCTTCTGATCGGGGTGCGCGCGATGGAAAAATTGCGCGACATGCCGCTGGAACGCATCCACAGCCGCAAATTGCGCAGCTTTGAAGAGACAGCATTCCTCTAAATTGGCAAAAATCGTTACAAACAGGCGGAAAACGCTTGCCATAAGCCACAAAAGATTGTGTAGCAACACTATATGGCGCTAGATTGCGCGGATGAACCCCCAAAGAACGGGGCACAGTGAGGAGACAGACATGTCCAAACCAATGACCAAGACCCAGCTCGTCGCCGCGTTGGCCGAGGAAATGGGCTCTGACAAGAAAACCGCTTCGGGCGCTCTGGATGCGATTGCCTCTGTTGTTACCCGTGAGGTTTCCAGTGGTGGCGCCGTGACGTTGCCCGGTATCGGCAAGGTTGTGTGCCGCGCCCGTCCCGAACGGCAGGTGCGCAACCCGGCGACGGGCGAAACCATGATGAAGGCAGCCGACAAGGTGGTAAAGGTTTCCATCGCCAAGGCGCTGAAAGAAAGCGTCAACGGCTGACGGAACGCGGCCCCCTCGGGGCCGTTCGCGCTAGAATTCGGGCCGCCTTCGGGCGGCCCTTTGTTGTAATGGCCTGACACAGCGACGCCCCGGAAGCTGTGCGCTTCTTGTTGGCATCGGGATGCGCCTGATCGGAGGTCAGAAGGACCGGCTTGAACCCGCCCCGTTCCCGGTGCAGATAGGCCAGGGTCTGAACCGATGCCGCCGCGGGGACAAAATGGACTTTCGTTCTATACTGATGGGCCTGGCTTTTGCCTTCATGTGGTCCTCTGCCTTCACCTCGGCGCGGATGATCGTGGCCGATGCGCCACCGATGACGGCGCTGGCGCTGAGATTCCTGATTTCCGGCCTGATCGGTGTCGCCATCGCGGCGGCGCTCGGCCAGAGCTGGCGGCTTGGCCGGCGGCAATGGCGATCGGTGGTGGTTTTCGGTCTGTGCCAGAACGCGCTTTACCTCGGGCTCAATTTCGTCGCCATGCAGTGGATAGAGGCGTCACTGGCGGCGATCATCGCCTCGACGATGCCCTTGCTCGCGGCCTTTCTGGGATGGGTTTACATGGGCCAGAGGATCCGCCCGCTGGGGATTGGCGGATTGATTGCCGGAATTGTCGGTGTGGCGATCATCATGGGGTCGCGGTTTTCCGGCGGCGTCAGCATCGCGGGTATCGTGTTTTGCGGCGCCGGCGCACTGGCGCTGGCGGTGGCCACGCTGACGGTGCGCGGGGCTTCGGGGTCGGGCAACGTATTGATGATCGTCGGATTGCAGATGTTCGTCGGCGCGGCGCTGCTGGGGGTCGCGGCGGTTGCGACCGAACGCGGGATGCCGGTCAACTGGACGCCGCGCCTGGGCCTTGCCTTCATCTATACGACGCTGGTTCCGGGGCTCTTGGCTACCTGGGTCTGGTTCCGGCTGGTGGCGCGCATCGGTGCGGTGCGGGCGGCGACCTACCACTTTCTCAACCCGTTCTTTGGTGTCATGGTGGCCGCGGCGTTGCTTGGTGAACGGCTGGGGCCTGCCGATGCCATCGGTGTCGCCATCGTTGCGGCGGGGATTCTCGCGGTGCAACTGTCAAGACAGACCGAACAAAGTGCGGCCAAGGCCAACACAGGCTGAAAGACCGCCAAACCTTATCGGCGGCGCATCCTGTCGGCATTCATCCGCCCGTTCCGCCACCTGTCGCGGATCAGGTCGCCGCCGGTGTGCTTACCGTATACCCCGCATCGCGAATGGCTTCGGACACGGCGCGCTCGCTCAAGAAGCTCTCCACCTCGACAATATGCGTGCCAAGATCACAGGAAACCCTGGCGGTCGGGTCGATGGCCTTTATCGCTTTTTCGATCGCAGCGGTGCAATGGCCGCAACTCATGTCGGGAACGCTCAATCTGGTCATGCCTGTCTCCTTCGGATGCCTGTTCAGGTGAGGTCTTCCACCACTGGAAGGTCAAGGGCGCAACAGAATTTTTTTTGCCCCTTGACCTTCCAGTAAGTGGAACCCCTATCTACGGGACAAACACACTCAGGAGTCGCCCATGCCATCCCCCCAAACCCTTCGGCTTTCCGTGCAGAACATGTCCTGCGCCTCCTGCGTCGGGCGGGTCGAGCGGGCCTTGTCCGCGCTTCCGGGTGTGAGTGACGTCAGTGTCAACCTCGCCAATGAGACGGCTCAGGCGCAGATTGATGCGCCGGAGCGGATTTCGGGCATCATGTCGGCGCTGGATCAGGCGGGCTATCCGGCGCAAACGCGCAATGTGCGTCTGAATGTGAGCTCGATGTCCTGCGCCTCCTGCGTCGGGCGGGTAGACAAGGCGCTGGCGGCGGTGCCGGGGGTGCTGGAGGTCAATGTCAACCTCGCCTCGGAAACCGCGACGGTCACCTATGCCGATGGCGCGGTGGCGCTTGCGGATTTGCTGAAGGCGGCGGAAGAGGCGGGCTATCCGGCGGAGCCCGCAGAGGAGACCGCGCCCGAGGATCGTAGCGCCCGCAAGGACGATGAGGCCCGGGCCATGGCCCTGAAAGCCGCGCTGGCCGCAGCGTTCGCCCTGCCTGTCTTCGCGCTTGAAATGGGCGCGCATCTCGTCCCCGGCATGCACGATCTGATCGGGCGCACCATCGGGCATCAGACCAGCTGGATGATCCAGTTCGTGCTGACCACCATCGTTCTGGCCTGGCCGGGCCGCGCCTTTTATGCCAAAGGCTTTCCGGCCCTCTTCAAGGGCGCGCCGGACATGAACAGCCTGGTCGCGGTGGGCACCTCGGCCGCCTATCTTTATTCGCTGGTGGCGCTGTTCGCCCCTGCCCTGCTGCCGGAAGCCGCGCGCGCGGTCTATTTCGAGGCGGCGGCGGTGATCGTCGTTCTGATCCTTCTGGGCCGCTGGATGGAAGCGCGCGCCAAGGGCCGCACCGGGGCCGCGATCCAGAAACTGCTCGGGCTTCAGGCACGCACCGCGCGGGTTCTGGTGGATGGCGAACCGCAGGACGTGGCCATCGAGCGGATCCGCACCGGCGACACCCTCGTGGTGCGCCCCGGCGAGCGGATCGCCGTCGACGGCGAAGTGACCGAAGGCAGCGCCCATGTCGATGAAAGCATGATCACCGGCGAGCCGGTGCCGGTGGCCAAGGCTACGGGCGATCCGGTCACCGGCGGCACGGTCAATGGCACGGGATCTTTCCAGTTCCGCGCCACGCGCGTGGGCGCCGATACCACATTGGCGCAGATCATCCGCATGGTCGAAGAGGCACAGGGCGCCAAGCTGCCCATTCAGGGCGTGGTGGACCGGATCACCTTGTGGTTCGTACCCGCGGTCCTCGCGGCCGCGGTGCTGACGGTTCTCGTCTGGCTGGCCGTCGGCCCATCGCCGGCGCTGTCCTATGCGCTGGTGGCGGGCGTGTCGGTGCTGATCATCGCCTGCCCCTGTGCGATGGGTCTGGCCACGCCCACCTCGATCATGGTCGGCACCGGGCGCGCCGCCGAGATGGGGGTGCTGTTTCGCAAGGGCGACGCGCTGCAACAACTGTCGCGGGTGGGTGTCGTGGCGCTCGACAAGACCGGCACCGTGACCGAGGGCCGTCCCGAACTGACCGACATGGTACTGGCCGACGGGTTCGAGCGGGCCGAGGTTCTGGCGCTGGTGGCGGCGGTCGAGGAACAGTCGGAACACCCCATCGCCGATGCCATCGTGCGCGCGGCGCGGGTCGAGAACCTGGCGCGGCACGAGGTGGAGAGCTTTGAGTCGATCACCGGCCACGGTGTCCGCGCGCGCGTCGCCGGGCGCGACGTTCTGGTGGGCGCCGACCGGCTGATGACCCGCGAAGGCCTGGAGATCGGCGCCTTGACCGGGGCCGAAACGCGCCTGGCCGAAAAGGGCCGCACCGCGCTTTTTGCCGCCATCGACGGGCGCGTGGCCGCCGTGATCGCCGTGGCGGACCCGGTCAAACCCTCAAGCGCGGCCGCCATCGGCGCGCTGCACGATCTGGGGCTGAAGGTCGCCATGATCACCGGCGACAAGCGCGAGACCGCCGAGGCGATTGCAAGGGAAACCGGCATCGATCGGGTGATCGCGGGCGTTCTGCCCGACGGCAAGGTCGCCGCACTTGACGATCTGCGCGATGGCAGGCAACAGGTGGCCTTCGTCGGCGACGGCATCAACGATGCGCCCGCACTTGCCCACGCGGATGTGGGCATTGCCATCGGCACCGGAACCGACGTGGCCATCGAATCGGCCGATGTGGTGCTGATGTCGGGCGATCTGCGCGGCGTGGTGAACGCCTATCGGGTCTCGACCCGCACCATGCGCAACATCCGGCAGAACCTGTTCTGGGCCTTCGGTTACAACGTCGCGCTGATCCCGGTGGCGGCCGGTGCGCTTTATCCGGTGTCCGGTCTGTTGCTGTCGCCCGTTCTGGCGGCGGGCGCGATGGCGCTGTCTTCGGTCTTCGTGCTGAGCAACGCGCTCAGGCTCCGCCGCGTATCTCCGGCGATGAACGAGACACGGGCGGCGCGCCCCGCTGCCCCACTATCCCCTGCCCCAGCCGAATAAGGAGGATGTCGACATGAATATCGGCGATGTTGCGGAACGCTCCGGCCTGCCGGCCAAGACGATCCGCTATTACGAGGACATCGGCCTGGTCAAGCCGCTGCGCAGCGCCAATGGCTACCGCAGTTTCCGCAACGGCGATGTGCATAAGCTCGCATTCCTCGGCCGCGCCCGCGCGCTCGGCTTCAGCATCGAGGATTGCCGGAACCTTCTGAAGCTCTACGAGGACGACCACCGCACCAGCGCGGAGGTCAAGCAGATCGCCGAAGAGCATCTGGGCCGGATCGACAGGAAGATCGCGGAGTTGACAGAGATGCGCGCAACACTTGCGCATCTGGTCGATGCTTGCGCCGGAGACCACCGGCCCGACTGCCCCATTCTGGCCGATCTTGCAACGACGCAAGAGGAAATCGCCCGGGCAAACAAATCCGGCTGAAGCGCTTTGGCGATTCAGGTTTTTGACGAAACGCCATGCAGCGTTTCGTTGGTCCGACTTGCCTTGTGCCTGACCGGCAATCTTGCTGTTGCGCGAGACACGCCAAGAGGGCGCAACTTGCCCCCGCATGTCGCCAATGCGCCCGGCGTCAGTGTTTCATGCCTTCCCAGAAGTTCTTGACCTTGGAAAAGAAAGACGAGCTTTCGGGGTTGTTGTCTTCGCCCAGCCGCTCGAATTCCCGCAGCAGTTCGCGTTGCCGCGACGTCAGATTCACCGGCGTTTCCACGGAAATCTCGATCAGCATGTCGCCGCTGCCGCCGCCGCGCAGCGCGGGCATACCCTTGGAGCGGAGCCGCATTTGTTTGCCGGTCTGGCTGCCTGCCGGAATTTTCACCCGGCTGCGGCCGCCGTCAATCGTTGGAACCTCGACCTCACCGCCAAGCGCGGCTGTCGTTACCGAGACCGGGATGCGACAGTAGAGATTGACACCTTCACGCTGGAAAAGCGCGTGTTCGCGAACTTCGATGAAGATGTAGAGATCGCCTGAAGGCCCGCCGCGCAGGCCCGCCTCGCCTTCACCCGCCAGACGAATGCGGGTGCCGGTTTCCACTCCGGCGGGGATATTGACGGACAGCGTACGCTCTTTTTCGATGCGGCCCGCGCCATGGCAAGTCTTGCAGGGGTTCTTGATGGTCTGGCCAAGTCCGCCACAGGTCGGACAACTTCGCTCGACCGTGAAAAAGCCTTGCTGAGCGCGCACCTTGCCCATGCCCGAACAGGTCGGGCAGGTCTGCGGTTGGGCACCACCTTCCGCACCCGTGCCGCTGCACACGTCACAAGAAACCGAAGTCGGCACATTGATTGACTTCTGCATGCCCCGGAAGGCTTCTTCGAGCGTTACCCGAAGATTGTAGCGCAAGTCAGAGCCGCGCTGCGCGCGGTTGCGCCCGCCGCCCCGCTGGCCACCCATGAAATCGCCAAACAGATCCTCGAAGACATCCGAGAAGGCAGAGGCGAAATCACCCTGCCCCTGACCGCCGCGCGGCCCGCCGCCACCCATTCCGCCTTCAAAGGCGGCATGTCCATATCGGTCATAGGCGGCTTTGCGGTTGTCATCCTTGAGGACGTCATAGGCCTCGTTCACCTCCTTGAACTGGGCCTCGGTTTCAGGCTTGTCCTTGTTGCGATCGGGGTGAAGCATCTTGGCCTTCGAGCGGTAGGCCTTCTTGATCTCGTCCGCCGATGCCCCGCGCTTGACGCCAAGAACGTCATAGTAATCGCGTTTCGCCATTGATGATCCCTTCTCAGGAACGCGTCAGGCCGACCCGATGGAAATCAGGCCGGCCATAGTGTTGCGACCGCGTTTACTTGCGTTTCTTGTCGTCGCCAAGGTCTTCGAAATCGGCATCGACGATGTCGTCGTCAACGCCGCGCGGGCCATCGTCTTCGCCGTCTTCCTTGGCGGCGGCTTCGGCCTGGCTGGCCTTGTAGATCGCTTCGCCGAGCTTCATGGCCGAATCGGTGACATTCTGAATACCGCCCTTGATCTTGCCGGCATCATCGGATTTCAGCGTCTCTTCGAGCGCGCCGATGGCAAGCTCGATCGCCTCGACGGTGGATCCGTCAACCTTGTCACCATGCTCCTCGAGCGCTTTGCGCGTCGAATGGATCAGGCTTTCGGCCTGGTTCTTGGCCTCTACCAGCTCCTTGCGGGCCTTGTCGCTTTCGGCATTGGCTTCGGCGTCCTTGACCATCTTTTCGATGTCGTCATCCGACAGACCGCCAGAGGCCTGAATGGTGATCGCCTGTTCCTTTCCGGTGCCCTTGTCCTTGGCCTTCACCGTGACGATACCGTTGGCGTCGATGTCGAAGGTAACCTCGATCTGCGGCATGCCGCGCGGCGCGGGCGGAATTTCCTCAAGGTTGAACTGACCCAGCATCTTGTTGTCGCCGGCCATTTCACGTTCGCCCTGAAATACCCGCAGGGTCACGGCGTTCTGGTTGTCTTCGGCGGTCGAGAAAATCTGCGATTTCTTGGTCGGGATCGTGGTGTTGCGGTCGATCAGGCGGGTGAAGACCCCGCCCAGGGTTTCGATACCCAGCGACAAAGGCGTCACGTCGAGCAGCACCACGTCCTTGACGTCACCCTGGAGCACGCCGGCCTGAATGGCGGCGCCCAGCGCCACGACCTCATCGGGGTTCACGCCCTTGTGGGGTTCCTTGCCGTAGAATTTGGACACCTCTTCGATGACCTTGGGCATACGGGTCATGCCGCCGACCAGAACCACTTCGTCGATATCGCCCTTGGACAGGCCTGCGTCTTTCAAAGCGGCTTCGCAGGGCTTGATCGACTTCTTGATCAGGTCGCTGACCAGGCTTTCCAGCTTGGCGCGGGTCAGTTTCATCACCAGGTGAAGCGGCTGACCGGAATTCTTGTCCATCGAGATGAACGGCTGGTTGATTTCGGTCTGCTGGCTCGACGACAGCTCGATCTTGGCCTTTTCGGCAGCTTCCTTCAGCCGCTGAAGCGCCATCTTGTCGAGCGTGAGATCGGCGCCGTGTTCCTTTTTGAACTCATCAGCCAGATAGTTGACGATGCGCATGTCGAAATCTTCGCCGCCGAGGAACGTGTCGCCATTGGTCGACTTGACTTCGAAAAGGCCGTCGTCGATTTCCAGGATGGTGATATCGAAGGTGCCGCCGCCAAGGTCATAGACCGCGATGGTCTTGGTTTCCTTCTTGTCGAGCCCGTAAGCCAGCGCCGCCGCCGTCGGTTCGTTGATGATGCGCAGCACCTCGAGGCCGGCGATCTTGCCCGCGTCCTTGGTGGCCTGACGCTGGGCGTCGTTGAAATAGGCCGGCACGGTGATGACCGCCTGGGTGACCGATTCACCCAGATAGGATTCGGCGGTTTCCTTCATCTTCTGCAAGATCACGGCCGAGATCTGCGACGGTGAATATTTGTCGCCCTTGACCTCGACCCAGGCATCGCCATTGCCGCCATCGACAATCGTGTAGGGAACGAGTTTCTTGTCCTTTTCCACTTCGGGCTCGCCCATGCGGCGGCCGATCAGGCGTTTGACGGCAAAGATGGTATTGGTGGGGTTGGTGACTGCCTGGCGTTTGGCCGGTTGGCCGACCAGACGCTCATTATCGGTAAAACCGACGACCGAGGGCGTCGTGCGCGCGCCTTCCGAATTTTCGATGACGCGGGGTTTGGAACCATCCATGATGGCAACGCAAGAGTTGGTGGTCCCGAGGTCAATCCCGATGACTTTGGCCATTTATGTAATCCTTTTCCTTCGGCGATATTTTGGGGCGCAGACCCGACTGCGGCCTCTGAGCCCCGATCCCAATGTTCTGATCAGGGGCAGCCCTGACCGGCTTCGTGGGGTATATAGGGACCAGTGTCTGGTGCTGCAAGCACCGATAGGGGGCGATAAATGGCGAAATCTGGTGAAAATGCAGGTTGATCCGTTTCGGGAAATACCTGGCCATCACGCATCTTGAAAGGCCCGAGAGCGCCGAAGGCATGGCAGGGTTTTGGCGATTGAGGTTTTTCGAAACGCCATTCGGCAGGCTGCCGTCACTCGGGGTCGGGTCGAAGGCAAGCGAGGGCGGGTGGACTGCCGTGTCAGCCGGGCACCGCCAGAGCGGGTGAATGGCGGCAGAACTGGCTCCGTATCCGCCTGTGCATCCGCGCCGCAGACTGACATCGAGAAGAAGCCGGCCGGATCTGCCGGATCACGGATATTGGCGAACCGGCGCCGCGCAGGCAATCCCGCCAATGCCCGTTTGCCAGGGGGTTCAGTGAAAATCCCGGCTGGGAAACAGTTTCCTTGCCTGATCTCTTGGGTGGAAGGCACGGCCCGTGACCGGTTGCGGCCCTGAGCGCGGCGCGTCATCCGCTTGCGGCAGGGTTTCACCGATAACGCCTTGCATCGGGTGGCCAAGGGCCGCGAGCTTATGGGATAAATCCTGCACATGTTGGGCGATTACATGCACGACGGCGCCTTCCCGTTGCAGATGGCCGGTGATCCGCAACAATCGCCCGCCGATGACGGCGCGGCGGAATCGTTCATACACTTTCGGCCAGACAACGATATTGCCGACACCTGTTTCATCTTCGAGCGTCATAAATATCACGCCAGATGCGGTTCCGGGGCGTTGGCGGGTGATGACCAGCCCGCAGACCGAGAGTGGCGCCAACGGGGCTGTAGCAAGCTCTCCATGCGGCGTCGTATCGCTCAGATCAGGCCGCAGCAACTCGACCGGATGCGCTTTGAGCGACAGGCGCAAGGAGAGGTAATCTTCAACGACTTCTTCACCGAGGTTCATTGCGGGCAGGTCAACCTGTGGTTCGGTTATTGCTTCCCCGTCCACGGGATCACAAAAGAGAGGCAGCGGGCTGTCTGAGCGGATCGCCTTGACTTGCCAAAGCGCATCGCGGCGGGTCATTCCCATTCCGGTAAACGCATCGGCCTCGGCCAGCCGTTCCAGACCGCTGGCGCCGATCCCTGCCCGATGCCAGAGGCCTTGAACATCCCGGTACCCGTTGCCTCGGGCCGACACGATCCACGCTGCATCCTCTTGTTTCATGCCTTTGATCTGGCGAAATCCAAGCCGCAGGGACAGCCGCCCATCGGGACGCTTTTCCAGATGATTGTCCCACCCCGAGCGGTTCACGCAAACAGGCCGTATTTCGATGCCATGTTCGCGAGCATCCCGCACAATCTGGGCCGGAGCATAAAACCCCATAGGCTGTGAATTGAGCAAAGCACAGGCGAAGGCCGCAGGATGATGGCATTTCAGCCATGCCGATACATAAGCCAGCATCGCGAATGCCGCTGCGTGGCTTTCGGGAAACCCATATTCACCAAAGCCCTCGATCTGTGAAAAGCAGCGATCGGCGAAATCCGCCTCGTAGCCGCGATCGAGCATGCCGGTGATGAACCGGTCCCGGAAGGTTCCGATGGTGCCCATCTTGCGGAATGTCGCCAGTGACCGGCGCAGATGGTCGGCTTCTTCGGGGGTAAAGCCTGCGCCAACCACGGCAACCTGCATGGCCTGTTCTTGAAACAATGGCACCCCGTAGGTTTTACCCAGGACCTTTTCCAATTCACCCGAAGGAAATGAAACGGCTTCCTTGCCTTGACGGCGGTTGATGTAGGGATGAACCATTCCACCCTGAATAGGGCCGGGGCGTACAATCGCCACTTCAATCACCAGATCGTAGAAGGTGCGGGGCCGCATCCGGGGCAGAAAGCTCATCTGCGCCCTGCTTTCCACCTGAAACACCCCGATCGCATCCGCGGCGCAGAGCATGTCATAGGTTTCGGCATCTTCTTGCGGGATGCTGGAAATATCGAGATCGGGGCCGCCGTGAAACGCGATCAGATCAAGGCATTTGCGGATACAGGTCAGCATCCCCAGCGAGAGAACATCAACTTTCAGAATACCAAGGGTGTCAATGTCGTTCTTGTCCCATTCGATAATGGTACGGTCATCCATGGCTGCATTTTCGATGGGGCACAGTTCATCCAGCCGCCCTTTGGTAATGACAAAGCCGCCCACATGCTGCGAAAGATGGCGCGGAAAGCCAATGATCTCGCCGATAAGCCGCAGGGTCTGGGCAAGGCGGCGATCCGTCGGATCAAGGCCAATCTCTCTGACGCGGCCTGTATCCACACCGCCCCGGAACGACCCCCAGATCTGCCCGGACAGACGGCCAAGCACATCCTGGGACAATCCCATGACTTTGCCTACCTCGCGGATGGCGGCACGGGTACGAAAGTGAATGACGGTGGCACATAGACCGGCGCGGTGACGCCCGTATTTCTCATAGATATGCTGGATGACCTCCTCTCGGCGTTCATGCTCAAAATCCACATCAATATCAGGAGGCTCGCCCCGGTGTTCGGACATGAACCGCTCAAACACCATTGAGATGACTTCGGGCGGCACATCGGTGATCCCGAGGGCATAACAAAGAATGGAATTGGCCGCTGAACCGCGCCCCTGGCACAGGATGCCCTGCGATCGCGCAAAACCCACGATGTCATTGACGGTCAGAAAATAGGCGGCGAAGCCCAGGGTTTCGACCAATGCCAGTTCCTTTCGTACCAGCCCGCGCACGCGACCGGAAACACCGTTTGGGTATCGGCGCTTCAACCCCTCTTCCGTCAGCCGTTTCAGCCGTGCCTGTGGTGCTTCGCCGTTGCTGATCTCATCGGGGTATTCGTAGGAAAGCTCTGACAGGCAGAAGCTGCATTTATCGGCAATTTCCTGGGTGCGCTTAATGGCGGCGGGATGCTTGTGGAATAGCCGCGCCATATCAGCCGCCGCTTTCAATCGGCGTTCGGAATTGGGCAAGGCACGAGTGCCGATTTCATCAATCCTGCAACCTTCCCGGATTGAGGTCAGCACATCGGCCAGTTGCCTGCGCGAACCGTGATGCATGAGCACATCCCCAACTGCAACCATCGGCGCGGCGGTCAGGTGAGAGAGGGCCAGGCACTGATTGAAATGCCTCTGGTCGCTACCATCATAACGCGGCGCACATCCCAGATAGGCACTGGTCGGAAAACATCTGGCCATTGCCCTGATATGATCCGCAACCTTACGGTCTTTCTTCTGCGACAGGGCAATCAGGATCATACCTGCCGCGCCGCCCAGCACATCCTTGTGAAAGAGCAGGCAGCCGCCTTTCTCGGCGCGGCGTTTTCCAAGCGTGAGCAACCGGGACAGATGTTCATAACCCTTGCGATCACGCGGCAAGGCGACCCATTCAACCGGGCTGTCCTGCAAGACCAATCTTGCCCCGACGATCAGCCTGGGCAGTTGCGCTGTGGCAGGCCGCTCCACGCCGGCGCTTTCAAGCTGTTGGCGGCTGCTGTGATCAATTTGCAGGTTTGAACGGATGGCAATCTGCCCCCCGGAGTCCCGCCCGAGTTCCCTGAGCGCCGCATAGGCCCTCACCACTCCGGCCAAGGAATTCCGATCCGTGACAGCGACAGCGGATAATCCCAGCTCGGCGGCGCGGATCACCAGTTCTTCGGGGTGTGATGCGCCGGTCAGGAAGGTGAAATTGCTGGTGCAGCAGAGTTCCGCATAGGTCATGCAAACTCTCCCTGAACATACCATCCGGGATGTTGTGGTGTGTAAAACATCCAGAGCCTGCGGCCCTGCCGGGTTTCCACTTTCCAGTAATCCCTTACCCCGTGCCGCCAGTTTTCATCATCCAGCCACCATTCCGGTGCAATCCGTTCCGGGCCGGTGCAACGGGCGGCCGTAAAAACCATCCGCCGCCATCTGAAATGGCGAGGCGGGCGCCGGTCATTGCCGGCTATGTGTTCTGGCGGAAACATGCGAATCGGGCGCGGCGACATCGCAACCCACGTTCCGGCCGCCTCTGACCACGCTGCCGGTGCGATTATGAAACCGTGTTCGGGAATATGGCTGTCGGCAGGAAGAAACCGGAGGATATTTTCCAACCCGATACGGTTGCCCAGCCTCGTCATAAGGTCATGAAGCCCATCTTGCCCGTTTGGGCGGCATTGGGTGATCTGTTCGGCGGGCAGAGGCTCAACCTGTGTGGCTTCCAGCCGCAGCTGGTCGATGCCAAAACCGGCATCAAGATCAGCCACGCCCCGTTCAAACAGAAGCAGCATGCGCCTGGGGTCACGCAAGGGGCGGGCAAGATGCAGCTCGACGATCAGATCCGATTTATCCACCCGGCGACAGGTCAGGTTAAGAGCCCTTGCACCTGTTTCATTTTCGGCCAGCTTGGCGCAAACCGAAGGGAGCAGCCGGCCAACCCCGGCCATCACATCTTTGGTCAGCCCGATAGGGTCAGGCAGGCTAAGCCGCGCCGAATAGGTCGTAGGCTGCGCATCTGGCGAAATGCTTTCAGGCTGCTTTCCCAGGGCCCGGTCAAGCTGCATCAGCACAGAGGCGCCGAAGCGTTGCCCCAATGTGGACCGGGCAAGCCCGGCAAGTTGCCCTATCCGTTTTATGCCCAAGCGCTGAAGGGCGATATCTTCCCGTTCAGCGATGCGCAGGCCGGCAACCGGCAACGCACCCATGGCCTTCAACGGTTGGCCGACAGGGGCAATTCCTTCACCGTAACGGGCCAGGGCCCAAGCCGCGCCGCGCGTATCGGCGATACCTATTCTGACCGACAGGCAGGACCGTTTCAGACGCAGGCGCATGTCATCGGCAATGGCTTCTTCACCGCCGAACAGGTGGGCCGATCCGGTGATGTCGAGCAGCAACCCGTCCGGGCCGTCGCGACCAACCCAGGGGCAGTATCGGGTGGCCCATCGCGCCAGACCCTCAACAAACCGCTGATCCTTACGCATATCCTGCACGCGGGTTCGCAGGTCTGGGCACAAGGCCCGCGCATCGGCCAGACCCATGCCTTCGCAAAGCCCGGCCTGTTCGGCATTGGCATTCAGGCAGATCAGGCGGTCCGCATTGCTGATCCGGGCAGTGACGGCAAATGGCCCTTCACAAGGCTCGTGCCGCAAGAGACGTTCGCAGGCCAACCTCGGAAACCACAGTGATACGATGCGTTTCGTCATCCCAACGCATATTCCAAGCGCTTAATGTTCCTGATTTGTTCTTGGTAATGGTCCAGCGCATCAGAGTCGAGTCCCCTTCGCCATACAGGGGCGCGGCCTGCCATCTCGTTTGGGCGGCATTGCTGCCCATCCCATCGGGTACGATCATCAGGCCCGTTGTTCCGCCGGCTTCCGCCGCCAGTTGCAACCTGCGTCCGGCGGTCAACGTCAGGGGCCGGGTAATTTCGGACACGACGATTGAAACTGCCCCGGATCGCAATGCCTCTTCCGTCGCCGCCAACAGATCGGCCGCATTGCCGCATTTGCCAATCAGCAGGTTATGGGGATTGCAATAAGGTAGCAAACCAAGCGGATTGATCGCTTCGCCCTGCCAACCTTCGACAAACCACATCGCAGGCCCATGCACCAGCCCGCAGGCAATCCCCGCGAAACAAAAGCTCCCGGCCCCGGCCACCTCATGATAGCGGGAGACAGTGAGCGGGAAGACATCCGAAAACCGCATGGCCATGACATGGATTGTTCATGTTTTGTTTCAATCATGGCATTTAAACATCAAACCCGTCGGAATCAATCAATTCGGGGCCGTCATCATGAATGCCAGGCGGGCGGGGTGGCGACCATATTGCCCGCCCGGCTTGCGCCCGAAACTTCATGACAGTTCGTTCGCCATTGCTGCGGTTGAGCCGCGAAAGCAACCCGGAAGAACTCGGCATGGCCGGCATTCCGACGGCAGATGCACAATGCCGCGCCCCTTGTTCCACCAACCCGGCTGCCAGCTCTTGGGCGGCTTGGTCGCCGCAGAGCGCGTGCAAGGGCCATTCTGGCAGGGCGGCGGTGCTCTGCCCGGTCATGGATACCGTTTTGACCCCCGCCTCTCGCCCCGCCGAACGCGATTGCGCACGCGGATCAGGGTATCGTCAGCATGAAGCAGGTCGCGGGGCCTGATCCCGGCTGCGATCTTCCCGGCCAAGGATCATCCGGGCATCGGCGATATCGTAGCCGTCGGCGCGCAGGATCACCGGATTGAGGTCGATCTCCGCAATCTCGGGATGGGCCAGCGCCAGGTGCGCGACCGTCATCATCAGATCGACCAGTGCATCCCTGTTCACTGGCAGCGCCCCGCGCACCCCGTCGAGAATCCCGGCCGCGCGGATTTCGCACACCATTTCATGCGCGTCGGCGCGGCTCATCGGCAGGGCGCGGAACGACACATCCTTCAGCACCTCGACGAAGATGCCGCCAAGGCCGAACATCATCACCGGGCCGAACATCGGGTCATGCACGACACCGATGATGATCTCTACCCCCGGTTGCGCCATGGGCGCCACCAGCACCCCGTGCAGATCGGCATCGGCGTCATGGGCGCGGGTATTTGCCATGATCTCGGCAAAGGCGGCGCGCATCGCCGCCTCGCCCGCGACATTCAGCCTGACCCCGCCTGCGTCGGACTTGTGCAGGATGTCCCGGCTGACGATCTTCATCGCCACGGGGCCGTCGCCAAGCCGTTCGGCGGCACCGGCCAGGTCATCTTCGCTGTGCGCGAGGAACTCACCCGGCACCCGTGCGCCATAGACCGCCAGCAGGGCCTTGGCCTCGTGCTCGTAAAAGGCGATCCTGCCTTCGGACCGGATCGTGCCGAGGATTTCCAGACCTTCGGCGATTGGCCCATCCGGCAAAACAAGCGGAGCGGTCGCGTTTCGCCGCCGTGCACGGGCATAGCCGATAAGTTCGCAAACGCAGCGTACCGCCGGTTCGGGCCACACAAAGACAGGGATGCCCGCCTGTTTCAGGGTCTCGATGGGTCTGGTGCGCAGCGCGGCATAGACGCTTTGTACCAACAGGGGTTTGCCGTACTCTCCGGCGAGCCGCGCCAGGCGCTGCGACGTGTCGATCTCATTGTCGAGAAGCGCCGGATTGAACCGCGCGGCAAAACCGCCATACATGCCAACCACCATGAGGATGTCGACACCTTCGTCGGCCAGGATCGCCGCGGCGCAGGCGGCGGCAACAGAAGGGTCGTTATCGGTGCCGCCAGCCACATCCACCGGGTTGACGCAGGACGCCGCGGCGGGAAGCAGAGCGCGCAGGCGCGACGTCGTGGCCGCCGACAGCCGCGCCAGTTCGACACCGGAATCGACCAGCGCATCCACCGTCACCGTGGCATGGCCGCCGCCATCGGCGAGGATCGCCACGCGCCCGCCCGCCGGTACGGGCATCTTCGACAGGCCCTCGGCAATCGACAGAATCTTGTCCGACTGTTCGACAACCGTCGCCCCCGCCTGCCGCAACAGCCCGCGGGTCAGCGCAAAACTCGACGCCAGCGACCCGGTGTGCGAACTGGCCGCGGCCTGGCCCGCCTCGGTCCGGCCGGACTTGTATATGACGACGGGTTTCTTCTGCGTCACCTCGCGGCAGGTATCCAGAAAGGCGCGGCCGTCCTGGAACCCCTCGACATAGAACAGCGGCACCCCGGTGTCGTCGTCATCCCCGAAATAGCGCAGATATTCCGCCAGGTTCACGTCAAGCTGGTTGCCGACGCCGACATAGGACGAAAACCCGACGCCGCCCCGGCGCCTGGCTTCGGTGACAAGGCCCAGCATCATGTTGCCGGACTGGCTGCAGATTCCGATAGCCCCGGGCTCGACATCCTGCACGCCGACCAGGTTCATGCGGTTGTGCAGGTTGAAGACGCCGTTGGTGTTGGGTCCGACCAGCCGCACATTGTGTTTGCGGGCCGCCGCCAGGGTGGCTGCGGCGATTTCGGCACCCTCGGCACCGATCTCCGAGAACCCCGCGGCCAGCACGACCGCGCCCGGAATACCCTTTTGCCCGCAATGTGCCAGGATCGCCGGCAGCGTTTTTGCCGGCGTGCAGACCAGAACCAGGTCGATGGCGCCTTCCACATCGAGAACGCTGGCATAGGCCGGCAGGCCCATGATCTCGTCCGCCTTGGGGTTGATGGGGAAGATCGCGCCACCGTATCCGTCGGCGCGCAGTTTGCGGATCGCCTGGTTGCCGCGCTTGGAAGGGTCGTTCGACGCGCCGATGATGGCGACCGAATTCGCCTTGAAGATGGAGTTGAGTGCGTCGGTCATGGCCTATCTGCCCTTGAATACGGGTGTGCGTTTCTCGGCGAAGGCATCGACGCCTTCCTGCCAGTCTTCGGTGAGCATGCAGCTGCGCAGCGCGTCAAGTTCGGTGATCAGCCGTGCGGTATGGTCGCGTTGGCCATCGTTGAGATGTTCCTTGGCAAAGCGCATGGAAAAAGGCGCCTTGGCGCCGATTTCGCGGGCAAAGGCGGCCACGTTCCCGGCAAAGCTGTCATCGGGAAAGACCCGCGTGGCAAGGCCGATGCGCAGCGCTTCCTCGCCGTCGATGCGCCGCCCGGTGAAGATCAGTTCGCGCGCCCGTGCAAGGCCGACAAGGCGCGGCAGGATGCCGGTCACGCCGCCGCCGACATGGGTGCCAATGGAAATCTCGGGAAAGCCGATCTGCGCGCTGGCCTTCATGACGATGAAATCGGCCGAACACGACATTTCCGCGCCCGCCCCCAGCGCAAAACCGTTCACCGCGGCGATCACCGGCTTGGGATGTTTGTAGATCCGTTCGCAAACATCATTGGCAAGCCGGAGATATTCCAGCTTCTCAAGTTCGGTTCGCGTCGCCGCGCCGTGTTCTTTCAGATCCGCCCCGACACAGAAGGCGCGCCCCTCGCCGGTCAGAACGATGCAGCGGATGTCGCTGTCGCTTTCGGCGTCGTCCAGCGCGATCAGGATCTCGGCGTAGAATTCGGAAACCACGGCATTCAACCGATGCGGCCGGTTGAAACGTATTTCGGCCACCGGGCCAGCCTTGGTGTAGATGATCGTTGCAAAGGCCATGATCCCCCTCCTGCGCAACCGTTTCGCAACAGGGCTTACCAAACGCACAAGAATTCTCTAACTTGGGATTGCAGAACATTTGTTTTTTATTGAAAGGCGGGCCTTGGGCGCCGAGATCAAGCAGACGATCCTCGACCGGCTGATCGCCGGGATCGACGGCATGTCGCCGCAACTGCGCCTGGCCGCGAAATACATCGTCGACAACGAAAGCGCCTTCGGCATGGATCCGATCCGCATCAGCGCCGGCAAGGCCGGGGTCAGCGCCAATACGTTCGTGCGGCTTGCCGACCGGCTGGGCTTTGGCGGTTTTGACGACCTGCGCGAACCGTTTCGCGTATCGCTTCTGGAACGCTATGACGGGTCAGCCGGTGAAGCCTGGCTTGAAAGCCTGTCACGAAAGGGCGCCTTCGCAGCGGATCACGCAAAGAGCATTCGCAATGAGATTGATATCGTCAAGCAATCGCTCAGGCTCCTGACGCCGGATAAGGCCGAGGCTGCCGCGACATTGCTGATCGAGGCGCACAACGCTTATGTCACGGCGACGCGATCGAGCTATGCGCTTGCCTATTACTTTCATTATGTGGCGCGGATGTCGCTGCCGCATGTCCACCTGATCCCGCGCCACATGGGCAGCCCGGTCGATGAGATGGTTTCGGTCGAAGCCGGCGACGTTCTCATGGCGATCACCTTTCCGCCCTACAGCGCAGATACGATCGACGCGCTGCGGCTGGCGCGCCGCAACGGCATGAAGGTGATCCTTCTGTCGGATTCCGAACTGATCGCGCCGGCCATCGAGGCCGACCTGTTTCTCAAGGTCTCGGTCCAGTCGCATCACAGCTTCAGCTGCTACGCGGGCGCGATGGCGGTGCTGGACAGCCTGCTGCATCACATTGTGAACAAGGGTGGCAAGGCGGCGCAGCTTCGGATTTCGCGCTACCAGTCCCTGCGCGAGGATTTCGGCGCCTATTGGCGCGCGAAACTCCCCAAACTCCGCCGGAAATAAACGCACCGGCCCGTCCGCTCTTCGATCACCCGAACCGGGCCAATGCAACAAGCCGCCACAAGATCGTCTCAGGGGAAGGAAAAATCCGCAGGCAAGAAACCAAATCGTTCCGACTTCGTGTCGAAGCGCCAGGTTTCGCTTTTCGCGTTGGTCCGAAAGGAGAGACAGCCGACGAGCGTTTCAAGGTCAAGCTGATACGCCAAAGCGGTTGCGTTTTGTCCGCAATTGTGCAAATATATTTGCATCGTAGTTACTCTAGGCACGATAAATTTGCATACGTCTCACAGGGAACCGACATGAAAACGCTACTCAAACTTACCGCCGCCGCACTGATCGCCCTCGGCGCGAACACCGCCAGCGCCGATGAAATCGTCGTAGCCACCGACACCGCCTTCGTTCCGTTCGAATTCAAGGAAGGCGATCACTATACCGGCTTCGACATCGACATGTGGGATGCCATCGCCAAGGAAATCGGGCTTGATTACGAACTCCGCCCGATGGATTTCTCGGGGATCATCCCGGCCCTTCAGACCGGGCAGGTGGATGTCGCGCTGGCCGGAATCACCATCAAGCCCGAGCGCGCCGAAGTGATCGACTTTTCCGACGGCTATTACGACAGCGGCTTTCGCCTGATGGTGCCGGTCGACAGCGATATCGCCGATTGGAACGATCTTGCGGGCAAGATCCTGGCGGTCAAGACCGGCACCTCCGCCTCGGACTGGGCCACGGAAAACCTGCCCGACACCGAGCTTCGCAAATTCCCCAATATCGACAACGCCTATCTGGAACTGCGCACCGGCCGCGTCGATGCCGCCATGCACGACACGCCGAACGTGCTTTATTACATTGCCACCGCGGGCGACGGCCAGGTCAAGGCCGTGGGCGGGCAGCAGATGGCGCATCAATACGGCATCGGCTTTCCCAAGGGCAGCGCGCTGGTCGGCCCGGTAAACAAGGCGCTGGCCGAAATGCGCAAGGACGGCCGCTATGACGCGATTTATTCCAAATGGTTCGGCGCACAGAACTGATCCCGGGCAGGTCGGGCCGCCAACGGCGGCCCGGCCAGGCGCCCCGTCCCTGACATTCAGCAACCCGAAAACGGAGACCTGCCATGGATACGGACTGGTCCGTCGTCGTCGATTCCCTTCCCCAGCTTCTGGAAGGTGCCGAAACGACGATCTACATCACCATCGTCGGCCTGATCGGCGGCCTTGCTCTGGGTACGCTTGCGGGCATGATGCGCGCCTATGGCGGGCGCATCCTCAACGCCATCGCCTTTGCCTATATCGAACTCATCCGCGGCACTCCCATCGTGGTGCAGGTGATGTTTCTCTATTTCGCGCTGCCGGTGCTGGCCAATATCCGCATCGACCCGATGAGCGCGGCGATCCTGGCGATCATCGTCAACGCCGGCGCCTATATCGCAGAAATCGTGCGCGGCGCGTTCCTGTCGATCAGCAAGGGGCTGACCGAGGCGGGCCTCGCGATCGGCCTGCCGCACTGGAAGGTGCTTTACTACATCGTCGGGCCGCTGGCGTTCCGCCGCCTCATCCCGCCGCTTGGCAACCAGTTCATCGTCAGTCTCAAGGATACCTCGCTTTTCATCGTGATTGGCGTCGGTGAGCTGACCCGCACCGGGCAGGAGATCATGGCGGCAAACTTCCGCGCCGTCGAGATCTGGACCGCCGTCGCCGTCATCTACCTGATCATGACCGGCACACTGAGTCTGATCCTGCGCATCACCGAAAAACGCATGAGGATCCTATGAGCATCATCGAGTTCAGGAATACGTCCAAGCATTTCGGCCCCTTGAAGGTGCTCGACGGGGTTGACCTGTCGATCGAGGCGGGCGAGGTGGTGGTGCTGGTCGGCCCGTCAGGGTCGGGCAAGTCCACGCTCTTGCGCTGCATCAACGGGTTGGAGACCATCACCGGCGGCGATCTGGTCGTCGACGGGCTGAGCGTCACCGGAGGGTCGAGGCAACTGCGCGAAATCCGCCAGGAAGCCGGCATGGTATTCCAGCAGTTCAACCTGTTCCCGCAACTCACCGCGCTGGAAAACGTGGCCTTCGGCCCCGCCAAGGTGCGCGGACAGAGCAAGGCGAAGGCGCGGGAAACCGCGCTCGACCTGCTGGAAAAGGTCGGGCTGCGCGACAAGGCCGGGCATTACCCGTCGGAACTGTCCGGCGGCCAGCAGCAGCGCGTCGCCATCGCTCGCGCACTGGCGGTCAAGCCCAAGGTGATGCTGTTCGACGAGCCGACATCGGCGCTCGACCCCGAGCTGAAGCAGGAGGTGCTGAACGTAATGCACGCACTGGCCGAGGAAGGCATGACGATGGTTGTCGTCACCCATGAAATGGCCTTTGCCAAGCAGGTCGGCACACGGCTGATCTTCATGGAGCACGGCCATATCGCGGTGGACGGCAATCCGCGCGAGGTGATCGACACACCGCCCAACGACCGGATGCGGGACTTCCTGCAACATGTCTGAGCCCGGGGCATCCGAACTGGGCTTCGTCACGGCGCGGGGCACGCCGCGCCAGATCGGCCGGGCACTGGGCGAAGCGGGCCGCGAGGCGGTGCACAAGGTCTTGTTGCACGAAAGTTACTGGCGCGCGGTCACCGACCCCGTCCATGCCGGTACGGTGGGCATGATGGCCGATATCCTGAAGGCCCTGTTCCCGCCTGTCTGGGAGGAATTGCAGGGTCTGGCCGAAGGGCTGGGCCTGCCGCCCGAACTGGTCATGGCCTGGAATTGCCGGGGCGATCTTATGTCCAACGTACCCGATGGCTGCACCACGGTGCAGATCCCCGGCGGTATCGGCGTGATCGGCCATAACGAAGACGGGTTGCCGGGCTTTCGGGGGCATGCCTTCGTGGCGGAAATTGCGCCCGATGATGGCCCGGCGTTCATGGCGTCCTGTTATCCCGGCTCGATTCCGGGGCACACGTTCGGGGCCAATGCAGCGGGGATGGCGCAGGCGGTCAACAATCTGCGCCTTCACCGCGTTGCGGCTCACCTCCCGCGCATGGGGCTGAGCCGCGCGGTACTGGCCTGCGAAACCCTCGACGACGCGCTGGCGCTGGTGGCGGCGCACAACGACTGCGGCGGGTTTCACATGACGCTGGCCCAGGCAGGCGATGCACGGATGATGAGCGTCGAATTCGGCGGCGGCGCCTGTTCGGCCCGGCAGATCGAGACGCCCGCGGCCCATGCCAACCACGCGCTGCATTTGGGCGAACGGGCGGCAAATCAGATTGTCACCGATTCATCGCGTGACCGGCAGGCGCGCGCAACGCAGATGATCGCCGATGGCATCACCGATCCGTTCAGCATATTGCGCGACACAGGCGGCGCGGGTCTGCCCATCCACCGCTGCGCCCCCGACGACCCCGATCACGAGAATACGCTTGCCACGGCCCTGTTTCGCATAGAAAAATCGTCGGTGGAGTGGAGATTGTATGACCAGACCTCGAAACGGCCCGTCATCGAAGGGCGCTGGCCACGGCCACAGGGCGGGCGCCGCGCCACCGCAGAGCCTGCAGGATTTGCGTGACCTGACGTTGCAGGTGTCGCGCGGGGTGGCGCCGCTGTCGCTGGGTCCGAAGGCGCAGCAGGCGTTGGCCGACATTCTGAATTTGCGCGGCGATCCGGCATTGTTGTCGATCACTTCGCTGGCCAGGAAACTATCGGTCAACCCGTCAACCCTGACCCGGCTGGCGCACGCGCTCGGCTATTCCGGGTTCGGCGCGCTACAGCAGGTGCTGCTGGAAGCCGCGATGGCCGCGCCGGGCGATTTCTATACCCGGCAGGCGCAAACCGCCCTGGCGGGCGAGGATGCCAGCGGTATGGGCGGCGTCACCCGGCTGTGCCGCGAAAACCAGGCCAATATCGAACGATTCCTTGAAAGCTGCGATATCCAGCAGTTCCACCAGGCGACCGAACTGATCACCTCGGCGCCGCGCGTCATGGTGCACGGTATCCGTCAGTTTCACGCCGTTGCCAGTTTCCTTGTCTACGGGCTGCGCATGATCCGGTCCGACGTTCATCTGCTGGATTCCAACAATCTCGGTATCGCCGAAGGTCTGGCCTCCATGAGCCGGGGCGATGTGCTGATCTCGGCAAGCTGCGCGCCTTATTCGGCGCAGGTCGCGGCAACCGCCCGCGCCGCTGCCGACAAAGACATAAGGATCGTCGCCGTTACCGACCGGGCAAGCTCTCCGCTCGTGGCCGTTTCCCGCGCCGCGATCCTCGTTCCGCACAAAACGAGCTTCCTTTCGAATTCGCTGACCTCCTTCATTCTGGCCGCTGAATGCCTGATCAACGGCTGCGCCGCCGCGTCGCCCGACATGGCGAAACGCGCCCTGAGCGAGCGCGACGAAATGATCAAGAAGCTCGATATCGAAACCGGATGACCCCTGGGGGCGGCCGCCGGCGAACAGGAGCATTATGCCCATGCGTTTTCCGCGTACCGCCGGTTCATTCCCGCGGGTGCGGGGAACAGTTCCTTCAGTCTGAATCAGATTGAAGCAAAACCGCTCTAGCCTTCGAATCCGGGCGCCGCGCCTAGCTGCGGCGCGACCGTGGTCCGGCTGCGTCTCAGCACGTCGCCGTTGGCGTCAGTGGTAAAGCGGATGCGGGTAGTTCCATAGCGAAAGCTGACCCGAAATCGGCCGGCGTCCGCGCCCTGGCCGGTTTCGCTCAGGCTGGTGATCAGACCTTCACGCATGAGCCGCGCCACTTCGGCGGGCTCGACCCCGAGCAACGGGGCAAGGTCGTTCGCCTCGATCAGGAAGCCGTTTTCTGTTGGTTGCAGTCGCATTCAGCATCCCCTTTGGCCGCGCTGCCGATACGGGTGATCGCCACCTGCCAGACTTCGGGCCCGTCGAGCAGGAATTCCGGTTCGAACTCGCCCGGCCAGGTTTCGGCGATACGCCGCAAGAGCGGCACAGGCGCATGGTCGTTGACCAGCACGAATGTCGCCCCGGGCGCGAGCGCATCAAGCGCGGCGAAAACCGTTGCGTGCCGTTGCGGCGGCATCATCGGGCGCAAATCTACCAGGACGGGTTCGGCTGCAGACATTTTGGACCTCTTGCGATGGTTGGCCTTCATCGGATAGATGTTTAAAGAAATATTGTCAATATGTCTTTTATTGATTACCCATGGCGCGGTATGCAGCTTTGCCGATGGCCATGGAGTTGGTGAACAAAGTCAAGAAGGAGACATTATGCGCCTGACAATGATGTCGGACTTTGCGCTGCGGGTGCTGATGTTCGCCGCGGCACATCCTGGCCGGCTGGTGACCATCAGCGAAATCCTTGCCTGCCAGGATATCCCGCGCGGGCACTTGATGAAAATCGTGGGTACGCTGGCCGGGGCAGGTGTGCTGCGAACGCAGCGCGGCCGCGCCGGCGGGTTCACTCTCGGGCGGCCAGCCGCCGAGATCCGCATCGGCGATGTATTGCGCCTGACCGAACCGGATTTCGAGATGGTCGAGTGTTTCGGCGCGCGCAATGCCTGCACGATCACCGGAAATTGTCGTCTGCCAGAAGTGGTGAACGCCGCACTCGCGGCCTTCATGGCGGTAATGGACGGCCATACGCTGGCCGATATCGTCCTGCAACCGCGCGATTTCCAGCGGCCCCCTTCTGAGGTCCAGGGGCCCGGCACATGATCCGGATCGGGAAAATCGCCCCGGTTACGTTTGCGTTTCGCCTCGATCCCGGCTCGTCTGTCACGGCTTGAAATCAGGGGTTTCAGCGCATCGCGCCAAGTGTCGATTGAAGCAAGAGGCCGGGCCGTTCAGGCGCGCACGCGGCTGGCATCGGGATCGTAGGCGCAGCGGTCGATCACGGCTGCCCTGCTGCGCCTGCCGAATGCCTCGATCTCCACCTCGCGCAATGCCATGTCCGCGCCCGCAAGATAAGCGAAAACGATCGGCGCAGCGACCGTGTGGCCGAAATCTCCGCTCGTTGTCATGCCGATGACGCGGCCGCCCGCGATCACCGCCTCGGACCCGTAGACCGGCAGCGGATCATCTAGCCTGAACTGCATCAGCTTGCGGGCAATACCGGCTTCGCGCTGCGCGCAAAGCGCGTCGTGGCCGAGAAAGTCACCCTTCTTCCACGCCACGGCAAACCCGAGGCCGGCTTCGAGAGGCGTATCATCGGGGGTGATGTCGGCACCCCAATAAAGATAGCGTTTCTCCATCCTCAGGCTCGCGATCGCCTTGTAGCCGGCATTGACGATGCCCGCCCCCTGCCCGGCCTGCCAAAGCCGTTCGTAGACATGGCGCGCATATTCGGGGGCGACGTAGATTTCCCAGCCAAGCTCGCCCGTATAAGTGACGCGCGCAGCCATCACCGGGGCCCAGCCGATATGCAGGTCGCGGCAGGTCATGTAAGGGAAGGCATCATTGCCGACATCGCCCTCGACGGCGGTTGCCAACACCTCGCGGGCACGCGGTCCGCTGATGTTGATGACCGCAAGCGCCGATGTCACATCGCTGAGCGTCACCGACCCGTCCTTCGGCATCAGCCGCGCGATCCGCTCGCCATCGCGGGTACCGAAGGCCGATCCGGTGATGACAAGAAAACGATCCTCGGCGCGCCGCATGATGGTAAGATCGGCCTCGATCCCGCCCCTTTCGTTCAGAAGCTGGGTATAGGTCACCGACCCGGGCGCGCGGTCCACGTTACCGGCGGCGAGCCAGTTGAGATAGCGCGCCGCCCCCGGCCCGGTCACCTCGAACTTGGAAAAGGAGGACTGGTCGATCAGCGCGACACCCTCGCGGATCGCCCGGCATTCGCGGCCGACCACCCCGGCAAGCGGCGCGCGCTCGAAGGTCTCGACTTCTGGCCGCGCCTCGCCGGGGCGCAAGAAAAAGTTCGCCCGCTCCCAGCCGAACTTGCCGCCCATCACCGCGCCCTGTGCTGCAAGCGCGTCGTGCAGCGCCGAGCGGCGCAGCGGGCGGCAGGCGCTGCGCTCCTCCTCGGGCCAGGCGACGGCGTAGTATTTGGAATAGGCCTCGATCGCGCTTTGCCGCAGATAGTCAAGACCGGTATGCGGCTGGCCAAAGCGGCGCAGGTCGAAGGCCCAGAGATCCATGCCGGGATCGCCGTCGAGGATCCAGTGGCTCATGGCGCGCCCCGCCCCGCCCGAGGCGGCGATGCCGGAGGTAAAGCCGCAGGCGATGAAGAAGTTGTCGAGCGTGCCGGCAAGCCCCATCACCGGCTCGCCATCGGCCGAGATCGGGATCGGGCCGTTGACGACATTGCGGATGCCCAGCTCGTTCAGGATGGGGATACGCGCCGCCGCACCCTCGATCACCTCACTGATGCGGTCAAGCTCGCCCCCGAACAGCTCTTGCCCGAAGCTCATCGGCAACTTACCCTGCCCGAAGACGGCGCGGGTCTCTTTCTCCCAGCCGCCGATCGCCATCGCGCCGGGTTCCGGCTTGACGTAGAAATTCGCATCCGGGTCACGCATGGTCGGCAGATCGTCGGGCACGCGCGGCGATTTCTCGGTGACAAGATACTGGTGTTCCACCACCGTCACCGGCAGTTCAAGCCCCGCCATCTCGCCCAACTGCCGCGCCCAGAGACCGGCGGCGTTCACCACCACTTCGCAGCCGACCGGCCCCTGGGCCGTCTCTACCGCGGTGATGCGGCGGCCCGCGATCCTCAACCCCGTAACGGCGACATCCTCGACGATGCGCACGCCACCCGCACGGGCGCCTTTCGCATAGGCCTGGGTCAGCGAATAGGGATCGACATGGCCGTCGCTCTCGATCCAGGTCGCGCCGCGCAGCCCTTTCGTCTCGGCCAGCGGGAAGCGCCGGCGCACCTCATCGGGGCCGATCAGTTCCATCCCGAAGCCATAGCTTTTCGCCGCGGTCGCGGCGCGCTTCAGTTCCTCCCACCGCGCGTCCGAGGCGGCGAGCCTGAGGCTGCCGACATTGCGCCAGCCGACATCCTGGCCTGTCTCCGCCCCGATCCGGGCGCAGAGATCGGCGCTGTACTGCATCAGCCGCGTCAGGTTGACCTTGCTGCGCAACTGCCCCATCAGCCCCGCGGCGTGCCATGTCGCGCCGGAAGTGATCTTGCCCTTGTCGAGCAGGAGTACATCGCGTTCCCCCGCCCCGGCGAGGTGATAGGCAATCGAGGTGCCGATGGCACCGCCGCCGACAATGACAATACGGGCATGAGAGGGAAGTTTGACGGCCAACACAGGTTTCCTTCAGGCAGACTGGGCGGAGCGGCGGCGCGACGTCACGCGGCGTTCGCGCCGCCCGCCGCCACCTTCCGCAATACGCGGCAGCCAGCCGTCATAGGGCCGGGAATCACCCTCCACAATGCCGGGGAAGGCGGCGCGGATGCGCGCATCGATATCTTTGTCCAATCGGGCGTGATTGGGGCTGGCAAGGATCGCCATCGCCTTGTCGAGCGCGCGATCGTGGATCGGATGCGATCCCTTCTCCGCCCAGGTCTCGCGCAACTGCCGGTCGGCCAGATCGGGCATGAAGGTGGCGCTCAGCATGTCGCGCAGCGTCATCGGTGCGTCGGCGAACATGCCAGCCGGCCCGATCCGCTTGATGTCGTCCAGCGCCATGGCGTCGTCGGAGAACTCGAACCCCCCGCGCACCCGTTTGATCATCCGCGCGATTTCGTCGTCGATCGCCACCTGACCGAAATCGAAGGACATGAGCGCGTCGAGAAGCCCGCCCATGACGATGAAATCGACGCCCGAAAGCGCGCCGAGCATCGGTGACATACCCTTCTCGTACCCCGCCTGGGCATCGGAGACCTTGGAGTTGGTCAGGCCCAGATAGCCACCTGCCGGCACGTTGTAGAAGCGCGCCATCTGGCAGACGAGCGCGTTCATGATGCCAACCTCGATCGCGCCCGGCGCATAGGCGCCGCTGCGCAGGTCGGCGAAAACCGGCAGGAAGTTGTAGATCTGCGCGGTCCCCGGCCGCGACATCTGCGCGAGGCAGGCGGCGGCAAGCCATTCGGCATTGATCATCGCAAGCATGCCGGGCATCGAGAGCGGCGTGTTGATCCCGCCCATCGGCGCGACGGTGCCGTAGGCGGTCACGCCGTTTTCGGCGAAGAACATCAGGTTCTCGGTGCTGTCGAAATCCATCGTGAGCGGGGTCACGATCGAGCAGTAGCCGAAATTGATGAAGGGCCGTTCCCAGAATGCCTCGGGCGAACCCGCGATCAACTCGCCGAGCCGCAACACCTTCTGCGCCTCCTCGGGGTTGAGAACCGAGGTGCGCACCGGCTTCAGGCAGTTCTTCAGCGCCGGATAGAAGCGCGAGAGGTTGAAATGCCCCTCCGGCGCGTCATCGGCAAGGACCGAGATCGAGAACACGTCGAAGCCGTCGAGTTCGTTGACCACATGGCCGATCCGCGCGATGTCGTGCGAGGTGGCGCGCCGGGTGACACCGGTGACGGGATCGACGATATCGGGGGCCGAACTTGCGGTGGCGATCACCGGCAGCTTGCGCGGAAAGGTCACGTCGCGCGCCGGGTCGCGGCCCCTCAGCGTGATCGTCGGCGGGACCATGGCGCGATACTTCTCGACGATAGGGGCGGGTAGCCTTACCCGCTCGGTAGCCTCGTCGACTTGCGCGCCGTGCTCTGCAAAACGCCGCCGTGCCTTTTGGCTGCGCACCAGAAGCCCGACCTCTTCAAGAATTTCCAGCGACGCTTCGTGGACGCGACGCAGTTCGGTAGGTTCGAGATAGCTGAAAAACTGCATGACGGCCCCAACAGAATTCGCCGCGAATGTAAGGCCGATGGGTCCTTGCTGACAAACCGTATATGCTGTTATCTCGCATAAGCAATACCTATGCGAAGCCGATGACCAACAAGCGCCAGCTCAATAGCATCCGCACCTTCGATGCCGTTGCCCGAAGGATGAGCTTTTCGCTCGCCGCCGAGGAACTGGCGATTTCGCAGGCCGCGGTCAGCCAGCAGATCCGCCTCCTGGAGGATGATCTCGGCGCCCGGCTTTTTGTGCGGCACAACCGCTCCATTTCCCTGACCGAGGCCGGGCGGGCCTATTTCGACGTGGTGCGCGAAATCCTCGACCGTCTGGATTCAGTCACCAATCAACTCTTTCCAAGGTTCTCGGCGCGCATGTTGACGGTGCGCTGTTCGCCCAGCGTGGCAACGCTGTGGCTGTCGCCCAAGCTGCGCCGCATCGGGCGGCCGCTGCCGGGCATCGACGTGCGGATTCTCACGCTCGACAATATCACCGACAGCCAGCACCGGATGTGGGATCTGGAGATTTTCCGCGGCACGTTTCCCGACGATGCCGACGGCGAAACGGAAAAGCTGTGGGATGCGGAAATCTTTCCGGTTTGCGCGCCCGGCTATCTGCACGGCTTCGGCCCGGTCAACCTGCCCGAGGATGTCGCCCGTTGCGATCTGATCCACACGCTCGGCTATCGCAACGACTGGCACCGATGGTTCCGTCGGTTCGCGCCAGGGGTTGCAAAGGTGCCCGCAGCACTGTCGGTCGACGGATTGCTGATTGCGCTTGACGCAGCCTGCAACGGCGACGGCGTCATTCTTGGCCGCCGCCCGCTGATCGACGCGCATCTGGCCGATGGACGGCTGGTGCGGGTCTTTCCCGAAGGCGCATCGCTTGGTTCGACCTATCTGATCCGGGTCAACAAGAAATCCCCCGCCTGGATGGCGGCGCGGTCGCTGCGCGCCCATCTGCGCGCCTGAGAAACGCCAAAGCCGGTCCGCAATCATCGTGGGCGCGGTGCCGCCGCGATTGCTTTGCCGATTGCTAGGGGGATTTCATCCGGGCCGATAATGGCTGCCGCATTGCGGCGGCCTTGCCGGTTTGTGCAAGCCGCGCAGGCGCGCCCCGGGTTCAGAAATCGACCTGGATCGCCGCGCCCTTCCTGACTGCGATATCGACCACCGATTGCGCCACCGCCAGGTCTTGCAGGCCGACGCCGGTGCCATCGAAAAGCGTGATTTCATCCGCGGAAGTACGGCCTGGGTGGGCCCCGTTGATCACCGCACCGATCTGGTTTATGGCGCTTTCCGCGATCAGACCTTCGGCAATGGCGTGCTGGGCCTCGCCGATGCTGATCGACTGGGCGATTTCATCGGTGAACACGGTCGCCCCGGCGACCAGAGCGGCATCAACCTCCTGCTTGCCCTTGGTGTCGGTGCCCATGCAGGCAAGATGGGTCCCAGGGCGGACATGTTCATGGGTCAGCGACGGCGAAAAAGCCGAGGTGATCGTGATGATCACATCCGCCTGTGCGCCAAGCTCCGGCAGGCTGACCGCCTCGAAGGGCAGGCCGAGTTCAGCCGCGGTTTCGGCAAGTTTAGGTAACATGTCGGGATGATAGTTCCAGCCGACAACCTTTTCGAACCGGCGCTGCTTGACGGCGGCGCGCAACTGGAAATGCGACTGATGGCCAGCCCCGACCATGCCCAGAACCCTCGCATCCTCACGCGCCAGATGCTTGATCGACACCGATGATGCCGCCGCGGTCCGGAGTGCCGTCAGCAGGTTGCCTCCGACCATCGCGGCCATCTTGCCGGTATCCGGGTCGAACAGGAAAACCGTCGACTGGTGATTGATCAGGTTGCGGCGCTCCAGGTTATGCGGCCAGTAGCCGCCCGCCTTCAACCCCAGCGCCATACCGGAACGGTCAAAACCGCCTTTGAAGCCATATAGCGCGTCTTCATGGCCGATCGCCTCGCGGATCACCGGGAAATTATAGGCATCTTTACGAGCCATCGCGGCAAATACCGCCTCCACCGCTTCGAAACTGGCTTCCGCGCTGATCAGATCGGCAATCGCCGCCTCTGGAACGATCCACATGACATCTCTCCTCGCCCGTTGATGCCGCCCAGCCGGGCTTCTTTACCTTGAAATTAATATTGGCGTCCGGGGAACGGCGCCCCCGGACGATCGGGTCGCATCGGTGCTTCGCGATCAATAGGCCTTGCCGCGCGCCGAAACCGGCCAGACGGTTTCCACCTTGCCGCCGCGCACACCCACATACCAGTCGTGCACGTTGCAGGTCGGGTCACAATGCCCCGGCACCAGACGCAGCTTTTCATTGACTTTCAGCGCGCCTTTCGGGTCGGCAACCACACCATGCTCATCCGAGCATTTCAGATATTCGACATCGTCGCGGCCATAGACCTTGGGCAGGCCGCTGTCGACCGATTGCGCTTTGAGCCCGGCATCGACAATCGCCTTGTCAGCTTTCGAATGGCTCATGACCGTGGTCAGGATGAACAGGGCGTTTTCCCACTCGCCCTGGTCGATGCGCTTGCCTTCCTTGTCGAGGATGCGGCCATAGTCCACGTCCATGAAGGCATAGGAACCGCACTGAAGCTCGTTATAAACATTCGAGCCACTTTCGAAGTAATACGAACCGGTGCCGCCACCGCCGACGATATCACACTCGAGGCCATTGCTTTTCAGGCCCTGCACAGCGTCGGCCACCTGGGCGATCGCCACGTCAAGCTTGGCCTTGCGGTCGGCATAAAGATCGAGGTGCTGCATCGCACCCTGATAAGCCTGGATACCGGCGAATTTCAGGTTCGGCGCCGCATCGATCAGCTTGGCGATATTGACCACGTCCTGGGTCGTGCTGACACCGCAACGACCGGCGCCGCAATCGATCTCGACCAGGACTTCGAGCTTTGTGCCATGCTTGATGGCGGCGTCCGACAAGGCCTTGACGTTTTCGGGGTCATCGACACAGACCAGAATTCGCGACCCCAGTTTGGGCAAACGCGCCAGACGGTCGATCTTGGCGGGATCGGTCACCTGATTGGAAACCATCACGTCCTTGATCCCGCCGCGCACGAACACCTCGGCCTCGGAAACCTTCTGGCAGCAGACGCCACAGGCCGCCCCCAGCCTTTCCTGAAGCCTCAGCACATCGACAGATTTGTGCATCTTTCCATGGGCGCGGTGGCGCATTCCATGCGCCTTGGCATAATCCCCCATCTTCTTGATATTGCGCTCCAGCGCATCGAGATCCAGCACCAGGCAAGGTGTCTGAATGTCCTTCTCGTCCATGCCGGGAACGGCAGGAACGTCATAGCCCACCTCGAGTTTGGAGAAATCGGTTTGTACGTTCATCTTCTCAGACTCCCAATCAGTTTTTCATCCAGGGCAGCTTATCGAGATCGACATTGCCGCCAGTTACGATGACGCCGACGCGTTTGCCCGCGAAAACGTCCTTGTTCTTGAGGATAGTCGCCAGCGGCACGGCACTTGACGGCTCCATGACGATCTTCATGCGCGCCCAGATCAGCCGCATTGCGTCGATGATCTCCTGCTCGGATGCGGTCAGGATATCGGTCACATGGTTGGATACGAAATGCCAGGTCAACTCCTTGAGCGGCACCTTGAGCCCGTCGGCAACGGTGACCGGCGCGTCGTCGGCGATGATGTGCCCGGCCCTGAAACTGCGACAGGCGTCATCGGCCTGTTCCGGTTCGGCTGCAAAGATTTTCACCTGTGGCGCCAGATTGGACAGCGTCAGACAAGTGCCTGAAATCATGCCGCCGCCGCCGATCGGCGCCACTACCGCATCCAGCCCATCCACTTGTTCGTTGAGTTCGCGCGAACAGGTTGCCTGACCGGCAATCACCCGGTGATCGTTATAGGGATGGACGAAATCCGCTCCTGTCGCTTCCTGAACCTTGGCAAAGACCGCTTCGCGCGATGTGGTCGAGGGTTCGCATTCGGTGATCTTGCCGCCATAGCCGGTCACGGCGTCCTTCTTGGCCTGTGGCGCGGTGTGCGGCATGACGACATGGCAGGGAATGCCACGCCGCCCGGCGGCATAGCTGAGGCTGAGCGCATGGTTGCCAGAACTATGCGTGCAGACACCGTTTTTGGCCTGCTCGTCAGTCAGGCCGAAGACCGCGTTCGATGCGCCGCGCACCTTGAAGGCGGCGGCCTTCTGAAAGTTTTCGCACTTGAAGAATAGCTCCGCCCCGGTCAATGCGTTCAGAAAAGACGAGGTCAAAACCGGGGTGCGGTGGACATGGGGCTTGATGCGTTCATGCGCGACCAGCATGTCGGCAAGGGTGGGGATATACATGGTTGGCATCTCCTGGCTCAGGCTGCGGCCTTGGCCGCAACCGCGTTGCCGCGATAATATTCCTGTGCTGCGGCAACGCCGGAGCCCAGTTTGATCTTCAGGCCAAGATCGGCCATCACCATTTCGGCCGTGGCCAGGCCCGAAAGCATCAGCACATCGGTCAAACTGCCGAGATGGCCGATGCGAAATACCTTGCCCGCAACTTCGCCCAGACCGACACCGAGCGCGACACCGTATTTGCTCGCGGCGTGGGTTACAATACTGGTGGCGTTGAATCCCTCGGGGGTGCGGACCGCGCTCACCGTGTCGGAATAGACATCGGGCGTTCTGGCGCAAAGCTCCAGCCCCCAGGCCCTGACAGCATGGCGCACGCCTTCGGCGATCCGGTGGTGGCGGGCGATGACATTGTCGATACCTTCGTCCAGGATCATCTGGCTGGACAGTTTCAACCCGTTCATCAGACCGACCGGCGGTGTGTAGGGAAAGGCGTTGCCGGCATAGCCCTTGACCATATCGGCATTGTCAAAGAACGTCCTCGGCAGCGTCGCGGTGCCTGCCGCCTTCATCGCCTTGTCGGAAAAGCCCAGGATGGCAAGGCCGGCGGGCAACATGAACCCTTTCTGGCTTCCCGTCACGGCAACATCGACGCCCCAGTCGTCGAAGCGAAAATCCATCGAGGCGATCGAACTCACACCATCGACGAAAAGAAGGGCGGGATGCCTGGCCGCATCGAGCGCGCGTCGTATCGCCGCAATGTCGGATTTGACGCCGGTGGCGGTTTCGTTATGTGTGGCCAGAACCGCCTTGATTTCATGATTCTTGTCGGCGGTCAGCGCCTCTTCGTACCGGTCAGCGGGCAGGCCTTCGCCCCAGGGCGTTTCGATTACCTGAACCTTCAGCCCGTGGCGCTGGCACATGTCGATCCAGCGGTGGCTGAACATGCCGTTGCGCGCCGCCAGCACCTTGTCGCCCGCCGACAGCGTATTGGTCAGCGCGGTTTCCCAGCCTCCGGTGCCGGTGGACGGATAGATGAAGACATGCGCGGATTCGGATTTGAGTATCTTGCGCACATTGTTGAGGCACGGATGCAGGATGTTCCCGAACACCGGGGAACGGTGGTCGATTGTTGGCATGTAACAGGCTTGACGAACCGCCTCGGGCATATTCGTCGGTCCGGGGATGAAAACGGGGTTCTGAAAGCTCATGACATACACTCCTATAGCCATTTCATCCAGTTTAGCGGAAAGGGGGAGTGCTGTATATTTTTCTGAAAAACGTTTTCAAAGTCAGGGTAAATATGAAATAGTATATTGTTATCAACAATTTGAGTTTTTCACTGGCCAATGCACATTTTCATGAATATCGAAAAGGTGTTATGCGGCATCGCGCAAGGGGATTTAGATGGAGACGAATCAACGCCGCCTCGGCCGACCGAAGGGAACCGGCAAAAATGCCACATCGGCAACTATCCAGTCCCTCGACCGGGCATTGGACGTGCTCGATGCGCTGGCGCGCGGCAATGGATTGACCTTGACCGACCTTGGCAGCGAGCTCGGCCAATCGCTTGCAACGCTGCACCGGGTGCTTGCCACGCTCGAGGCACGGCAAATCGTCGAGGTGAACCCCCATACGCAGACCTGGCACGTTGGCGCCATGGCGTTCCGGCTCGGTTCGGCCTTTCTAAGGCGCAGCAGCGTCGCCGAGCGCAGCCGGCCGGCGATGCACGACCTCATGCAGGCGACCGGCGAAACCTCCAATCTGGGGATCGAGCGCAACGGAGAGGTCATGTTCGTCAGTCAGATCGAAACCCATGAAACCATCCGCGCCTTCTTTCCGCCCGGAACCATGTCGCCGATGCATGCATCCGGTATCGGCAAGGCGCTTCTCAGTCGTTTTTCCGAACCCCAGCTTGACCGGTTCCTGCGCGACAGGCCGCTCGAGCAGTTCACCAGCAACACGATCATGTCACACACCGCACTTTTGGAAAGCCTTCGACAGATACGCGCGCGCGGATGGGCGTTCGATGACGAGGAAAAGACCTATGGGATGCGCTGCGTCGCCGCGCCGATCCTGGATATTTACGGCGAGGCCATCGCCGGTATTTCGGTATCCGGCCCGACCCACCGGATGCATGAAAGCCAGATTGGCCACATCGGGCAATTGGTGCGCAAAGCCGCCCTGACCGTGTCGCGTGGTCTTGGCGCCCCGCAAACCGGCGGCTAAACGCACGCGGCCATGAAAGTGAGGCCGCCAATATGCCTCTGGCAAATATATATGCCATTGGCTGACGCTGCGATCAGACAGGCGACGACGGAATTTCACATTTCCGCGAACCGGCTGCTGCCGCGTGTCGATTCTTGTCTGCACGCTCCCCATTCCACACCGTGACCCAAACCGCTATCGTGCCCGCATCATGCCCGCCCTGTGCCGCGATTGCCTTCATCCGTTTGAAACCGGCCCTCGCTGTCCGGCCTGCCGGTCGCCGCGCATTCTCGCTCACCCCGAGTTGTTCAGCCTCACCATCGCCCATATGGATTGCGATGCGTTCTATGCCAGCGTCGAAAAACGTGATGACCCGACACTCGCCGACAAGCCTGTCATCGTTGGCGGCACACACCGCGGCGTGGTGTCGACCTGTTGCTACCTTGCCCGCATCAAGGGTGTGAGATCGGCCATGCCGATGTTTCAGGCGCTCAAACTCTGCCCTGAAGCCGTGGTCATCAAACCCCGCGGGGCGCATTACGCGGCGGTTTCGCGCCAGATACGCGCCCTGATGGACGAACTTACCCCCGAGGTGGAGCCGCTGTCACTTGACGAGGCGTTCCTCGATCTTGCCGGCACGGCCCGCCTTCACCACGCCCCGCCCGCCGTGATGCTGGCGCGCTTGCTGAAACGCATGGAACAGGAAATCGGCCTGACCGGCTCGGTCGGCCTGTCGCATAACAAATTCCTCGCCAAGGTTGCCTCTGATCTTGACAAGCCGCGCGGCTTTTCGGTGATCGGCAAGGCCGAAACCGCCGCTTTTCTCAAAGGCAAACCCGTGCGGATGATCTGGGGCGTCGGGGCGGCCATGCAGGCCACGCTCGACGCGGCGGGCATTCGCAGTTTCGATGATCTCGTCCGCTGGGACCGCAAGGACCTGCACCGGCGTTTCGGGCAGATGGGCGACAGGCTCTGGCATCTTGCACGGGGCGAGGATTTCCGCCGTGTCAACGCGCACGAACCGATGAAGTCGATCTCTGCCGAAATCACCTTTGATGCCGATACGGCCGATCGTGACTTGCTGGACGGCCATGTCTGGCGGCTGGCCGAACGTGTCACCGACCGGGCCAAGGCCAAGGGTCTGGCGGGGCGTACCGTGACATTGAAACTGAAGCGCGCCGACTTTTCCGCGATCACCCGCCGCCACACGCTGCGCGAACCCACCCAGACCGCCGATCGGTTTTACCGTGAAGCCGCCGGCCTGCTCGCCCAGGTCGGCGGGCAGGATGCCTATCGGCTGATCGGGGTGGGGTTGTCGGATATCGTGCCCGCGACCGAGGCCGATCTGACCCCCGACCTGCTTGATCCCGGGGCGGTCAGGCGGGCGCGCGCCGAACAGGCCACCGACGCGATCCGCAAACGGTTCGGGCCGGATGCGATCGTCAAGGGAAGGTCATTGAGATAAGGTCAGAAATCGACCGCGATGCCTTTCTTTTCCCAATCGCCATACCGGGCCGGATCGAGCCCGTCGCGCCCGCCAAGTTCCGCCGGGCGCCTGACCGCATCCGCCGCCTTTCGCCGCGCTTCCGCCTCGGCCAGAGCGCGGCGGGCGGCGGGCGGCAGGTTGTCGGGGCCAGTGGTGCTGCTGTCGTGCAAAGCTGACGCTCCTTGTGTCAATGAGACACCTGTTATACGCCCCGCGTGTCCAGAGGCAAGACAAGGGGAAACCCATGGCCGAACCAACCAATGCCCGCGCGGCGGCGGCGGCGCTGATCCTTGGTGTGGCCGATAGCGGCATTCCGATCAGCGATCAGATCACCCGCGGGGCGCTGGCGGGGTTCGTGCCGCACGAAAAGGCGCGTGCGCAGCGGCTGGCCCTGGCGACACTGCGTAATCTGGGGCGCGCCGATACCGTGCTGAAACCCTTTCTTCGCAAGCCCCCTCCACCCCTGGTGCGTGCCATTCTGCGCCTTGCAGTGGTGGAAATGATGGCCGAGGCTGCGGCTCCCCACGGTGTGGTCAACGCGGCCGTCGATCTGGTGCGCGCGGGCGGCGCGAAATCCGCGGGCTTTGCCGGAATGGTCAACGCGGTACTGCGCCGGGTGGCGGAAACACCGGCCCAACAATGGGCATCGCTGCCGCCCGAAACATTGCCCGGCTGGCTGCGCGGACGGCTGATGTCAGCCTGGGGAAAGGCGGCGGTTCAGGCGATGGAGGCGGCACATGCCGCCGGTGCCCCGCTTGATCTGACACCCCGCAGGGGCGATTCAGCCGGGCTCGCGGCGCACCTCGGCGGGGCGGCATTGCCGACCGGAAGCATCCGGCTGATCAATGCCGGGCAGGTGTCTGAGCTTTCCGGTTACGATGCCGGGGACTGGTGGGTTCAGGATGCCGGTGCTGCCCTGGCGGCGCGCGTGCTGGCGGCCAGACCGGGTGAACAGGTGCTCGACCTCTGCGCGGCACCCGGCGGGAAAACCCTGCAACTGGCAAGTGCCGGCACCGATGTCACGGCGCTCGATCAGTCGGCGGCGCGCATGGCGCGGCTGCGCGAAAATCTCAAGCGCTGCCGGCTGACGGCAAGGACCGTCGTCGCCGATGCGCTGACATGGCAGACAGACCAGCGTTTCAACGCCATCCTGCTTGATGCGCCCTGCTCTGCCACCGGCACCATCCGCCGCCACCCCGATCTGCCCCATTGCCGCGATCCGGCGGCGCTGAAGGCGCTTGCCGCGCTGCAATCGGCATTGATCGACAAGGCACTTACCTTGCTGCAACCGGGCGGGCGTCTGGTATATTGCACCTGTTCGCTTTTGCCTGACGAAGGTGAAAGGCAGGTTTCCGCCGCTCTGGCGCGCCACGCCGGGCTTGCCGCCGATGCCGAATCCCTGCGTCTGCCCGGCGTCGAAGACCATTGGATCAGCACGGAAAACGCGCTGCGGACACGTCCCGATCACTGGTCGGAAATCGGCGGGATCGACGGGTTCTTCATCGCCTGTCTGGGATTTGGCTGACAAATTGGCGGCATTTGCCGGTGACATGGCCGCAGGGTGCCGGTAATCTTGCCCCGGAGCGGAATCTCCGGGGCCAACCCGGCGGGCCAGAGCATGAGGACGTACAGGCGTGGCGCAATCCCAGGCGGGACCGGGAAGTTATGTCAGGGCAATGCACCGGCTGCACGCGCGGCTAAGCGCCCTGTCCAGCCCCGCAACGGGCTTCGTCAGCCAACCCGAACCCAAGACCATCGGCAGTTTCGCGAAAGGGCGCCAGCTCACCGCCGGAAATTTCCAGTTCGCCGGTTTCCTGATCGAGGGCAAAGCGACAGCCATCTGGGATCTGCCAATGCCCGACAAGCGGTTCGAGGAAGAACTGCATGGCTGTGTCTGGCTCGACGATCTGGCCGCCGTCGCCGATGCCGAGGCGTGCAAAAGGGCGCAGGACTGGGTTTTTGACTGGATCAAGCGTTTCGGCGCCGGTTCGGGGCCGGGTTGGACGCCGGATCTGACCGGGCGGCGTTTGATTCGCTGGATCAACCACGCGATCTTGCTGCTGAACGGTCAGGACAAGGCCGCCGCCAGGGCCTATTTTCGCAGCCTCGGGCGGCAGACGATCTTCCTGTCGCGCCGCTGGAAGACCGCCAGCGCCGGATTGCCACGCTTCGAGGCCTTGACCGGGCTGATCTATGCCGGGCTGGCCCTGACGGGAATGGAGCGCCATGTGGGGCGTGCCGCCAATGCGCTGGCGCGCGAATGCGCCCGTGAAATCGATGTCGAAGGCGGCATTCCGACGCGCAACCCGGAAGAATTGCTCGAGGTGTTCACCTTGTTGACATGGGCCTCCACGGCCCTGAGCGAAGCTGGCCGCACACCCCAGAGGACCCATCTCGCGGCGATCGAGCGTATCGCGCCCACACTCCGGGCGCTGCGCCATGCCGATGGCGGTCTGGCGCGGTTTCATGGCGGCGGGCGCGGAACCGAAGGGCGGCTGGATCAGGCGTTGGCGAACGCAGGCGGCCGGGCGCGCACCGCGCATGGCCTGGCGATGGGCTATGCGCGTTTGGCAGCCGGCCGCACATCGATCATCGTCGATTGTGCGTCGCCACCCCTTGGCAACGCCTCGTCGAACGCCCATGCCTCGACGCTGGCGATGGAACTGACCTCGGGGCGCAGGCCGTTGGTTGTCAATTGCGGATCGGGCGCCTCCTTCGGGTCGGAATGGCGGCGTGCGGGCCGGGCCACGCCATCACATTCGACCTTGGGGATCGAAGGCTATTCCTCGTCGCGTCTGGGGCCCGATGAGCTGATGTTGTCGGGCCGTACCCGTGGCCTGATCACCGATGCGCCGTCACAAGTCTGGGCACAATCGGACAACGACAGCGACGGCTTGCGGCTGATGGCCGGGCACAACGGCTATGCGCCGACGCATGGGCTGACCCATATCCGCCAGCTTTCGCTGTCAATCGACGGGCGCACGGTGACCGGCGAAGATACGCTGGGCGCCATGACAAGTGCGGATCGTCGCCGGTTCGAGACGATCATGGAGCGGACCCGTCACGCGGGCATCGGTTTCGACCTGCGCTTTCATTTGCACCCGGATGTCGACGCGGTGCTGGATCTGGGCGGCACGGCGGTGTCCATGGCTCTCAAGAGCGGCGAGATGTGGATTTTCCGCCACAATGGCGTGGCCGACCTGAAACTGGATCAGTCGGTCTATCTGGAAAGCACTCGGCTCAAGCCTCGCGCCTCAAGACAGATCGTGCTTTCGTCGCGGGTTCTCGATTATGCCCGACAAGTGGGCTGGACCTTGGCCAAGGCACAGGATACCCCGGCCTCCATCCGCGACATCGATCACGATGACGGCCCGGTCACGCAGTAAAGGAAACCACCCTTGCCCAGCCCAGATGCCCATCTCTCACCGATCCGGCGTGCGCTTATCTCGGTTTCAGACAAGACCGGTCTGGTCGATCTTGCCAGAGGCCTGGCCGAACGCGGGGTGGAACTCCTGTCTACCGGGGGCACATCGGGGCTGCTGCGGGGCGCCGGGCTTGAGGTGCGCGATATCGCCGATCTCACCGGGTTTCCGGAAATGATGGACGGACGGGTGAAAACCCTGCACCCCAGGGTTCACGGCGGGCTTCTGGCATTGCGCGACAATGCCGGTCATCTGGCAGCGATGGCCGAACATGCGATCGAACCCATCGACCTTCTGGTGGTCAATCTCTACCCGTTCGAGGCGACCGTCGCCAAGGGGGCCGATTACGATACCTGTATCGAGAATATCGATATCGGCGGCCCGGCGATGATCCGGGCGGCAGCCAAGAATCACGCCCATGTGGCCGTTTTGGTCGACCCGGAAGACTATGCCAATCTGCTCGGCGACATGGATCAGCATGGCGGCAGGACCTGCCCGAAATTCCGCAAGAAGCTCGCCCAGCGCGCCTTTGCCCGCACCGCGGCTTACGATGCGGCGGTATCGACCTGGATGGCCGGGGCGATCGGCGATGCCGCTCCGCGCCGCCGCGCCCTTGCCGGGAGGCTGGCGCAAACCCTGCGCTACGGCGAAAACCCGCATCAGACAGCGGCCTTCTATACCGATGGGTCAAACCGCCCCGGCGTTGCCACCGCCCGGCAATGGCAGGGCAAGGAACTGAGCTACAACAACATCAACGACACCGACGCCGCCTATGAGCTGGTGGCCGAATTCGACCCTGCCCAGGGTCCGGCCTGCGCCATCATCAAACACGCCAACCCCTGCGGCGTGGCGCGCGCATCCACGCTGCTGGAGGCCTATCGGCGCGCCTATGACTGCGACCGCACGTCCGCCTTTGGCGGCATTGTCGCGCTGAACCAGCCGCTCGACGCAGCTACCGCCGAAGAAATCAGCCGGATTTTCACCGAAGTGGTCATCGCCCCCGGCGCCGACGATGCCGCCCGTGCCGTCTTTGCCGCAAAGAAGAACCTGCGGCTGCTTACGACCGACGCTCTGGCCGACCCCGCCAGCCCCGGTCTGACCTTTCGGCAGGTCGCGGGCGGGTTTCTGGTGCAGGATCGCGACAACGGGGCCATTGCCGCCGCTGACCTCAAGGTGGTGAGCAAACGCGCACCGACCGAGGCAGAACTGGCCGACATGCTGTTTGCCTGGAAAGTCGCCAAACACGTCAAGTCCAACGCCATCGTCTATGTGCGGGGCGGGGCCACCGTCGGCATCGGCGCCGGGCAGATGAGCCGCATCGACTCCACCCGTATTGCCGCGCGCAAATCCCGGGACATGGCGGCGGTCTTGGGCCTTGACCATCCACCGACCAATGGATCGGTCGTTGCATCGGATGCGTTTTTTCCGTTTTCCGACGGGCTGCTGGCGGCGGCCGAGGCGGGCGCCACGGCGATTATCCAGCCCGGCGGATCGCTGCGCGATGACGAGGTGATCAAAGCAGCGGATGAGGCCGGTCTGGCGATGGTCTTTACCGCCATGCGGCATTTCCGGCATTGAAAGGTACGCCGATGCCCTTGCCCGGAACACAGGGGCGTCTTGTCCGGATGCGGCTGGTTGTCGCGACCGCCGCCGTCATTCTGGCGCTCGATCAGGCAAGCAAGTTCCTTGTCGTTCACATGCTCGATCTGGGCGCGCGCCAGCGCATCGACGTTCTTCCCCCATGGCTCAATCTGCGCATGGCCTGGAACAGCGGCATCAATTTCGGGCTATTCTCCAATTCCGCGGATCTGATGCGCTGGGCGCTTGTCGTGCTGGCGCTGGCGATTGTCGTGTGGGTGTGGACCTGGGTCGCCCGCGAATCCCACAACCGGCTGGTGATGCTTTCGGCCGGCGTGTTGATTGGCGGGGCCATCGGAAACGTGCTCGACCGGGTTTTTTATGGCGCGGTGGCGGATTTTCTCAATATGTCGGTGCCGGGGATTGATAACCCCTATTCTTTCAACATAGCAGACATAGCGATCTTTGCCGGCGCGGTCGGCCTGGTGATTTTCACCGCAAGGGCGAAGACCCCGTGACGCGTGGCGGGACATGCGCTAAGACAAGGCAAAGCAGGTGAGGGAGAGACCCATGCGGGCACGATTTGGCATCTTCGGGATCGCCGTTTGCGCGGTTCTGGCGCTGTCGGCCTGTGGCAACGTGTTTGGCGGCGACAAGAAAGATCCGAAACTTCTCAATATCCGCTCGGCCAGCCGAAGCCCGGACGAGTTTACCGTGCTGCCGACCAAGCCCCTGCAAATGCCCGACGACCTGATGACCTTGCCCGAGCCGACCCCCGGTGGCGATAACATCACCGACCCGACGCCAGAAGCGGATGCGGTGGCCGCGCTTGGCGGCAATCCGGCGGCGCTCAAACGCACCGGCATCGCGGCTGGCAATAGCGGGCTTGTATCGTATGCCTCGCGCTATGGCGTGACCAGTGACGTGCGCGCGCAACTGGCCGCCGAAGATCTTGAATACCGCCGCAAACATGATGGGCGGCTGCTGGAAAGAGTGTTCAAGGTGAACGTCTATTTCAAGGCCTACAAGCCGATGTCGCTCGACAAATACGCCACACTGGAGTTCTGGCGCAGGGCCGGGGTGCGTACTGTCGGGGCACCTCCGATCGAGACCCTGCAATAGGCCGTTCACGCCTGTGTCAGCGGGGTTGACGAAAAATCCGGCCGGACTACCTCTGCGGCAAGAGATTGGGAGATTTGCATGATTCACCTCTTGCGCTGGCTGACGCTTGTCGCGTTCCTGTCCGCACCCGCCCTGGCCGACGAAGTCACAACTTTCAATCTCGATAACGGCCTGCAAGTGGTGGTGATCGAAGATCACCGCGCCCCGGTCGTCGTGCAGATGGTCTGGTACCGAGCCGGCGCCGCCGACGAAAAACGCGGTGTTTCAGGCATTGCGCATTTTCTCGAACACCTGATGTTCAAGGGCACCGATACGCTCGCCCCCGGCGAATTGTCGAAAATCGTCGAGGCGAATGGCGGTTCGGACAATGCCTTTACCTCGTGGGATTACACCGCCTATTTCCAGCGCATCGCCGCGGATCGCCTGGAACTGGTGATGCGGATGGAAGCCGACCGGATGCGCAATCTGACCCTGTCCGAGGATGACTGGCGCACTGAACGCGAAGTGATCATCGAAGAACGCAACCAGCGCACCGACAGCGATCCGGGGGCAATTTTTGGCGAACAGCGCCGCGCCGCGCAGTTCCTCAACCATCCCTACGGAACCCCCGTCATCGGCTGGCGGCACGAAATGGAAAAACTGACACGCCAGGACGCGCTCGACTGGTATCGGCTCTATTACGCGCCCAATGACGCCGTACTGGTGGTGGCGGGCGATGTCGAACCCGAAGAGGTTCGCACACTGGCCGAAAAATACTATGGCCCCCTTGCACCCAGCCCGGGCATCAAACCCCGCGAACGCCCGCAAGAACCGCCGCAACTGTCCGAACGGCGCATGACCTTTTCCGATCCGCGCGTGTCGCAACCCTATGTCACGCGCAGCTACCTGGCCCCCGAACGCAATCACGGTGCCCAGGAAAAGGCGGCCGCGTTGACCATTCTTGCCGATATTCTCGGAGGAAACGGCCAGACCTCGGTGCTGGCGCGCAAACTTCAGTTCGACACCCAACAGGCGATTTACACTTCGGCAAGTTATGACGGCACATCGCTCGACCCGATGACATTCAACCTGGCCGTTGTGCCCGCCGAAGGCGTCAGCATGGCCGAGATCGAGGCGGCGATGGACGCCGTATTGGCGGATTTTCTGGAAACCGGCGTGGATGCCGACCAGTTCGAAAGGGTCAAGACACGCATCAGGGCGTCGATGATCTATGCCGACGACGACGTGAACGGCCTGGCGCGCCGCTATGGCGAGGCCCTGACCACGGGCCTGACGATCGAAGACGTGCAGGCCTGGCCCGACGTTCTGGCCCGGGTAACGCCCGCCGATGTGATGGCCGCCGCCGCCGAGGTATTCGACCGCCGCCATGCGGTGACAGGATGGATGATGCGGGCCGACGCCCCGGAGGTGATGCAATGATGCACAAGCTGTTTGTCGGCCTTGTCAGCCTGTGGCTCGCCTGGCCCGCCCTGGCAAATGTCAAGATCGAGGAAATTACCTCGCCCGGCGGCATCAAGGCCTGGCTGGTCGAGGAACACTCGATCCCCTTCACCGCGCTCGAAATCCGTTTCAGGGGCGGCACCAGCCTTGACGCGCCCGGAAAACGCGGGGCCACGCTTCTGATGTCGGCGCTGCTCGAAGAGGGCGCGGGCACGCTGGATTCGCGGGGCTTCGCCGAGGCGCGCGAGGCATTGGCCGCCGACATCAGCTTCGATGCCTTCGACGACGGCGTTTCCGTCTCGGCACGGTTTCTGACTGAAAACCGCCCCGAGGCTGCGGCCCTTCTCGAACTGGCGCTGACCGATCCCCGTTTCGACCAGGATGCGATCGACAGGGTGCGCGCACAGGTTGCCTCGATCATCCGGTCCGACGCCAAGGATCCCGGCGAGATAGCGGGCCGCACATTCGACAGGCTCGCCTTCGGCGACCACCCCTACGGGTCGTCGGGCAACGGCACAATTGACAGTATCGGCACGCTTACCCGCGACGATTTGGTCGCCGCCAAGGCGGCGGCCATGGCCCGCGACCGGGTCTATGTTGCCGCTGTAGGCGACATTGACCCCCGGGAGCTGGGCGCTCTCATCGACGATCTGCTCGGAGAGCTGCCCGAAACCGGCGCGCCCTTTCCTCCGCATGTCGATGCGGCGCTGACCGGCGGTATCACGGTTGTCGATTTTGCCTCACCACAGTCAGTGGTCAGCTTCGGCCAATCCGGGATCAAACGCGACGATCCGGATTTCTTCGCCGCCTATCTGCTCAATCAGGCGCTTGGCGGCAGCGGGTTTGCCGCCCGCCTGATGGATGAAGTGCGCGAAAAGCGCGGGCTGACATATGGTGTGTCGACCTATCTGGCGCCAATGGATCTGGCGGAAACCTGGCAAGGTTCCTTTGCCTCGGCCAATGAAAAGGTCGCCGAGGCGATCGAGGTCATCCGTGCCGAATGGGCCAAAGCCGCCGCCGAAGGATTGACCCAGGCCGAACTGGATGCCGCCAAGACCTATCTTACCGGCTCCTACCCCTTGCGCTTTGACGGCAATGAACGCATCGCCAATATCCTTGTCGGCATGCAGAGCGAGGGCCTGCCCGCCAGCTATGTGACCGACCGCAATGCCTATATCGAGGCGGTAACGCTAGACGACATCAAGCGCGTCGCCGCGCGGTTGATGAAACCCGGGGACTTGCGATTTGTTGTGGTGGGCCGCCCGGTCGGGCTGGAAGCGGAAAACTGAGCCCCTCCGCAACCGCCCTGCCCGCCCCGGCATGGGCGGAGTGGGCACCGGTCTTCAACGACAATTTCGCGCGGCCCCTGACCGAACCGGTCTTGCGGGCTGAAATGGGCCGCCCGGTCGCCTCAAAGGTGCGCTCTACAACCCTGGTGATGATTTTTCCGCTGTCCGGTACCCGGCGGAAATGGCGGTTCTCCCATGGCCGAATCTTTCTGCGCATGCTAATCCTAGTAGCATGAGTGTTCCAAACCCCAAGATAGCGGCCGAGCGGCCCTGCATCCGCCAGCTTGACGAGACGGTGGTGAATCGCATCGCGGCGGGCGAGGTGGTGGAGCGGCCCGCCTCGGCGGTCAAGGAACTGATCGAAAACGCGCTGGACGCCGGGGCGGGGCGGATCGACATATGCTGTGCCGATGGCGGCAAGACGCTGATCCGCGTCACCGATGACGGTTGCGGCATGACCGCCGCCGATCTGCCGCTGGCGCTTGCCCGCCACGCGACGTCGAAGATTGACGGATCCGACCTTTTGAACATTCACACGTTCGGGTTCCGCGGCGAGGCGCTGCCCTCGCTCGGCGCGGTAGGGCGGCTGACCATCACCTCGCGCGCGGCGGGCCATGACGCGGCGCGCATCGCGGTCACGGGCGGGCGGATCGAACCGGTCCGTCCGGCGGCGCTGACCCAGGGCACCGTCGTCGAATTGCGCGATCTGTTCCACGCCACTCCCGCACGGCTGAAATTCCTGCGCTCCGACCGTGCCGAAGTGCAGGCCATCACCGATGTCGTCAAGCGCCTGGCCATGGCCGAGCCCCTTGTCAGCTTCAGCCTGGCCGATGTGACGAATGGCACGCCCCGCGTCACCTTCCGCGCCGATGCCGAACAGGGTGCGCTTTTCGATGCGCTGGCGGCGCGGCTTGCACAGGTGCTAGGCAAGGGTTTTACCGAAAACGCGCTGCGCATCGACGCAGAACGCGACGGTATCCGCCTGACCGGATTTGCGGCGCTGCCCACCTATTCGCGCGGTGCCGCGGTCGAGCAGTTTCTTTATGTCAACGGCCGCCCGGTGCGCGACAAGCTGCTGCTGGGGGCGCTGCGCGCCGCTTACAGGGATGTGCTGCCGCGCGACCGGCACCCCGCCGCCGTTCTCGACCTGACTTGCGACCCGGAAAGGGTCGATGTCAACGTACACCCCGCCAAGGCCGAGGTGCGGTTTCGCGAACCGGGGCTTGCGCGCGGGCTCATCGTCTCCGGGCTGCGCCACGCGCTGGCCGAGGCTGGGCACCGCGCATCAACCACAGTCGCGGGGGCAACGCTGGGGGCCTTGCGCCCCGAATCCATCGCGCCGCGCCGCTACCAGATGGATCGCCCATCCCAAGGTGCCCTGCACATCGCGCAACGGATGCAGGCTCCGCTGGCGCAGGGTTTCGCCGAGGCTTCCGCCCGCATCGACCGCCCCGCCGATACGCTGCCGCAGACGGACGAGGAGATGCGCGAGAACCTTCCTCTGGGCGCTGCCCGCGCGCAGGTGCATGAAAACTACATCATCGCCCAGACCGCCACCGGCATTGTCATCGTCGACGGGCACGCCGCCCATGAACGGCTTGTCTATGAACGGCTCAAAGCCCAGCGCGACGCCAGAGGCATCGCCGCCCAGGCGCTGTTGATTCCCGAGATCGTCGATCTTGGCGGATCCGATGCCGCGCTGCTGCTCGCGCATGCCGAGACGCTAGCCACCCTTGGCCTTACCATCGAACCCTTCGGCGGCGCGGCGGTAGCAATTCGCGAAACCCCGGCGATTCTCGGCGCGATCGACGCCGGGGCGATGATTCGCGACATCATCGACGAACTCAAGGATCTCGGCGATAGCCAGCGCCTGCAAGGCAGGCTCGACGCGGTGCTGTCGCGCATGGCCTGCCACGGTTCGATCCGCACCGGCCGCCGGATGCGCCCGGACGAGATGAACGCGCTTCTGCGCGAAATGGAGGCAACGCCGCTTTCCGGCCAGTGCAATCACGGCCGCCCCACCTATGTGGAACTGAAACTCACCGATATCGAACGGCTCTTCGGGCGAACATGATCAGCTTCAGCGGCCAGACTTATGCCCTTGATGACCCCGTCGTCATCGCCGTACTCGTTGGGGGCGCACTGTTCACCCTGCTCTTCATCCTGATCATTCTCACGATGCGCGCCGCCGGCCGGTCCGCGAAAATGACCGAACCGATGCTTTACCAGATGCAATCCCTCGGGCAACGGGTGCAGTCTCTCTCGGATGGCCAGAACCAGCTTTCCGGCGGGCTGACCCATGTTTCAGAAGCCCAGGCGACGGCACAGACCCGAATGCTGCAACTGATGGAACAGCGTCTTGCCGATGTGACGAAAAACATGACCGAAAGCCTGCAAGGCACCGCCACCCGCACCGCCCGGTCCCTGGGCGATCTGCAACAGCGTCTGGAAACCATCGACAAGGCCCAGACCAATATCGAAAAGCTGTCGGGCGATGTGCTGTCCTTGCAAGACATTCTGTCAAACAAGCAGACCCGGGGCGCCTTTGGCGAAATCCAGTTGAACGACATCGTGCGCAAGGCCCTGCCGCCGGATGCCTACACGCTTCAGGCGACGCTCTCGAACGGCAAGCGCGCCGATTGCCTGATTCATCTGCCCAACCCCCCCGGCCCGATCGTCATCGACAGCAAGTTTCCGCTGGAAGCCTATGAGGCGCTGCGCCGCGCCGCCACCAATTCCGAGATGATCGAAGCGCAGCGGATGCTGAAAACCGCCGTGCGCGGTCATATCAAGGCGATTGCGGAAAAATACATCCTCAGCGGCGAAACCGCCGACGGCGCGCTGATGTTCCTGCCCAGCGAGGCGGTTTATGCCGAACTGCACGCCAGTTTCCCCGAACTGGTGCGCGACGGGTTTTCGGCAAAGGTGTGGATCGTCTCGCCCACCACCTGCATGGCAACCCTCAACACCATGCGCGCGATCCTCAAGGATGCGCGGATGCGCGAACAGGCAGGCGCCATCCGCGCCACGTTGAAACAGCTTCACCGCGATGTGGAACTGGTGGTGGAACGTGTGTCGAAACTCGACACGCATTTCACCCAGGCACGCGGCGACATCGACGGCATTCTCACCGCCGCCGAACGCGCCGGCAAACGCGCCGGAAGGCTCGACAACTTCGATTTCGAGGAACTCGCGCCGGAAAGCGCCGGTGTTGTGCCGCTCTCCAAAGCGTAAGCCGGCCAGGCGTCAGAACAGGATTCGCAAAAATCCGGATGGCCCATGGTGTTTCACGAAAGCTCTGAATCGCCAAACACCGACTTTCGGCATTCCCGCGCCCCATGGGGGCGGCAGTCGCAGCCTTCACGCCCGCCCGGCCACCGCCGACAGCGTCAGCGGATCGATTCCGAGGGTTTTCAACGCGCCTGCCCATTTTGTCGCATTCCGGTCGGAAAACACCAGCTCCGGCGTTGCCTCGCAGGTTAGCCAGCCGTTGCGCGAAATTTCATCCTCCAACTGCCCCGGCCCCCACCCGGCATAACCAAGTGCCAACAACGAGGTCTGCGGCCCCTCGCCCTTGGCGATCGCTTCGAGAATATCCAGCGTGGCGGTCATGCCGAATCGGTCGTCGACCTTCAACGTTGCCCCTTCGCCGTCATAATCCGTCGAATGCAGGACAAAACCGCGCGAATGTTCGACCGGGCCGCCGAAATGAATGTGAATGGCCCGCGAATGGTCCGATTGCGCGATGTCGAGCTGCCGTAGCAGACCGTCAAAGGACAATTCCGGCGCGGGTTTGTTGACGATCAGCCCCATCGCCCCTTCCTCTGAATGGGCGCATATGAAGATCACGCTGCGGCTGAAGCGATTGTCGCCCATGCCGGGCATCGCGATCAGAAGCTTGCCGCTCAGATTCATTTCGGCCTCCTTGCCCGATGATTACGCCGCTGTAGGCCGGGCGCAAGAGAGCGATGGCGCAAAAATCTTCGTGAAAGGCGCGGTTAATGCTTTCATTCGGCGATGCGCCGCCTATTTTTGCCCTCATGACAAGAATTGCCGCCAGAATTGCCGCCGCCGCCACATGCGTTTTTTTGTCGGCGCCGGTGTCGCATGCCCAGGAAGTTCCCGAGAACGTCCTGCGCGCCGAGGTACTGAGCGGCTGGCGAACCGAGAGCGGTAGCCAGATGGCGGCGCTGCATCTGGTTTTGGCGCCGGGATGGAAGACATATTGGCGCGCGCCGGGCGAATCGGGCATTCCGCCGCAATTCGACTGGACAGGCTCGCAGAACATCGCTGACGCGATCTTTCACTGGCCAAAACCCGAGGTCTTCGACCTGAACGGGTTGCGGACCATTGGATACAAGGGCGAACTGGTTCTGCCGATAGAGCTGCGTCCGGTTGTCGCCGATGCCCCGATGCTGGCCAAGGCACAAATCGACCTGGGCGTTTGCGACGAAATCTGCATCCCCATGCAGGTCGATATTTCAGCCACTCTCTCGCGTACCCGAACACCGGATCCCGTCATCCGTCGCGCATTGACGAAGGCCCCGGAGCAAGCCTCGAGCGTCGGCCTGCCCGAAGCGAAATGTTCGACCAAGCCCATCGGCGACGGAATGCGCCTGACCTCCATTCTGACGATACCGAAACTCGGCCCTTCGGAATTCGCGGTTGTCGAACTCGCCGACCGGAATGTGTGGGTTTCGCCCGCCAGGACGACCCGCGTCAAAGGGCGGCTGACCGCAGTAGCCGACCTGGTGCCGCCGAATGCCCGGCCTTTCGCTATTGATCGCTCCTCCGTGCGAATTACGGTTTTTGGAGGCGCGGGCCGTGTGGTGGAGATTCAGGGTTGCGTCGGCTGATGACGCCGGCGCCGCAAGAGTGCGCCAAGCACGGCTGCCACCAGGATCACGCCCAGTGCAGCGGCAAGAAAACGGCCAAGCGGTAGCAAAAGCCCATTTCCCGACAGGATCGCGGGGCCAACTGTCACCCCGAACACGAGCACGAGCGCCAGCGCCGCAGCACCGATCAACAGCCGTAGCAAAGGGGTGCGCAATCCGCGCCGCAGTGATGCCGCCTGGCGGGCGATATCGTGCTGCACCGCCAGCAGGGCGGGCACCGCCAGCAGCACCAGAAACAACCCGAATCCAAGGCCGTAGCACAAGGTAATGACCGTGGGCTTCAGGAATCCGGCCTGCCGCGATCCTTCAAAAAGCAGCGGCGCAAGGCCGAGAACCGTCGTCAGAGTCGTCAGCAGGACCGGGCGCAGGCGGTCGGCGACGGCATCGACGATCGCCGGTATGCGTCCGCGAACTGCCGCGTATTCGTCTACCGTGCTGATCAGGACAATCGCATCGTTGATGATGATGCCGGACATGCCGATCATGCCGACCACGGAAAACATCGACAAGGGAACATCCCAGACCGCGTGACCATGGATAGCGCCGATCAGACCCAGGGGAATCACCAGCATCACCACCACCGGCCGTGACCAGCTGGCAAAAACCCACGCCAGAACCGTATAGATCGCCGTCAGGGAAGCCATCAATCCGATCAGCGCGTCATTGAGAAATTCGCTTTCCTGCTCGCCAAGGCCGGCAATCCGGTAGGACACACCGTATTGCTCTGCAACATCTGGCAGGATTTCGGCGTCAAGCACCCGCAGGATTTCATTGGCGCGTTCGGGATTGTCTTCGGCGATATCGCCGGTAACGGACACAACGCGTTGCCCGTCATTGCGTTTGATCGTCGAAAATCCTGGCTCTGCCGTCACCGTCACGATATCGGCCAGCGGAACATAGATACCCGCCGCACTGCGCATCATGGTGCGGTCGAGAAAATCGGCCGTAAGCTCGCCGGGCGGAAGTTTCACCTGTATCGTCGCCGACCTCGGCCCATCGGGAAACTTCGCTGCTTCTATCCCGTTGAGGCGGTCACGCAGATCGCTTCCCAGTTCATCGACGGCAAATCCGAGCGCTCGGCCCTGCGGTGTCAGATCCAGCACCAGTTCGTCCTTGTCATAAGGCAGGTTGTCTTCCACCGCCGATACTTCCGGGAACTGGGCAATGGCCTGCTTGATGGCCTCTGCGGCGGCCTTCAGCGTGGAAGGCTCGGCACCGCTAAGCTCGACATCAAGCGCGTCTCCTCCGGGGCCGCTGCGCCAGCCGCGAAACGACAACTCCTCCAGCATCGAATGGTGCGGGGCGGCGGCCTGAAGATCGGCGACGAAATCGCTGCTCGTCCAGGAACGGAAATCCGGGTCGCTGAGTTCGACCGAGACAAACCCCAGAAGCGACGGATCCTTGTTCTCCGCACTGGCCAGCGAACGCCCCGAATTGCTGCCGATCCCGGCAATCATGTATTTCAGCGGCTCGACACCGTATTCTTCACGATAGCGCGCGGCGACGCCCTCGGCAGAGTGTTGCAGCGCTTTCATGACCGCCAGTGTATCATCGCGCGTCGCCCCCGGAAGCATGGCGAAATTGCCGGTGATGGAAGCCTGTTCGGGAGAGCTGAAAAACCGCCACTGCACATCGCCCTTGATGAAAAGACCGGCCTCATATGCCAGAAGTGCCAAGGCCCCGGCCAGAACCGGATAGCGCGCCACGATGACCGCCCGGGTCAACGGACGGACCAACTGGTCGCGCACCTGACCAAGCACGAAGTTGGTCACCCGGCTCGGGGCATCGTACCAATGCCCGCCGCCGATCTTCGACAGAGCATGTGCCATGTGATTGGGCAGCACCAGAAAACACTCCAGGAGCGAGGCCAGCAGCACCATGCTGACGGTAAAGGGGATGTCCTGAATCAGCTCGCCAAACCGCCCGCCGATCGCCACCAGACCGAGAAAGGCGGCGATTGTTGTCATCGTCGACGAAAAGACCGGTGCCGCCATGCGCCGGACGGCCGTTTCAGCGGCGACAAAGGAAGGTTCCTTGAGCGAGCGGACACGAAAATCGGTGTGTTCACCCACGACAATGGCATCGTCAACCACGATACCAAGCGTCAGGATCAACGCAAAAAGCGAAATCATGTTGAAGGTCAGGCCAAAGGCATACATCAATGCCACCGCACAAAGCATGACCGCCGGAATGCCTGCCGCAACCCAAAAGGCAGTGCGGGCATTCAGGAACAGGAACAAGAGCAAGACCACCAGTGCCAGCCCCTTGGCGCCATTGTCGAGCAACAGCGACAACCGTGCGCTGATGTTTTCCGATCTGGCGCGCACAAGGTCGATATCGATCCCGGCAGGCAAGGTCGGGCGCATTTGCTCGGCGACAGCTTCGACCTGGCGCTGGATACCGATCGCGTCGCCCTGATCAGACCGGTCGATGCGAATCGATACCGCCGGATTTTCGCCAACGAACAGGGCGCGCACACGGTCGGCCTCTTCAAGCCGCAATTTGGCCACGTCCCCGAGTTCGAGCGCGGAACCGTCCGCATTGGTTCGCAGGACAATTCCCGCCAATTCCTCGGGCGTCCGTTTGCCGAAACCGGTTCGCAGCCTTGCCGATCCGTCTGCGACTTCACCCGCCGGGTCGCCATCTGATTCCGCTGCCACGGCGCGCGCAATATCGGAGAGTGTCAGATCGTGGCGCATCAGCGACGCGGAAGGTACTTCGATCAGGACTTCCGGTGCCGCAACTCCGCTGATCGTCGTTCGCGTCACGCCTTCCGCGAAAAGTCGCGCGACGAATTCGTCAGCGAAACGGCTGAGCTGCTCGACCGAGACCGGCCCGGTGATCACCACGTCCGTCACACGGTCGCGCCAGGCGCCGCGCCTTATCACCGGGTCTTCGGCGGCCTCGGGCAGGCTGTTGACGCCCGCGACCGCCGTTTCCACCTCATCCAGCGCCCGCCCCATGTCCCAGCCCGGCTCGAAATCAAGTGAAATATTCGCGATGCCCTCCCGCGCCGTGGCCGAAACGCTTTCAATGCCCTCGACGGTCAGCAGGTCGGATTCGAGCACCTGGATGATCGACCGGTCGATGTCCTCCGCACCCGCGCCCGGCCAGGATACCGAAACATTTACACTTTGGATCACCACATCGGGGAAATACTGCGCCCGCATTCGGGGCAGGGCATAAAGCCCCGCCGCAATGAAGATGACCAGAAGGATATTGGCGGCGGTGGCGTGGCGGGTGAAATAGGAAAGTACACCGCCGCGCACCGGCATCGGGCCGCGCCGCAAGGCCATGGCCTATCCTCCGATCCGCGCTTCGATGCGCTGCACGACTTCGGCGGGCACCTTTTCCTGGCGCAGCTTCGCCAATACGCGCGCCCTCGTCTCGGCCGGCATCGCCTGATTGCCTTCGACAAAGGCCACCAGAGCGGCCCGCCTTTCCGGGGTGAGTTCGACCAGGGCATTGTCGGCCGGCGCCGGCGCGGGATATTCCATTCCGGCCTCGACGCGCAGCGGCTTTACCCTGGATCCCGCCCCCAATAGCGGCGATCGCTCGGCGACGATTTCGCGGCCCGCAAGCTCTCCGACCCGAACGATGACATCGTCCCCCTGCCGCCGCAACAAGCCGACCCTGACAGCTTCGAGCCGATCGTCATCGCCCAGCGCCAGGACCGAATTGTCAGAGCCGATCGCGGCGGCAGGGATCAGCGCGACACCTTCGAGCGGCGGCTCGGTGATTCTCACCGTCACAAAATCGCCCGGGCGAAATCCGCGCGGATTTTCAAGTGCGGCGAAGATCAGCCGCCCGCTCAATCCTTCACCGACAACGGCGTCGACCCGGGTCAGATGGCCGACGGCCGCCAGGGCGGCACCGGATACGTCCAAGGAAGCCGTCACTTCCAGCGGGATCAGACTGCCATCGTCATCGATCAGCCGTGCGTATTGGGCGGTCGAAACGCGAAACGACACCTCGAGCGCATCGGCGTCGATCAACTCGCCCAGCTTCTCGTTTTTGGCGACCAGGCCACCCTCGACCGCGGAAACGCCCGACAGCACCCCGGCAAATTCCGCATGAAGCTCGGTCTCCCGCAACCGGCGTTCCGCCTCCTCCAGCGCCAGCCGTTGACGCTGCAAGGCCGTCTCGGCCCTGTCGGCCCGCGCCTCGGCCTGAGCCAGCGCCTGCCGACGCGACAACACGCTTTGCACCGCATTGGATACGGCCAGTTCGGCATTTTCGCGGTCCGACGCCGTTCCCAGGCCGCGATCGGCCAATCCCTTTTGCCGCTCCAGCGCCCCCGACCGGAGCGCCGCCTGCGCTTCGGCGGCGGTCAGATCATCCGCCGCGAGGCCAAGCGCGCGCTTGGCGTCCCGTTGTTCAGCCTGCGCTTCGCGCATTCCGGTTGCCTGCAAGTCGAGCGCGGATTGGGCATCGGCCGGATTGACCCGAACCAGCAGCGCCCCGGCAGCCACTTCGGTTCCGTCGGTGAATTCAGGCGCCAGGGCGACAATCTGCCCGGCGGCTGTCGCGCGCAGCTCAAGGCGCCGCTGGCTGCGCACCTCGCCAAACACGGTCATTTCGGGGGTAATGGTTGCCGGTTTCAACGTCAGAACATGCGCCAGAAACACCCGTTCTCCGGCTGACCGCGGCGCTGAATTCGCCGCATTCCTCGCGTCGATGGCGGATTTGAGGGTCGCCGCGCCAACCGCCAGCAGCGCCACTGTCACCGCCAGAAGAAAGAGCGCCACCAGACTGCGGACCATGAAACGCATCGACTTCAGGTTTTCCATTCAACTGTGCAAGAGCTTATTCCCGCGCGGGAAATCATCCAAGCACAATTGTCCAAACACGCAAAGGCGTTACCTTGATGGCAGGGCGAAATGCGGCAATCCGGCCCTGGCTTTCATGGCCGCCGCTTCAGATGCTCGTCAAGGCGCGGCATGATCTCGACAAAGTTGCAAGGGCGGTGCCGATAGTCGAACTGGGCGCTCAGGATTTCGTCCCAGGCATCGCGACAGGCGCCGGGGCTGCCGGGCAGGGCAAACAGATAGGTGCCCTGCGCCACCCCGCCGCAAGCCCTGCTTTGAATCGCACTGGTGCCGATCTTGTTCATCGACACGATGGTGAAAGCCGTGCCAAACGCCTCGATTTCCTTTTCATAGACATCGCGGTGCGCCTCGACCGTCACGTCGCGGCCCGTCAGTCCGGTGCCGCCGGTCGTCAGCACGACGTCGATCGCCGGATCGGCACACCAGGCCCGCAGTTTCGCGGCGATGGCGCTGCGTTCGTCCCGCAGGATGTTGCGCGCCGCAAGAATATGCCCCGCCGACGTCAGCCTTTCGGCCAGGGTATCGCCGGATTTGTCCTCCTCCGGACCGCGCGTATCGGAAACGGTCAGCACCGCGATGCGGACGGGAACGAATTCTCTGGTTTCATCAATCCGGTTCATTGAGCCTCCTTCAGTCTGGCTTTCACCGCCAACAGATCGGCCCAGGCCTCGCGCTTGGCCACCGGGTTGCGCAGCAGATAGGCCGGGTGGGTCATCGGCATGGCGGGTTTGCCAAAGGCCTCGGCCCAGTGGCCGCGCAGCCGCAAGATGCCCTTTCGGCCCAGAGCGGCAGCGCAGGGCGTGTTGCCCATCAGCACGATCAGATCGGGGCCTGCCAGTTCGACATGGCGTTGCAGGAACGGCAGCATCATGGCGATTTCGGCCGGTTCCGGGTCGCGGTTCGACGGTGGCCGCCAAGGCAGGACATTGGTGATATAAAGCGCCTCTTTGGCATGGGCGGCGCTGCGCGCAAGGCCGATGGCCGCGAACATCCGGTCCAGAAGCTGCCCGGCGCGCCCGACGAATGGCAGCCCTTCGATATCTTCATCGCGCCCAGGCGCTTCGCCGATGATCATCACCCGTGCCTGCGGGTTGCCGTCGGCAAAGACGAAATTTCGCGCGCCTTTCTTCAACTCGCAAAGATCGAATGCCCTCTGCGCCCCGGCCAGCGCCTCAAGACTGTCGGCCGCCGTGGCGGCGGTCTCGGCCGCCCGGACCGGATCAACCTCAGCAGGTATGGGCCTGGCGGTTTCCAGCGCGGCGACCATGGGCTTTGCCACCGCAGCGGGCACCTCATAGCGGTTGACCGGCCGCTCGCCGATTGCCTCATCCGCGCCAAGCTCCATCTGCCATTCCAACAGCGCCCTGGCGGTGTGAAAATCCATATGTGCGACGGCTGAGTCCATGCCCACCAAACTACGCCCGCGCGCATTCAAGGTAAAGCCGCGCGGATTGATCGTTGCCGTGGGCGGCTAGCTTTGCCATAACCACCCGAACCGACACCGGGGGCCAGCCATGACATTCCGCGCGCGTCACCTTTTGGGCATCGAACACCTCACACCCGAGGAAATCCGCAGCGTTCTCGATCTGGCCGACACCTATGCCGATCTGAACCGTCGCACTGTCAAACATGCCGACGCGCTGGCGGGAATGACCCAGATCAACATGTTCTTCGAGGCCTCGACACGGACACAAGCCAGTTTCGAGCTGGCCGGCAAGCGGCTCGGCGCCGACGTGATGAACATGTCGATGCAGCATTCCTCGCTGAAGAAGGGCGAAACGCTGATCGACACGGCGCTGACGCTGAACGCGATGCACCCCGATCTTCTGGTCGTCCGCCACCCGGCCTCGGGGGCGGTCGATCTTCTGGCCCAGAAGGTCAACTGCGCGGTACTGAACGCGGGCGACGGACGCCACGAACACCCCACCCAGGCGCTTCTCGATGCGCTGACCATCCGCCGCGCCAAGGGCCGCATCCAGCGCCTGACGGTGGCCATCTGCGGCGACATCGCGCATTCCCGCGTCGCGCGGTCGAACCTGATCCTTCTGGGCAAGATGGAAAACCGCATCCGCCTGATCGGCCCGCCGACGCTGATGCCCGCGGGAGTTCAGGACCTTGGCTGCGAGGTCCATGAGGACATGCGCGAGGGGCTGGAAGGGGCGGACGTGGTGATGATGCTGCGCTTGCAGAAGGAACGCATGGACGGCGGCCACGTCCCGTCCGAGCGGGAATATTACCACCGCTACGGGCTGGATGCGGAGAAGCTGGCCTTCGCCAAGGAAGACGCCATCGTCATGCATCCCGGCCCGATGAACCGCGGCGTGGAGATCGACGGAGAGCTTGCCGACGACATCAACCGGTCGGTGATCCAGGACCAGGTGGAGATGGGCGTCGCGGTGCGGATGGCCTGTATGGATTTGCTGGCCCGGAACCTGCGCGCCGAACGCGGACGGCAGGCGGTGGGGGTGATGGTGTGATACCGGATTTCGATTGGTCGCCGTGGCTTGAGGATGGCGAGGTCGTTGTCTGGAGCGCCAAGCCGAGCATGGTGCCTCTTTGGTTAATGGGCATCATTGCAATCACCATTGTCGTCGGTGTCGCGCTCGGGGTTCACGACGGCTCCGCCAAAGCACGATTGGCGGTGTCGATAGCTCCTTGGTTTGGTGGCTTCATCGCGATCATCATGTTTGCTTCTCTGTTCGTGAGGAATCGCTATTGCGCGACGAATAGACGGATTCTTACGGTTCATTTCGCGCAATGGCGCCGAACGCCGAAATTATCGGCGGTTTCATTTCAAGACGCCGAGGTTCAGATCGCACCGCGACGACCAACGATCGTGCGCAGCCGGAAGACCCGAAAACAAATCCTCTCGATGAATCTATCGAAGAAGGATGAGGCGACCCTGTTCGAATTGGTGAAAGAGAAGCAAAAATGACCACCCTCCTCACCAACGCCCGCCTGATCGACCCGGAAGGGCTCACCGAGACGCCGGGCGCGCTCGTCGTCGCGGACGGAAAGATTGCCGAAGTCTTAACGCAACCCGTTGAAAACACTGATACCTTCCCCGCGGGGAAGGTCATCGACTGCGGGGGCAAATGCCTCGCCCCCGGCATCGTCGATCTTGGCGTCAAGGTCGGCGAGCCGGGCGAGCGGCACAAGGAATCGTTCCGCTCGGCCGGTCTGGCGGCGGCGGCGGGCGGTGTCACCACGATCATCGCGCGGCCCGATACCGCGACCTGCATCGACA
>JAGRDY010000021.1 GCA_020446815.1 Paracoccaceae bacterium
GAACAAAGAGGGACACGGCCTCGCATGGAGGCGCATGTCCCTCGTGGGTGGAAAAAGGCAACGGGTGGCGAACAAGCGGATCGGGTTCACCAGCCGCTGTAGTTCAGCACCAGATCGGCGATGACCTTGCGGCGCTCCAGATCGAGACCTCCCAGATCGGAAAGCCCCTCGAATCCGCAACGCTTGAGCATCGCGCCACCCTCGCGGGCGTTGTAGAAGCTCACCATGGCGGACAGGAACATGCGCTGGCCGCCGCTGAGAACATCCAGGGCGTCGTTGAGCAACAGCACCTTGGGGCGTAGGTCCCACTTGCTGGTGGCGCGCTGCAGGCCTTCCGGCGTGCCGTCGCCGAACCATTCGGGGCCGGCGATTTCCGCACCGCACTTCCACGCTTCGAAGAAGGCCTGCGGTGCTTCGGCGAAATGCCGTTCTTCCGCGGCGATCTGATCAAGTACGTCCTGGGGCAAAGACCGGTTCATGACATGGCTCCTGGTAAGTGGAAGTCAGGGGTGAATGCGTTGCTGCCAGCGCCCTGTTGCCAGGGCGTGGTCGGCGGCGTACTGCGAGCGGAAGTACTCGACGGACTCTCGGGACACCGGGCCGTCTTCGTCGGCGGTGCCGATGTAGTGGCCGGCGGCGCTGTGGCGTACCTGCAGGGGCAGGCGCTTGCCGGTGTAGGTCAGGGCCAGATAGCCAATGGCTTCGGCGCGGGCCTGGGCAGCGCTCAGCGGCGCCGATGCGAATGCAAGGGACATGAGGCTCTCCTGGTTGAAGGACCGGGAGCTCCACACCCAGACGGGAGCGGATATCTCCCGAAGGGTTGAAGGAAGAAGCATCGGCGTCGTGAAGACGCTCGTCCGCGGTGGGCGATGCGAGGCGGATTGGTTCGATCCACGCGGCGAACCGCGTTGCAGCCTTGAAGACCGGAGCTGCCAGGGCATGGTGCTGGTGGCGTCGCCAGCAACACATGGGATGAGGATGCAAGCCAGGCATCGCGCGGTCGCAGGTAAAACCGAACCCCGGAGCGCCCCTTTTTTAGAAATGCCCGAAGCAGCCGTTCGCCGATCCAGACGATGCATGGAACCGACATCGAATTGCCGATCGGCTTATGGCGTGGTGCATCGGCGGCAGGCTTGCCGCGATATGGACCAGCGTGTAGTCATCGGGCGGCCCTGCGCTCGCATTCGAGCGGCATGAGCCGGCGCACGCGCCAGTTCGATCCGCCCGGCAAATCGTCTTCGCGCGCCGCCGCGGTTTGCCCGAAATACGCCTCGCAGGACGGCCGCGGGACATGATCCTCGTCGCCACCGCCGCTCGATGCCCACAGGGTCGGCGATAGATCGCCGCCCGGTTCGGCCGTAGCGTCTGCGCCGCACCCCGTGCCGTTGTTTGCGGTGTTCAGCGCATGATTGAGCTGGCCGCCAACGGATTGTGCAGCGGGCTAAGGTCGTCGGTTATCGAGCCCGGTCCTCGTCGCCGGTTGGTGGCATTGAGTCCGCCGGCGCGCGCACCGGATGCCATTCGCGCAGGCACCACAACGCCAGTCCCGGCACGATCACCCATTGCGCCAGCGGTGCGAGACCGATGCCGGC
>JAGRDY010000022.1 GCA_020446815.1 Paracoccaceae bacterium
CAAGAAGATCGCCCCAGCTGCCGCCAAAGACACTGTCGTCACCGGTGCCCCCGGTCAGCGTGTCGCTGCCCCAGCCCCCATAAAGCGTGTCATCGCCCGAACCGCCATAGGCCAGATCGTTGCCGCCGGCCCCGTCGAGCAGGTTGCCGCCGCTATCGCCGCCAAGACTGTCATTCAGATCGGTGCCGATCAATCCTTCGACACCGTGAAAGGCCGGCGTCTGCCCCGGTCCGATGCCAGGCAGCGATGCCGTGAGGCCGATCCGCACCGGGGCGTCGGCACCGGCATAGCTGACCACATCGAACCCGGAGCCGCCCACGAACTGATCCTGCCCGCCGCCGCCGGTCAATATGTCGTCACCCGCAAGCCCGAGCATCTGCTCATTCGCCGGTGTGCCCCGCAAGGCGTTGGCCGCAGCGGTTCCCGACACGACAATATACCCGGCGGGCGTCGGCGGCGGGTTTGGCTCGGGGTCGGGGGCGGGCATGTCCGGCACCCCCGCCTCAACGGCAAAGCGCGTGACATTGATCAGCGACGATATCTGGAAATCGGCAGCGCTCAGCCATTGCCCGCTGGCGGTCAGCACCGTCAGGAACTCGGCTCCATAGCGGATCGTCACGCCACCGGAAACCGGCGTGAAGATCAGTTGCTGAAGATTGCGCAGCCCCGGCAGGAGCGACAGGTCGATCCGGTCGATGCCGGGTTGAAAATCGCCGATCACATCGCCCAGCCCGTCCCCGGTCAGCACGAAGATGTCACTGCCCGTCCCGCCCCAAAGGGTATCCGACCCGGTGCCATCGACCAAAATGTCGGCTCCCGCCCCTCCCGACACCGTGGCGCCCCCGGAAGATGCCACAAGCATGTCATCGGCACCCGTCCCGGCAAGCGTTGCGCCGGTGCCGCGGGCGGTCAGCCCCAAGGCACCGACATCCATGCGAAACTGCGACAGGCCCGCCTCCTGCGCCGAGGTGAAGAACATCTGGATTTCGTCGCCGACCGCAACCATTTCGATGCCCGTCACAGCGGCCAGCGCCGTCGTGGCGGTATCGGCAAGGCTTTGCAGATGGATCAGCTGGCCACCGGGGATCATCGTCAAAAGGCTGATGCCGTCATCCGCGCCGGCGACAACGACAAAGACCCGCCCGTCGATTTCCAGCGCATCCATCACCGTGACGTTTTGAAAGCGTGTTCCGAGATCGTCGACCAGATGGTCGGTGACACTCAGGGTGCCGTCACCGGCGACCGCGAAAACCGTCAGGCTGGAACTGCCCGAAGCCGCCGCGACAAGATAGGTTACGCCATCGGTCGCAACCGACAGGAGTTCGCTCACATTCTGGACCGGCACAAGCTGTCCGGTGCCCATCGACGCGGTGGGAAGAAGCCCGCCCGACGCGCCGATTTCATAGCCGGTCAGCCCATGCTCCACTTCCGACGCGGCAAAGAGAAAGCTGCGCGCCCCGATCTGCACGGTGAGCATCGCCGAAATGCCGGCGGCATAGCTTTCAGGGGTATCGGCGAGATGGGACTGAAAAATCATGCCCCCCGGTCCGGGCCGGAAAATATCGATTCCGCTGCCGGTACGGGCGGCGGCATAGAGCCAGGCCTGCCTGCCCAGCGGGGCGCAAACCAGCTCGACCCTTTGACCGTAATCGGCAATCGGCCCGAGAAAGGCCGAAAGAGAATTGGCAAAACCCCGCGCCTCGATCACCGCCAGAATATCGTCGGGAACGCTGCCGGGGTCGCCGCCGACGGTCAGGGCGGTGCGCGGCAGGCTTTGACCGGATTGCTGCGTGACCTGCGCCAATGCGCCTTCGGCAATGCCCAGGCTTGATCGCGACGCATCGTCGAAATTGAAAATCCGCACGGATGGTGTGGCGCCCGGCCCCGAAACCGCCAGCGCGACCGACGCGATGGGTTGGCCGAAGGGCAGGCCAGAAACTGTCCCGACATGCTGCAAGGCCGACATTTCCGCATCATCCGTCAAACGTTCCGGTGTCGCACAAATTGTCAGGTTGTTGCTAATGCGGACTTAACGAAGGCGGGCCTGCGCGCCCTCGCGCCGCTCTCGCGGCTGGTCGCGGATCATTCCGTTACGGAAAGGCCCTGGGCCAGATGCGGCTTCCGGCTGCGGGCGCCATCGAAACCCGGTATCCACCGGACAAGCACATCCTGGGCACGCACCGCGTCGTCGGCCTCGATCGCCTCGGACAGGTCGCGCAGGACGGCGGCGGTTTCCAGCTCGGACAGATGGTCTTCGCGCACACAGATGATCTTGGGGTGCGCGGTGGTCTGGGCGCCCTTGCGGATCATCAGTTCTTCGTGCAGCTTTTCGCCGGGGCGCAGACCGGTGGTTACGATCTCGATATCGCCTTCGGGGTTTGTCTGGTCGCGAACGGTATAGCCCGACGCCCGGATCAACTGCCGCGCCAGAGCGCCCACAGACACCGGTTCGCCCATGTCGAGCACGAAAACCTCGCCGCCCTCGGCAAACCCGCCCGCCAGCAGAACCAGATGCGCGGCTTCCTCGATTGTCATGAAATAGCGGGTCACGGCGGCATCCGTCAGCGTGACCGGCCCGCCACAGGAAATCTGTTCCTGAAAGCGCGGCAGCACCGAACCGGAAGACCCCAGAACATTGCCGAAACGGACGATCGAAAAAATCGTCCGCGGCGAGCGCGTCGCATAATCCTGCACGATCATTTCGGCCAGCCGCTTGGAAGCCCCCATGATGTTTTTCGGTCGAACCGCCTTATCGGTGGAAATCAGCACGAACCGGCCGACCCCAAGCTCGCGCGCCTTCTGGGCGATGACGGCGGTTCCGAAGGCGTTGTTTTCCAGCCCGACATTGGCATTTGCCTCGACCATGGGAACATGCTTGTAGGCGGCGGCGTGGAAAATGCAGTCGATCTGCTCTTCGCGCAGGACCCTGGCAACCAGCTTGCCGTTCGACACCGACCCGAGCACCGGCACGATTTCCACCCCGGTGCCTTCGGCGAGCACCTGAAACTCCAGCTCGGCATTGTAGAGCGCCAGTTCATTCAGTTCGAGCAGGACCAGCCGCCGCGGCCGCAGCGTGATGACCTGCCGGCAAAGCTCCATGCCGATGGAACCGCCCGCCCCGGTGATCATCACGCAACTGCCTGCATAGCTGTGTTGATCCGGCCCGGCCTGGGTACGAAACTGTTCGCGGCTGATGAATTCGCCGGGGCGCACCGGTTGCAGCTTGTCGACCAGATCGGCTTCACCGATCAGCTGCGAAAAAGCCGGCAGGGTTTGCACATCCAGCCCCAGCCTTGCCAGGCGCCGCGACAGGAATGTCTGCTTTTGCAGCGACAGCGACGGCATCGCCAGAATGATCCGGTCGATGCGGTATTGCTTGAGCAGCCTTTCGAGATGCACGCCCGAATAGACCGGCAAACCGGCCACCACCAGATCACGCAGGGTCGCGTTGTCGTCGAGAAAGGCCACCGGCACGATGTCGGGCCGGTTGCGCAAGGAGGCGGCCAGAGCCATCCCGGTCCGGCCCGCGCCATAGATCAGAACCCGTGTGATGGCGGCGCTCTCGCTGTAGATCGCCAGCAGAATATGCAAGAGCAATATCCGGCCGCTTGACGCCAGCGCAAAATAGACCATCCCGAAAACAACATGATACCCATGCGGGATGCCCAGCTTTCCAAGCTCGGCCAGCGCCAGGCTGGACACCGAAAGCAAGATCGCGAAAAGCGCTGTCTTTTGTACGGCGGCCATGTCGTATTGCTTGAGCCTGATATTCGAGGTTCCAAGCGACAGCGACAAGGTGAACGCCACGACGACCAGCAAGGGGATCAACGGCCAGTTGTCCACAACCGCCCCGCCAGATCGCGCCAGGCCCGAAAAAATCACGAAGCTCGCCGCGAAGGCGATCGGGACAAGGCCCAGATCCAGCAACAACAAGACCAGTCGCTTTTGCGCACGGCTCATTGAGATCACGAATTTGACCATTGGATCGACTATGTCCCGCGTCTGCCGCGCCCGATTACTCTGACTGGTAATTTAGCGAATGCTCTCAACCTTTTGTCACCCAGCCCTAATACGCCTTGGCCTGCATTTTCAAGCGCTATCCCCAAACCGTTGCCGGATTTCATGGGTTTCAGCGGATTTTGACCGACCACCGCGCGCTCAATGGCGTCTGAACAGATCCACGCCCGTCGACAGAATGATCCACGCATCAAGACAAAGCGACCGGTTTCGCTGATAGATGAGATCAAGACGCGCCTTGGCCGGAATACAGCGGCGCGCATAGGTTTCGTCGGTTTCCTGCAAGCTGACGCAAACCGCCAGCAGCTTTTCCTCATGGTGCCGGTATTTCAGCGACGCAAGGCCGGTCACGCCGGGGCGCGACGCCAGAACGCGGCGATAAAGATCGGGAAAGCGGTCGACATATTGCCGCAAGGGCGGGCGCGGCCCGACAAAGCTCATGTCGCCGCGCAGGATATTGAAGACCTGCGGCAACTCATCCATGCGGCTGCGCCGCAACAGCCGTCCGGTCCGGGTGATCCGGGCAGCCTTGTCGCCGCCGGTCACGCCCCTGTCCTGCCGGGCATTTTTCATGGTCCTGAACTTGATGAGGCCAAAAGCCCGGTCCGGGCCGCGCATCCGCTCCGAGATGTAGAAAACCGGCGCTCCGTCAACCAGCCTGATCAGCGCGGCGATGACGATCATCACCGGCATCAGCACCACCAGCAGCAGAAACGCGAGCAGCAGATCGAATATACGTTTCGACCGCGTCACAGCCGCCTCCGCGGTCTCGGGCCCGCCACCAGATGCAGATCCGCGATGATGGACCGGGCGTCACCACCGCCGCCGGGCAGATCGACGAGCGCGGCCAACCGCGAGACATCGAGCCACACTTCGGGGATCGGCGCCGGATTGCCCCGGCGCGGCCGCCAGCCACATCGGTCGGCCCTGAGCAGCGCGTCCATGCCCACGCTTCCGTCAAGCGCGACATTCAGCACTGCGGGCAGCGGCCTTCCCCTGGCCGCCAGCGACACCAATTGCGACAACACCGACGCCAGCGCCATGGGGCCGATGTAGCTGCGCCTCGGCGCCCGCCCGTCCGGCAGCACATCCAGATCGCAGATCAGCCGATCGCGGTCGGCCAGGAGCAGGTCGGCCCCGGCCACGTTGCCGACCCGCAGGCAGGTGACGCCGGGCGCCCCCGGACCCGCGCCCCGGGTCCAGTCGAAGACCGCCTGCTCCATGTCCAGCTTGGCCCGGCCATAGGCCGAAACCGGGCGCGCCGGCCCCGCTTCCGTGGCAAGGCCATCGAAGGCCCCGTAAACCGCCGCAGAAGACACGAGGAATACCCAGGGAACACCCGCCGCCCGCGCCGCTTCCAGCGCCGCCAGGGCCAGCGGCACATGCAGCGCCAGCGCATCCGCGCCGCCGACCGCCCCGGCCAGATTGAACACCGCCGACGCGCCGCGTGCCGCTGCCCGGTAGGCCGCGCCCAGCGCCATCGGATCAAACACATGATCCGCCCAGGCAAGAGGCCTGCGCGCCTGCCAGACAGCCCTGCCCTCGCCCGACCTTTGCCAGGCGATGCGCAGCATTCCGCCCAGCCGGCCGCTTCCGCCAACGATCAAAAAGGGATCACTCGCGGAATTTTTTTCCCGCGGAATTGACCGCATGGCCTGGTTTGTGCTCTGAGCATCTTTGGCGGACGACATGGCATTGCCTTAGCATCGAAGCCGCCAACAACAAACGGGAGAAACGCGCAGTTATGAACGTGACGGGCCGACTTTTTGCCTTGACGCTGGTCTGTGGCGCACTTTCCGGCTGCACGTTGCCCCGTGGCGCGGCGCTTCAGAGCGAGGTTCTCAAGGCCGAAAGCAGCGAAGCTGCCGGCTTTGCCGTCTATCCGGTCAGCCGCGATCTTCTGCCCAGAATAGCCTCGTGGCCGGCGACCGGCGGCTTTGAGGCGCGCAAATGGCCCAAACACAGCCGGGGCGCCGTCGATCCGATCATCGCCGCGGGCGACCAGGTGGTCATCACCGTCTGGGAAAGCGACGAAAACGCGCTGTTGGCCCCGCCAAGCCAGAAAGAAACCGTCTTGCAGACGATGACCGTTTCGGGCGCGGGCGATATATTCATGCCCTACATCGGCAAGATACGCATCGCCGGGATGTCGCCGGGACACGCCCGCGATACGCTGCAAGAAAGGCTGTCGGCGCTGATCCCGTCGGTCCAGGTCCAGCTTGCCTCGACGCCGGGGCCGAAAAACACCGTCTCGCTGATCGGCGGCGTTCGCAACGCGGGCAGCTTTCCGATGCAGACCCGTGACCTGACGGTGATGCAGCTGATCTCCATGGGCGGCGGCGTTCCCGAAAGCATCAAGAACCCGCAGGTGCGGCTGGTGCGCGCCAACAGCTACTATGCCATTTCGCTCGACCGGCTCTATGCCGAGCCCGATCTCGACACGACCTTGCGCGGCGGCGACAAGGTTTTCGTCGAGGAAGACAAGCGCTTTTTCCTGGCGCTGGGGGCCGCCGGCAACGAAAACCAGATTCCCTTCAACAACGAACAGATGACCGCGCTCGATGCAGTGACGCTGGCGGGCGGTCTGAGCGACGCGCGCGCCGATCCCAAGGGTGTGCTGATCCTGCGCCAGTTCGCACCCGAAGATGTGGCGCCGCCGGGCGGCAATGGCCCCGAAGACACGCGGGTGATCTTCACCCTCGATCTGACAACCGCCGACGGGCTTTTTTCAGCGGGGCGCTTTCAGATCATGCCGCGGGATCTGGTATTGGCCACCGAATCTCCTGTATCTTCGACCAGAACGATTCTGGGGCTGCTGGCGGCTTCGGCAGGCATCGCGGTCGACGCAGACAAGCTCTGAGCACAAGACCATGGTTTCAGGGCGCATGACCGGCCCCGCAAGCCGTTTGCCCGCCTGCCCGTGAAACCGGAGAAACACCATGACGATGGGCAAGAATATCCGCACCTACTTCAACGGGCGGTGGCACGACGGCGACGTGGCGGTGATGCGCGCGGCCGATCACGGAAGCTGGCTCGGCACCACGGTCTTTGACGGCGCGCGATATTTCGAAGGTATCGCGCCCGATCTGGATCTGCACTGCGCGCGAGTCAACCGCTCCGCCGAGGCATTGATGATCACCCCCACCATGACGGTCGAGCAGATGATCGAAATCGCCTGGGAGGGATTGCGCAGATATCCCAGGGATGCCGCCGTCTACATCCGGCCGATGTATTGGGCGCTGGATTCGGGCGATCTCGGTGTCGTGCCCATGGGAAACGCGACCGGCTTCGCGCTCTGCCTCGAAGAGGTGGCCATGCCCGCAGAAACCGCCACCACGACGCTGACCACCACGCGGTTCCGCCGCCCGGTTCTTGAAAGTTCGGTGACCAATGCCAAGGCGGGCTGCCTTTACCCCAACAATGCCCGGATGCTGGCCGAGGCGCGCGCCAAGGGGTACGGCAACGCGCTGGTGGCCGACGCGCTTGGCAATGTCGCCGAAACCGCCACCGCCAATATTTTCATGGTCCGCGACGGCGAGGTCTTCACCCCCGTCGCCAATGGCACCTTTCTGGCCGGAATCACCCGCGCCCGGCATTGCAAGAACCTGGCGCAAGAGGGCATCGCGGTTCACACGACGGTCCTGACCTTCGACGATTTCCGTTCCGCCGACGAGGTATTCCTGTCGGGCAACTATTCCAAGGTCTCGCCGGTCACGGAATTCGACGGAACGCATTATCAGCACGGCCCCGTGACAAAGCGGGTGCGTGAACTCTATTGGGACTGGGCGCATTCACGACGCTAGGCTGGCAGCAGTTGCCATGCCGCGGCTGGCGCGGCATGATCGCGGCGCAACGCGGGGGAAATGAATGCGCAAGTTTCTGGTGGTACTCGATGACAGCCGCGAATGCCTGAACGCGATGCGGTTCGCCGCGCTGCGGGCCTCCCATACCGGCGCGGGCGTCACCATCCTGTCGGTGATCCCGCCCGAGGAATTCCAGCACTGGATGGGTGTCGCCGACATCATGCGGCAGGAAGCCCGCGAACGGATCGAGGCGCATTTCGAGGTTTTCGCGAAATGGATGCGCGACCGGCAGGGCATAGACCCCGATCTGGTGATCCGCGAGGGCGAGGCGGTGCCCGAGATTCTGGCGCAGATCCGCGAAGATCCCGATATCGGGGTGCTGGTCCTGGGCGCCGGAACCGACAAGAGCGGGCCAGGACCGCTGGTCATGCAGATGTCGCGCAATTCCGGCGATCTGCCGATCCCGGTGACGATCGTGCCGGGGGAAATGTCGAAAGAGCGGCTCGAGGCGATCACCTGATCTGTCGGCAAGGGCGGCCTTTCGACCTGCCGCCGCGCCAAGCTGCCGCCGCCTGCATCGCCGCCTGCATCGCCGCTCGCATCGCCGCCGGTTTCGGGTGCCGGCGGCGCCACCGGACCGCCCGGCGCACGCATGTCTTTTAGAACCGTTCCAAACCTTGACTTACCCCCCGTCGAAGCGCATATCGAGATCGACACGGAGGCCAGATCATGTTCATCCAGACCGAATCCACCCCCAATCCCGCAACGCTGAAATTCCTGCCCGGCCAGACCGTGCTCGACGCGGGCACGGCCGATTTCCCCTCTGCCGACAAGGCGGCAAGTTCGCCCCTGGCGCTGCGCATCTTCGCCATCGACGGTGTGGCCGGGGTGTTTTTCGGCAATGACTTCGTAACCGTGACCAAGACCGATGCAGTTCTGTGGGAACATGTCAAACCCGCGATCCTTGGCGCCATCATGGAGCATTTCCAATCCGGCCAACCGGTGATCGAAGGCGGCCAGAGTGCCTCGGGTCACGCCAGCCATGACGGCCCCGACGAAGATATCGTCAATCAGATCAAGGAATTGCTGGATACCCGTGTGCGCCCTGCGGTGGCCCAGGATGGCGGCGATATCACTTTTCACGGCTTTGACCGGGGCATCGTCTATCTGCATATGCAAGGCGCCTGCGCGGGCTGCCCTTCCTCGACGCTGACATTGAAGATGGGCATCGAAAACCTGTTGCGCCACTATATCCCCGAAGTGGTCGAGGTGCGGCCCGTTGCCGCCTGAACCGCTGGTTCTGGGCTTCGACACATCGGCCGCGCATTGCGCGGCCGCTTTGGTTTCGGGCGGCACTGTCCTGGCCGAACGTCACGAAGCAATGGCCAGGGGTCAGGCCGAACGGCTGTTCGGGCTGTTGCGGGAACTGCTTGCCGGAGCGGGCCGCGACTGGCGCGATCTGGCGGCCATCGGCGTCGGTGTCGGCCCCGGCAATTTCACCGGTGTGCGGATATCGGTGGCCGCGGCGCGCGGTCTGGCATTGTCGCTGGGGGTGCCGGCCATCGGTGTGACGATGCTGGAGGCGCTGGCGCTGGGAACCGAGGGTGCTGTGCTGGCGCTGCTGGATGCGCGGCGGGGCCAGGTCTATGCCCAGACGTTCGGCTATGACGCCGCTGCCCGGCCGACGCTATGTGACGCCGCCGGGATCACGCCCGCGCAATTCGCGCGCCGGGGGCTGACTTGCATCGGCCATCAGGCCGATCAGTTTGCCGCCCTCCTCGGGGCCACCGCAGATGCCGCGCGGTTTTCACCGGCCGCCGCGATTGCCCGGATCGCCGCCCGACGCATGGGCCGGGCCGATCTGGGCCGCCCCGTCCCGCTTTATCTGCGCGCCGCCGATGCCGCGCCGTCGCGCACCCCACCACCGAGGATACTGCCGTGACGCCTGCGGCACTGGCCGGTATCCATGCCGCATGTTTCTCCACGCCGCGGCCCTGGAGTGCGGCTGAATTTGCTGCACTCCTGGCTGCCGAAGGCGCCATTCTTGCCGCCGAATCACGAGGCTTCCTGCTGGCCCGCACGCTTCTGGACGAGGCAGAGATTCTGACGCTGGCGGTGTTGCCCGAGGCGCGCCGCCAAGGCATCGCCAGCCGGTTGCTGAGCCGATTCAGCGCCGCGGCCATCGAACGCGGCGTCAAGACCGTCTTTCTGGAAGTGGCGGCGGACAATGCCGCAGCACTGGCGCTTTACACGCGCGCGGGGTTTTCCCCGACCGCCCTGCGCAAGGGCTATTACACATGCACCGGCCGCGCCCCGGTCGATGCGATCATCCTGTCGCGGTCGCTTGACCGATAGGGCCGCATGGCTTCGATCGGGCGGCACTTGACCCTGGATCATCCGCAGATTCCTGTTGACCCCTTCGGGTAGTTGCGACCTAATCAATTCCGATCCGCAACAGATCGACCTGCGGGAAACCCCGTAGGCCGCCCATCGGGCGCAAAGATTAGAACCGGGAGATACCAATGACCTTCATGCAGAAATTCCTCGGCGCGGCCGCAACGCTGGCGCTAACGACAGGCGCCGCGCTGGCCGATCCGGCGATCATCTATGACCTCGGCGGCAAGTTCGACAAGTCGTTCAACGAAGCCGCCTTCAACGGGGCCGAACGCTGGAAGGCCGAAACCGGCGGCACCTACAAGGAACTGGAAATGCAGTCCGAGGCCCAGCGCGAACAGGCGCTGCGCCGGCTGGCCGAATCCGGCGCCAACCCGGTGGTGATGACCGGTTTCGCCTTCGGCGACGTTCTGGGCCAGGTCGCCCCCGATTACCCCGACACCAAATTCGCCATCATCGACATGGTCGTCGATCAACCCAACGTCCGCTCGGTGGTGTTTTCCGAGGAACAGGGGTCCTATCTTGTCGGCATGATGGCGGCGCTCGCGTCGAAAACCGGCACTGTCGGCTTTATCGGCGGCATGGACATTCCGCTGATCCGCAAATTCGCCTGCGGCTATGTGCAGGGGGTCAAGGCGGCCAATCCCGATGCGATCGTGATCCAGAACATGACCGGCTCGACCCCCTCGGCCTGGAATGATCCGGTAAAGGGCGCCGAACTGACCAAGGCGCAGATCGCGCAGGGCGCCGACGTGATCTATGCCGCCGCCGGCGGCACCGGGATCGGTGTCCTTCAGGCCGCCGCCGACGAGGGAATCCTGTCGATCGGCGTCGACAGCAACCAGAACTATCTGCATCCCGGCCAGGTGCTGACCTCGATGACAAAGCGCGTGGACAATGCCGTCTATGACATCTTCAAGGCCGGGCCCGACATGGAAACCGGCTTCGCGGTCATGGATCTGGCCAGCGGCGGTGTCGGCTATGCGCTCGATGACAACAATGCCGATCTTGTCACCGCCGACATGAAGGCCGCGGTCGATGCCGCCGGCGAAAAGATCAAATCCGGCGAAATCAAGGTCCATGACTACATGACCGACAATACCTGCCCGGCAAGCTGAGACCCGGCGGCGTGGTCGCGCGATCAACAACGGGGCGGCATGGCGCCGCCGCCCCGGCACAGGCCGGCGCGGCGATCGAACTGCGCGGCATCTCCAAGGCCTTCGGATCCGTGCAGGCCAACAAGGACATCTCGATCGAGGTCGCCCGCGGCACCATCCACGGCATCATCGGAGAGAACGGCGCCGGCAAATCGACGCTGATGTCGATCCTATACGGGTTCTACAAGGCCGACAGCGGCGAGATCCTCATCAACGGCATCCCCACGCCGATTCCCGACAGCCAGGCCGCCATACGCGCCGGCATCGGCATGGTGTTTCAACATTTCAAGCTCGTGCAGAACTTCTCGGTGCTGGAAAACGTGATCCTCGGCGCCGAGGATGGCGCGCTGCTGCGCCCTTCGCTGGCCAAGGCGCGCAGGGTACTGGCGGAACTTGCCGCCGAATACGAACTCGATGTCGATCCCGATGCCCTGATCGAGAATCTTTCGGTCGGCCACCTGCAACGGGTGGAAATTCTCAAGGCGCTCTACCGCCACGCCGATATCCTCATTCTCGACGAGCCGACCGGGGTTCTGACCCCCGACGAGGCCGATCATCTGTTTCGCATCCTCAAGGGGCTGAAGGAACAGGGCAAGACCATCATCCTGATCACCCACAAGCTGCGCGAGATCATGGACATTACCGATACCGTCAGCGTCATGCGCCGGGGCGAGATGACCGCCACGCTCAGGACCGCCGACACCAGCCCCGAACATCTGGCCGAACTGATGGTCGGGCGCAAGGTGCTGCTCGACGTGGCCAAGGCCCCCGCCCGGCCCGGCCGGACCGTGCTGGAAATCGACAACCTGAGAGTGCGCGATTCCGCCGGGGTGGAACGTCTCAAGGGCATCAGCCTGTCGGTCCGCGCGGGCGAGATTCTTGGCATCGCCGGGGTCTCGGGCAATGGCCAGTCGGAACTTCTCGCGGTGCTGGGCGGCATCGCCCACGGCACCGGCACGGTCAGCATCAACGGCGAACCCATCGACCTGAGCGGCAAGTCATCCGGCGGACAGTCGCGCCGCGCCCAGGGCATTTCCCATGTTCCCGAGGATCGCCAGCATCTCGGCATGATCATGGATTTCACCGCCTGGGAAAACATCGCCTTCGGCTATCACAACGATCCGGCCTATCAGAAAAACCCGTTGCTGATGGATAACGCCGCGATTCTCGACGACGCCAGGGGCAAGATGGACCGTTTCGATGTGCGCCCGCCGATCCCGACCCTTCCGGCCAAGAGCTTTTCAGGCGGCAATCAGCAGAAGATCATCCTGGCCCGCGAGATCGAACGCAACCCCGATCTGCTTCTGGTCGGCCAGCCCACCCGCGGCGTCGATATCGGCGCCATCGAATTCATCCACAAACGCATCATCGAATTGCGCGACGCGGGCAAGGCGATCCTGCTCGTCTCGGTGGAACTCGATGAGATCATCGGCCTGGCCGACCGCATCGCGGTGATGTTCGACGGCCGGATCATGGGCGAACGCCTGCCCGGCGAAACCGATGAACGGGCGCTGGGGCTGCTGATGGCCGGCGTCGCGGGCGCGGAGGAAGGCCGATGACCCGATTGCCGACATGGGCCGATCTGGTGCTGGTGCCCGCCATCAGTCTGCTGTTTGCCGGGGTCATTTCGGCGCTGGTGATCCTCGCCATCGGCCAAAGCCCGGCCGAGGCGCTCGAAACCATGGTGGTCGGGGCGGTGGGGTCGCCCTATGCCTGGGGCTATACGCTCTATTATGCCACCAGCTTCATGTTCACCGGCCTTGCGGTGACAGTCGCCTTTCATGCGTCGCTGTTCAACATCGGCGGCGAAGGCCAGGCGCAGATCGGCGGGCTTGGCGTCGCGCTTGTCTGCCTCGCGCTGCCCTGGCCGCACTGGGCGCTGGCGCTGCCCGCCGCGATGATCGGGGCGGCGCTGTTCGGCGCGGCCTGGGCGGCGATCCCGGCCTATCTTCAGGCCCGGCGCGGCAGCCATATCGTCATCACCACGATCATGTTCAATTACATCGGGGCGGCGCTGATCATCTACCTGCTGGTCAATGTGATGCGGCCCCAGGGCCAGATGGATCCGGCCACCGCGCGCTTTCCGGCCGGGGCCAAGCTGCCCACATTGCACGAAATTCCCGGGCTGGGCCTGATCTTCACCAAGCAGGTGCCCGCCAATGTGACGCTATTCATCGCCCTTGCCGCCTGCTGGCTGGTCTGGCTCTTGCTCTGGCGCACCCGGCTCGGCTATGAAATCCGCGCTTTCGGCAAATCGGAAAAGGCCGCGCTTTACGCCGGCATATCGCCGTTTCGCATCACCATGCTGGCGATGCTGGTCTCTGGCGGGCTGGCGGGGCTGATGTCGATCAACAACGTCATGGGCGAAAGCGAACGCCTGTTGCAGAATTCCGCCGAAGGCGCCGGGTTCATCGGCATCGCGGTGGCGCTGATGGGGCGCAACCATCCGGCCGGGGTGTTTCTGGCGGCGATCCTGTTCGGTTTCCTGTTTCAGGGCGGCGCCGAACTGGGGCTGTGGACGACGATCCCGATCGAGTTGCGCACCGTCGTGCAGGGCCTGGTGATCCTTTTCACCGGGGCGCTCGACCATATGGTGCGGATGATTCTCGGGCTGTTCTTCCGGCCGCGCAAAACGGTGGTGGGGTGATGGATTACGCGACACTCCTGCAAATTCTCGATTCGACCCTGCGGCTGGCCACCCCGCTGCTGCTGGCCTGTCTTGCCGGGCTCTTTTCCGAACGCTCCGGCATTTTCGACATCGGCCTCGAAGGCAAGATGCTGATGGCGGCAATGTGCACCGGGGCGGTGGCGGCGCTCAGCGGATCGGTCTGGATCGGCGTATTGGCCGGCATCGGCGGCGCGATGATCTTCGCGCTGATCCACGGGCTTGCCTCGATCACCTTTCGCGGCAATCAGCTGATCTCCGGGGTGGCGCTCAACTTCGTGGCCTCCGGCATCACGGTTCTGGCGGCCCAGGCGCTCTTCCGGCAGGGCGGGCGCACGCCCCCGCTGTCGGGCGCCGCGCGGTTCAACCCGATCGACCTGCCGCTTGCCGACAGCCTCGCCGGCGTGCCGGCCCTTGGCCCGTTTTACGCCGAGGTGATTTCGGGGCACACGGCGTTGGTCTACATCGCGCTGCTTTGCGTGCCGCTCAGCTGGTGGGTGCTTTTCCGGACACGTTTCGGCCTGCGGCTGCGGGCGGTGGGCGAAAACCCGGCCTCGGTCGATACCGCCGGCATTTCGGTCATCCGCCTGCGTTACGCGGCGGTGATCGTCACCGGACTGCTCTGCGGCCTGGCGGGCGCCTATATGGCGGCGGGCCTTCAGGCCGGGTTCGGCCGCGAAATGACCGCCGGGCGCGGCTATATCGCGCTCGCCGCGCTCATCTTCGCCAAATGGCGCCCCTGGGCGGCGCTTCAAGCCACCTTGCTTTTCGGTTTTCTTCAGGCCCTCGCGCTGCGCCCCGATGTCATCGAACGGGCGCTGCATTTCCCGATCCCCACACCCGCGCTGGATGCGCTGCCCTATATCCTCACGGTGATCGTTCTGGCCGGTTTTGTCGGCCGCGCCACCCCGCCCCGCGCCGGCGGAGAACCCTATGTCAAGGAACGCTGAGGGCCCCGCCGCCCTGCGCCGCGCGCGTCAAGGCGCGAACCGGTCTGGCACGGATATTCTCACCAACTGGACCGATGACCCCCGATCATCTGGATCCATGCCATCACCGAGGAATGTTTGACACCGCCCCCGCAACGGGCAACACTGGGCGGCAATGCCTTTCACCAAAGTTGATGGCCGTTGATGCAGATCTATCTGCCCATCGCAGAAGTTTCCGTAAATGCATTCCTGCTGTTGGGGCTGGGCGGCATCGTCGGCATGTTGTCGGGCATGTTCGGCGTGGGCGGCGGGTTCCTGATGACACCGCTTCTGTTCTTCATCGGCATCCCGCCCGCCGTCGCCGTCGCCACCGAGGCCAATCAGATCGTCGCCTCGTCCTTTTCCGGGGTGCTGGCGCATCTCAAGCGCAGGACGGTCGACCTGCGCATGGGCACGGTGCTGCTGATCGGCGGTCTGGCCGGGGCGGCGCTGGGGGTAGAGCTTTTCAACCATCTCAAGGCCCTTGGCCAGGTCGATCTTCTGGTCAGACTTTGCTATGTGGTGTTTCTGGGGATCATCGGCGGGCTGATGTTCATCGAAAGCCTGACCGCGATCCGGCGATCGAAAAAGCCCGGCGCAAGGGCATTGCGCCGCAAGCACAATTGGGTCCACAACCTGCCCTTCAAGATGAAATTCCGCACCTCGGGGCTTTATATTTCCGTCATCCCGCCGCTCTCCGTCGGCGTTTTCGTCGGCGTTCTGGCCGCGATCATGGGGGTTGGCGGCGGCTTCATCATGGTTCCCGCGATGATCTACCTCTTGGGTATGCCAACCAAGGTCGTGGTCGGCACATCGCTCTTTCAGATCATCTTCGTCACCGCCTTCACGACATTGCTTCATGCCATGACCAACTTTACCGTCGACATGCCGCTGGCGGTCCTGCTTCTGGTCGGCGGCGTCGTGGGGGCACAGTTCGGGGCGCAGATCGGCACCCGGTTGCAGGCGGAACAATTGCGCATCCTGCTGGCCGTGATGGTGCTGGCGGTCTGCGGCAAGCTGGGCGCCGATCTGCTGCTGATGCCGTCCGAGCTTTATTCGATCGGCCCCGGAGGCCACGGATGATCCGCATTCTGGTGCTGCTCGTTGGTCTTTGCGTCCTGCCCGCGCGGGCCGAGGAAGTCGTGGCCGGGATGAGCCAGAACCGCATCGCGATCACCGCCAATTTCGACGGCTCCGAAATCCTGATCTTCGGCGCCGTGAAACGCGAAACGCCGATCCCCAGCGCCGATCCGCTGGGCGTCATCATCACCGTGGCCGGCCCGTCGCGGGAAATCACCGTCCGCCGCAAGGCCAAACGCTTCGGCATCTGGGTCAATGTCGATTCGGTCGAGGTGGACGAAGCCCCCAGCTTCTACGCCGTCGCCACCTCGGCCCCGATGAACCAGATTCTCGCCGATATCGAGGATCTGCGCTACAAGGTGTCGATCCCGCGGGCGATCCGCTCGGTAGGCGCGCCGATGAACGTGAAGGACGCGGTATCCTTCACCGATGCGCTGATCCGCATCCGCATCGCCAACAACCTTTATCAGATGCTGGAAGGCCAGGTGGAGCTTTCGCAGGAAACCCTGTTCGACACCTCGATCATATTGCCCGCGAACCTTACCGAAGGAGAGTATCAGGCACGGATTTTCCTCACCCGCTCGGGCAGGGTTGTCGATGAATACAGAACCCGGATCGGCGTTCACAAGGTCGGGCTGGAGCAGTGGATTTACGCGCTGGCCCATGAACAGCCGCTGATCTACGGGCTGATGTCGCTGTTCATCGCGATTGCCGCCGGCTGGGGGGCCTCCGCGGTTTTCCGCTATTTCCGCGCCTGAACCCTGTCGCGTGATCAGCCTTGCCTTGAATTGCCGGTCGCGGCCGCTCTCGCCGGTGGACTGCGCAAGGCGATGCCCGATGCTTCAACAGAAAGCCGAAACGGTTTACCCGCGCCCGATGAAAGGCATTTTCGTCGCCATGATCGTCATGAACTGGACATTGGCCGAACCGGGAAGCTTGGCCATGTTCCATACCGCATCGGCGACATCGGCCACTTCCATCGTCGGATTCAGCGCGGCGTCGGGGTCTTGGGCAAGGATTCGTGCGTTCAGCGCCTCGACAAGTTCGGTACGCGCATTGCCGATGTCGATCTGTCCGCAGGCAATGTCAAAAGGCCGCCCGTCCAGGCTCAGGCATTTGGTCAGCCCGGTGATCGCGTGTTTCGTCGTCGTGTAGGTGACCGAGTTTTCCCTTGGCGCATGGGCCGAAATCGAGCCGTTGTTGATGATCCGCCCGCCTTGCGGATCCTGTCGGCGCATCCGGCCAAAGGCGGCGCGCGCGCACAGGAACATGCCGGTCAGATTGACATCGAGCGCCGCGCGCCATTCCTCCACCGCCAGTTCGTCGATCGGCGCCTGGCGGCCGAACATGCCCGCGTTGTTGAAAAGCGCATCAATACGCCCGAACCGCGCCATCGCGGCATCGAAGGCTTCGTCGACCGCGCCCGCGTCGGTCACGTCGCACGGGCAGACCAGCGCCTTGGCTTGTCCCTCGGCCACGCTCTCCAGCGCCTCCCTGCGCCGCGCCAGAAGCGCCACCTGCCAGCCTTCGGCCAGAAACCGCTCTGCCGTGGCGCGCCCGATGCCGGAACTCGCACCGGTGATGACGATGCTTGGCGCCATCTCAGAACGCCTTGAAGGTGATGGTCGTCAGCGTGCGGCTGATCCCGGCGATGTCGAACAGCTTTTCGCTCAGCCAATGGCCGACATCCGCGTCGTCGGGGATATAGACCTTGGCCATCAGATCATAGTCGCCCGAGGTCGAATAAAGCTCCGACACCACTTCGCGGTCATAGATGGCGTCGGCAACCGCATAGGTCTTGCCCGGCTGACAGCGGATCTGGACAAAAACGCAACGCATGAAAGGCTCCCCTGTAGATCGGCGCCGATCGTAGCCCGAACCGCGCGGAACCGGAAGACATCAGCCGGCACGGCGTTCCGGGGCATCGGCATGGCCCGGAACGCCGAAGCGGCGATGCTCAGGTGAACATCGTGTTGCCGGGTGTGCCGAAGCCCAGAAGCATCAGTTCGAAATCGACTATGCCGTCGCCGTTCACGTCGCCCTGAAGCAGCGTATCGACCCCGCCGTTGACCAGAACCGAGCGCACTTCCGGGCCGCCCGAGCCGGAAAAGGTCGATCCGAAAATATACTCGCTCCCGGAAATGCCCATCGCGGTCAGATCGAGCCGGTCAAAGTTGCCTGTCGCCGAAGTGAAATCGGTGATCACATCGCGCATCCCCACGCCGTTGCCGGCATCGGCCGCCGTCTCGAAGACGAATGTGTCACTGCCGGAACCGCCCGTAAGCGTGTCGTTGCCGATGCCGGCATAGATCCTGTCGTTGCCCGCGCCCCCCAGGATCGTGTCATTGCCCGACCCGCCGTAAAGCCGGTCATGGCCGCCCTCGCCGCTTACCAGGTCGTTGCCCGCGTCGCCGCCCAGCAGATCGCCCCAGCTGCCGCCGAAAAGACTGTCATTGCCATTGCCGCCCAAAAGCGTGTCGCTGCCCCAGCTTCCGTAAAGCCGGTCGTGCCCGTCCTGGCCGTAGACAAGATCATTGCCGCCCTCGCCGCCCAGAAGATCGCCCCAGGAACCGCCATAAAGGCTGTCGTTGCCGGTGCCGCCCAAAAGCGTGTCGTTACCCCAGCTGCCGTAAAGCCGGTCATGGCCGTCTTCGCCGTTGACAAGGTCATTGCCGCCCTCGCCGCCCAGCAGATCGCCCCAGCTGCCGCCAAGAATGCTGTCATCTCCGGTGCTGCCCAACAGCGTATCGTTGCCCCAGCTTCCGAAAAGCGTGTCATTGCCGGCACCGCCGTTGACGAAATCGTCGCCGCCATTGCCATAGACCAGATCGGTGCCGATGCCGCTCAGGATGCTGTCGTTGCCGGAAAGCCCCTGAATGATGTCGTTGTCATTGAGCACACCGAACAGGGCCGAGGACGACAGGTCGATCACATCTCCGGGGCCGTAAGGGCTTGCGGCCACGCCGGCACCCAACAGGTCGTTGCTATTGAAATTGATGAATTCGCCCAGCGACGAGATCGTCGGCAAGGCATCGCCGCCGATCCCGAAAATGTAATCCGTTTCGGTGTCGTTATCATAAAGGATCATCAACAATGTCGTTCTGGTGGTGCCATTGTCGTCCCAGGTGATTTCGCCCAGCAATGATTCGTCATTCACGCCGGAAAAGATGTCGCCGATATTCATCGACGTGCCATTGACGATCAGATCGATATTGTTGGACGTCACATCCACATCCGGCAGATCTCCGGGCGCGGGAACACCGTTGACAGTATAGGTCAGCGCGGGCGTCACCCCTGCATTATAGACCACGCCAAGGCTGCCACCGCCGGTGAACGCTATCGGATTGTCGAACTGGTCATATTGAACGGCAAAACCAGAGAATGAATAGGTCGGCATGAGTTTCTCCCGAATTAGACTGATTACCAGCGCTGGCGCCCGAATATTCCGGCAAAAACGCATTCGCGACAAATTTCCCTGAAATGCCCCGCAAGTGCAATGCCTATTGTCACAACATGATGATCGGCCGAGGTGACGCAGACCGCGTTTGCGGCTCGGTCAGGGGGTGCCGCGCGTCATCGGGCGGGCGCCCCGCGCCTTCGGTCAGCCTTCCGGTTCCGGCTCCAGCGCCAGCCGCGCCGGCTCCTGGCGCACGTCATCGACACCCAGCGGCGCATCGGGCCGCGCCAGCCGGTTGCGCACCACCCACAACAGGCGCTTTTCGGCACGGGTGATGGCGACATAGGCCAGACGCTTCCACAAGGGCAGGCCCGCCTCGATCCGCCCCGACCGGCTCGCGGCGTAAAGATCGGGGGCGAATACCTGAACGTCCGGCCACTGGCTGCCTTGCGCCTTGTGGATCGTCACCGCCGCACCGTGCAGAAAGGCCGCGCCCATATGGGCGGCGAAGGGAATGAAGGGTTCTTCCTCGCCGGGGCTTTCGATCTTGACGATCGAGGCGGCGGCAACCTGCGGATCTTCGGCGCCGATGACATGCAGGCGCGAAAACCCCGGCTTGTTGCCGGGGCCGAGATAGATCACCTGCGCCCCCTTGATCAGCCCCCTTGCCTCCAGGTCGATACGTTTCCTGCGGTGCCTGACGGGCAGTTCGATCCCGTCGCAGATCAGCGGCTCGCCGGGCAGCAGCGCATCGGGCGGCGCACCATAGGCCGACCGGAACGCCTGAATCAGCCGGATGCGGGTCTGGTTGCGCCACACCAGAACCGGCGAACGCGCCATCAGCCCCGCCTCGACCCGCCCCGCCCAGACGATGCGCCCGTCGCGGCGCGCGGCATCCTCGACCATCCGCTCGAAGTCCTCGAAGCCCAGCGCATCGTCCGAAAGCGCATGGGCCAGATCGAGAATCGGGTTGTCTTCCTCCTGCCGGTGGATGCGGCTCAGCACCAGCTTGCGGCGATCGTCCAGCTTGTCGAAAACCATCTCGCCCGACTGGCCCACCGGGGCCAATTGCGCGGGATCGCCAAACAGGATCAAGGTGGGAAAGATCTCGCGCAGATCGTCGAGCTGGCGCGCATCCAGCATCGAGGCTTCATCGACAAGACCGATGTCGAGCGGATCCTCGCGCCGCTTCCAGCCCAGAATGAAATCCGACCCGCGCAGCCCCGCCGCCGCCAGCGCGCCGGGAATGGAGCGGACCTGATCATAAAAGGCCCGCGCCCGGTCGAGCGCCGTGTCGGTCAGCCCCTCGACCTTCGGCCGCTCGCCATGGCCGACCAGCCAGTCGGCGATACGCTCGTATTCCGGGTCATAGACCGGCGTGTAAAGAATCCGGTGGATCGTCGTCGCGGCCACACCCCGGCCACGCAGCACGCTGGCCGCCTTGTTGGTGGGCACCAGGATCGCCAGCGTGCGCCGGTCCTTGCGCCGCTTGCCCTCGTAATCGCCCGAAACGGTATCGACGCCCGCCGCCGACAGGGCCTTGCTCAACGCGGCCAGAAGCATGGTCTTGCCCGAACCCGCCTTGCCCACCACCGCCAGAACACTGGGTTTGCCCTCTGCCTCCGGGGTCAGCGCGGCGCCGTCCAGATCGACCCCCGCGCGGTTCAGCGCCGCGGCGATCCGGCCCCAGGCCTCGGCCTGGTCATGCGAAAAAATGGGCGCGGGCAAGGTCATGGCCGCGACCCTAGAGCATCCGCCCCGGCCAGACCAGTTGCCGGCGGCGGTTTCCGGCACGCCACCGCGCGGTCACAGCAACACGATGCCCGCGGCGATGGCGCGGGCCACCGCTTGCGTCGTATTGGCAGCCCTGAGCTTCGATCGCGCGGTTTCGACATAGGCGCGCAGGGTATGTTCGGAAATGGCCAGGCTTTCGGCGGCCTGCGACCGGTTCAGCCCGCTCGCCAGCCGCGTCAGAACGTCCACCTCGCGGCGGCTCAGATGCCTTGCCGCGTGAAAATCGGTCCCGCGTTCGATTTCCAGCGCCTTCTGGTTGATGAAATGGGCGATCAGGATCACATCGCCGGTATTCTCGGCAATGAACCTTGCCCAGGCCGCATCGCCGCTGCGGTCCGACACGGTGAAAATGGCAAACTGGCCGTTAGGGCCGCGGATCGGAACCGAATAGCCCTGATTGCCGACCCCTGCCGCCACCGCCTCGCCCAGAAAGCTGCGCGCCTGGCGTCCCGACCAGTCAAGCCGCTTCCAGTCGACCGGGTGAAACCGGCGAAAACAGCCCTGCACCACCGGGTCGATATGGCCGTAATCCTGCGCCAGATAGTGCGCCACCCATTCCGGCGGATAGGTCAGTGCCGCATATTGCCGGCCGGTACTGTTGAGCGAATGATAGACAAGGTGTTCAACCCCGAAATCGTCGCGCAGCCCGACGATCGCGCGCCTCAGATCGTCAAGCGTTCCTGCCTGCTGAAGACGGCCGATGAAACGCACTACCCGTGTCCGCATACGCAGTACTTCCCCTGCCTGCCACACCCACTGACCGGGCGATCTCGGTGGCGGCAACGGCGGATGTGTCATCCAGTTGCGCGGCCAGATCCGTCAGGCCATTGGTTGCGGCAAAGGCCCTGAGGTCGGTCAGTACGTCCAAAATCCAGTCATAGTGCATTCTGACTCTCTCACAAAGGTATTTCAACAAGCATCTTGCAACCCATGCGTGTTTATCGTGTTGGGCCGCACAACTTCGCACAACCCCCCAATTATGACGGGGGCCGTCAGGGCAAGTCATTGATTTCATTGTAATCGGACAAAAACCGCCCGCACCCATCCACGGATGGCGCGGCAGCTTCCTGACGGTTCAGGGCCTTGACGATCCAGGGTCTTGGCGATTCAGGGTCTTGGCGAAACGCCCTAAGCGTTTCGCGAAATACCCGATCCATCGCGCATCGCCAAAAGCCCGAGAGCACCAGGGGTGCGCAGGGTTTTGGAGATTCAATGCTCTTGCGAAACGCCCTGACCTGCCCGCCCCGCTTCCAGGGCATCCTCGAAGGTCCGCAGCCCGGTGCGCGGCGCCTGCACCAGTACCGCCATATTGCCCGGTTTGTGCTCGTTGCGGCGCATCTTCATGTGGGCGGCGGGGATCTCGGCCCAAGGGAAAACCTCCGACATGCACGGATCGAGCCGCCGTTCCAGCATCAGCTTGTTGGCCGCCGAGGCCTGCTTGAGGTTCGCGAAATGCGATCCCTGCACCCGCTTCTGGTGCATCCACAGATAGCGCACGTCGAAGGTCAGGTTGTAGCCCGTCGTGCCGGCGCAGATCACCACCATGCCGCCGCGCTTGACGACAAAGACCGAGACCGGAAACGTCGCCTCGCCGGGGTGCTCGAACACCATGTCGACATTGTTGCCCTTGCCGGTGATCGCCCAGATCGCCGCGCCGAACTTGCGCGCCTCCTTGAACCAGGCGCCGTATTCGGGGGTATTCACCGTGGGCATCTGCCCCCAGCAATCGAAATCCTTGCGGTTGATCACCCCCTTGGCGCCCAGATCCATCACGAACTGGCGCTTGTCTTCATCGGAAATCACCCCGATCGCATTGGCACCCGCCGCATTGATCAGCTGGATCGCGTAGGAACCAAGCCCCCCCGAGGCCCCCCAGACCAGCACATTGTCGCCGGGCTTGAGGATATGCGGCCGGTGTCCGAACAGCATCCGGTAGGCGGTCGCCAGCGTCAGCGTGTAACAGGCACTTTCCTCCCAGGTCAGATGCCTGGGCCGACGCATCAGCTGCTGCGCCTGAACCCGGGTGAACTGCGCGAAGGATCCGTCCGGCGTCTCATAACCCCAGATCCGCTGGGAAGGCGAAAACATCGGATCGCCGCCATTGCATTCCTCGTCGTCGCCGTCGTCCTGGTTGCAATGCACCACCACCTCGTCGCCGACCTTCCAGCGGGTGACCTTGTCGCCCACCGCCCAGACGATGCCCGAGGCATCCGATCCGGCGATGTGGTAAGGTGCCTTGTGGCCGTCGAACGGGCTGATCGGAATGCCCAGCGCCGCCCAGACGCCGTTGTAGTTGACGCCCGCCGCCATCACCAGAACCAGCACCTCGTTGGAATCGATCGCCGGCGTGTCCACCACTTCGACCTGCATGGCGCTGTCGGGTTCGCCGTGGCGCTCGCGGCGGATCGCCCAGGCATACATGGACTTGGGAACGAAACCCAGGGGCGGCATTTCCCCCAGTTCGTAAAGATCCTTTTCGGGCGCCTCGTAAGGGGCGATTTCGGTTGTCACGTCCAATGCCATGGCCGTCTCCTGAAAGTTATGCCGCGTCGCAGAATCGAGGCGGGCCTGCTGCCTTGGGATAAATCTGGCCAAGCAATAATGCAATAGCAGGCGGCCATTGTTTTGTAATTTTATGTCGTCCTGCGCGCGGCCGGCGCTGGCGGCCGCGGCCCGGCAAATCGCTTTCGGCGCCGCGGTAGCGCAAAGCCGAACAGCCCCCGTGCAGGATTGGCGACTGTGCATTCGCGCCTGAAAGGCTACAATTTCCGCGCCCATTTCACCGAAATCCATTCAGGAGACACAAGCCATGACCCGATATTTCATCGCCGCCGCCGTCATCGCCCTCGGCGCAAGCGCCGCCGCGGCGCAGGACGGCACCATGAGCTTTTTCATCACCAGCCAGAACCCCGGCCAGGGCGGCAATTTTGGCGGCCTCGCGGGCGCCGACGCGCATTGCGCCGCGCTGGCCGAAGCCGTGGGCGCGGGCGGCAGGACGTGGCACGCCTATCTCTCCTCATCCGCCGAAAACGCCCGCGACCGCATCGGCCCGGGCCCGTGGACGAACGCCAGGGGCGAAGTCATCGCCGCCGATGTCGCCACGCTGCACGGCGCCAACAACCTCACCAAGGCCACCGCGCTGAACGAAAGGGGCGAGGTCGTCAACGGCCGCGGCGACAGTCCCAACCGGCACGATATCCTCACCGGTTCGCTGGCCGACGGCACCCTGGCCGAGGGCATGACCTGCGAGGACTGGACCAGCAGTGGCCCCGACGCCGCCGGCATGGTCGGCCATCACGACCGCATGGGGCTCGACGATTCGGATGCCGCGAAATCGTGGAACGCGTCGCATTCCTCGCGCGGCGGATGCGGGCTCGACGCGCTGCGCGGCACCGGCGGCGACGGGCTGCTTTACTGCTTCGCGACCCGATAACCCCCTGTCACCCCACGCAAGCGGGGGCCTCCCCTCACAAGGTACCCGCATTCGCGGGCATGACAGCCGCCCAGCACCAACGCCGCGCACCCCCCCCTGTCACCCCCGCGCAAGCGGGGGCCCCCCTGTCACCCCCGCGCAAGCGGGGGGCCTCCCCCCACAAGATACCCGCATTCGCGGGCATGACAGCCGCCCAGCACCAACGCCGCGCACCCCCCCCCTGTCACCCCCGCGCAAGCGGGGGCCTCCCCCCACAAGATACCCGCATTCGCGGGCATGACAGCCGCCCAGCACCAACGCCGCGCAACCCCCTCTGTCACCCCCGCGCAACCGCCGCCCCTGTCACCCCCGCGCAAGCGGGGGGCCCCCCCTGTCACCCCCGCGCAAGCGGGGGCCGCTGATCTTTTTGCAGCGCAGCATCTGGACCCGCAAGAATCTTTCGATTACCTATCGCAGTGCAGAATTTTGTTACCAGCTTGCGAGCCTCCATGACCGACCGTCCCCAACGCGACCGCCCGTGGCTTTTCCGTACCTATGCCGGCCATTCCACCGCCGCCGCCTCCAATGCGCTCTACCGCGCCAATCTCGCCCGCGGCCAGACCGGGCTTTCGGTGGCCTTCGACCTGCCCACCCAGACCGGCTATGACAGCGACGACGCCCGCGCCAGAGGCGAGGTCGGCAAGGTCGGCGTGCCGATCTGTCACCTCGGCGACATGCGCGCCCTGTTCGACGGCATCCCGCTCGAAACGATGAACACCTCGATGACCATCAACGCCACAGCACCCTGGCTGCTCGCGCTCTATATCGCCGTGGCCGAGGAACAGGGCGCTGACATCGCCGCCCTTCAGGGCACCGTGCAAAACGACATCATCAAGGAATACCTGTCGCGCGGCACCTATATCTGCCCGCCCCGGCCCAGCCTTGGGATGATCACCGATGTCGCGGCCTACACGGCGGAACACCTGCCGAAATGGAACCCGATGAACGTCTGTTCCTACCATTTGCAAGAGGCGGGTGCGACGCCGGAACAGGAACTGGCCTTCGCGCTCGCCACCGCGATCGCGGTGCTCGACGACCTCAGGGGCAAGGTCGCGGCGGATGCCTTCCCCGCCATGGTCGGGCGCATCTCGTTCTTCGTCAACGCGGGCATCCGCTTTGTCACCGAACTGTGCAAGATGCGCGCCTTCACCGAGCTCTGGGACGAGATCTGCCAGACCCGCTACGGCATCGCCGATGAAAAATTCCGCCGCTTCCGCTACGGGGTGCAGGTCAATTCGCTGGGGCTGACCGAACAGCAGCCGGAAAACAACGTCTACCGCATCCTTCTGGAAATGCTCGCCGTCACACTGTCGAAAAACGCCCGCGCGCGGGCCGTCCAGCTTCCCGCCTGGAACGAGGCGCTCGGCCTGCCCCGCCCCTGGGATCAGCAATGGTCGCTCCGCATGCAGCAGATCCTCGCCTATGAAACCGACCTGCTGGAATACGGCGATCTCTTCGACGGCAACCCCGCCATCACCTCCAGGGTGGAGGCGCTGAAACAGGGCGCGCGCGACGAACTTGCCACGCTTGACGGCATGGGCGGCGCCATTGCCGCCATCGACTACATGAAATCGCGGCTGGTCGACTCGAACACCGAACGCCTCAACCGGATCGAGACCAATGAAACCACAGTCGTCGGCGTCAACAAATGGGTCGAGGCCGAACCCTCGCCGCTCACCTCGGGCGATGGTGCGATCCTGACGGTCGATCCCGCCGTCGAGGCCGATCAGGTGGCCGCCCTCGCGGCGTGGCGCGCGGCGCGCGACGGCGCAAGGGTCGATGCGGCGCTCGCGGCGCTGCGCCGCGCCGCGACGGCGGGCGACAACATCATGCCCGCCTCGGTGGCCGCCGCCAGGGCGGGGGTGACAACCGGCGAATGGGCCGGCGTGATGCGCGCTGTCCACGGCCAGTATCGCGGCCCGACCGGCGTGTCGCCAAACCCCTCGAACCGTACCGAGGGGCTCGACGAGATTCGCGCCGCCGTCGATGCCGTCTCTTCCCGGCTCGGGCGGCGGCTGACCTTTCTCATGGGCAAGCCCGGCCTTGACGGCCATTCCAACGGCGCCGAACAGATCGCCGCCCGCGCCCGCGACTGCGGCATGAACATCAGCTATGACGGCATCCGCCTGACCCCCGCAGAAATCGTCGCCAAGGCCGCTGAAACCGGGGCCCATGTCATCGGCCTGTCGATCCTCTCCGGCTCGCATCTGCCGCTCATCGCGGAGATGCGCGAAAGGCTGCGCGGCGCAAACCTCGGCCATGTCCCCCTCGTCATCGGCGGCATCATCCCCGAAGAGGACGCCGCCCGCCTGCGCGCCATGGGGGTCGCGCGCATCTATACGCCCAAGGATTTCGAACTGAACCGGATCATGTTCGACATCGTCGCGCTGGTTGATGAAAGACCGGTCGCGGCGCAATAGCCGCCCGACATGTGTCGGGACGGATGCCAGACGGATGCGGGACGGATGCGGGACGCATGCCATACGGCGATTTTCGCGTGATTACAGGAACTTGGCCAAAAACTGCACGCCAAGACCCGCGCCCCATTAACCTTTCGTCAACCCGGCCCTATACTCGCCGCGACGCGCGAAAACGAAAGGCCCTGCATGTCCATCCATATCGGCGCCGCGCCCGGCGAGATCGCCCAGACCGTCCTCATGCCCGGCGATCCCCTGCGCGCCAAATGGGCGGCCGAGACCTTTCTCGACGGGGCCAGATGCATCAATCGGGTGCGCGGGATGCTGGGCTTCACCGGCACCTGGAAAGGCCATCCGGTAAGCATCCAGGGCTCCGGCATGGGGATGCCGTCGCTGTCGATCTATGCCAATGAGCTGATCCGCGATTATGGGGCCAAGTGCTTGATCCGTATAGGTTCCGCGGGCGCGATGCAGCCGGAGGTGCAGATCCGCGATGTGGTCATCGCCATGACCGCGACGACGCTTTCAACCCCCTCCAGCGGGATCTTCCGCGACCTGAATTTCGCCCCTTGCGCCGATTTCGGCCTGCTGGAAAAGGCCGTCGCTGCGGCACGCGAAAAAGGCACGCGGGCCCATGTGGGCGGCATCTATTCGTCGGACGTTTTCTACGACGAACGCCCCGACCTGAACGAGACGATGCAGCGCCACGGTGTCTTGGCGGTGGAAATGGAGGCGGCCGAACTTTACACTCTCGCGGCGCGGCACGGGGTACGGGCGCTGGCGGTGCTGACCATCTCCGATCATCTCCTGTCCCACCAGTCGCTTGCCTCGCAAGACCGCGAAACCAGCTTCGGCGAGATGGTCGAAATCGCCCTCTCGGCGGCGTTCGGCTGAGGCGTGGAAATCTGTCAATCACCCCACGATGCGCTTTGCGAAACAGTTGATCCGCCAGGCATCATCAAAAACCCGAAAGCACCATCGGCGTGACCGGGTTCGGGCGATCCAGATTCGTTCCGAAACGCCATAAGAGGCGAGATTCAAACAACAAAAGGGTGTGCGGTCAGTCGTTCAGGATCGCCTGAAGCCGGTACAGAAGCCCCGGCTGTTTGGCCAGATCGATGGCGTCGAGATGCGCCCCCCGCCCGGCCGGTCTGGTGCCATGGCAACGGTCCTGGTCGTATCTCGCATAGGAATGCAGATCGAATGCCGCGCTGATATGTGTGACCGTTGTGGTGTCTTTCGCAAGTCTCATCGTCGGTCTCCTCCGGGCGTTTGTCCCATGATCAGACTGTCACCCCATTCAGGCAGGATTTCGCCGATCGCCGTGTCTTTTTGTGGTACTTTCACGGCACCACCCCAACGGAAGCGGCCAGGCACGAAGGGCGACCGTGTCGGTGTTCAGCCCGAAAACAACCGCTTGCGCCAACAAGAAAGGATCTGCCACAATCGTGTTGTCCTGTCTTGATGCAAACCGTTGCCAGAAGATGTATCTTGCCCGGTCGCGCCCCGCGCCTCCATGCACCGGCCGGCAGCAAGGCCCAGGGCGCGCGGGCTCGGCAGCCGCCCGTCACCGGGCTGGCCGGGGGTTTCACCCCCGGACCCCCAGAGTATTGTTGCAAAGAAGAAATCAAGGTCCGTGATGGCGGTTGTAGGCATTTTCGGGCGGGCTCTGCCAGCCCTTCAAGGCATCGCGCGCCGGACGGAGGATTTCGACATGCAGCGGGTAACAGGCGGCGGTGTCGCTGGAGTGTTCGGCCGAGCAATCGCCGCCAGGGCAGGCGCTGAGCGCCCCCAGAAGGTCGATCTCGGCCAGAAATTCGAGATAGTCGCCCGGGCGGACCGGGCTCGCCTTCATGAAATACTGGCCGGTATCGCGCAAGAAACCGGTACACATGAAGACGTTGAGCACATCATGGACATGAGGTTCGGCGGCGCGCAGCGAAAGGCCGGTTTCGCCGCTGAGCGCGCGGGTCAGGTTGGAATGGCAGCAGTGATGGTACTGGCCACCGTCGCTGAGCAGGGCATGGGTATAAGGGTCGCAGCGGGTGCCGATCACATCGTGAACCGAGCCGCCAAAGGCATCGAACCCGTACCAGTCGAGCGTATCATGGGTGATCGTGGCCATCGGGCGCAGATGCGGAAAGGACGACCACATCCGGTCTGCGGTGCTCAGATGAGTGCCATGCAGGGCGCGGGTCTTTCCGGAATAGAACCTTTCGCCAAGATCGTTGGCGTTCCAGAGATTGAGATCGCCCACCTGAGGCCCGTCGACGGCGCGAATGCGGAAGAAATGCCCGGCGCGAACGTGGAAGGTGGCCGCGTGGCGCGGGGCGACGACGACCGTGGCGACAGGCGTCAGGCTGGCGCGGGCGGCGCGGTAGAGCGCCATATCGGGGGCGGGCAGGGTTTCGGGCGGATAGCAGACGACGGGTTCGACGGATTGGCGGGCGCGCGCGTCCGCCGGCGGGGGCGTTTCGGGGTGCGTAGATTTCATCGTTGCTCCTTCGGGCCAGGCGCATCCTTGCCTGACCGGGAGGCGCCGTCAATCCGGGATGCGGGCAGGCGGTGGCGGCGCTGCCCTGGATTGCCGGCAGCGGGACGGTTTGCACATCGCCTCCGCGCAAAGCGGGTTATGCGTCAAGGATGGCATGTTATAAGCTTTGACACCATACAGGTCAGGAAGAGCCGATGATCAGGATGCTTTGCGTGTTGGGGTTGGCTGTCGCGGGTCACGCTGCGCTTGCCCGGAGCGATGATGATTTCGCCCGGGCGCGCGCCGAAATCGAGGTGTCTGCCGCCGCGTTTTGCCGGACCCGGCCGATTTCGGCCGCATCGGGCAAAGTGCGTTTGACGGACGAGGCCAATGCAGAATTGTCCAGCCTTCTCAAGGTTCTGGAAGGTTACGGATTCGATGCCTCAGACACCTATGAGCAGGACGACAGCCCGGCGCGTTCGGCGCTCGCCCTGGCGATCGCGCAGCAAGCGGGTTGCGAGGATGCCGTGTTCGCCAGCCTGGCGGCGAACATCTTCGGGCCGCAAGCGGGGAGCGCCAAAAGCGGGGCAGGCAGCCCGACCGATGCGCTTATCGATCAGGCCCAGGGGTACTGGCACAGCGCGCGTTGCCGTTATGGCTTCGTGATCGAAGGCGCTATCGGTCGAGCGACACTGAGCAACGCACCGCGCGTCTATGCCCCCGGAGATACGATGCTGCTGATTGACGACATCCGCGAAGACGTCCTTGGGGGCAGGCAGATCTTTACCGACGGCACATGGTACACGGTGCAGATTTCCCGGCAGGGTCCGAATGTGCTTCATCTCGAAGGGGGCGGATTCAAATGGGACATGTACCGGTACCGGCCCGACCCGGACGGTAGCCAGAAGGTCGCGCCCCCTTGCGCCAAGTGAGCGGGCCGGATCGCGCGGTCGCGAAGACACATGAGTTTTCGGCAAAGCCATGAATCGGCGAGGCCCTGCCGTGTAAAGCACGCGCCTTCGATGCTCTCGCGCTTCTGGCGATGCCTGGTGGGTGAGGCATTTCCCGGAACGCATGAAACCCCGCCGGTTTCAGCGGGGCATTATTAGATATTCGGGTAACGGCCCTGCGGATCAGAAGGCCATTCGCTCTGCCGCATCGGGGGGCGAGTGCGGGCGCGCGGCCTTACCAGTCTTCGCGCGCCACGACCCGTGTCGCCACCGAAAGCTTCATAGCGCCAAGGCGGAGCGCTTCGCGGGCGGTTGTCTCGTTCACACCGTCGATTTCGAACATGATCCGGCCCGGCTTGACCTTGGCGGCCCAGAAATCAACAGAGCCCTTGCCCTTGCCCATCCGCACTTCGGTAGGTTTGGAAGTGACCGGGGTATCGGGGAAAATCCGGATCCAGACTCTACCCTGACGCTTCATGTGGCGGGTGATCGCGCGGCGGGCCGCTTCGATCTGGCGCGCTGTCACACGTTCCGGCTCGACCGCCTTGAGGCCAAAGCCGCCAAAGTTCAGTTCGAAGCCGCCCTTGGCTTCGCCGTGAATGCGGCCCTTGAACTGTTTGCGGAACTTCGTCCGTTTGGGTTGCAGCATCTGTTCTACTCCTTGACCTAGGCGCCGCGGCGCGGGCCGCGCGGCGCGGGGCCTTCCTGGGCTTCGCTGTGACGGCGGTCATGGGCCTGCGGGTCGTGTTCCATGATCTCGCCCTTGAAGATCCAGACCTTGATGCCGATGATCCCATAAGGCGTCATGGCCTCGGCCAACGCATAGTCGATATCGGCGCGCAGCGTGTGCAGCGGTACCCGGCCTTCGCGGTACCATTCCGTGCGGGCGATTTCAGCACCGCCAAGGCGGCCGGAAACATTGACGCGGATACCCAGCGACCCCATGCGGATCGCGTTTTGCACCGACCGTTTCATGGCGCGGCGGAAAGAGACGCGGCGTTCCAGTTGCTGGGCAATCGATTCCGCCACCAGCATAGCGTCGAGTTCCGGCTTGCGAACCTCGACGATGTTGAGATGCAGATCGGATGCGGTGAACTGCGTCAGTTTCTTGCGCAGGGTCTCGATATCGGCGCCTTTCTTGCCGATGATCACACCCGGCCGCGCGCTGTGTACCGTAACCCGGCACTTTTTGTGCGGACGCTCGATGACGACCTTGGAAACACCGGCCTGCTTGCATTCCTTGTGAATGAATTCCCGCATTTTCAGGTCTTCAAGCAGCAGATTGCCGTAATCCTTGCTGTCGGCATACCAGCGGCTGTCCCAGGTACGGTTGACCTGGAGGCGCATGCCAATCGGATTGACCTTTTGTCCCATTATGCCTGCTCCCCGACAGATTCTTCGACTTCCCGGACCAGAATGGTCAGCTCGCTGAACGGTTTCAAGATTTTGCCGAAACGGCCCCGTGCACGCGGGCGGCCTCGTTTGAGCGTGATGTTCTTGCCCACATAAGCCTCGGCGACGACCAGAGAGTCCACGTCAAGACCGTGATTGTTTTCGGCGTTGGCGATCGCCGACTGAAGACATTTGCGCACATCGTCCGATATCCGCTTTTTGGAAAAGGTGAGATCGACAAGCGCCTTTTCCACTTTCTTGCCGCGGATCATGGCGGCCACAAGATTCAGCTTTTGCGGCGAGGTGCGCAGCATCCTGGACTTGGCCATGGCTTCGTTATCGGCCACGCGGCGCGGATTTTTTTCCTTGCTCATGGCTTATTTCCTCTTGGCTTTTTTATCGGCGGCGTGACCGTAATAGGTACGCGTCGGCGAATATTCACCGAATTTCTGGCCGATCATCTCTTCGGTCACGCTGACCGGGATGTGTTTGTGCCCGTTATAGACCGCAAACGTGAGGCCCACGAACTGGGGCAGAATTGTTGAGCGGCGCGACCAGATCTTGATCACTTCCGAGCGGCCCGAAGCGCGCGCCGTTTCCGCCTTTTTCAGCAGATACGCGTCGACGAAAGGGCCCTTCCATACTGAACGTCCCATGGATTAACGGCCTTTCCTGGCATTGCGCGAACGGACGATGTATTTGTCCGTCGCCCTGTTCGAACGGGTCTTGTTACCCTTGGTGCCCTTGCCCCAGGGTGTCACCGGATGGCGGCCACCCGAAGTCCGGCCCTCGCCACCGCCATGCGGGTGATCGATCGGGTTCATCGCAACGCCGCGCACCGTCGGGCGGACGCCCTTGTGACGCATACGGCCCGCCTTGCCGAAATTCTGGTTCGAGTTGTCGGGATTGGAGACCGCCCCGATCGTCGCCATGCATTCCTGGCGTACCATGCGCAGTTCCCCGGAAGACAGTCTGATCTGGGCATAACCGCCGTCGCGGCCGACAAACTGGGCATAGGTGCCGGCGGCGCGGGCCAGCTGACCGCCCTTGCCGGGCTTCAGTTCGACGTTGTGAACGATGGTGCCGATCGGCATGCCGGAAAACGGCATGGCGTTGCCCGGCTTCACATCGGTCTTGGTCCCGGCGACGACGCTGTCACCCACGGCCAGACGCTGTGGCGCCAGGATGTAATTCCGCTCTCCGTCCTCATATTTGATCAGGGCGATGAAGGCGGTGCGGTTGGGATCGTATTCGATCCGCTCGACCGTGGCGGACATGTCGAATTTCTTGCGCTTGAAATCCACAACGCGGTAGAGCCGTTTGGCCCCGCCACCCTTGTGCCACATCGTGATGCGTCCGGTATTGTTCCGGCCGCCCGATTTGACCAGGCCCTCTGTCAGGGCCTTCACCGGGCGACCTTTCCAAAGCTCCGAACGGTCGATCAGAACCAGCCCTCGCTGGCCCGGCGTCGTCGGTTTGTACGACTTGAGTGCCATGCTTTCTGTCTTCCGTTGCTTTGGACCAAAGGTCCGTTGGTTTACAGGGCCCCGAAGGTCCCTTTTCGTCAAATGATCAGCGGCCCCGCATCAGGGGGCCGCCGGATTCGCCGCCTTCTATCAAAGCCCTGTCGTGACGTCGATAGTGTTCCCCTCTTCAAGGGTGACATAGGCTTTCTTCACGTCATTGCGCACGCCGGGGCGGCCGCGGAACCGTTTCACCTTGCCCTTGGTGACGACGGTGTTGACGGCCTTGACCTTCACGCCAAAGAGCGCCTCGACCGCTTCCTTGATCTGCGGTTTGTTCGCCGCGATATCGACCTGGAACACCACCGCGCCGTGTTCGGACGCCATGGTGGCCTTTTCGGTGATGACCGGTTTGCGGATCACTTCGTAATGTTCGGGTTTCGCGCTCATTTCTGCTCACCTTTCCCCAGACGGGCTTCCAGCGCCGCAACACCGGCCTTGGTGATCACCAGTGTATCACGCTTGAGGATGTCATAGACATTGGCACCCATCGAAGGCAGTACGTCGATACCGTTGATGTTGCGCGCGGCGCGGGCGAAGTTTTCGTTCACCTCGGCGCCGTCGATGATCAGCACCCGCTTCCAGCCCAGTTCCTTGGCGGCCTTGGCAAGGAAAGCGGTCTTGGCCTCTTTCAGTTCCAGCCCGTCAAGGATCACCAGATTGCCGGAGCCGGCCTTGGACGACAGGGCGTGTTTCAGACCCAGCGCGCGGAACTTCTTGGTCAGATCATGGGCGTGGCTGCGCGGTGTCGGCCCCTTGTAGGTACCGCCATGACGGAAGATCGGCGCGCCCTTGTCACCGTGACGTGCGCCGCCGGTGCCCTTCTGGCGATAGATCTTCTTGGTCGAATAGCTGACCTCGGAACGCCCCTTGACCTTGTGGGTGCCGGCCTGGGCTGCGGCGCGTTGCCAGCGCACGACGCGGTGAAGGATGTCGGCGCGCGGCTCCAGCCCGAAGATCTCGTCAGAGAGATCGATCGAGCCAGCCTTCTTGGCGTCGAGCTTGATCACATCGAGTTTCATTCTTTATCTCCTTCAGGCGCGTCGGTCGCATCACCGGCCCCGTCCTCGGCCGCGCTCGCGGCTTCGGAAGCGGCCATCGCGGCTTCTTGCGCGGCGGCTTCGGCCTCGGCGGCAGCCAGACGCGCGGCTTCCTCTTCGGCGGCCGCGGCGGCGGCGGCTTCTTCGGCGGCTTTCCTGGCGGCCTCGCCCAGCGACTTCAGGCCGGCGGGCAGAATGGCATTATCGGGAAACGGCTTTTTCACCGCGTCCTTGATCGTCACCCAGCCGCCTTTCGATCCCGGCACCGAGCCCTTGATCATAATCAGGCCACGATCGCTGTCGGTGCGCACGACCTGAAGGTTCTGCGTTGTCACGCGCACCGCCCCGAGGTGACCGGCCATCTTCTTGCCCTTGAACACCTTGCCCGGATCCTGACACTGGCCGGTCGAGCCGTGCGAGCGGTGGCTGATCGAGACACCGTGGCTGGCGCGAAGGCCGCCAAAGTTGTGCCGCTTCATCGCACCGGCAAAACCCTTGCCGATCGAGGTGCCCGCCACGTCGACGAACTGCCCGGCAAAGTAATGGTCCGCCGTGATCTCCTCGCCCACGCCGATCATGTTGTCGGCGCTGACGCGGAATTCGGCGATCTTGCGCTTGGGCGCCACATTCGCCTTGGCGAAGTGGCCGCGCATTGCCGCCGTGGTCCGCTTGGCCTTGGCGGTGCCCGCGCCAAGCTGAACGGCCGAATAGCCATCCCGTTCGGCGGTGCGCTGTGCCACGACCTGCAGATTGTCCAGTTGAAGAACGGTTACCGGAACCTGCCGGCCATCCTCCAGAAACAGCCGGGTCATGCCCAGCTTCCTTGCGATAACGCCAGAGCGCAACATGGTCCTGCCCTCCTCAAACCTTGATTTCGACGTCGACGCCGGCTGCCAGGTCGAGCTTCATCAGCGCGTCCACGGTCTGCGGGGTCGGGTCAACGATGTCCAAAAGCCGCTTGTGTGTGCGAATCTCCCACTGATCGCGCGATTTCTTGTCGATATGGGGGCCGCGCAGCACAGTGAACTTTTCGATCTTGTTGGGCAGCGGGATCGGGCCGCGCACGGTGGCACCGGTGCGCTTGGCCGTATTGACGATTTCCTGCGTGCTGGCATCCAGAACGCGGTAGTCGAAGGCCTTGAGCCTGATGCGAATGTTTTGACCGGTCATTGTCTTGCCTCTCGGGCTGATGAGTTGAGAGGCAGACCGGGCATCGCGCCCGGCCTGCATCGAACCCGCGTTCTTACTTGATGATTTTCGACACCACGCCGGCGCCGACGGTGCGGCCGCCCTCGCGGATGGCGAAGCGCAGCTTTTCTTCCATCGCGATCGGCGAGATCAGCGACACG
>JAGRDY010000023.1 GCA_020446815.1 Paracoccaceae bacterium
CTTGGCGTCAAGGTCGGCGAGCCGGGCGAGCGGCACAAGGAATCGTTCCGCTCGGCCGGTCTGGCGGCGGCGGCGGGCGGTGTCACCACGATCATCGCGCGGCCCGATACCGCGACCTGCATCGACACGCCCGAGACGCTCGAATTCGTCACCCGCCGCGCGGCGGAGGCAAGCCCCGTGCGCATCCGCCACATGGCCGCGCTCACCAAGGGCCGCGCCGGGCGCGAGATGACCGAGATCGGCTTTCTGATCGACGCGGGCGCCGTCGCCTTTACCGATTGCGACCATGTCGTCACCGATACCAAGGTGCTGTCGCGCGCGCTGAGCTATGCGAAATCGCTCGGCGCGCTCGTCATCGGCCACCCGCAGGAACCGGGGCTGTCGGCGGGCGCGGCAACCACCTCGGGCAAGTTCGCCAGCCTGCGCGGCCTGCCCGGCGTGTCGCCGATGGCCGAGCGCATCGGCTTCGACCGCGACATGGGGCTGGTCGAGATGACGGGCGCGCGCTACCACTTCGACCAGATCACCACCTCCCGCGCCCTGCCGCCTCTTGAGCGCGCCAAGGCCAACGGGTTCGACATCACCGCCGGCACCTCGATCCACCACCTCACGCTCAATGAATTCGACGTGGGTGACTATCGCACCTTCTTCAAGGTCAAGCCGCCCTTGCGCAGCGAGGATGACCGCCTGGCCGCGGTGGCGGCGGTGGCCTCGGGTCTCATCGACATCATCTCGTCGATGCACACACCGCAAGACGAGGAATCGAAGCGCCTGCCCTATGAGGAGGCTGCAAGCGGCGCGGTGGCATTGGAGACGTTCCTGCCCGCCGCGATGCGGCTTTACCACGCGGGGCAGTTGAGCCTGCCGCAGCTTTTCCGGGCTATGGCACTCAACCCCGCGCGCCGCCTGGGCCTGCCGCAAGGGCGGCTTGCCCGGGGCGCGCCCGCCGATCTGGTGCTTTTCGATCCGGATGCCCCCTTCGTGCTCGACCGATTCACGCTTCGCTCCAAATCGAAGAACACCCCTTTTGACGGCCAAAGAATGGAAGGCAAGGTGCTGGCCACTTTCGTCGGCGGCAGCCAGGTTTTCGGAAAGGAGGGTTAGCGATGCCCATCATCGAAACCGGTTGGCCGGCGCTCCTGATCACGGCGATCCTGGCCTATCTTCTGGGGTCGGTGCCCTTTGGTATCGTCATCACCAGGGTAATGGGGCTGGGCGACCTTCGGCGGATCGGGTCGGGCAATATCGGTGCAACCAATGTGTTGCGCACCGGCAGCAAGCCCGCGGCGGCGGCAACATTGCTGCTCGACAGTGGCAAGGGCGCCATCGCGGTGCTGCTGGCGCGCGGGGCGCTGGGCGGGGATGCGGCGCAACTGGCGGGGCTGTGCGCCTTTCTCGGCCATCTCTTTCCTGCCTGGCTGGGCTTCAGGGGCGGCAAGGGCGTGGCCACGTTCCTCGGTATCCTTCTGGCGCTGGCCTGGCCTGTCGGGATCGCCGTCTGCGCCACCTGGGCCGCGGCGGCGGCGATATTTCGCATCTCTTCGCTGGCGGCGCTGGTGTCTGCCGCCCTGGCTGGCGTCTGGGCGGCGTTTCTCGGCTATGGCGCGATGGTCGCGCTGATCGTGATCATGGCGACACTGGTCTATTACAGACACCTGCCCAACATCGAGCGCATCCGCGCCGGAACAGAACCGAAAATCGGCCGGAAATGAGCGCCGGTCAATAGCTGTATTCGCCGTAGATCCGGGTCAGATCGCCGTTCCAGTCGCCGTGATACTTGTCGAGCAACTCATCCGCGGGGGTTTTGCCGCTGTCGATGCTTTCCTGCAAGGCGTTCAGAAAATGCGTTTCGTCAGGCACCAACCCACCCGCCCCCGGGCGGGCACGGGCCTTCAGACCGGATTCGGCAATCGCCACCACTTCGCGCGCCAGATCATGCATCTTCACGCCGCCAAATTCGGCCTGCAACCCGTCGACGCTGGCCGCTACACGCAACCCCTCGCGCGTTTCGGTATCCCAGTTCCTGGCGATATCCCAGGCGGCATCCAGCGCGCCTTGATCATAGATCAGCCCGACCCAGAAGGCGGGCAGCGCACAAAGCCTGCGCCAGGGCCCGCCGTCAGCCCCGCGCATTTCTATAAATTTCTTCACCCGGGCCTCGGGAAAGACCGTGGTCATGTGATCGGCCCAATCGGAAAGCGTGGGCTTTTCACCGGGCAGCGCGGGCAGTTGCCCGCTCAGAAAATCGCGGAAGGACTGGCCCAGGGCGTTGATGTATTTGCCGTCGCGAAAGACGAAGTACATCGGCACATCAAGAACATAGTCGACATAGCGCTCGAACCCCATGCCTTCCTCGAAGAAAAACGGCAGCATGCCGGTGCGCGCCGGATCAAGATCGCGCCAGATCCGCGACCGCCAGGATTTGTGGCCGTTCGGCTTGCCCTCGAAAAACGGCGAATTGGCGAACAGCGCCGTTGCCACCGGTTGCAGCGCCAGCGCCACACGCATCTTCTGCACCATGTCCGCTTCGGAGGCGAAATCGAGATTGACCTGCACCGTGCAGGTGCGGCGCATCATCTGGGTGCCGTGCGTGCCGACGGCCTGCATATAACTGTCCATCAGTTTGTAACGCCCCTTGGGCATCAGCGGCATGTCTTCATGGGTCCAGATCGGGGCTGCGCCGAGGCCGATGAACCCGACGCCGATCTGGTCGGCAATGGCCCTGACTTCGGCCAGATGGGTATTCACTTCGTCACAGGTCTGATGCACCGTTTCCAGGGGCGCGCCGGAAAGTTCGAACTGCCCGCCGGGTTCGAGACTGATATTGGCGCGATCCTTGTTCAGGCCGATGATGTTGCCCTGCTCTTCGACGGGCGCCCAGCCGAAACGGTCGCGCATGCCCTCCAGCATCGCCCTGATGCTGCGCGTGCCATCATAGGGGATGGGCAGCAGGCTGTCCTTGCAATAGCCAAACTTTTCATGCTCGGTGCCGATGCGCCAGTCGTCCTTGGGTTTGCAGCCCGAAGCCATGTATTCGGCAAGCTGGCCGAAATGTTCGATCGGGCCGCCGCCTGACTGGGGAATGGACATGATGAGCCTCAATCGTGATTGGCATTTTAGAAGGGTTAGACCTGCGGCGATGCGGCCGCCAAGTCAAGACCACGCAAAGCGGATTTTTTGCCGCAGGGTCACGACAATTCGCGGCCGGGCAGATAGTTTTTCTTCGGTGGCCGGTTTCTTTGCCAGAGCGGCAGCGTCGTGACGCCACGATCCAGCGCCTCCGCCACAAGTGCCATGTCGATCCCCGGCAATGCGGCAAAGGCGTCGAAAAGTTTTTCGGCACCCGATGCGGTCGTCGGAATGAGCAGGACTTCGCCCCTGATCGTTTTCAACCGCCACTGGCGTGTTTCGTGCCATTGCGCGAGGCGCAATTCAACGACATCGTTCAACGCGATGAACCCGCCGAAAGTCGGGCCGAAATAGCCCAGCTGGCCTTCGTCTATTTCGACCACGCCAGGTGCGGAAATCGCCCTGAAGAAGCGCATGCGCCGATAGGCGATGGTTCCCCATCCCAGCGCCGTCGCAACTGCCGCGACCCCGATCGGCACCAGGATCCACCCCCCAAGAACCACCAGCCAGAGACCGGCCAGGCCAAGCCCGCCAGCCGCGCATATTTCGCGCCAGCGCAGGAACGAAGCGGCGACTTCGGGCCTGATCAGGCTCACCGCCAGTCCCCCAGGGCGGCTTGCCAGAGTGTTATTGCGGCGGCGGCAGCCGTATCGGCGCGCAATATCCGCGGCCCCAGTGAGACGGAAACCACATGCGGCAAGCTGCGCAGCCGCGCCTTTTCGGGTTCTGAAAACCCGCCTTCCGGGCCGATCAGGATTGCCCAGGCGCCGGGTCGCGCATTGGCCAGCGCCGCCGCCGCACCCGCCAGGCTTTCATCGGCCCAAAGGATTCTGCGATCGCCATCCCAGTCTGCCAGCAATCGCGGCAGGGAAATCAGGCCGCGAACTTCCGGCACGAAGGTTGCGCCGCATTGTTCGGCCGCCTCGAGCGCATGTGCCTGCAACCGATCCTGCCGGACCCTTTCGGAATTGGTGAAATCGGTATGCACGGGAACGATGCGGGCGACGCCCAGTTCCGTTGCCTTTTCAACGATGAAATCCGTCCGCGCCTTTTTGACCGGCGCGAACAGCAGCCACAGATCGGGCGGCATCAGTTGCGGCCCGGATTGTTCGAGGCATGTCAGAGAGCCTGTGCGCTTGCCGGTCTCCGTCACCTCGGCCAGCCATTCGCCTTCGCGACCGTTGAACACCAGCAGCCGCGAACCGGCCCCTTGCCGCATCACACCAAAAAGATAGTGGGCCTGGGGCCCGGTCAACGGAACCGATTGCCCCACGCCCAGGGGGTGGTCTACAAACAATCTGATTTTTGCCGCCGTCATGAGGCCGAACTTATGAGCCCGACCGACCAAAAGCCAGTGCCTGCGGGCCAGGTTTCCGACGCGCCACGAAACAATTGGGTGGACAGGCGCGCGCCGGAATTCGCCCGGCCCTATTTGCGCCTGTCCCGGGCGGACCGGCCCATTGGCACCTGGCTGCTGCTTTTGCCCTGCTGGTGGGGTGTGGCGTTGGCCGCATCGGTCAGCGGCTGGCGGCTCTGGGATTTATGGATAATCCTCGGCTGCGCCCTGGGTGCGTGGCTGATGCGCGGCGCAGGGTGCACCTGGAACGACATTACCGACCGCGATTTTGATGCCGCCGTGGCGCGCACGCGGTCGCGGCCCATTCCTTCGGGGCAGGTCACGGTACGCCAGGCGTTTATCTGGATGGCCATGCAGATGCTGATCGCGGGTCTGGTGCTGTTCAGTTACAATTCAGTGGCCGTGATCCTGGGATTGGCGTCGCTTGCATTGGTTGCCGTCTATCCCTTCGCCAAACGGTTCACCTGGTGGCCGCAGATGTTTTTGGGTCTGGCCTTCAACTGGGGCGCTTTGCTGGCCTATGCCGCCCATGCCGGGCAACTGGCACTGCCCGCGCTGTTTCTCTATTTGTCGGGCATTGCCTGGACGCTGTTTTACGACACGATCTATGCACATCAGGACAAAGAGGATGATGTGTTGATCGGGGTGAAATCGACGGCCCGGCTCTTTGAGGAACGAACCGGCAAATGGCTGAGCATCTTCCTGATCCTGTCTGTCCTGCTTATGGCCCTGGCGATACTCATCGCGTTGCTGCCTTCTGCCGGCCCGCTCAAGCTTGGCGTCGCGCTTGTCGCGCCCTGGGGTCTGGGTTGGCACCTCCTGTGGCAGATGCGCCAGCTTGACATCAACGATCCCGCCAATTGCCTGCGGATCTTTCGGCGCAATCGCGATGCCGGTCTGATCGCTGCGCTGTTTCTTGCTGGCGCGGCTTTCCTGTGATTGATCCGGGCGAAGGGCGCGCTTAAGGAGAATGCGTCAACGCATCGGCGAAAGTCCCGTGATCATATGCGCCTGCCCCTGAAAGCTATTGCACCTGCCGCTTTTGGCCTTGCCGGCGTGCTGTCGTTTGTTGCCGCAACCCTGGCCGCCGGCATTGTCGAAAACCGTTCCGCTGACGGTATCCGCAGGGCGTTGTCGCAGGCCGGTCTTGGTTGGGCCGATGTGGGTACGGACGGACTCCGGGTATTTCTGACCGGCACCGCTCCGACTGAATCCGAACGGTTTCACGCCTTGAAAATTGCCGGGGGCATCGTTGATGCGGATCGGTTGACAGATTTGATGGACGTCGTCGATGCGGCGGGCTTACAGGCCCCGGAGTTTTCGATCGAGATTTTACGCAATGACGACGGGATATCGCTCATCGGGCTGATCCCCGAAGAGGCGGAACGGGCCGACATCCTCGCAGGCCTTCCGAAGCCTGCCGGTGACGGCACCGTTACCGATATGCTTGAAACCGCCGACTACCCGGTGCCAGAAGGTTGGAGCGCCGCCGTCTCATTCGGCCTGAAGGCCCTGGCACAGCTTCCCCGATCAAAGATATCGATCACGCCACGGCGGGTTTCGGTCACCGCCATCAGCGACAGCGCTGCTGAAAAGGCACGTCTCGAATCTGAACTGGCGCGCAAGGCGCCGCGTGGCTTGCATCTGGCGCTCGATATTTCGGCGCCCCGCCCGGTCATCGCCCCCTTTACCCTGCGTTTTCTGGTAGGTGACGAAGGGGCGCGTTTTGATGCCTGCTCGGCCGAAAATGAGCGATCGCGCGACCGCATCCAGGCGGCGGCAGCAAACGCGGGCGTCATTGGCAAGACGAAATGCACCATCGGCCTTGGCGTGCCGACCCCCGCCTGGGCTGATGCTGTCGTCATGGGGCTTGCGGCGATAAAGGAACTTGGCGCGGGGTCGATCACCTTTTCTGACGCCGACATTTCCCTCATCGCAGATGCAACTGTGTCGCAGGCCGACTTTGACCGCGTTGTGGGTGAGTTGGAGTCCAACCTGCCGGATGTCTTTTCGCTACATGCCCTTCTCACCCCGCCCGAAGTTTCACCGCAAGCGGAACGCAAGGCTCTCGAATTCCGGGCCACCCTGAACGACGCGGGCCGCGTGGATATGCGCGGACGTATCGGCGACGCAATGTCGCGTAAAGCGATCAAGAACTTTGCCCTGTCACGGTTCGGCTCCGAAGAGGTCTATGCCGCGACCAGGCTTGACCCCGATGTTCCCAAGGGTTGGCCATTGCGGGTACTGTCGGCGCTTGAGGCCTTGAGCGAACTCAGCAGCGGCGAGGCTGTCGTGCAGCCCGATTCGATACGGATTTCCGGTGTCACTGGCGCGACAGGCACAAGCGACACGATTTCGCGCATCCTGTCAGACAGGCTCGGAACGGGAGAGGACTACGATCTGGACATACGCTATGACCCGGCGCTCGACCCGCTGTTGCGGCTGCCCAGCGCGGAAGAATGCGTCGCCGATATCAATGCGCTTCTTTCAGCCCACAAGATCAACTTTGAGCCAGGATCCGCCCAGATAGCGGCGGATGCCAAGGAGACGATCGATCAACTGGCCGAACGGATGAAAGACTGTTCGGATTTCCCCATGGAAATCAGCGGCCACACCGACAGTCAGGGGCGTGAAGAAATGAACCTTGCCCTGAGCCGTGATCGTGCCCGCGCGGTTATCGCCGCCTTGATGTCGCGCCGGGTTCTGACCGGAAATCTGATCCCCGAAGGTTACGGTGAAACGCAACCAGTCGGCGACAATGCCACCGAAGAAGGCCGCGAAGCCAATCGCCGCATAGAATTCCGGCTGCTGGACAGGAGCGACCTGGAGGCAATAGCCGCAAGCGATGCCGAGGAAGGGTCGCAGGCCGCGATGGGCGCTGTCACGGTATCGGCGCCTGACGAGAACACGCTTCGGCCCAGGAAAAGACCCGATGACGCACCCTGAGGCGTTTCGGGAAAACCCTGATCCATCAAGCATCGCCCAACGCCCAAGAGCGTCGAAGCCGTGGCAGGTTTCTGGTGGCTTCGGGTTTTTCGGAACGCCATAGGCCGACAACCCCGCCGCTTAGGGTTGCCGGGGTATCGCCAACGCGATATCGGGGGATCGATCAAGGCGCCTGGTACAAAAAAGCAAGGTCATGAACAGAACGGAATTCATTTTCGCAACGGCGATCATTCTTTTCGTCGCCTTCGCTCTCGGCTGGTTCGCATGCTGGCTGATGCACCGGCTGACCCGCGTCACAAAGACGGAAATGGACGAACTGGAAAAAATGGCGCACGAACTGCATGAAGCGGAAGAAACCCGCGACCAGGCCTTGCAGTATATCGAAACACGCGAAGCGGAACTGACCAACCAGCTCAACCAGACCGGCGCCGAACTGCGCGCCGCCATGGAAGGCTTGCGCGATGCGCGCCAGGAGACCGAGGAACTGCGCGCCTATGTCGAACGGATAACCTCGGAATAGGGCTGTTTTTCCCGGTCCTGACGCGGGACGTTTCGTCACCAACGGTCCAGCGCTTGTTCATCCTCCGCAATTGCGCTGACCCATGCGGCACCGTCGGCGGCAATTTCCTTTTTCCAGAACGGTGCGCGGGATTTCAGATAATCCATCAGGAACTCGGCCGCCTCGAATGCCGCGACGCGGTGACGGGCGGCCGTGGCGACCATCATGATCGCCTCGCCGGGTGTCAGTTTCCCGTGACGATGAACGACCAGGACATCGTTCAAGCACCATCTGCGGCTGGCTTCGGCGGCAATCGCGCCAATAGCTTTTTCAGTCATGCCCGGATAATGCTCGATCTCCATTCTGACCAGCGACCCGCTGTCATCGCGCACCCGGCCAAGAAAAGCGACGACGGCGCCCGTGCTGCTGCCCCCCTGGCCGAAACCGGCACATTCCTTGCCAAAATCGAAAGGCTCTGCCTGTACGCGCACCGGCATCGTCATCCACCGGTCATCGGCGGAAAAAACGCCACTTCCCGGATACCCTTCAACGGGGCGGAGAAATCGGCAAGTTCCTGATCAAGGGCGACGCGCAACGCGGAAACATCGGCAAAGGCCGCAGCATATCGGTCTTCTCGTGCGGTCAGCTCGGCGACAAGATCGGCCACTGTCAGGGCATTGGTCTCCACGCGTTCCTTTGGCAGGCCAATGCGTTCGCGGACCCAGGCAAAATAGAGCACATCGATCATTTTTCATCTTTCAGGAATGGCAGCGCTTTGCGGAAATAATCCCACCCTGTCACAAAGGTGAGTATCGCGGCGACCCAGATCAAGCTCAACCCCACGATTGTCGCGATGGACGAACAGCCACGCGTGCCGCAACTGCGGATCGGGTCAGCCAGGCCCGCGCTGACCGCCTGGGCATACTGATCGGCGGTCATGCCGCGACGGGCGATGCCTTCGAGGTGTTCAAGCCCGGTCCCGAGGAACAGGACCGCGATGGCAACCATCTGTGCGGTCGTCTTCCATTTGGCCAGCGGAGTAACTTTCAGCAACCCGGCCTTGTCCCCCAAAAACTCGCGCAGGCCCGATACGAAAACTTCGCGGAACAGGATGACGCTGGCCGGAAGAATCAGCCAGGGGTTCATTCCGGAATAACCGGTGATAACCATGATCGCGATCACCACCATCGCCTTGTCGGCAATCGGGTCGAGCATCGTGCCGAACTTGGATTCCTGCTTCCAGAGGCGTGCCAGATAGCCGTCGAAATAATCGGTAATCGCCGCACTGACGAAAAGCGTCAGCGCAAACCAGTCAGCCCAGGGACGATGGAAATACAAGAACATGACCGCCACACCGGGGGCGGCGAGCAGGCGCAGGGCAGTCAGGATATTGGGGATCGTCCATTTCATGGCGGAACCCTAGCCGATAGCGTGTCCGGGGGGGAAGGGGCATTGATGCGCTTGGCCGCGTGCCACGCCAAGTCCGGCCATCGACATCGGCCTAACCCGGCATGACTTCCGTTACAAGCTGATTGAACGATGTATTGGGCATTGTCCTGCCCCGGACTATTTTGTAGCGGTGGCGCCATGAGTTGGTTACAAGCCCCTTTTTCGGTTATCCGCCCTGCGCACGACGCGGATGATGATGCCATTTGGGCCATTTTGGAGCCGGTTTTTCGTGAAGGTGAAACCTATTGCGTTGCGCGCGACATTTCGCGCGATGCGGCGCTGGAATACTGGACCGGCGGATCGCATGAGGTTTTTCTGGCCGAAAAGAACGGCATTTGCCAGGGGTCGTATTTCATCTGCCCGAATCAGGAGGGCGGCGGATCGCATGTCTGCAATTGCGGTTTTGTCACCGCGGCTGCGGCGCGCGGCAAGGGTGTGGCTCGCGCCATGCTTGGCCATGCCATGACGACAGCAAGGAATTCCGGATACCGCGCCATGCAATTCAATTTCGTGGTTTCCACCAACACCCGCGCCATTGCCATCTGGCAGGGACAGGGGTTTGCGACCGTAGGCCGCCTTGCGGGGGCCTTCAACTCCCCCCGTCATGGCTTTGTCGATGCATTCATAATGTACCGGACCTTGTAGGCCGCAGGGTGATCCGCCCTTGTGGTCATTGACTCACTTGACTAGTTTGGAATCATTCCAATCCGGAGCGAAACATGATCCCAGGCATGGCGACCCGACGCCACTTTTCCGATCTGAGCGAGCAGGAAATTCTGGCGCTGGCAATATCTTCGGAAGAGGATGACGCGCGCATTTACCGGACCTATGCCGACAAGCTGCGGGGCGATTTCGCCGCCTCGGCCGAAATCTTCGATGCCATGGCGAAGGAAGAGGATACACATCGTCACTGGTTGATCGAACGTCACCGGGCCCGGTTCGGCGACGTTATTCCGCTGATCCGGCGCGAACATGTGGCCGGTTTCTATACACGCAGGCCCATATGGCTGGTCGAAAACCTCGGCCTTGACCGGATGCGGGCCGAAGCCGAGGCGATGGAACACGACGCAGAGGCATTTTACCGACGCGCTGCGGCCACGACCACGGACGCGGATACGCGCAAATTGCTGGGCGACCTGGCCGCGGCCGAAGCCAGACACGGGCATCGGGCGGGCGCATTGAACGAACAGCATCTCGATGACGAGGCCAAGGGCGAAGAAGACCGCGCCGCCCATCGGCAGTTCCTGCTTACCTGGGTTCAGCCGGGGCTGGCGGGCTTGATGGACGGGTCGGTATCCACGCTGGCGCCGATCTTCGCCACAGCTTTTGCCACCCATGACCCCAAGACCACGCTGCTTGTGGGTCTGGCGGCATCGGTCGGTGCGGGCATTTCCATGGGCTTCACCGAGGCGGCCCATGATGACGGTGTCCTGTCCGGGCGCGGATCGCCTGTCAAACGTGGCCTCGCTTCGGGGGTCATGACCACTTTGGGTGGGCTTGGTCATGCGCTGCCCTATCTCATTTCGGATTTCTGGACGGCAACGACGATTGCGATGATCGTCGTTTTCATCGAACTATGGGCGATCGTCTGGATACAGAACCGCTTCATGGAAACCCCGTTCCTGCGCGCCACCTTTCAGGTCGTCCTCGGCGGCGCTCTGGTCTTTGCCGCTGGCATATTGATCGGCGGCGGCTAACGCGTTTGTCTTTGGATTGAAACATCAGGCATCGCTTTTCGTGTTCGACCGGACGGATAGGCAGCGAACAAGCGGTTCAAGGTCAAGTTGATACGCTATAGGATGCCGCGACAGCAAGAATGCGGAACGTCGATCATGGATGCCGGCAAAGATGCAAATTACGAACCCCTGCCCTTGCCCGACCGGGTAGCCCGCACCTGTGACCAAGCGCAGGAGATGGCCGAAGCGTTTCGCGATTATATGCGCAAGCGCCATTCGGTGAGGGATTTTCGCCCCGACCCTGTGCCCGAACCGATCATCACCGCCTGCATCGAAGCGGCAGGCACCGCGCCTTCGGGGGCCAATCACCAGCCCTGGTATTTCGTCGCCATCAGTGACCCGGCAATGAAATCGCAAATTCGCGCCGCCGCCGAAGCGGAAGAGGAAGCATTCTATGCAGGCGGCGCAGGTGATGAATGGCTCAGGGCGCTCGCGCCGATCGGAACCGGGGCGGCAAAACCACATCTGGACATTGCGCCCTGGCTGATCGTCGTTTTCGCCCAGCGTTATGGGTTAACGAAGGGCGGGCATCGGTACAAACATTACTATGTGCCGGAAAGCGTCGGGATCGCCACCGGTTTTCTGATTGCCGCGCTGCATCACGCCGGTCTTTCGGTACTGACCCATACGCCAAACCCGATGAAGTTTCTGACCGGGCTTTGCAAACGACCCGCAAACGAGAAACCGGTAATGATCCTGGCTGTCGGCCACCCCGCCGATACGGCAACCGTACCTGCGGTCGCAAAACTGAAAAAGCCGCTAAGCGATATACTGACCGTGTTGGCGGGTTGATCCGCAGTGCTGGTATCGGCCCCTACTCCGTGTTAGGCGCGGGTCTGACATGTTGCCGATACTGCTGAAAACCCTGCCTTTCTTCGCGCTCATCGGCCTTGGCTGGTGGGCCGGGCGCGCGCGGTTTTTTACCGGAGAAGCAACAGCGGCGCTGACCCGGTTTGTATTCTATTTTGCCTTGTCGGCGATGTTGTTCCGCTTTGCCGCCGGTCTGTCGCTGGCCGAGCTTTTCAACCTGCGGTTCGTGCTGGCCTATCTGACCGGTTCTCTCACGGTTTACCTGCTGACCACGGCCGTGGCCTTCACCCGCCGCCTGCCAATGGCAGAGGCGGCTGTGGAGGCTCAATGCGCGGTGGTCGGCAACGTCGGCTTTCTGGGGGTGCCCATGCTGGTTGTCCTTCTCGGCGCTGCCGCCGCCGGACCGGTGCTCATGGTGCTGGCGATAGACCTGATCGTGTTTTCCAGCCTGATCACCCTGATCATCACCGCATCGCGCCATGGCCGGATGGGGCTTGATGTCATCCGCGCCCTGGCCCTTGGCCTGTTGAGAAACCCGATGATCGTGTCGATGGCGGCCGGGCTGATCTGGTCATCGTCAGCCCTGACCTTGCCGGGGCCGGTCGATGAGTTTCTGGCGATACTCGGTGCCGCCGCCACACCCGGCGCTCTCTTCGCCATCGGCGCGTCACTTGCGACCAAATCGGCCGAGCGGGTTTCCATCGCCGCCTGGCTGTCGTTCGCCAAACTTGTCCTGCATCCCGGAGCTGTCGCCGTAGCCGCCCTGTGGGCCTTCGAGGTGGATCCATTCGCCGCCGGCGTGATGATTTCAGCGGCGGCCCTTCCGGTTGCTGGCAATGTCTATATTCTGGCGCAGCACTACGGGGTTGCCCCGCACCGCGCTTCCGCCTCGATCCTGATTTCGACCGTGGCCAGCATCGTGACAGTTTCCGCCGTCATTGCCTGGGTCACGTCCTGACCCGACCAAAGCCAGAGGAGCCACAAGATGCAGACGATATCCGAAAACAAGTGCCATGGCGGCATTCAGGGGGTCTATTCCCACGCCTCCGAGGTCTGTGGCTGTAACATGACATTCGGGCTGTTCCTGCCCGCCGAAGCCGCCGATGGCCCGGTGCCGGTTCTCTGGTATCTGTCGGGGCTGACCTGTACCCATGAAAACGCCATGACCAAGGCCGGCGCGCAGACCTGGGCCGCCGAAGCAGGGATTGCGCTGGTATTTCCCGATACTTCACCGCGGGGCAACGGCGTGGCCGATGACGAGGCCTTTGATCTGGGTCAGGGGGCCGGTTTCTATGTGAATGCCACCCGGACCCCCTGGGCGGCGCATTTCCGGATGTGGGACTATCTGGCGGATGAGCTGCCCGCCATCGTTACCGCCAATTTCGCCATCGCCGAAGACCGGCAGGCTATCACCGGCCATTCCATGGGCGGGCATGGCGCGCTGACACTGGCGATGCGTCTGCCGGGCCGGTTCCGCTCGGTCTCGGCCTTTGCGCCGATTGCCCATCCGACCGCTTCGGATTGGGGCCGCAAGCAGTTCACTGCCTATCTTGGCGAAGATGAAAGCCTGTGGGCGCCGCACGATGCAACGCTGCTGATGCGGCGGCTCGGGTTTGACGGGCCGGTGCTGATCGATCAGGGATCGCAGGACAATTTTCTGAACCTTCTGATGCCCGAGACGCTTGCTCAGGCCATAGCCGAGCGCCGCCAGGAAGGGCAGTTCCGAATGCAGAAAGGTTATGACCATAGCTATTATTTCATTGCGACTTTCATGCCCGATCATATCGGCTTTCATGCGGCTGAACTTTTCAGGTGAGCATTGATGCCCCATTATGACCTGATCATCATCGGTTCCGGCCCCGCCGGCCGCGCCGCCGCCATCCAGGGCGGCAAACTGAAACGCCGGGTGCTGGTGATCGACCGTGAAAACCGGTTGGGCGGGGTGTCGGTCCATACCGGCACTATTCCGTCAAAAACCCTGCGCGAAACCGTGCTGAACCTGTCGGGCTGGCGCGAAAGGTCATTTTACGGACGATCATACCGGGTCAAGGATGACATTCATGCCGGTGATCTGCGAGTCCGGCTGACCAAGACCCTGGACCACGAAGTCGATGTGCTGGAACATCAGTTCAACCGCAACCATGTCGAAACGCTGATGGGCAGCGCCCGGTTCACCGGCCCGCACGAGTTGGAGGTGGCGACCCATGCCGGCGAATCCGTTCGGCTGACGGCTGACAGGTTTCTCATCGCCACCGGCACACACACCTATCGGCCCGATGATGTGCCCTTCAACGGATCGACCATCCTCGACAGCGATGAATTTCTTGATATGGCCCGGATACCCAGGAGCCTCGTGGTGGTCGGAGCCGGGGTGATCGGCGTCGAATATGCAACGATGTTCGCGGCCCTCGATGTGCGTGTGACGCTGATCGAGCCGCGCGAGACCTTTCTTGATTTCATCGACCGTCAGACGATTTCGGAATTCAAGCACCAGGTGCGCGAAAACGGGCTTGATCTGCGCCTAGGCGCGGCGATCGAAAAGATCGAGGATGAAGACAGCCATATCGAAGTTACCCTGGCCAATGGCCGCCATGTGCGCACCGAAATGCTGCTTTACGCCGCCGGCCGGCTGGGGGCGACAAAATCGCTGGGGCTGGATGCGGTGGGGCTGGCCACCGACCATCGCGGGCGGCTGTCGGTGAACCGCAAGACCTATCAGACCGAGGTTGCCCATATCTATGCGGCGGGCGATGTGATCGGCCATCCATCGCTTGCCTCTACCTCGCTCCAGCAGGGGCGGATCGCCGCCTGCCATGCGCTCCAAACGCCGACCCTGCCCGAAAGCCCGTGGTTTCCTTATGGCATCTATTCGGTACCCGAAATTTCGACTTGCGGCATGTCCGAGGAAGAGGCGCAGCAACGCGGAATTCCCTATGAGATTGGCATCGCCCGGTTCCGCGAAACTTCCCGCGGCCACATCATGGGGCTGGAGCACGGGTTGTTGAAGATGCTGGTCAGCCTAAAGACCCGCCGCCTTTTGGGTGTGCAGATCGTCGGTGAGGGGGCGACCGAGCTGATCCATATTGCCCAGGCGGTGCTGAACCTCAAGGGAACGGTGGATTATTTCGTGGAAAACACCTTCAACTACCCGACCCTGGCAGAAGCCTACAAGATCGCCGGGCTGGATGCCTTCAACCGTATGCCGATACCTGACGCGTACAAGGTGGCGCGGGCCACGAAAAGGAAATGACGCTTTATGTCGATGCCGACGCCTGCCCGGTCAGGCAAGAATGTATCCGCGTGGCTGCGCGTTTCGGGGTTCGGGTCTGCATTGTCTGCAACGGCGGTATCCGTCTTTCAAACCATCCGCTGGTGGAAACCGTTTTCGTGCCCGATGGCCCGGACGAGGCCGACAAGTGGATTGCCGAACGGGCCGGGGCCGGCGATGTGGTGGTGACCTCAGACATCCCGCTGGCGGCGAAATGTGTGGCCGCCGGCGCGCGGGTGCTCGAACATGATGGCGCGACACTGACCCCCGCCAATATCGGCAATGTGCTGGCCACGCGCGACCTTATGGCCGATCTGCGCGCCGCAGATCCGCTCCGGAAGGGTGGCGGGCGCCCGTTTTCCAAACAGGACCGGTCGCGGTTTCTCAACGCGCTCGACCAGGCCTTGCGCCTGGCCGCACGGTAAGAACGATGTCGCCCATGGAACAGACAGGTCGCGCGCAGTGGATTGAAATCGCGGCCATGACAGCGACGGACAACTGAATGCCTGGTCTGATGAACGCGCGGGCAACCGGCATCCTCTGTGTTCTAGGGGCTGCTGGCCTGTTCACGTTCAACGACGTGATCATCAAATACCTCAGCGGCGATTACGCATTGCATCAGGTGATCCTGATCAGGTCGTCAATTGCGATGACCCTTCTTTTGGCGGTGTTCGTTCCTTTGCAGGGTGGCTACAACATATTGCACACCCGGCGGCTTGGCGCACATGTCATTCGCGGACTTTTTGTCGTGATCACCAACATGAGCTTCTTTTCGGCGCTTGCCGCCATGCCGCTTGCCGATGCGGTAGCGATATCATTCATCAGCCCCGTATTGATCACCGCGTTTTCGGTTGTCTTTCTGGGTGAAGCCGTGGGGCCGCGTCGCTGGTTTGCGGTGGTGGCTGGGCTTTTGGGCGTCCTGATCATTTTGCGGCCCGGCACGACCGCGTTCCAGCCGGTCGCGCTGTTGCCGCTTTTGGCCGCCATCACCTACGCGGGGCTGAATATCCTTGCCCGCAAGATCGGTGCGACCGAACGGGCGACAACAATGGCGTTCTACATTCAACTGACATTCATCGCCACATCGGCGGCGATGGGTATCCTGTTCGGTGATGGAGCGATGTCTGGCCAAGGACATGCTTCGATTGAATTCCTGTTTCGTGCATGGATCTGGCCAACCGCCGGTGACTGGCCATTGCTGATCGTTCTGGGTCTGTTCAACGGCACCGCGGGGGTGCTGATCGGTCAGGCCTACCGGTTGAGCGAAGCGGCGATCGTTGCACCCTTCGAATATGCAGCAGTGCCGCTTTCGGTGATCATGGGGGTTCTTGTATTCGGTGAATGGCCCGATCACATGACCTGGGCCGGAATCGCATTGATCATGGGTGGCGGGCTTTACATATTCCTGCGCGAGGCATGGATGAACCGCCCGGTCGCCGCGCGGCGAACGACTTCAATCCGGTAGAGCGGTCTTGACTTTCAGGCTGCATCGGCGGTGTTTGCCGGGGTTGTGGAAAAGTGGGGCGGATGACCAGGCCTGACGCAGTGATTTTCGACATCGGCAATGTGCTGGTCGAGTGGCAGCCCGAGCGGTTTTTTGATCGGATCATTGGCTCGGCTGCACGCAGACGCATGTTCGCGGAAATAGATCTGCACCGGATGAATGACCGAATCGACCGGGGCGCGCCCTTTCGCCGGACGGTTTATGCATGGGCCGAAAGATACCCCGAATGGGCAGAAATGATTCGCCTCTGGCACGACAACTGGATCGACATGGCCGCGCCCGAAGTGCCGCATTCGGTGCGGCTGCTGGAAAGGTTGCGCCGCGCTGCGGTTCCGGTATTCGTCTTGTCGAATATCGGTGAAGAAACCATGGCCATTGCCAGCGCAGCTTACGGCTTTTTGCGGGGTTTCGACCGGTTCTATGTTTCCGGCGCGATGAAGATGGCCAAACCCGATCCGAAGATCTATGCAAGCGTCGAACAGGATTGCGGGATTGCGCCTGACCGGCTGTTGTTCGTCGATGACCGGCAGCAAAACATCGACGCGGCCGCCGCGCGTGGCTGGCGGGTGCACCGGTTCGACGGGCCGCACGGCTGGGCCGCACGGCTGGTGGCCGAGGGATTGCTGACACAGGAGGAAGCCTTATGAGCATCGAGATCATCGGGCCGGAGGCCGAAGCGCATCTGGACTGGATCGCCCTGAGCGATACCTTGGCAGAGGGCCATCTGTTGCCGCGCGCCGAAGTGGGCGACACGTTGCTTGGCCGCGGCAGGGACACGCTGCTGACACGATCGGCCTGGATCGACGGAATGGGGCTGGCAGTCAAGGCAGCTACGATCTACCCCGACAATCACAAGCGCGGAGCACCCAATGTGAACGGCGTGGTGGCGCTTTTTTCCGACCAGGACGGGATGCCCGAAGCCTATATCGACTTTGCGCTGCTTACCAAGTGGAAGACAGCCGCCGACAGTCTTCTGGCAGCGCGCAGACTGGCGCGGCCCGGCCCGCACGAGATCCTGATCGTCGGGGCCGGTACTGTCGCCTTGTCAATGTTCGAGGCCTATTCGGCAGCCTTCACAGGCGCGCATTTTACCGTCTGGACCCGTAACCCGCAGAGCGCGCGCAGATTTGCGGATAAGACCGGGGCTACCGTCGCGGGCGATCTGGAATCGGCTGTGCGCAACGCTAAGATCATCGCCACCGCAACCATGGCGCATGAGCCCCTGATCAAGGGCGCATGGCTGCAACCTGGCACCCACCTCGACCTGATCGGTGCCTTTACCCCCGACATGCGCGAGGCCGACAGCGACTGTTTCGCCCGCGCGCGGGTTTTTGTCGATGCCCGCGCCACAACGATGAACCATATCGGCGAGCTGATGGTTCCTCTGGCCGAGGGAGCGATTACCAAAACGGATATTGTGGCGGATTTTTACGATATCGCGGCAGGCGATTTCACCCGCCGGTCGGACGATGAGATCACGATTTCGAAAAACGGCGGCGGCGCGCATCTCGACCTGATGACCGCGCGTTATATCTTGGGCGCCTGGCGGTCGCGGTAAAATGTCTTGCGACAGACCCGAGGAAGGCCGGGCCGCCAACGCGCCATTAGGGGCAGTTTGCCATCAATCAGGATCAGATTGATGGCAAACCAAGACTGCCAATCGTTTGGAACAGTCGCGTTTTGCTTTTGATATGGTGAGTCCCATCCAGGGCAAAACGTTTTGACGTGACTCAAGACAAGATATTGCTCAGGCACCTTGGGAAACAGACGATCTATCGGGCATCGCCAAAAGCCCGAAAGTGCCGAAGGCGTGGCAGGGTTTTGGCGAATCAGGATTTTCCGAACCGCCGTGATCCATGGCTTTTTGAATTCGTCTAGTACTGTGTCATGGCCGGTCCGCGCGATTGCCGGCACGCACGGCGGTGCTCCGCTCGGTCGGCCGCATCAAGCCGCTGTCGCCTGCCGTCAACTGCCGCCGGAAAGAGGCAATCGCAAGAGCCGCTGGTATAAGGTCCGGCAGGGGAGTGGAAAGAATGTAGGGAACTAGGCGGATTGTCAGATAGCCTTCTGGAAAAGCGACAGGAGGGCTAGCGATGAAAATCCGTATCAGAGTTGAGACCGAGTTCGGCTGGGGCGAGACACGGTCGCATGATCTGGGCACGGTGGAGCGCGACTCGATTGGAGCGTCGGATGAGGATTTCGGACTAAGCCTTGCAGAGGGGAAGTCGCTCCTGACGGAAATCCAGCGGGTTCTGTTGCAAGACCAGGTGGAGGAGATCAGCGAGGTCTCACGCGTTTGCCGGTTCTGCGGGAGCTATCTGGCCGTCCATGATCGTCGTGAGCGTCACATCGACACGCTCTTTGGACGCATTACTGTCGCGGTCCCGCGGGTCCGGATGTGCATGTGCGGCTTGCCGGGGCATCCGGAACTCATGGCTGCGTACTCACCATTGACCCGAGTGTTGCGAAACAGGGCGACGCCCGAGTTGCAGCGGCTGCAAGCGGAACTTGCAGCGCGGCACAGCTTTCGCGAGGCGGCACGACTTCTGAACATGCTGACACCTTGCGCGCGGCAGAACCACATGACGATCCGAAACCGTCTTGCTTCCGTCGCTGACTGTCTGGCGGTCGATTTGGATGAATTGGGCGCCAGCACGAACGTGTCTGGGGACCGCGATATCTCGGTATTTCTGGATAGTGCTTACGTTCGCTCAAGGCCCGAGTATCAAAGAAGAAACTTCGAGGTCGTCGTGGGTGCAGTGGAGGACGGAACAGGCACAAAACGCCGGTTTGGGTTGAGCCTGTCCGGCACCGATCAGCCGCTGGCGTGCATGCGCACAAACCTGGCAGCGGCCGGGTGGCGCGAGGGCGATCAAATCACCGTTCTCTCCGACGGTGATCCTGCGCTGCCTCGCCTGGTGCGGAGCGCCATTGACGCTGACGTGAATCATATTCTCAACTGGTGGCACATTTCGATCCGCATCAGGCACGTCGAAACCACCTTTCAAACCTTGTTGTCCTGCCTCGAAAGTTCCGAGGCCGACGAAATTGTACCGCTTGTACAAAACCTCCGATGGCGCGTTTGGCACGGACAAACAGGTCGGGCGCTGGAGGCGCTCAAGGCATTGTTCAGAGTAGGAATGCAAATACGCAAGACCTCCGTCGGAACCCGACGCGAGGCGGCGTTTTCTGTCGTTTCGCGCGCCATGGAGCTGAGGACATACCTCGAATACAACCGTTCCGCCGTCGTCAACTATGCGAGGCGGAGGCAGCAAGGGCGCGCGGTATCGACATGTCGTGCCGAGGGCCTCGTGAATGACATTGCGAACACCCGCATGGGCAAAAAGCAGCGGATGCGGTGGTCTCCGCGCGGGGCTCACCGCGTGGCTACGGTGAGAGCTGCTGTGCTCGATGGAAGGCTTTCAGCGGGGCGACTTGAAGCGGCATGATCCCCACGTTCTTTCCACTCCCGTCCGGCAGCGCCTGTTCCGTAACACCGGATACCTGCCCCGCCTTGCATCCCAACTTACAAAAGCGCCTTTCGCAAGCCGAGAATGGATCGTGCCTCTTGCCAGGTCGCGACGGGCCGTTGGTATCTTTCACAAAGCTCTGCCGTGCGCGCCACGAGCGCTGCATTGGACGGGGCAAGCCTGGCACGGTCGATACGAATGTTGTCTTCCAGCCCGGTTCGCGCGTGGCCGCCGCTGGAAATGGCCCAGTCATTCAACACGATCTGGTTCGGACCGACCCCAGCTGCGCACCAGGGTACATCGCCAAATAGCCGGTGCACAGTTTGCACATAAAAATCAAAGACGGGCCGGTCGGCCGGCATCGCGTTCCTGACCCCCATGACGAATTGCACATAGGGCATATCCTTGATCTGGCCCCTGGCATGCATTTCGGCGGCCTTGAAGATATGCGACAGATCGAAAACCTCGATTTCGGGCTTGACGTCATGGGCAAACATTTGATCTGCGAGCCAGCTCACGAGATCCGGCGGGTTTTCGTAAACGCGCGTCGGAAAATTGTTCGACCCCACCGATAATGACGCCATGTCGGGGCGCAGCGGCAGCATCGCGCCACGCGCCTTTCCGGCCCCGGATCGGCCTCCGGTTGAAAACTGGATGATCATGCCGGGGCAGTGCCGTTCCAACCCTTCCTTCAACCTGGCGAACCGTTCCGCATCGGCGGTCGGCCTGCCCTGGTCGTCGCGAACATGGCAATGGGCGATACTCGCACCCGCTTCGAAAGCTTCTTGGGTCGACTCGATTTGTTCGCTCAAGGTAACGGGCACCGCGGGATTGTTCGCCTTGCCCGGAACCGATCCGGTGATCGCCACACAGATGATACAGGGCTTGGTCATGGCACACCCATCCAGAAACACGCAAAATTAGCCCGGAGACAGAAAGAATGGCAAGCCCGGCAGGCCGGCCCACGGCCTTTCAGCTTTGATCTTTGCTCCTTCGCACAATACCAACAAACCGACACTTCTTTCGGAGCATTCATGTTCACGACACAGACAATCTTTGATCGGTATCAACAGGTCCGGTCGCGGTTTCCGCAGGCAACGGGCCGTAGCGATACGATCGACATCGACTCGCTGCTGGATATCGCGGACGATATAGACGCCTTCGTCTTTGACGCGTTTGGCGTCCTGAATGTGGGCGAGGAACTCATTCCGGGTGCGGATCGCCGCTTGACCCAGTTGCGGGAAAGGGGCTGCGCTATTCGGGTGTTGACGAACGCTGCCAGCTACGACCGCACCAGCGCGGTCGCCAAGTTCAAGCGCCTGGAACTGGCTTTGTCAGATACCGAAATCATTACCAGCCGCGACGCCACCCTGCTGCATCTGGACAGTGGCCGGTGGGGCGCCATTGCCGCTGCCGATGATCCGCTTGCCGATCTTCCTGTCACCTGCATCCGTCTTGGCGATGTATCCGATGACTATGACAGGGTTGACAGGTTCCTGTTCCTGTCAACGGCCGGGTGGACAGATCAGCGGCAGAGGCTGCTGGAGAAGTCAATGCAACGCCACCCCCGCGCGGTATTCGTCGCGAACGCCGATCTGGCCGCCCCCAGGGATTACGGCTTCTCGCGTGAACCGGGCCATTTCGGGCATCAGATCGCGGATCAGTTTCCCGGCATGGTGCGTTTTTTTGGCAAACCCTTTCCCGAGGTTTACGATCTGGCCGAGAGGACCCTTCCCGAAGTGCCGGCCCATCGGATCGCCATGTGCGGCGACACGCTGCACACCGATATTCTGGGCGCTGCCGCCCGCGGATGGCGCACCGTTCTGGTATCGCAGGACGGATTGTTCGCCGGCCATGATACACAGGAATTTTCCAAGCTGTCCGGCCTGTTCGCGGATTGGCGGCTGAAGCGCATCTGATGCGTTGCGACATTATCTTGATGCATCGGCCTTCATTTTTCGATTTCGACCGAGGGAAGAGGCAGCGAACAAGCAATACAAGGTCAAGCAGGATCGGTTCGAACCGCGCCGCCAATCGCAACCTTGCCAAGGCTCGGGAATCGTCATGCAGGGGTGCTGGCGTCAGCGATATCGCCCTGGTGAATCCGCGGGCATGGGACTTGCGCTGCTGGGCAGAGATCAATGTCAGGCTGTTGGTGCCCGGGATGGGGAAATCACCAGCCGACGGGAAAGCCGGGCCTGAACTTCTACAAGGCGTGCTTTGGCCAGGGTTGCCGCGGCAATGACGTCATATCGAAGCGCTCATTTCCTTGCCAGGCAGTTTTCTCAACGTCCCTCGACGATGCCGCCTTGTCGGGGCAGTATCGATCGTCATCGCGCATCCAATCCCGCTATCTGGTCTTTCAAGCGGCGCTCGCCATGCCCTGGTCTTTCGCCTTTTCCAGAATCTGCGCCAGCCGCTGGAAACTGCGCTCGCTATCCGCACTTTCGTCCTCGGCCAGAAAGCCGTCGAGCAGTGGCCAAACCCGTACAGCCGCGTCAATCATCGGGTCGGATCCGGCAACATAAAGCCCGGCCTGAATCATCAGTTCCGCCCGGTCATAGGCCCCCAGTAACCGGCGGGCATCGCTGATCAACGCGTTTTGCGCGTCATTGGCCGCTTGCGGCAGGGAACGCGACACGGAGCGCAGAAGATCAATCGCCGGATATCTTCCGCGCTCGGCAATTTGCCTGTCCATGACCACATGCCCATCCAGAACGCCGCGCAGGATGTCGGCAACCGGCTCGTCCATGTCCGACCCTGCAACCAGCACCGTAAACACTGCCGTGATATCCCCGCTGCGGCCCGCACCCGGGCCGGCGCGCTCGGCCAGTGACATGATCAAGTGAGAGGTGGATGGTGGAAACCCCCGCAACGACGGCGGTTCACCCGCCGCCAGCGCCACTTCGCGGTGGGCTTCGGCAAATCGGGTGATGCTGTCCGCCAGCAACAGCACCTGACAGCCCTGATCGCGGAAATACTCCGCCACCGCCATCGCCGTCCAGGCACAGCGCCTGCGCAGTAAAGGCGACTGGTCGGAGGTTGATGCGACAATCACGCTACGGGCCATTCCCTCAGGCCCGAGAACCGTTTCGACAAATTCCCGCAGCTCGCGCCCGCGTTCGCCGATCAGCGCGATAACTGTCACGTCCGATTCCACCCTGCGGGCAAACTTGCCCAGAAGGGAAGATTTGCCGACGCCCGAACCGGCAAAAATACCTATTCGCTGACCGCGAACCAGAGGAAGCAGCGTGTTGAACACCGAAACACCGGTTTCAAGACGTGGCCCAAGCCTGCGCCGTTCGCCAGCAGGAGGCGGAGAGGCACGCAATGCGCATTCGGAGCGTCCATTCCGGAGCGGGCGGCCATCCAGCGGCTGCCCGAATGGATCGACGATCCGCCCGATCCAGCCTGCATCGGGCATGATCCGGCAGCGGCCCAGGTGAAGAACCCGGTCACCGATCCTTGCGCCTTCCGCCACATCGTCACTGAGTATCGTGGCGCCATTCTCTTCCAGCCCGACAATTTCGCCACCCGCTGTCCGACCGTTCATGCCGAGCAGCCGCACCCTGTCACCAAGGCACCAGTTGCCCCCCCCGACGACGCGCAACACCCCACGCGCCACCCCGGCAACTTGCCCGAGCTGATGTACGGCGCCGCAAGCGGCAATTTCAGAGCGCAACGAATCCAGCCCGCCATCCGCCATTCTGGCCTCCTTTTGTTCTTCATTACCGTTTCTAAACGAATCGGGGTTAAGGCTTGATTGAAAGCTCGGAGGAGAAGCCCCGATGTTCGAAAAGCCCCAGGTCATGGCGGTTGCATCAGCACTCGCCGCTCATGCCTCAGCGCGCCAGTCGGCAATCGCCAGGAACGTGGCCAATGCCGACACGCCCGGCTATCGCGCGATAGATACGGACGATTTCGCCAAAACATTCAATGCAACGCGATCCGCCGGGATGCGCCAGACACGCGCCGGGCATATGTTGCCGGACCGGGCCGCGGAGGCCATCCCATTGCGAGAGCGTTCCGGTGCAGGCCACCTGTCGCCCAATGGCAATTCCGTTTCCCTTGAAACCGAAATGGTCAAGGCCGCAGAGGTGCGCAAGGAACATGACATGGCGCTCGCGATCTATCGCAAGTCGCTCGATATTCTGCGCGCCAGCCTAGGGCGTCGGTAAAGGTGGGGAACCGGCATGAGTGATTTTCAGAATTCCCTGTCGATTTCGACCAGCGGTATGGAAGCACAGGCCATGCGTTTGCGCCATGTTTCGGAAAATATCGCCAATGCCGATACCCCGGGGTATCGTCGCAAGACCACTTCGTTCGAGGCCGTGAAAAAGGCCGGCGAGCCGACGGGTCAGGTAAAGGTCGGGAAAGTTGGTCTGGACCGGCGGGAGCTTGTGAAAATTCTCGACCCCGGCCATCCGCTGGCGGACGCGAATGGCTACTATGACGGCTCGAATGTCGATCTGGTGGTCGAAATCGCTGACGCGCGCGAAGCGCAGCGCAGCTATGAGGCGAATCTCAGAATGTTCGATCAGGCGCGGCAAATGTCGCAAAGCTTGCTCGACCTTCTGCGCCGATAACGTCTGGGGAGGTCCAGAATGGACGTGAAAACCTCGTTCGCCGCGCAGACCTACGCGCAGGCGCGGCCGGCAACAAGCCCGTCCCCAAAGGGGGCGGGCAGCGCCGACGCTACCAGCGGGTTTGCGGCGCTCGCGGGCAGTTTCGTTGATACGTTGCGCAACGGCGAAGAAACCGCAAAGGCGACGATGATGGGCAACGCCGATCCTCATGCGCTGGTCGAGGCGCTGGCCGCAAGCGAGCTTGCCATAGAAACCGCCGTGACGCTGCGCGACAAGGTGGTTGAAGCCTATCAGGAAATTCTCCGGATGCCGGTGTAGCACATGGAACAGGCGCTTTTCTTCGACACGTTGCGGCACGGGCTCTGGATTTCCGCTATGATATCGGCACCGCTGTTGTGCGTGGCGCTGATCACCGGTGTCACCATAGGCCTGTTTCAGGCACTGACCTCCGTTCAGGAAATGACCCTGACTTTCGTGCCAAAGGTCGGTGCGATGCTGGCGGTCTTCTGGGTGTCGATGAGCTTCATGTCCGCAACATTGGTCGACTTTTTCACCAACGGGATTATCCCCTTGATCGCTGGGAGTTGAGCAATGGACAATGCCACCTACGCCACATTGAACCGTCAGTCGGGCCTGATGAACGAGATGCGCGCGATCGCGAACAACATCGCCAATCTCTCAACCACCGGTTTTCGCAAGGAAGGTGTGGTTTTCGCCGAATTCGTGGCGGACCTCGGCCAGGCGGAACCCTCGCTGTCGATGGCGAATGCCGACGCTCGGATCATAAACCTGGCACAGGGGCCGTTGACACAAACAGGTGGAACCTTCGATTTCGCCATCGAGGGCGACGGGTTCTTCATGGTCGAGACACCCGAGGGGAACCGTCTGACCAGGGCCGGAAGTTTCACCCCGTCGCCAGAGGGGGAACTGGTGACACCAGACGGCCATCGCCTGCTCGACCTCGGGGGTGCGCCGATTGTCGTGCCGCTGGATGCGGGAGCGATCGCGGCAGCCCGGGACGGTACGATTTCCGTTTCCGGCAACCCGATCGCCCAGATCGGACTCTTCCTGCCGACCGATCCCAATGACCTTACCCATGACGGCGGCACCCGCTTTGCCGCGAAAGGCGGAGTGGAACCTTATGAAGGCGCAAACATCTTTCAGGGATTTCTGGAAAATTCGAACGTGAACGCCATCGGAGAGATCGCCCGCATGATCGAGGTCCAGCGCGCCTATGAAATAGGCCAGGGTTTTCTTGAAAAGGAAGATGCCCGGATACGGTCGGTGATTCAGGCCATGAGCCGCTGAAAAGGAGTTTGAACCATGCGTGCCCTTCAGATCGCGGCCACAGGCATGAGTGCCCAGCAAATGCGGGTCGAGGTGATTTCCAATAACCTCGCCAACATGTCGACGACAGGCTACAACGCGCGGCGGGCCGAATTCGCCGATCTGCACTACCAGCAGGTGACCCGGCCCGGTACCATCAATGCTGATGATGGCACCCTCGTTCCGACCGGTGTCCAGATTGGGCTCGGGGTGCGCCCTTCTGCGGTGACGGTGAACGTGGCTCAGGGGTCGCTCTCCGCCACGGGCGGCGATCTTGACCTGGCCATTGACGGGCTTGGTTTTCTTGAGGTGACGCTTCCTTCCGGAATTTCCGGTTTTACCCGCGACGGCGCGCTGAAACGGTCGGCCGATGGTTTGATCGTCACCTCGGACGGGTATGAGGTTGCACCGGGTATCACCATTCCTGCCGACGCGCGTTCGCTTTCGGTGAATGCGTCGGGCGAGGTCTACGCCTATTTCAGCGATCGGGTCCAGCCGGAGTTGCTGGGCCAGTTCACCCTGGCCGGGTTTACCAACGAAAAGGGACTCGAGGCAGCCGGCTCCAACCTGTTTCTCGAAACCGCCGCCTCTGGCTCGGCCACTATTTCGGTGCCAGGGGAAAACGGGCTCGGCACCCTCCGGCAGGGTTTTCTCGAAGACAGTTCGGTGGACGCGGTGCGTGAAATCACCGAATTGATCGAAGCGCAGCGTGGCTATGAGCTGAACGCCAAAGTCATCACCGCCGCCGATCAGATGCTCGGCGCAACCACGCAGCTGCGCTGATGGTGTCGGGCTTGGCGCTTGTCCTGGTCCTGGCCACGGCCTTCTCCGGCCGCGCGGCCGAAGCGCAATCGGTGGTGGCAACACGAACCCTCCGGGCCAATACCGTCCTTGCGGCCGAGGATGTGACACTGGCTTCGGCCAGCATTCCGGGTGTTGCGAGCAATGAAACCGCGGTGATCGGGCAGGAAGCTCGGGTGGCGATCTATCAGGGGCGCCCGATCCGCGCCATTGATCTTGGGCCGCCGGCTCTGGTCGGTCGCAACCAGAGTGTGGTGTTGCGCTATCAAAGCGGCGCATTGGTTATCACCGCGGAAGGCCGGTCTCTGGGCCGCGCCGGCGCGGGTGAGCGCATCAAGGTCATGAACTTGACATCCCACGCAACCGTTGTCGGAACCGTCGCTCCCGATGGCTCGGTCAGCGTCGCGCGGTAGCGCACAAAGGAAACCACAGATGGCTGTCAGAATTTTGTCAATCGTGCTCTTGTTACTCGCTGGCTGTGGAAGGCTGGAAAATGTCGGCAAGGCGCCCGCATTCACATCCGTCGAGGGAAGCAATGAATATTTCGCCATGACCGGCTCCGGCCTGCCCGACACGACCCTTCGGCATCTGGCCACCGATGGCGCCTCACTCTGGTCGCGCGACCGTCGATCGCTACTGGGTGATCGGCGGGCCGGGAACCGGGGCGATATCCTGACTGTTGTCATACAGATAGATGAAAAGGCGGAAATCTCCAATACGACCGGCCGATCGCGTTCAGGTTCCGATAGCGCCGGCATTCCGCATTTGCTCGGCATACCGCAACGCCTTGACCGAAACCTGCCCGAAGGGGCCAGCATGGCCAACGCATTCGAGACCAATTCGGCCTCGAACTATCAGGGAAACGGGTCCGTGGCACGACGGGAAAAGCTGACGCTCCGGGTGGCGGCGACAATTACCGAAAAGCTCCCCAACGGCGTGTTGCGCATTCAGGGATCTCAGGAAGTCCGGGTGAATTTCGAAGTCCGTGAACTGGTCGTGCAGGGCTTTGTGCGGCCCGAAGATATCTCGCGCCAGAATGAAATTACCTATGACAAGATCGCGGGCGCGCGAATTTCCTATGGCGGCCGCGGCCAGATCACCGATGTCCAGCAGCCGCGCTATGGCCAGCAGGTCGCCGACATCATTCTGCCGTTCTGAGGTAACCCTATGGGAAGGATTGTCCCTGTCTTTCTGGCATTGATTGGCCTTGCCGCGGGCGTTGGTGCCGGGTTTGCCCTGCGCCCGCCCCCGCAAGAGCCGGCCCGGATCAACACTTGCGGCACCGGTGAAACGCCGGGGGAGCCACATGTCGCCATAGCTTCGCCGGATCATGTCGCCGACCCGGAGGAGGCCACGCATGAGTACGTCAAGTTGAACAACCAGTTCATCGTGCCCGTGGTCGAAAATGGAGATGTCGCTGCTCTCGTGATTCTGTCGATCAATCTGGAAGTCGCGCATGGAGCCACGGAGCAGGTCTATCAGCGCGAGCCCAAACTTCGCGACGGATTCTTGCAGGTTCTCTTCGATCACGCAAATGCCGGCGGGTTCAAAGGCGCCTTTACCCAGTCGAACAACATGGATGTCTTGCGCCACGCATTGCTGGAAACGGCGCGGAAATCGCTGGGCGCGCTGGTTTCCGATGTGCTCATTGTCGATATCGTACGCCAGGACAGCTGAACGCCCGCACCCGCAAACCGAAACTCTACTCTGAAGTCCGGTGAATTTTAGACAGCCGGTCTAGTCTTGCCCGCGCCGCCATCTTCTCCAATGCGCGCGCCCGGCCAAAGGACCGCACAGCGTCGTCCAGACACTCGCGCCAGGCCGCGTTGCGCCGGGCAAGCTCGGTGTTCAGTGCGGACCGTTCGCGCTGAACCAGACGGACAAATTTTTCTTGCGCCCGAAGGGATCCCGCATCGGTGTTCACGGGCGCAATCGGACGCGCCAAAGTGGCCACCCTGTCGAGCTTGTCCAATGCGTCGACGACCATTGCGCGCGCCTGTCGCCCGCGTGCCAGGGCATTCAGGTCACGGTCGCTTTTCAGGGCTGCAAGGCGGGCAAGGCTGGCGCATCGGTCGCGTGGGCTCATCATCTCTTCCGTTCTCCGGCCCGCTTGCGCATCCGTTCGGCGAAACGTATCGCGGCGGCCACCGGCGCATAGAATTCGGGTGTTACCTCGTGACCGATATCGACGCTGGCATAGATTGCCCGCGCAGTGACCGGGTCGGAGTGGATCGGCACTCCGGCAACCGCGGCCGCCTCGCGGATTCGTGCGGCGACCTCGTCCACACCCTTCGCCACACAGATCGGCGCACGCCTGCTGGCCCGGTTCCAGCGCAGGGCCACGGCAAAATGAGTCGGGTTCACGATCACCACATCGGCCTTGGGGACCGCCCCCAGCATCTGGTCGAGCGCAATGGCCTGCGCCCGCTGGCGGCGCTGACCGCGCATATGCGGGTCACCTTCCGATTGCTTGTTCTCGTCGATCACTTCCTGACGTGACATGCGGTTACGGCGCAGATGCGCAAAACGCTGCCAAAGATAGTCAATGGCCCCAAATACTCCGGTCAGCAGCAGGACGATCGCCAGGAATTCGACGATCAGCCGCAACAACTCGCTTGTGACAAGGCCCGGTGCCAGGCTCTGGGCAAACAGGGCGCGGGGCAGGCGCGACGACAAAAAGAACCCCAGCAGCATTGAGACCATGACCAGCTTGACCGTATTTCGGGCAAATTCGAAGAGCCCTTCGGCGCCAAATTTTTGACGGGCGTTCGCAACAGGATTGATCCGCGACAGTTTCGGAGCGATCTTTTCCGGCGCGAAGGTCAGTGCCCGCTGGCCAATCAATACCGCCAGAACCGCCACGCAGGGCAGCAGGAAGAATGGGAAAAGCGGCAACACGACCCGGGCCACCAGCGACAGTGCAACGCCGCTACCACTGGCCAGAACAAGGGATGAAAGGCTTTCGGCCTGCCCGAGAAATATCGAAGCACCCTCACCGAAATCCTTCAGCGCGGCGGCGCCAAATCCCGACGCCGCCATGACCACGCCGCCATAACCCGCGGCAATTGCAAGCTCGGTCGATTTGACGACCTGGCCCTTGGCCCGGGCGTCATCGAGCTTTTTTTGCGAGGCATCATGTTCCTTTTCGCCGCTGTCCTGGTCGCTCATCGCGATACCCCGAAGGGATCGGCCAGAAAGGCATCGAAAGTGCCGATCCACAGCGCCAGACCCAGCGGCGCGGCAACCGCCAGCAACAGCAATGCACCGGCCGTCAGCGCGGGGGCGCCGACAAAAGCCACCATTAGTTGTGGCATCGCCCGGTTGATAACCCCGAGTGCGACGTTGTAGATAAGTGCCGAAATGATAAAGGGGGCCGCCAGGCTGAAGGCCAGCGCGAAGGCGCGGGCGATATTGCCCAGGCCCCAGCCGCGGATCAGGCCGGTGTCGGGGAACGCCCCCGGTGGCAGCGCGGAATAGGACAGAATCAGCACTTCGGCGAGGCGGGTATGCAGCCCCGACATCACGGCCAGTGCCAACCCGCCCGCGACGAACAGATGCGACATTGTCGGCATCGGTTCGCCCCCGGCGCCGAACAGTTGCGACAACGATGTCGATTGCGCGGCCAGGGTTCCGGCAATTTCCAGCGCATGTACGAACAAGCGCAGGACCAGCCCCAGCATCAATCCGATCATCGTTTCGCTGGCCAGGCAGACCATCACCACGCGCGGATGTTCCGACAACGGCGCAACGTCGGCTGAAACGGAAGGGGCGACAATGGCCGTGAAGGCCAATGCCAGCACAAGCCGGACACGCATCGGGACCGACTGTTCACCGAATGCAGGCAGGGCGGCCATTGCCGCACCAATACGCAGGAACACAAGAAAACCGATGAGCAGGCCGCGCCCGCCTGCATCTGCCGCAGCTTGCAACAATGCGGTCAAATCGGCACCAGGCCAACAATCGACGGCTGGGCGTCAAGCCCGATTTCGTCATAGGACAGGACCGGTGTCGAAATACCTTTCGCGCTCAGGACGGTACGCAGAAACCGGCGCCGGCGCGCCGAGGTGACTACCGCCGGAAATATCCCCTTTTCCCCGGTCGAGGTAATCCTGTCCGCGACATTCAAGGCCAATCTGTTGAATGTATCGGGGGGCAGTGCGACATCGACCTGCCCCCTGTCGCCGTCGATTTGATGGGCGATGAACGTGTCTTCCCATTCCGGTGCCAATTGCAACAGCGGGATGGTTCCGTCCTGACGCCGGGCATCGGCCACGAGCTGGAACCCGAGCCTGCGGCGCACGAATTCGCAAATGGCTTCGGGTGCGCCCGCCCCGCGTCCTTCCGAAATCGCCTCCAGGATCAGCGGCAGGTTGCGGATCGAAACACGTTCCTCCAGCAAGAGACGCAAGACCGACAACAGAACATCGACCGGTACCTTGTCGGGGATGAGCTCATCGAACAATTTCCGGTTGGCTTCGCTGCGCCCGGGGTCGGACAGGTTGACACTCTCGTCGAGGAGCCTGCGCACCGCCCGAAGCGATAGCAGCCGGGCGAAATTGCGCTTTATCACCTCCAGAAGATGGGTCGCCAATACCTCTGTCGGCCCGATGATCGTGGCGCCGGCCAGCGCCATGTCTTCCTGTCGGGCCAACGGCACCCAGCGCGCCGGGGCGCCATAGACGGGCTCGCGCACGTCGCGGCCTTCAGGCAGGCCCACCTCGCCGCCACCCAGAAGGGCAAGCACATGATCCGGGACCAATGTGTCTTTCGCCTGCTCGACACCCTGAATGCGGATGCGATACTGACCCGGCCCCAGCAATGCATCGTCGGTCAGCCGGATTTCGGGCAGGATCAATCCATACTTGGTGGCGACATGGTTGCGCATATTGACGATGCGCGCATCGAGACCGGTCGTCGGATCAAGCACCATGCCGACCAGGTCCGGCGCGAATTCCACATGGATGTCATCAAGATCCAGAACATCGCCCATGGATTTTCGCCTTGTCGGCGCGATTTCTGCCGGATCGGCCTTCGCCTCGGCACAGGCGCGCCGCCGTGCTGCCCGCCGCATCCATTCGGCTGCGGCACCCAGCGCCAGAGATCCGGCCAGAAAGGGCAGGAACGGCAGCCCCGGAAACAGGGCAAACACCCCCATCAGCACCGCCACCGTCGCCAGAGCCGGCGGGTATTTTCCCAGTTGCTGAAAAATCGCCAGATCGGCAGCGCCCTTGGCACCGCCGCGCGACAGCAACAGGGCCGATGCGATCGAAATGATCACGGCCGGGATCTGACTGACCAATCCGTCACCGACCGTGAGGATCGCGTAGGTTTCCATCGCACGGGCAAGCGGCATCCCGTGGATCGACACCCCGATGATCAGCCCCATGACGAGGTTCAGCAGGGTAATCAGCAAGCCGGCGACAGCATCGCCCTTGACGAATTTGGACGCGCCATCGAGCGACCCGAAAAAGGTCGTCTCGGCCTGCTCGCGCTCTCGCCTTGCCTTGGCTTCGGCGTGATCGATGGCACCGGCGTTCATGTCGCTGTCGATGGCGAGTTGCTTGCCGGGCATCCCGTCGAGCGCAAAGCGCGCGCCGACTTCGGCCATGCGGCCCGCGCCCTTGGTGATGACAATGAAATTGACGATCAGCAGCACGCCGAAAACCACCAGCCCGATCAGCACCGACCCCGACATGATGAACATGGCAAAGCCTTCGATGACATCCCCGGCTGCATTGGTGCCGGTATGGCCTTGCCCGATGATCAGCTTGGTCGATGACACGTTGAGCGACAGGCGCAGCATCAGCGATGCCAGCAAGATCGTAGGGAAAGCTGAAAAATCCAAAGGCCGTTCGATAAACAGCGTCACGGTGAAAATGAGAATCGCCAGAGCGAACGATGCGGCAAGGCCCACATCAAGCACCCATGCGGGCATGGGCAGGATCATCATCACGATGACGGTCATCAGCGCCAGCGCCAGCAGTATCGTCGGCTGAAATACCGATGCCGCGGCGATCTTTCCCATCAATCCGTCCCCACAACGGGTGCTGGCGGCCCGAAAAGACTGGTCGCGCTACCGTGGTTCAGCGGTACGAGTGAGCCGAGCCCGCGTACCGTGCCGGTCTGCAGAAACGGAAAGCGGTTGATGCGCGCCACGGCATCGCGCGGCCGCAGGCTTTCCCCGCCGGCCGCGCCGTTGGCAGCCAGAACGATGTCGGGAATTTCGGGAATGTCCTGTCCGTTTTCCTTCAGAAGCGTGTTGCGGATGCGGTCGAACCGCGCCTGATACTTGTCGGCGAATTTGGCATTGCGCGAATGATAGGCTCCGGCAGCACTGCTCCACGATCCCTTCTCCTCCCGAAGAGATTGCAGGAACCGCGCGGCGTAAAGCGCGTTGGTCAGCGGGTCGAACATCTCCTCGATCGATCTGAAGGCTTCGCCATGCCATTTGTAATTGATCTGGAAGCACCCGACATCGAAGCTGCGTGCACCCTGTGCAAATGCCTTGTCGACATAGGCGCGGGCCTCCGGTTCGCTGTCGAACCAGATCCCCTTGCCCTCCATGTTGACGGTCCAGGGCCAGGGCCTGAACGCGCCGCCATGCCTGCGGCCGGTCTCCGTCAGGGAAATCGCCCTGAGCACGGAAACAGGCACGCCGGTCCGCCGCGACGCTTCTGTTGCCGCGTGATCGCAAATCACCGACAGATCCGCGGTGGCAGTGGCCACAGCCGGCAAGACCGTGGCAACCATCACCCCCATTATTGCGAGCAGGCGCCAAACCAGGGGGCGATATCCCATAGATATGGAGCCAGGCATCTTGACCTTTCCGGGGCAGTTCTTGCCGTACACGCGCATGCTAGACCGGGGGATGTTGAGAATTGGTAACTATGTTCACAGGATCACTCCTGGCCGGAGCCTGCATCGGCAACTTGCAGCAAGGTTCCAAGAGCCCCCCGCAGTTGCCTGCTTCTTTCGACAAGTGCGCGCGCCGCAGCAAGTGTGCCGGGCGGGTCGGTATTTTCAGAAAAATCGGAAATCGACGGATTTGCGCCCCCGAGGTCCGTCTTGGCCAGTCCCATTGCCGCCAATGCGGCGCGAAGCGGCCCCGGCCCAGACACAGATGCGGTGCGAAGATCACCCGCCCTCCAGGCTTCCGCGCCGGCGTCTTCGGGGTGGCCCGCCGCCGCAAAGGCAGTGGCCGCCCCATGGTGATCGCCGTTCATCGCCAGCGCCTGCGCGCGGACAAGCTCATTCTCGGGCCCTTCCAGATCCGCGATCTGCGCCATTGCGCCCAAAGGATCAAACTCGGCCAGTGCGGCCGCGGCAAGAATCTGCTTGCCCCTTTCGGTATCGGCCGCCTCTTGTCCCAGTGTCTGGCGTGCCTCTTCGGAAAAACCCATCGCGACCAGGCGCGCAGCAATATCCAGCCGCAATTCTGGCTCCGCATTTACCTGATCGAGATCGGCACGGCGCTGAAAGAACGTGTCCAGAAAAGATGTGTCATCGGCGAATTCGACCAGGCTTGCCCAGAGCGCCCGCACCGTTTCAACCTGGGCAGCCGTGGGAGGGGTGCTGACCCATCGCCCGTAAGCGGCAAATGCCCGCGCATAGTCGCGCAACGAGGCGCGGGCGAGGATATGCATCCGATGCAGCGTCGGCCCCATCGTTTCATCCTGCAGTTCGAAAGCCAGTGCCGCGGCATTGTCCGCCAGTCTGGCGCTGATGGCTTCACCCCGGTCAAGCCGCGACCCGATCGTCAGGATCAGCGCCTCGACCGATGCGGGATCGTTGGTATCCGCGACCCTGTCGAGAAGTGCCTCACCCCCGGCGGCATCGCCCCTGGCAAGGCTGATGCGCGCGTCCATCATGCTCAGAATCTCCCCCTTGGGTCCAGGGGCGCGGGCGATCGCATCGCGGATGGCCCGGGCGGCATCCGTAGCCCCGTTCAGCAGCAGACGGTCGGACAGAGCCGGCCCAAGAGCTTTTCGCAAATGTAGCGGCAGTGCCGAAAAGGCCCGGATGACAGCACCATGGTTGATGGTCGTGGACGGCCCGGGATCGGGATGCGCGAGAACGGCCCAAAGAGCCGCAGCCGTATCGCAATCGGTCATCCCGGCCAGGCTATTGGGCGGGCCGGGGATGTCACCGTCCAGAATGGCGGCAATGTCGCTGATCCGTGAATTGGCATCCGCGTCAAGTGAAAATGCCCTGAGTACGGCCCGGGACTCGGCCCCAAAGCCGAAAAACAGATAAAGCCGCGCCAACGCCGTCACGGCGTTTGTCGACGGGCGGTCAAATTCTCCGACAAGCGGCCTGCGCAGATCGGCAATCTGCTCGGCGGCGGGGCGATCATCACCCCAGGCCGAAAGGGCGAAATCGGCATCAACCGGGCACACCAGACCATTGGCGGTTACCGGAACAGGCCGCTTGCCTGTGAGGGAATCGCGGTCGACACTGGTTTCGATATGGCTGATCGGGCTGGCAACCGGATCGGGCAGGGCAGGCACGGCGACGCTCTGGTCTCGCTTGCGGTGAGAATGAGTCGTTCCAATGGGCGGCTCGATGTCTGCCTCGACGAGCCCCTGTGAGGCGGCCCGGCTAAGTTGCCGCAAAAGTTCCGCTTCGGCCTCCGCGACGCGGGTGTCGGGCAGGGACGGCAGGAATTGCGCAGGCGATGTGAGGTTCGTCTCTCCGGGCAGGCCCTGCAGGGATTCACGTTCCGAAACGTCGTGCGGGACGAATGTTTTCGCGGTTTTCGTGGTCGTCTCGGGTGGCGACGGCGGAAACAGACGATGGCGCGGGCCCGGCGAATTGGACAACCGCATGCGATTGCTCTCAATAGCTGGCTGCACCATCAGAACCGGCATATCCGAATATGGCGGGGGCAATGGGCCAGCCGGGCCGGTGCTGGCCGGTTCGGGTTTATCCAGATACTTTTCGAAAGGCGAATCGGCGGCTGGTGGCCCATCACGAATGTCGATGACAATTGTGCCTTCGGCAGTCGCGAATGCGCGCGCATGACAAACGCAGCCAACCGACAATGCCAGCGCCCCGCCCCGGCGGGCAGGGGCGATATCCATGATTCGCGTGCGCGGCATGGCGCGGAACGCATTGGCCAGATCAAAGAAGACATCAGAGTGTGACAAGCGCAACTCATAGCCGTCTTTGGTGCGCCCCAATGTCCAGCCGGAAGGCGCGGCATTGTCGAGCGCGATACGCGAAAACCCGTCATGTTCACCGGATCGGAGCCGAAGCGTTTCACCATATCCGGGAAAGCCCCAAACGCCCGCCATGATGGCGAGAATTGCGATTGCCTTGCTCATGCCGCGTCCGATTTGACAGCGCGCAATGCATCTTCCAGAACCGTATAGCTGGGGCGAATATGGTGAGGGGTGTTTTGCCGCCCGACCTCGATGCAGAGATTTGCCGAGTGGTTGTGAAGGTTGGCCACCAGAACTTCGCGGATGAGCTTGTAGAAATGTCTGTCCTCTTCGATGACTGCCGTCAGTTTCACCGCGAAGGGCCCGACAAGCCCGTAGGCAAGAAACACCCCGAGAAAAGTCCCGACCAGGGCACCGCCGATCATCTTGCCAAGGATCTCCGGTGGCTGATCGATCGACCCCATGGTCTTGATCACGCCCAGAACGGCGGCAACGATCCCAAGTGCAGGCAGGCCATCGGCGATCATCTGCAATGCATGGGTCGAGTGCATCGCATGATGGTGGTTCGCTTCAAGCTGCTTTTCGAGGATTTCCTCGACCTGATGCGGGTCATCGTAGTTCATCGAAGCCGACCGCATCGTGTCGCAAATCAGTTCAACGGTTTCGTGGTTTTTTGAAATCTTTGGGTATTTGCCGAAGATCGTCGACGTTTCGGGTGATTCGATATGGGCTTCCACCGCCATCGGGTTTTGCTTTGACAACCGAATCAACTCAAACAGCAGGCACAGAAGGTCGCGGTAGTCGTCCGGCTTCCAATGGGGGCCTTTGAAGACCTTGCCGACGTCCTTGAGCGTATGCTTGATCGAACCACCGTCATTTGACAGAACGAAAGCCCCGGCCGCGGCACCGCCGATCATGATCATTTCGAAGGGCAGGGATTTGAGGATAATCCCCATCTTGCCGCCAGCCAGAACATACCCGCCGAACACGGTGACAAAGATTATGGCGATGCCGATGATGCCGATCATGCTGCGACGTTCCTTCCCATCATTTCTGGGCCTGCCTGTCTCAGCCTGTGACTTTTGCAGAGCCCGGTTAAGATAGTGTCTTCGCGTTCAGGCGACATTCGCGCAGGCCAGTTCTGGTGCCTCGTGCCGCGAACCCCGGCTATTCCTTCGGAGCTTTGGCGTTGCGGCCCGCCAGCAATACGCTGATCGCGTAAGCTCTTGGCGGGGCGAGCCCAGCCATCACCGCCGCCGCGGCCTCGGGGCGCATCCGGGCCAGAAATCCCGCGGCGAATTCAGGAGCCATTTCCTCGAACAGCGGCGCGGCATCCTTGGGTTTCATTCGCTCGTAAACCGCGACGAGCCGCGCCACATCCTTGTCTGCGGCGTGATCCGTCTGCGCCAGGGTAGCGGCAAGCTTTTCCTCGGCATCCGTCAGCGCCGCCAGCTTTTGGTCGATTTCCGTTTTGGCGAGCGCCAGCGCCTGGGCCTGATCGGCGATCATGGCTTCACGCCCGGCCAGCCGTTCTTCCCTATCGCGCAAGGCGGCCAGCATGGCCATTGTTCCCGGCTCGGGCGTGCACGCCTCCGGCAACGTAGCCTCATCTGTCGCAGCGTGGCGTTGCGCGTTTGCCAAAGCTTCTCCGGCGCCCGCCCCAAGACGCAACGCCCCCGACAAACCCAGAAGCACCGCAACCAGAAACAATGCACCACGCCCCGAGCGGCGCTTCCTGCCGGCGGGTCTTTCGCGCGCTGACGCCGCTTTCATTCGATACCCTCCCGGCTTCCCGACCCGGCACGGCGTCTTACTACCCGCGTTTGCCCGCGCATCCGCGGCTCCGGCTCGGGCAGATCGTGCAATGTCGCCAGCAGCAGTTCCAGCTTTCCCACGGCGGATTCCGCACGCCGGGTCATGCCTGCCAGCGCGTCAGACGAACCCGTCGCCGTGGCGCGCGCCGTTTCAAGGGCGGCGGTCATGTCATCGACTTGCGCCGACAATACCGCAACGGCCCCCCCGATACCGTTTTCCAATTGATTGAACGCGCGCAGCCGGCGCGCCAGCACCCAACAATAAATGCCGGCGCCCAATGCACCCGCGCCCAGGAGAATGTCGGCAATATATTCCATGGTGTGCGCCTCTAGTTTATTACGAACTCGGTGATCAGCAGGTCACGAACACGGCCTTCGCCCGCCACCACCTGCACGCGGCGCAACATCTGCGCGCGCAACCGGATCAACGACGTCGAATCTTCGAGTTCGCGGGTATCGACCGCCCGCAGGTAACCGTTCAAAACGTCCAGAACCCGCGGCAAGAGATGGACGACCTCGTCCTTGCGCGGCCCTGCAACCTCGAGCTGGGCAGTGAAATGCAGATATTTTCCCGACGACCCGGATCCGAGTGAAACCAGCATGGGCTCGATCGGCACGAAGGAAATGTCAGGCAGCGGTTCGACCGCCGCCTCTTCTTCCGTTGCACCCACTTCGTGATTGCCCAGAACCATCCCCGAATAGACAGCGTAAAAACCGCCGCCTCCCAGCGCGACCATGAGCGTCAGCCCGGCAATCAACGGCATCCTGGATTTCTTTTTCGGCGCCGCATCGGCCCCCGAGTCCGTTTCCGCCATGACATACCCGCAATAATTCGCTGCTTCATCGTTATAGACAGGCGGGCACTAACCGATTGTTAAGCGCGATGCGCCAAGGATCGGGCATTGCCGGGCAGAAGCCCGCTTGACCGGAGGAGCAGGTGCAGCAGTTGATTTCCGTCTGGCAGGGATTGGAGGCCCGGCGACGCGTGCTCGTCGTTCTGGCCACCGTGATCGTCTTTGCGGCGGTACTCTCCCTGACCAGGATCGCGGCAACGCCGTCGATGTCGCTGCTTTATGCCGGTCTTGATGGTTCTCGGGCGGGCGAGGTCGTTGCCGCCCTCGATCAGCGCGCCGTGGCATTCGAAGTGCGCGGCGATGCGATCTACGTCGACTCCTCCCGTCGGGATGAATTGCGCATGACGCTTGCCGCCGAAGGACTGCCGGCCAATAGCGGCATGGGGTATGAGCTATTGGACGGGCTTTCAGGATTTGGCACGACATCGCAGATGTTCGATGCCGCCTATCTGCGCGCCAAGGAAGGCGAGCTGGCCAGCACGATTTCGGCGCTGCCCGCAATCCGGTCGGCGCGTGTTCACATTGCCGAAGCACGGGCGCAGGGGTTGCGCTCCCAGGCCCGTCCAACGGCCAGCATCGTGGTCATGACAGCCGCTGGCGGGCTGACCCCTACCCATGCCAAGGCTCTGAAATATCTTGTTTCGTCTGCCGTCGCAGGCATGTCGCCCGAAGATGTGTCGGTTATCGATGGCAATGGCAACCTGGTTCCTGGCGGTGACGAAACTCCATCGTCGGTGGGCGATGACCGCGCCGAAACCATCCGCCGCAACGTCGAACGCCTGCTCGAGGCGCGGGTGGGCTACGGAAACGCCGTGGTCGAGGTATCGATCGACACGGTGACTGAACGCGAGGCGATCACCGAGCGCCGCTTTGACCCGGACAGCCGCGTGGCGATATCGACCGACACGCTGGAAACCACCAATTCCGCCAACGATTCCGGGAACAATGCCGTGACGGTTGCGTCAAACCTGCCCGAAGGCGAAGGCGCGGGCAACAGAAGCTCGCAAAGTAACAACAGCGAAACCCGCGAACGCACCAATTTCGAGGTTTCGGAAACCACGCGTGAGGTGTTGCGCACACCTGGCGCCATCCGGCGGCTGACAGTCGCGGTTCTGGTCGATGGTGTCACCGGAACCGATGCCGCGGGCATGGTAACCCACGCGCCGCGAAGCGATGAAGAGCTTGCAGCACTACACGAGCTGGTTGCCGCGGCCGTCGGGTTCGACGCGGAACGAGGCGATGTCATTTCGCTGAAATCGATGGATTTCGAACCATTGGCCGTGCCTGATGCAGAACCGCGGCCAACGCTATTGTCATCACTTCGTCTCAACGTCATGAATCTCATTCAGCTTGCCGTTCTGGCGCTGGTCAGCCTGCTCCTCGGGCTCTTCGTTCTCCGCCCGATACTCAATTCTCGGGTTGCGCGCGCGCCAGGCCTGCCCGCGCCCGAGGTACGCCGCGCCACAGCCCAGCGCCCGTTGGCTTCCGACCCCGAGGTGTTGACCGGTGAAATCGACGAAGGCGACTATGTTCCGCAAAAGATGGCGGCTATCGCCGATGGCGCGGGTGGCGGGAACGGCGCTGCCGCCCCTCCCCGGGCGCAGGGCTCCAACGGCGAAGATCCGGTGAGCCGCCTGCGCCAACTGATTTCCGAGCGGCAAGAGGAAACCGTCGAGATTCTGCGCGGCTGGATGGAAAGCTCTGAAGAGGAAAGAGCCTGATGGGGCATCGCGTCCAGCTTGAGGTGTTCGAACTCTCCGATCTGGCCGATGCCCGCGTCGAACTTGGCCAGACCGAGCTTGAAGAATGCAGGCTGGCCGCATTCGAACAGGGGTACACCGCCGGCTGGGACGATGCGGTTGCCGCACAGGACGCGGAAGTCACCCGGCTAAGATCCGATCTGGGCGGCAGTCTTCGGGATTTGGCCTTCACTTATCATGAAGCCCACAGCCATGTGTTGGCGTCGCTGGAACCATTGCTGAGCGATATGGTCGCCAAGGTCCTTCCCGCCATAGCGCGCCAGACACTCGCCCCCATGGTGCTCGAGGAATTGCGCCCGGCAGCCCGCGAATTGTCGGATGCGCCGATCGAAGTCGTCGCCAATGCCGGCAACCGCAAGCTTCTCGAAAAGCTGCTCGTCAAGGAAGCATCGTTTCCATTGACCTTCACCGAAGAGCCATCGCTGAGCGACGGGCAGGTCTATTTGAACTTCGGCCATAGCGAACTGCGCGTCGATCTCGATGGATCGATCGCCGCCATCACCGCCGCCGTCGCAGGATTTTTCGAAATTGAACGGGACACGACCATGGACAAGGAAAAAGCCGTTGGATGATGCACAAGGATCGGGGCTGCCGGACGCCAACCCCTTCACTCAGATCCCGATCGAAATCACTGTTTCGGTCGGGCGCGCCCGACCGCTGGTTCACGAACTCTTGCGCCTGAAACGTGACGCCATCCTTCCGCTGGACCGAAAGCTCGACGACCCGGTGGAACTCTACGTTGGCGACAAGTTGATCGCACGCGGCGAGTTGAGCGAACTGGATGGCGATCAGGCCGGGTTTCTGGCGGTTCGCCTTACCGAGGTGGCCGATCTGAAAAACGGACTCTGACGATGCCTCGCAAACTCCGGGCGAAAGCCGGTTCGGCTGCCCTGCTGCTCTTGCTGGCAGGCCCGGCTATGGCGCAGGATGTGACCGTGACGCTGGGTGACCAGACCCTGACCGGCCAATCACTCTTGCTGTTGGGCCTTGTTACCGTACTCAGTCTCGCACCCGGTCTCGCCGTGATGGTGACCTGCTTTCCCTTCATCGTAACGGTTCTGTCAATTCTGCGTCAGGCCATCGGGCTTCAACAATCTCCTCCGAACATGCTCATCGTGTCGCTGGCGCTGTTTCTGACCTGGCTCATCATGGAGCCGGTCTTTGCCTCGGCATGGTCGGCGGGGGTAGAGCCGCTTTTGGCCGGAACGCTGGACGTGCACACCGCCTTTGATCGCGCGATGGCCCCCTTCCGGATCTTCATGGCGGCGCGGCTCGACACCGATACCTTCCTTTCGCTTGCTCATCTGCGGCCCGAAACCGCTGATCTGACCGATGCCACGCAGGCCCCCCTGTCGCTCTTGGTGCCGAGTTTCATGCTTTCCGAAGTGGCCCGGGCCTTCGAGATCGGTTTTCTCGTCTTTCTGCCCTTTCTGATCATTGATCTCGTCGTTTCAGCGGTCTTGATGTCGATGGGTATGATGATGGTCCCGCCAGCAATCGTGGCGCTGCCTTTCAAGCTGGCCTTTTTTGTCGTTGCCGATGGCTGGTCGCTGATTTCAGGGGCCCTGGTGCGCAGCTATTTCTGAACCGTCTTCGATCCGCGAAAGCCGTCGCTTCGCGCACCCCGCGGCTTTTTGAAGCGCGCCCTTGCCGGCCCGGTGCGGCCCCGCGCTTCACGGCCAGACCGGGCCGCGGCCGTCGAATTGAATCGCGGGCAAGCTCGACAAAGACGGGCAGAATTCACAGCACCAAGCCGATCCGCGCAGGATCGCCACGGGTTTGCCAAACACGCCGGCGCGGCATGCCTAGCACTACCTTACCACGAACTCCGCATGTAACGCACCGGCTGAATTGATGCTCTTGAGGATGTCGATCATATCGCGCGGGCTGACGCCAAGAGCGTTGAGACCAGCGACAACCTCGCTCAGCGACGACGCTTCTCCGATCTCTGCCATGCCGATTCCGGGGCTTTCGGCAAGCGTCGCCGTGGTGCGTGGCACGACCACGGTATCACCCCGCGAAAAAGGGCTGGGCTGCACGGCCAGAGGGCTTTCCTCGATTCGCAGCGTCAGATTGCCCTGACTGACAGCAACGCGGCTGATGCGCACATCCGCCCCCATCACGATCGTGCCGGAACGTTGATCCACGACGACGCGGGCGCGCCGCTCCGGCTCCACCGTCAGATTTTCGACCCGGCCCAGCGCATGGGCGGGCGACGCCATATGCGTTGCCTTGATATCGAGAGCCACAGTTCCGGCATCCAGCATCACCGCGGCGGCCCGGCCAAATTCATCATTTATGACCTGTTCGATCCGCCCAGCCGTGGTGAAATCAGGGTTACGCAATGCCAGACGGACCGTGTTCAAACCTCTGAAATCAAAGGCAATCTCTCGCTCTACCCGCGCCCCTGCGGGAATTGAACCTGCCGTCGGAACACCCTGCACGGTACTGGCGGCCTTCCCCGAGACCGAGACCCCCCCGGCAATGATCGTGCCCTGCGCCACTGCATAGATCTCTCCGTCGGCGGCGTTGAGGGGGGTCATCACCAAAGTTCCGCCCAAAAGGCTCTTGGCGTCACCGATGGCCGAAACGGTCACATCGATCTGCCCGCCTGCACGGGCAAAAGGCGGCAACGTCGCCGTGACAAAGACCGCCGCCACGTTCTTGGGCCGAAAGGATTCACCGGTGATGTTCACTCCAAGCCGCTCGAGAATGTTAGACATGATCTCTTCGGTAAAGGGCGCATTGCGGATCCCGTCTCCGGTACCGTTCAGCCCCACCACCAGGCCGTAGCCCACCAGATCGTTGCCGCGCACGCCGTCGAATTCGACCAGGTCCTTGATGCGAATCGGCCCCGCGCCCGCAGGGCCGGCGAACAGCAAGATCACGAGTGTCAGCAAAACTCTCATCTGAGGAAATCCGCAAGTGACAGGCGTGACAGGCGCGCGGTAAGCGAATAGAGCGTTTCGAGCTGGGTCTGCACCGCCTCGAGCGCGCTTGCCGTATCGTAGGGGTCGGCCGCGACAATGCCTGCCCGAGCAACCTCCAGTGCCGATTTTTCGGCGGCGTTGCGGGTGGCTGCAGTGTCTATATGCGCCTCGACCGTGCCGATCCGCGCCCGCAGTGCCGCCATCTGGCCATTGGCGGCGAACAGGCTTTCACCGGCGCTTGTGGCCAGGGCGGTGCGCTCGGCAGGAAACCCCGATAGCACACCCTCGGCCAGCAGCGCCCCGAGTGCCAGGCCTTCCAGCATGTCGCGCACGGGTGCGTCTGCCGCCGTGACATCGAGCAAGGCGGAATCGCCTTCGCCAAGCGCAAATGGTGCCAGCGTACTGGCCGAGCCGCCATAGACCGTATCAAGATATCCCCCCCCGCCGGCCGGCGCGTCAAACCAGGCAGCCACGGCAGCTTGCACCCCGCTGGCCGTCACCTGGCCCGCCACTGCAAGGCTGAGCGCGTCGAGGATATCTTGCGATCCGGCGAGCGGTTTTTGATCGGTCGCGGCGCCCGAAAGAAGGTATCGGTCACCAACCTGCGTATTCAGCGTCGACACCGCTGCGCGAAATTTCTGGCGCGCATCACTGGCGAGCGTATCGACCAGTGCCGGATCGCTGCTTGTCGCGACACCCAGCAATCCGGGTGCCAGTTGCGTCGCCATATCCTGGATTACGGCGAAGGACTCCTGCAAGCTGGCGGTGATCTGCGCAGCCTCGGTGGTTGCCGTGTGATAGGGGGCCAGATTTTGTAACGACCGGTCGATGCCAGCCAATACCTTGAAGTCGCCTGATACCGCCTCGGCGAGGTCGGCTTTGACCCCGCTGGTCAGTTCCTCGCTCAACTGCTGCAAATGCCGTTGCAACTGCACATTGTGCCGACGCAACTGAAAGCTCTGCGCGATATCGCCGATTGAGATGTAATTCATCGTCAAAGCCCGATCAGTTGCTGGATAAGGTCGTCGATGGTCCGGATCACCCTGGCATTGGCTGAATAGGCCTGTTCGATCAAGAGCAGGTTCTGCATTTCGGCATCCGTGTCGACGCCATCGCGAAGCTGCAATTCGGTCAGGGTTTCCTGGCGCGCAGAGGCAAAGCTCGCGCGGGTATCGGCATCCAGGCGCGACGTTGCGACTTGCGACAGAACGTCGGCGGCCAGCCCCGCGGCCGAGCGCGCCGCACCGATGAACGTGCCTGAGCCCGGCACCCTTGTCTGCGCCAGCGAATCGCCCAAGGCCAGTATCAGTGTTGCGTCGCCGACATCGCCCTGCACCGCCGCGCCCAGACCGTCGCGCAAACGCCACAGCGCACCACCCGCGCCCGGGTCGACCCGCGAATTGAGCATGATCCGGCCTGCCAGCCCGTTCTCGACCGCCGTGTCCAGTGGCGCGCCGCGATCGGTAAACAGGCCCGGTTGGCCAGAGGCCAGCGTGGGATCGACGGCCGGGTTTTCGAATCGCTCGATCAGGTTGCGCGCAAAGGCATCGAGTTGGGTCTGAATGGCAGGAGCGAGGTCGTCGCGAATCGCCAGCGACGCACCAAGGCTGCCGCCGCCCATGACACCGCTGTCACCCGACGGCACTGGCGTACCATTGATCGCCAGCCCGAAAAGAGCACCCGACCCCAGCGTCATGTCGGCGGTGATTACCCCTACTGGGGCAAAGCCGATACGGGCGGGCGTTCCTTCCAGCAAGATTGCGCCGCCGGTAGTGAAAAGGGCGATCTGGTCATGGGCGCACGCCACTTCGCGGACCGGCACGATTTCGGCGACCCGGTCGACCAGTTGCTGTCGCTGATCCATCAGCCCTGTCGCGTCGCGCCCGGCGGCACGCTGGGCGGTTATGGCCGTGTTGAGATCATCGATGCGCTGCAAGGATTGGTTCAGGTCATCAACCTGTCGGGCGATTGTGGAATCGGCATCCATGCGAGATTGCTGAACGCTCTTTGTAAGGGTGTTGAGATGCGCGGCAAGGTCTTGCGCCGCATTGACCACATCCTGCAGGCGCGCCGGGCTGTCCGGGCGGCTTGCTGCCTGAACCAGCGCGGCCTCGAGCGCCGCGACCCTTCCGGTCAGTGATCCGGCGTCGCCGGGCAGGCCGATCCGGTCTTCTACCTCGGCCAGAAACCCCGAGCGGAGCCGGGCATTACCGGCATCCCCGTCGGCAAGGCGCCGGTCGTTTAGGATGGCCTGGTCGACCGCCCGGGTCACGCCATCAACCCGAACGCCCGCACCGGCCCCACCTAGTGACTCGGCCGCGAGGTTCAACTCGCGCCGCGCGTAGCCCGCGGTCAACGCATTGGCGACATTTGATGACACGACCTCGGCCGAGCGGGCCGAAGCGGTCAGCCCGCTCAGGGCATTGTTGAAAGAGGTCGTCAGGCCCATGTTTCAGCCTCCGTTGCGGCCCCACCCGCCCCCGGATCAGCGTCTTGCGATATCAACGTTTGATGTTCGTGGTCTCCTGTAACATCTCGTCGACGGTCTGAATGACCTTGGCGTTGGATGAATAGGCCCTTTGGGTCTGAATCAACGCGGTCAGTTCGGCGGCGACATCGGTGGCCGAGCCTTCGCGGGCATACCCCACGACCGCCCCTGTCGGGCCTTCACCGGCATTCCACAAGAAGAACGACCCGGAATCCGGCGATACCTGAAAGGTCTGGTTGTTGAGCGCGATCAGCCCGTTCGGGTTTGGCACATCAACCACCGGTATCTGGTAGATCCGCCTGGTAAATCCGGTATCGTAAGTCGCTGTGACATATCCGTTGTCATCCACTTCGACGGTGGTCAGGTTGCCCACCGGCGATCCGTCCTTGGTGATGGAGGTTGGCGCGAAGCTGTCCGAGAGTTGCGTGAGCCCGTTCGGGTCGCCCAGCCGCCCGATGGTCATGGTGATCGGCCCGCCCGCCACATTCAGCGCCAGGGTTCCTGTCGCCGGATCATAGGGCCCTCCGGACAGTGTCGTCACCGAGGCGAGCGATCCGCCATTGGCCCGCGTATTGTCAAAAACCAGAGTATATTGGCCAATGAGCGCCCCTGCCTGTGCCGAATCGCGGACATCCATCGTCCAGGTGTTGGATGCCCCGGTAGCCGGAACCGTCGGTGTGAAGGTGATGTCGAGCGTGTCCGACGTTCCGAGATTGCCGAAATATTCGACCGAGAGCGGCAAGACATCCCCCGAAGCGCCGGCCTCTGTCGCGGTTGCGGGAAGGTTGACACCAAGATTCATCGAGGTGGTCGGATCACCCGCTGTCTGATTGGCGTTGATCACCACCGGTTGCAGCCCCGCGATCGTGTCGCGCGGCAGCACCGGAATACTGCCATCGGCGTTTGCCGGCCATCCCAGAAGCACCAGACCGGATTCGGTGCGCAAGATACCGTCGGCATCGGCCCGAAACGCCCCCGTGGTGGTCATCATCAGAGGCTGCGTACCGGCAGCGCCCAGCGATACCGCCGTTGTCACCGGCAACATGCCGCGCCCCGACACCGCCAGATCCAGCGCGTTCGATGTGGCCACCAGCGCCCCATGCTCATCGATCAGGCGCGTGGTTGCCGCCCGTACACCGCCCGCCGAGTAGGTGCCCGCGCCGCGCGCCTGATTGATGACGAAATTTTCGAAATCGGCCGAAGCGCGTTTGTATCCGTATGTCCCTGAATTGGCGATGTTGTCGGAAATGGTCGCGAGCCGGGTGGCGTTGGCGCTCAGACCCGCGACCCCGGCGTTGAGCGAGGATGAAATGGACATGGATTGCCGCCTTTCTGCTGCTTCGTCCGTAACTGGGCGAACCATGCAGCGCGGTGGCTTAACATCCGCCTAACGGATAAAATCCCGCGGAGTTTTCAAGCGCCAGCCGCGGCAATCAATACCATTCATCAGGCAACTCGGCCTTGCGACGGGCGACAAATTCCTGCAAGCTGGCCGCGACCTGCGGCGCGATCGGCGGGGCCACATACCCCGCCAGCATCTCTTTCCAGCGGTCATTCGCCCGCTCCACCACCGTAGGTCGGCCTCGCTCCACCCAGGTTTCATAGGGTCCGGCATCGGCAATGTCGGGTATGAAATTGGCACTGGCGAAATGCTGGATCGTATGGGCGGTCGACAGAAAATTGACCCCCGGCCCGGCCTCGCGGTAGGACGCGCGTGTCAACGTATCCTCGTTCACCGCCATCCCGGTCACCATCCGCAGCATCGCACCGGAGGCATCCAGATCCATGGCGAATTTCTCGTACCCCATGGTCAGCCCGCCTTCGAGCCAGCCCGCCGCGTGCCAGACCTGATTCGCCCCGGACAGGATGGTCGCCCACATCGCCGAAGTGCTGTCGGCCATCGCCTGCCCGTCGGCCGAATTCGCCGCCGTGATCTGCCCGCCGCCTGACCGTACCGGCACCGCCAGCCGCCGCGCCAGCTGCGCCAGCGCCATCGTCACCAGATTGGCCTCGGGGGAGCCAAAGCTGAGCGCGCCGGACCTGAGATTCATGGTGTTGTGGAAACTTCCGTAAACCACTGGGCACCCGGGGCGCACAAGCTGCACCAGCGCGATGCCCGCCATCGCTTCGGCATGGGTCTGGGCGGCGACGGCAGCGGGCGTTACCGGCCCCATCGCACCCGAAAAGATCGCCGGAGACAGACAGACGCATTGATTGGCGGCCGCATAGGCCCGCAATGCGCCGGTCATCGTTTCATCATAGACCAATGGCGAATTGACATTGATGTTGGCCTGCATAACCGCATGGCTTTGCATGAATTCTCGCCCGAAAACCAGCCGCGCCATGGCGATCGAATCCTCGGCCCGTGACAATGACGTGACGCCGCCCATGAAGGGTTTGGCCGACAGTGTCAGATGCGCCAGCATCATATCCAGATGGCGTTTGTTGACCGGAATGTCGGTTGGCTCGCATACTGTGCCGCCGGAATGATGCAGCCAGGGCGATACCCAGGCCAGCCGGACGAAATTGCGAAAATCTTCGATTGTCGCATAGCGGCGCCCGCGATCCAGATCGGTGACAAAGGGCGACCCGTAACCCGGCATCAGTACCAGATGATCGCCGCCCAATATCACCGAACAGGCAGGGTCGCGTGCATGAAGCGTAAAGCTTGCCGGTGCGGTCGCACAAAGCGCGCGCGCCTGGCCAGGCCTGAAGCGCACGCGCTCGCCCTCGATTTCACAGCCTGCCTCGGCAAACAGGCGCAGCGCTTCGCCGTCACCGCGAAAATCGATCCCGATTTCGCTCAATATCCAGTCGGCCTGCGCCTCCAACTCGGCCAGGTCCGATTCGTCCAGCAACTCATAGGCGGGAATGCGGCGCCGAAACGGCCCTGTCCGCGCGATCGATCCCTGCCGCGCTGCGCGGCCGGCACGGCCGCCGCCGCGGCGGGCAGGTGAAACGGGTTGCACTGCCCCTGATTCAGACATTTTCACTCCCAGCGCGCGCTACAAGACAGGCCTGTATCGCCACATATAATGCCCGGATCATGCCGCCGGAAAAGTCAAAAGAATTGATCGAATCGTTCAAATATTTTAAGCGATAGCCATGCGCTTTCCTCATTTCGACAGCCTACGAATCTTTTCGGAAGTAGCCAGATTTGGCAGTTTCGCGGCTGCTGCAAACCACTTGGACCTCACCAAGGGTGCGCTCAGCTATCAAATTCGCATTCTGGAGCAAGCTCTTGGGTTTGAAGTTTTTGATCGTTATCCGCGTGGTGTCGAATTGACGCTCAAAGGCCGGGAACTCGCATTGACGCTGCAGACCGCCTTCGGCGCCGTCGAATCGCGGATCGACGCGCTGCGCGACCCGGCCGAGCGGCCGATAACCGTCGGCACAACCACCTATTTCGCTTCCCGCTGGCTGTCGGCGCGCTTGATGCGGTTCATGCGCGCGCATCCCGAAATCCGTCTGCGCATTCAGCCTCTGATCGACTTTTCGTCGCTGGCGGCCGAGGGTATCGACGTCGCCATACGCTGGGGCCGGGGCAAATGGGCCGGCCAGCCGTCGCGGCTGCTTTTTCGCTGCCCCGCTTTCGCTACCGGCGCGGCCGATGCCCTGGAGCTGGTCGAAACGAAAGGTCTGCAATCAGCGCTCGCCAGCCTGACACTGCTTTCGGACAGCCGGGGAAGCGAGGCCTGGGCCGTTTGGCACCGCGTGGCGGGGCTGCGTTTCCACGACAAGACGGACACCCTGATCATCCCCGATCCCAACGTTCGGGTTCAGGCTGTGATCGATGGGCAGGGCGTGGCGCTCAACGACAGCCTTGTCGCCCAGGAACTCCGCGACAGAAAACTCACGCGCCTTTCTCCCCATGGGCTCGACGACTATGGCTATCATCTGATCCACGAGACAAACGCCACGGACAACGGCAATGTGCAATGTTTCATCGACTGGATCCTTGACGAGGCTGCTGCAGATAGGCCCTGACGTCGCAGCGCCCCGCGGATGTCGCGTCTAGCGCCCCTTGCGCAGCAAGATGATTTCCAACCGGTTGTTGCGCAGCGCCATCGGGTTGCGCAGGATCGGTTGGCGATCGGCATATCCCGTCACGCGCTGGATACGCGCGCCCGCAAACCCTTCGTGTTCCAGCAAAACCCTCATCCGCATCGCCCGTGCCGTCGACAAATCCCACACCGGGTTTACCCGCAGCACCTCGGGCTGTGCCCTGATATGGCCATTCACCGCAACGCTGTTGTCAACCAATCCGAAAACCCGCGCCAGCATCCTGGCAAGCTCGATCGTCACCGGGGCAGGTTCTTCGGTTCGCTTCAGAAAGAGCGGTTCACCTTCCAGATCGAACAGATCCACAATAAGCCCTTCATCCGTCACCCGCGTGACGATATGCCGGGCGGCTTGGTCGCTGAACATGCTTTCGCCACCGATCCCCATCAAGGCCTGTTCGATCTTTCTGGCCTCTTCGGTGAATCTTGCGTCTTCCATGGCTTCTTCGCTGCTATCCGTACCTGTCTGTCCCAGTGCCTGATGCTCGTCACTCGGCTTCTGGCTTGATGCACCGGTGCCATTCTGGGCGATCTGATCCTCGGAAAAGACGGAATCCCCGCCAAACGATCCGTCACCGCCGCCGGAAATTCGGCTTAGCGGGATGGTCGGACTGAAATAATCCGCAATGCCCTTGCGTTGCTTTTCCGTTGTCGCGTTCAGCAGCCACATCAGCATGAAGAAGGCCATCATCGCCGTCACAAAATCGGCATAGGCCACTTTCCACGCCCCCCCGTGGTGGCCACCGCCCGCGATGACCTTCTTCCGCTTGATGATGATCGGCTGCGCAGAGTTTTGCGCACTCATCCCACCAACCTTATTTTTCACCCAAGCAGAAGATTAGCAGCCCGGCTTTAATGCTCTCCTAACAGGGGTCGCATTTGTGCCTGGCCCGATGATCCGAAGTTGGGCCGCGGGCCTGCAAGAAGGCCTCAACAACGGGAAATGTATTTTGAATCACAGACGTAAAACCCAGGTCTCTAGGGCTTCAGGTAATGCCCCCCCGCGTTACGGCCAATCATGATCGCCGGGTTGAAATGAAACCCATCATCTGGCCCGAATCTGCCGATATGCGGTGCGCCAGACCTGAAAGAGTGGCGGAAGAGACATCAAGGACCACGGCCCGAGAAACATCGCCGGCCGGACACGCGAAAACGCCACCCGTCTCCTGCTCCGCTGCCCAGCTCATAATGGATGGATTCTTCGGCCGCGTACCGCTTTCCTAGCAAATCAGCCTGAACGCTACGTGCGGCACATCAAAGAAGCCACGCGATTCGGGCCTTCCAATGGGCTTACCGCGCAAGTACGGGCACAGCGAAGCACACATAGTTAGTTGCTGCGCTCCGACGATAGGCCAGATCATCGGTCAGCGCCCCGATCAACCCCCAGCCCCAGCCACCTTCGGCCAGCTCCCCGATGCAGTTGGCCACAGGCCGTATCTTGCAGTCGGGAAGTTTCAGGCCCGGCATGGGCCTGCCCTGGTCGATGACCTGACACCGCAACGATTCAGGCTCGCGTGTGATGCTGACCGTGATCGTGCCGGCGGCCAATCCGGCAAACCCATGTTCCACGATATTGTTCATCACCTCCGCTAGAACCAGTTCCAGCGTGCCCGATTCATCGGCGGTGATCTGGTGGGAAAAACACTCCGCGACCCGGCGCAATGTTTCGCGTACTTCCTTAAGATCGGCACGAAAGGACCAGTGGAAATTCGTACTGTTCCGCATGTCGGATGGGCGGGAAAGCGATATGCGCCGATCCTCACATTCCATCAACTCAGTTTGCATTCCCGGTTTCCTGGAAAGGGGGCTTCGCATGAATGGGAAAAACGCTGTCCATGCGGGTCAAGCGGAACACCTTGCCGACATTGGCTGTCAGGCCGGCCAGTTCCAGCCTTCGGTCGGGCGCCAGAAACTTCATGGCCGAAACAATGGCCCCCAACCCCGAACTATCGACAAATTCGACCTGAGACATATCCAGGATGACCCGTTCGCTGGGGTCGTTGGTCAGTTCCCGCACCCGGTCTTTGAACTGAATTGCAATCGCTGCATCGATGCGTTTTTCATGGACATGGATGACAATCGCGTCATCGACAGCCTGCGAAGAAAGGTTCATCCTGCGACTCCCGCCAAAAATCGTTCATGATCGAGGCTAGACGGCAATCCTTACTATTCGGTATGCCGGTTCCAGCAAATCCGGATGAAAGGCCCGAAGATGGAAGAGGTCGTGATCGCAGGCGCTGCCCGAACCGCGATGGGGGGCTTTCAGGGTGTCTTTTCCGGCCTTGCGGCGCCGATGCTTGGCGGGGCGGCGATAGCGGCGGCTCTGGCCGACGCCGGCGCCGGGCCAGAGCAGATCAACGAATTGCTGATGGGCTGTGTCCTTTCCGCCGGTCAGGGTCAGGCGCCCGCCCGCCAGGCCGGATTTCATGGCGGTCTTGGCCAGGATGTGCCCGCCACCACGCTCAACAAGATGTGCGGCTCCGGCATGAAGGCCGCGATGATCGCCCATGACCAGATCGCCCTCGGCGCCTGCGGCATCGCCGTCGCGGGCGGCATGGAAAGCATGACCTGTGCTCCCTATCTTCTGCCAGCGATGCGCGGCGGGGCACGGCTCGGGCACGGTCAGGCCGTTGATCACATGTTCCTTGACGGGCTAGAGGATGCCTATGACAAGGGGCGCCTGATGGGCACCTTCGCCGAAGATTGCGCAACCGCCTTCGAGTTCAGCAGAAATGCGCAGGACGACTATGCACTGGCCTCGCTCTCGCGGGCGCTCGACGCGCAGAAATCCGGCGCCTTCTCGGGCGAAATCACACCTGTCACCGTAACCACCCGCAAGGGTACCGCCGTCATTGCCGCCGATGAACAGCCCGGCCTGGCGCGGCCTGAAAGGATACCGGATCTGAAACCGGCCTTTCGCAAGGGGGGTACGGTGACGGCTGCCAACTCCTCGTCCATTTCGGACGGCGCCGCCGCCCTTGTGATCGCGTCGCGCGGGGCCGCGGAATCCCACGGCCTCAAGATCCGCGCCCGCATCCTCGGGCATGCCACACATGCCCATGCGCCGGCCGATTTTCCGACCGCCCCCATCCCCGCCGCGCAAAAACTGTTGGCACGGCTCGGCTGGGCTGTCGACGATGTCGATCTTTGGGAAGTGAACGAAGCCTTTGCCGTCGTGCCGATGGCGTTCATGCGGGAAATGGGCATCGCGCATGATCGCATCAACGTCAATGGCGGCGCCTGCGCGCTTGGCCATCCGATAGGGGCATCGGGTGCGCGCATCATTGTCACATTGCTCAATGCTTTGGAAAATCGTGGTGCCAGGCGCGGTATCGCCGCCATCTGCATCGGCGGCGGCGAAGGCACGGCCATTGCGATTGAACGCCCCTGAGAACAGTTTGGCATTGTTACGTCCGGGGGGGTTCGCGGGCCAGACCGCCCCCGGTCGCCCAGCAACAGGAGCAGCAACATGACCGCCGATTACCCGGCCCTTGCCGCCGCCATCGCCAGTCTTACCGCAGGCGAGACCGACGCAATTGCACTGATGGCTACCGTCGTCTGCGAGGTCCATCACAGCGATTCGCGCTTCGACTGGACAGGATTTTACCGCGTCGTGGAGCCCGAACTGTTGAAGATCGGCCCCTATCAGGGTGGCCACGGCTGCCTTGTCATTCCATTTTCGCGCGGTGTCTGCGGGGCGGCGGCGCGCACTGGCAAGGTGCAACGCGTCGCCAATGTCGAGAGCTTTGCCGGTCACATCGCCTGTGCCACCTCGACCCGTTCGGAAATCGTTCTGCCCGTACATGATGGCAAGGGCGAGCTCATCGCTGTGTTCGATATCGACAGTGACCGACCCGATGCCTTCACCGAAGCCGACAGCGACGGCCTTTCCGCTATTCTAGCGTCGGTATTTTCCCGGCTCTGAACCGGCCGTGCCCGCCGAACCGCTCTGCTGCGTGGCAGGGTTCTCGGCGTGGAAAAGCAGCATGTTTATCACGGTTCGTACTTTTGCGGCGGTGTTTTTACGAATTGACCGATTCCTGCGGCGTTTCCGTCTGCCATTGCAGTTGATCCCTCAGCGCTGTCGAGAGTTCTCTGCGTGATATCGCCCATTGCCCGCTGGGCAAGACATCCGCCGTCAATCGGGGCGCGGCCCCGCGCTTCGATACCGGGCCTCCTGATACGCCAGGCGCGATCACTTCGCACCACTGCTCAGATCCGCCGGCTCGGCACCCAGGCATAGCCGTTTTCGCACAGGATCACGCATTCGCGCAGCCCGTGCGGCTTGTCGGCCGGGGCCTGCAGGATCATCGCCCGTTCGTGCCGCCCTGCCCGCTCGGCCGCCTGATCGGGGTCGGTCTCGTAAAGCCGTATCTCCGCCCCCGCTCCGCGCGGCCCCGCCTCGGGCAGCAGCGAAGGCAGGGGGTGCGAATGATAGGTCTGATCGGCATGAACTTGAAAGACATCGGCCCCATAGGCCATGATGGCGAAATCGTCCGAAAGCCGATGCGCCTTCATGGCAAAGACATCTTCCAGAAACGCCGCCAGCGCGCGCACGTCGCGTACCAGAAGGTTCAAGCCCAGGCCCTTGAGCGAGCGCCCGAAATCCTCGGCCTTTACCGTCTCATAATCCATTTTCGCCTCCCCATCGCGGACCAACGCTGGCAGGACGGGTCCGACCTGTCAATCGACGGGGCTTGACCCGATAGCGCACTTCGGTCAGCCATTGCGAAACCCCCACCGGACGCCGCCATGCTGAACCTTCTTCAGGCCTTTCCACCCGAAACCCTGATCGCCTTCACGCTTGGGGGGCTTGCGCTCAATTTCACACCCGGTATCGACGTCTTTTTTGCCACCGCCTGCGGCCTGCAAGGCGGGCCGAAGGCCGGTGCGATGGCCGGGCTGGGCGTCGGGCTCGGCGGGATCTGGCATGTGACACTGGCCACACTCGGCCTGTCAGCACTGATCGCAGCGCATCCTGAGGCACTTCGGGCGATACGCTGGATGGGGGCAGGGTATCTTTTGTGGCTGGCCTGGAAATCATGGGGCGCCGGCATGCCCGCGACCGAGATTCGTGGTGCCCTGCCCCCCGCCCGCGCGTTGATACGCGGTTGCCTGTCGAACATGCTCAACCCCAAACCGGTGCTGTTCATCCTGGCCTTCCTGCCCCAATTCACCGATCCGGCCTATGGACCGATCTGGCAGCAGATTCTGCTGTTGGGGGGCATCTTTACCTTTACCGGCACTTTGGTCACGATGGGTTACGGCGTGCTTGCCGGTGTAATGGGCAGGGCCATCGGGCGCAGGCTCGGCGTGATGAACAAGGTCGCGGCGGTGCTTTTCGCCGGGCTCGCGGCAAGGCTTGTGACGGAGTAGGACATGGCTGAGATCACATTGCTCGATGGCGGGATGGGGCAGGAACTTGTGGCGCGATCCGGCAAGCCGCCCACCCCGCTCTGGTCAACGAGCGTGATGATGGAAAATCCCGGCATCGTCCGGGGACTTCACGCCGATTACTTTGCCGCCGGGGCGACCGTCGCCACGACCAACACCTATGCGCTCCACCACGACCGGCTGGCCAAATTCGGTCTCGACGACCGTTTTGCCGCGCTCAACATGCAGGCGCTGGCCGAGGCAGCCTCGGCACGGGCGGATCACGGTGCCGGGCGCATCGCCGGATCATTGGGGCCGCTGGCCGCCTCTTACCGGCCCGAGCTGTTTCCGCCGCATGGCGAGGCAGTGGCGCGCTACGCGGAGCTTGCCGTGCTGCTCGCCCCTGTCATCGACTTCTTCATCATCGAAACCGTGGCCTCGCTCGCCCATGCCCGCGCCGCCCTTGAAGGGGCGGCGGCGGGCGGCAAACCGGTCTGGCTTGCCGTGACCGTGGACGATGAGGATGGCAGCCGATTGCGCTCTGGCGAAACTGTCGCTGACCTCGCGCCGATCGTCACAAAGCGTGCCAGTGCGATTCTGGCCAATTGTTCCGCCCCCGAAGCGATGGCGGCGGCGCTGGCCCTTTTCAGGAATTTTGATCTGCCTTTCGGGGCCTATGCCAACGGGTTTCAGGAAATTACCAAGGAATTCCTGAAAGATACGCCGACCGTCGCCGCATTGCACAAGCGCCCCGAGATGACCCCGGCGCTCTATGCCGATTTCGCGCTCGGATGGGTGGATTTGGGCGCGACGATCATCGGCGGCTGCTGCGAAACCACCCCTGCCCATATTGCCGAGATCGCCCGCCGGCTGGCGGCCGCGGGGCACCGGGTCGTCTGATCGCCGACAGCGGGGCCGGATGCCTCCGGCAGGAGTATTTGACCAAGGAGAAATGCACCGAAGGGGCTGTAGCCGGCGAGGCGCCGTGCTATCGACGGGGCCATGAACGAAAGTACCTATGCCCCGCCCGATGATCCGGTCCGCGTGATCCATGTCGATCACGAGGTGATTCTGGTCGACAAGCCCGCAGGACTATTGTCGGTACCGGGCAAGGGGGAGGATCTGGCCGACTGTATGATCACCCGGTTGCAGCGGATCCACCCCGAAGCGCTTCTGGTGCATCGGCTGGACCGCGATACATCAGGGCTGATGATCTTCGCGCTGACCCGACATGCGCAGCGGGTGCTGTCCGCGCAATTCGAGGCGCGACAGGTAAAAAAGACCTATATCGCTCGGCTCTGGGGGCATCTGGAACCCAGGACCGGCGAGGTTGATCTGCCGCTGAGCGTCGACTGGCCGAACCGGCCCTTGCAACATGTGAACCATGAATCGGGCAGGCCCGCCCGGACCGGCTGGCGGGTGCAGCGGCTGGATGCCGACGGCACCACAAGGGTGAGGCTGTTTCCGCTGACCGGGCGCAGCCATCAGCTCAGGGTTCATTGCCAGGCGCTGGGCCATCCAATTCTGGGCGATCCGCTTTATGCCACGGGGGCCGCGCGCCGCTATGCGCGGCTCATGCTGCATTCGGGCGAACTGCGATTTCGCCATCCCGACAGCGGCAAGGGCATGACGATCACCGCCCCCTGCCCATTCTGATGATCACCCGGACCCATGGCAATGCGGGCACCCGGTCAGGCGCGCTCTATTCGGACTGCGAAACCTACCGCTATCTTTTGTACCGCGACTGGGCGTGCACCGGGCCGCGTCTGATCTTCATCCTGCTCAATCCGTCGACGGCGACCGAAGAGCGAAACGATCCGACGATCGCGCGTTGCGAACGGCGGGCGCGGGCGGCGGGGTTCGCCGGTTTTTCGGTGGCCAATCTTTTTGCCCTTCGCGCCACCGATCCGTGTGCCTTGCGTCATTGCACCGATCCGGTGGGGCCGGAAAACGATGCCGTCCTGGCGGGCATCGCGGCGGGCGGCCAGATGGTTCTTTGCGGCTGGGGGGTGCATGGCGCGCTGTTCGGGCGGGACGGCGAGGTGACGCGCCTGCTTTGCGGCAGGGGGGTCAAGCTCTGGCATCTCGGCCTGACAAGAGCCGGTCATCCGCGTCACCCGCTCTACATCGGTTACAGCCAGGCACCGCAACCCTGGGGTGCCACAAGAATGCCGAAAAATGCGTCCAATTGTGCCTAACCGGCAAATGTTGGGCGCTCCTTAACGCCAGCGAGACACCATGAGCGACGGAAATTTTCGGCCGGGGCATCGTGCGCTGGCGGCGACGCGGGAATGCGACATGCTGTTTTTTGCCGGGTTATTGACGGTTCTGATGGTTGGCACACTGGTCGATTTCTCTTCGTCGGCGGAGGACGAGGAAGCCGAGCGTGGCGACGCCTCTGACGACGACGGTGTGCAGGAACCGCAAACAGAAGGGTCACCGCTCGACGAGGTGATAACGGGCGGAAGCGGCGATGATCGCATCGCCGGCAATGGTGGCGATGACCAGATTGCCGGCTATGACGGCAATGACGACATTGATGGCGGTGACGGCGATGACCATCTGCACGGCGACGCGGGCGACGATACACTGGCCGGCGGGGCCGGCGAAGACAGCCTGTTTGGCGGTGCCGGGGCCGACGATCTTCGGGGGCAGGACGGCGATGATCTGTTGGCCGGGCAACAGGGCGGTGACAGCTTGGCCGGCGGCGGCGGAGATGACCGGTTGATCGGCGGCGGCGGCGCCGACAGCCTGCTGGGCGGTGTCGGTGATGATGCGCTTCAGGGCGGGAGTGGTGATGACAGCCTGTTTGGCGGGCCGGGTGGCGATACGATGATGGGTGGCGCGGGCGATGATCTGCTGGACGGGCGGGTCATGGACGGTGCGGCCGATACCGACGGGCGCGATTTTCTCAATGGCGGCGACGGCGATGACCGGGTTGTGCTGGGGGCCGATGACTGGGCCAACGGGGGCGCCGGGGAGGACACTTTCGTTCTGGGCGACTGGATGACATTGGGCGAGCAGACCGCCACGATCGACGATTTCGACCCTGCGGCCGACCGCCTGACCGTTGTCTACGACCCGGCGGCCCACCCGGACCCGCGATTGACGGTCGAACGCGGCGCCACGCCCTATGATAGGGCAAGTTTGCTTCTCGACGGGTTCGTCATTGCGGAATTGCCAGGCAATCCCGCCCTGTCACTGGCCGATATCGACCTTGTCCCGTCACCGACCCCCTATGCCGCCTGATCCGGGCGCCCGCATCTTTCGGTTCTGGTGAATTGTCTCTTTCCTTTTGGGGCGAATTCCCCTATACGCGCGCATCCGCCCTGACCGGCGGCCCCCTCCATGGGCCATGCTGGACGACATCCCGGCCTGCGCCATAACCCTAGCTTCCGAAAGGAGTCCCCGATGTCGATCACAGTGGAAGAAAAAGCCCGCGTCATCAAGGAATTCGCCACCAAAGAGGGTGATACTGGTTCCCCCGAAGTTCAGGTAGCCATCCTGACGTCGCGGATCACCACGCTGACCGAACATTTCAAGACCCACAAGAAGGACAATCACGGACGCCGTGGCCTTCTGAAAATGGTCGCCCTGCGCCGCAAGCTTCTGGATTATCTCAAGCGCAAGGACGACGCGCGCTACCAGGATCTGATCAAGCGTCTCGGTATCCGCCGCTGATCCGGTTCTGACGGACGGATCGGAACGCCCGCACCACAAGGCGCGGGCGCTCTGGTTTTTTCGCTCATGCTGGCGTGCCCCTCGCGCAGATTCGGCGCCGCGAACGGTTTCAGCTTCGCGCAACCTCCGCCTGTGTAGGTATAGGCACACTGACCTGCCTCAGCCCTGCAAGAAGACAACGATAGTCTCTGGCCGCACCCCGTGGTATTTCATGGCGGCTGCCCCGGCCTCGCTTTTCATCACCGCATAAAAGGCTTTCATGTCAGGGATATCCTCCGACAACGCGAAACTATTTCTGCGATCGGACAAAGCCAGGCAAAGGATCGCGCCAAGGCGGGCAAACGGGATCGGGCCGCGGCGATTTCCGGCCGGGGCAATCACGTTTCCGACCATAAGGCCGGCCGCCACGCCTTCGGAATCAAACTCCCCGCTTCCCAATCACTCGGTTTTCCCCTATACGCCCGCAATCTGAGACGTGAGCCCACGCCCCCGGGCGCATGCAACAGGATTGGGGGCGGCGGCAATGGGGCCGCCATATGTATCGGGAGCCCCGGAGGGCCGGGAAAGCTCCCCAGAGGAAACGATAGATGTTTAATGTAACGAAAAAATCGATCCAGTGGGGCCAGGAAGAGCTGACACTGGAAACCGGCAAGGTTGCCCGTCAGGCAGACGGCTCGGTCATTGCCACTTTGGGCGAAACCAGCGTCATGGCCAATGTGACCTATGCCCGCGACCAAAAGCCGGGGCAGGACTTTTTCCCGCTGACCGTGCACTATGTGGAAAAAACCTATGCCGCCGGCAAGATCCCAGGGGGTTTCTTCAAGCGTGAAGCGCGCCCGTCGGAAAAGGAAACGCTGACCTCGCGCCTGATCGACCGCCCGATCCGTCCGCTGTTCGTGCCGGGCTTCAAGAACGAAGTGCTGGTGATCTGTACCGTACTTTCCCATGACCTTGTCAACGACCCCGATATTGTCGCCATGATCGCCGCTTCGGCCGCGCTGACAATTTCCGGCGTACCTTTCATGGGGCCGATCGGTGCGGCGCGTGTCGGCTTCAGCGAAGGCGAATACGTCCTGAACCCCGATGTCGAGGATATGGATCAGCTGAGAACCAAGCCCGAACAGCGGCTCGATCTTGTCGTCGCGGGCACCAAGGACGCGGTGATGATGGTCGAATCCGAAGCCTATGAGCTTTCGGAAGCGGAAATGCTGGGTGCTGTGAAATTCGGCCATGACGCGATGCAACCGGTGATCGACATGATCATCGACTTTGCCGAACTTTGCGCCAAGGAGCCGTTTGATTTCCAGCCCGCCGACTATTCCGACCTTTATGCCAAGGTCAAAAAGGCCGGCGAGGCCGATATGCGTGCTGCTTTCGCGATCAGGGACAAGCAGGAACGCACCGCCGCGATCGCGGCCGCGCGCGAGACGGTGAAAGAGACGCTTTCCGAAGACGAGCTCGCCGACGCCAATCTTGGCGCGGCATTCAAGAAGCTTGAAAGCGCGATCCTGCGCGGCGACATCATCAAGGGCGGTGCCCGTATCGACGGGCGCGACACCAAAACCGTGCGCCCGATCGTGTCGGAGGTCGGCATCCTGCCACGCACCCACGGTTCGGCGCTGTTCACCCGTGGTGAAACGCAGGGACTGGTCGTGACGACGCTTGGCACCGGCGATGACGAACAGATCATCGACGCGCTGCATGGCAATCATCGGTCGAACTTCTTGCTGCACTACAATTTTCCGCCCTATTCGGTCGGCGAGGTCGGCCGCTTCGGCTTCACCGGGCGGCGCGAAATCGGTCACGGCAAACTGGCCTGGCGCGCGCTTCAGGCGGTCCTGCCTGCGGCCACCGATTTTCCCTACACGATCCGAGTTGTCTCGGAGATCACCGAATCCAACGGCTCTTCCTCGATGGCGTCGGTATGCGGCGGGTCTTTGTCGATGATGGATGCTGGCGTGCCGCTCAAGGCCGCCGTCGCCGGGGTGGCGATGGGGCTGATTCTTGAAGATGACGGGAAATATGCGGTTCTGACCGATATTCTCGGCGATGAGGATCATCTGGGCGATATGGATTTCAAGGTGGCCGGTACCGAAAACGGCATCACCTCCTTGCAGATGGATATCAAGGTGGCCGGCATCACCTCCGCCATCATGGAACAGGCCCTTGCACAGGCCAAAGAGGGCCGGATGCATATCCTCGGCGAAATGGCCAAGGCACTGACCGCCGGCCGTTCGGAATTTTCGGCACATGCGCCGCGCATCGAAACGATGACCGTGCCCACCGACAAGATCCGTGAGGTGATCGGCTCGGGCGGCAAGGTAATTCGCGAGATTGTCGAGGTGTCCGGCGCCAAGGTCGACATCAACGACGATGGCGTGATCAAGATCGCCTCTGCCAATGCCGAAAGCATCAAGAAGGCCCATGACATGATCTATTCGATCGTGGCCGAGCCGGAAGAGGGCAAGATCTACACGGGCAAGGTGGTGAAACTTGTCGATTTCGGTGCCTTCGTGAACTTCTTCGGCAAGCGTGACGGTCTGGTCCATGTTTCGCAGATCGCCAACAGGCGGCTTCAGCACCCCAACGAGGCGCTGAAGGAAGGCCAGGAAGTGAAGGTCAAGCTTCTCGGTTTTGACGACCGTGGCAAGGTGCGACTTGGCATGAAGATGGTCAACCAGGAGACAGGCGAGGAGATTACGCCGGAAAAGGCCAGGGAAGAGGCCGAGTAAAGCAGGTTTTTCAGGGGTCCGGGTTCAAATCCGGGCCCTTGCTAGTTGAAGAAATCCGATGTCGGAAACCAGCACAACTCAGCCTGTCACCATCATAACCGTCTGCTATAACAGCATGGCCGTGCTGCCCGCCATGTTGGCCACGGTGCCCGATGGGGTGGCGTTGGTCCTGGTGGACAATGCCTCGGATGACGGTACGGAACTGGCCGACTGCGCCAGCCGACAGGGTGCCCGGCTGATCCGCAATGATGTGAACCGGGGATTTGGAGTGGCCTGCAATCAGGGCGCCGGAATAGCCACGACCGAATTCCTCCTGTTTCTCAATCCTGACGCGACACTTGCCCCTGATGCACTCGATGAACTGATCGCCGCCGCCGCGCGCTATCCCGAAGCTTCGGCGATGAATCCGCGCATCGCCGAAGCCGGCGGTCGCCCGTATTTCAAGCGTAGCAGCCACCTGATGGCGCGATCGGAAAAGGCACCCCGCGGCTGGCCACGCGAAGATTGCGAAATCCCGGTTCTGTCGGGGGCGGCTCTTTTCGTGCGCCGGGCAGACTTCGAAAAGGTCGGCGGCTTTGATCCGGCGATCTTCCTTTATCATGAGGATGACGATCTGGGCCGCCGGCTGCGCGAGGTATGCGGGCCGCTGATGTTCATCCGCGCTGCCCTTGTACAGCATCTGGGGGGGCGATCTTCGGCGCGCAACCCCGAGATCGCGGCGTTGAAGGCCTGGCACATGGGCCGGTCGCGCGTCTATGCTGCGCGCAAGCACGGGCGACCCTTCGCTTTTGGCAGTGCTGCGTTGCAATCGGTTCTGCAACTTGCCTCGCCTTTCAATCTTTTGTCAAAACGCAAGCGCGCCAAGAGCTGGAATTTTTTTAAAGGGGTGTTCAGCGAAGGAATTTCGCGCGAATTGGAGACGGGTCGGGCAAGATGAAGAAACTGCGGCGGCGATTGCACCTATGGGTTTTGGAACGACTCGGCCGGGAAACCGAGATTTTCACCCCGCATGGCATCCCCGTGCGGGTTCCGGCCAGCTCGGATCCGATGGTGCGCTACAACCTTGCCCGCGGACGCCCCTATGAGGCCCCCGAGGCCGAGATGGTCGCGACCTATCTCGAACCTGGCACGCCTGTCATCGAACTCGGCGGCTGCATGGGCATCCTGTCGGCCCTGGTGCGCCGCACGATCGGACCGGAGGCGCGGCATATCATTGTCGAGGCTTTGCCTGATCTGGCCGCGATATGCGAAGAAAATGCCACTATCGGCGCCGCCCGCGGCAAGACCACGGTGATCTGCGCGGCGGTGGATTATTCCGGGGCCGAAAGCATCACCTTCGCGGTGGCGCGCGATGCGCATTCCGGGCATATCGCCAGATCCGGTGAAACCGGTGTCACCGTTCCCACCACCCGCCTTTCCGATCTTGCCCGCCAATTGCCGGAAGGCCCCTTCGCGCTTTTATGCGATATCGAGGGCGCCGAGACCGCGCTGGTTGATACTGAAAAGGAAAGTTTGCAGCGGGTGAGCCTGTTCATCCTCGAAACCCACCCGAAACTCTATCCGGCCGGACAGATCGCGCAGCGTGATCTGATGGACAAGATCGAGGCGGCAGGTTTCGAACAACTCAAGCAAATTGCCGATGTCATCTGCTACCGCCGCGCCAAGGGCACGGCGGCCTGATCCCTGCCATCCCTGTCACGTTCCCTATTCCGGCACCTTGGCGTAGCGAAGATAGGGCAGCACTTTCTTGAAATCGCCGAATTTCGCCCTGGCATCCTCGTCATTGACAGAGGTGGGAATGATCACGTCCTGACCGACCTCCCAGTTGGCAGGTGTCGCAACACCCTTGCCATTGGCAGTCTGCAATCCGTCGAGCGCGCGCAGTACCTCGGCAAAGTTGCGGCCGACGTTCATCGGGTAGGTCATCGACAGTTTCAGCTTCTTGTCCGGCCCGATGATGAACACCGCGCGCACGGTCTGGCTGTCGGCCGGGGTCGGATTGTCGGGCAGATAGGCTTCATGCGGCAGCATGTCGAAAGCCTTGGAAACGTTCAGCCCGACATCGGCTATGATCGGGAATCCGGCGGCGCTGCCACTGGTCGATTCGATATCGGCCTTCCATTTTCTGTGTTGCTCCGGCCCGTCAACGGAAATCCCGATAACCTTGGTGCCGCGTTTCTTCCATTCCGCGGCCAGTTGCGCGACGGCGCCGAATTCAGTGGTGCAGACCGGCGTGAAATCCTTGGGATGAGAAAACAGTATGGCCCAGCTATCGCCAATCCAGTCATGGAAATGAATCACGCCCTGATCGGTCTCTGCTGTGAAATCCGGAACGGTATCGTTGATTCGCAGGGCCATGGCGTCTCTCCTATTCTGGCACGGGTAACAGTCGGTTGATAGATATACACACCGCGGTGGAAATCCAGCCCCGTTGCGAGAAAAGGTCGCACCGCACCCGATTTGATCAAATTTTGCGGGCCGCCTCTTGCGCAGGGCAATGCGCAGTGCCAATTTCCAGCCGAAAGTGAGGTTTGAGATGATCGAAAAGCGTGATTTCTACATCAATGGCCGCTGGGTCGCCCCGGCTGTGCCGCATGACTGCGTTGTGATCGACCCGTCGACCGAAGACCCCTGCGCGGTGATTTCGCTGGGCGCGCAGGCCGATACCGATGCCGCCGTCGCAGCTGCCAGGGCCGCCTTTCCGGCCTGGGCCGCCACCCCACCGGCCGAAAGGCGCGCCGCCGTCGTGCGCATCCTCGAACAATATGAGAAACGCAAAGAGGAAATGGCCAAGCTGATTTCCCTGGAAATGGGCGCACCCATCGACATGGCGCGCGACAGTCAGGCCCCCTGCCTGCCAGAACATCTGAAAGATTTCCTGACCGCCTTCGACGGCATTGAATGGGTCCGTCCGCTTGGCCCCGACACCCCGAATGACAGGATCGCGCTGGAACCGATCGGGGTTGTCGGGCTGATCACGCCCTGGAACTGGCCAATGAACCAGATCACGCTGAAGGCGATCCCGGCGATTCTCGCGGGTTGTACCTGCGTTCTCAAACCTTCCGAGGAAAGCCCGCTCAACGCCATGCTCTTCGCCGAATTCTGTCATGACGCCGGTGTGCCGCCGGGGGTATTCAACCTGGTCAACGGCGATGGCGCCGGTGTGGGCACCGCCCTGTCGCGCCACCCGGACGTCGATATGATTTCGTTTACCGGCTCAACGCGCGCCGGCCGCGCGATATCGAAGGCCGCGGCGGAAACGCTGAAACGGGTCACCCTGGAACTGGGCGGCAAGGGAGCCAATGTGATCTTCGCCGATGCCGATAAAAAGGCTGTCAAACGCGGCGTGTTGCACATGATGAACAATTCCGGCCAGAGCTGCAACGCGCCCAGCCGGATGCTTGTCGAACGCCCGGCCTATGACCGGGCCGTCGAAACCGCCGCCGAGACGGCCAATGCCATCAAGGTTGGCCCGGCTTCCGAATCCGGCCGCCATATCGGCCCGGTGGTCAACAAACGCCAATGGGATCAGATTCAGGGCTTCATTCAGAAAGGTATCGACGAAGGCGCGCGTCTGGTGGCGGGTGGACTTGGTCTGCCCGAAGGCATGAACAAGGGATTTTATGTGCGCCCCACCGTTTTTGCCGACGTCAAACCCGGCATGACCATCGAGCGCGAGGAAATCTTTGGCCCGGTGCTGTCGATCATGGCGTTTGAAGATGAGGCCGAGGCGGTGAAAATCGCCAATGACACGCCCTACGGGCTGACCAACTATGTCCAGACCGAGGATGGCGCGAAACGCAACCGCATGGCCCTGGCGCTGAAATCCGGCATGGTCGAGATGAACGGCATTGCGCGCAGCGCGGGCGCGCCTTTTGGCGGGGTCAAATCTTCGGGACGGGCGCGCGAAGGCGGCCATTGGGGGCTCGAGGAGTTTCTGGAGGTCAAGGCGATATCGGGCTGGGCGGCGGAATGACACCCGCCGGATCCGAATGCGAAACGCCGGGCGGGCCACGCGGGCGGGCTTTCTGACGAAACTCCGCCGCCGCGCGGTGAGGCATGCCCGGTCCGGTCGCGGCGCTCCCACCGCTTGGTGTAAAGCGCGGCCCGTCGACGCGGCAAAAGATCCGTCGATCAGTTCGCCAACGAAATTGCCGCCGTATGGTGCCGACCCATCATGGCACCAAAGCGACATTTGAATCCCCGCCAATGTCGCCCCAAGGTCTTTGAGACCACCGCATTTGCCCTCTAGCATAAGGATGGATTTCCGAATGCAAAAGGAGTGTGCGACATGGGTGCCGAACAAACCGCAGCCCGAAGCCGCCACGGCGGTCGAGAGACACGCCGCCGCGAACGGTCACACAAGGGGGGGGCGGGGCTCAGCCGTCCTTACATCACCCGCAATATCCCGACCTATGACATCATGGGCGAAGAAAACCTGCAAAAGATCGAGGCCGCTGCCGACCGTATCCTGGCCGAAACCGGGATTCTGTTTCGCGACGATCCGGTGGTGATCGACCATTGGAAAAAGGCCGGGGCCAGCGTCGCCGCTGACGGGCAGGTGAAGTTCGAACCAGGGATGCTGCGCGAAATCCTGAAGACCGCACCCGCCAGTTTCACCCAGCACGCCCGCAATCCGGCAAACTCGGTGGAGATCGGCGGCAAGTCGGTGGTGTTTTCGCCAGCCTATGGCTGCCCTTTCGTCATGGATATCGACAAGGGGCGCAGGTTTGGCACCATCGAGGATTTCCGCAATTTCGTGAAACTGGCGCAATCTTCGCCCTGGTTCCACCATTCCGGCGGGACCATCTGTGAACCGACCGATGTGCCGGTCAACAAGCGCCATCTCGACATGGTCTATTCGCATATCAAATATTCCGACCGGGGTTTCATGGGCTCGGTCACCGCCGAAGAACGCAGCGAAGACAGCATCGACATGGCCCGCATCGTCTATGGAAACGATTTCGTCGACAAAAACTGCGTCATCCTCGGCAATGTCAACGTCAACTCGCCGCTTCTGTGGGACGGCACCATGACCCGCTCGATGCGCGCCTACGCGCGTGCCAACCAATGCGCCGTGGTGGTGCCCTTCATCCTGGGCGGCGCCATGGGGCCGGTGACAACTGCAGGGGCGCTGGCCCAGTCGCTGGCCGAAACGATGGCCGGCTGTGCCATCACCCAGTTGGAGCGCCCCGGCGCGCCGGTGGTCTTCGGCAACTTTCTCAGCTCCATGTCGCTGCGCTCCGGCTCGCCCACCTTCGGCACTCCGGAACCGGCCATTGGCTCCATGGTCATCGGCCAGCTATGCCGGCGCCTCAATCTGCCATTGCGCTGTTCGGGAAACTTCACCACCTCCAAACTGCCCGACGCCCAGGCAATGACCGAAGGCACCATGTCGATGCTCGCCGCCGTCCACTGTGGTGCGAACTTCATCCTCCACGCCGCGGGCTTCCTCGACGGGCTGTTGTCGATGTCCTACGAAAAATTCATGCTTGATGCCGATCTTTGTGGCGCCTTGCACACCTATCTCGACGGGGTCAGGGTCGACGAAAATGAGCTCGCGATCGATGCGTTCGCCGAGGTCGGCGCCGGCAACCATTTCTTCGGCTGCGCGCATACCCTCGCCAATTACGAAACCGCTTTCTGGGATTCCGAGATCGCCGACAACGAGGCGTTCGAGAAATGGGAGGCCGCCGGCAACCATGATGCCGCCATCCGCGCCAACCGATTGTGGAAGGAAAAGCTGCGCGATTACGAAGCCCCACCGCTGGATCCGGGCATCGACGAGGCGCTGTTGGAATTCGTCGCCCGCAAAAAGGCCACGATGGAGGACGCGTGGTACTAGGGGTTTTGGGCCCGCCATCACGCGTACCCCAGCCCCCGGACCTGGTCCGGGGCCTCCTGACGGCAATCAACCCAACCCCCAGAAAGGAGCCGCACCCATGACCAGCCACCCCCGACTGCTCGCGCCGCTGCAACTCCGGGGCCACAGCCTGCGCAACCGCATCGTCTTTGGTGCCCACACCGCCAATATGTCCGACATGGGCCTGCCCGGCCCACGTTTCGGCGCCTACCTTCTGGAACGCGCGCTGGGTGGGGCGGCGATGATCGTCGCCGAACCGATGCCGGTGCATCGTACCGGTGTGCTCACCCGTGGCAATTTCCGCCCGGAAACCGACGAGGTGATCGCGCATTTCCGCAAGGTTACCGAACCGGTGAAAGAGGCCGGCGCGGTGATCCTGCAACAGCTTTACCATATCGGCGCGCATGGCGATTCCGACCTGAGCTTCACACCGCATTGGGGGCCATCGGGCGGGCCCTCCTATCACGATACCGATGGCAGCCACGCCATGACCGGGGCAGAGATCGAAGAACTGATCGCCGCTCATATCGCCGCCGCCATCCGCTGTCAGAAGGGGGGTTTTCAGGGGGTCGAGGTCTGGGCGGCCTATCATTCGCTCCTCGATCAGTTCTGGACACCCTGGTCGAACCGGCGCACCGACCAATGGGGTGGCTCGCTGGAAAATCGCACCCGCATGTCGCGCACGATCATCGAGGGTATCCGCAAGGCCTGTGGCGAGGATTTCATTATCGGCCTGGCGATCTCAATTTCCGACATCTATGACGTTCTGCTGCAAGGCGAGGCACTGGCCGAGATTGTCGCGCTTCATGACGCGACCGGCCATATCGACTATGTGACCTGCGGTTATGGCGGCTATCTCGATTTCGAAAGGCTGATCCCGACCTTCCTGCACGGCGAAAAACTGACCGTGCCCTTCACCGAAACCCTGAAAGGCATTGTCAAACACGCCAAGGTCACTTCCGAGGCGCATATCCGCACGCCTGAAAATGCCGAAAGCATCATCGCTTCCGGGCAGGCTGACCTTGTTTCCATCGTGCGCGGTCAGATTGCCGATCCGCATCTGGCTGCCAAGACCGCACAAGGCCGTGCCGAGGATATCCGCGGCTGTATTTCGTGCAACCAGATGTGTTGGGGGCGGCGTCATCGCGACTACTGGATTTCCTGCCTGATCAACCCTTCGGCTGGGCGCGAATTCGAATGGGGCGGCGACCGCTTCGAACGTGGCGCCACGCCCCGCCACATCCTTGTCGTCGGCGCCGGTCCGGCAGGGCTCGAGGCCGCCCGTGTCGCCGCAGAACGCGGCCACCGGGTCGAGATTGCCGAGGCGCAGGCGCAGGTTGGCGGCCAGTTCCGGCTGGCCGGGATGCAGCCGCGTCGCGCCCAGATCCTCGACCTGATGGACTGGTACGAACGCCAGTTCGCGAAACTGCAAGTGAAACTGCGGTTAAACACCTATCTCGATGTCGACGACATTCGCGCCTTGAAGCCAGATGTGGTGGTGCTGGCCACCGGTTCGCTGCCCGATCCCGACGGGTTCCAGCGCTGGCGGCCCGGTCTCGAGCGCCTGCCCGGCATCGACAGGGGCCATGTCTGGTCACCCGAAGCGGTCATGCGCCGCGAGGCACGGCTGGGCGATGCCGTCATCCTTTATGACGAAGGCGGCACCCTGCGCGGCCTTGGCACCGCCTGGGCCATGGCCGAGCAGGGAAGGCAGGTGACGATCGTGACCTCCGACGCCTATGTCGGCAAGGAGATGAACCGTACCTCGTCGGATGTCTCGCTGCGCCAGCGGCTGGCCGGGCTCGGGGTGCGGATGATTGCCGAACACCTGATCGCCGAATGGCATGGTGACGCGGCCACCGTCGAAAACCTGCTGACCGGCGCCACCGAACGGCTAGACGCCTCCGCGCTGGTGATGGCGACCACGAACCGCGCCTTCGATCCGCTTTCCGCCGATCTTCCCGACTTTGATACCCGGCTCATAGGTGACGCCGCCGCCCCCCGCCAGGCGCCTTACGCATTCTACGAAGGGCGAAAGCTGGGGCTGGCGCTCTGACTCGTGCTTTCAGCGCATCCGGCAGGTGCGGCGCTGCGTTTGCCAACCCAGTGCAAAGCGGCTTGTCTATGGTGCCGGATTGATCCCCGATCTTGCGGACCGCCGCCAAGGCCAGGATGCTGGGCTTGGTTTCTGGCTGCCATCTTTTGCGTATCAAGGCGGCGACCCGTGCCCTCCGGCTCCGCAGCATTAACTGGGCCTGGACATCTCGGGCTTTACTGCACCCCGGTTCCCGGCTCGACACGTTCACGGCGAAACCAATCCTGTTCGACCGCCTCTTTCGGGCGCTCGAAGTCGCGCGCGGCCTTGTGGCCGGAATAAACGGCGTCGGCGATCAGGGCAGGGCCCGCGGCATCGCCGATCAGTTCAAGCGTTGTCAGGCCCTTGCCCCGCAACCCATCGTAAAGCGTGGTTTCGCGTATCCGCTCGGTGACCAGGATCGCCGAATTGCATGCGATGGCCTGTGGCTTGCCCGAAAAGGCGCAGGCGATCTGCATCGCGCCCTGATCGAGCGATTTCAGGATACGGTTGCAGCGAATATCAACCCCAAGTTCGATCAGCCGCGTTTGAACACGATGCTGTTCGAGCGTCAGCGCCGTGAAGGACGAAACCAGGCTTTCCGGCGTGACGAACACAACCGCGTATCCCGCAAGGGCAAGCTTTTCCGCGATCACGCCGGCAATATAGGCATGATCATCATCGTAGACGGCAACCGGCCCTTCGGGCGGCATTACCCCGCCCACGATGTCATCGGGTGTCATTACATGCACCCCTGCGCCGATTACCGGCGGTTTGCGCAAGGTGCTGCGGCCGACACCATCGGCGCGCCAGCGTGCGCCGGTGGCGGTGAACACGTTGGGGATGCCCAGTTCCACGACCTGCGCCGCGTCCAACCGGCTGTTGGTATAGATATTTACATTGGCCCGCTGGCGCAAATCGTTCACGCGGTAGTCTCTGACTCGCGCCCACGCCCCCAGCCCGGGCAGCCGGCTTTCGTTCAGAACCCGGCCGCCAAGCTCGGGCCCGGCTTCGGCCAGCGTCACGTCATAGCCGCGGCGCGCCAACTGCATCGCACATTCAAGCCCTGCCGGACCTGCCCCGACAACAAGCGCTTTTGCCTCGGCCCCTTTGGGCGCGATGATTTCGGGGTGCCAGCCGCGGCGCCACTCTTCACCCATCGTCGGGTTTTGCGTGCAGCGGATCGGCGCGCCGACGCTGTCGGCCATGATGCAGATGTTGCAGCCGATACATTCGCGGATTTCATCGATCCTGCCTTCTTCGATCTTCCGGGGCAGGAAAGGATCGGCGATCGAAGGGCGCGCCGCACCGATAAGATCAACGATGCCTTTCCTGACCATCGACAACATCATGTCAGGTGAAGTCAATCGCCCGACACCGACAACCGGCTTGCTGGTGACGGCCTTCACGAACGAGATATGATCGTTTTGATATCCGTCTTGCGGCTGGAATCGTGTGGTGACCGAATCGTTCGCCCATTCGCACACGTTCACGTCCCACAGGTCGGGCAGCTCGGCAAGCATTTCGACAATCGCGCGGCCTTCCTCTGCGGCCTGCATCCCGTCGGCGCCGAGCATTTCGTCAACCGCAAACCGGAAGGCCACAGCGCATGTGTCGCCCACCGCCTCTTTGGTATCTTCCAACAGCTCTCGGGTCAGCCGCACCCGGTTTTCAAGGCTGCCGCCGTATTCGTCGCAACGGCGGTTCATGTGCGGCAGCATGAAATGCTGGGCCAGGGTCATGCGGTGCCCGGCATAGACATAGACAATGTCGAACCCCGCATCCCGCGCCCGGATCGCGGCATCGCGGTGCCAGCGGCGCAACGTGCGAATGTCAGACTTGTCCATGGCGCGTGCCTGCTTGGGGAACGGATAATCAAGCGACATGTCCGAGGGGGCGAGAACCGGGGCGCGACTGACAAGGTTTTGCGCGTGGTTGCCGTTGTGAACCAATTCGATCGCGGCAAGCGCACCCTTGTCATGCACGGCGTCCGTCATCAGGCGAAGCGCGGGAATATCCCTTGCGTCCCAAAGGCGGTTTTCGGCAAAGGGCGACAGATCGGATGTCGGATGAATTTCGGTTTCCTGATTGGCGACCACCGCCCAGCCACCCTCGGCTTTCATCGCGCGCATGGCTGCCTCGGCCTTTGGGCGCAAATGCCCCATCCCATTGCAATGCGGCACCTGAAAGAACCGATTGCGCGCTGTCACAGGCCCAATCCGAACCGGTTCGAACAATAAGGAATATGCATTGGATTCAGACATGAGAACGCCTTTTCAAGGATAGGGGGGCCAGGATCGCGTCATGCAATCCCGGCTGGATGCCGGATGGATAAAGTCGCAAACTTGATCGCTTCAAGCGAAGGGTCAACCGCGTCAATAGCTGACTACCTGCATGGGCTGGCTTCGGATCATGAAGGCCGCATTGGCCGGCCAATACTTGCCCGCTGGTCAAGAACGTGCCCTTGGCGGCAAGCCATCGGCCGGGCTTTGCGCCAACCGGATCGAAACCGGCCGGCAAGAACCGAGCGGAGCCCGATCCAACCCGTACTCTGTCCGACGATCGCACTGTGGTTCCGCCCATTTCACAGCCTCAACCCATCCATTATCCGCACCAGCTCTGCCGAAATTCCCGGTTCGGACAAGGCATGGCCGGCTTGGGGGATCATCAGTAACTTCGCCCGCTTCCATCCTTCGGCCAGCCTCCAGGCCGACACCGGCGGACAGATCATGTCATAGCGCCCCTGAACAATCGTGCCCGGAATTTCCTTCAATCGTGGCAGATCCCTCAGAATCTGCCCGTCTTCCTGCAAAAAGGCCTTGTTGATGAAATAGTGGTTTTCGATCCGTGCAAACGCCCGGGTATAATCCGCCGGTGGATCGCCCGGCGCCCCATCGTTGTGGATACTTGCCAGCGCATTTTCCCAGGCCGCCCATTGGCGTGCAAACCGGGCCTCGGTCGCGCGGTCGCCACTAAACAGCCGTCGGTGATATGCCGCGATCAGGTCGGAACGCTCATCCTCGGGGATGGCGCCGGCGAAATCCTGCCACCTGTCCGGCCAGAACGCCCCCGCCCCGCCGCCGTAAAACCAGTCGATCTCACTCTGCGTAGCCAGAAAAACCCCGCGCAGGACCAGATTTGCAACGCGTTCAGGGTGCGTCTCGGCATAGATCAACGCCAGTGTCGCGCCCCAACTGCCGCCAAAGACGATCCAGGCATCAATCTCCAGAACTTGCCTTATCCGCTCTATGTCGGCGATCAGATGCCATGTCGTGTTTGCGTCGACGCTGGCATGTGGCCGCGACCGTCCGCAACCGCGCTGATCGAACAAAATGGTGCGATAAACCGATGGATCGAAATAGCGCCGCATTGCCGGCGAACAGCCGCCCCCCGGCCCTCCATGCAGGACAAGAACCGGGATGCCCGACGCATGGCCGTTTTGCTCGACATAGATCCGGTGACCATCGCCAACATCCAACAGACGCTGATCGAAAGGTTCGATCTGCGGATAAAGATAGCTTGCTGCGCGCTTTTGCCCTGAGATCCGATCCATGATTATACTATAGTGTTCGAGGTTTCGATTGCGCGATAAAATGTCAGAGTTTGAAAGAACTTGGTTTGAATTCTGATTCAATGTAACCCCGAAACGCCCGATGGACGCAAATATCCGGGCGACCGCGGGTTTGGCGGAAAATATCCTGGGGCGCGAAATGCAGTCAGAAGTCACTACCATCGACCCCGCCGAAGTGGCGAAATTCGAGGCGATGGCCGCGGAATGGTGGGATCCCGACGGGAAGTTCAAGCCATTGCACATGCTCAATCCGTGCCGGCTCGATTACATTTCCAGCCAGATTGCCGCTGAATTCGGTCGTGATCTGGCCCAGCCCGCCCCGTTCAGCGGGCTTCGCCTGCTCGATATCGGGTGCGGCGGCGGGCTTTTGTCGGAGCCGATGGCGCGCCTGGGCGCTCTGGTCGTCGGCGCCGATGCCGCCGGCGGCAACATTCCGGTGGCTCGGCTTCATGCCGAAACGCAGGGTCTGGCCATAGATTACCGCCATACCACCGCAGAGACGATTGCCGATGCCGGTGAACGTTTCGACATCGTGCTGAACATGGAGGTCGTGGAACATGTGGCCGATCCGCAGGCATTCCTGGCGACTTGCAGCAACCTGCTGAAACCAGGCGGGCTGATGATCTGCTCGACGATCAACAGGAATGCCAAAAGCTTCATGATGGCGATCATTGGTGCCGAATGGGTCATGCGATGGTTGCCCAAGGGAACCCACGACTGGGCAAGATTCATAACCCCCGATGAGCTTTGCGCATTGATCCGCAACGCCGGGCTGGCGCCCAAAGACAAAAAGGGCTTTGTCTTTGATCCGATCGGCTGGCGATGGTCATTGTCTGATCGCGATCTGAGCGTGAATTACGTTACCAGCAGTGTAAGACAATAGGCCGATCCCTGAGACGGCAAAGCTCTCAGGGTGCAGGTTCGGCAAAGGCGAAGCCATCATAGCCGCCGCGAATGACCAGAACCTTGTCGTCGGGGCGATAAAAAAGCAGCGACGCATTTTTCACGAGATCGCGGCCGAGAATTTCATAAACCGTCGTGTCCGGGCCAAGATTCCCCCATCTTGCGCCGGGGCCGATGTTCTTTTTGACGGCCCACCATCCAGGTTCACCGATGAAAAAATAGGTGTATTTGCCCCAGGCTTTGATGTGATTCAGATATGGATCCATGATCGAATAGTCGCGCAACAATCTGAACGGGGCCACTGACCAGCCTTGTCCGGGCTTCAGGCTGATTTCACAGTTGGCATGGTTGGGGAGGTGCGAATTTTTCGTATTCTTGATGATATCGTTGCGGAATCGCGAAGCTGAAACATGAAAAAGGGATTTACCCCTGATTTCATCGACCAGACCCTTCGTCGCGGGAAAAGCGACAACCATTGTGTCCGCCTTGTCGTTGGCTGCGGTATCGCCAGCTTACGAAAAACCTTTCCTGAATCAAGAAGGCGTGTCTGTTGGCCCGACTTCTCCGCCCAGTCTTGTGCGCAATTCGCGCAGTATCGGCAGAATGGAGCGAATCTTGTCCGGGCCGATTTCCATGACGATATCGGTAATCACCGGCGAAATGACCGCCAGCGCGGCATCTCGGGCTTTTTTGCCGGCAGGGCTGATCGATACGAATTTCCTGCGCGCATCATCCCAGTCGGGCCGTATATGAACGTGTCCGGCCCATTCCAGTTTGGCCAGTGTGTTGGTCATCGCACCGCGGGTAACGTGAAAGGCATCGGCAAGCTGGGCGGGCGACCGTTCTTCACTGACATTGGCCAGGTGGTTGAGCACCGAAAAATGGCTCAGCTCCATCCCCCTGGGCAATATCCGGGCGATACGGTTGCGCGCCAGTTGATCGGCCATGAAAATTTCTGAAAAGAGAGAGACCGCAAGCGGGTCATTCGCATCGGACATTCAATTCGGCCCCTCGAACGGGCGATCATGATTCAGCGAAGGCACACGGTTTCTGGCTTTGGCAACTTCGGCGAGATCGATATCGGCATAGCTCACACCGACTTCCGATCCACCATCCACGATCACCTCGCCCCAGGGCGAAATGGCAAGGGAATGCCCGTGGGTTCGGCGCTGGCGCCCCTGGTGGGCGGCATGACTGCCAGTCTGGGCGGGCGCCAGCACATAGGCGCCATTCTCGATCGCACGCGCACGCAGCAGTGTTTCCCAATGGGCCGCGCCGGTCGTATCGTTGAAAGCGGCAGGGACGGTCAGAATCTCTGCCCGGGCCTTGGCCAGGGCCCGATACAGATGCGGAAACCGAACATCATAACAGATCGTCATGCCGATGACGCCAAAGGGAGTGCGGGCAACCACACAAGTCGAGCCGGGACGGTAGCCATCCGATTCACGGTAGGATTCGCTCGCCGACACCTTCACGTCGAACATGTGGATCTTGTCGTATCGGGCAACGATCGCTCCGCTCGGCGAGATCAGGAATGAACGGTTGACAAACCGGCCATCGGGCGCCCCCGATTTCAGCGCCAGAGAGCCGATGAGAAGCCATATCTTGTGCTCCCCGGCGAGCAAGCCAAGTCTGGCCAGGGTCATGTCGTCCTTTTCCTCGCGCAGAACAGAGTTCTGAAGTGCCCTGTCGGACGACAGGCAATTGGTCACTTCGGGCGTCAGGACAAACCCCGCGCCCCGCCCCGCCGCCTCGCCCGTCAGCGCGATCGTTGTCCGCAGGTTTTCCTCCGGGTCGTCCGTTGAAGATAGCTGAACCAGCGCGACTTTCATCAGTCATCCCGCCGATAACAGCGGATCCAGACCGCCCGCCCGATCAAGACTGTGCAATTCATCCGAGCCGCCAACATGCTTGCCATCGATAAATATCTGCGGAACCGTATGCCGGCCATGCGCCCTTGTCATCATTTCCTGGCGTTTGGCGGGGTCGCCGGCAACATTGATTTCCTCGAATACCGCCCCCTTTGATGCCAGCAACCGTTTTGCGGCATGACAATAAGGGCAGAAAGGCGTGGTGTAGATTTCGATACGCTGCATGGGCCGGTCCTGAATCGCGATTTGTCTATAGGCAATTAAGCCTCTTTCGCAACACGCGCCAGTACCACCACCGACACCGACGCGGCACCGGCACAAAGGCAGGCGTCTGCCGATGCCGCCAGTGTTGCACCCGATGTCATCACATCATCAATCAGGAGTATGTTGCGCCCGCCGATCCGTTCACAATGTCTTGGATGAATTGTAATGGCGCCCGAGACGTTTTCAAACCGCGCTTGTCGGCTCCGGCCATCCTGGGTCGCGGTCTTGTGTAGACGAATCAGCAGATCGGGGCAGTGTTCCAGATCGCAACAGCGGGCCATTTCTCGCGAAAGAAGCGCCGATTGATTGAACCGGCGGCGTAACAGGCGCATCCGGTGAATCGGTACCGGGGCCACCAGCATGTCAGAACGCAATATCGGGGTTGCGGCGCGCGCAAGCCAGTCGCCGGCTGGGCGGACCAGATCCAGGCGATCACCATGTTTGATTGCCAGGACAAGTCTGCGCCCGATATCCCTGTACAGGAAAGCCGCCCGGCCACGATCCCACGGACGTGCGATCGTGATGCAATCGTCACAGAATTCGGCGGTTCCTTCATCTTCGCCAAGCAGGGGAATGCCACATTTGTCGCAGGCAAGTCCGGTGACAAAGGGCGTCCGATGCCAGCAGGCCGCGCAAAGCCCGTATTCGCTTGCCACCGGTTCCTTGCAATTGATGCATTGGGGTGGAAATATCATCCGCAAGAGGTTTTGCATTCCGCCACGAACGCTCTTGGTTTCGCCACTCATGACCATACCGCCGATTCTTACCGACCGCGCCGCCCTTGAGCGAAATCGTTCCCGTGCTTCGTGGATCGGCGCTGATCTCTTTTTGCACGACGACGCCGCCACCGAGATCAGAGAAAGGCTGAACGAAGTTAACAAAACGTTTACGGATTCGGTGGTCGTGACCGGATTTCCTGGCCCTTGGCGGGCATTGCTTCCCGATGCGCAAATCGTTCCGGACACCGATACGCTCGACGTGACCTCGGCCGCGCATGATCTGATCATCCACGCGATGAGCCTGCATTGGGCGAACGACCCGGTTGGCCAGCTTGTCCAGTGCCGTCACGCATTGAAGCCCGATGGATTGTTCATCGCCGTCATGTTCGGCGGCCAGACCCTTTCCGAGTTGCGCACCGCCTTGGCCGAAACCGAAGCACGGCTGACCGGGGGCCTGTCGCCGCGGGTCTTGCCGATGGCGGAAATCAGGGAACTTGGCAGCCTATTGCAGCGCGCCGGATTTGCCTTGCCGGTCGCGGATTCGGCCAAGAAGACCGTAACCTACCCTGACGCGTCCAGATTGCTTGCGGACCTAAGGGCCATGGGCGAAACGAACGCGCTCATGGCGCGCAATCGCAGGATACCCCCCAGAACGTTGTTTTCCGATGCGGCCAGATTCTATGCCGAAAATTTTTCGGAGCCGGATGGCCGCATTCGTTCGACGTTTGAACTCATCTATCTGACCGGTTGGGCACCGCACGAAAGCCAACAAACCCCTTTGCGCCCTGGCTCCGCGACAGCCCGCCTGGCGGATGCTCTGGGAACATCGGAAATGCCTTTGCCCGACCAACTCCGCCCCCCAGGTGTTGACGGCCAATAATTTCCCGCTATCTCAGTCGAAACGCCGAAAGGACATATCATGACGGTTGCATGCGATGACGCCGGAGGCGGCCGGCCTGCCCATGCCCCTGCGGATCACCCCGATATCACCAAACCGCGTATTGGCATACTGATCGCCAATCTCGGCACACCGGATGGCTATGGCTACTGGCCGATGCGCCGCTATCTGAACGAATTTTTGTCCGACCGCCGCGTCATCGACTATCCCCGGTGGAAATGGCAGCCGCTGCTGCAATTGATCATCCTGTCAAAGCGCCCCTTCAGCTCCGGGCGAAACTACCGGTCGATCTGGAATCAGGAACGAAACGAAAGCCCGCTGATGACGATCACGCGCGCACAGACCGAAAAGCTTCGCACAGCCGCCAGGCAGAAATTCGGCAGTGCCGTAATCGTCGAATTCTGTATGCGCTACGGCAACCCGTCGACCAAGAGCGTCGTGCGCAAGATGGTCGAGCAGGGCTGCGACAAGATCCTGTTCCTGCCGCTTTATCCGCAATATGCGGGCGCGACTTCGGCGACTGCCAACGATCAGTTCTTCCGGGCATTAATGGAAGAAAGGCGGCAACCGGCGGCCAGGACCGTCGCCGAGTATTTTGCACATCCACTTTATATTGACGCTTTGGCCCAATCCGTCGAGCGGGCCTATTCGTCGCTTGAAACGCGCCCCGATATCCTGGTCGCCTCGTATCACGGAATGCCGCGACGCTATCTGATGGAGGGCGACCCCTATCATTGCCAGTGCCAGAAGACTACACGGCTCTTGCGCGAAAGGCTGGGCTGGGCCCCGGGTACGATCTTGACCACATTTCAATCGGTTTTTGGGCCGGAGGAGTGGCTGCGCCCCTATACGGTCGAGCATGTGGCCGCCCTGGCCAAAGCCGGAAAAAAAAGGATCGCGGTGATTTCACCCGCCTTTTCAGCCGACTGCATAGAAACCCTGGAAGAGATACAGGGCGAGATATGCGAAGCGTTTGAACATGCCGGCGGCGAGGAATTCACCTATATCCCCTGCCTCAATGATGACGATGCCCATATCGAAGCACTGGTATCGGTCATCGCCGACAACCTGAGCGGCTGGATTGACAGGAAGGAAAAATGAAAAAGGCAGCGGTCGACCGCTGCCCTTCCCATGGAATTTGCTGATCGGATCAGTTGCTGGCAGCGGCCGCAATCAGAATCAGAACCAACAGCGGAACAACGACGTTGCCGCTCGAAGAAGAAGCTTCTTCAACCATAACAGCGGGTTCCATGACCGGTTCCGCCATTCCACCGGCAAATGCGGTGGACGCGTAAATCGAAACAGCGGCAGCAAGCGCAAGCTTTTTCATTTTATTCTCCATCAATACCCTGGCGAATTTTTTCTCGAGGCCCGCCAAAGACCAAGATAATACCTCGTGATCCTACTATGCTATCAGGCCCTGTGATTGCAATCTGCTCCCTTTGCGATTCTCGCTGAAACCATGCATTTCGTCAAATAAGCAACACTTGTGTGCCAATCTTCGCATATCCGAAAAGCTGGGCGATCTGTTCGTTGTAAAGGCCGATACAACCATTTGATGATCTGCGGCCGATCTTGCGCGTGTCGTGTGTGCCGTGAATCCGGTAATATTGCCACGAAAGATAAAGCGCATGCGTTCCAAGCGGGTTGTCCGGCCCTGGCGCAACATAATCCGGCCATTCCGGGTTTCGCGCCCGCATCGCGGGTGTCGGGCGCCATTCCGGGCCAACGACCTTCTTGACAACCTCGGTCCGCCCGCGCCGGGTCAGATCCTCGGTCAACGGTACGCTTGTCGGAAATAGCAGATAAACACTTTGATCTTCCGACCAATAGTGAAGGGCGCGTGATGTCGTATCGACAAGGATCGCCCCTTTCCTGGTGTCATTAAAATAGGGCTGCCAATGCAGCGAACGGAAGCTGGAGATGTTTCGGCGCGTGTTGGAGTTGAGATCGCTTTCGATCTCGACTGTTGATGCCTCGGTCTGGGCCAACGCGGGCGTCGCCAGCGTTGCGCCAAACGCCATCGCCACACCGATCGCACGGCGGCGGGTGAAATTGCGGTCAAACTCTTTGCTCATCCTCTGGTCACCTTTCTGAAGTGGCGAATTCCGGCGTCATCTTAGCTGGCGTGAACCGCAATCTCAATTCACCGTCGCGTCAGATTCCGCCGCTGTGGCGGTTTGCCTTTGAACAGTTCGGCGCAAACCGCTAAAGGACGGTTCGGTCAGATCAAGGATTACCTACACATGATACGAATGCTTGGCTTGCTGCTTGTTTCGGTACTCGCTTTGGCAGGCTGCGAAACCGCGGCTCCGCAACTTGGGCCAGATGGCAAACCCCTTCCCAAGATCTACCGTATCAAACCGGGCGACGAGAGCCGCGTGACCTACTCCATGCTGGATTCAGTCAATGCGCTGCGGCGCGCGGCAGGTGTGCCGGAACTGACGCTTGATCCGCTTCTGACCGCCGCCGCCGCCACACATTCGCGCGACATGTCAGTTCAGAACCGGCCCTGGCATTTCGGGTCGGACGGGTCTTCTCCGGTCACGCGCGTCCAGCGCACGGGGTATCAGGGCGAAATGCTGGGCGAGAATATTTCGGAGACCTACGAGACCGAGATCGAGACGTTATCCGCATGGATGGAACTGGCGGACACGCGCGCAGTCATCCTCGACCCGGCGGCGCGTGACGTTGGCTTTGCCTGGTTTCAGGAACCGGGCGGGAAACTATGGTGGACCATGATAACCGGCGGTTAAACAAGTAGAATTCCGTGATGTCCCGCCCGGCCGCTTCGATGCGCTAGGGGGCGATGGTGATCTGGGTTCCATCACGAACCATCGCGTAAATCTCTTCGATTTCCCTGTCTGTCACCGAAATACAGCCCGCCGTCCAATCTCCTGCCCGCTGGGCTTTTGTACCTGCGCGGCCGTGAATGAAAATGTCGCCGCCGGGTTTCTGGCCCAGAGCCTCCGCCTCTGCCGCGTCTTCGGTATTTGGATAGGAGATTCCAAGCGACAAATGATAGGCACTGTTGGGATTGCGCCGGTCAATCATGTAGGTGCCTTCGGGCGTCTTGCCGTCGCCCTCTACCTTCTTGTCGCCAATCGGGTCGCCACCCAGCGCGATGCGATAACTTTTCAGTGTCTTGGCATCGTGCAGAAGATACATTTTTCTGGAGGCCTTGAAGACGGCAATCCGGGTGACTTCCGGCCCGTCATAACGGCGAAACTTCGAGCCACAACCCGCCAGGCTTGCCATCGTCGCAATCGCCACAAATGTTCGTCGGTTCAACATCTGCCCCTGCCCGCCGCGTTACGTTTTGCATTCATATCCTGATCCGGGGAGAACCGTAAATCGGCAAATTTCTGCTCAGCCGGCGGTGAATTGCCGATGCAGCCGCGCCACAAGTTCGACATGTGGCGACCAGCGGAACTGATCGACAACCTGTATCCAGTCGATAACATAACCGTTGTGCGCCAGTATCCGCGCGTCCCGGGCAAAAGTGACCGGATTGCAGGACACCATCGCCACCACCGGCACGCAACCGGCCGCGATCTGGGATACCTGCGCTTCGGCACCCGCGCGCGGCGGGTCGATGACGATCGCATCGAAACGCCGCAGTTCGTCCGGCATCAACGGCCGGCGAAAAAGATCGCGGCATTCGGTTTCTATCCGGTGCAGCGCCCGTGCCTCGCGCCAGCCCGCGTCCAGCGCCGTCAGCATCTCTGCCTGGCCTTCGACCGCGCGCACTTCAGCCCGCTCCGCCAAGGGAAGCGAAAAAGTGCCTGAACCGGCGAAAAGATCGGCAACCCGGCCTGCCTCGGCGACAGCCTCCAAGACAGAACCGACCAGCGCCGCTTCGCCGTCACAGGTTGCCTGCAGGAATGCACCCGGTGGAGGCGTCACGAGCGCCCGGCCAAACCAATGCGCGGCGGGCCGAAACGACAGCAAAACGGTATCATTCCACGTCAGCCGCGCGATACCGGCCTGGCCGCACAGTATCGACAATTGCGGAAAAAGGCTCGAATCCACCTCTTTTCCACCAGATACCGCCAGATCGATACCGCCCTCGCTTATCGTGATCGTCAAGGCAAGCCTGGCCTTGCGAGACGCGCCCAAGACCACCATCTGTTTCAGTACCGGGATCACCGATACCAGTTCAGGGTGCAGTAAGCGGCAATGGCTTATCTCGCTGATCGTGTCCGAGCTGCGGCCGTGAAAACCGACAATGGCGCCCTTTTTGGTCCGCTTGCCCGACAGGGTGGCCCGCCGCCGGGATCTGGCGGGCGATGTCAGGATCGGCCGAAAGGCTGCTTCAAGCCCCTGCGCGGCCAGCGCCTTGCGCACGACATCCATTTTCCAGCCCCCGAGAAACCGGTCGGATGCATGCATGAGACTGCAACCGCCGCATGACCGATAATGCGGGCATTCCGGCTGTACCCTGTCGGGCGATGGCAGCATGATCTCTGGCTCTGCCATGCGCCCGGCAGAAACCGCGCCTTCGACAACCTCGCCGGGCAGGGCGAAGGGGATGAAAACGTCGCCCGCGATGCCATCGCCCAGATGGCCCAGGCGGTCGACCGTCAATCTCATTCGGCGGCCTCGTCCGCCCCGATGAATCCGCCTGACTGACGGTACCAGTATCGCGCATAAAGACCATTCTTGGCCAGAAGCGCTTCATGGCTGCCCTGTTCGACGATGCGGCCCATTTCCAGCACCACGATCCTGTCCATCTCGGCGATTGTGGACAGCCGATGGGCGATGGCCAGCACGGTCTTTCCTTGCATGATCCGGTGAAGCGCCCCCTGAACCTGTGCCTCGACTTCCGAATCAAGCGCCGAGGTTGCCTCGTCCAGGACCAATATGGGCGCATCTTTGAGAAACGCGCGTGCAAGAGCGATGCGTTGACGTTGCCCGCCGGATAATTTCACGCCACGCTCGCCCAGATAGGCATCGTATCCGGTACGGCCCTTGTGGTCTTGCAGGTTGAGGATGAATTCATCGGCCTCTGCCTGCCTCGCGGCCATGATCATTTCTTCTTCGTTGGCATCGGGCCGGCCATATAGAATATTGTCGCGGGCAGAGCGATTGAACATGGCGGTTTCCTGGGTGACCATCGCCACCTGCCGCCGCAGACTTTCCTGCGTCACGCCGCGGATATCATGCCCGTCCACCAGAATCCGGCCGGTTTCGGCATCATAGAGCCGCAAAAGCAGGGCAACCAACGTCGATTTTCCGGCCCCGGACGCCCCGACGATGCCAAGTTTTTCACCGGGTTTGATTCTCAGATCAACTTCAACCAGACCGCCCTTGGCACGGCCATAGGCGAACGTCACGTTCTCGAACTCGACAGCCCCTGAAATCCGCCCCAGCGCGAAAGCATCAGGGTCATCGGCAAGCGTATGGGGCGGGGTCAGCGTACGCATTCCGTCCTCGGCCTCGCCGACACTGGCATAGATGCTCATCAGCGTGAAGCTGACCCAGCCGGTCATTTGCGCAATGCGAATGGAAACCGCGCCTGCCGCGGCAATGTCACCCGCCGTTGCCTTGCCCTCGACCCACAGCGCCAACGCCCCGCCAACCAGAATCACCGGCAAGAGCCCCGCCAAGGTCATCAAGGCCAGTCGAAACCATGCGGACAGGACACCGAAATCAAGCGCGGTATCGCGAAAACCTGACATCGCCGCCAGGGCAGCACGATCTTCGTGTTCCGCATGGGCGAACAGTTTTACGGTCTTGATGTTGGTAATCGTATCGACAACCTGCCCGGTCACCATCGCCCGAGCCCCGGCGCGGGCCGCCGATTTGCCGCGCACATGCGGCAAGAACAAACGGATCAGCAAAAGATAGAATACGATCCACACGGCAAGCGCCAGCGCCATCCATCCGTCGATCGAAAGCAGAAACACCGCCGACACCAGCAGTGATGAAAGGGCAAATGCGATCGTATTGATCGTTTCGCTGGCGATATCGGTAACGGCCCGCGCCGCCTGCATCTGTTTTTGCGCAATGCGCCCGGCAAAATCGTTGTCAAAAAAAGTGACCGCCTGCCCCAATGTCCAGCGGTGAAGACGAGACAACACCAGCGGCAGAACATTGGGCTGTACGACGACCGAATTGGATGCGGCACTCAACCCGAAGGCCAATGGGCGCAAAACGATCAGAAAAACGACGAAAGACAAGAGCACCGGCCATTGATCGAGGATCCCCGTGGCAGGATCGCGCGCATTGGCCATGTCGACGATCAGCCCGAGAAACCAGGCCGTCACCACCTCCATCGCCCCCGCCACAGCGGAAAGCAGTGCCGCCAGGGCAAGGGGGCCCCAGGCACCCGCGAGACACCACAGGAAAAATGCGCCGAGCTTTTGCGGTGGCGGGCCGTCCGCCGGGCGGAAGGCGTCGATCAAGTCACCAAGCTTCACGCATAAGTCCCCAAGTTTTCAGGCCCATCATATCAGCCCTCGGCGAAAACGGCCGGGCAGAGCCGTTTCTTTTTGCGTCGAATATCCCGAAAGCCCGCAGATAGAAAAGAGCCCCGGCCCGGTACATTTGCCGGTGCATGCCCGCATATACCGCTAACCCCTGACAAAGGAAATGTCAGTGCACGATGAGCTGAATCATGCTGGCTACGATCAACACGGCCATGACCAGATTGAAGATTCGAAGGCGGCGCGCCGTTGTCAACCAATGCGCTATCGCCTTGCCCGCCAGGACCCAGGTCGTTGCTGAAACCAACCCCAGCGTCAGAAACGTCACCGCGACAAGGCCGGCGGTCCAAATTGGCCGGTCGGGTATCACATATTGTGATGTCGCGGCGACGGCCATCGACCAGGCCTTGGGGTTGACCCATTGAAAGCTGGCGGCAGCGAAAAACCGCATAGGCCGTGCAGCACCTGATCCAGAGCCTATTCCGCCCGAAGTCGCGATCTTCCAGGCAATCCACAGCAGCAAGACCGCGCCGCCATATCGAAGCCCTTCGCGCAGGGCAGGGCTGGCCTGCACCAGACCGCCCAGCACCAGCCCGACAGTCAGCAACATCAGCGGAAATCCGAATGCCACACCAAACAGATGGGGGAACGAAGGCCGCAGACCGAAGTTTGCACCCGAAGCCGCCAGCATCATGTTATTGGGCCCGGGGGTAAACAGCGTCGCTACTGCCAGCGCCAACAAGGTCAAAAATACGTCAAAAGACACTTGGCACCTGCCGTTCCGCCATTGCCTGACCACCCTGCGCCCCCGGATCATGACAATCAAGCCAGCAATTGCTCGCGCGACAATTCAAACCCGGAAGCAATCCAGCGCGATTCCAGTTCGGCCAGTCGCGCACCAAGTTTCGGGCCCTGAAGGCCTGGCATCAGATCCGCGGCCGATATCGGAAATCTCGCGTTCATTCCGCGCGCGATCTCATTTTCGATATCGGGCGGCATCGGCGTACCAAGGACCGCCGCACGCAACAAGATGACATCATGTGCAGTTTCCGCACCATTCCGGTATGCGAGCTCTGCCGCACCAACAGTGCTTTCCATCCCGGCCTTCAGGCAATCAAGGCGTTTTGCCTCGCTTGCCGACAATCGCAGCCTGTCAGCCTGCGCCGCACCGCCCAACACGGCGAGGCGCCGCAACCATTTGGCGCAAAGCGGCGGCTCATTGTGGATCAGCGGACCCAGGGCGCGCGCGTCCGCGCCAGGAAGAACCCGCCCCAGGATGCCTGATGACTGCATGGCAGCGACCGAAGCGGTCGGATCAGGCGCAGCCAGCAGTCGCCGCATTTCATGGCCGATACGTTCACGCGACAGTGCTTCGATGCCGCCCGCATTTTCCGCGCAAGCGGCCAGGGCTTCGGGATCAATCCCCTCGGCAGCGTTCCCGTACCAGGCATGAAACCGAAAGAACCGCAAGATGCGAAGATAATCCTCGCGGATGCGTCGGCCGGCATCGCCCACAAATCGCACGCGCCCTGCCAAAAGGTCGGCAAGGCCGTCCATGGGGTCTATCAAGCGCCCGGACGCGTCCGCGTAAAGGGCATTCATCGTAAAATCCCGCCGCGATGCATCTTCGGTGATTTCGGTTGAAAAAGCGACCTTCGCCCGCCGCCCGTCGGTTTTCACATCGCGCCGGAAGGTCGTGACTTCGTATCCCACGCCGCGCACTACAATGGTCACGGTGCCATGGGCGATACCCGTCGGCACAACCTTCAACCCTGCATCTGCGGCAATTTCGGATACCCGCGCAGGCAGCGCGTCGGTAGCCATGTCGATATCGGCGATTGGCTGGTTGATGACCGCGTTACGAACGCAACCCCCAACCAGATATGCCTGGTATCCGCAATGCGCCAGCAGGCCCAACACCCTTTGCACTCCGGGGGCGGTTATCCAGTCGCCGGTCAGTTGCATGGGTTCAGCCGATCTGCCAGGGCCCGCAGAATGCGCGCGGTCGTACCCCAGACATAGTAAGGCCCGTAGGGCACAACATAATACCGCCGGATTTGCCCGCGCCAAAGACGCCCCTCAACGCGATAATTGCCTGGCTCGGCAAAATGGGATAACGGCACCGCGAATACCTCGTCTACCTCACCCGCCTCCGGTTTTGCGTGAAATCTGTGCCTAACTCGGCCGAAAATGGGTGAAACGGCAAAACCTGTAACCGTTTCATGGGACGGGAACTGCCCAAAAACCTCCACGGCATCGATCGGCAACCCGATTTCCTCTTCTGCTTCACGCAATGCCGCGGCGATCGGGTTCGCGTCCGCTGCGTCAACCTTGCCTCCGGGGAAGGAAATTTGCCCCGGGTGATGCTTCAGGCGTGAAGACCGCGTGGTCAGAATGATTTCAGGACCGCCGGGCGCATCGATGAAAGCGACCAGAACCGCCGCCGGGCGCAATCTGGCGTTCGCTGGCCGACGGGCACCGGGATTGAGGTCGAAATCCGATGTGTCCCGCCCTGGTCGCGCCAATGCCCTGACAACATTTTCCAGCGGATCAGTCTTGCTCAATTCCGGCTCCTCCAGAATCGCGCAATTGCAACGGGTCCAGCTCGTAATGCGCGCCGCAAAACTGACAGTCGGCCGTGATGACCCCCGCATCGGTCGTCATTTCTTCAATTTCTTCGCCCGAGGAATTCGACAGACTGTCCCTGACCTTCTTGACCGAACAAGAACAGCCGAACTGAACGGGTTGCGCGTCAAACACGCGGGGGGCTTCTTCATGAAACAACCGAACTAGCAATTCTGTCGGCTGTACCGAAGGGCCGACAAGCTCCATGTCTTCGACGGTATCGAGCAGCAAATTCGCCCGCGCCCAGTTCTGCCCCTCTTCGTCGCCGAGAATATCCGCAGCCGACAGCAATCCATTCTCGCCGCTTCCGCCCGGGCCGCCGGCAGACGGCGCGGCAAGCGGCATATGCTGCAACATGACGCCGCCCGCACGCCAGCTTTCGCTCTGCCCGGGGAGTTTCGATTTTCCGAAGGACAATGCGAACCGGGTCGGCAATTGTTCCGACTGCGCAAAATACGTCTCGGCGCACGCAGACAGCGACCCGCCCGCCAGCGGCGTAACACCCTGATAGGGTGACGTGTTCGCGCCCTGATCCAATTGAACGGCAAAGACGCCGTTTCCGATCTGGTCAAAGGGTGCCATTTCGGGATTGATTGCACTGGCATCAAATGACGCCCAGGCACGGATTTGCGCCGCAGAACCTTCCTGGCTTGGCGCGTAGTAATCCGAGGCGATCATTTTTACCGGCCCCTCGCCCCGCACCTGCAACGACAACCGCCACCTGAGCTTGATAGTCTGTCCTATCAATGCCGTCAGCAAGGCGGTTTCGGCGACCAATGCCTCGACCGCTTCGGGGTATTCGTGCCGCGAGAGGATCGCGTGCAAAACCCCATCGAGACGCGCCACCCGGCCGCGAATATCGGCACGGTCCAGCTGAAAGGGCAAAATCGTATCGTCCCAGGCGATCTGTGACAGGTGCATCTTGGGCTTTCCTTGTGTTCAGGGTCTTGGCATATCGTTTCAGGCAAGCGGCGACAACTGCGAGGCTTTCGGCAAGACATGATCAGGCGTTTCGGTGAATCGGTGATTCGCGGCCAAAGGTACCGGATGCGCCACGGTGCTTATGCGATCCTGTTGCGCGGCCGCGATATCCTTGCGACCCATCAGGCCGAACCGGAGCCGGAATTTCAACTACCCGGCGGTGGCATAGACGCAGGCGAATCACCTCTTCAAGCGTTGCACCGGGAGGTCCACGAAGAAACCGGCTGGTCTATTGCCGACCCGTGCCGGATCGGCGCGTTCAGGCGTTTCGTTTATATGCCCGAATACGACAAATGGGCTGAAAAGTTATGCACGATCTATCTGGCGCGGCCGGTGCTGCGCCATGGCCCGCCAAGAGAGGCCGGTCACACGGCGGTCTGGCTGCCGGCCCGCGACGCGGTCCCTCTGCTCGGCAATCCCGGCGACCGGCATTTTCTGTCATTGATGCTGAATCGCGTTTGAGGGATGGCGGGTTACGGACCACGAAACTCCACAAGCGCCGCAGACACATCGTCGACGAATTCATCGGTGGCATATCCGCTCAGATGCCACAAGAGAGCTTCCACATAGGCCGGCCCCCGCAGATCTGCACAGCGCTTCATGATGTCGGCCAGACCATCTTCGCCCAATGGCAAGCCACCAGTGTTTTCCGCTTCGGTAACGCCATCGGACATCAGGAACAACCTGTCGCCCGGGGCCAACCTTGCCTCGACACGCTCATATGTTGCGAAATCGAACAACCCGACGGGCAACCCACCGCGGCCCAGATACTCGATCATCCCGCCGCTTCTTTGGATGGCCGGATAAGGGTGGCCTGCCTGCACCAGAGATACGTCACCCGTCTCCAGATTCAGATCGGCATAGGCCAGCGTGACGTAGCTTTCGACCTGCATGTCGTTCAGGATGACCCGGTTCAGCCGTTCCGCCAGAATCTCCGGCGCGAGCGCATCAAAACCGCCGGTATCCGCCTGGACCAACGCCAGATTCTGATCGGGTGAACTGCCCGACAGATATCCCGCCAGCCGAGCCGTCATCAGGGCCGATGTGATACCGTGGCCCGACACGTCAATCGAATATACGCCGACGCGCTGTGGATTTATCGGGAAAAAGCCGACCAGATCACCCCCGACATGGCCGGATGGCCTGAGTAACAGCGATATGTCGGCGTTTCCAAAGTCCCGATACCTTTCGCGAACGAGGCTTTGCTGAAGCTTTCGCGCCTCTTTCAGATCGCGATCCACTGAATCATAAAGCCTTTGCAGCTCTTTCAACGCCGACGACAAAAGCAGGTTCTTTTCCTTCAGCTCGCGCTCCATCCTCAAAATGCGCGTGCCGGCGACAATGCGCGCGCGCAGTTCATCGCCATTTACCGGTTTAGTAAGAAAGTCATCGGCGCCGACGTCAAGCCCGCGGGCAATTTCAGCCGATTCGTGTTTTGAGGTCAGCAAAATGAAATAGATGTAATGGGCACTGCCGATTTCACGCAAAGCCTTGCAGAAATCCAGCCCTGACATGCCGGGCATCATCCAGTCCGAAATAACCAGATCCGGCAGCAGCGACTGGCACAGCACCAGCGCTTCATCGGCTGTTGCGGCCTCAACCACGGAATACCCGGCGCGCAACAGTTGCGCGCCGAGGATCTTGCGTTGTGCACGGCTATCATCGACAATCAGTATTGTGCGCAAGATACGGCCCGACGCGTCACCGCCATCCGTGGGCATGGTTTTCAGGGATGACTTCAAGGCGCGGCCTTTGCTTTTTGCCATTCAAAACGTCGAGATATCTAAGCCCTGCCAGTTAAGACTGATTGAACGTGGTCCCGACCTGGCGGCCAAGAGCGTGCCAAATGTGACTTGCCTTCACTCCGAACCGAATCGACCGCATACCAGACCGGGAGAGTGTTACAAGCAATCGCGCCTTACCCTGGCGCGGGTGATCCGCATTCACACCAGGGCGCTTAACCACCTGGTAAGACAGAACCCCTATCCTTTCCGCCGGTGGGGCGCATGGATCGGGGTGATCGGCATGATTGACTGGACGCGAATAGCGGAGCTGAGATCTGAAATTGGCGAAGAGGGCTTCAACGAAGTCGTCGAGATTTTTCTTGAAGAGATGGAGGAAGTCATCGCCCGGATCAGATCCGCGCCCGTACCCGAAACCTACGAAGCAGATTTGCACTTCCTCAAGGGCGGGGCCTGGAATCTGGGCTTTGCCCATTTTGGCTCGCTTTGCAGCGAGGGTGAAAGGACTGCGGCGGCAGGAAGGGCAGAGGAAATCGCAATCGGGGCGCTGCTTGACAATTATGAGCTTTCAAAGACCGAATTCGTGAACGGCCTCGGGCCCAGGGATTCAAGCTGCATTTCCTCGGCCGCGTGAAGCGGATCCGATCGAACAACCTACGGGCAACGCACCAACCGTCATATCAGAAACTCCGCCAGAGCTTCGTCATCCGTGATGTCGCGGTAGATGAATGAGCCGGCGTCAAGCTGCCGCTTCAGATCTGCAAAGTTTCTGGCATGTTTGGTCTCGATACCAATAAGAACCGAGCCGAAGTTGCGCGCCGACTTTTTCAGATACTCGAACCTTGCAATGTCATCTTCCGGCCCCAGCATTTCCAGAAATTCACGCAATGCGCCCGGCCGTTGGGGCATTCTCAGGATAAAGTACTTCTTCAGCCCCGCGAACCGCTGCGCACGCTCCTTCACTTCGGGCAAACGTTCGAAATCGAAGTTGCCACCAGAAGTGACACAGACCACCGTCTTGCCCTTGATATCTTCCGATAGCTCCGGAAGAACATCGACCGACATTGCCCCGGCAGGCTCCAGAACTACGCCTTCGACATTCAGCATCTCAAGCATGGTAATGCAGATCCGGTCTTCGGGTGCGGAAAGGACCTGCGCAAGATCGATTTGCCCGAGCCGTTCGAACGGCAGCGTGCCAATCCGCGCCACCGCCGCCCCGTCTACAAAACTATTGACGCGCGGCAGCGTTACCGGCCTTCCTGCCGCAATCGCGGCGGCAAGGCTGGCGCCCCCGGCGGGCTCGACATAGACAAGGCGCGTGCCTGCGCCCGCCTCATCAAAATAGCCGGTCATCCCGGAGGCAAGCCCACCGCCCCCAACGGGCAGAATGACCGTATCGGGCGCGCCGGAAAGCTGGTCGAGAATTTCCACCGCCACACTGGCCTGGCCTTCGATCACGTCGGCGTCGTCGAAAGGTGAAAGGAAATGCCCATGTGCCGCGACGCAAAATTTCTGCGCCGCCGCGAGCGTCTGATCGAAATAATCGCCAACAAGGCGGATTTCGACACTATCCATGCCAAATACGCGTGTCTTGTCGATTTTCTGCTGCGGCGTGGTGATCGGCATGAAGATCGTTCCCCGGACACCAAAATGACGGCAGGCATAGGCAACGCCCTGAGCGTGATTTCCCGCGCTGGCACATACGAAGTGCCCGTGTTCCGGGTCTTTGTTCAGGAATTTGCGCATCGCGGTGAAGGCGCCGCGCAACTTGTAGCTGCGCACCGGCGACAGATCTTCGCGCTTCAGCCATATGTCGGCACCATAACGGGCCGATAGATGTTCGTTGCGTTGAAGCGGCGTCGCATCGAACAGGGCGCGCAATTCGCGCGTCGCCTGCTGCGCAACTTCCGAAAATCCTGTCATGTTCCTGTCTCCGGGTTGCCTCGCGTCTTTCCGCCCATGAATGACGTTTCCTGTCAAGATGGGTAGCCGGTTTTGCCCGCGTTCGTTTGGCGGCGCGACACTTGCCGCATCATACAAAACCCAATACACCGCAGCACGACAATTCCTGTGTTCAGATGAGGCCACCCATGTCCGCCCCCAAAAAAGTCGTGCTCGCCTATTCGGGCGGCCTCGATACCTCGATCATCCTGAAGTGGCTGCAAACCGAATACGGTTGCGAGGTGGTGACGTTCACCGCCGATCTGGGTCAGGGCGAAGAACTGGAACCGGCGCGCGCGAAGGCCGAAATGCTGGGGATAAAACCTGAAAACATCTTCATCGAGGATCTGCGCGAGGAATTCGTGCGCGACTTTGTCTTTCCGATGTTCCGGGCCAACGCGCTCTATGAAGGGCTCTATCTTCTGGGCACGTCCATTGCGCGCCCGCTGATTTCCAGGCATCTGGTCCGGATTGCCGCCGAAACGGGTGCGGACGCCATCGCGCATGGCGCGACCGGCAAGGGTAACGATCAGGTCCGTTTCGAACTGTCGGCCTATGCGCTCGACCCTGGTATCAGGGTGATCGCACCCTGGCGGGAATGGGACCTGACCAGCCGGACCAGGCTTTTGGAATTTGCTGAAAAGAACCAGATCCCCATCGCCAGGGACAAACGTGGCGAAGCGCCTTTTTCGGTCGATGCCAACCTTCTGCATACCTCATCCGAGGGCAAGGTTCTGGAAAACCCCGGCGATGAGGCACCCGATTACATTTACCAGCGCACCGTTCACCCCGAGGACGCGCCCGATCGGCCTGAGATGATCGAGATCACCTTTGAGGCGGGTGATCCCGTCGCCATCAACGGCGAGAAAATGTCGCCCGCGACAATCCTGACCAGATTGAACGAGTTGGGCGGCAAACATGGCGTAGGGCGGCTCGATCTGGTCGAAAACCGCTTTGTGGGCATGAAATCGCGCGGCGTCTATGAGACACCGGGCGGGACGATCCTGCTGGAAGCGCATCGCGGCATCGAACAGATCACACTCGATAGCGGCGCGGGGCATCTCAAGGACAGCATCATGCCGCGCTATGCCGAACTGATCTACAACGGGTTCTGGTTCAGCCCCGAGCGGGACATGCTGCAAGCCCTGATCGACAGATCGCAAGAGCATGTTACCGGAACCGTCCGCGTCAAGCTGTACAAGGGATCGGCGCGCACGGTGGCGCGCAGATCGGATCATTCGCTTTACTCTGAGGCCCATGTGACCTTTGAGGAAGACGCGGGGGCTTATGATCAGAAGGATGCCGCCGGGTTTATCCGGTTGAATGCGCTGCGTCTGAAACTGATCGCGACGCGCAATGCACGGGTGAAATCATAGCTGCCCTGCGACACTGAGCCGATGCGCCGCCAGCCGATCGTAATAGGGCATCGCTGCTTTGGCGAGCTTTTCGCCCGCGACTGAAAGTGACGGAAGCGGCCCTTCAGGGTCGGCAAATCCTGTGGACCGGTGGACGGCTCCATACCAGTGCGATGCCCAGACGCCGTCGTCAGGATGGCCGCCAGCGGGCCAGTGGAGCATCTTTTCGACGAAGGAAATGCCCAGCGCGCGACAAAGGGCAGCGATTGCAGCCTTTGGATTGTCGCGGATGTCGTGGCTGTCGATAACGATGGGCCGCGTACCTGTTCGGCCGGCCACTTCATCGAAAAGCTCGGCTTGCTGGATAAAGCCGATATCCAGCAGCGTCGGGTTTTCACGTTTGGCGGCATAGCTGGCCACCACCCGCGCCGGATGGCGGATCAGAAAGACATTGGTGCAGCCAGCCATGAAACCGCGATCGAATGCCGCGAGCATGTGAACGGTCATGTGCTTTTGATAAAGGAGAGGTTTTCCATCCGGAATGGGCCCGGCGCAGGCAGCCGCGACGCGCGCCGGATCGGTTTCCTGACTGGCGATGATCTGCGCCGCCATGGGATGATCGAGACCCGTGGCCTTGAGGTAGGCGGCATAGAAGGGTTCATCCCTGACGGCGCAATCGCCACGCGCGGCGAAGGCATACATCATCGCGGTGGACAGATTTCGCGGACCCGACCACATGGCGATTTTCATGGGTGATGTTCCGTTGATTGCAGCGCCGGAGCGGGTGGTTTCACACCCCCCGCACCCCCCGTGAGGTATTTTCGAACAGAAGAATTTCGGCTCACGGTGCGACGAGGTCCTTGTATAGCCCGCGCAAACACTCGGTCATCGGCCCCATCCGGCCGTTGCCGATCTGACGGCCGTCGATCGTGCCGACGGGGGTCTGAGCGCCGAAGGTGCCGGTCAGGAACGCCTCATCCGCCGAATAGGTATCGACGAGGGTGAAGTTACGTTCATAGACCGGGATATCATTGGCCCGGCAGAGGTCGATGACCTTCTGGCGGGTGATTCCGTTCATGCAATAGTCGCCGGTTGAGGTCCAGACCTGGCCTTTCCTCACAATGAAGAAGTTGCAGGCATTGGTCGTGTTCACGAATCCGTGCACATCCAGCATCAGCGCCTCGTCCGCGCCGGCCTTTTCGGCGGCGATGCAGGCAAGGATGCAGTTGAGCTTCGAATGGCTGTTGAGCTTGGGGTCTTGGGTCATCGGCAATCCGCGCAGGTGCGGCACGGTGGCAAGCCGGACAGGGCGCGGGATGTTCGGTTTGGAATGCTCCATGATGATCACCATTGTCGGCCCGGACCGGCTGAGCGAGGGATGTTGAAAGGGATGCGACTTCACGCCTCGCGTGACCATCAGGCGCGCATGCGCATCTGTGACCATTCCATTGGCTTTCTGCGTCTCTAACAGCGCGTTTTCGACCTCTTTTCGGGTCAAGCCAAGTTCCAGGTCGATGGCTTTGGCCGCGGTGAAAAGCCGTTCGATATGTTCATCCAGAAAGGCCCATGACCCGTCGTGAAGCCGCATCCCTTCCCAGACGCCGTCACCCAGCATGAAACCTGAATCATAGACGCTGACCAGCGCCTCTGATTTGGGCCGGATGCGCCCGTTTATGTAAATGAGGATCGATTCGTTGCGGACATCTTCCTCGGCCTGATGGGTGGTGGTGGGATCGCTCATGTCTTCCTCCGCGTCATGGCGCAGGCTAGCGCCGCGCGCGCGCGACTCCAAGGGCTCACTCACATGAAGATGATTGGACTGTAACGCATGTTCCGCGTCAGGTGCAGGGTATAGCTGGAGAGCATGATGCTGAGAATTCTGTTGGCGCTGATCGTTCTGGGGATGCCTGCTGCCGCCGCCGCCGAGACCGCGATTGTCGCGGGCGGGTGTTTCTGGTGTGTCGAGTCGGATTTCGAATCCGTGCCGGGCGTGACGGAAGTCGTGTCGGGTTATACTGGCGGCACGACCAGGAATCCGACCTACAAGCAGGTGGGCAAAGGCGGCACCGGGCATTACGAAGCGGTCGAGATCATGTTCGATCCCGCCAAGGTGAGCTATGCGCATCTGATGGAGCTGTTTTTCCGGTCGATCGATCCGACCGATGCGGGCGGGCAGTTTTGCGACCGCGGCGACAGTTATCGCACGGCGATTTTTGTCAAGAATGCCAGGCAGCGTGCCGCGGCGGAGGCCGCGAAGACCGCAGCGCAAAAAGCCCTGGGCCAGAAGATTGTCACGCCCATTGTAGATGCGGGGCCTTTCTACAAGGCCGAGGCATATCACCAGGATTACTACAAGGGTCGCGGGATCATTCTGACGCGGCGCGGGCCCAAGACTCAAGCCAATGCCTACAAGTTCTACCGCGATGCCTGCGGGCGTGACAAACGGGTGCGCGCGCTGTGGGGCGATGCCGCACCATTTGTTCACTGATCGAGAAATTCATCGACTTCCGCGGCGGTTGGGATGGCGTCGGCGGTACCCGGGCGCGCGACCTTGAGGCTGGCGGCGACAGCGGCGCGGCCAAGCGCGGCCTGTGTATCCAACCCCTGATCGCGCGCCGCGACGAAGTAACCCAGAAACGTATCGCCCGCCCCGGTGGTGTCGACAACCGCGGCAATCTTATGGGCGGGTGCCAGGACGCGCCTGCCATCGCGACACCGCCATTCTGCCCCCTGGTCGCCACGCGTGACCAGAACTTCGGGCACACCCAGCCCGTCGAGCGGTGCCGCAAGCGCCGCTGCGAGTTGCTCGGCCTCGACCGCGTTGAGAACCAGCAGATCTATGTGGCCAAGCACGGCTTCAACCGCGGTGACGTCGAAGGGAGCGGCTGAATAGACGGTGTAGAGCCCGCGCTCTTGTGCCAGATTTGCCACTTCGGCTTGCCAATCGGTCTCATTTTGAAAAAGCAGGGTATCGCCTGGCCTGGCGCCGGCCAATGCCTTTTCGAGCAGGCCTGCCGGGACAGCCCGATTGGCGCCGGGGAAAATGACGATGGTGTTTTCTGCCGCCGCGTCGATGGTGATGATCGCATGGCCGGTCGGGATGCCGGTCCGGGCCACTTGCGAGATGTCGACACCCCAGCCCGACAACTGGTCGAGCGTCCAGAGACCGTCGGGCCCGACCGCCCCGATATGGTGAACTTTCGCGCCCGCCTTGGCCGCCGCCGCCGACTGATTTGCCCCCTTGCCACCCAACCCGAAAGCGTAACTGGAGGCTGCCAGGGTTTCGCCGGGGCCGGGGAAATGCCCGACACGGTAGGAATGATCGATATTGATCGAGCCGAAATTATATATCGTCATTCTTGCCCTCGCCGCAGTCGCAACACCATTGGGCCCGATCTCTGTCCGGGGTCAAGCCGGTGGATTTGGCGCTTTTCCCCGGTGGGGTGGTTTTGTAAGGTCAGGGCGGAACCGGGGGGCAGGGTTTGAGCGCGGACAAAAGCACCGTCACGCCGATGATGGCGCAATTTCTGGAGATCAAGGGGCGCTATCCCGACGCACTCTTGTTCTACCGGATGGGCGATTTCTACGAGATGTTCTTTGCCGATGCCGAGGCGGCCGCCGTGGCGCTGGACATCGCCCTGACCAAACGCGGCCAGCACCTCGGGCAGGATATTCCGATGTGCGGTGTGCCGGTTCAGGCCGCCGAAGGCTATTTGCTCACGCTGATCCGCAAGGGGTTTCGCGTCGCCATCGCCGAGCAGATGGAAGACCCGGCAGAGGCGAAAAAGCGCGGTGCGAAGTCGGTCGTGGCGCGCGATGTGGTACGCTTGGTGACACCCGGCACATTGACCGAGGAATCGCTGCTTGAGGCGCGGCGCCACAATTTTCTGGTCGCCTGGTCCAGGGTGCGCGACGATGCGGCGCTCGCCTGGGTCGATATTTCGACCGGCGCGTTCCGGGTCATGGACTGCCCGCTGGCGCGTCTGTCGCCGGAACTGGCGCGGCTGGCCCCGCGCGAAGTCATTGTCAGCGACATCCATGAGGCGGAATGTGCCGCGTTAGTGACTGAATCGGGGGCGGTGATAACAGCTCTATCGCGGGCGTCCTTCGATAGCGCCGGAGCGCAAAAGCGGCTTTGCGCGCTTTACGGAGTTGCCACGCTTGACGCGTTCGGCGGTTTCGGCCGCGCCGAGCTGTCGGCGATGGGGGCGATTGTCGAATACCTTGATCTGACCCAGCGTGGAAAGCTTCCCCTCTTACATCCGCCGATGGCGGAAAGTGCCGTCGGTAACATACAGATCGATGCCGCCACGCGCCGAAATCTGGAAATTTGTCAAAGCCTGTCGGGGGGCCGGGACGGATCGTTGATCGGTGCTGTCGACCGTACAGTGACAGCGGCTGGCGGAAGACTGCTAGAACGGCGGCTGTCGTCACCGTCGCGTGACCTGGAAGAAATTCGCGCACGGCTCGCGGCGGTGAGGTTTCTTTGCGACAGCACCCGGCTGACCGGCGATCTGCGTGGCGATTTAAAAAAGACCCCCGACATCGACCGGGCCTTGTCGCGGCTGGCACTTGACCGGGGCGGGCCGCGCGATCTGGCGGCAGTCAGGGCGGGGTTGCGGCAGGCCGGTGAAATCGCGCAAAGGCTGGAGCCATACGAGCTGCCGGGAAGTTTGAGCGATTTCGCAAAAGCGCTGATCGGGCATGATGACATCGTCGCGTTGCTGGACAGTGCGCTGGTTTTCGAGCCGCCGCTTGTGGCCCGCGACGGCGGCTTTGTCGCGCCCGGATATGACAGCGATCTGGACGAAGCCCGACAGTTGCGCGACGAGGGCCGAAGCGTCATTGCCCGCATGCAGCGCGAATATGTTGATCGGACAGGAATCCAGAGCCTGAAGATCAGGCATAACAACGTTCTTGGCTATTTCATCGAAACCACCGCAACCCATGCCGAGAGGATGCTGTCGGCGCCCTTGAATGAAACCTTCATTCATCGCCAGACCACTGCCAACCAGCTCCGCTTCACGACCGTGCCGCTATCTGAGATGGAAACCAGAATTCTCAACGCCGGCAACCGTGCGCTCGAGATCGAAAAGCGGCTCTTTGACACCTTGAAAAAGCAGGTTTTGGATTCGGCTGCGGCGATTTCGACAGCGGCGCTGGCGCTATCGGAGATAGACCTTATGGCTGCTTTCGCCGATCTGGCGCGCGGCGAAGATTGGTGCGAGCCCGTTGTCGACGACAGCCGCGCCTTCGTGATCAGGGGCGGCCGCCATCCGGTGGTGGAACGCGCGCTCAAACGTACGGGCGCACCGTTCATCGCCAATGACTGCGCGCTGACAACCGGCGACACACCCGCCTTCTGGCTGCTGACAGGGCCGAACATGGCCGGCAAATCGACCTTCCTGCGGCAGAATGCGCTGATCGCGCTTCTGGCCCAGACAGGCTGTTTCGTGCCCGCGACTTACGCCCACATCGGCCTTGTGTCGCAAATCTTCAGCCGCGTCGGCGCCGCCGACGATCTGGCGCGGGGGCGCTCGACCTTCATGGTCGAAATGGTTGAAACGGCGGCAATCCTCAACCAGGCCGACGACCGGGCGCTGGTCATTCTCGATGAAATCGGGCGGGGCACGGCAACCTATGACGGGCTGTCTATTGCCTGGGCGACGCTGGAACATCTGCATGATGTCAACCGCGCCCGCGCGCTTTTCGCTACGCATTACCACGAGATGACCGCCCTGGCGGCCAAACTGGATGGTGTCGAGAACGCCACAGTGGCCGTGAAGGAATGGGAAGGCGAGGTGATTTTCCTGCACGAAGTGCGCCAGGGTGCCGCAGACAGATCCTATGGCGTACAGGTCGCGCGGCTGGCCGGGCTGCCTTTGCCGGTCATCGAGCGCGCCAAACTCGTGCTGGAAGCATTGGAAAGGGGCGAGCGTGAGGGCGGCACGCGCAAACAGGCGCTGATCGACGATTTGCCGCTTTTCAGTGCCGCGCCAGTGGCGCGCCCACAACCCGCCAGCGGACCATCGAAGCTGGAAGAGCGTGTGGCGGCACTTCACCCCGATGAAATGACTCCGCTGGAAGCCCTGGCGGCCGTTTACGAGCTTAAGGCGTTCCTGGCGGGTGACAATTCGCGCTTTCGTGAGGAAGGCTGCGACTAAAACGACACGCCGCCAGGCACGACGGTCCTGGCCGCAATGTTGCCTTCATCATACTGGCTATGGCGGTTCGGGATGGCCCCGAAACACCTTAAGGTTTCGGTGTCGAGCTCACCCCGACCTGCGCGGGGCGCAGCAGCCGTTCGTGAAGCATGAAGCCTTCGGTCATCACCTGAATGATGTCACCCGCTTTGGTTTCGGGCAGGGGCGCCTCGAACATCGCCTGATGCAGTTGCGGATCGAACTGATCGCCGATTTCCGGAACGATGGGTTCCACCCCGTGTTTGCCCATGACGCTGAGCAATTCGCGCATGGTCAGTTCGACGCCTTCGATCAGCGCCTTGGCGGCGGCGCGTTGTTCTTCGCCCGCGGCATCAAGCGCGCGTTTGAGATTGTCGTAAACCGGCAGCAGATCGCGTGCGAGCTTGGTGCCGCCATATTGTTCCGCTTCGCGCCGGTCACGTTCGCCACGCTTGCGTATGTTTTCGGCGTCTGCCAGGGCGCGCATGAACCGGTCGCGCATGTCGTCGCGCTCTGCGCGAAGCGCCTCGAGCTCATCGGCTAGAATTTCTGCCTCTAGCGTTTCGTCACCGATCAGTTCCTGATCTTCGGCAATTTCGTCTTTCTTCATGTCACTCATAGAATTCATCCCTTGCGCTCGCCAGACAGCAGTTGTCCGACAAGCTGCGCCGTATAATCGACGATCGGAACAATGCGCCCATAGTTGAGCCGCGTTGGTCCGATCACGCCGACCGCCCCAATGATCTTTCGGTCAGCGTTCATATATGGAGAGACGACCAAAGAGGAACCCGTAAGTGAAAAAAGTTTGTTCTCCGAGCCGATAAAGATGCGTACGCCTTCGCCGGCATCGGTAAGTTCAAGAAATTCGGCGATATCGCGCTTGCGCTCCAGGTCGTCAAACAGGCTGCGGATACGCTCGATGTCCGAATCGTCTGTTTGATCAAGCAGGTTGGAGCGCCCCCGCACGATCAACCGTTCATGGCTTTCGCCCGGGTTTTCCCAGATTGCGAGTCCGCTTGCGACCAGTTCCTGCGCAAGCGTGTCGAGTTCTTGCCGGCGGGCGTTGATCTCTTGTTGCAGAACCGCGCGAAGCTCGCCAAGGGTCAGGCCCTCGGCCAATGCGTTGAGGAAATTTCCCGCCTCGCGCATCGAGGATGCAGTGTGCCCGACCGGAGGCCTGAACACACGGTTTTCGACATGGCCATCCGCGAACACCAGAACCACAAGCGCCCGGTCGGATGCGAGGCTGACAAATTCGATATGTCGGATCGCGGCTTCGTATTTCGGGGTCAGAACCAGGCTTGCGCCGTGGGTGATACCCGACAGCGCCGAGCCGATCCTGTCCAGCAAAGGGGCAACACCCTGTTCCTTGTCACCCGTTGTCGCCTCGATAACCTCTCTGTCTTCGGAGGAAACCGTTTCGATTTCCATCAGCCCATCCACGAACATGCGCAGACCCAGATGCGTCGGGATACGTCCGGCCGATGTGTGCGGGCTGTCGAGCAAACCAAGATATTCCAGATCCTGCATAACGTTGCGGATCGTTGCGGCGCTGATGTTTTCGCTCATTGTCCGGGTGAGCGAACGCGAGCCGACAGGCCCGCCGGATCTCAGATAGCCTTCAACGACACGGCGAAAAACTTCGCGCGACCGCTCGTTCATTTCGGCCAGTATTTTGTGCCTTTCGCTCATCGTCTCATTCCCGGTACCACTTATGCAGATAAGGAGCCATCACCCCAAACGTCAATCGGGGTTGCATCGGCCGCGCTGCCACCTGTAATTGACGTGAAGGATGAGGAAAGGAAATTTCATGCGGCCATCTGGGCGAAAACTGGACGAAATGCGGCCCGTTTCCATCGAAACCGATGTGGCAAAACACGCCGAGGGGTCGTGCCTGATCCGTTGTGGCGATACACATGTGCTCTGTACCGCGTCTGTCGAGGATCGCCCGCCGTCATTCTTGAAAGGTACCGGGCTTGGCTGGGTCACTGCCGAATACGGCATGTTGCCGCGCGCGACGAATACCCGTAACCGGCGTGAGGCAGCCGCCGGAAAGCAGTCTGGAAGAACTCAGGAAATTCAGCGACTTATTGGGCGCGCACTGCGGGCGGGCATTGACCGGGTCGCGCTGGGCGAACGGCAGATTGTCGTCGACTGTGATGTTCTTCAGGCCGATGGCGGGACACGCTGCGCCTCTATCACCGGCGGCTGGATTGCGCTGCGGCTGGCGGTCAACAGGCTTTTGAAGGCGGGTGTCTTGGTCTCCGATCCATTGGTCGACCATGTCGCCGCGGTCAGCTGCGGGATCTATGCCGGCCAGGCGGTGCTCGATCTCGATTACGCCGAGGACAGCGAGGCGGGAACCGACGGAAACTTCATTCTGACCGGGCGCGGGCGGCTGATTGAAGTGCAGATGTCTGCCGAGGGGTCGACGTTCAGCCGCGATGAGATGAGCAGGCTCCTCGATCACGCGGAAGCCGGCATCGGGGTGCTTGTCGCAGCACAGGCGGCAGCCATCTGATGCGGCGCTTCAACGGTGACAAATTGCTGGTCGCCACCCATAACAGGGGCAAGCTCGCTGAAATCGCCGACCTTCTCGCGCCCTTTGGCATTGTGTGCGTTGGTGCCGCCGAAATGGGGCTGCCAGAACCCGATGAGACCGAAAACACCTTTGTCGGCAACGCCCGCATCAAGGCCCATGCCGCGGCCCGAGCCACGGGATTGCCCGCCCTGGCTGATGACAGCGGCATCGAGGTCGACGGCCTGGGGGGCGCGCCGGGGGTCAATACCGCTGATTGGGCGGAAACGCCGCATGGCCGCGATTTTGTTCAGGCGATGACCCGCACCTGGCGCGAATTGGAAGCCGCGAATGCGCCCTACCCTCGTAGAGCACGATTTCGCGCGACGATGGTGCTGGCCTGGCCGGATGGCCACGACGAGGTTTTCGCGGGCAAGGTGGAAGGACAGGTCGTTTGGCCGATGCGTGGTGCGCAAGGGCATGGCTATGACCCGATGTTTCTACCCGACGGCTATCGGATGACCTTCGCCGAAATGGACACGACATTGAAAAACCGCATCAGCCACCGCGCCGATGCCTTTGGCAAGCTTGTTGCCTGTTTCGAGAAACGGTCATGAAGGCGCGGCTGATTTCTTCCGGCTCTTCATTTGAAAAGACCATGGGTTATAGCCGCGCCGTGGTGAAGGGCAATTGGTGCTTTGTATCCGGTGTTACCGGGTATGATTATTCATCCATGGTCATGCCCGCCGGGATTGTCGATCAGGCGCGTAACTGTTTTGCGACGATTGCCGCAGTTTTGGGTGAAGGCGGGTTTTCGCTTACCGATGTCGTGCGCGTTCAATACACTGTGACGGATTCAGCCCTGGTGGATGAACTTGCACCGGTGCTGGAGGCGTTTCTTGGTGACATCCGGCCTGCGGCGACAATGGTTATTGCGTCTCTGATCCGCCCGGAAATGCTTGTCGAGATCGAAGCGACGGCCTTCAGGGGCTGAATCATGCTGGATTGGCAAAATGGCGGTTTCGGGCTTTATCTTCACTGGCCGTTTTGCGCCTCGAAATGCCCCTATTGCGATTTCAACAGCCATGTCGCACAGGATATAGACCAGAGCAGATGGCGGCGCGCTTACCTGGGTGAGATAGACCGGATCGGGGCAGAGACACGGGGTCGGGTTCTCAACACGGTCTTTTTCGGGGGCGGAACACCGTCGCTCATGGATGCCGATCTTGTCGCGGCGGTCATTGAAAAGATACGGGCCACCTGGCCCATGGTCAATGATGCCGAGATCACGCTCGAGGCCAATCCCGGCAGTGTCGAGGCCGGCCGGTTTCGTGGTTATGCCGATGCAGGCGTGAACCGGGTAAGTGTTGGCGTTCAGGCATTGAATGATAACGACCTGAAACGACTTGGAAGGCTGCATAGCGTGGCTGAGGCGCGCGCCGCGTTTAAAATTGCGCGTGACGTCTTCGACCGGGTCAGCTTTGATCTAATCTACGCGCGGCAGGACCAGACATTGGCGGCTTGGCGCGCCGAACTGGCCGAAGCGATGGCCATGGCGGCCGACCACATGTCGCTTTATCAACTGACCATAGAGCAAGGAACGGCCTTCGGCGCGCGCCAAGCCGCCGGTAAACTGACAGGCCTTCCACATGATGATTTGTCTGCGGATATGTATCTGGTAACAAATGATATTCTGAGCAAATTCGGCTTGCCTGCCTATGAGATTTCCAACCACGCCCGCGCAGAGGCTTCAAGCCGTCACAACCTGATTTATTGGCGCTATGGCGACTATGCCGGGATCGGCCCCGGTGCGCATGGGCGGCTGACACTTGACGGCGTGCGTCATGCCACGGAGACTTCTTCCAGCCCTTCGGCATGGCTGCGACAGGTGGAGCAGAACGGATCGGGCGAAAAGACGCGTCGGGCGTTGTCGCGGGCGGACCAGGCCGGTGAATACCTGATGATGTCGTTGCGACTGGCCGAGGGGATGGATATCGATCGCTACGCATCTCTTGCCGGCGCCGGGTTGAATGCCGCCGCCGTTTCGCGGCTGGATGAACTGGGCATAGTAACGTTAGCGCACGGGAAACTTGCCGCCACCATGCAGGGACGTCCGGTATTGAATGCCATCATTCGCGAATTGATGCCATGATGCAGCCGGTCTGGATAGCGGCTGGCGGGCTCGCATTGACGCTCGGCGTGGTTGGGGTGTTTCTGCCTCTTTTGCCCACCGTTCCGTTTTTGCTTTTGTCGGCATTCTGTTTTGGCCGTGGGTCTTCGCGGCTTCACCGCTGGTTGTTGCAACATCGCGTGTTTGGCCCCCCGATTGAAGACTGGATCGAGAGCGGGGCAATCAGCCGAGGCGCCAAGAAGCTCGCAACAGTCTCTATTCTTGCAACTTTCGGCGTTTCTCTGTCTTTGGGCGTCGGCGGTGAATTCTTGATTGTGCAGGCTGTGGCGCTTGGCGGCGTCGTCCTGTTCATCTTGACTCGCCCCGATGCCTGAGTCGCTATGCCGTCATGCTCAAAAGCTGACAAATTTCATCAAGTTGTTCGAGAGATTTGTAGTTGAGCGTGATCGTTCCGCCACGTTCACCCTTGTGATCGATACTTACCTTCAGCTTTAGATGGGCGGTGAGGTCGCGTTCGAGCAGCCGCGTATCCGCGTCTTTTTCAGGGTGCATCGCGGCAGGAGCGCCGCTTTTCCGGCCCGGTTTGGCTCCGCCCTTGGCAAGCCGCTCCGTCTCGCGGACCGACAGCCCCTTGGCGATGACTGCGCGAGCTAGCGCAATAGGGTTTTCGGCGGTGATGAGCGCCCTTGCATGGCCCGTCGTCAACTGCCCGTCGATCAGCCAGTTCTGGATATCCTGCGGCAAGGTCAACAGACGCAACAGATTGGCAATATGGCTTCGGCTCTTCGACAGACCTTCCGCCAGACGTTCCTGTGTGTGTCCGAAGCGGTCCATGAGCTGACGGTAGCCCATCGCCTCTTCGACCGGGTTCAGGTCGGCGCGTTGAATATTTTCGATAATGGCAAGCTCAAGAACTTCTGTGTCGTCAAGCTCGCGGATCAGGGCAGGCACATCATGAAGCTGCGCGATCTGGGCAGCGCGCCACCGGCGTTCACCGGCGACAATTTCGTAACTATCTGGCTTTCTTGGGTTTTTCCTAACAATGAGTGGCTGGATGACACCTTTTTCGCGGATCGATGCAGCCAGCTCTGCTAAAGCCTCCTGTGGAAAGGCGCGGCGCGGCTGGTCCGGGTTCGGTTCCAGCTTTTCAATCGGCAGGCGCGTCTCGGCGCGATGGGCGTGTGTGTCACCCTCTTCGCCCGGCGTATCTGGCCTTATGTCAGCCATCAAAGCCGATAGGCCGCGCCCCAATCCGCGCCTTTCGCTCTTCCTGTCAGCCATTGTCTCCCCCCTTACCCTGTTATTCCGTTTCGCGCCAGGAACTCCCGCGCGATGGCGCGATAGGCAGCACTGCCCTTCGACATCGTATCATAAGCCAGCACCGGCACCGAAAAGGACGGTGCCTCGCTCAACCGGACGTTTCGCGGCACGACGGTCTGATACACCAGATTGCCAAGATTCGCGCGCGCATCCGCTTCTACCTGTTGCGACAGGTTGTTACGGGCATCATACATTGTCAAAACGACGCCCTCGATCCGAAGATCCTTATTGGCAGATTGCCGAACCTGCCTGATGGTCAGCATCAGTTGGGAAAGCCCTTCAAGCGCATAAAACTCGGCCTGCAAGGGTACCAGAACCGAATGGGCCGCGACCATCGCGTTTACAGTCAACAAAGAAAGGGATGGCGGGCAGTCGATCAGGACAAAGTCGAACGCAAAGCTGTCGATGGCGGGTTGGCGGAGTGCGTCATGCAGCAGGAAACTGCGTTTTTCATTCGAAAAAAGTTCAATATCGGCCGACGAAAGATCAGTCGTCGAGGGGCAAAGCCACACGCCATCAACCTGGGTGGTCCGAATGATATCGGCCAAGGGCGCGTCTTCGATCAGCAGGTCATAGGTTGTCTTTCCGCGCTGTGAGGGTTCGGAGCCAAGCCCCGTCGACGCATTTCCCTGGGGGTCCAGGTCAACCAACAACACGCTGTGGCCGCGCTCGGCCAGCGCAGCCGCCAGATTGATGGCTGTCGTGGTTTTACCGACGCCGCCCTTCTGATTGGCAACCGCAACGATCCTGGGGCCCGGTGGCCGGGTCGGGTCAGACACGCTTGATACCTCCAATGGTCAATACGACGGCGGCCGGATTTGTCTTGCTGATATTTTCAATGCATGAAAATTGCCATTTTTCAAGGGCTTGCCTCATTTCTGATGCGTAATTGACGCCTTTGGGAAAAAGCGCCGTACCCGCTGGTTTCAGGTGTTTATCGGCATAGAGCAGCAACTGGTCAAGCGGTGCCAACGCACGGGCGGTCAAAATATCCGCACCCAGCCCGGCAAGGCTCTCCACCCTTTCGGGGATGACCGCAACCTTGATATCTGTCGCTTGTGCGACAGCGGAAAGGAAGGCTGCTTTACGGCCATCGCTCTCTACGAGAGAGAAGCGAATTTCCGGCTGCTCCTCGGTGGCCAAAATGGCCGCAACCATTCCCGGAAACCCGCCCCCACTGCCGAGGTCCACCCAGTGGCCACCATTTTTCGGAGCAAGATCATAAACTTGCGCGGAATCCAGGAAATGCCGCGACCAGAGCTGCTCAAGCGTTGATCTTGCAACAAGATTGATCGCCGGCGTCCATTTACGCAGCATTTTTTCGTAGATCGCGAGTTTTTCCAATGTTTCACGTGAAACATTTCGCGCACTTGCAAAGTCTTGCGCGGTCTTCATCCAGCAGTACGCAAGCGGTTGGCCTTGTGTATAGCGGCAAGCAACAAAGTCAACGCTGCGGGTGTCATACCTTCGATACGTCCCGCCTGTGCCAAGGTTGCGGGGCGTCGGTTTGACAGTTTTTCCCTGATCTCGTTTGAAAGCCCCCGCAGCGCCATATAATCAAATTCCTGTGGAATTTCGTGGCCTTCGTCCCGCCGCATCATCATGATATCTGCGTTTTGACGGTCAATATAGGTCGCATAAAGGGCGTCACGGGAAATCTGTTCGCCGATGTCCGGCTCCAACGCATCAAGGACCGGATCGATCCCGGAAAAATCGGTAATTTTCACCCCTGGAAACGACAGAAGCGCAAACCCCGACCGGCGCTGCCCGTCTTGGCCGATATGGATCCCATGCGCCGCAGCTTCGTTCGGCGACAGTGAAATCGATTCGAGCGCCGCCCGACCGGCTGAAAGCGCCTCCATTTTCGTGTGAAAAGCATCCTGGCGGGCGTTGCCCACGCAGCCCAGCGCAATCCCCGCACCGGTCAACCGTTGATCCGCATTGTCCGCCCGCAATGACAGGCGGAACTCTGCGCGTGAGGTGAACATGCGGTAGGGTTCGGTCACCCCACGAGAGATCAGGTCATCTATCATGACACCGAGATAACTGTTCGACCGGCTGAACAAATAAGGCTCACGCCCCCGGACCTTCAGGGCGGCGTTGATCCCCGCCGCGAGACCTTGCGCACCCGCCTCCTCATAGCCTGTAGTTCCATTGATCTGCCCTGCCAGAAACAAGCCCGGCACATCCCGCAATTCCAGTGTTTCACGCAGCGCGCGCGGGTCGATGTAGTCATACTCGATCGCATAGCCTGGTTGAACGATGGCTGCGCCTTCGAGCCCCTTGATGGATCGCACATAGTCTTCCTGCACCTCGGGCGGCAGCGAAGTGGAAATTCCGTTGGGATAAACTGTCGAATCGTCCAGGCCCTCTGGCTCCAGAAACACCTGATGCGCGGACTTTTCCTCGAACCGGACAACCTTGTCTTCAATCGAGGGGCAATACCGTGGCCCGACCCCCTCGATCTGGCCCCCGTACATTGCCGAGCGATGAAGATTTTTGCGAATGATCTCGTGGGTTCTTTCATTGGTGTGGGTGATGCCACAGGAAATTTGCCGTACAAAGGGCCCGGCGTTCAGAAACGAGAAAACCACCGGCTTCTCATCACCAGCCTGCTGGTCAAGTACCTCCCAATGAATAGTCCCGCCATCAATCCGCGGGGGCGTGCCGGTTTTCAATCGGCCCAAAGGCAATCCGAACGACCCGATCCGCTCAGCAAGCCTGACAGAAGGCCTTTCACCCATCCGACCGCCAGGAAGCGCCACGTCGCCCATCCGGATCACACCTCGCAGAAAGGTGCCCGTCGTCAGAATGACGCAATGCGCAGAAATTTCACTGCCGTCAGCAAGACATATACCGGTAACATGGCCATTTTCCATAATGAAGTCAGCCGCTTCTCCCTCAATGACCGAAAGACCGGCGCAACTCGCGATGGCCGTCTGTACCGCCTTCAGGTAAAGCTTGCGATCTGCCTGCGCTCTCGGCCCCTGCACGGCAGGACCCTTGCGTCGGTTGAGCAACCGAAACTGAATACCCGCCTGATCAGCGGCACGGCCCATGACGCCGTCCAGCGCGTCGATCTCTCGCACCAGATGGCCCTTTCCCAAGCCGCCGATCGCCGGATTGCACGACATGGCCCCGATCGTGTCGGCCCGCAAAGTCACAAGCGCAGCCCTTGCCCCCATCCGCGCCGCGGCGTGGGCAGCTTCCGTGCCCGCGTGGCCACCGCCGATTACGATAACGTCAAAATGTTTCACGTGAAACAACCTCTATTTCCCAACACAGAAACTCGCGAAAATTTCATCCAGCAAATGCTCGACATCCACCCTTCCAACCAGCGAATCCAGCGCTCTGATCGCCCGAAGCAGTTCTTCCGCTGCGATCTCGGTTCGGCGTGCAGGGTTTCTTATCTCATCCAGCGCCGATTCCATAGCCCCCCTGGCGCGGATGATCGCCTGGCAATGACGCTCACGAGTGATTGTCGCGGCATTGCTTGTGCGGTCGGCAAAATACCTGGTCATCTCTGCAACCAGCCGTGTGATCCCTTCACCGGTTAACCCGGATAGCGTAAATGCCGCGGACTCCGCCGGGGTGCGCTCAAGATCAGACTTCCCCTGAACCATGATATCGCCGGGTTCTGGGTCCAGCAGGGGTGGCAGATCATCCTCAAGAAGAAATACCCGAAGATCGGCTTCCTTCGCCCTGCGAAGCGCCAACTCTATACCCAGACCTTCAACGACATCTTCGGCATCACGCAGGCCAGCTGTGTCAAGAAGTGTAACAGGCACACCACCCAAATCCATGCGAACCTCGATAATATCCCGCGTGGTTCCGGCAAATTGCGACGTTATGGCGGCTTCTCTTCCAGCCAGGGCATTCAACAAGGTCGACTTGCCGACGTTCGGCCGCCCCACAATAGCCACCTCAAAGCCCTGACGAATACGCTCAGATGCATCGAAGCCCTTGATCTCATGATCAAGTTCCAAAATTATCCATTTCAACAAGCTGGCTACTTCGGGCGCTACATCTGTCGGCACTTCCTCGTCTGCAAAATCGATCGTCGCTTCCAGAAGAGCTGCAGCCCTTATCAATTTCTTTCGCCAGCTTTCTGCTTTCGCACCGACCGCACCGGAAAAAACCCGGAGCGCCTGGCGGCGCTGCGCTTCGGTTTCGGCCTCGATCAGATCGGCAAGGCCTTCCACCTGTGCCAGATCCAGCCGCCCGTTTACCAGGGCTTGCCGGGTAAATTCACCCGCTTCGGCCAATCGCACCCCGGGCTGCAGTGAAAGCGCGCCCATCACGGCCAAAATGGTTGCCGACGCACCGTGAATATGCAGTTCTGCCGATTGATGTCCCGTAAAGCTGGCCCCCGCATCGAACAGGATAACCAGCGCTTCGTCCAGTGCCTGCCCGTCCAGCGACAAATTCCTTAACGCAGCAAACCGCGGCCGAGGCAACTCCCCGATCAGCGGATGAACAGCATTCCAGGCATTCGGGCCGGAAACACGAATAACCGCGACACCCGCCTTGCCACGCGCCGAAGCCAAGGCATATATCGTATCCATTTGAAAACTAACTTGTTGTTATAAAACAATAAATCAGGCATTCATCGAATCGAAAAACTCGCCGTTCGTCTTGGTTTGCTTCAATTTCGAGATCAGGAATTCGATCGCGTCGGTGGTTCCCATCGGGTTCAGGATACGGCGCAGGACATAGGTCTTTTGCAGGTCATTCTTGTCAACCAGCAGATCCTCTTTCCTGGTGCCGGATTTGAGAATGTCCATCGCAGGAAACACGCGTTTGTCTGCGACCTTGCGGTCCAGCACGATTTCAGAGTTACCTGTACCCTTGAATTCTTCGAAAATGACCTCGTCCATCCGGCTGCCGGTATCGATCAGCGCCGTTGCGATGATGGTCAGGCTGCCGCCCTCTTCGATATTGCGAGCCGCGCCAAAAAAGCGTTTCGGACGCTGAAGCGCGTTGGCATCGACACCGCCGGTCAGCACCTTGCCCGATGAAGGAACGACGGTGTTATAAGCGCGGCCCAGCCGAGTGATCGAATCAAGCAGGATCACTACGTCCCGTTTATGCTCGACCAGCCTCTTGGCCTTTTCCATCACCATTTCGGCCACCGCGACGTGCCGCGTTGCCGGCTCATCAAAGGTCGAAGAAATGACCTCGCCCTTAACCGATCGCTGCATGTCCGTCACTTCTTCGGGGCGTTCGTCGATCAAAAGAACAATCAGATAGCATTCAGGGTGATTGGTCGCCACGGAATGCGCGATATTTTGCAGAAGCACCGTCTTGCCGGTACGCGGCGGCGCCACGATCAACCCGCGCTGACCTTTCCCGATAGGCGAGACCAGGTCGATGATCCGCGCCGACCGATCCTTGAGCGTCGGATCGTCCGTTTCCATTTTCAGCCGCTCATCCGGGTAGAGAGGCGTCAAGTTTTCGAACGCTACCTTGTGGCGGGCCCTTTCTGGCTCCTCATAGTTGATTTTCGACGCCCTGGTCAGCGCGAAATAGCGTTCGTTTTCACCGGGCGCGCGAATCACGCCTTCAACCGTATCGCCCGTGCGAAGCGCATATTGGCGCAACATCTCGGGGCTGACATAAATGTCATCCGGGCCTGGAAGGTAGTTCGCCTCGGGAGAGCGCAAGAAACCGAAACCATCCTGCAACACCTCAAGGACACCGTCACCGCTGATTTCAAACCCTTCTTCGGCGTTTTCCTTGAGGATCGAAAACATCATCTCGCCCTTGCGCATGGTCGAGGCGTTTTCAATCTCCAGTTCTTCGGCCATCGCCAGAAGGTCGGCAGGGCTTTTCTTTTTCAGATCTGCCAGGTTCATACGCTCAATGTTCATTGGTTCAACCGTTCGAATAGCTGCTGCCAGAAGGCTGCATGATGAATCGTCGTGGGAAATACCCTTTCCGAACGGAAGGGCTTGCGGCGCTGTTACACGCAAGCCCGGGGCGAAGTCAACAAACAGTCAAAACTTCACGATCACCGACAGGACGATCACCACCATCAAGACCGTCGGAACTTCGTTCATCAGGCGGTAGGTCTTGCCGCTTCGGCTGTTCGATCCCGAAACAAAGTCCTTGCGGCGGTACCCGAGCCAGTGGTGAAACCACGTCATCGCCAGAACGGCCGCAGCCTTTGTCCACGGCCAGATCGAACCCCAGTCGACGATCCCCGGCGTAAACACCAAAGCGAGCCCGAATACCCATGTGGCCACCATTGCGGGATTCATGATGATCCGCAAAAGCCGGTACTCCATGGTTTTGAACAACCGGTCCGTTTCGCTGCCCGCATCAACTTTTTCTGCATGGTAGACATAGAGCCTTGGCAAATAGAACAGCCCCGCCATCCAGGTGATGTTAGACATCACATGCAACGCCTTGATCCAGGGGTAAGCAGATGCGAGAAAATCAGAAACCACCTATCAGCCCTTTCACAAGATGCACGGACCCTTTCTTATAAAATGAAAGAATATAGAAAGAGAAGATGATGAAGTAAGGCATGTGGATAGCGTGGATAAGTGATTTTTCCCGCCCGTTATCCCCAAGGGGATGAATGCCGGGAAATCTTGTAGACAAGACGACATTCCTCGTAATCAAAGACTTTTGTTAAATATATCAATCATATAGAGTGGCTCTGTCGCACTCGATACCGCTCAATCCACCCACAGGACCAACCGAAGCCATGTTGCCAACAATCATGGACGAACACATTCCACAGGTGGGCGAGTTTCGGCGAATCCCGGCGGTGCGGCCCGTTCGCTCACAAGGTGGATGCGACCCGGGTTTTTCGCCAACGTGTACCCCGGAATTCACATGTGCTTGTCCACAGGGTTCAAAGCCATGAAAGCTGAAAAACGGCGGATTATCCTGGCTTCCGGCTCTCAGATACGGGCGAAGATGTTGCGCGACGCGGGCCTCGTCATAGAGGTCATTCAGCCGTGTATCGACGAAGAGAGAATTCGAACCGCCTTGCGGGACAAGAATACCAACCCCAAAGATATGGCGGGCGAACTGGCGGCGGCAAAAGCGCGTAAGCTGTCACAAGAACAGCCGGGAACCCTGGTCATAGGTTCGGATCAGATATTGGAATTCGATCACGAGGTTTTTTGCAAACCGAAATCGCCTGATGACGCCCGCGCCCAGTTGACCGCGATGCGCGGCAAAAGCCATCGGCTGTTGTCCGCGGCTGTTGTCTGCGAGAACGGGCAATTGCGGTGGCGGCATGTCGGCGAAGCCCGGTTGACGATGCGTGACTTTTCCGCAGAATATTTGGAAAGATATGTACAGCGTAACTGGCTGGAAATCCGGCACACGGTCGGATGTTACCAGCTTGAGAAAGAGGGCGTACGCCTTTTTTCATGTATCGAAGGTGATTACTTCAATGTCCTTGGTCTACCGCTTATAGAGCTCTTGACCTGGCTTGGCATTCAAGGCGAAATCGCAACATGACAGACCACCCCCGTATCCCGCTTGCCGGCGTAATCGGATCGCCTATCGCGCATTCGAAATCCCCGATACTGCACAACCACTGGCTGAAAACCTATGGTATCAGCGGTTATTATGTGCCCATGGACGTCGCACAAGCCGATCTGCGCGAAGTGATAGCGGCGCTTCCCAAGGCTGGCTTTGTCGGGTGCAACGTGACAATTCCGCATAAGGAAACGGTTCTCGGAATTGCGGATGTCGTGACCGACCGGGCGGCGCTGATCGGGGCTGCGAACACACTTATCTTTCGCAAGGACGGAAGAATTCATGCCGATAACACGGATGGTTATGGCTTCATCGCCAATGTGCGCCAGATCGCACCCGGCTGGCGGCCGGCCAGCGGCCCGGCGGCCGTCATCGGTGCGGGCGGAGGGGCACGAGCCGTTGTCGCTTCCTTGATCGAAGTCGGCGCCCCGGAAATCCGTATTGCCAACCGGACCCGGACAAGAGCCGAGGTGCTGCGCTCTGAATTCGGAGCCAAGGTCATCGTCTATGACTGGGTGCAGGCGGGCAACATGCTTGAAGATGCAGTAACCGTGGTCAACACCACGTCTCTGGGGATGGACGGCAAACCCGATTTTCGCGTTCCTCTGGATGCGCTGGATCCGACAGCAGTCGTAAGTGATCTGGTCTATACACCCTTGCGAACCCGGTTTCTTGACGAAGCGGCAGCAGCCGGGTGTACGACTGTCGACGGGCTGGGAATGCTGCTGCATCAAGCCGCCCCGGCCTTCGAACGCTGGTTCAATATGCGCCCGGAAATAGACCAATCGACCCGCGACGCGGTTATGGGCGCATGAACCGGCCTTTTGTGCTCGGACTGACCGGATCAATCGGCATGGGAAAGTCGACGACAGCACAGATGTTTGTCGATGAAGGAATTCCGGTTTGGGATGCCGATGAAACGGTTCATCGACTTTACGCCAAAGGCGGTGCGGCGGTCTCGCACATCGAGGATATCCGCCCGCAAGCCATCGTGGCCGGAGAAGTGGACCGGCAAAAGCTCAAGGAGTGGATTGCCACAGACCCGAAAGCGCTGGGCAGGATCGAAAAGATCATCCATCCGATGGTGGGCAAGGATCGCCAGGAATTCATCAGTGAGGCCCATGCCCAGGGGGCGCGGCTGGTTGTCCTGGACATCCCATTGCTGTTTGAAACCGGTTTGGAAAAATCGGTCGACGCCACTTTGCTTGTCAGCGCTCCGCCTGAAGTCCAGCGCAGGCGCGTTCTGGAGCGGGACGGGATGACAGAGGCGCAGTTTCAAATGATAAAGTCGCAGCAAATGCCTGATAACGAAAAACGGGCCCTTGCTACCTATATGATCGAGACCCTGACACTGGATGCGGCCCGCGCCGCAGTGCAGGATCTGATCAAAAAAATAGGAACGAACCATGCGTGAAATTGTCCTCGACACGGAAACCACCGGATTCGAGCCGGCGGAAGGTGACCGTATCGTTGAAATCGGTGCGATAGAGCTGATCAATCATATGCCGACAGGACGCATTTATCATCAATACATCAATCCTGAGCGAAGCATGCCGACATCGGCGTTTGAAGTGCATGGGCTGAGCGACGAATTTTTGCGCGACAAACCAGTATTCTCAAAGATTGGCGCGGAATTTCAAGAATTTATCGGCGAGGATTCGCAACTTGTCATCCATAATGCCGCATTCGACATGAAGTTTCTGAATGCTGAGTTTGGTTGGGCCGGGCTTGCGCTGCTGCCCGTATCGCGGGCGCTCGATACGGTATCGCTGGCGCGCAGGAAGTTTCCCGGAGCGCCTGCCTCCCTGGATGCGCTTTGTCGGCGATTTGGCATCGACAACACGGCACGCGAAAAACACGGGGCGCTTCTGGACAGCGAACTATTGGCCGAAGTGTATCTGGAATTGATTGGTGGACGGCAACCGGATTTTGGCTTGTCAGCAAGCACGGAAACATCCGCGCGCCTGGTTTCAGAAACATGGCGCCCTTTCCCGCGCCCCGGAAAGCTTCCGCCCCTGCTGAGCGATGCTGAAATGCTGGCGCACAAGGCGTTCGTGACCGAACTGGGGCCAGACGCAATCTGGTCGCGCTATGAACAATCCTCAGACACCTGAGGCCCGCATCACCACGAAAACCGTTCGCACAAGAATTGAAACATCAGCCCAGAACCCCAACATGTTGCGGTAGTCGGCATCATAAGTCGCACGTTCCGCAAATGATCCCTTGTTGCGTCGTGACACTTGCCAAAGCCCGGTGATACCAGGCAGCATCCGATAGTAATCCGCGTCTCTACGGCCGCCAAGGTAGAGGTTTTTCTGGCCGGGCAGGAACGGCCGAGGCCCGACAAGGCTCATCGTGCCACACAACACGTTCCATAGTTGCGGCAATTCATCGAGGCTGGTCTTTCTGAGGATCCGTCCAAAACGGGTTATTCTCGGATCCAGCCTGAGTTTTTGTGTGCGCCGCCATTCTTCCGCCAGATCGGAATCTTCGCGTAAAATCCTGACCAGAGCCGCATCCGCATCCGGGATCATCGTGCGAAACTTCCAGCATCGGAAAACCCGGCCGTCGCGCCCGATTCTCATCTGAGAAAAAAGCGGCCGGCCCCCGGATAAGGCCACCGATAAAAATATGCAGAGCATCAAGGGCAAAACGACTGGAGCCATAAAAAGGATGACGGCGAGATCGAAAAGACGTTTGCCTAGCGCAGGATAAAACCGGCGCGGATCGGTTTCCGAGATCCTTTCTTGAAAGTCAAACAGCGGCACGGACATCAGCGACTCTCCCAACAACACCCGCCTGCCGACCCCCGTTCGCCAGACGCCGGGAAGCTAACTTGCCAACTGTTACCGAAATGTTAAGGATAATGGGATGTTAACGAAAAGGTCGGCCAAGGCGTCAAGCCCGCGGGGTTAAAATATCGCTGTGACATCTCGCCACGATGCCTGCGCACGAAAATCCGATGCAAACCATATCTGCGCGGCGTAGGGGGCCAGGCTTAGTGTTAACCAATGCCATATCGTGCGGCCAACGTCACGGGCGCATCCCCGCTAGTCCGGGATTTTTGGGAAGCAGTTTTTGATGCTGATCAGGTTTGGCGCGACTCTCAAACTGGCATTTGCGATATGGCAAACGGCCAATGCGCGGCACATTTCCCTGATTTCGGCGGGGGTGGCCTTCTATACCATTTTCGCGATTTTCCCCGGCATGGCCGCCACCATTGCAATCTGGGGATTTTTTGCAAACCCGGAAATCGTAAGAGAGTATCTGGCGCTGACACGCGGTTTCATCCCCCACGACGTATTTGCCATCCTTGAAAAAGAGACGAATGCGCTGCTTGCGACCAATGTCAGCACCTTTGGCTGGGCTCCGGCAGTGACGCTGGGCGTTTCACTTTACGCGGTCTATAACGGTGTCTCCGCCATGGTCGCGGGAATGAACGCGGCACAGGAGCGGACCCAAACTTCCGGCGTGGCGCGTTTGCTGAAATCTCTTGCAATGACACTGGCGCTGATCGCCCTTGTTTTGGCCGCCCTGGCAACCATCGTCGCCGTGCCTCTCATGCTGAACTTCCTGCCTTTCGACGCGACCAAAGCCGTTATCCTGCAATACCTGCCATGGGCTGTCATGTTTCTGGTGGTGTTGCTGGTCCTGGGGCTATTTTACCGATGGGCACCGAACACACCTGGCAAACGGCAACGGTGGATCACGCTTGGTTCTTTTCTGGCGGCCCTGCTTTGGGCGGCAACCTCGATGGCGTTTTCCATCTATCTGGCGAACTTCGGAAATTACAACCGGATCTATGGCTCGATCGGTGCGGTCATTGCGCTGTTGATGTGGATTTATATTTCCGTCTACATCATCTTGCTTGGGGCAGTGGTCAATGCCGAACGCGACCGGGTGTCGGATCAGTAGTCTTTTTCATAGTAAACACCCAAACCGGTGGCGCCGTCCGATTGCAGCGTTCCACGCGCGGCCAGACCAGGCCGGATATCGAGGTTGATGTTTATCTCGCTCTTTCCATCCGAGCCGACGGTTACATCCGTATAGACCTTTTCCGAAAGGTATTTCCCTAGTTTCACGGCGGTGGCCCCATTCTGCTCCGAGGTGACATCAAGATCATCCAGACCAAAGGAGTTGCGCAGCCTTGAAACGATGCCTTCACCGCCGCGCCCGGCCAAGGTGGCGACCGCAGAGGCGAGTTGAAGCGCTTGAAACGCCGAAAGACTGGTAAGATCGCGGCCAAACAGCAGATGAGCGATAACCTCCTCTTCGGGCAGCTCGGGCGACGAAACGAACTTGATCTCCGGCTCGGCTACATTGCCTTCGACCAGAACGGTCGTCGTGAAACCATCGGTCTCGGTCGAGGCCACAAACCTGATATAGGGCAACAACGCCCCCTGAAGCTGAACCAGACCTTCGTTTATCGTCAGCCGCTTGCCCAGAATGTCGAGCCGGCCGCGAATGAGATTGAACTGGCCTGCAGGCAGAATATCGTCGCTTGTCCCGCCGAGATGAAGCGCCCCACCCAATTCGGCGTCAAGTCCACGCCCACGCACAAAGATACGCCCCGGTGCGGAAACCGCCAGATCGAGCCGGTAAGGCGCCCCGCGGGATTGACTGGTGTCGCCCTGATCGATCATCCCGGCCCGGACAAGAGTTTGCCGCACCGGGGCCGATTCGCCGATATGGGTGATCTTGCCAAGATCGCTGGTGCCGCCCAACCCGGTCGACGCAATACGTATTTCGGTACTTCCCAGCGCGACAGAACCTGAAATTGACGCACCTCCGGCCACCGGGCCGCTGACGGTAACCTGGCCGTTGACCGATGTATCGTACATCTCGGGGTCGCGCAGATGCACATCGCGCAAATCGACTGTCAGATCGCTTTGGTAGGGCTTGGTTAGCGCGGCCGTGCCGGAAAGCACGATCTGTCCGCCTCCACGCACATTGGTTTCGGCCGATAGTTGCGCGCTCTCGTCTGCCAGGTTGGCGGTCACGCGCAAGTCGTCGGCATTGATGCCGAAGGTCGGCGCAACCAGTTGGGCATTTTCCAGCGAGACGCGGCCAGAAAGAGATGCCAACCGAGGCGGCCCGATCATCGACAGGTCGAACCGGATCGGGCCCGATATATTGCGCGGTGCGATGAAAGGATTGAGAAACGCCGACTGCGCAGTCCCGTGAATGCGTATGTCGGTTTTGCTGAAATCCGCTGCAAGCCTGCCTTCGATCCGGGCACTTGTCGCCCCTGGCCCCTGGCCATCCAGGTCAACAAGATAACTCTCGGCGGATTCAGAGACAATGCCGGCCAAGGTCAACGGCCCTGAAAACCCCGGCGCAAACAGCGCGACATCGCGCAGGCGAGCGGAAAGATCGATTTGCCTGTCACCACCTTCGGTCCTTGCGCGTCCATCGGCGGCAATCTGCGGGTTATTCAGCTCGAAGTTTTTCAGCCTGACCCTACCGTCTTTTTCCTCCACCGAAAGATGGGCTGTGGAAGCTCCGGCCAGCACAAGGTCGGCCATTTCCTGCCCGATGGAAATGTCGCGGCTCGAGGCATCGAGCGTCAAATGCCGGGCGCCGCCTGCCTCGACCAGCGTCGCGTCCGCCGCCACAGAGCCGCGATATCTGGAATCCAATTCTGCCAGATCGCCGATGCGGAACGTCGCTGCCAGATTGCTTGCACCGGTACGCACAAGGCCGGATACATGCGCCATCAAGCTCTTGGCACTCGCGTCCAGCGACCGAATTTCGATACCTGTAACGTCACGGCGAACCGATCCGGTCACCTGCGCCGTGCCGCTCAACAACCGGTCGAGTTCAGCCTGCGAAACACGCAGGTCTTTTCCTGTCACATCACCGGCAATATCGAAAGCGCCGGTCAATAATGTTAACCGCCCGTCAAGCCGCAGGTCGGCCGACCCGCCAATCGGCCGGTCGGCCAATCCCGAGAATCGGCGCATATCATCGACGCGCGCCGTCACGTTTCCGCTGATTTCAACGCCAGCTTCCGGCCCGTGCACATCCAGGCTGCCCGCCGCGCCATAGCCATCGCCCGCGACGGAAAATCCTGTTAGCCTAAGTGGCATACCTTTCTGCCAGACAAATGATGCCTTGCCTGACAGGCGCGGGCCGATCGCCTGAGCGATCGGCAGCGAAGCGATCGCGATCTGATCGGTAAAAAACGTCACTGTACCACCGAAACTAGCGCCATCTTGCACAGATCGCCCAGGCTGCGTTAGGTAACCAGTTCCATCCATCGCCGCATTTTCTATGCGCATGCCGCCCCGCCTGAAGCCACCCAGCTGGCCAGCCAGACGCCACGCATCTCCGCGCCGGGAATCATAGCGAAGCGTAAGCTCGCCGTTGCGCAAAAAGGTCTTTTCACCGGGTATGGGCAGCAGCGTCTCCGAAGAATCGGGCAGGCCAATCCGCGTCGTCAGGGCCGCCGACAGCGGTAACCCTTCCGGCGACAGCACCAGCCGCCCGGAAATGTCGAGCCCCTTCGAGCCCAGCACCACCCGTGCCAGGTCGAGCCCGCCGTCGGCGGTCCGTGATCCTTCCAGTTCAAGTGAAACGTCGGTGCCGACAAAATCGCGATAGGCAGGCAGCAATAGCGGCGTGATGTCGCCACCAAGGCTTGCCGTAAAATGCCGTTCGCCCGGACCGGCGCCGGCGCCATTGCCGGCCAGGGTCACGGTTCCGCCCAGACGGTTCCGCCCATCGGTCGAAAGCGCGATATCGGCGCGGAAATCATCGATGATTCCGGTACCGTTGATCGCCAGTTCGATGGAAGGTATGCCCGGAAGACCCATAAGAGTGGCGGCAATGCCGTCTTTGGCCTCGCTCACCAGCAGGTCGATCGTGGCTTTTCGAGTGGCGTTGACATAGGCGCCCGTGAACGCCATTCGGCCCTGGTGCCCGTCGACACGGTCCATCGATATCTCAGCCGAGCCCTCACCGTTTTCCAGCAGCATGGATCCTGTCAGGGACACTTCCGCGGCCGCGCCAAACAACGCCTCACCCAGTTTCACCTTGCCGACGCTGATCTTGGCGATGGCAACGCTGACCGGCAATTCCGGCAACGCGAACTCTTTCGCCTCCGCAGTGGCCTTGCCGGGGGCGGGTTGCCGCGTCAGGTCGATCTCATCCGCGGTCATCTCGCTGATTTCGATCCGCCCGGACAGCAGCGCACCCCGATTCCAACTGATCGCGCCATTGCGGATCATCAGCCAGACGCCATCGTCATCCGCAATGGACAGTTCATCAAATGTCGCGCGCGATGAAAACGCCCCGGCAAAACCGGTTATCCGCACGTCCCGTCCAGAATCCGAAAGATTGTCTTCAAGCAGAGCGGTCAGAAAATCGCGATCATCGGCAGAGGTTTCGGGCGATGCTTGCTGGCCCGCCGAAACTTGCGGGAGCAGACATATCACAAGGATAAAAATCAAGCGACGCATCAAAACGCCTGCCCGATGCCGACATAGATTTGCGCCCCGTCGCCCGTGCTTCCCGAAACCGGCAGGCCGATATCAAGGCGTATCGGCCCGATCCCGGTATCATAGCGCAGACCCAGCCCTGCCCCCGAATGCCATTCTCCGCTTCCGCCGAAAAGATCGCCAATACCGATATAGCCCGCGTCATAAAACGCCACGGCGCCGATCGTGTCGGTAATGCCGGCCCGAATTTCGCCGGAAACGCCGATAAAGTTGCTGCCGCCCGACAGGATGGTCACCGACGGAGATCGCGCGATGGGCATGCCGAGCGATTGATAGGGCTGGCCGCGCACTGTGCCGCCGCCACCGGAATAAAACAGATAGCCTGGTGGCGTTGCAGTCAGGTCAGGGCCGATGACGGTGCCCAATTGCAACCGCCCTGCCAGAACGATCCTGTCGCCAAGGCCCCGATAGGCACGCGCATCCGCTGTGACCTGCGCGCCCGATCCGGTGCCGGAAAAACCAAGGAAAGGCGTGACACCAGCGTCGAGATAATATCCCTTGCGGGTGTTCAGCGCATTGTCGCGGCTATCCCAATTGACCGACACTGGCAGCGCAAGGTTATGGAATTCACGGTTTCCCACACTGTCACTGGCGGTTTCATCGATGTAGGAAATGCCCGCTTCAGCGGAAAGATGATCTTTGAACACTCGTGACAGGCCGAAACTGAGAGACAGGCTGTCAAGCGTCAGGTTGGTCAACTGGGTCTGTTTGTATCGTTTGGCGCGTGCCTCGATGAATGCGCCGGCGTCGGTAACGGGGGTCGCAGGCCGGTCAATTCGCAGGCCGAAATCGTAACCAAGCTGCGTGCCTTGTCCGCCGATGTGTTCGATCGCCCCGTCAAGCCGCAACCGTTCGGCACCGCCCAAGAGGTTTCTGTGCAGCCAGAAACCTGAAAGGTTCAGGCCATCTGAGCTGGATATCTCGGCGCCTAGCCCGTATCGGTGCAACTTTTCCTCAACGACGGTCAGGTTGACGTCCAGCGTGTCGCCCGGGCCCAGGTTTTCCGCTTCCTGTACCGCGACGGACCGGAAAACACCGGTGCGCCGCAACCGTTTTGCCACCTTTTCGAGCTTCGTCGGGTCGAAAACCTCGCCTGTCGGAAACCCTGCAATACGGGCCAGGCGTGCCGGATTCATCCGCACATAGCCTTCCATGTTCATCTTGCCGAAGCGGACGCGCGGGCCGGGCGCCAGAAGGATCTCTGAATCGATGGTCGCATTGCGATGATCGGCGATGATCTTCTGATCCGCTACTTTCGCTTTGGCGTGGCCGATGTTGCGCCAGCCCTCGACACCCGCCACCGCCGCATCGACAATGGCCGACGATAGCGCCGGTTTGGTGTCGCCATATAGCGGCGGCAGTCTGGTCCCCCTGGCATAGGGTTTCATCCTGGCGCGCGAAAAAGTGAAGCGCGGCCCCGCAGTCACCGAAACCTTGATGATCTGAATGTTTGTCGGCGCATCAAGCGGGGCGATGTCGCCCGCCTCTTTTCCGTCGATCAGAATATGAACGATGCCCGAATAATACCCCTCTGCAAAGAGTGCCCCGACAAGGCGCCCATAATCAGCCCGCGCGGCGGCAAAAAGCGACTGGGCATCGGTGGTTTTTTCGCTAACGGCTGTCACAATGAGCGAGGACGCCAGCAACGACCCGTGAAGCGCGTCATTCGCACCGGGGGTGTCGAATTCAAACACCTCGAGGGCACAGGCGAAGCCACCCGTCAGCATCAGCGACAGGCTGGCTGGCGCAATCTGTTTTGCTAGCCATTTTCCCAAGCGTGATACGCGCAACCAAACAGCCCCCAAACCGGAAAAGAACACAAATAACATATGTCGCAGCATTCGGTTGCGAACTCCAGTGTGGTTCGACACACACCAACGTGTTCGTGCCGGTACTGCGCGAACTTTCGCCTTCAGTTCTGACTGAAAGCGGAAGACCATTCATCCAGAAAGGCCTTCCGCTTGATCCGATCGAGAAAGACCAAAAGGCCGGGGTCAAGCCGCATCGGACGCAGATACGGTCCGCTGGCCAACGCCATTTCGTCGGTCGGTGGCAATCCCGCGTCATCCCGTAGCAGGCGCCGGCCCTGCGTTCCAATCATGAAATCGAGAAAAGCGCCCCCCAGGTTTGGCGCCGCTGCGTTCACCGGGACTAGACCGGTGCGCAGCAGTGTCAGTGTATAATCTTCCAGCTCGACCACCTTCGCATCGGGGTCATCCGCCAGGCGTGGCCCGGCATAGCTGCCCAAGACATTGTAGGCCAGAACCAGCCGTCCCTGCTTGAGGTCGCTGATCATATCGTTGCTGGAGGTATAAAGACGCGGCGAAAGGCCGCCCATTACTTCAGCCAGGCGCCAGAAACTTTCGGATTGCCGCGCGTCCTGGGTCGCAAAAAGGTATCCGGCACCAGAGGCCTTGGGATCGTAAGTGCCGATCCGTCCGCGAAAAACCTCGGGGTGGCCCCGCAACATTTCAATCAGGTCACGCCGGGTTTGCGGCACAGGCAGACCGTTCAGGCCTGCCCGCGAGACGATCAGCACGACATTTTCCTGAGCAAAGGCAAAAAGGCGGTCCTGCCAGTGCGCCCAGTTCGGGATGCTGTCGGTCAGGGCTGAGCGGTATCGCGCGGCAAACCCATCGTTGGCGAGCTTCATCTGCAAATCCATCGCCGAAGAGATGACCAGATCATAGCCAATCCCCTCATCATGAATCGCCGCATAAACCTCCTGGCTGCTGGCAACCGTATAGCGCACCGAAACGGATGAATTCCGCGCCTGGAATCCCAGAATCACCGGCCGCAGGATCGCCGTGTCTGTCGTCGAAAGAACCGACAGGATCTGTGTTTCAACGCCGGTCGCAGGGAACAGCGTTTCCTCCTCGACCACAAATGCCGCGGCGGGCGACAGCAAGCAAGTAATCAAACCAATGGCAAGAACAATCGTGCGCATGTACCGCCCCCTTCCCGTTCGGTCAGCTCAAAACGGCCCGCATGTGCGGCCGCAACTTCTTCGACAATGGTCAGCCCCAGGCCCGAGCCGACGACATCACCGGAATTCTCGCCGCGCTGGAACCTGCCGGTCAATCGGGACTGTCGCTGACCCGCAAGCCCCCGGCCGCGGTCGCACAATTCGATTCTTGCGGTTTTGCCCTTTTTTTCAACGCCGATGTCTATCTGTGTTTCCTGCGCAGAATACTTGATCGCATTGTCCAGCAGGTTGCGCACGGCGCTTTCGATCAGAGGCGGATCACCGCGCACGACGATCTTGTTTTCTACACCCGCGACCATGATTGTGAGGTCTCTCAGCTCTGCGATCGGCTCGATGGCCATGACCAGCCTGGCAATCAAGGCACTTAGATCCACATGTTCATCGGCCAGCCGGTCAGAGCGGTAGACTACCGTGGCGTGGTCCAGCAACTGACCTGCAGAGCGGCTGCTTTCCTCAACGGCCCGGATGACGGCGCGCAGGGTTTCGCGGCTATCCTCCGAACCGGCTTGCCGCAAGGCGATTTCCGCCCGTGCCCGCACCGTCGCCAACGGGGTGCGGATATGATGGGCAGCCTCGGCGATGAAGGTTTCCGTTCGGGACAATGCCCCGCGCAAGCGAGCGATAAAGCCATTGAGCGCAGATACCAGCGGGCGCAGTTCGGCGGGGGTCGGATGATCGACTGCGCGCAGATCCTGCGGACCCCGGCGCCCGACGGCTTCGGCAAGCCGGTTGATCGGACGCAGCACACTGCCGGTTGTCAGCAAGGACAGCACTGCGGCCAATATGAAGGATCCCAACCCCACCAGTGCCGCACGCCGTGCCACGCGCTGGGCGATGGCGTCCTGCCCCAACTGGGTCTGGGCGACGACGACGAGAACCGGGACAGCCACCCGTGCCACCAGAACGGTGCGCTTGACTGCGGCGATGCGAACCTGCGTGTCGCGGTAGGGTGCGGTGTAAAAAACCGGCGCCACCGAAGCACCCGTTCTTGGTGGCAATGGCAAGTCGGCATACCCGGTAAGGGTCTTGCCCGCTGCCTCGATGCGGTAAAACACCCTGTCGGCGCTGATCGAGCCAAGAATGGAAAATGCCTCATAGGGAAGGTCGATTCCAACGCCGGAATCGCCACCTTGAAGACGTTCGGCAATGGCCAGCGTCGCGGCCCCCAATACGCCGTCATGAGTCGCCTCGGCAGCCTGTTCGGCGATGGTTCTTACCGTGAAATAAAGCAGGATCGCCAGGACCGCAGCGATCCCGAGCAACTGCAAGACCAGACGAAGCCGAAGGGAAAGCGGCGCTTGGCTCATCTTGATGTCAACCGGTAGCCGATGCCGCGAATCGTCTCTATTCTTGCCTCAGAGCCTTCTATTTTCTTGCGTAGCCGCCCGATATAAACTTCGATCGCATTGTCCGTGACACTTTCGGCATAGGAAAACAGCCGGTCGCAAATCTGATCCTTGGAGAATATCCGCTCGGGGGCCGCCAGCAGGATTTCCAGCAGGCGCAATTCCCTGTTTCGAAGTTCACGCAACTCGTTCCCGACGCCCAGTGTCGCGTTCAGAGGGTTGAAGGTAAGCCCGGCGAAATGCTGCACGGTTTGCAATGCCGCGCCACGCCGCCGCAGCACGGCGCGGCAACGTGCCTCAAGCTCTGCAAAGTCGAAGGGCTTGGTCACATAATCGTCGGCACCAAGATCAAGCACATTCACCCGATCGGATACTTCGGCCCTTGCCGTCATGACAATGATCGGCGTGTCACGCCCCAACCTACGTTCGGCCCTGAGGAAATCGCGCCCATCGCCATCTGGCAGGGATATATCCAGCAATATCAGATCATAAGGCGCTGCGGCCAGGCAATCACGCGCGTCCGACAATGTGCCCGCACAGTCCACAGCGTGACCGTCCAGCCGCAATCGGTCCACTACCGACCGGGCAAGATCGAGATTATCCTCGACCAGAAGGAATCGCATGGTGCAAATAATCCCCATGATGACAGGTTCCTGTCAGCTTTCCCGCGAATCTTCGATCCTTGCAAGGGGGATGACGCGCCGGAACGATCCGGCCCGGTTGCCTCTGCTAAACAATCTGGTCTGGGAGGACCCAATGAAATTCAACCTTTTGAAAGTGCTGGGCGCCAGCGCGGTTCTTAGCTTCACTGCGGCTGGTGCGGTCTGGTCAACCGAATGCATCGCCCCGGCCAACCCCGGCGGCGGTTGGGATTTTACCTGCCGTCAGGTCGGCAAGATCCTTTTCGATATCCACCAGGTGGACGCACCCGTGCAGGTCACCAACATGGCGGGCGCCGGTGGCGGGCTCGCCTTTTCCACGGTCGTGCATGAACGCAACACGGACGCTGATCTGATTGTTGCCGCATCATCGGCGACGACAACCCGGCTGGCTCAGAAAGCCTATGGTGACGCTACCGCCGATCAGGTGCGTTTCGTAGGTGCGATTGGCGCCGATCCGGGCGTTATCGTGGTTGCCCAGGACAGCCCTTTCAAGACCCTGACCGACATGGTTGACGCCATCAAGGCCGATCCGAGTTCGGTCGCCTTCGCCGGGGGTTCCGCCGCCGGTGGTTTTGACCATATGAAGCCGCTGCAAATCCTCAAGGCCGCCGGCTTCAACGACATCACGGCGGTCAAGTACATCGGCGTCGATGGCGGCGCCGATGCGATTACCCAGACCGTGGGCGGTTTTACCCAGGCTATGACCGGCGATATGTCGGAAATCGTCGGTTTTCTCAAATCCGGCGAAGTGCGTGCGCTTGCCGTCCTGTCAGAAGAGCGGGTGCCCGGTTTCGAGGATATCCCGACGGCAAAGGAACAAGGCTATGACGTGGTCGCGGTGAACTGGCGCGGCTTTTATGTGCCTGGCGGTATCACCGATACCGAGTTCAATTCCTGGGCCGACAAGATCCGGGCCGTGGCAGATAGCGACGAATGGAAGGAAGCCATGGCGGCCAACGGCCTTGCGCCCTTCACCAAGGTCGGTGCCGATTTCCAGACCTGGATCGATCAGGTCATCGCACAGACCGCCGAACTCAGCCGCGAGATCGGTGTTATCCAGTGATGAAAACCGACCGCAACTTCGGCGTGGTCATGATCTTGTGTGCGCTCGCGTATATCGCGAGCGCCTACAATCTTCCCCCGGGCAGTATGTTTGACAAGCTCGGGCCAAAGGCCTTCCCGATAATCGTTGCGGTTGGGGCAATTCTCAGCGCCACGACAATGATCCTGCGCCCGGACGCAGAGCCCGACTGGCCGGCGATACCCACGCTCCTCGCATTGGCTTTCGCCTCGGCTGTGCTGGTTGCGTATGCCTACGCTCTGAAGCCTTTCGGTTTTCTTGTGCCGACAGCGATCGCGGCGGGTGTTCTCAGCTATCAGATTTCGCCCAATGCCCGCCATGCGCCGATCGTCGGTATCTGCCTCTCTGTCGGGTTGTTTATCGTGTTCAAATACGCTCTGGGCCTTAACCTTCTCGCCTTTCCCCGCGCTCTCATGGGCTGACAGGAACGCATCATGGATATTTTCGCCAATCTCGCTCTTGGCTTTTCGATCGCGCTTTCGCCCTTCACGTTGTTTCTGGCGGTCATTGGCTGTTTTCTCGGAACCATCATCGGTGCGCTTCCCGGTCTTGGGCCATCGAACGGCGTGGCGATCCTGATTCCGATCACCTTTTCGATGGGGCTGGATGCAACAGCGGCACTGGTGCTGCTGACCTCGGTCTATTATGGCGCGATGTATGGCGGGCGGATCAGTTCGATCCTGCTCAATATTCCCGGTGATGAACCGGCGATGATGACCACGCTCGATGGCTATCCAATGGCCAAACAGGGGCGCGCCGGAGATGCGCTGGTCATTTCCGGTGTGGCCTCATTCATAGGCGCGCTTTTCGCCACCATTGCACTGGCGTTGGTCGCCCCCTATCTGGCTCGAATTGCCTATAAATTCGGACCTGCGGAGTATTTCGCCCTTTACACGCTGGCCTTTGCCACGCTGGGCGGCATGTCATCCAACAACCAGGCGAAATCGGCGCTGGCTGCGTTTGTCGGGCTGAGCATCGCGCTCGTCGGGCTCGACAACAATTCCGGCTTCAACCGTTTTACCGGCGGCAACCTGCATCTGAGCGATGGGGTGGATTTTCTGGTGGCTATCGTCGGCCTCTTCGCGGTTTCCGAAGTCTTCGTCTTCATCGAAACCCATGGCAAGAACAGCGCGGTAGGAGTCGCGCTGGGCAAGGTGACGATCCCCTGGGCCGAAATCTGGACCACCCGATGGGTGATGCTGCGCGCGTCGGTTGTCGGCTTTGTCGCCGGCATCCTGCCCGGCGCCGGGGCATCGCTCGGATCGTTCATGACCTATATGATGGAAAAGGGCATCGCTGGTGAAAAGGGTGGCTTTGGCAGCGGTGTTGCCAAAGGCGTCGCGGCCCCCGAAGCCGGCAACAACGCTGCGGCCGGGGGGGCCCTGGTGCCGATGCTGACGCTGGGCGTTCCCGGATCCGGCACCACCGCCGTTCTTCTCGCCGTGTTGATGACCCTGAACATCACCCCAGGCCCCACGCTTTTTTCCGACAGGCCGGACGTGATCTGGGGGTTGATCGCCGCGCTCCTGATCGCGAATTTCGTGCTGCTTCTCATGAACGTGCCGTTGGTGAAGATTTTCGTGCGGGTTCTGATGGTGCCGCCCGCCGTGCTCATGCCCGGTGTCACGATGATATCCTTCGTGGGCATTTATTCCTTGTCCGGCAGCTATTTCGATCTGGTCCTGATGATCATTTTCGGCATCATGGGCTATGCCTTCCGCAAGATGGATATTCCGACCGTACCGGTAATCCTGGGCATCCTTCTGGGTTATCAGATGGAAAACAACCTGCGCCACGCAATGACGCTTTCTGACGGCGACTGGACATATCTTTTCTCGTCGCCCATCTCCATCGGCCTTTGGATTGCAGCGGTTCTGGGCTTTGTCGCCCCGGTATTCCTGCGCGGAATGCTCAAAAAGCCCGAGATGCGGAATATCGAGGATCTCGTGGACTGATGGCAAAGGCACGCGTCCTTATCCCGAATGGGGCGCTCGGGTTGGGTTTCGACCCCGCCGCGCTGGCGCGAGGTGTAGCCGCATCACCCGATATCATCGCCGTCGACGGCGGATCGACAGACAGCGGCCCGTCCTATCTGGGGCGCGGCGTGTCGAAATATTCCCGCGCGGCGACAAAAGCCGAGTGGCGCCAGCTGATGCTGGCGCGGGCCGAGGCGGGCGTTCCCCTGGTCATCGGCACCGCCGGAACTTGCGGGGCGGATAGTGCCGTGGATTGGCTGTTCGACATAACGCGGGAACTTGCGGTTGAACTGGCGCAGCAACTGAAAGTGACACGGCTCTATTGCGGGCAGTCACCTGGCGGTGTGGCCGGGGCGCTGGGCGCGGGCCGCCTGACGGCTTTGCCTGGCGCACCAGAAATCAGTGACGAATCCGTGCGAAACTGCACCAATATTGTCGCTCTTGCCGGGGTCGAACAAATCGGCGCGGCACTGAATACCGGCGCCGATATCGTTATTGCCGGGCGCACCACCGATACGGCTATCATTGCGGCCCTGCCGATCATGCGCGGGTGCCATGCCGGGGCGGCATGGCACGGTGCCAAGGTGGGTGAATGCGGAGCGATCGCGACGACGCAACCTGCGTCGGGCTCCATCCAGATCGATTTCGACGAAACCGGCTTTACTTTCACGCCGCTCGGCGCTGCGACGCGGGCGACGCCTTACACCGTTTCGGCGCATATGCTTTATGAAAACACCGATCCTTTCATCCTTCATGAACCGGGCGGCCATCTGGATGTGACGGCGGCGCGCTATGTCGCCCTGGATGCGAAACGGGTCCGTGTGGAAGGTGCCGCCTGGGTTCCCGGCCCGTACACCGTCAAGCTGGAAGGCGCGCGCATTACCGGCTATCAGGCTGTCAGCCTGACGCTGTTGCGCGATCGCCGCTATGTTGAAAACGCTGCCGACTGGGCGGCCGACATTACACGGCGCAGTCAGGAAAAGACCCAATCCCGCACAGGCCTTGGCCCGACGGATTATGCAATCGAGTTGCGATTGATCGGCCTCAACGCAACGCTGGGTGCGTTGGAAAGCCAAGCGGGCAGACCTGCCGAAATTGGCGTTCTGGCGATCGCCACCGCGCCCACCGAAGCGCTCGCCTCGGAAATCAGCAAGATCCTCAACCCCTACCTTTTGCATCACGCTTTGACCGACGACGAACCGATGCCGACTTTTGCCTTCCCGTTCTCGCCTGCCGAAATGCCGCGCGGCGCCCTTTATGAATTCGCGCTCAATCATGTCATGGCGCTGGATGATCCGATGGCTGCCTTCCGTCTCCAGACCGATGAGGTGGGCCATGAGTAGATTAGGGGCGATCACCGAAAAGATCAGATCCAAGAATGCTGGCCCGTTCTGGCTGACAATCGACATTTTCTGCGGAAATAGTGACGTTTTCAGCCAAGTCTCGGCGGGTCTGGAAACCACCCGGGTTGCCCGGCTTTACGCGACCGACCCAAAGCTCATGAAGCGCTTCGACATTGCCGATCTGAATGTGGTGAAATTTTCCTTCCCGCGGCCGGTCACCCAGGGGTCACGCACAGACCGGGACATGCACGGTGCCGGCTGGGCGGTGTTGCTCGAAGAACTCGAACTCGCCTGACGCGCCGATTCAGCCGCCGAAAATCCCCGTCTGGTGTTTGTCCAGATAGATCCGCAGCCACGGTGTGAATATTTCAGGCGTCTGCGCGACATCGGCGGCAAGCTGGTCGAGCGCCACCCAGCGCGTGTCCATCACTTCCGCCGGATCAGGGACCAGCGCCAATGCCTGATCGGCGCGTGCCAGAAAAATATCCACGATTTCATGTTCGGTCATCGCGCCGCCGACATCCGCGCGGTATTCCACCTGATCCGCCAGTGTCAGGGCCAGCCCGACGACCCCCAACTCTTCACGCAGGCGTCTTTGTGCACAATGCTCTGGCCTCTCGCCCCAATGCGGATGCGTACAACAACTGTTCGCCCAAAGACCGGGGGTATGATATTTGCCCAGCGCCCTTCGCTGGATCAGCACCCTGGTGCCGTCTGTCACAAAAACCGACACGGCCTTGTGGCGCAGGCCTTGCAGATGCACCGTCGTCTTTTCGATCGGGACAAGGGCGCCATTGACCCAGGCAGGGATCATTTCAGGCATTCTGTCCACGCGAGACCGGCGATCAATTCACGAGGTTTTTTCGTCGACCTTCTGTTCGGCCGCACGGCGGGCGATTTCCTGCCGGTAAAGCGCCAGGAAGTCCACCGTGTCGATGTTCAGTGGCGGGAAACCGCCATCGCGGGTGACGTCAGAAACGATCCGGCGCACGAACGGAAAAACCATCCGCGGGCATTCGATAAGCAGGAAAGGGTGCAGCTGATCCTCCGGCACACCTTCGACATGAAAGATCGCGCCATAGTCCAGCTCCAAAAGAAAAAGCGGCGACTTGTCGGCCTTGTTGGCCGAAGTCACCTTGAATTTGCTGATCACCTCGAACTGGTGATCGACGCCGCGCTTGCGGGCATCTAGGCTTACCTGAACCTGAACTTCGGGTTGAACGTCTGCGCCGGTCAGCCCCTTTTGCGCAACGATGTTTTCAAAGGACAGATCGCGGATGAACTGCCCCAGAACGCTCATCTTTACCTGCGGTGCCTGTTCCGGCGCGGCGCCATTGCTGGATTCGGCCATGTCGATCTCTCCCAAATATTCCATGTCGCGGCTGCATGTAGCACCTTGCCGGGGCAGCCTCAATGCAGCGTGGGGCCACCCGGCCTGTGCAGCGGTGTTTTTTTGGGCTCGATCTCGGAATATTCGCCGTCGATGACATCATCGCGGTAGGCTGCCCGGTGGGTCGCGCCTCCGCCCACGGTGAAGCTCTGGACATGGACGCGCGATGCAAGGTAACGAAGCACTGCCGAACGTACTGCCGGTACGAGCAGCAAAAGGCCCACCGCGTCGGTGAAAAAGCCCGGCGTCAGCAATAGCGCGCCGGCAAAGAGGATCATCGCACCGTGGGCGATGGGTTCAGTCGGGTCGCGCAATTCCGACAGCGACCCGCGCAGCCGGGCGATTGTGGCGGCGCCCTGCTTCCGAACCAGCCAGCTTCCGGCAAGCGCAGTGCCAAGCACGATGGCAAGCGTCGGCCACAGACCGATAATGCCGCCGACCTGAATGAACAAACCGATCTCGATCAGCGGAACAGCCAAAAACGCGATAAATAACCACATGGAACGCACCTTTCCTGTCCAAAGGTAGACTTGGACTTACCCGTCACCTAAATAGGGGGAGAAAGTCAGTATTACCAACCCTGCCGCCGATATTGGTGGCTCCAAAGGCTCATTTCATATGTCCAATGCCGTCATTCAGTTGCTCGTTCTCGCAGGGATCGCGATTTTCCTGATACTGCGGCTGAAAAATGTTCTGGGAACCCGTGAGGGTTTTGAAAAACCGGCATTGCCCTCGCGGTCCGACCCGTCGGCGGCGCGCAAAAGCAAATTCGAAGTGATCGAGGGCGGGCCAGATCGCGATATCACCGATCATACCCCTGAAGGCAGCGAATCGGCCAAGGCGCTGGCCCAGATGAAACAGGTCGAGCCCGGTTTTTCAGTTTCGCAATTTCTACAGGGCGCGCGCGGTGCCTATGAAATGATCCTCATGGCTTTTGAGAAAGGCGAGCTCGATCAAATCAGGCCGTTTCTTTCCGAAGAAGTGTATGAAAGCTTTGTCGGCGTAGTCGATGCCCGAAAAGCCAAGGGATTGACGGTCACGGCCGAATTCATCGGCATTCGGGAAGTCACGCTTCTCGACGCAGAATTCGACCCGAACACGGGCGAGGGCGACGTTACCGTTCGTTTTGCCGGTGAATTGATTTCCGCCGCACGCGATAGCGCCGGACAGGTTGTAGAAGGCAATCCGAAAGAACTTCGCCGCCAGCGCGATACCTGGACGTTTTCGCGGATCATGGGATCGTCCGATCCCAATTGGCGGCTTGTCGCGACCGGTGAATGATGCGGGCCTGGGAAATTCCTCGGCTTGCTTCACCATCGAACGGATTTGACGCCCTGGGCAGGCCGGGCCGATGACCCGGCGGTCGCGCGGCTTGCGCCCGGATGAGCGTGAATTGTGGCAGCGTGTTGCAGCCACGGCCAATGCCCTTCACCCCGAACGCCGGCGCCCCGCTGACACGCATGGGCCGAAGCCGAAAAAACCCGATTTCGAGCCAAGGAAATTCCTGATTGGCGCGACAGCACGGCCCCTGCCCGAGGGGCACGATCTTGCGCCATCACCGGAACAACGGCTGGCGGCGCAGCCGCTGCGGATGGATCACCGCGCGCACCGGCAGATGACACGGGGCAAGTTCCAGCCCGAGGCGCGACTTGATCTTCATGGCATGACTCAAGCCCAGGCGCATCCCGAGTTAATCCGTTTCGTTCTTTCGGCACACGACGCGGGCAAACGGCTGGTGCTGGTGATCACCGGCAAGGGCAAGGCTGGGCAGGATCTCGGGCCGATTCCACAACGTATGGGTGTTCTGCGTCATCAAGTGCCTCACTGGCTGGCCCGGCCGCCCCTGGGCAACATTGTATTGCAGGTTTCCGCCGCGCATCAGAAACATGGCGGGGCGGGTGCGCTTTATGTATATCTGCGCCGCAAACGCTAAAGGGTTCCGCCGGAAATGGCTGTGACCGGCGACAGAATGATCTGCGTGGCATTCTGCAACGTCAGAACGGCACCGGGAAGCAGTCCCGGCCGCCCTGTGGGATCGCCGGTGAACGCCGTGTCGATTTCAGACAACCTGCCAAGCATGAGCAACAAAGCCGGCGAATTGCCAGCGTTGAAATGGCCAGCGCCGGTGGAAAATGCCGTCGTATCCAGTACCGTAATCTTGAGATCGGCCACTTCTTCGATGTCTGTGACATTTCCCAGGCGGTCATGCTGGCCGGTCAGCCGGGCCGACAGGGCCAGCGCATGATCCCGCTTTGACGTAAAGATAATGAACGGCTGAGGCAGATTGCCAATGCGCGTCGCCTGAGCCCGGAATACATCCACATCGATATCCGGCGAAATCAGGACCACGCCGGAAATCTTGTTAATCAGGCTCCGGTTCTTTTCGATAGCCAGTTGCCGCAAGGTTTCCATCGTCAGGGCAGCGCCCATGGAATGAGCGACGAGCAGCATACGCTCGGCACCCGCCGCCTCGACCTGGCGCAGCAGGTCTTCCAGCCCGTCACGGGCAAACAGGGCACTGTCACGGTCATAGGCATAGGCCAGCGGATGCGCCCTTGAGGGCCAGGAATAGTGAACTGAAACACCCTTGGTTCCAAGATCATGGCTCAGCTGCGCCAGACGGTAGGCCCCTTCGGCAAAGTTGTTGTTGAAGCCGTGCACATATACAACCGCTTCGCGTGCGCCACGGGCTTCTTTTGTCAGGTCACGCGCCAGGTCGGCACGAAAATCCACTGCTTCGGGATAGATCTCTTTGTCCACCGCCAGGAACTGGGTCCTTGGATCCGGTGTGCGCCCGAGCTTGGGCCACTTGATTTCGCCAAGCTCGCGGTCAGGCGGTACCGAAACATCAAGCCTCACATAACGGATATTCTGGCTGCGCGCCTTTCCGAATTCCTCGCCGGTTTCGATGTCGGCACCGCGCGTTGTGCCGACGAATATCGTCTCCACATCGCCCACCGCCGCGGCGGCAGGATCAATGACGATCGACCCACGCGGTTCACAGCCGGCCAGGCCCGCGATGACCACGATTGCGATAAGAAATCTAGCCATTCAACCGCCCGGCTTGCCAAACACCAATCCATTAGAGCAATGATCGGACCAAAGCCAGAAGGTTAAAGAACATACCGCGAGAGATCTGCGGAACGTGACAGATCGCCGAGGTTTCTTTCGACGAAATCCGCGTCCACCGCCACCTTGTCGCCGGATCTGTCGGGTGCGGTGAAGGAAAGTTCCTCGAACACGCGTTCCATAACGGTGTATAGTCGGCGCGCGCCGATGTTTTCGACACTGCGGTTCACTTCTGCGGCAATATGCGCCAAAGCGCCAATTCCTTCGGCGGAAAATTCGACCGCAATGTTTTCGGTTGCCATCAGCGCTGAATATTGCCGGGTCAGCGCGTTGTCGGTTTCCGTCAGGATGCGCACGAAATCTTCTTCGGTAAGCGCACGCAGCTCCACCCGGATCGGCAGACGGCCCTGCAATTCGGGCAGAAGGTCCGAAGGTTTGGCGATATGGAATGCGCCAGATGCGATAAAAAGGATATGGTCGGACTTTACCGGCCCATGCTTGGTCGAAACGGTCGTACCTTCGATCAGTGGCAATAGATCGCGCTGTACGCCTTCGCGGCTGACATCGGCACCACGGGTTTCGGCGCGGGCGCAAACCTTGTCGATTTCATCTATAAAGACGATGCCGCTCTCTTGCACCGCCTCCAACGCGGCCGCCTTGACCGTTTCGTCGTCCAAAAGCTTGTCGGCCTCTTCGCCGATCAGGATATCGTGGCTTTCCGCGACGGTCATTTTCCTGCGCACCGTTCGTCCGCCCAGGGCCTTGCCGAAAATGTCGCCCAGATTCAACATTCCCATGTTGGAGCCAGGCTGGCCCGGCACTTCGAACATGGGCATCTGCGGCGCTGCGTCGGCGACATCTATTTCGATCACCCTGTCGTCCAGCTCGCCCCGCTTCAGCTTGCCGCGAAACATCTCGCGCGTCTGTTCGCGCGCATCCGGTCCTGCGATTGCCTCGATCACCCGGTCTTCGGCGGCCTGGTGGGCGCGGGCTTTTACGTCCTCGCGCATCCTTTCGCGAGTTTCGGCAATGGCAATGTCGGTCAGATCACGGATGATCTGTTCCACATCGCGTCCGACATAACCGACCTCGGTGAACTTGGTCGCCTCGACCTTGATGAAGGGCGCCTTCGCCAGCTTGGCCAGGCGCCGTGAAATCTCGGTCTTGCCGACACCGGTCGGGCCGATCATCAGGATGTTCTTCGGATAAACCTCGTCACGCAGGTCGTCGGCAAGTTGATTGCGCCGCCAGCGGTTGCGCAAGGCCACTGCGACCGCGCGCTTGGCATCCTTCTGGCCGATGATGTAGCGGTCAAGCTCGGATACGATTTCACGGGGGGTAAGATTGGTCATGAGGTCTCCGAATAAGGGGGCAGGCGGCTCTTGCCGGGAAAGTCGGGAAGCGTGGCCATGAGCGTCGCGCGCAGCGGAATCCACCATGTGCCGAGCGCGGTTATGAATGAACCCAGAATCAGCAGGATCGCAATCCACTGGCCGAATCCACCGTGACTATCGCCCCGGATTGCCCAGGAAATCACCCAGGCGATATAGACGATGCCGGCCGTCAGAAACGACCGGCGGTCAATGATCAGTGCCAGGGCCGCAATGAATGCCAGCGCGAGTGCGACAGACAACATGCCGACGGCCCCGCCAATATTGTAAAGTGTGAGCGCCATGGTATTGACCAGCGCCGGCGCGGCCAGCAGGTGCAGCCAGAAACCGGTCGCGGCATGGCGGCCAAGCCGAAGCGGGTCGCGCATGTCGAACCACATGCCCGCAAGGAACGCGCCAATGCCAAATATCAGTGTCGCCAGCGCGAAATCGGGGCTGTTGCGCAAATCGAACAGACTGCCGAAATTCAGCCTGCCGGCCTGAAGATCGAATACAACCCCCGTCGAGAGTGTCACCCCGTATAGCGCACCAAGGCAGGCAAGGCCGACCATGAACATCGCCACCGGCAGTTTGAAATGCCAGTACCAAATCCCCATTCCCGCTGCCGCCGCCAGGCAGGCATAGATCAGCATCAGGCGCGGGTTGGGGAAGTCGCCCTGCGCCATCCAGCCCAAAACGAAGGTGCAAAGGCCGATGCCAAACGCGGCGGCAAGAATCATGCTGGGCAAAACCATCCGGCGCCTCAACGTGAAATATCCCGCCATCCACCAGACCACCCCGGACGTGGCAAGCGGCACGACCAGAAACAAGCCCGAGGTAAGGCCCACCCAGGACAGCAACGCCAGAATCCCCGACAGAAGAATTGACAGGCCGACCGCAATGAAAATCTCTGCAAATCCGCGGAAGAACTCAAACGGTTCGTCTTCGCCCGACTGCGCCAGGCGCTTGCCGGCGCGGCTTTGCGCCAGCACAACAACCGCGGATGCCTGCGACTCGGTCAGGATACCGGCGGCGACGGCGGCGCGCAGATCTTCGGTACCAAATTCGGCCTTGTCAGCCATCAATGGTTTCCACCGTCAGATTACCGTTTGTATAGACGCAGATGTCGGCGGCAATGGCCATTGCCTTGCGGGCGATTTCCTCTGCCGGCAATTCGGTTTCCATCAAACCGCGCGCCGCCGCCAGGGCAAAGTTTCCACCGGATCCGATGGCCGCCACATCGTTTTCGGGCTCAAGTACATCGCCCGCGCCGGTCACGACCAACAGGGTCGCGCCATCGGTGACGATCAGCATCGCTTCCAGTTTCTGCAGATATTTGTCGGTGCGCCAGTCCTTGGCCAGTTCGACACAGGCGCGCACCAATTGGCCCGGGGCCGACTCGAGCTTTTTCTCCAGCCGCTCCAGCAAGGTGAAGGCATCCGCCGTTGATCCGGCAAAGCCCACCACAACGTCACGCCCCCCGGGCGACAGGCGCCGAACCTTTTTCGCGCTGCCCTTGATAACCGTCTGCCCAAGGCTGACCTGGCCGTCCCCCGCCACCACGACCCGGCCACCGCGCCGAACGCCGATAATCGTGGTTCCGTGCCAGCCGGGAAATGTCGCATCAGCCATGATTTTCTCCACCTATACCGGTTCGACTGTTCGTTGAAAGGCGGTTCGGCAATTTCTTGTTAGGTTTCCGATATTTGACATTTCCATCAAATCCCGAACCGCCTTGCTCCAGTTCTATATGACCCCCGGCAGCCCCGATCGCAACCGGCGACGCAAAAGGGCGCCCGAAGGCGCCCCGGCTTGGACGGCGAATCGCGCAATCAAACCGCCGAATCGATCCAGCTTTGCAGCGCGGCCTTGGGGGCGGCGCCGACCTTGTTGGACACGACCTGCCCGTTCTTGAGCAAAAACAGCGCCGGAATACCGCGAACCCCCAGCTGTGCCGGTGAATTCGGGTTATCGTCCACATTGACCTTCACGATCTTGACCTTGCCGGCATAATGTTCGGAAAGCTCTTCGAGCGAGGGGCCTATCTGCTTGCACGGGCCGCACCATTCGGCCCAGAAATCGACAACGACGGGAATATCCGATTTGCGGACTTCGGTGTCAAAGGTGGCATCGGTGACGGCGACGGTGGCCATGTTCTCTCTCCATTTCGGGATGTGTTGACCGGAACCTATGTATGGCTGGTGCCAACGTCAAGTGATGGTAGCCGATTGCAACGCTGCCCTCACGATGTCGGCGGGCAAGGGCATCAATCGGCCGGCCTTCGTCCAAAAAACCGCCGTTTCGATCCGTTTTTCCGGGTATATCTGGCCCAGCATCGCCGCATAGGCGCCCATCTGCCGTAAAATCCCCTCCGGTACATCCGCAACCGAATCCGGGACAATCGCATTCGATTTGTAATCGACGGCCAGAATACGGCTTTCATCAATCACCAGCCGATCGATGGTTCCGTGCATCCTCCGCCCGCCAAGTTCCGGCACGGATGCCGTCAGTTCAACTTCTTGCAGGGAACCGGGTACCAGCAATGCTGCCATGTCGTCCGACGTCAACACGCGCCGGGCATCATCCAGAATCGTCTGTGCCTCTGCTTCGCTGGCGGGCTCTTCACAGGACAAAAGCAGGCTTTGGGCGATGCGCGGCCAATCCTCGACGGGCCAGCCCGGCAGATGTTCCAGCAAAAGATGCAGCCAGGTGCCGCGGCGCATTGCCAGCTCTGCTTCCAGCCCCGCCTCACCCGGCAAGGCCTTGACGCCCCCCAATGCCGACGGGGAAAGCGGTTTTTCGGCACCGGCGGGCAGGCATTCCGGCGCGTGGATCCAATCCGGCAGCACGATTTCGGGCGCTTTATCGCTGGCCGTTTTGCGGCACTGTTCCGGCCAGTTTCCGAGTTCGATACGCTTGCCTGGACCCGAGCCAGCGCTATTGACCGGCCCCGGCCATTCGACTGCGCCCGCCTTGTCCATGCCATCCTTGATCAAACTGTACCAGCTTTCCGCCCCCGAGCCGACATCACCCGCGGCGCAGACAATCAGCCAGGATTCGGCCCGCGTCATCGCAACGTAAAGCAGGCGCAGCCGTTCTTCCCGTTGCCTTTCCAACAGCGCCGCGCGGGCATTCGAGATCAGCGCCGGGCTTTCGGAAACCGTCGTGCGCCATACCGCCTTGCCATCATCGACCCTATAAATCTCGTCTCTCAGGTTTTCCGTACGTTTGGCGGTGTCGGGAAGGATGACAATCGGCGATTCAAGGCCCTTGGCGCCATGCACGGTCATGACCCGAATCGATCTTGAGGCGGAATCGAGCCTTCTTTTAACCTCTACGTCATCGGTTTCCATCCAAGAGAGAAACCCGGTAAGACTTGGTGCCTCAATCTGTTCATAGGCCAATGCCTGGCCAAGAAGCGCGTCAATGCCGTCCTCTGCCTCGGGGCCAAGCCGCGCCAGCAATCTGCGCCGCCCATCGTGGCGGGTCAGTGCCCGTTCAATCAAATCATAGGGGCGCAGGAATTCTGCCTGATCGCGCATGTCCTGCAATACCGCCAGCGTATCCGGAAAATCCGCCACGCGGTTGCGCAGCGCAGCCCAAAGGTATTCGTCCTCTCCGCGCCCGTGAGCCAGACCGTACAGCATCGATTCGCTCCATCCAAAAAACGGCGAGCGCAATAGCACCGCCAGGGACAGATCATCCTCGGGGAGTGACAGGAAACTCAGAAGCGCGGCGATATCCTTTACCGCAAGCTCCGCGCCGAGCTTCAACCGATCGGCCCCAGCAACCTGCAACCGAAGGGCCTTGCAGGCGCGGATAATCTCTTGAAACAGATCCGACCGGCGTTGCACCAAAATCAGGAAATCGCCCTCATGTACCGGGCGCGGCCCCGTTCTGGTTTCGATCTGCACACCCGAATGAATCATCCGGCGGATTTCGCCGGCGATCGTTCGGGCCAGGAGAACGACTTCGTGTTCATCCGACAACAGGTCACGCGGGTCGTACCAGTTCTCGGGTTCGGGTTTCGGGGTGCTGGGCACGGGCGCCCAGAGATCGACGCGCCCCGGCAAGTGACTTTGGAAGGCGAGGTGCTTGAATTCGCCGCCCAGCCCGCGATTGACGCGTTCGTCGAAGGTCAGGTCGACCAGGCGCAGGATTGCCTCGGAGGATCGGAACGAGTGTTCGAGCGTCAACCGCAGCAATGTAGTGCCCGCTGCATCGTGTCTTGCGCGAAAATGGTCATGCATCCGGTCGAAGGCCGCCAGATCGGCACCCTGAAACGAATAGATCGACTGTTTCTTGTCGCCGACCACAAAGATGGTGCGCCCCTGATCGCGCGCCCCTTCACCGGCGGTGAATTCTTCGGCCAACCGCTCGATCACCTGCCACTGGCCGGGGCTGGTATCCTGGGCTTCGTCCACAAGAATGTGATCTATACCGCCATCGAGGCGAAACAATACCCATGCGGCCACCGACCGTTCAGACAGCAGTGCCGCCGCGCCGTGAATGAGGTCGTCGAAATCAAGCCAGCCGCCTGCCGCCTTGCGCGCTTCGTAACGCGGCAGGAACGCCCTGGCAAAGCGATGCAGCGCAAAGGTTTTCTCGGCGGCGGCAAGCGCCACGCGCCGGCTCCGTGCCGTTTCGACCCGCTTCATCAGTGCTTCGAGCCCTGGCATCAGATGCGCAACAGGCCCGTCCCTCAAACCCTTGGTCGGAAAACTGCCGAGCTTTGCCGAGAAAGGTCCGGCCTTGGCATTGGCGCCGTAAAGCAGGACATCTTCCAACACTGAAAGAACCGCGAAATCCGGCCGATTGAAATCAACAATTCCGAGCTTTCGCCCGGCGCCTGAATCGTTTTTCCCACTTGCCAGAAGAACCGGTACCAGGTCGGCAAAAAGCGCCGCTTCATCGCCGAGAAATACATCTGACAACATCCGTTCGGTACAGGCATCCTTGGGCAGATCAAAAAGGGCAAACGCGTCCTTCTTTCCCATAGGTTTGGAAAAAGCGTCACTATTTCGGCTGATATCGGCTAAAATTCCAGATAGATCCTGACCGGAAAACAAGCTCGCGATCGCGTCGAATGCATCCCTGTCCTCACCCGCCGCCAGTTCTTCGGCAATTTCGTCGCGCAGCAGTCTGGCCGCGTGATCATCCAGCTCAGTGAAATTCGGCGATACTCTCGCTTCCAGCGGGAAGCGGCGCAGAAGCGACGCACAGAAAGAATGGATGGTCTGAATCTTGAGGCCGCCAGGCGTTTCGATCGCGCGGGCAAACAGGCGCCGCGCCTTGGCCAGCGATCCGGGGTCGACCGCCCCTTCTCCGTCGAGTTCACGCAGTGTCTCCATCAGCGTGGGTTCGGGCAGCATCGCCCATTCGCCCAGCCTGGCAAGCAGACGGTTCTGCATCTCGCTGGCGGCCGCCTTGGTATAGGTCAGGCAGAGGATCCTTTGCGGCTCGGTTCCGGCCAGCAACAGGCGGGCGACCCTGTCCGTCAGAACCCGCGTCTTTCCCGAACCGGCATTGGCCGAGAGCCACGCCGACTGGCCCGGATCGGCGGCACGAATCTGCCTTTGTGTGGCCGCATCCTGCATCAGCCAACATCCTGCCGCGACGGCATGTCGCTCATCTGCCATTCGCCAAACCGGGCCAGATGGTCGTAATCGCCTTCCCGGCCTGCCTCGAACACGGCACGGCGCGACGTATAGCCGGTTTGGCGGCGCTGGTATGACTCGATTAGAAGATGAAGCTGCTTCCAGATCCTGGCCAGCACGTCATCTTCAATAACGATCTCACTTTCCTTGCCGTCGCCCCCCAACTGAAGATATGTCACCGCCTCGACAGGCCGTGGGCCAAGTTTGGCAAAGCCGCCGCGTTCGACCATGACAGCCTCGAGCAATAATTGTTTTTCAAACGCTCTTTGCTGTTTTTCAGAGGGCAGCACCCCCGTCTTGTAATCATAGATATGCACCCGGCCATCGGAAAGCAGGTCAATCCTGTCGGGTCGGGCGGTTAGCGTAAAATTACTGTTTTCCAGCGAAACAGAGCCGCTTTTTTCCAAAATTACCGGTAGACCTCTGGCTGCGCGCTCGACTTCGGAAGCAATGAATTTATCCGCCACATGCATCAGCTTGGCGAGCCAGATGCGTTGTGCGCTGGGCCAGGGAATTTCAGCGGCAAGCACCGATTCGGCCAAAGCGCGCAATCTGTCACGGGCGGCGCCCTCCTGCTCGCCATCCGGCCGCTGCCGGATGAAATCCTCGACAATCTTGTGGAGTATCTGCCCGCGCAATCGGGCGCCGGGGACGGCGCGCAACGGATCGAGTGCGCGCAGCCGAAGTATCTGCCTGGCATAGATAGCATATGGGTCTCGGATCAGGGTGCGGATACCTGTCACGGGCAACTCGTTCGGACGGGCCGCGACGGGCGGCCGCGGGGCAGGGCGCGCCGCAGCGGGAAATGCCACCTTTTGTTCGGCAGTTGGCGCCACGCACGCAGCGGCCAATTGCAACCATTCGGCCCCGCGCGATCGCATCGCCGCGACGGCCGCCGCTCCGCCCTGGTCCGGCAGGCCGCGCAGCAGGTTGGTCAATCGCGCCAGCCAGCGTGAAGGTACGGTTTCCGCCTCGGCGTCGCGGATGGCGCGTGACAGGATCACGCGCGGCGCATTGGCCGCCTGTTGGAAGTCATGCGCTGACAGTCCGATCTGCCTTTCGGGCGAAAGCAGGCCTACCTTCCGCCGCATCTGCCGCGACAGCCATGGATCTGGCGCGGTGTTTTGTGGCCAGGTCCCTTCGTTCAAACCCGCCAGAATGACCAGCTCAACCCCCATTACCCGTGCCTCCAGGGTTCCCCAGATCGAGATAAGGGGATGGGCAGCCTCGATGTGTCGCACGGTTTCATTGCCCAGCACCGACATAACGAGCCGCGCGTATTCCATGGGCGTATACTGGCCACCCGCCCCTGCCTCGCGATAAAGATCGGCCATCGTTGCCGCCGCCGCCCGGCCGGCCTCCTTTTGCCAGAGCGCGCTGTTTCCAGCTGTGCCTTGTGGCCCGGAAGCCAGCCGCTCGGTCAAGGACAAATGCAGCGCGACAATGGCCGAGAGTTGCCCCGCGCCGGTCTGCGCCGCATCTTCGAGAATCCCGGCCAGCCACTCGGCCCAGGTTAACCGTTCGGATGCGCCCCCGGCGGCCGCCCAGGCACGAATATCCGACCCTTCGGGGAAAGCCGGCCCCTTGCGCCGCAAGCGTAACTCCAGTTCGCGGGTGAAGCGAAGGTGATTTCCCCGAGCGCCACCTCCGGTCGCCGTCAGCGGGTGTTTCAGCAACGTCAGAATTACGTCACCCGTCGGTTTTCGCCCCGCGAAATCGGCGACATGGCGCAAGAACCGCCCTGGCGCGGTCTGGGAAAGCGGCTCTCCCGCGCTGTCATCCGGGGTGATCGACCAACGGTCGAGCGCCGCGGCGACCCTGCGGGTCAGAATCCTGTCCGGTGACACCAAGGCCACCCGGATGCCATCCAGCGCCGCACGCCGCAGACAAAGCGCAATGGCCAGCGCTTCGGATTGCGGGGTCGGCGCCTCGATCAGCGACAGGCCTTCGCTCGCAGGCCCGAGCGGCCCCAAATCCGCGCCCTCCGCCAGCCACTGGTCGGTCACCGGCGCGGGGCGCAGGGCCAATGACAACAGCTTGCTTCGGGCGGGATCGGGGGCCGTCATATGCACCCACGGGCGAATTTCCGAAGGCGCCATTTTCAGTTCACTGGCGAGGTGCCAAAACCGGAATTGCGGATGATCTTCCGCAGGAAATGTTTTGGAACCGAGACTATTCCAGCCAGAATCGGGCATTTCGTGATCAAACCCGGGTAGAACGACGGCGCCTTGCGGAAGCATTGCAACCGCCTTCATCAACATCGACGTCGTGCCACGTGAACCGGTCGAGCCCGCGACGATCACAGGATCGACCGGTGGCGCGGCCCGCCAACGCCCGACCAGGTCGTCCACCAGCAGACGCTGGCGCGCCTCCGGATCGGGCGCGGTATCCGTGTCGAAGTATCGGGTAACAATCCGGATGAAGGTCAGGCTGCGTTCCCAGTGTGCGGCATGGTTTTCGGCCAGTTCGGGGGCTTCCAGTGCGGCGGGCAGAACGCCTTCGCCGTGAAGCTCGGCCATGAAATCAGCCAGGCTGTCGGCAAGGTCGTAAATCGCCACGCCCTGCGCGAAACCAGCATCACGCGCCACAACATCGGCTACCAGCCTCGCCAGTTCCAGCCGCCGCCGGATGGGTGACACAGAGGGCGCCACCCCGGCCAGCGGATCGCGGCCAATCTCGGTGACCAGCCTCAGACGCGGCAAGAACAGTGAATCATGATCGTCAAATTCTGCCCGCACGCACCGCAACATGCGCGCGGTGTTCAGAAAAAGCGTAATCCTCGCCATAGCCTCGGGCGGCTGGTCGGCCATGCGTGCGACAAGACCTGCGACCAGCGCCTTGGGGAAATCCACCCCCGGCGGCAGCGCGAACAACCGCGGTGCGGTTGACGGATCAAACATTGCCGCCCCCGTTCAAAAGCGCCTCGGCCAGAGGAATCGACTCGGGCCGGCCAACATCGCACCAGTTGCCGTCATGGGCCACGCCGAATAACCGTCCTTCGGCCATCAACATGTCCCAGATGCGATTCAGCGAAAATGTCGGCTCTGTGATCCTGGCGAGCAAGCCGGTGGTGATGATCTGCGCCCCCGTATAGACGAATTGCGCCCCGCGTGACAGACAGCCATCATCGCCCATCGCGAAGTCTCCGGGCCCGTCGTGGCCCATTGCCCGTTCCTTTGGGACCAAAAGCAACAGCCCGCCCATCCGCGACGGATCCCATGCTTCGGACAATTGCCCGAGCGCATTGGCACCGCTCCAGACCGCGTCGGTGTTGAGTGTATAGACCGGCCCCGGCCCCAGCCTGGGCAGAGCCCGCCGAAGGCCGCCGCCGGTGTCGAGCAGCATCGGCGATTCGTCCGACAATTCTATGTCCGTCCGCGCCGCCAGGTGGTCGCGGATCATCGGCGCAAGATAGTGCAGGTTGACGACGATCTTACGAATGGCAGTACCGTCAACCTGGCCAAGCGCGTGGTCGATCAACGCCTTTCCGCCGACCGCGATCAATGGCTTGGGCCGCGCTGCCGTCAGGGGCATCATGCGAGTGCCAAAACCTGCCGCAAAGAGCATCAAAGCGTCTGGCCGATGCCACATGAATCCCTGATCCTTTGCAATCTTTCCGGGGTGGGGGGCGGGAAATCGCTGTTGACGGCCCTGGACAACGCGGCAAGTTCGGGATGCCCGAGATCGCGTTGCAGATACCCCCAGACCCGAGGAATGTAATCGAGGTAATGCGCCCTTCCGTCGCGCTTGGCAAGCCGCGCGAATATGCCGATGATCCGCAAGGCGCGTTGCACCCCCAAAAGGGCATAGACAGCCCGGAAGGGCCTTTCGCTCAGGCCTTTTGCGGTGCAATAGCGCGCAATCATCGCCGACTCGGTCGCTGGCGACACATCGCGGCGCGCATCCTGCAGAAGCGAGGCGAAATCATAGGCCGGATCGGCCAGAACCGCATCCTGGAAATCAAGCAGCCCCACGCGGGCATGACCCTGCCGCTTCGGCAACCAGATCAGGTTTTCGGCATGAAAGTCGCGCAAGCATACGACCGCAGGCAGACAGCAAAGCCGGTCGCATTCCGTGCGTATCAGTGCCGATATTTCGGTTGCGGCCCTGCCGTGCGCGCCGCCGGTATCCCCCAGATACCAGGCAAGTACCTCATCGACGAGCCCTGCCAGCGCCGGACCATCCATGGGCGCAAGAAATCCCGGCGCAGGGCAGCGGTGCAGCGCGGACAGAAAATCGGTTGCGGCGGTGTAAAGTTCGCCTTCATGCCCCGGGTTTTGCGCCGCAAGACGGGCAAAAACAGCGTCGCCCAGATCTTCGACCAACAAAATCCCCTGCACGCCATCTTCTGCCAGAATGCCGGGCGCTGCAAATCCCACAGCGCGCAGCCACCGCGCCATTCGCGAAAATGCGTGGACGCTTTCGCCTTTCTCGGGCGGAGCATCCATCAGCACCGCGCTCCGGCTGCCCAAGCACAACCGTTCGTAACGCCGTGCCGAGGCATCCCCCGCAAGCGGTCTGCGCGACGCATCCGACCACCCGGCCTTGCGCAGGAAATCGGCAATGGCATGGTTTCGATCAGCCATTTTCACCCGGCCTGTCCTCGGCCAGCCTCGCCAGAACGGGGGTCCAACGCGGAGCCGTGGCACAAAACGCAATTGTGCGAATGTCGCTTTCGGGATTCAGCGAAATACGCATTGTCAGTGCGGTTTTCGGTGCCAGATCGCCCAGCCGGTCAGGCCATTCGATCAAGGTGACGGCATCGGAAAATGCCTCTTCCAGGCCGAGCTCCAGGGCCTGTTCGGGCGAGGTCAACCGGTAAAGATCGGCATGCCAGATCGACACATTCGCCAGATCGTATATCTGCACCAACGTGAAAGTCGGAGAGGGCACATCCTCGTGCCAGCCTTCCGCGGCCATCCGCGCCTGAATCAGTGATCTGCAAAAATGCGATTTGCCTGCACCTGTCGGCCCGTCAAGCAAGACCACATCGCCTGGCACAAGTCTCGGTGCCAGCCATCTGGCCAGCGCCGCCGTATCATCCGGCGACGCCAAGACAAGTTTTACCGAAGGCATGGGATCGCTCATGGATGTCATGCGATGACTTTTACTGCGCCACACAGCACTCGCAAGCCATTTGGCCAAATCAGGTTTCGGCAGCTTCCCCGGCTGCCGGCCGTGACGAAATGGCGCGCACCGCACCGTCGGGCTCGATCAAACCCGCAAAACCGATCAAAGTCCTGCCGCCGGAGAGCGCGATGGCCTCGCATGTCAGGGCGCGGCCATCCCTGAGCTGGATTTCCGCACGCCAATCCGACCGTTCGTCGATACTGACCACGAAATCCCGCAATGCGTCCCAGAAGGGCGTTGGCATGCATGCGGATTGCCATTGCCGGATCGAGTCGGAAATGGTGATCACGCCGAGGGTCGCGCCGGGATCCAGGCCCCAAAGCGCCGAATAGGCGGTGTTTGACAAGATGAGTTCACCCGCCGGCGAAAAAACCGAAAACGCATTCCCGATGGCATTGATCACTTCCTGCCCCAGTTCGACTTCGGAGTGAAAATGACGTGACAATGTGGTCTCGGCGCTGATGTCTTCGATCTGAAAGGCCAACGCGCCATCCGGGTGGGGTTGGCCGGTGACCTTGTAGGTCCGACCGGTTTCAAGATTCCAGACTTCTTCGAACTGCCCCGATGCCGCGGCCAATTCAAGCGCCGCAGCCTGATCGCGCCAGCCATGATAGTTCTTGGGCTCAGGAATGATCCGGCATTCGCGCAAGCGATCGAAAAAGTCAAAGAGCGATGGTTTCGATGAAAGAAATTCGAAATCCAGCGACGTCAGATCAATCAGCGCGGGGTTGAACATCGCCAACTGTCGCTGGCGGTTGAAAATGGCCAGCCCGATCGACAGATTGGCAAATGTCTTTGTCAGTGTTTGAACGAATTCGTGAAGTTCTCTTTCCGCCTTGACGATGGCATCGGCTCGTAGCGCGTAAAACAAAGTTCCAGCCGGGCTGGCATGGCAATGCCACTCATACCACTGGCCGAATGAACCTTGCGGATAGTGCAGCCTGGCGCGCGCACAATCGCCCGAACGAGCCTCGACAGGGATTTCAGGAAACAGCTTCGGAATCGGCCAGGTCAATGAACCGTCCTTGATCGGCACTTGCTCGGTAATGCAGGCAATATAGGCCTGGTTGGCCCAAACGATCGTTCCTGTGGTGTCGACTCTCCAGATCAGCAACGGAGCACAGGCCAGCGTTTCGCGCAGATCGGCAAGCTCCTTCTCCTGTGCGCCCTGGCTCAGGCCATCGATCCAGATTGCCTGACCTTCCAAAGACAGATCCGCGACGCTGACGCGAAGCATCCCGTCAATGCCTTCGATGCGCAGGCGAAGTGAACTTTTCTCACCGCCTTTCATTTCTACCATTTCCGACCCGGAAATATGCGAAATTCGATCTTCCAGCGCGATAAAATGCGGCGCCAGATAGGCCAGGAGCCGGTCCCATTCCGAGCCGAGTTCGGGAAGTGTCTCGATCAGCGATTTCGCCGAAGGCGTGGCGTCGACCAGGTCGCGATCCTCGAACAGAAACACAGCCTGATCGGCAGGTAGGGACTGCACCGAAACCGCCATTGCGCCCCGGCGCCTCGATGGGACCACTGTCAACAGGATAAGCGTTGCCAGCGTAATGAAAACCGACGCAACAACCACCGCGGCAGCAGGCAAGTATGGTGCCATCATGACAGAACCGCTCTTCCCCAGGGGGTCCGTCCCCGGCAAGCAGATTTAAGGTAAGTGGTTAACGCGACGTTAACATTACAACCCTAGGGCGATATTAACTGATTTTCCGATGCTTTCTTTCCCCGTCAACATCGAAGGGCACAGCCGCTGCGGCCATGCTAGAATTGCTGGTTTTCCCCAAGCGCACCCATGCGATCGGCTTCGATTTCCCGGCGCGGCCAGGTAACTTCGACAACGGCGCCTGACCTGGCAGGGTGCTCGTCTTCGGACAAAAATGGGTCCGCGGCATTAAAGAAACTCAAACTGGCCCCGGTGCGTTCCAATAGCGTCTTGGCGATGAATAGCCCCAAGCCCATACTGTCATACTCAGGGCGCTCGACACTGGTTTCGCTTCGCTTGCCGCGCATGAACGGATCGCCGATCCTGCCAATCAGGAGCGGCGGATACCCCCTGCCATTGTCGACAATTCGGATCATGATCCGCTCCGAATTCCATTCCACTTCGATCCAGACGTCGGATTTCGCGAAGTCCACCGCGTTCTGGATCAGGTTGCGCAAACCGTGGATGATTTCGGGCCTGCGAAAAATGACGGGCTGGTCGGGCGCCGTGCCGGTGTCAATATGAAGCGCGATTCCGCGCTGCGAATGCGGCTCCGCAGCTTCCGCGACAACCGCCCCAAGCGGGGCGGAACGCAGATGGAGATCGTCCTTTCCGGCCTTGCCCATCGAGCGTAGAATGTCGCGGCACCGGTCGGCCTGTTCGCGGATAAGTTCCGCATCCTGGAGCAATTCAGGCTGATCGCTCAGGTCAGCGACCAATTCGGTGCTGACCAGCTTTATCGTGGCGAGAGGCGTGCCCAATTCATGCGCCGCCGCCGCAACGACGCCGCCCAGATCGGTAAGTTTTTGTTCGCGCGCGAGGGCCATCTGGGTGGCAAGAAGCGCATCGCCCATCGAATGTATCTCCGAGGCGACGCGATGCGCATACTGGCCCAGAAAGATGACACCAATGACAATGGCCAGCCAGAACCCGAAGCCAAACAAGTCAGGCACACCGATAATGTCACCTGCTTTGGTCCGAAGCGGCAGGTGCACGAACGCGACAAGAGTGACCAGTACAATCGTCACCATTCCGACCAGTACGGTTGCCCGCATCCTTAGGGATGTCGCGGCAATCGTCGACGGTGCCAGAAAAAGCAGGGCAAACGGGTTGCTCAATCCGCCGGTCAGGAAAATCAACACGGCAAGTTGAACCGTATCGAAAAGCAGCATCAGGACCGTTTCCGTTTCCGTCAGACGGCGGCTTTGGGGAATGACGAAGATGGCGGCGAGATTTGCCAAAACGGCGGTACCCACAGCCATGAGGCAATACACGAGTTCAAGATGGATGTCATAAAAGCGCCAGGCCACGAATATTGCGGCAAGTTGCCCGGCGACCGCCATCCAGCGCAGCAGGATCAAGGTGCGCAGGCGCACCCAGTGTTTATGATCCTCGCGGGGATTGTGGTCTTGCGCTTTTGCGCTGTAGCCTGTTTGTGGCACTGGTAAACTCATGCATTGGATTGATAGCCCCTGCGCAATGAGCGATCAATGCAGCCTCAGGTCAAAGGAAAAATCGCATGCAAGTATCGACCCGCAGCTTCGTCTTGGCCGCGATTTCGGTGATCGCGATTGGCCTGGTGGCCACCTATGCGGTGACGCAATACGGCAAGGCGGACCGGTTTGCCGATTGCCGGGCCAGCCAGATTGCTGGCGGCGGAACGGTTGGCGGCCCGTTCGATCTGATCGACGAAAACAACCGCCTTGTCACCGAGAGAGATGTCATCACCGGCCCGACCCTGGTGTATTTCGGCTATACCTATTGCCCCGATGTCTGCCCGACGGATACGGCGCGCAACGCCGAAGCCGTCGATATTTTGGAGGAAATGGGTTACGATGTGGCCCCGGTTTTCATCTCGGTCGATCCGCGTAGGGATACACCCGATGTCCTCAAGGAATGGACGGACTATATCCATCCGCGCCTACTGGGCCTGACCGGATCGCCTGAACAAATCAACGCTGTCACCAAAGCCTATAAAACTTACTACAAGGTTCCTGATGATCCGACGGATGAATACTACCTGGTCGATCACATGACCCAAACCTATCTGATGTTTCCCGACATAGGTTTCGTGGAGTTCTTTTCGCGCTCGGACGCGCCACAAGACGTGGCCAACCGCACCGCTTGTTTCATCGACGCCGCCAAATAGGCCGGTTTGACCACGGCTGCCGAACATCCTAAAACCGGCAAAACCGCAAATCCCGGAGCTTCCGCATGGCCGAAGACAAAATTGACGATCTGGGCCATGACCGGACATTGCTGCTGGTTGACGATGACGCCCCTTTCGTTCACCGCCTGGCGCGCGCCATGCAAAAGCGGGGTTTCGCCCCGCAAACCGCCGAAACTGTCGCGGCAGGATGCGCCATGGCCAGAGGCAGCCGCCCTGCCTATGCCGTCGTCGACCTGCGGCTGGGTGATGGAAATGGCCTCGATGTGGTCGAGGTTTTGCGTGAA
>JAGRDY010000024.1 GCA_020446815.1 Paracoccaceae bacterium
CCGCCCTTGCCGCCGTCAAGAAGGGCACCGGCTCGCTGACCACGAAGATCAACAACCACCTGTCCAGCCAGACCATCGTCAGCACGTTCTGAACGATCCGCGGACCACGATTTTCAAGCCGCGTCCCTTTGGGGCGCGGTTTTTTTGCGCCCGCGGCGTCCTCGGCGAAGGTGGCGAACAAGATCTTGCGCCACACCCGGAATCGTCCGGGCGATGCGAGCGCGAGGCTCGGCGTGCGCTCAAGCGGACAGGCAAGACCGGACGGGGCGTGACGCGCATGCGCCGATCACGGAATTTTCTGGATTTCGTTTCGTTGGCGCTTAAACTTGCCGAAAAATAGGGAGCAAGGACGATGCGGCGGTTTGGTCAGACCATAGAGGGATGGGTGGTGCCGGTGGCCCCCAACCGGGCAGTGCTGGAAGGGCGCCATGCGCGTCTTGAACGGCTGAGCCTGGCCCATGCAGAGGAGCTGCATGCGGCCAATGCAGCAGACGACCGGATATGGGATTACCTGCCTTACGGCCCTTTTGCCGATCTGGCGGGGTACCGGGCCTGGATCGCCAGTGTGGCCGATGGCACCGATCCCTGGTTTTACGCGATCATCGACAAGGCTTCGGGCAAGGCTTCGGGGGTGGCCAGTTATCTGAGGATCACGTCTGCGTCGGGGTCGATCGAGGTGGGCCATATCAATTTTTCCGCCGCCTTGCAGCGCACGGCAGCGGCCACCGAAGCGATGTTCCTAATGATGGAATGGGCCTTTGAGGCGGGCTATCGGCGGTATGAATGGAAATGCGATGCACTCAACCTGCCATCGCGGCGCGCGGCGGCGCGCCTGGGGCTGAGCTATGAGGGGGTTTTCCGCCAGGCGACAATCTACAAGGGGCGCAATCGCGATACCGCGTGGTTTGCCGCCATCGACAAGGAATGGCCCGCGCTCAAGGCGGCCTTTGACCGCTGGCTCGATCCGGGCAATTTCGACACGGGCGGGGCGCAACGCGAAAGCCTTGCCGATCTGACACGGCCCTTGCTGGCGGCGGCCGACCCGGCAACCGGATGACAGGCAGAGATCGGGCTGGACGCGGCTCGGGCCGGTAGCCCCGGTCGATATCCACAGTTCCATATCCACAGTTCCATATCCACAGGCCCATAGCCCCCCGCCCATATCCACAGGCCGATATTCCCCGGCCACCGCCGCCCAGAGGCAAAGCTTCAGATCGGCGCGTCGGCGGCCAGCCGGTCTTGCACCATGTGGTTGATGCGCAAAAGCGGGTGGGCGGTTCGCTGCCCGGCGAGTCGGTCGCGCGACAGCGCCCGGGCGGCAGCCTCCAGCGGCGCGTCATGGGCGGTGCGGGCCAGACCGGTAAGAAATTGGGCGACATAGCCCAGCATGGCATCGTCGGGCCGGTTTCCCAGAACGGCAGCGATGTGGCAGAGATCGTCGCGAAACGCGATCGGATCGGGCCGGACCCGGTCGTCGCAGCCCGCGACGGGGCGTATCGGGCGGGTCGCTGACGGCAGGGGGGCCAGAATGGCCTGTTGAAAGGCGGCAAGACTTTCATAGGGTTTTGCCAGAAATCCGTCGGCCCCGGCGGCCATGGCATCGACCGCGGCGGCGCCGTCGCCGCTGGTGCCCAGAAGCGCCGGCACACGCGGGTGCAGCGCCGCCAGCTCGGCGATGAGATCAACCCCCGAACCGTCGGGCAAGCCGAGGTCGACGATGATCACGGTGGGGCGGTAGCATTGCAGGTGACGGCGCGCCGAAGCCAGACAATCGGCGCGGCGAATGCGTGCGCCCGAGCGCAGGCACATGAGCCGCAGCGCCTCGCAGGCAAAGCGGCTGTCTTCGACCACCAGAACCGTCAGCCCCGTCAACGGGCGCGCGGCGCTGGGTTTCTGTCTGGCAATGAATGTGCAAAGATCGTCGTCCATATCCTGCCTTTCATCCTGATCGGTGCTTTGATGAGCCAACTAAGGCAGCTAATGACTAACACAAGGTAAAGCCCCCCCGATCCGGCTGCCGCGGCTTGCGCGTCGGCTCGGCGCGGGTCATAACCGGGTCGAAATCGCGCGGAGGCACGCCATGATAGGACGTCTGAACCATGTCGCCATTGCGGTGCCGGACCTGGCCGCCGCCATCGCCCAGTATCGCGATACGCTGGGCGCCCGTGTCGGCGCGCCGCAGGATGAACCCGATCACGGTGTCACGGTGGTCTTCATCGACCTGCCAAATACCAAGATCGAGCTGCTGCATCCGCTCGGCGAGGCCTCGCCGATCGCCGGATTTCTGGCGAAGAACCCGGCCGGGGGCATTCACCATATCTGCTATGAGGTCGAGGATATTCTGGCGGCGCGCGACCGGCTGCAAGCGGCGGGCGCGCGGGTTCTGGGCAGCGGCGAGCCGAAGACCGGGGCACATGGCTTGCCGGTCCTGTTCCTGCATCCGAAGGATTTCAACGGCTGTCTGGTGGAACTGGAGCAGGTCGGATGAGCATCACCGGCGGCCTGATCCTGTTCGCGACCATCTGGTTTCTGGTGTTTTTCATCATGCTGCAAATCCGCCCCGGATCGCAGGCCGAGGCCGGCCGGGTCGAGCCCGGCACCCCGCCGGGCGCGCCGGCGGATGCGCAGATATGGCGCAAGGCCAAGCTCACCTCGGTCGTCGCGCTGATCGTCTGGGCGCTCATCGCGGCTATCCTGCTTGGCGAATTCATTTCATTGCGCGATATCGACTGGTTCAACAGGCTGGGGCCGGAGGCAGAACTGGGCGAATGAGGCGCGCGGCAGCGGCGCCATCCGCGGCGGCCGGGTCGCAATGCCCGCGGCAAGGATGCCGTGCAATCAGCGGTCGGTGCTGCCGTTCAGCCGGTGAAAAAGGTGGGTGAAGGTGGCCGCACCCAGGACCGGGATCAGCAGATTGACCAGCGGAACCGACAGGGGCGCGGCCATCAAGATGCCGGCGATCCAGATGGTTGCAAAAAACCGCTTGCGCATGGCCTTGGCTCCCTTGCGCCCGAGATGCCGCATCGCCACCATCTGGAAATATTCGCGCCCCAGCAGATAGCCGTTCACCGCCCAGAACAACAGGGGCGCGAACGGCCCGACAAAGCCATAGGCGACAAGGGCGAGGGTATTGACCGCGACGAGCAGTCCGAAAAAATTGACGCTGTCGATCAGTAGATCGCTCAGCGGCAGGCGCGGGGCGGGCGCAAGGCCGGGATAGTGGCGGTCCTCGACGGCCCTGGCCACGTCATCGAGAAAGAGCCCGGTAAAGGCCGAGGCCACCGGCACCATCAAGAACACCGACAGCCCGATCATCAGCGCAAGCGAACCCCAGCCGAGAAGATCCCTGACCCAGGTCACCTCGCCTACCCAGGGCAGGGTGAAGGTTTCTGGCGTCAGCCAGTCGAGAATCTGCACAAAACCGGCATAGACCCCGAAAAGCAGCGCCAGCGACAGCGCCACGCCGATCAACAGCACCCGCAGGAAACGCGGGTCGAAGAACTGGCCGAGCGCCTTGGCGAAATCGGCAAAGATCACGTGTCGGCCCAGGTGATCAGCCTGGCGATTTCGGGGCGCGGCCGGTCAGGTGGCACGGCGGTTCCGGTGCCGATATGGATCAGCCCGGCCACCCATTCGTCAGCACCAAGCCCAAGGCCGATGCGGCGGAATACCTCGTCCCTGACCGGCCAGCCGGTCAGCCAGCACGCCCCCCAGCCCGAGGCAAGCGCGGCATTCAGGAGCGACAGGCACACCGCGCCGGCGGAAAGGGTCTGTTCGGTTTCGGGGATCTTTTCGGTGGGGCGGGCGCATTTGATTACCGCGACGATCAGATCGGCATCGCGGTATTGCGCGATGGGTTTGGCATTTTGCTCGTCGCTGTAGCCCAACGCGGCCCCACGGTCACGCACCAGACCGGCCAACCGGGTCAGGGCAGGTTTTTCCAGCACCAGAAAGCGCCAGGGTTCGAGCTTGCCGTGATCGGGGACACGCACGGCGGCGGTCAGCATGGCGATCAGCTCTTGGCGCGTCGGAACCGGGGTGGTAAGCGTCCGCGCAGGCCGCGAGCGGCGCGAAAGCAGAAATTCCATCACGGCTTGGTTGGGGTCGGGCATGGCTCTCTCCGGTTGGCTTGCCCTGATGTCGGCCAAGCGCGGGTTCAGGTCAAGCGGGGGAGAGGAAACAAATTGCCCCGCACAAATGAAAGGTGCGCCGCCGCGGGCTCTGGCGGGGCGCACCGACGACAGGACGGGCGAGGACTGCGTGACCCATATCGTTTTCGACATCGGCAATGTACTGATCGCCTGGGATAAACGCGCGCCGTTTCGCGACGCCTTCGCCGATGATGCGGCGATAGATGCATTTCTGGCCGAAATCGACTTTCATGCCTGGAACCTTGAGCAGGACATGGGGCGGTCACGCACCGAGGCTCTGGCCGCGATCGCGCTGCGCTGGCCGCAGCATGTGCCCATGGTCGCGCGGGTATTCGACCGCTTCGGCGAAACGATCCAGCACAAGATCGAGGCAAGCTGGACGGTGCTGAACGATCTGAAATCGGCCGGCCGGCGGGTTTTCGGGCTGACCAATTGGGGCGTCGAGACCTGGCCCGTGGCGCAAGCGATCCACCCCGAGTTGCGCGAAGCCTTCGAGGATGTGGTGGTGTCAGGGCATGAGAGGCTGATCAAGCCCGACGCACGGATCTATCAGTTGCTGACCGCGCGCAACGGACTGCGCCCCGAGGAGTGCCTGTTCATCGATGACAGTTTGCGCAATGTCGAAGGGGCGCGGGCGGCAGGCTGGCAGGCATTGCATTTCACCGGGCCGGGGGAGTTGCGCGCGGATCTCGCGGCACGCGGGTTGCTGTGACGCAGCTGCAGGGACAGGGCACTGGCGGGCGCTGGCGGGCTACCCAAGGCAACCGCAAACCGGCCCGAGGCTGAGCCCCCGGCCTGACCACCGGATAACCCGGCAAGGGGCACGCCCGACCCCGGCAACACGCCGAAGGTCGCGCGGCCACTGTGGCGCGTCCGGGAATCTTGCTTGATTGGCCAGAACCGAGCGGCCTCGCCATGCGCGCCCGGCGTGGCCCCGCGAGCCGCCTTTCGCGCGCCATGCCTGCGCCGATGCGCCTCCAGGCGCCGCCAAATGGCACCGAAATTGCCCCGATCCCGCACCAAGTCTACCGCAATCATGCCGCATTCCGGCCGGAGATTGGTTGCAACCGAAAAGCCCATCTGCCGGGCCCGCCGCCAAGGGGAACCAGACATGAGTGACAAGATCATCCGCATCGCGCTGAATGAGCGGTTGACCCGCGCCGCGCACTGGACGGTTTTCGCCGTCGGTGCCCTGTCGCTGACCTTCTCGATCGCCGCGACCGCCGCTTCGGCACTCTGATCGCAAGGCCGGCCATGCGCCGAATCCAAAAGGCCGCCTCCGGAATCCGGGGTGGCCTTTGGTTTTTCCGGCCCATCGCGTTTCACAATAACCGGGGTTTTCCCATAGCCACGCCGCGCCACCGGGTCGGCGAAGGCCTTGTTGATTGATCATCTGGTTTCGTTCCCGCACTGTTCCGTTTGTGGATTGTCGCAGACAGACTCAATAAGCTGGATATGCCATCCACGCCATCTCAGGACCTGCCCCGAATTCTGCGCTGGGGCCGTTTCGGATGCATTCTGGCCGCCCCTCCCCTGGCGTTTTACCAACCGCACCGGCAAGGCCGCGCGCGAACACTAACGCCTGTCGCGCGACCCGACGCTCGCCCTCGAAGAAATTGGTGATCCGCCCGTCGCCCGCCATCTGGATGAACGGGCGCATTGCTATCTTTGGGTGCCCAATGCCCTGCTGCCCGATGGTTTGAAGGTGCTTTCGGCTTGGGGGTTCGCGAAAGGGTCGAATCTCATCTGGCACAAGGAACGCAAGGATGGTGGCTCTGACGGGCGTGGCGCAGGTTTTATTTCCGCAATGCGACAGAGGTCACCCTGTGCGGAACGCGGGGCAGGAACGCCCGCATTCTGGCGCCGGGTCGCCGGCAGGTGAACGACCTGTCCACCCGCAAACGCGAACATTTCCGCAAGCCGGATGAGCAGTACGATCTGATTGAGGCCTGAACCTCGGGCCCCTGTCTCGGACTGTTCGGCCGCGGTATCCGCGCCGGCTGGACGGTCCGGGGCAATCAGGCCGGTGCCGACGACAAGCCCGAAAGCGCCCAAGACGTGGCAGGGTTTGGCGATTCAGGATTGTCCCGAAACGCCCTAGTTCTCTTTGGGCAGCACTCGCAGCCCGAGTTCCCGCAACTGTTCGTTGGTCGGATCGCTCGGCGCGGACATCATCAGATCTTCGGCGCGCTGGTTCATCGGAAACATGATCACCTCGCGGATGTTGGCCTCGTCGGCCAGCAGCATGACGATCCGGTCGATCCCGGCGGCACAGCCTCCGTGCGGCGGCGCGCCATAACGAAACGCCTTGACCATGCCGCCAAAGCGCTTTTCAACCTCATCCCTGCCGTAACCGGCGATCTCGAAGGCCTTGAACATGATCTCGGGGCGGTGGTTGCGGATCGCGCCGGACACGATTTCATAACCGTTGCACGCCAGGTCGTACTGATAGCCCAGAACCTCCAGCGGATCGCCCTCCAGCGCCGCCATCCCGCCCTGCGGCATCGAAAAGGGGTTGTGTTCGAAATCAATCTTGCCGGTTTCCTCGTCGCGTTCGTAGATCGGGAAATCGACGATCCAGGCAAAGGCGAAACGGTCGGTTTCGGTCAGGCCCAGTTCCTCGCCGATCACGGTGCGGGCACGCCCTGCCACAGCCTCGAACGCCTTGGGCTTGCCGCCGAGGAAAAACGCCGCATCGCCGACGCCAAGGCCAAGCTGCTGGCGGATCGCCTCGGTCCGCTCGGGGCCGATGTTCTTTGCCAGCGGGCCGGCGGCCTCCATGCCCGCACCCTGATCGCGCCAGAAGATATAGCCCATGCCGGGCAATCCCTGTTCCTGCGCGAAGCTGTTCATCCGGTCGCAGAACTTGCGGCTGCCACCCCCCGGCGCCGGGATGGCGCGGATTTCGGTGCCTTCGTTCTCCAGCAGCTTGGCGAAAATGGCAAAGCCCGAACCGCGGAAATGCTCACTCACCACTTCCATCTTGATCGGGTTGCGCAGGTCGGGCTTGTCGGTGCCGTACCAGAGCGCCGCGTCGCGGTAGGAAATCTGCGGCCAGTCCACATCGACCTTGCGGCCGCCGCCGAATTCCTCGAACACGCCTGCCAGCACCGGCTGAACCGCTTCGAACACGTCCTGCTGCTCGACAAAGCTCATCTCGACATCGAGCTGATAGAAATCGGTGGGCGAACGGTCGGCGCGCGGGTCTTCGTCGCGAAAGCAGGGGGCGATCTGGAAATACTTGTCAAAGCCGGAAACCATGATCAGCTGCTTGAACTGCTGGGGCGCCTGCGGCAGGGCATAGAACTTGCCCGGATGCAGCCGTGACGGCACCAGAAAATCGCGCGCGCCTTCGGGCGACGACGCGGTGATGATCGGCGTCTGGAATTCGTTGAAACCGGCATCCCACATGCGCCGGCGCATCGAGCGCACGACATTCGAGCGAAGCATCATGTTGGCATGCAACCCCTCGCGGCGCAGATCGAGAAACCGGTAGCTGAGCCGGGTTTCCTCGGGATAATCCTGATCGCCGAATACCGGCAGCGGCAATTCCTCGGCCGTGCCCAGAACCGTCATGTCGGTCACATAGACCTCGATTTCGCCGGTGGCGATCTTGGGGTTGACCAGCCCCGCATCGCGCGCCTTAACGCGCCCGTCGATGCGCACCACCGTTTCCGCGCGCAGCTTCTCGATCGCCGCGAACGCCGCGCTGTCGCTGTCGGCCAGCACCTGGGTCATCCCGTAATGGTCGCGCAGGTCGATGAAAAGCACACCGCCGTGGTCGCGCACACGGTGCACCCAACCGGCCAGGCGGACAGTGTCACCGGCATTCGATGCGTTGAGTTCGGCGCAGGTATGGCTGCGGTAAGCGTGCATAAGCGTCCCCTTTCGCGAGGCGGTCAGATCGGTCGCGCCGATTGAGCGCGGACGGGCGGCGAAGTCAAGGGCAAGCCCCGCCACAAAGCCGCCTTTTCAATGCCACGGCCCGCCGCTAGGTTTTGCCCCGAACCCGCGATACCGTGCCAAACGACCGATCCCGATGACCCGCAGCGCCACCCAGCCGCCCCGTTTCCTGCCCGCCCTGTCCGCCCGGCAGGACAGCATTCTGGCCCTGCTGTTTCTGGCGCTCTGGTCTGCCGCGACCATCGTTCTGCAATGGGATATCTGGCCCGAGGATCTGTCGGCGCTCTATATCGCCGGCGCCCTCTGGCAGCAGGGCCAGCCAGATCTGATCTACGCAACCCCGTTCGGTTTTTATGGCGGCACGGCGGCTGAATGGATACCGATTCAGCAACAGTTGGGCATTTACGATCTGGGCAGCTTTCCCTATGTCTACCCGCCGCTCTGGGCGGTGCTGACCGCGCCGCTGACGGCAGCGATGAGCCCGCAGGGCTTTGCCAATGCCGTGACCTGCGTTCAGGTGCCGATGCTGGCCGCCTCGGCCTTTCTGGCCATGCGCATCCTGCCCTTGCCGGGGGCGCAGCTCTGGCTGAAGTCGGCCATCGGCGTGGCGCTCCTGTCGACGATGATCCCCGCCTATACGGCACTGTGGTTCAACAACCCCAGCATCACCGTCAATTTCCTTACCCTGCTGGCATTCGAACGGCTGGGCGCCCGCCGCCCTGTCGCCGCGGGGGCCGCGCTGGCGCTTGCCGCCTCCATCAAGCTGTCGCCTGCGGCCTTCGTCCTGGTATTTCTGATCGACCGGCAATGGCGGGCGCTGGCCAGCTTTGCGGCGATCGGCGGCGGGCTTGGGCTGCTCAGCCTGGCGCTTGCGGGATGGCCGCTGCACGGCGATTTTCTGGCCAGCCTGCGCGCCGTCGCCGACACGGCGCTTCTGTCGGCGGGCAACGTGTCGCTGCGCGCCGCCCTGCCCGCGCTTGCCTCGGGTCTGTCGCTTGCCGCACCGATCCCCACGGACGAGGCCAACCATATCATCCAGACCATTCCCGGCTGGTTCGCTCCTCTGCCGGGTCTGGCCGGCGCCGCCCTGATGATCGCCTTCGGTCTCGCGTTGCGGGACCTGCAAGGCCCGCTGCGCCGCGGGTTCGGCCTTCTGGCGCTGTCCATCATCGTGCCCCTGTTCGGCCCGCTCGGCTGGCTTCACTATTACGTCCTGCCGATGCTGCTCTTGCCGGGGATCATTGCCGTCGTCCCGCTGCGCCGGTCGCTGATCCTGTTCGCCGCGCTAGGCCTGCCTTCGCTGACCGTCGTTTTCGCCGAAATCGGCCGCCTGCCCTGGCCCAGCGCCGATTACGTCTGGCTGATGTCGGCGCTCTGGCTGGCGCTGCTGGCGGCGCTGCTGACCGGCTTGCGCCGATTGCCCGCCGGCGCCAAATAGCCCACCTCCCCCTTGCGCCCCGTGCCGTTGCGTCTATAACCCCGTCAATTTGCGCGACCAGGGGTCAGGGACGATGCCGAAAAGAACCGATATCAGATCGATCATGATCATCGGCGCCGGACCCATCGTCATCGGTCAGGCCTGCGAATTCGACTATTCCGGCGCCCAGGCCTGCAAGGCGCTGCGCGAGGAAGGCTACCGGGTGATCCTCGTCAACTCCAACCCGGCCACGATCATGACCGACCCGGGCCTCGCCGACGCCACCTATATCGAGCCGATCACCCCCGAGATCGTCGCCAAGATCATCGAGCATGAGCGCCCCGACGCGCTGTTGCCGACGATGGGCGGGCAGACCGGGCTGAACACCTCGCTGGCGCTTGCCGATATGGGGGTTCTTGACAAGTTCAAGGTCGAACTTATCGGCGCCAACCGGCGGGCCATCGAAATGGCCGAGGACCGCAAACTCTTCCGCGAGGCGATGGAGCGGATCGGGCTCGAGAACCCCAGGGCAACCATCGTGTCGGCCCCCAAGAAGCCGAACGGCAAGCACGACATCAACGCGGGCGTGGCCGAAGCCATGACGGCGCTTGAGGAAATCGGCCTGCCCGCGATCATCCGCCCGGCCTTCACGCTTGGCGGCACCGGCGGCGGCGTCGCCTACAACCGCGACGATTACGAATCCATCGTGCGCTCGGGCCTCGATGCCTCGCCGGTAGCCCAGGTCCTGATCGACGAGTCGCTGCTTGGCTGGAAGGAATTCGAGATGGAGGTGGTCCGCGACCGCGCGGACAACGCCATCATCGTCTGCGCCATCGAGAACGTCGATCCGATGGGGGTGCATACGGGCGATTCGATCACCGTGGCGCCGGCGCTGACGCTGACCGACAAGGAATACCAGATCATGCGGGGCGCCTCCATCGCCGTCCTGCGCGAGATCGGGGTGGAAACCGGCGGCTCCAACGTGCAATGGGCGGTCAACCCCGCCGACGGCCGCATGGTGGTGATCGAGATGAACCCGCGGGTCTCGCGCTCTTCGGCGCTGGCGTCGAAGGCCACCGGCTTTCCCATCGCCAAGATCGCCGCCAAGCTCGCCGTCGGCTACACGCTCGACGAGTTGGACAACGACATCACGAAAGTGACCCCGGCGAGCTTCGAGCCGACCATCGACTATGTGGTGACCAAGATCCCCCGCTTCGCGTTTGAGAAATTCCCCGGCGCGAAACCCGAACTGACGACCGCGATGAAATCTGTGGGCGAGGCGATGGCCATCGGCCGCACGATTCACGAAAGCCTGCAAAAGGCGCTGGCGAGCATGGAAACCGGTCTGACCGGTTTCGATGAGATCGCCATTGACGGCGCCCCCGAACGCTCGGCCGTCATCAAGGCCATCTCCGCCCAGACACCCGACCGCCTCCGGTTGATCGCACAGGCCATGCGGCACGGGCTCACAATTGACGAAATCCAACATGCGACGGCGTTCGATCCGTGGTTCCTTGCGCGGATCAGTGAGATTATCGAACAAGAGGCGGAAATCCGCAAAGACGGCCTGCCGACCACGGAAACCGGCCTCCGCGGCCTCAAGATGATGGGTTTCACCGATGCCCGCCTGGCCGCCCTCACCGGCAGCGACGAAGCCGAGGTGCGCCGCGCCCGCGCCCGGCTTGGCGTCAATTCCGTCTTCAAGCGCATCGACACCTGCGCCGCCGAGTTCGAGGCCCAGACACCCTACATGTATTCCACCTACGAATCTTCTGCCATGGGCGAGGTGGAATGCGAGGCGCGACCCTCGGACGCGAAGAAGGTCGTCATCCTCGGCGGCGGCCCGAACCGGATCGGCCAGGGGATCGAGTTCGACTACTGCTGCTGTCATGCCTGCTTCGCGCTGACCAAGGCGGGCTATGAGACGATCATGATCAACTGCAACCCGGAGACCGTTTCAACCGATTACGACACCTCCGACCGGCTCTATTTCGAGCCGCTGACACTGGAACATGTGCTCGAAATCCTTCGCGTGGAGCGGGAAAGCGGCACGCTGCACGGCGTCATCGTCCAGTTCGGCGGCCAGACGCCGCTGAAGCTCGCCAACGCGCTCGAAGCAGAGGGCATCCCGATCCTCGGTACCACCCCCGACGCGATCGACCTTGCCGAGGATCGCGAACGGTTTCAGAAGCTCCTGCAAGACCTTGGCCTCAGGCAGCCGGTGAACGGCATCGCCTCATCCGATGCCGAGGCCATCGCGATTTCCGATCGGGTCGGCTTCCCGTTGGTCATTCGCCCCTCCTATGTCCTTGGAGGGCGCGCGATGGAAATCGTGCGCGACATGGAGAGCCTCAAGCGCTACATCACCCACGCGGTCACCGTCTCGGGGCGCAACCCGGTATTGCTCGACAGTTACCTGCAAAATGCCATCGAGGTCGATGTCGACGCGCTTTGCGACGGACAGAACGTCCATGTCGCGGGCATCATGGAACATATCGAGGAAGCGGGCGTGCATTCGGGCGATTCCGCCTGCTGCCTGCCGCCCCACTCGCTTACACCTGCCACCGTCGCCGAGCTGAAAAAACAGACTGTCGCCATGGCGCTGGCGCTCAAGGTCAAGGGCTTGATGAACGTCCAGTTCGCCATCAAGGATGCGGTGATCCATGTGCTCGAGGTCAATCCCCGCGCCTCGCGCACCGTACCCTTCGTCGCCAAGGCCACCGATTCCGCCATCGCCTCGATCGCCGCGCGCCTCATGGCCGGAGAGCCGCTTGCCAACTTCCCCATGCGCGCGCCCTATGCCCAGGGCGTCGGCCCCGACACCCCCCTGCCCTATGCCGATCCGCTGACCCTGGCAGACCCGATCACCCCGTGGTTTTCCGTCAAGGAAGCGGTCATGCCCTTCGCCCGTTTCCCCGGCGTCGACACGATTCTCGGCCCCGAAATGCGCTCGACCGGCGAGGTGATGGGCTGGGACCGGACCTTCCCGCTGGCCTTTCTCAAGGCCCAGATCGGCGCCGGCACCCACCTGCCAGAGACGGGCCGGGTCTTCATCTCGATCAAGGACATGGACAAGACGCCGGAAATGGCCGCCGCCGCCCGCGATCTGGCCGCCATGGGCTTCGAGATCATCGCCACCCGCGGCACCGCCGCCTTTCTCGCCGAGAACGGCGTCAAAGCCGAGACCGTCAACAAGGTCTACGAAGGCCGCCAAGAGGGAAAGCTGCATATCGTCGACCGGCTGAAGAACGGCGAAATCGCTCTGCTGTTCAACTCCACCGAAGGTCAACAGGCGATCGAGGACAGCCGTTCGATCCGTGCCGTGGCCCTTTACGACAAGATCCCCTATTTCACGACCGCCGCCGCCAGCATCTCTGCCGTGGCCGCGATAAAGGCGCGTGGTGAAGGCATCGGGGTGCGGACATTGCAGGGCTGATGCCGGCGGCATGAGGCGCTTGGAGCGGAAGCTTCGCGGCCGAGCGGGGCCGGGCAAGCCTGATGCTGGTGTGCTGTCAAGGTGTCTTGCGAATGTCCTGATCCATCAGGTATCGCCAAGTCCCTGCCACGCCTATGGCAATCCCGGCCATATTGCGATCTTCACTGTACCAGGTGTTTCGCGAAACGTTTCAATGAACGCTGACGGGCGCCATATCGTTCTGGCGCGCAAGCATGAAGGCCAGCCAGCGGTCCTTGACCAGTGCCAGCCTTTCTCCGTTGGCATCATGCACGGCATACAGGGTCTGCAGCCCTTCGGCGCGAACCTGTTCTTGCAATTCCACGGGCAGATCCGGCAAAGCGACAGGTCTTACATAGACGATCGGCTTGCCGTCCATTGGAGCGAAGTTGAATTTCGTATCCATCGCTGCCTCACTTTCCCGCCTTTGCGATGCGGATCGTCTGGACAACCGGATCGGGAACCGCCCGGTGCAGATCGATGTGCAATAGCCCGTTTTCCATCAGGGCCTGTGCCACCTCGACGCCTTCGGCCATCACGAAACTGCGTTGGAATGCCCGCGCGGCGATTCCGCGATGCAGATAAATCCGGTCGTCGCCATCATCGGACTGACGCCCGCGGATCACCAGCTGCCGGTCTTCGACGGTAATCGCCAGATCGGCCTCGCGAAAACCGGCCACGGCCAGGGTGATGCGAAATCCGTTTTCCGACGATTGTTCGATATTGAAGGGTGGATAGCCTTCATTGCCGGCCTTGGCCGTGCGTTCGACCAAACGTTCCAATTGATCAAAGCCCAGCAGGAAAGGGTGCGCGGCAAAAGTCAGTTTTGTCATCTCGGGCATGTCCTCGTCATCAAGCGACAGTGCGGTTGCGGCCCCGGATTCGGCGACCGTTACCGACGATATGGCTATTGGCCGGTTCGGTGGCAAGGGGTGCGACCTTCGAAACCCTTTCCGCGTTCGTCCGAAATTGCTATCTTCCATCGGCTCGGATTGCGCCGACTCAGCGAAGGGTTCTCATGGACGCCGACAGGGAAATGAAAAGCATCGAAGTGCTTCGGGTAAATCTGGAGGTGTTGCGCCGCCAGCACCGCGACCTTGACGAAGCAATTCACGCAATGGAAACCTCGGGGCGCAGTGATCAGCTCACTTTACGGCGATTCAAGAAGCAAAAGCTGGGGCTGAAGGATCAGATCGCCCGGATCGAGGATATCCTGACACCCGATATCATCGCCTGAGCCGGTCAACGTGCGACCTGCTGTCAGGCTTTATCCTGCGATCGTGAAGCCACGAGCCTCAAATGCCTTCGCAACAAGGAAAATATGCCCGCTGACCGGTCGAAATCGCATTTCCATTAACGAAACATTCAGAAATATTGTTTCTGGTTTTCGCGAGAAAGAAACGAAAATGTACGATCTCTGCCGTACTTGGGTCACGATTCACCATCAAAACGGTTACATGCCGCGACGAAGACGGGATATGGTGAGACCCCCCCGGAGGACACGCTGCGGATGGTGCAACGAGCGAAACCTTATCGGAGAGAATGACATGAAACTGTTCAAGATCGCGAAGAAGTTCAACAACGACGAAGACGGTGCTGTGACCGTTGACTGGGTCGTGCTGACCGCTGCCGTTGTCGGCCTGGGCATTGCCGCCCTTGCCGCCGTCAAGAAGGGCACCGGCTCGCTGA
>JAGRDY010000025.1 GCA_020446815.1 Paracoccaceae bacterium
CATACGCCTTGAAATCGCCGTAATACTTGGTGATCGCCGCCGTCAGCGTCGTCTTGCCGTGGTCAACGTGCCCGATCGTGCCGACGTTCACATGCGGTTTGTTGCGTTCAAACTTTGCCTTTGCCATGATGGCCTCCTTGTTTCAGTGGTGGTGCGTGTGAACACGCACCCTACGGGGTTTGTAGGGTGGGCGATCCGCCCACCACGTCATGCGTATTTCTTCTGAATCTCGTCCGAGATGTTTTGCGGCACAGCCTCATAATGGTCGAAATGCATCGAGAACACCGCGCGCCCCGAAGACATGGAACGCAGGTTGTTGATGTAGCCGAACATGTTGGCCAGAGGGACCATGCAATTGATCACATTGGCGTTTCCGCGCGTGTCCTGCCCCTGGACCATGCCGCGACGGCTGGTCAGATCGCCGATGATACCGCCGGTATATTCCTCGGGCGTCACCACTTCGACCTTCATGATCGGTTCCAGCAGCTTGGCACCGGCCTTTTTCATGCCGTCACGCATCGCCGCGCGGGCGGCGATTTCAAAGGCGAGAACCGACGAATCCACATCGTGATAGGCGCCGTCAAGCAACTGCACCTTGAAGTCGATCACCGGGAAGCCGGCCAGCGGGCCCGAATCCATCACCGACTTGATGCCTTTTTCGACGCCGGGGATATATTCCTTGGGCACGTTGCCGCCGACGATCTTGGATTCGAAGGAATATCCCTCGCCCGGTTCGGTCGGCGAGATCAACAGTTTCACCCGCGCGAACTGGCCGGTGCCACCGGTCTGTTTCTTGTGAGTATAGTCGATCTCGGCCTCGCGGCTGACGGTTTCCCGATAGGCCACCTGCGGCGCACCGATATTCGCCTCGACCTTGAATTCGCGCTTCATCCGGTCGACGAGAATGTCGAGGTGAAGTTCGCCCATGCCCTTCATGATCGTCTGACCGGATTCGAAATCGGTCTCGACGCGGAAGGACGGGTCCTCGGCGGCCAGGCGGGCCAGGGCGATGCCCATCTTTTCCTGATCGGCCTTGGTCTTCGGCTCGACCGCGATCTCGATCACCGGATCGGGGAAGGTCATGGTTTCGAGAACCACCTGCTTGTTGATATCCGACAATGTATCGCCGGTGGTGGTTTCCTTCAGACCGGCCAGCGCGATGATGTCGCCGGCAAAGGCTTCTTCGATCTCTTCGCGGTTGATGGCGTGCATCATCATCATGCGGCCGATTCGCTCACGCTTGCCCTTTGTCGTATTCATGATCTGGTCACCCTTCTTGAGTTGACCGGAATAGATGCGGGTAAAGGTGAGCGACCCCACGAACGGGTCGTTCATGATCTTGAAGGCGAGTGCCGCGAAGGGTTGCGCATCGTCGGCCGAGCGGGCGATGTTGCGTTCTTCGGTTTCGTCGTCGGGCGAAAAGCCCATATAGGCCTGCACGTCGAGCGGCGAGGGCAGAAAGTCGATGACCGAGTTCAGAAGCGGCTGAACGCCCTTGTTCTTGAACGCCGAACCGGCGGTCACGGGAACGAAGGTCAACGAAAGTGTACCCTTGCGGATCAGCTTGCGCAGCGTCGCCTCGTCGGGTTCTTCGCCCTCGAGATAGGCCATCATCGCGTCGTCGTCCTGTTCCACGGCGAGTTCGATGAGCTTGCCGCGCCATTCGTCGGCCATATCCTTCAGCGACGCACGGATCGGCTTGCGCACCCAGGAGGCGCCCAGGTCTTCGCCTTCCCAGATCCATTCTTCCATCTTGATCAGGTCGACGATGCCTTCGAGCTTGTCCTCGGCGCCGATCGGCAGCGCGATGGGCGCAGGCGTCGCGCCGGTGCGGTCCTTGATCATCTTCACGCAGTTGAAGAAGTCGGCGCCGATCTTGTCCATCTTGTTGACGAAGACGATCCGCGGCACCTTGTAGCGGTCGGCCTGGCGCCAGACTGTCTCGGTCTGCGGCTCGACCCCGGCATTGGCGTCGAGCAGGCAGACCGCCCCGTCGAGAACGGCGAGCGAACGTTCGACCTCGATGGTGAAGTCGACGTGGCCCGGCGTGTCAATGATGTTGAACCGGTACTTGGTGTCGGACATGCCCTCGGCGGTCGGGTCTTCCTGGCGTTGCCAGAACGTGGTGGTCGCAGCCGAGGTGATCGTGATGCCACGCTCCTGTTCCTGTTCCATCCAGTCCATCGTGGCGGCACCGTCATGGACTTCGCCGATCTTGTGGGACTTGCCGGTGTAGAACAGGATCCGCTCGGTCGTCGTGGTCTTGCCCGCGTCGATATGGGCCATGATCCCGAAGTTACGGTAACGGTTGAGTTGGTAGTCGCGTGCCATTTTGGATCTTCCTTCCGCTTACCAGCGGTAGTGGCTGAACGCTTTGTTGGCGTCGGCCATCTTGTGGGTGTCTTCGCGCTTCTTCACGGCGGTTCCGCGTGAATTCACGGCATCGAGAAGCTCGCCCGCGAGACGCTCTTCCATGGTGTTTTCGTTGCGCTTTTTCGCGGCGATGATCAGCCAGCGGATGGCCAGGGCCTCGCGGCGTTCGGGGCGCACTTCGACGGGCACCTGATAGGTGGCACCGCCCACACGGCGCGACCGCACCTCGAGCGAGGGTTTGACGTTTTCCAGCGCTTCATGGAAGGCTTCGATCGGCTGACGCTTCAGCTTGCCTTCGACACGCTCAAGGGCGTTGTAGACAATACGTTCGGCAACCGATTTCTTGCCATCAACCATCAGGTTGTTCATGAATTTGGTCAGGATCTTGTCGCCATATTTGGCGTCCGGCAGTACTTCGCGTTTTTCAGCGGCGTGACGACGTGACATATCAACCCCTCCTTATTTCGGACGCTTCGCGCCGTATTTCGACCGACGCTGGCGACGATCCTTGACGCCTTGCGTATCGAGAACACCGCGTAGGATGTGGTAACGCACACCGGGAAGGTCCTTTACCCGGCCGCCACGGATCAGGACGACCGAGTGTTCCTGAAGATTGTGCTTTTCACCGGGGATATAGCTGATCACCTCGAAACCATTGGTCAGGCGCACCTTGGCAACCTTGCGCATGGCCGAGTTCGGCTTTTTCGGGGTCGTTGTGTAAACGCGCGTACAGACGCCGCGTTTTTGCGGGCAGGATTCCAGGTGCTGGGACTTGGACCTCTTTACTTTCGGCGACCGCGGCTTGCGGATCAGCTGTTGGATCGTTGGCATTCACGTTCCTCGTGTTGCATGTTCGTCAATACTCGCACCCAGACCCGGATGCGCCACTTCTCGACGGCATTCTGTGCCTTCACAAAACACCAAAACCGCATTCGCCCCTTTGCGAGGACGATACGGTGGAATTCCAGAGGATCGAGGCGCAAAGGCCCGGATCGTGACCACTTCAATTTTGATACCCAGACCGACGGAGACTTAGCCGCAGCCCAAGTGGGCGCCGTATAGGGGGAGTCGCCGGCCTTGTCAACAGAGGGCGTCGGGGGTTCCGTTGGCCTTTTTGACCGGCAGCATCCAATCGAGCAACACCGCGATTCCGGCAACCAGAAGGGCGGCGAAAACCGTATCGGACAGAAAATGCCGCCCGGCAGCGACGCGCAGAACGATGCCGAGCGAAGGCGCGATGACGGCAAGCGCCACATAAAGCTTGAATACCCGGCCCGGCACCGCCCGCCGGACCGAGGGCGCCAGCACATAGAGCGATATCGCCAAAGCGACCGCCGCCGCCCCTTCGCCCGATACGAACGAACAGTTCGACGCGCATTGATCGGCGGGAAGATAGGGCGGCGAGAACATCCTGGTTCCGCCGAATTCGACGATGTCGGCGGGCCGCGCCCTGCCCCAATGGGATTTCAGGATGCCGTTGACCAAAAGCAACGGGCCAAGAAGATAAAGCAGAAAGATGAACGCCGCCTGACGGGTCTGGATGGAGGGCAGCGGCCTGCCCGATAGGGACGCGGCCAGAGCGATGATGGAAAACAGCACCATGCCGGTACTGAGGTGCCAAACCACCATGCGCAGCCGTTCCAGACAGGGGCTGGCGGCCAACCAGAAACCGGCGGCGGGATCATAGAACAGGCCGGAAACCCGGATATCCAAATGCGGCCAGAGGGCAAAAAGGCCGATGGCCAGAATGAACCCTGCCGCCAGAAGCCCGGCGCATCGGCGATGATCACCAAAGAACATTCAGGCACTCCCTCGACAACAGATAAGCCGAATAGCCATGGCCCTGATAGGCGCCGCCATCGGTGGAAAACCCGGCGACGGTTGGCTGAATGGTCCCCTGGCAGACAGGTGCCGCGGGCAGCACGGCCAGAAGATCATCCGCTGATTCCGGCAAGGCGAAGTTCTGTTCATAATAATTTTGCGGCCGGCCCCTGGGGCGCGGCGCGTAAAAACGCAAGCCGCTGCCGGCACCGGTATGGAAAAGATCGGCGAGTATGCCGCGCTCCGCCGCGACCACGCCCTTGGCCCCGGTCGCCTGCGCGGCGGCGATGATCTGCCGACTCAAATCGGCGCGACCCAGATACCGCGCCAGCAACGGCTTGCCGTTCCAGGCCGGCGCGGGCGCAATGATCGTCAGCAGCGGCAGAAGGATCGCGATGGCCGCATTGATGACCAGCGACAGGCGCAAGAGCGCGGGCGCGTGGCGAACCAGCAACGGCACCGCCACCAGCGTACCTGAAAAATAGGCTGCGACAGCCCAATTGGCATAGGCGCGCGACAAAAGTGCCTCAAGGCAGACGATCGCCAATACCGGCATCGAAAACAGTGTCAGGGCGCGCATATCGGGCGTAGAAGGCCGCCAGTAACCCCAAAGCAGCGCCGCAAAAAGAACCGGACCAAAGACCGCGAACTGGCTGAGAAAGAATGTGGCGCCTTCGTCGTATTCAAGATCGAGCAGGTCGGAAAGGTCGTCTGCCCAGTCGATGTTATCGCCTGTGTGATGCAGCGTGATCAGATTATTCGACAGGTTCCACCAGATGTTGGGCGCGATGCAAAGCAGGAATACCACCCCCATAAGGGCCGCGTTACGCCATGAAATGCGCATTCCCGGCAACCAGATCGCCGCCACGGCAGCACCGACGAAAAAATAGATCGCGGCATATTTCGCAAGAAAGGCCAGCCCGATCGCCGCCCCAGCGAGCCCGGCAAAACGCGCCTGGCCTGTGTGGGCCAGGCGGAAATGAAAACAGAGCGCCGCCGCGAACAGGGGCGCCATCACCGTGTCGGTGGACATCAGCAGGCTGCCCAATGCGGCCATCGGCAACGTCGCATAGCTTATCGCCACCCAGATCGCCGCGCGCCGGTCGAACAGATACGCCGCCAGCGCAGCAAGGATCAGCGCCGTCACGCCATGCAGGATGGCCCCGGGTAACCGCACCCAGAAGGCCGCATCGCTGCCGGCCAGTTCGGTGACGCCCCGGATCACCCAGGCGATCAGCGGCGGTTTGGAAAAATACCCGAAATCGAGCCGCTGGCCCCATAGCCAGTATTGGCTTTCATCGACAAAAAGGTCGGTTCGGTCGAACCAGAGCGCGGCGAGGCGGGCCAGAGTGACCGCACCGACCAGCGCCGATGCCGGCAGGAACCAGCCCTGGCGCTCAGGCATCGGCGCGGGCTTCCTTGCGGATCAGCCAAAGGTTGCGCGAATAGATGAACACGCCCAGCGACTGGCCCAGAATGAATACAGGATCAGCCCGGTGGATCGCATAGCTGAGCAGAATCAGACCGCCGCCAATCGAAAAGTACCAAAAGGCGATCGGCATCACGGATCTGCGCGCCTTTTCAGAGGCGATCCACTGCACCAGAAACCGGCCGGTGAACATCAACTGGCCGGCAAGGCCAAACACCACCCACCAAAGCTGGGCGGATGTCTCGACCCGAAACCATCCCATCAACGTTTCCATAGGAAATCCTTTCAACCGCCCTTACGGAGTTCTACCGGCGCCGACGTTTTGCGCCGCCGCAACAGCCACATGACCCCAAAGAGATCGACCGCGCCAACCAAACCACGCTGAAGGTTGTTGTAGTTCGACCGCCCGGCCCCGCGCGGCCTGTGGCTCACGTCGACATGGGCCACCTGCCACCCGTCGCGGGCAAAAAGCGCCGGCAGATAGCGGTGCATGTGATTGAAAAAGGGCAAACGCAGGAAAGCGTCGCGCCGGAAGGCCTTCAACCCGCAGCCGGTATCGCGGGTCCCGTCGCGCAACATCCATGACCGCAGGCCGTTGGCAAAGCGCGAGGCGAGTTTCTTTGACAGGGTGTCTTGCCGGCCGACCCGCTGCCCCGCGACGATTCCTATCGCCTCGGCCCCGTCAGCCAGCAGCGGCAAAAACAGTTTCGGCAATTCGGCGGGCGGGTTCTGCCCATCGCCGTCAAGGGTACAGACGATACCCGCCTTCGCCGCAAGAACGCCGCTATGAACCGCAGCGCTCTGCCCGGCCGAGCGATCATGCCGGATCAGCCGCAGGTTGTCGTGATTGGCCATCCGCGCCTGAACGGCCTGGCTCGTGGCATCATCGGATCCGTCATCGACCACGATCACTTCATGATCTGCAACGGGCGTGCAGGCCGCCGCGATCTCATCCAGCAGAGCGTCGATATTCGCCGCTTCATTCCGGGCGGGAATGACAATGGACACTTTGACCATGGGACGTCCCGTTTCTGACCGACATGCAAGGCGGCACTTGGCGCGGTCCTACTGCACCGGGGAAGCGTTGTAAATGAGACCGTCGCATCAAGCGTCAGCGAAGGCGCAATGGCGCCGTCCTGGAAATGGTCAGCCTCTGGCCGGCGCGGCGTTCTCGGTAGAAGGTGTAGATGCCGGTCACGATGACAATCGACGCGCCGCTCAGGGTCCAGGCGTCGGGCAACTGCCGGAACGCCACCCAGCCCAGGGCGATCGCAAAAATCAGCGCGGTATAGCGGAATGGCGCCACTATACCCACTTCTCCGACACGCATGGCCATCACGACCACCATATACCCGATGATCACGGAACTGGTCGCACCGCCGATCAGCATGGCGTTCACCAGCGAAACCGGCACCCATCCGGTATAGGGCACACCCGCCAGGCCGAGCATGGTGACACTTGCGGCAGCATAGACGGCAACGGTGACCGACGGGACATGGGCCGACAGGCGGCGGGTCGCGAGGTCGCGCAAGACCACAAATGCCACCGCGGCAAGGCCAACGAGCGACCAGATATCGAACCCCTGCGAGCCGGGCCGCACGATCAGCAGGACCCCGAAAAACCCGACCAGAATGGCGATCAGGCGCCGCCAGCCGACCGTTTCACGCAAGAACAGCGCCGCCACCAGAGTGACGGCAAGGGGCAGTGCCTGCATGATTGCCGAAAGATTGGCCAGGGGCATATGCATCAGCGCGGTCAGGAATGCCGCCGTGCCTCCGACCTCTCCGATCGTGCGAAAAAAGACCAGAACCGCATCTCGCCGCCCCAGGCGCAGCCAGAGCCCGCCCGTGCTCAGCCCGATAGCGACAAGCGCCACCGTCGTCAGCACACCGCGCAGAACCAGTGCCTGATAGAGAGGAATTTCGACAGTCAGCGCCTTCATGCAGGTGTCGTTGAGCGTGAAGGCGGCCATCGCCAGCGTCATCAGTGCGCAACCGCGCAAGTTGTCGGAAATCTGCATGTCCGGCGCTTCCTGCCTTTCGATGGACTGTCGCGACCCCGCCCGTCAGAACCCCTTTGTTCCGGCGGCGAAGATGTTGAGCGCCAGGCATCGCCGGCCGCCTCGATGGCAAGACTTCGAATTCTTCGATGAAAATGTCAATTGCCCACGAAAAGCCCCCCGCCTTTCGGCAGGGGGCATCTGGGTCAGAGATGGCCTGTCTGAATCGGCCTTCAACGATGTCAGTCGCGGCTTTCGTAGGTATCAACCATGCCGTGTTCGGCGTCGATGTCGATCATGTCGTCGATCGGCGCCACCAGCGCTGCGGCGGCCTCGGCCTCGGCCTTGCGGGCCTCGATCACCTTCTGGTCGCGGTCGCTGGCGATCTTGCGGATACGCTGGGTGGCTCCGCCGGTACCGGCCGGGATCAACCTGCCGACGATGACATTTTCTTTCAGGCCGACAAGCTTGTCACGTTTGCCCTGCACCGATGCTTCGGTCAGAACCCGCGTGGTTTCCTGGAATGACGCCGCCGAGATGAACGACCGGGTTTGCAGGCTGGCCTTGGTGATCCCCAGCAAGATCGGTTCACCCGTTGCCGGGCGTCCCCCCTTGGCGATCGCCTTTTCATTCACTTCGTCGAACTCCGACTTGTCGACATTCTCGCCTTTCAGCAGCGTGGTATCGCCACCATCGAGAATTTCGAGCTTTTGCAGCATCTGGCGCACGATAACCTCGATGTGCTTGTCGTTGATCTTGACCCCTTGCAGGCGGTAGACGTCCTGAACCTCGTCGATCAGATAATCGGCCAGGGCCTCGATCCCCAGGATCCGCAGGATGTCATGCGGTGCGGGGTTGCCATCCATGATGTAGTCACCCTTCTGCACGAAGTCGCCTTCCTGCACCGGGATGTGCTTGCCTTTCGGCACCATGTATTCGACAGGCTGAATCGTCTCGTCCGTGGATTCGATCGCGATCCGGCGCTTGTTCTTGTAGTCCTTGCCGAAACGCACATAGCCGTCAATTTCGGCGATGATCGCGTGATCCTTCGGGCGACGCGCTTCGAACAGTTCCGCCACGCGGGGCAGACCCCCGGTGATGTCCTTGGTCTTGGCGCCTTCGCGCGGGATACGGGCGATCACGTCGCCGGCCTTCACCTCCTGGCCGTCTTCGATGGACAGGATGGCGTCGACCGACATCTGGTAACTGACCGGGTTGCCCGCATCATTGCGGATCGGATCACCCGTGGCCGGGTCGACCACGATGATCTCCGGCTTGAGATCATTGCCTTTCGGCGCGGTGCGCCAGTCGGTGACGATCTTCTGGGTCATGCCCGTCGCATCGTCGGTATCGTCGCGGACCGAGATGCCCGAGACGAGATCGACGAATTTCGCGACACCGGCCTTCTCCGCGATGATCGGCAGGGTGTAGGGATCCCATTCGAACAGCTTGGCGCCGCGCTTGACCGATGCGCCATCCTTGACATGGATCTTCGCACCATAGCTGACCTTGTGGCTGGCCCGTTCCTGGCCCGTTTCATCCACGATGGCAATCTGCATGTTGCGGCCCATGACGATCAGCGCATCATCGGCATTCTTGAGCAGCATGGCATTGCGGAATTCGACCTTGCCTTCCTGGCTGGCTTCAAGGAACGACTGCTGCCCCCCCTGGGCGATACCGCCGATGTGGAAGGTCCGCATGGTCAGCTGTGTGCCCGGCTCGCCGATGGATTGGGCGGCGATGATACCGACCGCCTCACCGATGTTGACCAATGTCCCACGCGCCAGATCGCGCCCGTAGCACATCGCGCAGATACCGTCTTCGGCCTCGCAGGTCAGCGCCGAACGGATACGAACCGACATGACACCCGCCGCCTCGACCAGGTCGGCCTTGCGTTCGTCGATCAGTTCGTTCTGGCGCACCAGAATCTCATCCGATCCCGGCTTGAGCACATCGTCGGCCGACACACGGCCCAGGATGCGTTCGCTGAGCGGCGACACGACCTCGCCGTCATTGACCGCAGCCGACGCCGTGATCGCCCGGTCGGTGCCGCAATCGGGCATCCGCACGATGCAGTCCTGGGCCACGTCGACAAGGCGGCGCGTCAGGTAGCCCGAGTTCGCGGTTTTTAGCGCGGTATCGGCCAGGCCCTTGCGGGCGCCGTGGGTCGAGTTGAAATACTCGAGCACGGTCAGGCCTTCCTTGAAGTTCGAGATGATCGGCGTCTCGATGATTTCCCCCGAGGGCTTGGCCATCAGGCCCCGCATGCCGCCAAGCTGCTTCATCTGCGCGGGCGAGCCGCGCGCCCCGGAATGCGACATCATGTAAACGCTGTTGGGCTCCAGTTCGGCGCCCGCATCGTCTTTGCGCACGGCCGAAATTTCACCCATCATCGCGTTGGCAACCGCATCCGAGCATTTCGACCACGCATCGACAACCTTGTTGTACTTTTCGCCCTGAGTGATCAGGCCATCCATGTACTGCTGTTCGAATTCCTTCACCTGATCGCGGACGTCGCCAACGATGGTCCACTTGCTGTCGGGGATGACCATGTCATCCTTGCCGAAGGAAATGCCCGCCTTGAACGCTTCACGAAAGCCAAGCCCCATGATCTGGTCGCAGAAGATCACGGATTCCTTCTGGCCACAGTGGCGATAGACAGTGTCGATGACGTTCTGCACATCCTTTTTCCGCAACAGCCGGTTGACAAGATCAAACGGTGCCTTGGCGTTCAACGGCAGCAATGCCCCAAGCCGGACACGGCCCGGCGTGGTTTCATACCGCTTGCATATTTCGTTCCCTTCGGCGTCGATCTGCTTGATCCGGCACTGGATCTTGCTGTGCAGGTTGACCACCCCGGCGTCGAGCGCATGGGTCACCTCGTCTACGGACGAAAAGATCATCCCTTCGCCAGCCATGCCGGCCCGTTCCATCGAAACGTAATAGAGGCCCAGAACCATGTCCTGCGACGGCACGATGATCGGCGCGCCGTTGGCGGGCGACAGCACGTTGTTCGTCGACATCATCAAGACGCGCGCCTCAAGCTGGGCTTCCAGCGAGAGCGGAACGTGCACCGCCATCTGGTCGCCGTCGAAATCGGCGTTGAAGGCCGAACAGACCAGCGGATGCAGCTGGATCGCCTTACCCTCGATCAGCACCGGTTCGAACGCCTGGATCCCCAGACGGTGCAATGTCGGCGCGCGGTTCAGCAGGACGGGGTGTTCGCGGATCACCTCGTCGAGGATGTCCCACACCTCGGGGCGTTCCTTCTCGACCAGCTTCTTGGCCTGCTTGACGGTGGAGCTGAGGCCCTTGGCCTCAAGCCGCGAATAGATGAACGGCTTGAACAGTTCGAGCGCCATCTTCTTCGGCAACCCGCACTGATGCAGCTTCAACTCCGGCCCGGTCACGATGACCGAGCGGCCCGAGAAATCGACCCGCTTGCCCAGAAGGTTCTGGCGGAACCGGCCCTGCTTGCCTTTCAGCATGTCGGAAAGCGATTTCAGCGGGCGCTTGTTGGCCCCCGTGATCACCCGGCCGCGGCGACCGTTATCGAAAAGCGCATCGACCGATTCCTGCAACATCCGCTTTTCGTTGCGCACGATGATGTCGGGCGCCCTGAGTTCGATCAGCCGCTTCAGGCGGTTGTTGCGGTTGATCACCCGGCGGTAGAGGTCGTTCAGATCCGAGGTCGCGAAGCGGCCGCCATCGAGCGGCACCAGCGGGCGCAGTTCCGGCGGGATCACCGGAACGACGGTCAAGACCATCCATTCCGGGCGGTTGCCGGATTCGAGGAACGACTCGACGATCTTCAGCCGCTTGATGATCTTCTTGGGCTTCAGCTCGCCCGTGGCTTCCTTCAACTCCTCGCGAAGCTGCTCGGCGGTGGCCTCAAGGTCGATCGCCGCCAGCATCTCGCGGATCGCTTCCGCGCCGATATTGGCGGTGAAGGCATCGGCGCCGTATTGGTCCTGCGCGTCGAGATATTCTTCCTCGCCAAGAAGCTGGCCATAGGTCAGGTCGGTCAACCCCGGTTCGATCACCACATAGTTCTCGAAATAGAGAATCCGCTCCAGATCGCGCAGCGTCATGTCGAGCATCAGCCCGATGCGCGAGGGCAGCGATTTCAGGAACCAGATATGGGCGACGGGCGATGCCAGTTCGATATGGCCCATCCGTTCGCGGCGCACCTTTTGCAGCGTCACCTCGACGCCGCATTTTTCGCAGACGACGCCGCGGTACTTCATCCGCTTGTATTTGCCGCAAAGGCATTCGTAATCCTTGATCGGCCCGAAGATACGGGCACAGAACAACCCGTCCCGCTCCGGCTTGAACGTGCGGTAGTTGATGGTTTCGGGTTTCTTGATTTCGCCGTAGGACCACGACAGAATCCGCTCGGGGCTTGCCAGCGAAATCTTGATCTCGTCGAATTGCTTGGGGGCAACGAGCGGGTTGAACGGGTTGGTGCTAAGTTCCTGGTTCATTTTTCAAATCCTTGAATTCGGGCGGTGGAGCGGTCGACGGGCGGGATCGCCCGCCCTACCTTTGCGGCAGAGCGGGCAGTGTGCCGTCCTATTCCGTCTCTTCCGCATCCAGGAGTTCCATGTTGAGGCCGAGTCCGCGCACTTCCTTGACGAGAACGTTGAAGGATTCCGGCACCCCGGCTTCAAAATTGTCCTCGCCCTTGACGATCGACTCGTAGACCTTGGTGCGGCCCGCGACATCGTCCGACTTGACGGTCAGCATCTCCTGGAGCGTGTAGGCCGCGCCATAGGCTTCCAGCGCCCAGACCTCCATTTCCCCGAAACGCTGGCCGCCGAACTGGGCCTTGCCGCCCAGGGGCTGCTGCGTGACCAGGCTGTAAGGCCCGGTGGAACGTGCGTGGATCTTGTCGTCAACCAGATGATGAAGCTTGAGCAGGTACTTCATTCCCACGGTGACCTTGCGCGCGAATTTCTCGCCCGTGCGGCCATCGTAGAGATCCGACTGGCCCGAGGAATCGAAGCCCGCGCGGGTCAGCGCATCGTTGACATCGGCCTCCTTCGCGCCATCAAACACCGGCGTGGCAATCGGCACACCCTTGCGCACGACACTGGCGCTTTCGATCAGACGTTCTTCATCCAGGCCGGCGAATGCTTCGTCATAGACCTCGTCTCCGTAGCCGATGCGCAATGCGTCGCGAACCGGCGTCATGTCTCCGGTGCGGCGATACTCCTGAAGCGCGTCGTCGATCTTCAGGCCCAGCGCGCGCGCCGCCCAACCCATATGGGTCTCCAGGATCTGGCCCACGTTCATCCGGCTCGGCACGCCCAGGGGGTTGAGCACCATGTCCACGGGCGTTCCATCGCCGAGGAAGGGCATATCCTCCATCGGCACGACCTTGGACACGACGCCCTTGTTGCCGTGGCGCCCGGCCATCTTGTCGCCCGGTTGCAGCTTGCGCTTGACCGCGACGAAGACCTTGACCATCTTCATCACCCCCGGCGGCAGGTCGTCGCCCCGGCGGACCTTCTCGACCTTGTCCTCGAAACGGTGCTCCAGCGCGCGCTTCTGCGCCTCGAACTGCGCGTTCAGCGCCTCGACGTTCTGGGCGTCCTGCTCCTCGCCAAGCGCGAGCTGCCACCACTGGCCACGGCTCAGGCTCTCAAGCAGCGCCTCGTCGATGACGGTGCCCGACTTGATGCCCTTCGGCCCTTTCACCGCAGTCTTGCCGAGGATCATGGATTTCAGGCGCGCATAGATGTTGCGCTCCAGAATCGCCTGTTCGTCGTCGCGGTCACGCGCAAGGCGTTCGACCTCCTCACGCTCGATCTGGAGCGCGCGTTCGTCCTTGTCGACGCCGTGGCGGTTGAAGACCCGCACCTCGACCACGGTGCCGAAATCGCCCGGCGGCAGGCGCAGTGACGTGTCGCGCACATCGGATGCCTTTTCGCCGAAGATGGCGCGCAGAAGCTTTTCCTCCGGCGTCATCGGGCTTTCGCCCTTGGGGGTGATCTTGCCCACCAGGATGTCGCCCGGCCCCACCTCGGCGCCGATATAGACGATGCCGGCCTCGTCGAGATTGCGCAGCGCTTCCTCGCCGACATTGGGGATGTCGCGGGTGATCTCCTCGGGCCCGAGCTTGGTATCGCGGGCGGCGACTTCATATTCCTCGATATGGATCGAGGTGAACACATCGTCCTTGACGATCCGTTCGGAAATCAGGATCGAGTCCTCGTAGTTGTAGCCGTTCCACGGCATGAAGGCGACGATGACGTTCTTGCCGAGCGCCAGTTCCCCCATATCCGTCGAAGGGCCATCGGCGATCACCTCGCCCTTGCCGACCCTGTCGCCCACCTTCACCAGAGGTTTCTGGTTGATGCAGGTGTTCTGGTTCGACCGCTGGAATTTGCGCAGGCGGTAGATATCGACACCGGCATCGCCGATTTCCAGATCCTCGGTGGCGCGCACCACGATCCGGGTGGCATCCACCTGGTCGATGACGCCGCCACGCCTGGCCATGATCGCGGCGCCGGAATCCTCGGCCACCACGGCCTCGATCCCGGTACCCACGAAAGGCGCATCGGCCTGCAGCAGCGGCACCGCCTGACGCTGCATGTTCGATCCCATCAGCGCACGGTTGGCGTCGTCGTTCTCCAGGAACGGAATCAGCGAGGCGGCAACCGACACGAGCTGCTTGGGCGACACGTCGATCAGATCGACGACCGAAGGCGGGTTCAGGCTGTATTCGCCCGCCTGGCGCGTGGAAACCAGTTCGTTTCTGAACTTGCCCTTCTCATCAAGCTGCGCGTTGGCCTGAGCGACCGTATGGCGCATCTCTTCGGTGGCGGACATGTAGTGAACCTCATCGGTCACCTGGCCATCCTTGACCACGCGGTAAGGGGTTTCGATGAAGCCGTACTTGTTGACCCGCGCGAAAGTGGCGAGACTGTTGATCAGGCCGATGTTCGGGCCTTCCGGCGTTTCGATCGGGCACATCCGGCCGTAATGGGTGGGATGCACGTCGCGCACCTCAAATCCCGCCCGTTCACGGGTAAGCCCGCCCGGACCAAGCGCCGAGAGGCGGCGCTTGTGGGTGACTTCGGAAAGCGGGTTGGTCTGGTCCATGAACTGCGAAAGCTGGCTCGAACCAAAGAATTCGCGCACCGCCGCCGCCGCCGGTTTCGCGTTGATCAGGTCCTGCGGCATGACGGTGTCGATCTCGACCGAGGACATGCGTTCCTTGATCGCCCGCTCCATGCGCAACAGGCCGACGCGGTACTGGTTTTCCATCAGTTCGCCGACCGAACGCACCCGGCGGTTGCCGAGGTGGTCGATGTCGTCGATATCGCCCTTGCCGTCGCGCAATTCGACCAGCGCCTTGACACAGGCGATGATATCTTCACGGCGCAGGGTGCGCATCGTGTCTTCGGCATCCAGGTCAAGCCGCATGTTCATCTTGACCCGGCCGACGGCAGACAGATCATAGCGTTCGCTATCGAAGAAAAGCGTGTCGAACAGGGCCGATGCCGCCTCCACCGTGGGCGGCTCGCCGGGGCGCATGACGCGATAGATATCCATGAGCGCGCCGTCGCGGTTCATGTTCTTGTCCGCCGCCAGGGTATTGCGGATATAGGGGCCGACGTTGACATTATCGATGTCGAGCACCGGAATATCTGTGATGCCGTTGTCAAGAAGCACCTTCAGCGATCCGCCGGAGACCTCGCCATCCTTGTCCAGTGTCCAGGTCAGTTCGTCACCGGCCTCGACATAGATCGCGCCGGTTTCTTCGTTGATGATGTCCTTGGCGACGAAGCGGCCGACAATATGGTCGAACGGCACCAGCAGTTCCTTGACCTTGCCTTCGTCGATCAGTTTCTTGACCATCCGCGGCGTGACCTTTTCGCCCGCCTTGCCGATGACCTCGCCGGTGGCCGCATCGACAAGATCATGCGCAGGGCGCGTTCCGCGCACGCGTTCGGGGAAGAATTTGGTCACCCAGCCCTTGTTCTTCTTCTGCTTGAAGGAAACGGTGTTGTAATAGGCATCCATGATGCCTTCCTGATCGAGCCCCAGCGCATATAGCAACGTCGTCACCGGCAGCTTACGGCGGCGGTCGATGCGGGCGAAGACGATGTCCTTGGCGTCGAATTCGAAATCGAGCCACGATCCGCGATAGGGAATGATGCGGCACGCAAACAGCAGCTTGCCCGAGGAATGGGTCTTGCCCTTGTCATGGTCGAAGAACACGCCGGGCGAACGGTGCATCTGGCTCACGATCACCCGTTCGGTGCCATTGACGATGAAGGTGCCGTTCGGCGTCATGAGCGGCATGTCGCCCATGAACACGTCCTGTTCCTTGATATCCTTGACCGAACGCGCGCCGGTATCCTCATCGACATCGAACACGATCAGGCGCAGCGTCACCTTAAGGGGCGCGGCATAGGTCATGTCGCGGCTCTGGCATTCCTCGACATCGTATTTGGGTTTTTCCAGCTCGTATTTCACGAATTCCAGAACGGCGTTTTCATTGAAGTCCTTGATCGGGAACACCGACTGGAACACGCCCTGAATGCCATCGCCATCGGTGGGCTTTTCGGCATCGCCGGATTTCAGGAACAAGTCGTAGGAAGATTTCTGAACCTCGATGAGGTTCGGCATCTTGAGGACTTCACGGATTTTGCCGAAGTGTCTGCGGATACGCTTCTGGCCAACGTAAGCTTGCGCCATGCTCGTGGTCACCTTTCGTCTCTTCGCGGGGGCGATACGTCCGGGTCACGCATCGCGCCGCTTGCGAATGAAGGAAGTCAGGTTCCATTCCCGCAGACCGTCCCACCGGCCTGCACCCGAACCCTGAACCTTGCCTTGGAAGGGGCTTGAAGCGGCAAAGCCCCTGCCAAGACAGGTTCGGCTGGGCCCGGAAAAAGACCCGGACCCAGCCAATTTGAGTGGCAAAGGTGCGGCTCGCACCCTGCCGGATTACTTCAGTTCGACCTTGGCGCCAGCTGCTTCCAGCTTGCCCTTGATCTCTTCCGCTTCGGCTTTGGAGGCGCCTTCCTTGACTTTGCCACCTGCTTCCACAAGGTCTTTCGCTTCCTTCAGGCCAAGACCGGTGATCGAGCGAACCTCTTTGATCACGTTGATCTTTTGCGCACCGGCCTCGGTCAGCACGACGTCGAATTCGGTCTTTTCCTCGGCCGCTTCGGCAGCACCGCCAGCAGCGGGGCCAGCCATCATGACCGCACCACCGGCAGCCGGCTCGATGCCGTATTCATCCTTGAGGATGGTCTTCAGTTCCTGCGCTTCCAGAAGCGTCAGGCCGACGATTTGTTCGGCAAGTTTTTTCAGATCAGCCATTTTCTGTTCCGTTCCTAAGTATGTGTTCCAACGACGGGTTCAGACCCCGCGAAGGCACTTGAATTGCTCACGCGGCAAGCCGCTCCTCCAGCGAAGAGAGAATGCCCGCGATGTTTTGAGCAGGTGCGCCAATGGCGCCGGCAATGTTCGAGGCAGGGGCACCGATGCAGCCCGCGATCGAAGCGATAAGCTCCTCGCGCGACGGCATCGAGGCCACGGCTTTCACACCGGCCGGGTCCAGGGCCGTGTCACCCATCGCCCCGCCGAGGACAACGAAATTGTTGTTGGCCTTGGCATAGGCGTCCGCGACCTTCGCTGCTGCGACAGGGTCGGCGGAATAGGCGAGCACGGTCATGCCCAAGAGAAGATTGCCGATGCTTGCGCAGGGCTTTCCTTCAAGGGCGATCTTGGCGAGCCTGTTCTTGGCAACGCGAACGGACCCGCCCGCTTCACGCATGGATGCGCGCAGGTCCTGCATCTGAGCAACTGTCATGCCTTCGTAATGGGCAACCACCACGACGCCAGAGCTTTCAAAGATCTGGCCGAGTTCCTCGACCACTTTCTCTTTCTGGGCTCTATCCACAGTTCCACTCCAAGTATGGGGGTCTCCCCCCGGCTCAAGTCAGCCCCGGAAAGGTTCCGGGGCGTTCGGGTCCGTGATGGTCCCGAGGCCAGGATCGCCCGAGGTCGGACCCCGGATTAATCTCGTCTCGCTTCCCATCTCGGGAAGGACTTCCAGAACCCGGATATGCCGGGGTCATGCCCTCCGTCTCGGACAGAACAGGGCCAGCAAGGCCCTGCCATCTGCCCCGGACCAAGGCCCGGAGCAAATTCTTCATCAGGCGTTGCCGGTCGCCGACACCAGATCAAGGCTGATGCCCGGACCCATCGTCGAAGACAGCGATACCTTCTTGACATAGGTGCCCTTGGCACCGGTCGGTCTGGCCCTGGCCACCGCATCGACGAAGGCGCGGACGTTTTCGCTCAGTTTCTTTTCATCAAAGGATGTCTTGCCGACACCGGCATGGATCACACCGGCCTTTTCGGCCTTGAACTGAACCTCGCCGCCCTTGGCCGCCTCGACCGCCGCCTTGACGTCCATCGTCACCGTGCCCACCTTGGGGTTCGGCATCAGGTTGCGCGGGCCGAGTATCTTACCCAGACGCCCGACGATTGGCATCATGTCCGGCGTCGCGATGCAACGGTCGAACTCGATCTTGCCGGACTGGATCGTCTCCATCAGATCTTCGGCGCCAACGATATCGGCGCCTGCCTCTGTCGCTTCATCGGCTTTCGGGCCGCGGGCGAAAACCGCCACGCGCACCGTCTTGCCGGTGCCGTTGGGCAGCGACACGACACCGCGGACCATCTGGTCGGCGTGGCGCGGATCAACCCCGAGGTTCATGGCGATTTCGACGGTCTCGTCGAATTTCGCCGATGCGCTGGCCTTGACCAGTTTCACGGCCTCTTCGACCGAAAGGTTCGCCTTGCCTTCAAAGGCGGCACGCGCCGCTCTGGTGCGTTTTCCAAGCTTGGCCATGACTTACCCCTTCACTTCGATACCGATTGAACGGGCAGACCCAAGAACGATCTGCATAGCCGCCTCGACGTCATTGGCCGAAAGATCCTTCATCTTGGCTTCGGCAATCTCGCGCACCTGCGCCACGGTCACGGAACCGGCCGGTTCCCGGCCCGGCAAGGCCGACCCTTTCGGGCGGTTGCGCTTGCCCACCGGCTTCAGCCCCGCCGCCTTTTTCAGATAGTAGGACGCGGGCGCGGTCTTGGTTTCAAAGCTGAACGACTTGTCGGCATAGTAGGTGATGACCACCGGAACCGGCGCACCCTGCTCCATCTCCTGGGTTCTGGCGTTGAAAGCCTTGCAGAATTCCATGATATTGATGCCGCGCTGACCCAGCGCCGGGCCGACGGGGGGCGACGGGTTGGCTTGGCCCGCCTTGATTTGCAGCTTCAGGCTGCCGACTACTTTCTTGGCCATCTGGCCTCTCCTTTGTCACTTCCGCCGGGATTCGGCGAAGTTTAGTGGTGCGGCCTGTCCCGGATCGGATCCGCGCCAGGCCTCCCACGGGTTCACACGTCAACTGCCTTTCGACACCTGCGTGAATTCCAGTTCGACCGGCGTCGGCCGGCCGAAAATCGACACCGTCACCTTCAAACGGCTGGCGTTTTCATCGACTTCCTCGACCATGCCCGAGAACCCTTCGAACGGGCCGTCGGCGACCTTGACCTGTTCGCCGATCTCGAAGCGGATCAGGTTGCGCGGGGCTTCGTGGCCTTCTTCGGCACGCTTGAGGATGCCGTTCACTTCGTCGTCGCGCATCGGCATCGGGCGGCCCTGGGGGCCCAGAAACCCGGTGACGCGGTTGATCGAGGTCACCAGATGATAGCCCCGGTCGGTCATGTCCATATGCACCAGCACATAGCCCGGCATGAAACGGCGTTCGGAGGTCACCTTCTTGCCGCGGCGGATTTCCAGCACGTCCTCGGTCGGCACCAGAACTTCGTCGATCTCTTCCTCGAGACCCTTTTCGGCGACGGCCTGCTTGATCTGTTCGGCGATCTTCTTTTCGAAATTCGAGAGAACGCTCACCGAATACCACCGCTTCGCCATCTGCCCGCAACCTCGTCCTGCCGACGGCGCACCGTCGAAAATTTCCGTAATTCCAGTGGGTTAACCCACCATATCCCGAACAAAAAACAGCGCGCAACCCGAATCGATGCACGCCGGTTTGTGAGAAAGTCCGGCCCCTCTACCGCCGAATGACGGTGATATCAAGTGAGTTCGGGCCGAAACGCGGCGAATGTCAGCCTAACACCCCGAGCACCGACGTCAGGCCGAACTTGATCGTCAGATCGACCAGAAAGAAGAACATCGACGTGATCGCCGCCATGATGAAAACCATGATCGTGGTCAGCAGAACCTCGCGCCGGGTCGGCCACACGACCTTGCCCACCTCGGAGCGGACCTGTTGCAGAAAAAGGAGCGGGTTGGCCATTCTGTCGCCTCGCAATCGGGATCACTGAGGGGCAGATACGCGCCTTGCGGGGCGATTTCAACCCTGTCCCGCGCCCGTCCCGCGCCCGTCCCGCATCCGTCCCGCATCCGTCCCGACACGCGTCCCGACACGCATCCCGACAGCCGGCCGCCGCCGGCGCGGGCGAAAACCGCGCCCGCGCCGTCATGCCCCTAGCCCACCAGATGGCGCAGACCCTGGGTCACATCGGTCCGCACCGCGAGCCGCAGGGCCGGTTCGTCGCCGGCCTTCAGCGCGGCGATGATCATCCGGTGATGCTGTGGCGGATTGGGCCGGTGAAGCCGGGCATAAAGCGCGCGCATCGTCGGGCCGAGTTGCAGCCAGACGGTTTCGGCCACCGCCAGCATCGCCGGGGCCTGGGCACGCAGATAAAGCGTGCGGTGAAATTCCAGGTTGGTGCGGATATAGGCCACCGCATCCTGCTTGGCGGCCGCCTCGGCATTGGCCATGTTGATCGCCTGCATCCGGTCGATCAGCGCGATATGCGCCCTGGGAAGGGCGCGGCTGGCCAGTTCCGTTTCGATGAGCGCGCGCAGGGCCGCCAGCTCCTCGATCCGCTCGTTGCTCAGTTCGGGCGTCGCGACCCGCCCCGATGAGGACAGCATCAGCGCCCCTTCCGCCACCAGACGCCGCAGCGCTTCGCGCACCGGCGTCATCGATACGCCGTAGACCTCGGCCAGCCCGCGCAGCGTCAGCGCCTGCCCCGGCGCCAGTTCGCCATGCATCACCTGCATCCGCAAGGACCGGTAGAGACGGTCATGCGCGGCGATTCCGGCATCCGACGGGCGTGGCTGCAACTTCATGGGCCAGTGTGATCACGAAACCCGAGGCAAGGTCAATCGCCCCGCCGTTCCGGTCAGCCGCTGAAATCGATCCGGTGCAGTGCCGAGCCGTGGCGGCGCAGCCAGTGGCGGTGCGGTTCGTACCCCGGCATCAATCCGGCCACGACCGCCCAGAAAGCCGGTGAATGGTTCATTTCGGCCAGATGCGCCACCTCATGGGCCGCGACATAGTCGAGAACCTCGGGCGGCGCCATGATCAGCCGCCAGGAATACATCAGCGCCCCATCCGCCGTGCAAGATCCCCAGCGCGACCGCGTGTCACGCAGGGTGATGCGCCGGAACCGGCGGCCGAGCCTTGCGCAATGGCGTTCGCTCGCCTGTTGCAGCCGCTGGCGCGCCATCAGCTTCAGGAAGGCCTGCACCCGCGCGCCCGCGTGCGCGCCGCCGCGCGGCACCAAAAGACGATCGCCGTCGACAGATACCGCAGGGATCGCGGCGGCAAGCACGGTCAGGCGGCGCCCCTCGAACGGCACCTGCCCGCCGGGGGCCACCGCCTGCCGCCGCGGCGATTCGGCCAGTTTGCGGCGAATCCACGCCGCCTTGTCGCGCGCGAAGTCCAGCGCCTCGGATTCGGGGGCGCGCAGCGGCATCGACAGCGTCACGCGCCCGTCGAGCTGCGAGACACGCAGCGAAAACCGCCTGGCCCGCGCGCTGCGGCGCAGGGTGATGTCGAGCGGGGGGTCGCCGGGCAGGGTTTTCAACGTCATTTCTATCGCTCCGGGGGCGGCCGGAATGGCCGTTCGGGGGCTGGCGAAAAGCGCCGGGCCGGGAGCATCGCAGCAGCCGGCCAAAAGCCTTTGACACACAGGCGCACTTGTGGCAGTTGGCGGCGTTCCTCGAATAGCCCGCGCAGTGGAAGGAGTTTTTCCATGCCCAAAGATGAATGGGGCGTCAAGCGTCTCTGCCCGAAATGCGCCAGCCGGTTTTACGACCTGCAGCGCGACCCGATGACCTGCCCGGAGTGCGGCCACAGCTTTACCGCCGAAAGTCTCGTTGTCAGCCGCAGCCGCACCATGGTGTCGGAAAAGACCGCCGTGAAGGAAAAGGCCGAAGAGGTCGACGATCTGGATGATGTCGTCGTCGACGACGACGATTCGGCGGATGACGATCTTGGCGACGATCTTCTGGAAGACGACGACGACGACGATGTTTCGCTTGACGAGATCGCCGATGTCGCCACATCCGACGACGACGGCTGATCGCGGCCGGCCGGCCCGGCGGGCGGGCGCGCATCATCCTGCGCGCCCGGGCCGGTTTCGCCGGCGGCGCGCGGCATGGGTCTTGCCCGCGCCGCGCGGCAGGATCCGCGGGCGCAAATTTGCACTTGCGCCATGCGTCCCGCTTGCCTATATGCCAGCCACGCGGGCGGCAAAGCCCGTATTTCCGGTGGGGCCATAGCTCAGTTGGGAGAGCGCTTGAATGGCATTCAAGAGGTCAGCGGTTCGATCCCGCTTGGCTCCACCAAATAAATCAAGTCGTCAAGGGGCGCCGCATTGGGCGCCTTTTCGTTTTCTGCAACATCGTCGCAGCATCAGCCGGATCGGGCGGGGCCGCCGCCGGGTACGGTCGGGCGCGTTGCGGCCCGCTCCCCGGACTGCTCATGGCTCGGGCGGGGTATCGCCGTAGCGGGTGCGTTCGGCGCTGAGGCTCAGCAACCAGTCCTCGACAAGGCGGCATTCGTCGAAGGGCCGCTTGCGTTCGGATTTCAGCAGATAATAGCCATGGTCGGTGCGCACCCGCGCCGCGCCGAGCGGGCGCACCAGCTTTTCCTGGGCGAGCAGCGGATCGACGAGATGCCCCCACCCCAGGGCGATGCCCAGCCCGTCCACCGCCGCCTGCACCGACAGCGGGTAGGTATTGAAGAAGGATTGCTGCCGCAGGTCATCGGCATTGACGCCGAATTCCTGCAGCCAGGTGCGCCAGTTCATCCATTCGCGATGGCTGGAGGCCACCTCGATCAGATCGAGCCTGTGCATCTTTTCGGGGTCGCTGGCCGTCGGGTTGGCCTCCAGATAGCCCGGCGCGCAGACCGGAAACACGGTTTCGCCGAACAGCATCCGTGCCTGGAAGCCGGGCCAGTCGCCGTCGCCTCTCAGGATCGCCAGATCGACGCTGTCGGAGAGGCATTCATCGTCATTGTCCGACGAAACGAGCATGATCTTCAGATGCTTGTTCTGACGATTGAGCTTTTGCAGTCTCGGCATCAGCCACAGCCCCGCGACCGAGTTGGTGGCGGCAAGCGTCACGGGCCGGTCGCGGTGATCGGTGGCGGTTTTCTGCGAGGCGTCGCGCAGCATCTGCAGGGCCGGCTTGACGCGCGACAGAAACAGGACGCCCTGGGGCGTGATGCTGATCGAGCGGTGGCCGCGCAGGAAGAACTGCAAGCCATAGTGCAGTTCCAGCAGCCGGACCTTGCGGCTGATCGCGGTCTCGCTGATGTTGAGCCGCTTCGAGGCGGCCACGAAGCTGTGCGATTCCGCCGTTGCCTCGAAGGCAAGCAGGTAATCGAGCGGCGGCAGGGAGACAGGATTGCTGGTCATGCGTGCAAATTCGTGCCTTTTCACTTCGCATTTCACCCTGATTTCGGACCGTCGGCTTGCGCATTCCGGATTTTTTCGATTGTGCCTCAACGATTTGCCTGTTGCCAGCAATTTCTTGGGGCAAAGAAGGCAAAAAATCTTTGCAGCGATTCGCCGGCTTCGCGCCAATATGCGCCGCAGGCCGGGCAGCACGATCCGGTGACAGACATAGCAAATGCCAGGGAGCACTCATGAAACTGAAACTTGCATTACCCGTCGCCGCGATCCTCGCCGTCTCGGCGGGCAGCGCGATTGCCGCCGACAGCAGCGATCCGATCATCATTCCGGTTCACAACTGGTCGTCGCAGATCGTGATGAGCCATGTGGTCGGGCAGATTTTCCAGAGCATCGGCGACAATGTGGAATATGTCACCACCGATTCGCAGGCGGTCTATGAATCGATCCGCCTGGGCGACGTGTCGCTTGAGCTTGAGGTCTGGGAAGGCGCGTTCGGCGCATCCTATACCGCCGCTCTCGAAAAGGGCGGCATTCACGAAGCGGGCAACCACAACGCGGTGACCCGCGAAGACTGGTGGTATCCGCTCTGGACCAAGGAAGCCTGCCCCGGACTGCCCGACTGGGAGGCGCTGAACGCCTGCGCGGCCAAGTTCGCGACCCCCGAGACCGGAGACAAGGGCCGTTTCCTTGGCGGGCCGGTCGACTGGCTCAAGCATGACCAGGAGCGTGTCGATGCGCTGGGGATGAATTTCGTCGTGGTCAACGCCGGTTCTGCGGCCGCCCTGTGGGCCGAAATCGGCGCCGCCGAGAAAGACAAGAAACCCATCGTGCTGTTCAACTGGACCCCGAATTTCGCCGAAGCCGTATGGCCCGGTGAATTCGTCGAGTTCCCGAAATGGGTCGATGGCTGCAACGAGGATCCGAAGGTCGGCCCGAAACCCGATGTCACCTATGACTGCGGCAATCCCGCCAACGGGTATCTCAAGATCGCCGCCTGGGACGGCATGGAGAAAAAGTGGCCGGATGCCTACAAGGTGCTGACGAAGATTTCCTTCACCAATCCGCAGATCGCCCAGATGGCCAAGCTGGTTGACGTGGACGACATGGAGCCGGAAGAAGCCGCCGCCACCTGGCTGGAGGAAAACCAGGATGTCTGGAAAGGCTGGGTGAACTGAATCCGGCGCTCTTGCGAGAGTTGAAAACGACCCCGCCGGGCGCAGTCTGGCGGGGTGACAAATTTCGGAGAGAGGTACATGACCACACAAACGCCGGTAATTTCCTGTGCAAATGTCTGGAAGCTTTTCGGGCCGCACCCGAAAAAATATCTGGCGAACATGCCCGCGGGCCGCAGTTTCGACGACATTCGCAAGGATGGCTATATCGCCGGTGTCCGGGATGTTTCGGTCGATATAAACCGCGGCGAAATGCTGGTTGTCATGGGTCTTTCCGGTTCCGGCAAATCGACATTGGTGCGCTGTTTTTCGCGTCTGCATGAAATCACCGGCGGCACGATCGAGGTCGATGGCCAGGATATCATGGCGTTGAACGACCGCGATCTGATCGAGCTGCGCCGCAACAAGATGGGCATGGTTTTCCAGAGCTTCGGGCTGTTGCCGCATCGCACGGTCTTGGAAAACGTGGCCTTTCCCCTGGAGATGCGCGGACAGGACCGCCACGACCGCCGCGAACGCGCCCTGGAGGTGATCAAGCTTGTGGGGCTCGAGGGGCGCGAAGAGTATTTTCCGCGCGAACTTTCGGGCGGCCAGCAGCAGCGCGTCGGCATCGCCCGCAGCCTGGCCATCGAGCCGGACATCTGGTTTCTCGACGAGCCGTTCAGCGCGCTCGATCCGTTGATCCGCCGCGAAATGCAGGATGAATTCCTGCGGTTGCAGGAAATGCTGGGCAAGACCATCGTCTTCATCACCCATGATTTCGACGAGGCGCTGCGGCTGGCGGACCGCATCGCGATCATGAAGGACGGCGCCATCGAGCAATGCGACACGCCGGATCAGATCGTGCTGAACCCCGCCACGCCCTATGTGCGCAAGTTCACCGAGGATATCGAGAAATCGCGGGTGGTGCATGCGCGGGTCCTGGCGACGCCGATGAATGGCCACATCCCCGATGGCACCCCGATCCGTGCGGGCGCCACGATCCTGCAACTGGCGCGCCAACTGGTCAACGAGACCCGCGAGGAGCTGCCGGTGGCCAATGGAAATGGCGAACTGATCGGCATCCTGAACCGGCAAGAGGCGCTGGACGTCCTGCTGGGAGAAGGGTGATGGCGGTCGCGCAAACGAATGTGGCGGTCCCGGCGCCGACCCTGACCAGAATGCGGGTGGCGCAGATCCTTTTGGCGGCTGCCGTCCTTCTGGCCGCTGCGCGGCCGGTCCTGCCCGAATTCCTGATCCGGGTGCCGGAATGGGCGGTGCTGCCCTACAACGTCTGGATGCAGGCGTTGTTCGATTTCATCAAGGACGATCTTGGCCTGATCCACCTGACGCGCGGCATTTCGGCGGTGCTCGAAGTGCTGCTCGATATCACCGCGAACCTGCTTTACGGCAAGCACCGCTGGCCCTTTTTCGAGCCGATCCCCTGGACGGCGATCGCCGCGGGCGCGGCGGTGATCGGTTACTGGCTTGGCGGCTGGCGGTTGGCGGCCGTGGCGGGCGGCACCTTCGTGTGGGTGGCCCTGATCGGCCAGTGGAACCTGGCGATGCAGACCATGTCGGTGATCGTCGTTGCCGCCCCGGTCGCCTTCCTGCTGGGTCTGCTCCTGGGCATTGCCGCGTGGAAATCATCCCGGTTCGAACGTTTCCTGGCACCGATCCTCAGCATCCTGCAAACCCTGCCGTTCTTCACCTACCTGCTGCCCGCGGTGATCTTCTTCAAGGTCGGTCCCACGGCGGGCTGCGTCGCCACGATCGTCTATGCGATTCCGCCGATGGTGCTGATGACGACGCTGGGGCTGAAGAAAGTGTCACCGGAAGTGGTCGAGGCCGGCAACATGGCCGGATCGACGCGCTGGCAGATGCTGCGCCATGTCTATCTTCCCGCCGCGCGCACCGAAATTCTGGTCGGCGTCAACCAGGTGATCATGTTGTGTCTTGCCATGGTGGTTCTGACGGCCTTCATCGGGATGCCGGGGCTGGGGGCGAAACTGCTGTCGCTGATGAATTCGCTGAAGCTGGGCCGCAGCTTCGAGATCGGTGTGACCATCGTGCTGATCGCGGTGACGCTCGACCGTCTGTCGAAGGCCTGGGTTGTCAAGCAGCCCGAACATTTCGAGCGCGGCACATCCTGGGCGGCGCGGCACAAGTACCTTGTCGGCGGGATTGCCGCCTTTGCGGCCTTCTACGTTCTGGCGCAATTCGTGCAGGTCGCCGATCACATCACCCGCAAGCAGGAACTTTCGATGGGATCGGAGATCGACGACGTGATCCGCGCCGCGCTGGCCAATGACACGGTGACGGCGGTCACCGGCTGGCTGCGCTGGTTCCTGATCACCTGGGTGCTGATCCCGTTCCGCAACGCCCTGCTGTGGCTGCCAACCCCCAGCGTTCTGCTGGCGATCGCCGCCGCGGGCTATGCGGTGGGCGGGCGCAAATCCGCGCTTACCGTGTTGGCCTTCTTCGGCATCGTCGCCCTGACGGGGTGGTGGGACCGGTCGATCATCACCCTTTACGCAGTGGTCTGCGCGGTGATCCTGGCCATGCTGATCGGGCTTCCGCTGGGCATCGCGGCGGCGCGCAACCCCAGATGGGCCAACCCGATCCTGCTGGCGTGCGACACGATGCAGACCTTCCCGAGCTTCATCTACCTGATCCCCGCGATCATGCTGTTTTCGGTCAATGACGTTGCGGTCGTCTTTGCGATTCTGATTTTCGCCACTGTGCCGCTGACGCGCTACACCATCGAGGGAATGCGCGCCGTGCCGGAGGAGCTGATCGAGGCCGCCGACATGGCCGGCGCCAGCCGCAATCAGAAGTTGATGAAAGTGCAACTGCCGCTGGCGCTGCCGACCATGGCGGTCGGCTTCAACCAGGCGATCATGTTCGCGTTCTTCATGGTCATCATCGCCGCTTTCATCGGCACCCAGGATCTTGGGCAGGAACTGCAAAGAACCCTGGCGGGCAACGATCTTGGCAAGAACTTCGTGCTTGGCATGTGCGTGTCGCTGATGGCGCTGACCTTCAACCACATCATCATGCGCTGGTCCAACGACCGCCGCAAGGCGCTGGGAGTGGGGTGATTTGATGACCGGAATCGCCAAAGACCGCAGGGTCGCCCATGTCAGCCGCGCGGCGTTCGAACCGATGAGGATCGACGACCGGGTCTGCGATGATGTCTGGTGGCACAATGTGTCCTTCGACGAAAAGACCGGCTGCGGCAGTTACCTGATGCTGCTGGCGCCCGGCGCGAGCAGCAATCCGCACCAGCATCTGGGCATGGAGGAATTCTATGTGCTCGAGGGCGAGCTGGTGGATTTCGACGGCCATGTCTATGCCGCCGGCGATTTCGTCAGCTTGCGGGCCGGTTCGCGGCATTTCTCGAAATCACCGTCCGGCTGCAAGCTGATCGTCACACATCACGGCCGGACCCGGATACTTGGCGATGAGGCGGGGATGGCGAAATCATGAATCTGCAAACCGTGAATCTGCAAGCTGTTTTCCCGGCCCCTTTCGAGCGGGCAGGCGTGATCACGCCCGGCCTGCCCATCCTGCCCCACGGGGTCGAGCGGCACCCGGTTCCGGGCGGCGGCAGCCGGGCCTTGCGCATCGACAGGGGCGACCAGATCACGGTGCAGGACCGCGAGGGGCTGCAACCGGTCGAACTGGTGTTCTTCGCCCCCGACGGAACCTCGGACGCCGGGATGATCGGGGCGACCGGCGGGCGCGATCCAAGGGGGCTGAAGGCGGCGCTGTTGGGCGATGTCTCGGGCATCCGGGTTCTGCATGCGCTGGACAAGGCCGGGTTCGACATCGGCAAGGCGGATGGCACCGTGGTATTCGCCGAGGGATCCAGGCCGGGCGATTATGCCAGCTTCGTCGCCTCTTGCGACGGCCTGCTGATCGCCTGTGCCCCTGGCGGCGCGATGGAGCCGCACGCGCAATGGGCCCCGAGCGAAATCGTCCTTTATATCCGCCGCGCCAATCCGGGTGAGGGCAAGGCCGCCGTGGCGCCGCCCGACCCGCTGGCCGATCCGCTGAAGGATTTCAACATCCGGCCCGGAGAGGCGCATCCCTATGAAGTCAGGGCCGGGCAATACATCCAGATCCTCGATGTGCAGGGCCGCGAATGTTCGGACTTTCAGGCGTTTTCGCAGCGTGCGCTCGACAAGGGGCAGGAACGCAAGATCGACCCCACGACGACCCGCTCGCTGATGGGGGCGCTTTACCCGCAGCCGGGACTTTACGCGAAATATTTTTCGTCGGACATGGAGCCGCTGGTCGAGATCGTGCAGGACACCGTGGGGCGGCACGACACTTTCGGTCTGGCCTGCACCGCGCGGTATTACGAAGAGCTCGGGTATCCCGGCCATGTGAACTGTTCCGACAACATCAATCGCGAGTTGAGCGCCTATGGCGTGCGCCCGCGTGGCGGCTGGCCGGCGATCAACTTCTTCTTCAACACCATGCTCGATGACACCAACGCCATCAGCATGGACGAACCCTATTCGCGCCCCGGCGATTTCGTGCTGCTGCGGGCGCTGACCGATCTGCTGTGCGTCTCGACCGCCTGCCCTTGCGACGTCGACGCGGCGAACGGCTGGAACCCCACCGACATCCAGGTGCGGGTCTACGGCCAAAACGAAGATTTCAAGCGCTCCATCGGGTGGCGCAAGACCCCGGAGGCTGACGTGGAAGAGACCAAGAAAACCGGATTTCACGATTGCTTTGCACGCCACACCCGCGAATTCGTGGAATATGCCGGGTACTGGCTGCCCGGTCAGATGACCAATCACGGCGCCATCGCCGAATACTGGGCGGCGCGCGAAAAGGCGGTGATCATGGATCTGTCGCCGCTGCGCAAATACGAAGTCACCGGCCCGGACGCCGAGGCGCTGATGCAGCTTTGCGTCACCCGCGACATCAAGAAGCTGGCCACCGGCGGCATCGTCTATACCGCGATGTGCTATGAGCATGGCGGGATGATCGACGACGGCACCGTTTTTCGGCTGGGCGAGACCAATTTCCGCTGGATCGGCGGCAATGACCAGTCGGGGCTCTGGCTGCGCAAGCAGGCGACCGAGCGCGGGCTGAACGCCTGGGTGAGGTCTTCGACCGACCATCACTGCAACGTGGCGATCCAGGGCCCGCTGAGCCGCGATATCCTGAAACAGGTGATCTGGACCCCGCCGCAGCAGCCGAGTGTCGAGGAACTGCCGTGGTTCCGGCTGGCGATCGCGCGGATCGGCGATTTCCACGGGCCTTCCGTGGTGCTCAGCCGTACCGGTTATTCGGGCGAGCTGGGATACGAGGTATTTTGCCACCCCAAGGACGCCGAGGCGGTATTCGACGCGATCTGGGCGGTGGGCGCGCCGATGGGCATGATCCCGCTGGGGCTGGCGGCGCTTGACATGCTGCGCATCGAGGCGGGGCTGATCTTCGCCGGATCGGAATTCGACGACCAGACCGACCCGATGGAAGCCGGCATCGGTTTTGCCGTGCCGCTGAAATCGAAGGCCGACGATTTCATCGGCCGGGCCGCTCTGGAACAGCGCAAGGCCAACCCGCAGCGCAAGCTGGTAGGGCTGGAACTGGAAGGCGGCGTGGTTCCGGCGCCGGGCGACTGCGTTCATAACGGCAAGCCGCAGATCGGTGTCGTCACCTCGGCGGTCAAGTCCCCCGTTCTGGGCAAGACCATCGCGCTGGCGCGGGTCGACGTGACCTGTTCGCAATTGGGAACGGCACTGGAAATCGGCCGGCTCGACGGCGATCAGATGCGGCTGAAAGCGCGCGTCACACCCTTCCCGCATTTCGATCCGACCAAGGAACGGGTGAAGGGCAATTACTGAGCCGCCGGCGGGGCGCGATTGCGCGCGCGTCCTTTGTCCCTGAACCGCCATTAAAGCGGTCTGTCTTCACTCCGAACCAGAGTGACGGCAAACCAGCACAGGCGAGCATCGGGGATGGTTGCGTCTTTCTTTTGATGTGGTGGGCCGCATCGAAAGAAAGACACTGCAAGATTGATTGAGATCATCCGATCTGCCTATACTTCCCTAGCGTCAAGGAGTGCATAACAGGGAGTGAGCTTCGATGAAGCAGGTTTGGGTCTGGTTCTTTTCATTGACATTTCTGCTGGCCGGTCTGGCCGATCATTCGATGACGGCGCAGGCACAGGCGCTGCCGCCCGCGCCGCCCGCCATGCCCGGCGCAACGCCGCCGCCGCCGCCGCCCCCACCGCCACCGGCGCAGGAGCTCAAGGTGTATTATTCCGTCAACGGCCAGACCTTCGGGCCCTTCAATGGCGAACAGCTCAAGGCCAAGATCGCGGCGGGAGAGGTCGGGCGCCAGACGCTTGTCTGGATGGAGGGCATGACCGACTGGCAGGCGGCGGCGACCGTTGCCGCCGTGGCCCCGTTGCTGACCACCGTGCCGCCGGAGGCGAAGTTCGACGCCGCCGGATATCTGGTCGGCACCTGGGAATCTTCGGAAACCGTTCCGATGCAGGGCGTGGGGCAATCGCAGGTGACCATCTCGATGACCTACCGGGCCGATGGCACCGCAACAGGCTGGGGCACCATGGTCGCGCAGACCCAATACGGGCCGATGACCCTGACAATTTCGATCCAGGGAACCTGGAAGGCCGAGGCCAAGACCGACAACAGCCTCATCCTGACGCCGAACATGCAGGTCACGATGAGCTCTCCGTCGGGGGTCCCGAGCACCAGCACCAACAACACCCCGGTACTGTTGACGGTCGTCGACCGCAATACCGTAGCGACAACCACCGGCGCGCGCAGTTACCGCGTCGGCAATTAGGGGGGAGCCAAAATGTTCAGACTGATCGCGCTATTGCTGATCCTCGGCCTGCCGGCGGCGGCGCAGGATTTGCAACCCATCAGCCCCCGGCAGGCGCTGACCACCCTGGATCAGGCGCCGCCGGTTCAGATTTACGTTTCGGTCGATGGCCAGTCGGTCGGCCCGATGGACGCCGAAGCCTTCAAAAAGCATCTTGGCACCCCGGAAGCCGCCGCCAACACCTATGTCTGGATGCCGGGGATGAAGGACTGGGCGCTGGCCTCGACGGTCGCCGCGCTTCAGCCGATCATTGCGGCAATGACCCAGACCGGCGAGGACGGGAAAATGGCGCCCCCCGCCGATCCCTCCGCCTTCATGCTCGGGGTATGGATCAGCGAGCCTTTCTTCTGGACGTCCAACGACATCAAATGGAGTGTGATCACGCAGATGAAGCTTTTGCCCGATGGCCGTTTCGAGGGCGCCACGCTTTATCGCAAGGACGCCAAACGCGAGGGGCCGATCACGGTTTCGCATGAAAAGGGTACCTGGAAAGTCACCGCGGCCGATGCCGGCAAGTTCACGCTTTCGCGCAGCATGACCTACACCGATGTCGAGGATGGCGTTGTCGGTTCGAGCGGCCAGTTCGAGGACAGCCTGACCTTCGAGGCCACCGGGCCGAACGATGCGCTTACCGATTTCGGTGCCAGGTTTGTCCGTATCCCTGAAAGCCAGTGACCGGAATGCACCGGCGGGCATTGCTGCTGTCGGGTCTGGCGGCGCTGCTGACGGCGACGGAGGCGGTGGCGCTTTCGGTCTATGTGGCCGAGGACGGGCAGGTTTCCGGACCCTTTGACGAAGCGGCCCTGAAGGCGCGTCTGGAGTCGCGGACAAAGGCGGCGGCAACGCTGGTATGGATGCAGGGAATGGCCGATTGGACCCCTGCCAGCAAGGTGCCCGCGCTGGCGGCCCTGGTGGCCGGGCTGCCGCTGGATGCCCCTTTCGATCCCGCCGCGTATCTGGTCGGCGCCTGGGTCAGCGACGATCATGCCATGGGCAGTGGAAAGAATGCCTTTGTCGGGAAAATATCGGTCGTTTTTGCGGCAAACGGAAGCTTCACCATGCAGATCACGGGAAACCGCACGACACTCAAGGCAATACCGGCACCCCAACCCGGAGCGCCACCGATGGAGAGCGAGTATCTTTACTGGGATATCTCGACCGTGGGCACCTATGTGCTGCGCCAGCAAGCGGACGGGTATTTCGAAGTCACGATGAAAGGCACCGTGACCGACAATTCCGTCAATGCGGACGGTAACGCGCTCAAGGGCGAGGAAGTGCGTGAATTCAGGCGGATGGGGCCGGATCACATGCAGACCCGTTACGGGGTCAATTACCGCAGGACGGCGAGTTGAACCGCCATCGCCCTGAGTAGCCTTTGGCGCACGCGGGTCTTTGGCGCCGGCTTTTGGCATTGGGTAACTGGCGATCGCCGGCGAATCGGGCAATTTCCCGAAACGCCGCGACCGTTTTGACCCCGGCGCGCCGGCGCTGCGTCAGAACCCCGACGGCACAAGAGGCTGGCCGGCCATCTGCCAGGCCTGCAATCCACCCCGATACCAGTAGACATTGGTATAACCGGCCGCGACAACCCGCAGCGTGGCGTTATAGCTCAGCCAGCAATTCGGATCGCTGCAATAGACAACGATGGTCTGGGCGCGGTCATTGCGGGTGATCTGGCCCAGCCATTGCGTGGCCTGCTGCTGGATCCGGTCGTTGAAATCCCCGCCCGAGGCCAACGCCGGCGCCATCAGCGCGCCGGGCAGGCTGTAGTTGCCGCCCAGAACGTCAATGACCACGATCCGCTGACCGGCATTCAGCGCCTGCGACAGGACCGCTGTCGTGACGATCTGCGCCCCCTGGATCGCGGTGGGGGTCGGTGCTTGGAACTGATCGCTGCGCAGGGTGGAAGCTGGCGGCACGCCAAAGTCGCGCAGCTCGAAGGCCTGGATCTGCGGGTCGATCTGCACGGGGTCCGGCCCCGGGGCCGGCGGCTGCGGTTCGGGCTGGGGTTGCGGCGGGGCCGGCGGCTGCGGCTCGGGCTGGGGGGGTGGCGGCGCCGGCGGCTGGGGTTGCGGTGGTGCCGGGGGTTGTGGTTCGGGTTGTGGCGGCGGGGGTGGCGGAGGCGGTGCCGGTTGCGGATCCGGTTGTGGTGACGGCGTATCGCCGCCTGATCCGAAATCGCTGCCGCCGAAATCGCTGCCGCCGAGGTCACTGCCTCCATCGTCGGCCGGTGGCTGGGTACTGTCATCACCGCCGTTCGGCGGCGGCGGGGCGGGCATGTCGCCCCCGCCTGTGTCAAACGATCCGCCGAAATCGTCTTCGGCCGGCGCGGGCCCTGCGTCCGGCACCGGGATGATTTCGGCCGGCGGGGCGTCCGATTCGAAGCTGCCGCCGAAATCGCCGCCCGACTGGGCCATGGATGACGGGGCCGACAGCGCCAGAACCGACACAAGGGCGCCGCGCAGGGAGGAATGGTTGAGTGCCATGGCTTTGATCCCCGATCCTGATCAATTCGTTTTCAGCTGCTGGCCAATCCAGTCGTAGTAGTTGGAAAGCCGGGTGTAGACACCGTAAAGTTCGGGATGGCCGCAGCGGCTGTAGCTGTTGCCTGAAAGCGGGATACGGCCCCAGCTGACCACGCCGACCTGCAACCAGCTTCCGTCGGCCTGCTTGATCATCAGCGGGCCGCCGGAATCGCCGTTGCACGATGTTCTTTCGCCCGTCGACACGCCCGCACAGACCATGTTGTCGCTCAGCGACGGGCCGAGGTTCGACACGATGATTTCATAGGCCTGTTCCAGCTTGGCCTCGGGGATGCGGTTCGATGCGCCCATCGACAAAAGGAACGACCCCACATCACGCTTTGTCTGTTCGGCCATGCCGGCATTGCAGGTGGCGTTGGGCACGATGCTGATATCCGTTTCCATCAGGTCCTCGGGCAGCTTGTCTTCCTCCATGAAGCCCCATCCGACCACCACGGCGGGGCCTTCGGGTATCGGCTGGCCCTGGCCGATCACCTTGATCGCACCCACCGGGCCGACAGATTCGCGCACCGGTTCGGCAAGCTTGAGCAGCGCGATGTCATTGTCGATGACGATGGGGTCATAGCCTTCGTGGCGAATGATCTTGGTGATCGGGCGAAAATCGCCATCGCCGAGCCGGTTCGACCCGGTCTGGACCATGATCTTTGACGCGTCGCTCAGGCTGCCGTCGGGCTGGGTGATGCAATGGGCCGCCGTCAGAACCCACTGGCGCGCGATCAGGCTGCCGCCGCAGAACTGCCGGTAGGTCTGGCCCTGCTGGTCCGGTTCGGGCGGCAGTTCGAGAAGCAGCGCCACCTGGGCGGGCCAGGCGCCCGGCTGGGCGGCGCGTCCGCCATATACCCGGCTGGCAGTTTCGCCGTCGATCGGTTTGGCGCGGGCGCGTCTTTCCATCATGTATTGCATGACGTTGCCGGCCGGATCATCGGGTTTGGCAATATCGCCAAGCCCGCCCGACTGGCCGGCGGCCGGTTGCGCCGAGGCACCCGCCAGGGCGACAAGCAAAGCCGCGGTTCGTGTGGTCAAATAGCGGAAATTCATCTTTGTCTCTCCAAATCTGGTGCGTTTCGTGATCCTGTATTCCTTCCTGCCACGGCCACAAGGAAACCGGGGCGCATTCATTTGACGGTGCTCGCGATCAATTCCTTGGGCAGAACCTGCCATTCCCAGGATCTGACCCAAACGTTGCTGACATTGAGCCCGCCGAAGGCACCGCGGGTATCGGGGCGCCGCCCGAGCGACTCCAGAAAGCCCGCGACGCGCGCCGCATCCGTGCCGCGTGTCGGTGCGGCCCCGTCGGCGCTACAGGTTTCCACCATCGATTCGAGATTCAGCCGTTCGGCGTTTTCGGGCGATTCGGTCACGATCACGAACAGGCGTTCATCGCCGGTGGCCTTGCCATCGGGGCAATCCGAGCAAACCACCATGGCGTCGCCCACCGGCACGGGTCTGGCGGTATCCTCGATATGGACGTAATCAGCGTGGACGCAAAACCGCGCGTCGATATGAATGCGGTTCACGTCCCGCTCGCCGGGTATCTCGCCCTGGGCGGCAAAGCCGACGTTGTCGCATTGTTTCAGATCGCTCATTTCCGGCAAGGGCACCGGCGGGGTCCGGGCCGAGGCCTGAAGCGCGCGGCGGCATTCGCGCACCGGGTTCGACGCCACCCCGAGAGGATCAAGGTCCGCCGGGTCCGAAGGGACCAGCGTCGGATCGATTCGCACCGGGCTGGGGTTGAGCAGCGATCCGCCTCCCGCCACCGATGACAGCATCGTCGCCAGCCGTTCGGCGGCGGCGATACGGGCAAGAAGTTCGGCCAGATCCGTGCCGTCGCCCGGCCGCCATGCCAGCCCGACCGGCACGGCCCCCGCCGCGACCCGGCGCCCGAACCACAATGCGCCGTCAGCCAGAGCCACGTCGATCGTATAGCCTTCGGGGTCCATTTCGACCCGCGCATCGCCGGCGGCGTTCACGGCGGCGATGGCCTGATCGAGGGCGGCGCGTTCGGCCGACCCGGCGGCGAGGGCTACCCCCGTCGCCAGATCGCGCGGCGGTGCTATCCGCAAGACGAGATCGAGCGGCCGCGCGGCAAGGCGGGCGAAACGAACGCCCTGCGGCAGTGCCCCGGCGGCTGTGCAGGGCGTGTCGATGCGCGGCTCGCATTCCGGGGCGACGGCCCGCAGGAAACCCTGTGTCGCGGATACATCGGTCATCTGGGCAAAGCCGAGAGCCGCGTCCGGGCCATCCGCGGCATCGGCAAACAGCGAGACCAGCGTGCCCTCGCCCAGGCCATGCACCAGCCCGGCCGAGATTTCATCGCCGTTCACCGCGAACTGGCGCACACCGGAGGTGGCCTGCCCGCCGAGAACCACGGCATCGGCCAGCGTGCCTTCCCAGGAGGGCGTCTGCATCCGCGCCCCGCCCGGCACTCCGGCGGCGTTCATGTCGCTCAGCACCGCCTGGAAAAGCTGACGGTAGGACAGGCCTTCGCCACCGGCGAGGCGCGCGGCGAGGCGCGAGGAAAACAACCCGTACCATGCCGAATCCCCGGGCTTTTCGGGTTCCATGTTGACCTCGCGCGCCACTTCCGAGGCACGCGCGGCGTAAAAGGCGATGACCTGGCCCGGCAGGTCGGCGCGGCCCGTGTCGCCCGCGCCGGAATCGGCGGCCGGCCCCGCGGCACGATCCGAAACACCGAGGAGCGCCGGATCGACATAGCGCGAGGCCACATCGGGCGAGGCGGCGCGCAGCCCCGACCCGGAATGGCACGAATCTATGATCAGCCAGACATCCGCGCCCGTCGCGCGGATCGCATCGACCGCAACACCGATTTCATCGTCGAGCAGCGCGTTGGGAATGGCGTTCGACCCGGCTTCGGCACGCCCGGTATCGGCGGGCAGGAAAAGCTCGTCCAATCCGTCGGTCTCATCGCCGTTGTTGTCGGGCTGGCGGGTGCCGTGGCCGCTCAGGGTGATGATCGCCAGATCGCCGGCGGAGCTGGACCGGGCCAGATCGGCCATGGCCTCAAGAATGGCGGCATGGGTCGGGATCACCCCGCCTTCGACCGCATCGGCGAGAATGCGGATGTCGGACACACCACGGGCCTTCAGCGTCTTTTGCCAGAGCCTGACATCGTTGGCCGGGCCGCGCAGACTGGCAAGTCCGATGCTTTCGTCATAGGCAGAGACACCGATCAGCAGGGCGCGGATTTCTGCCGCGTTGCCTGGCGCCCAAAGGCCCAAAACAAATGTCACGGCAATAGCGACAACCCTGAAACCGTACATCTTCCCCCCACCGAGGATGTGCGCACTACCCTTGAAAAAGCTCTCTGTTCGGCTAGGTTACCCATGGTCAGTTATTTGGCGCAACCATTATTTTTTATGGGCCTGCGTGCCGTCAGGAGCCGTTTTTGCGGGTCGGGCCGCCACGCCCGGCCTGAATCGCAGATGCAGGAAGGAGCGATATGCGTTCGCGGCTGAGAGCAACCCTTTTCTGCATCGCGCTTGCCATCGTCGGCGGGCTCGCTTCGGGCCAGGGCGTGGCACAGGCACAACCCGCCGTCGATCTTCTGGCGCTGTCACGCATTGACACGCTCGCTGCCTCCGAGCCGGAACAGGCGCTGGAGGAGATCGACAGGTTGCTCGCTGGGCCGGCCACGGGCGCATCCGCCGATCCCAGGGTGCTGTTCGACCTTCAGCGTCTGGCGGGCGATATCTTGACCCGTCAGCGCAGATGGGCGGAAGCGGGTGGGGTTTTCGCGGTGGCGGCGCGTTTTGCGCAGCGCCACCGCGACGTGCTGGAGGCCGATCCCGCGCAGCTGTGGGCCCGCAGCGCCGAGGCATGGGAAAAGGCCGGCAACCGGCGCGAGACCCTGGCCGCACTGGAAGGATTGCTGGGAGAGCAGCGCGACGGTGGCCTTTCGTCAGAGGCGATCGCCGCCACTCTCGAGCGCATGGCAGGCGTTGCCGAGCGGATGGGCGATGGGCAAAGGGCCGAAACGCTGCTCTCTGATGCCGCTCTGGCGCGGCAGTCCGGCGACCCGGGGGGGACGCGCGGCGACGGCACAGGGTTTAGCCGCGTCGAAGTCTTTTACGCGACCGATCGCGCCCGTACCGGCGCCACCGATGCCGCGAGTTTCTATGGCTATGGCCGCGGCAAACTCGACTATGGCAAGGCGGTGGTGACGATTCCCGAAAGCCATGTTCCGGGCGCGATCGAAAAGCCGTCGATCTGGCATCTGGAGTTCAGCGCGTCGCCGGCCAGGCATGTGGTCCTGCGCTCTGTCGTGCCGGCGACGAAAACAGCCTTCTTTGCCGAACTTCGCTCACGCGTGGAGCGCCGCACCCGCAAGGAGGCTTTCGTCTTCATCCACGGCTACAACGTGTCTTTCGCATCGGCGGCGAAGCGGGCGGGGCAGCTTGCCTATGACATGAATTTCATCGGAGTGCCGATCCTCTATTCCTGGCCGTCGCGCGATTCGACCGCCGGATACATGTCTGACGCCGCGGTCGTGCAGCTTTCGGCGCGCAGGCTGTCACGGTTTCTGGATGATGTCGTGGCGATGTCGGGCGCGACCACCATACACATCATCGCCCATTCGATGGGCAACCGCGCCCTGACCGAGGCGCTGGAACTGATGTCGCTGCGCCGCCAGCAGACCGCGGACATGGCCCCGCCCTTCGATCAGGTCGTCTTTGCCGCACCCGATGTCGATGCCGGGCTTTTCGCCGAAATGATGCCCACGATCCGCCCTCTTGCCCGCAGAATGACGCTTTATGCGTCGGAAAACGACTGGGCGCTGGCCACATCCCGCCATCTGCACGGCGACGCCCCCCGCGCCGGACAGGGCGGCGAGGATACGCTGGTGCTTGCGCAGATCGACAGCCTCGACATGTCGGAACTGGGCGACGACATGCTGGCGCACGGGTATTTTGCCTCGGACCGGTCCGCGCTGGCCGATCTGGCGGCGCTTTTCTGGCGCAACGTCGATCCAGCCGACCGATGCGGGCTTGAGAAGGTGCCCCATGAGGGCGGAATCGCAACCTGGCGCTATGTTGCGGGCATATGCCCCGATACCGCGATTCTCGCCGCCATGGGACAGTTGCAGAAACTGGGCGTCAGCACACGCGGCGAAGCCCATGTGGCGTTGAGCCGGATCGTCGCCAACCCGGATATGTCACGGCGGGTCGAACCGGTGCTGCTCAGGCTGTTGCCGCCGTGACAGGGCGCCGGGGCTTTCGACGGGCGGTGCAGGGGGCGGGCGGGCGCGTGATCCGCCGGGGCGCGGTTCGGATCCTGTCTGCGCTGCGCCAGGGGCTCTGGCTTGGCTTGTTCATGCTCATGCCCACCGTTCTGGCCGCCCAGGACATCCGCAACCCGCGTCTGGACGAGGCGCTGACACTTGCCGACGAAGGTCGCGGCGCCGATGCGATTGCGCTGGCCGAAGAAATACTCGCCCAGGCGGAATCGGAACAGGACCGCTGGTACGCGCGCGAAACGCTTGCCGCGATCGCCCATCTTCAGGGGCGGGATGCCGAGGCCCTGGATCTGCTGCGCGAGGTCGTCGCTTCGGGTGAAGCACTGTTTGGCCCGGACAACCCCTTGCTGGTCTATCCGCTGCAAATGCTAGCGGCGACCGAAGGCAATCTGGGCGACGATACCGCTGTCACCCGGACGATGTTGCGTACCCTGCGCCTGACACGCGCGGCGGCGCTGAGCGACCCCGCGGGCAATAGCGGGGATCTGCTGTATTCGCTGTCCGATCTGGCGCGCCACTATCTGGACACGGGCGAAAACCTAGCCGCGGCACTGCTGGCCGCCGAGATGGTCATCTTGTCGGAATTCGGTGACGGCGCCGAAAACCCGGCGGCGATCGAGGGCAATCTGCTGCGCGCTCTTGCCCATCTGCGCATGGGACGGCCGGTGGAGGCCGCAAGCTTCGCGCTTCCGGTCTGGCAAAGCGCGGTTGCCCTGCCGCCGGATGCGGTCGGCATTGCTTCGATACTCGACGAGGAATTCGCCGATCTGGCCGGAGACGGCAATGACGCCGCCGCCACCCTCGCGCGCTGGGCCGAGGCAGCGGCGCGTGTAACCACCGAACGCGACGCCCGCGATGCGGTGTTTCTGGACGCCTCCGCGCCGATGATGGCCGCGTTGAACCGCGGCGATGCGGTGGCTGCCGATCTGGCCGCCCGGCCCATCTTCGACCGGACTTCTGCCGATGACCCGCTGGTGGTCAACAGCTATCTCGCGCTCATGATCGGCACCTATAGTGCCGGTCGCAACGATCTTGCCGCGACCTGGGCGGCACGGCTTGCGGATATGCCCGCGCCCTATCTGGCGGGGTTTGTCGAGGATCCCGCCGGCATGTTCCGCAAGATCGCCGAAAGGCTTCTGGCAGAGGGCCGGCCCCGCGATGCCGCCCGCCTGACCGAAGCTGCCATCGACCTGGCCAGCCTGCGCGGTATGCCACAGGATGTCGATGTGCAGAACACGCTGACGCTGCTGGGCGCGGCGCAGCGCGACATGGGCGATCTGGCCGAAGCCGAGACCGCCCTGACCCGGGCCGTCGAGCTGGGGGATCAGCCAGGGCCGGAACCCGCACGCGCCAGGGCCACGGTTCAGGCGCTTGGGGATCTTGCGGCGCTGTATCTCGATTCGGGCCGCAAGCGCGAAGCGATCGCCACATTCGACCGTGCCATGACGGCGCTGCAGACCGGCCCTGCCGGTCACGAAAGCAGCGGCTGGCTATTCCTTTTGGCTGATTTCCTGCCGGTCCTTGTCGAAGACGATCAGGGTCCGCGCGCCCTGACACTGGCCCGGCAGGCCGTCGAGGTGGCGAAAACCGAAACCGCCGACGCTCTGGCCGGCGCCTACACGATTCTGGCGCGGACCCATCTGTTGCTGGACGAGCCGGCCGCCGCGGCCGCCGCCGCCGGCAAGGCGCTGAGCCTGGCCGAAAACGCGGGCGATGTCGCCCCGGAGCAGATTGCGCAGGCCCGTGTTCTTGCCGCCACCGCGCGCCTTGAGGCGGGCGACGCGACCGCCGCCACGGCGATCATGGCATCCGCCGCGAGCGGCCAGACCGACCCTGTCTTGCTGGTCGGCATCGCGATCGAGCGCGCCCAGGCGGGCGATACCGGCAATGCGCGGCAACTGCTGGCGGCCGCCATCGATACGTTGCCCCCGGACAGCCCGGTGCTGCCCTATCTTGTCGCCACCGACGGCGCAATGCTGCTGCTGGAAGACGATCCCGGCGCCGCGCTGGAAAAATTTCGCGCGGCCACCTGGGCGCTTACCCAGCCGGACCGGCGAAACGAGCCGAGGGCGAGAGACCATCTTGCACTGCACGTCGATACCGCGCTCAGGCTTTCGCAGACCGTATCGGGGGTTGCATCGCTGAACTACGCCACCGAGGCCTTTCAGGTGGCCCAGCGGGTCAATGACATTTCGGCGGGCGCGGCATTGGGCCGCGCGGCGGCACGATTGCGCGCGACGACCGCGGATGCAGCGCTTCGGGTGCGCAAGATGGATGACGCCGAACGGGCGCTGGGTTCGGCGCGCGATGCGCTTGTGGCGCGTCTGGCCGGGGGCGGCGACGCGGCGGAGGAACGGGTGGCGCTCGTTTCGGCGCGCGTTGCGGTAGGACAGGCGCGCGATGCCCTGTCCGCCGCCTTTCCCGATTACGGTGCCTTTGCCGACCCGAAGCCGCTTGATCTGCTCTCCGCGACGCGGTTGCTGCGGCCGGATGAAGTGCTGGTGGTGTTCGCGACTTCGGATATGGCGGGGATCGCCGATACCGAGCCAAGCGTCGTCATGGCCCTGACCGCCGAGGGCTATATCTGGTCGGCGTTGCCCGCGCGTGCCGAACTTGCCGATCTGGCGCTGGGATTGCGTTGTGCCGCAGCGCTCAGCGACCGGAATTGCGGCGCCGGGTCGGGCAAGACGCGCGGCGCGTTTTCACTGGTCGAGGAGAGCGGCGGCGACGCTGGCCCTGCGGGTTTTGATTACGAAATCGCCCATCGCGCCTATGCCGAGCTTCTCGAGCCGGTAGCGGCGGCCTTCGAGGGCAAGACGGCGCTGACCATCGTGCCCGACAAGGCTCTGGCGATGATGCCGTTCCATCTGATGCTGACCAGCGCCGCGGCGCCCGATACATCCCCGCGCGAGGCGCCCTGGCTGATCCGCAGGATGGCGGTTTCCGTGGCTCCTTCGGTGTCGAGCCTGTCGGCATTGCGCGACAGGGCGGTAAGCGCCAGCACCGCGCCCCTGCCCTTTCTGGGCGTCGGCGACCCCTTGATCGGCAGCCAGCGCGTTGCCCCGGTTGCCGTCGATTGCGGGCGCTATACGGAGCCCGCCCTGCTGACCGCCGCGCTGGAGACGCCGGACGAACCGCTTTTGCGCAACGGCAAAGTCGCCCGCGAGGGTGCCATTGCAGCCCTGCCCGCCTTGCCCGAAACACGCTGCGAGCTTGCCGCGACCGCCGGCTTTTTCGGTCCGGCATCGCAAGTCATGCTGCAGGAACAGGCGACAGAGACCGCGATCAAGGCGATGAGCGTGTCGGGAAATCTGGAACGGTTCCGCATCCTGTCTTTCGCCACGCATGGCCTTGTGGCGGGCGAACTGGGGGGCAACCAGGCGGGGCTGGTTCTGTCGCCGCCGGACGTTGCCAGTGCGGAAGATGACGGGTTGCTGACCATCGAGGAAATCGCGGGCCTGCGGCTGAACGCCGATTTCGTGCTTCTGTCGGCCTGCAATACCGCCGCGGGGTCACGCCCCGCCGATGACAGCCTTTCGGGTCTGGCCAGCGCTTTTTTTCTTGCCGGTGCGCGCAGCCTTCTGGTGTCGCACTGGCCGGTCTATTCCGATGCCGCCGTGCGGCTGACAACCGGCATGTTCGGCGCGCTTGCGGCGGACCCGTCGATCAGCCGCGCCGAAGCGTTGCGTCGTTCGATGCTGGCCATCCTTGACGATCCGGCTGCGGATGCCGCCATGTTGCATCCGGCCTACTGGGGGCCGTTCATCATTGCCGGCGATGGCCTGTCGGGCTGAAAGCGTTCAGTGGATGAGCGTCGCGCGCCCCATGATCAGGGGCAGGATCATCAGATAGGCAACCAGAATCCATACCAGAAGCGGCAGTGACAGTCTCAGCCAGCTTTCGGCGCGAAAGTCGCTTCTTGTCAGCCATTTCAACACCGCCGCACTGACCGTGGGCTGCGGGAAACGGGTCATTTCATAAGTCAGCAGGCGCAACCCGCGATAGGACTGCGACAAGTTGACGACCGAAGTCAGAACCGTCGCCGAATAGAATGCGAAGACGATGATCCTGGCGGCCATGAACGGTTCCGGACGGCTGGCGAAAAACACCATGACCGCGATCAGCGCCGCATTGGCATTGATCAGCCGCTGCCATTCCGCCTCGACCCGCGCCCGGATGTCATGGCTCAGCCGCAGAAGGCCATCGAAACGCATCCCCTCAAACGCCGGATCGGCAGAGGCGGATGCAATTTCACCGCTGGTTTTGTCCGCATGCACCTCGTCCGACCCGCTTTGCTGCAATGCCCGGTTGCGGGCATGTTAATTGCGGGTGGGTATTTGCGCAATGCCACGGGCAGACGGAAGCAAGCACCTCATGCAAGCAAACGGCCGGCCCGGCGATCATTGCCCGACAAGCGTCGCCATATGGCGCAGGGCGATCGGATAGCCGTCGGTGCCGCATCCGGCGATGACCGCCTGGGCGCGCTGTGACACGAAGGAATGGTGGCGGAAGGCCTCGCGTTTGTGGATGTTGGAAATGTGCACCTCGATCACCGGGCCGTCAAATGCGTTCAGTGCATCCAGAATGGCGACCGAAGTATGCGACAGCGCGCCGGGGTTGATGACAATGCCCGCCGCCGCGTCGCGCGCCTCGTGAATCCAGTCGACCAACTGGCCTTCCCAGTTGGATTGCAGGAATTTCGTCCGCAACCGGAGTTCGCCCGCGAGGGCGGCACATCGCGCCTCGACATCGGCAAGGGTGAGGGGGCCGTAAATCTCGGGCTGGCGTTTGCCCAGAAGATTGAGATTGGGGCCGTTCAGGATATGGATCGCATGGGTCATACCGGTTCCTTAAAGCGTCCGGGGCTTCGGGTGCAATAACAAGTGGCAGAGCCCGGGCGACCCCGCTTTCAACAGTGATGCTATCGCACCTCGCCTCGTCAAGAGCCGTAAGACCATCGTGGCGCAAGCCGCGCGGCAGATTTCATGGCTGTCCGGTTCAACCGCTGGGTTCACAAGCCGTCAAGGGCGGCACTTTCATGGCGTGCCCGGACCTGCCATCGCGCATTGACGCCGGTCCGGGCGCCCGGTGTTGTGCCGTGAGGCGACAAAATTCACTTCATCTGGTGTTCGGCAAACGCGCCCACCACTAGGCTTGCCCGAGTGTTGCGACTTATCCACATAAAGAACCATGTCCAACCGCCTGAATGTTGCAAAAAATTCAATCCTCACGCATTGTGGCGTCAATCGGGCGAAGAGACCCACATCAGAGGCGTGATCGGAGAGGCAGGTCACAATGAAAATGAAGACTATCTTTACCGCGGGCATGCTGGGCGTTTCGCTTACCATGACCGCGATTCCGGCGGCTCATTCCGAGACGTTGCGTATCATCAACGGTGCAGCGTCGAGCGCGCTGAGCGTTCCCATGAATCGCGCTGTGGTTGTCGAGGCCGATCAGCCGTTCGCCGAACTCAACATCGCCAACCCCGGCATTGCGGATATTTCGACATTGTCGGATCGCTCCATCTATGTGCTGGGCAAGGCGCCCGGGCGCACGACGCTTACCTTGCTGGCGCCGGATGGACAGCTGATTACCAATGTGGATGTTCAGGTGACCCTCGATGTGGCGGAGTTCAAGGAACGCCTGCAACAGATCCTTCCGGGCGAGCGCATCGAGGTGCGCACCGCGAATGACGGCATCGTATTGTCGGGCGTGGTGTCTTCCACCGCGAAACTCGACAAGGCGCTCGACCTGGCACAGCGCTACGCGCCTGACCGGGTATCGAACCTGATGGCCGTAGGCGGCACGCAACAGGTTATGTTGAAGGTGCGCTTTGCCGAAATGCAGCGGTCGGTGACAAAACAGCTGGACGGATCATTCGGATTTGGCCGCACCCCCGGCGCGACCGACTTTCAAGGCGGCGTTGCGGGCAACATCACCGGCATCAACTCGGTTCTGGCCGGTGGCCCGGTCACCACGACGTCCAGGGGTGCGCTTGGTCTCAGCTTCACGGCAGGTGCCTTCGAATTCGGCGTCCTGCTCGAGGCGCTGGAAAGCAAGGGTCTGGTGCGGACGCTGGCAGAACCCAACCTGACGGCCTTGTCGGGCCAGGAAGCAAAGTTTTTGGCGGGCGGCGAATACCCCATCCCGGTACGCGGCGACAACGGCGAAATCACTGTTGAATACAAGCCATTCGGCGTTGAAATGGCCTTTACTCCGACGGTTGTCGATGGCGATGTCATCAATCTCGCCATCAATTCGGCCGTGTCGGGCATCGACAATACCGTCACTGTCGGGGCGGGCAATGGCATCAGTCTCAGCGGCTTCAAGCGGCGCGAGGCGGAAACCACTGTCGAGATGCGTGACGGCGAAAGCTTTGCCATCGCCGGGCTGTTGCAGGACGACTTCACGGATCTGAACGGCCAGGTGCCGTGGCTGGGCGATGTGCCGGTTCTTGGCGCGCTGTTTCGCAGCGCCGAATACAAGCGCAGGCAGACCGAGCTGGTCATCATCGTGACCCCTCATCTCGTGACGCCGACGCGCGGAGAAGCGCTGGCGCTTCCGACCGACCGGGTTCGCCCCCCCACCGAAGCTGAGCTTTTCCTGTTCGGCAAAACCGCCCGGAATGCGAATCAGGTCAGCGGCGCGGCCGGCGAAGTCGCCCAGCAGGACTATTCCAGTTCCTATGGCTATGTGATGGAGTAAGGATGATGCAAAAGCATATCACGCTGCTCCTGCTCTCCGCCGGTATGGCTGCGCTTGCAGGATGTTCGAAGGAAACCAACATCGCCCGCTCCTTCTATACCGAGGCCGGAAGCGAGATCGAGACCAGGGATTTCGGCAACGCAACGATGAACAACACGCTTGTTCAGTCGGGTGAACGGTCCGCCGTCATCAATCTCACGCGCCGTTTCGCCGCCGAGGTGCCAAACACGGTCAACTTCGCCTTCAACAGCGCGACGCTGGACGCCGATGCCCAGGAAGCGCTGCGGCGGCAGGCGGACTGGATTCGGCAATTCCCCGAAGTGCGGTTCCGCGTCTACGGCCACACCGATCTTGTGGGCACGAAGGCCTACAACAAGGCGCTTGGCATGCGGCGGGCACGCGCCGTGGTGGCCTATCTCGCACGCCAGGGCATCGGACGGGCGCGGCTCGAGGCGGTCGTCTCGGAAGGCGAATCCCAGCCGCTGGTCCCTGTCCAGACCGAGGAACGCCGCAACCGTCGTACCGTGACCGAAGTTACCGGTTTTGTCGCCAAGCACCCGACGATCCTGAATGGCAAATACGCCGAGGTCATTTTCCGCAGCTATATCGAGGGCGCGGTTCCGCCGCATGTTCAGGACACCGCGGGCAATACCGCCACGGGCGGCTGACCTCAAACAAATACGAAACGATCTCTCCGGATCACCAAAAAAGGCGGGCTTTGGCAACAAAGCCCGCCTTTTCCTGTGGATCGTATAGCGATACCGCACAAATACGATCTTTTGGCCGCAAAATTGCCACCATTGCCGTCGAGTTTCGCAACTTGGGAGTAACTGCATGACCGGATTGTCATGCTGTGCGGATGGAAAAGAGACTGGGGCGATTCGATCGTGATCGACAGATTGAATCCTGGATGGGTGCCCCGTGCATAAGGACAGAAGTTAATGAGTGATGTAGCGACACTTCAGCCGGAAGCTGCTTCGATCATAGCCTGCACGATTTCCCGTGATGTCGGGAATTTCGACCTTCTGGTCGAGGATATGGAGACCGAGCTTGGCGAGAACTGGGGCGATCTGACATTTGAAGACGCGGCCGTGTTTCTGACGCAACCGGATGCCGACAGTCTCGAATTCCTGGCAATCGCCATCGATTCCGAGGATGAAGACGACCTGGAGCAGGTTTGCACGGTGATCACGACGGCCAAGGCCAAGGGCATCCGAATCATCCTCGTCGCCGAAGATGTCAGCCCAGTTGCACTGCACCAGCTCTTGAAGCTCAGCGGCGCGGATTTCGTCCCCTATCCGCTGCCGGAAAACGCCTTGCGTGAATCGATCAACCGGTTGCGCAACGAACCCGACCCGGCCGAAATGCTTCCCGAATCGGCGGCCCCGCCCTCGTTCAAGCCGAAAGGCGACCGCGACGGGGTGATCCTGCCGGTCCACGGCCTGGCCGGCGGCACCGGCGCCACGACATTCGCCGTCAACCTGGCATGGGAACTGGCCAACATACAGAAGGAAAACGCCCCCCGGGTCTGCCTGCTCGACTTCGATTTCCAGACCGGATCGGTATCGACCTACCTCGACCTGCCCCGGCGTGAAGCCGTTTATGAAATGCTGTCGGATACGGCATCGCTGGACAATGTCAGCTTCCTGCAGGCTCTTCTGACGTTCAATGACAGGCTTCATGTCATGACGGCGCCGTCGGAGATGCTGCCGCTCGACATCGTGTCATCCGAAGACATCAACCGGATTCTTGACGTGGCCCGCGCCAATTTCGACTTCGTGGTGATCGACATGCCCTCGACCGTCGTTCAATGGACCGAGGCGGTGCTTCACCACGCCCATGTCTATTTCGCGACAATGGAACTGGACATGCGTTGCGCGCAAAACGCGCTGCGCATGATCCGCGCGCTCAAGGCCGAGGATCTGCCTTTCGAAAAGCTTCGCTATGTGCTCAATCGCGCACCGAAATTCACCGACCTTTCCGGCAAGAGCCGGGTGAAACGGTTGGCCGAAAGCCTTGATATCACCATCGAGCTGCAACTGCCGGACGGCACAAAGCAGGTAACCCAGTCAAACGACCACGGGGTTCCCCTGGCCGAAACCGCCAGCAAGAACCCGTTGCGCCGCGAAGTCGCAAAACTCGCCAAATCATTGTTCGATCTGAACATTGCTGCCGAATCCGGCAGCTAACACATCCAGGGGTCACGCATGTTTTCTCGCTACAAGAAACCCGCCAGCAGCACATTGCCCGCCACGACTTCGGCCCCTGCGGCCTCGGTGCAAAAGGCGCCTTCGGCACCTTCCGCCAAGGCAGGCACTCCGCCCCCGCAGCGTCGCCAGAACCAGGCACAGCCTTCGGCCCAGGCGATCGCCGCGGACAAGGAGAAAAAGCGCAAGGAGCGCATGAGCGAACTGAAGGTCGAGCTGCACAAGAGCCTGCTCGACAACCTCAACCTCGGCGCGTTGGAAACTGCCTCCGAAGGCGAGTTGCGCCAGGAAATCGTATCGATTTCGACCGAAGCGCTGGAAGGGATGAGCATTGTCCTGAACAAGGAGGAGCGTTCGAACCTCTTTCAGGAACTCTATGACGAAGTCATGGGGCTTGGCCCGCTCGAACCGCTGTTGAAGGACGATACGGTCAACGACATTCTCGTCAACGGGCCGCAGCAGATCTTCATCGAACGCGATGGCCGGCTGGAGCTTTCCCACATCACCTTCAAGGATGAACGCCACCTTCTGCGGATCATCGACAAGATCGTTTCCGCGGTCGGCCGCCGGGTCGACGAATCCAACCCCTATGTGGACGCGCGCCTTGCCGACGGATCGCGCTTCAACGCGATGGTGCCGCCAATCGCGGTCGACGGCTCGCTCGTCTCGATCCGCAAATTCAAGAAGGAAAAGCTCGCCATCGACGACCTGGTCAGGTTCGGCGCCTTCACCGAAGAAATGGCCGCCTATCTTCAGGCAGCCGTGTCGACCCGCCTCAACATCATCGTCTCGGGGGGGACCGGCTCCGGCAAGACGACAACCTTGAATGCGCTTTCCTCGTTCATCGACAATGCCGAGCGCATTCTGACCATCGAGGATACCGCAGAGCTTCAGCTCCAGCAGATCCATGTCGGCCGGATGGAAAGCCGCCCGGCCAACGTCGAGGGCAAGGGCGCCGTTACCCAGCGTGACTGTCTGCGCAACGCGCTCAGGATGCGCCCCGACCGCATCATCGTCGGTGAAACGCGTGGCGAGGAAGTCATCGACATGCTTCAGGCCATGAACACCGGCCATGACGGATCAATGACCACGATCCACGCCAACTCGGCCCGCGACGGGGTATCGCGTCTGGAAAACATGATCGCGATGTCGGGGATCGAAATGCCGATCAAGGCGGTGCGCGCCCAGATCGCCTCGGCTGTGAACCTGATCGTGCAGGCCAGCCGCCTTCAGGACGGTTCGCGGCGCATGACCTCGATCACCGAACTGACCGGGATGGAGGGCGAGGTTATCTCCATGCAGGAGATTTTCCGCTATGAGCGTCTGGGCCTGGCTGCCGACGGCAAGATCATTGGCCGCTTTACGGCAACCGGCGTGCGTTCGAACTTTGCCGACCGTTTCAAACAGTGGGGCTTCGAGCTTCCGCCATCCATCTATGAACCCATCGCAGCGGAGTAAGCCATGATCATCAGCCCAACGCCCATCATCTACGGCCTGATCTTTCTGGCGGTGCTTTTTCTGGTCGAAGGCATCTACCTGGTTGTCTTCGGCAAGTCGATTTCGCTCAACAACAAGGTCAACCGCCGGCTCGACCTGCTGGAGAAGGGCGGCCAGCGCGAACAGGTACTCGAACAGCTTCGCAAGGAGGCGAGCCAGCACCTCAAGGCGAAGGGCATTCCGCTTTATTCGATTCTGGCGACCAAGGCGCAAAAGGCCAATATCGCCTTTTCCCCCAAGGCCCTGATGGGCGTCATGGCGCTCTTGTCGGCAATCGCCTTCCTTGGCCTGAGGATCGGCACCGCCACATCGCTTCCGGTGCAGGTCGCGCTTGGCGTGGTTATGGGTGTCGGCGCGGTTTACCTGTGGATCAGCAAGAAAGCCAAGAAGCGTATGGATCTCGTGGAAGAACAGCTTCCCGACGCCGTGGAACTGATGGTGCGCAGCCTGCGCGTCGGCCACCCTTTCGCATCGGCGATCCAGATCGTCGCCAAAGAGGTGCCCGACCCGCTCGGATCCGAATTCGGCATGATCGCCGATGAAAGTTCTTATGGCCGGGATGTCGCGGAATCGCTCAAGGATCTTGCCGAGCGCATGGATATGCAGGATCTGCGCTTTCTTGCCGTTGCCGTGACGATCCAGCAGCAATCGGGCGGCAATCTCGCCGAAATCCTCGACGGTCTGGCCAAGGTCATCCGCGCCCGCTTCCGGCTTTTCCGCCGGGTTCGCGCCATCACGGCCGAAGCGAAATGGTCAGGCGTTTTCCTGTCGTCGTTTCCGTTGGTGGTTCTTGTCGTCATCCAGCTGCTCAAGCCGGATTATTTCGACACCGTCAAGGATACCGAGGCTTTCGTGCCGGCGGCACTGGTCGTTTTCGTTTTTCTCGCCATCAACATCGTCTTCATGAAGATGATGGTCAATATCAAGGTCTGAGGGGGCCGGGGCCATGCTCAAATCACTCAACGACATGCTGATCGAAACAATGGGCCCGCTTGGCCCGCTGTACGCCGTCGGGGCGCTGGGGCTTTTGCTGATCCTCGCGGCACTGCCGACGATCATGAAAAAAACCGTCGATCCGTTCAGCAAATTCCGCGATGCGACCAAAGGCACCAACAGCCAGCGGCGTGACAGCGCGACAGCCAAGAAAGCCCTGCGCAACGGGCGCGGGACAGACAAGCTCGACAAGTTCGCCACTTTCCTTGAGCCCAAAAGCGCCGAGGAAATGAGCACCGCGCGCCTGACGATGACCCGGGCCGGCTATCGCGGCAAGAATGCGGTGCGCACCTTCCATGCCATTCAGTTCATTCTGGGTATCTTTTTCCTGCTGGTCGGCGTGATCTATGCGGTTTTCGTTTCGGTCACCGACGAGATTTCGACCACGACGCTCGTGCTGGTCATCATCCTGCCCGGCGCCATCGGCTATTACATTCCCAAATATTGGGTCGAACGCCGGGTTCAGACGCGCCAGGGCGAAATTCAGGACGGCTTCCCCGATGCGCTCGACATGCTCTTGGTCTGCGTCGAGGCAGGGCAATCGCTCGACCAGGGGATCATCCGTGTTTCCAAGGAATTGTCGGTGGGTTATCCGGTGCTGGCCGAAGAGTTTGAAATCATCTCCTATGAAGTGAAGGCGGGCAAGGACAAGACATCGGTCCTGCGCGGCTTTTCGGAACGCTGCGGTGTGCCCGACGTCGCTTCGTTCGTCACGGTGATGATCCAGTCGCAATCATTCGGCACCTCGATCGCCGATGCCCTGCGCGTCTATGCCGCCGAAATGCGCGACAAGCGCGTCATGCGCGCAGAAGAGGCCGCCAACAAGCTGCCGACAAAGATGACGCTCGGCACGATGATGTTTACCTTGCCCCCCCTGCTGATCATCCTTGTAGGTCCGTCGGTCTACGATATGCTGCAGTTGTTCAAGAACTTCCAGATGTGAGGCGATGGCAAAACCACTCCGGGCAAGATCTCTGGCCTGCGCCTTGACTGTACTGGCCGCCTGTCAACCGACGGGCGGCCTCAAGTTTGACGATGCCTCCCCCTACGCGCCGGGCGGCGAAATCCACGGTGAAGCTTCGGTTGACGGGCTTATTGTCGGGCACCGGCTGATGGCGGCGGGTGAATATGAACTGGCGCTCAAGGCCTATCTGCGGTCGGCGGCGCAACATGGAGCAACCGTGGATGTCCTGTCGGCGATCGGATCTGCCGATCTGAGTCTAGGGCGGCTCGGACAGGCCGAAACCATGCTGCGCCGGGCGCTCGAAGTTGACGAGACTTTCGTTCCGGCCTGGAACAACCTTGGCGTCGTCCTTGTCGAGCAGCGAAAATACGCCGAAGCCGCCCGTGTTTTTCAGACGGCCTTCGCGCTTGATAGTGGCCAATCGGACTCCATTCGCGAAAATCTGCGCCTCGCGCTCGCCAAGCGGGAAAATACGGCCTATGATCCCGCTGGCGAGAGTTCATTTTCTCTGGTCAGACGCGGGTACGGGCAATACCTGCTGCTGACGACGCATTGAGGCAAAAGCAGCAAAGGACGCAAACATGCGCCACACTGTTCTGATTTCACTTTGCATCGCAGGGGTGGCGTCCCTGTCGGCCTGTCAAAAATCAAGCGACGCCGAGGTTGAACGCGCGCTCAAAAGCATCAACGTCATTGACGAAACCAACCTCAACGATGTGATGCTGACCGTCGCCGACCCCAACGAAGCGGTGACCTATTTCCAACGTGCCAGCGCCGAAAACCCGGACCGGATCGACCTGCGCCGCGGCCTGGCGCAATCGCTGATCCGTGCCCGCAAACCTACCGAGGCCGCCGCCGTCTGGAGAGGCATCATCGACGGCGGCCATGGCAGCAACGAAGACCGCGTAGGTCTTGCCAATGCCCTGATCCGCGCCAATGACTGGAAGGGGGCCGAGTCGGAACTCAACAAGATCCCGCCAACCTATGAAACCTACGAACGCTACCGGCTTGAAGCGATGGTCGCGGACGCGAACAAGGCCTGGAAAAAGTCGGATGCCTTTTATGAAACCGCCGTTGGCCTGACGACAAAACCGTCAAGTGTTCTGAACAACTGGGGTTATTCCAAGCTGACCCGTGGCGATTATCCCGCCGCCGAGCAGTTGTTTGCGGAATCGCTGAGCTATGACAGTTCGGTCTTTACCACCAAGAACAATCTGGTTCTGGCTCGCGCTGCACAGCGCAAATACGACATGCCCATCCTTACCATGACCCAGACCGAACGGGCCCAGTTGCTCTATACCGCAGCACTCGCGGCGATCAAGCAGGGCGATGTTGTCATCGGGCGTGGCCTTCTTGAAGATGCCGTCGAAACCAGCCCGGTCTATTTCGAACAGGCGACCCGCGCGCTTCAGGCGCTCGACAACACCGTCACGAGCGGCTGACGCGAATGCTGGGTCTTACCGCCGTTCAGGCCTTTCAGGTCCTGTTTTTCTGCGTTCTTCCGGTTTGTGTCTGGGTGGCCTGGTCGGATCTGAAGACCATGAAGATCCCCAACAAATCGGTGATCACGCTGATTGCGATTTATGCCGTCGTCGGGTTGCTGGTGATTCCTCTTGAACCCTGGCTGTGGCGCTGGCTGAACTTTGCCGTGGTTCTGGCCATCGGTTTCATACTGAACGCGGTGGCCAATGTAGGCGCGGGTGACGCCAAATTCGCGGCCGCCGCCGCACCTTTCGTCAAGGCGGCTCATGCGCCATGGGTCTTGCCGCTGTTTGCCGCCTTTTTGCTCGGGGCCTTTGCGGCGCACCGTCTGTTGCGCGCCCTGCCGTTCGTACGCCGCATGGCGCCGGATTGGGTGTCATGGACGCGCAAGGATTTCCCGATGGGCCTGGCGCTGGTCGGAACCTTCCTGACCTACCTGGCGTTGATGGCCTTTCCGCCCTTCCTTGCGGGATTTCAGGGCGCGCTCGGCTCGATCAATATGTAAAGCGGCGTGCGGCGCACCTCGCGCAGGGCCCAGCCCCCTTCGGTCAGGGACTTGAGCATTCCACTGCGGATATTTGTCGCCATCGGGCAGGTGGGTACGACCAGGTAATCGGCATTTTCGACCCCCGACAGCCCGCCATAGTACCAGGGGGCAGCCCCCTTGACCGGGCGAAAATCGCCAAACAGCCAATAGGCCGAAAACAGATCCGTACCCATCAGATGCGCCCCGGCATAGCCGGCCTGTTCCAGGTCTGCCGTCACCACCTCGAACCAGGCCGCCATGCCGCTTTCAAGCAGGCATTCATCAAGCTCCTCACCATTCAGCACCGCCTCATCCTCGCGCTTTGCCCTGTCGCGGTAGCTGGCAAAGATCATTCCGGGACGGTCTTCGGAACGTGTGATATTGACCCGGTAGATGCGGGACTCGACGGTCAGGACATCGTCGTGGACCGGCAGCGCCGACAAGAGAGGCACGGTGTTTTCCGTGTCCGCCGCCAGATGGCGCCAGGGGCTGTAGACGAGATTGATCGCCGATGGCGCGCCGAAGGCAAGCGCGAGGATGCCGACAGTGGTCAATGCGGCGCGCAAATTCCAGCCGAATCCGTTTTTGACCATGGTCGTCGGACGCAGAACGAAGGCAAACATCGCCAGAAGATAAAGCCATTGCGGATCATTGCCATAGTTCTGGTAGGCGACATAGAAGAACCCCGGCATGAGCGCCAGCATCGCCAGACCTTCGACCTTTCGTCCCGCCTGACGCAGGAATATCACCGTGGCAATCAGGGTCAGGCTGGCCCCCATGTAAAGTGGCGCCGCCACGACGCCGGCAAATTCCTCGCCCGGTTGCGGGCGGATATCCGACGCGGAAACCGTTTGCAGATCACCCAGATAGGCGAGCCAGAAGCCGGGCCCCGCCAGCAACGTCACGATCGCCGCAACCACCAGCCCGGCAATCAGCGCGGCAACAACCATGCCGATCTGCCGACGCGCCAGGAGCGCCAGCAAAACCCCGGGTGCGAAGGCCACGAAATAGGTGACCTTGATCAGCACCAACCCGGCCATGCCCAGGCCGACAAGGGCGCCGTCCAGCTTTGGCATGGGCCGGTCCGCCGGCGTCAGAACCGCCAGGGGAATGATGATGTAGCTGATCGCCCAGGCCCAGCGGTTGTAATGCATTGAGATCGACACGGCGCTTTGCGCCTCGCCGTGGACCAGGGCCAGGCAAAGCGTCATCACCGCCGCGCCAAAGAAATACGGCCAGATCCCGGTAAGCCTGCTCTGGGCGACGCGGAGGGTTGGCAAGAGCAAGACCATCGCCACGAGGATCTGCGAATAGAATATCGCATGGCCAAGGCCGGCCCCGTATTTGACGAAAATGGCGATCGGGGCGATAGCGAGAACACCGATCGGAGTCATGAAATCCAGATGCGGCCATTGCCCGTCTGCCATCCGCAGCACCAGCTCGGCAAGATGCATCGTGTCGCCTTCGTGCTTGCCCAGATAGAAAGCACCTTTCAGCAAGGGCAGCCCGCCCATCACCGCGATAAACAGCAACAGGAACAAAATGACGACCGCCAGGCGTGGTTTGCTCATAACTGCCCCAGTTCGTTATCGTTTCCATTTTTTAGCCACAATAACCCGGCACATTGCATCTGGGAATCCCCAAGCAGGACCAATCGTCGGTCCAAACGTCACAATACCGGAATACCCGGACCAACATGCCCGCCCAAAGAGGTTTGCGCAGATGAACATGCAAGTTACCAACGTCGCCGCTCCGACGCCGCCGCAGTCCCTGGAAGCCACCGGGCTGTCGATGGTGATGATGCGCGACATCCTTCTCAAGACGATGTTTCGCATGAATTTACAGCTTGTGTCGGAAATTTCGCGGGTTACGGCACTGCCCATCCCTGTTGCGCAGGAATTGATCGACATCGCCCGCAGTCAGAAACTGTTGGAGGCGACGGGCACATTGCACGCCAATTCCGGCGGTGAAATGGGCTATCAACTGGCCGACGCGGGCAAGGCGCGCGCGCTCGATGCGCTGGGGCAATCCGAATATTACGGCGCCATGCCGATCCCGCTCGACAGTTACCGTGAACAGGTCAAACGCCAGTCGATCCGCAATATCCAGATGACACGGCAACAGTTGACCAGCGCCATGGGCCACCTGATCCTGCCTGACAGCCTGCTCGATCATCTCGGGCCGGCGGTTGGTTCGGGCCGGTCGATCCTCATGTATGGCCCGCCGGGAAATGGCAAATCGTCCATCTCCAACGGTATCCGCGATGCGCTTGGCGATAAAATCTATGTGCCGCGCGCCATCGAATATTCGGGTCAGGTGATCACCGTCTATGACCCGATCGTGCATTCCGCGGCACAGGCTTCGGTTGACGACCCCACCGCCTTGCGGCGTTCTTCCAACCGTTTCGACAACCGGTATGTCATGTGCGAACGCCCGACCGTCATCACCGGTGGCGAACTGTCACTAGAGATGCTCGACCTGACCTACAACCCGACGGCGCGGACCTATACGGCGCCCTTGCAATTGAAATCGACGGGCGGTGTCTTCATCGTCGACGACCTGGGCCGCCAGGCCGAGCCGCCGCAAAAGCTGGTCAACCGCTGGATCGTTCCCCTGGAGGAATCCAAGGATATCCTGACGCTTCAATCGGGCGAAAAGTTCGAAGTACCTTTCGACACCTTGGTGATTTTCTCGACCAACTTCCACCCGAACGAAATTTTCGACAAGGCCGCCTTGCGGAGGATTTTCTTCAAGATCAAGATCGATGGGCCCAATCAGGAAAACTTCCTGAAAATCTTTGCCATGGTCGCGAAAAAGAAGAAAATGGCGCTGGACGAAAAGGCCCTGGTGCATCTTCTCAAGGTAAAATACCCGACCATCGACAACATATACGCGAATTATCAGCCGATCTTCCTGATCGACCAGATGATTGCGATCTGCAATTTCGAGGGTATTCCCTATCAGATGAGCCCGGAGCTTATCGATCGCGCCTGGGCGAACATGTTCGTGCGCGACGAAAAGATCGCGCACTAAGGCACCCTGCGTTTTCGTAGAAGCATAGCCGGCATGTCCGAGGTTGTTCCAGCACGCGTCCTGGCTGACGCGATCACGGATATCTGCGAGAGTTGGCAGGAGATCGTCAAAGCAGTGCGGGCGCCGGGCTCTTGCGCAGCGCCGAGTTTTCATCTCCGCAGACGCCAGCTTGCACTGGTGGCCAAGGACGGACCCCCCGAACCAATCTTCCGAATACGGTATCAGACTTTTGCCGTGCCGCGCCGGGCGGTGTTTCCGGTCATATACCGGGCAGACATGGCGTTTGGGCAAGACCGCGGCTCGGGAAATTCGCGAAACGCCCTGATCGCGACAACGCTTGCGCGGCTGGTATTCGCTTTGCCCCCAAAGGCGAAAGCACGGGCGCAAACGCCCCGGAAGTTCAGATCAGCAACGATGCAGCGCCTTCATGCCTCAAAAGCGCCACCTTGGTCTCCACCCCGCCGGGCGCCGAAAATCCGCCAAGACCTGTCGACCCGAGGATACGGTGGCACGGCACGATCAGCGGGACCGGATTGGCCCCGCAGGCCTGGCCTATCGCCTGAGCAGATACGCCAAGTTTCTTCGACAGGTCGCCATAGGTCCGGGTTTGCCCGAAGGGGATGGCATAGATCGCCCGCATCACGGCGCCGGTCAGGCCGGTTTGAAAGGCGATCGGCAGATCGAAGACCTTGAGATCTCCGGCAAAATAGCCTGCCAACTGGTGGCAGGCCTCGGTCAAAAGATCCGATCCATCTCCGTCAACCGCCGCCTCGGACCATTCCAGCCGGGTAATCGCGCCACCCTCTTCGCAAAGGACGAGACGGCCGAGCGGCCCGTCAAAAGCCGCCCGGTTCTTCATGACAATACGTCGTCACAGCGTTTGCAGGTGCCCGCATGCGCATGGCTGCCGACATCCGGCAATATCTTCCAGCAACGCTGGCATTTCTCGCCCGGCGCCATTTCGAAAACCACCCCGACCCCCGGCACTTCGGGCAGCCGGAAAGCCTCGCCAGGGGCCGGATCCCCGGTCAGGGAAATCGCCGATGTGATGCACAGATCGGCGAAATCGACCGATTTGAGCGCCGCCAGCACCGTCTTGTCCTCGACATGCACCACCGGGGCGGCCTCCAGGCTCGACCCGATCACCTTGGCCGTCCGCTGCACTTCCAGCGCCGCCGTCACGACCCGGCGCACCCGGCGAACCTGTTCCCATTTCTGCGCGAGAGGTTCATCGAGCCAGTCCGCGGGGGTAGCCGGCATATCCTCCAGATGCACCGAATTTTCACCGCCGGGAAACCGTGCCAGCCACACATCCTCCATGGTGAAGACGAGAATCGGCGCCAGCCATGTCGTGAGCCGATGAAAAAGGATATCAAGCACCGTCCGCGCCGCCCGCCGTGTCGGGCTGTCCACGCCATCGCAATAAAGAACATCCTTGCGGATGTCGAAATAGATCGCCGACAGATCCACCGTGCAGAAGGTGAACAGCGCCTGGAACACCCCCTGAAAATCGTAAGCTGCATAGCCCTTGCGGACGCTGTGATCCAGTTCGGCCAGCCGGTGCAGCACCCAGCGTTCGAGTTCCGGCATATCCGCCGCATCGACCTTTTCTGACTCGCGATACCCGGCGAGGTTGCCCAGCAGGAACCGCATGGTGTTGCGCAGCCTGCGGTAACTGTCGGCGGTGCCCTTGAGAATTTCCCTGCCGATGCGCAGATCGACCGTGTAATCGGCCTGTGCCACCCAGAGCCGCAGGATATCGGCGCCGTATTCGTCGATCACCGCCTGTGGCGCCACGGTATTGCCCAGCGACTTGGACATTTTCATGCCTTTTTCGTCGAGCGTGAAACCATGGGTCAGCACACCCCTGTAAGGCGCGCGCCCCCTGGTGCCGCAGGCTTGCAGCATCGAGGAGTGAAACCACCCCCGGTGCTGATCGGTGCCTTCGAGATAAAGGTCGGCGATGCCGTCACTGGCCCCGTCGGGGCGATCGCGCAGCACGAAGGCATGGGTGGAACCGGAATCGAACCATACATCGAGAATGTCGTCGACCTTGTCCCAGCCCTCCGGATCCACGATGCCGGCCAGGAACCGCTCCTTGGCGCCATCCTTGTACCAGGCATCCGCCCCCTCGGCCTCGAACGCTTCGAGGATGCGCGCATTCACCTTTTCGCTTTGCAACAGGAAATCCGCGTCGGTTGGCAACGCCCCGCGCCTGGTGAAACAGGTCAGCGGCACGCCCCAGGCCCGCTGGCGGCTCAGCACCCAGTCCGGCCGCGCCTGAATCATCGAATAAAGCCGGTTGCGCCCGGTCTGCGGGGTCCATGTCACCAGTTCGTCAATCGAGCGGAGCGCGCGTTCGCGGATAGTGGCGCCATATTCGTCCTGCCCGTCGCCCACCTTGCGGTCCACGGCGGCAAACCACTGCGGCGTGTTGCGATAGATCACCGGCGCCTTGGAACGCCAGGAATGCGGATAGGAGTGCTTGATCTTGCCCCGCGCCAGGAGCCCGCCCACCTCGGCCAGCTTGTCGATCACCGCCTTGTTCGCGTTACCCTCCTTGCCCTTGCGGTCAAGGATATAGGTACCGCCGAAAAACGGCAGGTCGTCGCGAAACCCGCCATCGTCCTTCACGTTGTAGGTGATCACCTGCTCCAGCATGCCCAGATCGCGGTAAAGCTCGAACTCCTCCATCCCGTGCGACGGCGCGCAATGCACGAACCCGGTGCCTTCCTCGTCGGTCACGAAATCCGCAGCGCGGAAATCGCGCGCTTCGTCCCATTCGCCATTGCTGCCCTCGGCCTGGGCGAGGGGGTGTTGCATGGCAAGGCCGGAGAGTTCATTCGCGCCGACATCGCGAACCCGCCGCCACTGGTCCTCAGTCAGACGTGCCCGGCCCATAACCTCCGCCGCCAGCTTGTCGGCCAGCAGAAATCTGTCGCCAGCCCTGGCCCAGCATTCCGCGGGTGTGTCGGTGACTTCATAGAGGCCGTACGAGATATTCTCGCCATAGACCACTGCCTTGTTCGAAGGGATCGTCCAGGGTGTCGTGGTCCAGATAACAACATGCGAACCGTCCAGATCGCCCGAACCGCCCCGCACCCGGAACTTCACCCAGATCGTGAAGCTTTCCTTGTCATGATATTCCACTTCGGCCTCGGCCAGCGCGGTCTTTTCCACCGGCGACCACATCACCGGCTTGGACCCCTGATAAAGCGTGCCGTTCATAAGGAATTTCTGGAACTCTGCCGCGATCACCGCCTCGGCGTGGTAGTCCATCGTCAGGTACGGATCGGCCCAGTTGCCGGTCACGCCCAGCCGCTTGAATTCCGCGCGCTGGATGTCGATCCAGCCCTCGGCGAACTTGCGGCATTCCTGGCGGAAATCGACGATATCCACCTCGTCCTTGTTTCTGCCCTTCTTGCGGTACTGTTCCTCGATCTTCCATTCGATCGGCAATCCGTGACAGTCCCAGCCCGGCACATAGCGCGCATCACGCCCCATCATCTGCTGCGAACGCACCACCATGTCCTTGAGGATCTTGTTGAGCGCGTGGCCGATGTGCAGATGCCCGTTGGCGTAGGGCGGCCCGTCATGCAGGATGAACGGCACGCGATCCCCGGCCCGCGCGGCGCTGGCGCGCAGCCGGTCATAGATGCCGATCTTTTCCCAACGCGCCAGCCATTCCGGTTCACGCGCAGGCAGGCCTGCGCGCATCGGAAACTCGGTTTCGGGCAGAAACACGGTGCTGCGGTAATCTGGGGTCGTGTCGGTCTTGTCGGCGCACATCGCGGGCAGTCCTCATGAAATCGTTGGAATTCGGGTGCGGCGCGACAGGTCTGACGCCTTTATCCCGGCGTCTGATCGGTCAGATCGCCGGGCCGGTAATTCGAATGATGATCGCGGATATGCGGCTCATGGGCCGCCTTATAAGCAGCGCGCGGCCCGTGGTAAAGTAGCTGTGGCACCTTGCCTCTTGTAACCGGCGCGCGCAGGCGCAAGGATCGGGCACCGAAAGGAACGAACATGCCGCCACTACCGCCCCGCTTTGCGGTGACATCCGCCGAAATCGACAAGGTCGTCGCCGATTTCTATGCCGCCATCCGTACGCACCCCGGCCTTGGCCCGGTCTTTGCCGCCCATGTCGCCGACTGGCCCGCGCATGAGGCCAAGATTGCGCGTTTCTGGCGCAGCGCGATCCTTTTCGAGCGGAGCTATGACGGCAACCCGATGGCTGTCCACAGGCAGGCGGGCAATGTCCATCCCGGCATGTTCGACACCTGGCTCGCGCTGTTCGACAGCATCCTCGCCCGCGATCTCGCCCCCGAAACCGCCGCCGCCTGGTCGGCGCTGGCCCACCGCATCGGGCGCGGGCTGCGCTATGCTCTGGTCGATGTCCAGACGCTGGCGGGCGGGGTGCCGAAGCTGAGTTAAGGCGGCTTGTCGTCGATCTGGATCAGATCGATGGCAAATCAGGACAGCCGAGCATCGGGATTGGCTGCGTGTTGCGAAACAACAGGCCCACCAGGCACCGACAATGCCCGAGAGTATCGGAGCAGTGGCAGGGTTCTGGCGATTGAGGGTTCTGGCGATTCAGGGTTCTGGCGATTCAGGGCTCTGGCGAAGCGCCATGATCTTTCCCGCTCCCCTGCTGGATCGCCGCCCAGCGGTTCAGCCAGGCCAGACCCGCCAGCGACAGGCCAAGGGCAAGAAACGAAAATACCCGCGTCAGCCCCGACAGGCCCGAGGCGTCGATCAGGAATACCTTGGCGATCGTCAGCGCAATCACTGTCATGGCAATCCGCCGCAGGTTCTGCGTGCGCCGGGCAATGGCCTGATAGAGCAGGACCGCGCCAACCAGCATCATCGCCAGAGTGTAGCTGTAAAGTTCGGGTTGGGTGACGCCCCGGACCGACAGATCGTCGCCGCGCCAGAACCGGCGAATCTCCAGCGCACCGTAAAGCGCCAGCAACGCCACACCGATGCCCGTCAACGCCAGGCGCAGCCAACGCGGCAGATGCCCAAGCCATTGCAACGACCAGATCAACACCACGCCCGGAATGCCGTAGGCGACCAACAGCGTGTCGGCGACATACGGCCCCAAAACCAGCCGTTCCGTTCCCAGAAGATCGAAAAGCGGATTGCCGGGAACGACCGAAAGGGAGAGACCACCGAAGCCGACAAGCGCAGCGACGGCGGCAATGGCCCAGCGCAGGTAACGGAGCCGGCCGCCAAGTTTCAGCCGGTAGAACTGCACCAGCATCAGCACGATCCAGGGCATCGCATTCAGTGTCAGCGCCCAATGGGTTGCCAGGCGATAGGCATAGATATCGTCCGCCAGCCAGCGGGTGATCAATATATTGGCCAGGATCGCCGCATAGGCCGCCAGAGCGGATTCCATGAAAACCCTGGCCCCGGCCTGATCCAAACCGCGGATCAGCCACAGCCCGGTTGCCATTGCCAGCACCGCGGCTCCGTAGGCGGCCCAGATTTCCCACAGGGCCGCGGCATGGAGCGCCCATCCGATACCCGGATCGACGACCAGTCGCCAGCCGATTACCAGCACCGCCGCCTGGATGAAGACACCCATTTCCGCCAGACGGAACCGCTTGCCCAGCGCCGCCGCCGAGACCACCAGCATGGCGAGCGCCAGTGTCAGCGCCGCCTTGGTCGTGACCAGGAACAATGCCAGGGCGATCAGCGACAGAGCCGACAGCACCGCATAGGCGGCGCGGCGCCGGTCATCGCCGTCAAGACGCGCGTACCTGACCGCAAGTACCGACATCAAGCCGGCCAGGGCGATGACCTGAAGCGCCCAGGGATAGGCGCCGGTGACCGCGGCGGGCGTCCAGAACAATTCCAGCACCAGCGCCGCCAGGGGGGCCACCAGCGCCGCCCCGGCGGCCCAGGCCGCACGGTAGTCGTGCGCGTTGAAACTGCGCAGCGCCGCTGCCCCGGAAATTGCCACCGCAAACCCCAGAAGCATGGATGCTGTCATCGGGGCGACTGATTCGGGAGAGCGCAAGACCTGCGCCTGTGCCGAAAACTCCTGCGCCAACGGCCAGCGGTCCAGCCCCTCGAACCCAAGTCGCAGCAGGAATCCCGCCGCAGGCAGTACCGCCAGATCGGCCAGCGCCCGCGCCTTGTCCGTCCATAGGACAAGCGCCAGTGTCAGCGCGGCAAGACAGAGATAGGCCAGCGTGCTTTCCGCCCCGTTCCCGGCCGGCAGAAGTGTCAGCAACAAGCTTGAAGCGCCCACCGCGCCGCCCGCCAGCCGCACCGGAAACATCGGCCAACTGCCCCTGCCACGCGACCAGATTGCCTCGGCAATCATCGGACCGTCATGATCGGGCACCAGTTTCAGCACCGGTACCGCAATCGCCATCAGGGCCAATGCCGTCAGCGAAAATGCAACCCAGCCCGCGCCACCTGTCCCCGCCAGCACCAGCCAGCTGCCGCCATAGCCCAGCACCAGCGCCAGCACCGAAACCCAGGCCCAGCGGCGCACCGCGTCAATCGCCAGCCCGGCACCGGCGATCAGCACATAATAACCGTAGAGCCAATAGGGTGCCTGACTGTCGCCGCCCACCATGAACGGAGCTGTCGCCGCGCCGATCAACCCGATTGCGGCCAGAAACGGCCCGTGGAACCAACCAAGCACGACGGCCAGCGTTGCCGTTGCCAACAGGCCCGCAAAGGCGGTCTGCGAACCGACCAGCCCATAAAGCTGGCGCGCCGCGATAATCCCGGCGAAGATCGACACCAGCCCCGCGCCGCAAAAAGTGGCGGGCAGATAGGCTGTCGATACTTTCGCCCCGTCGCCATGGCGCCGCCGCACCCATTCGCCGCCCGCGATCAGCGCCAGGCCGAACAGTATTGCCATGGTGACCCGCGCTGCGGGCGGCAAGAGACCCTTTTCCATGCCGTATTGGACGAAAAAGACCCCCGCGAGTGCCAGTGACAAGGCTGAAACCGCATAGACCCAATTGTCACGCAGCCAGTTGGCCAGTGCCGAAGCTCTTTCGGCGTGAAAGACAATCGGCCCGTCGCCGGCCGGGCGCAGTGGCGGGGCTTCACTGCGTGCGGTATCTTCCGTCGCGCCGGCAGCGGCGACGGTCGCGCCTGATGGCGGATCAGCCAGAGTCGCAGGTTCTTTTGCAACCAACGGGGCGGAGGTGATTTCCGTAACCGCGTCGGCAGGTGCCACCGGCCGACCGGCAACCTGCCGCTCCAGCCGCGCCAGCCGTCGGCGCAGATCGGCAACGCGGACGAGCAGGACAATGACCGCAACGGGAAGGCCCAGAACCAGGACAAGGCTCAGAAGACCCAGCAGAACTTCCATGACCATGAACCATCCCTCCGGCGCAGCCTGCGACAGCCGTGTCTGGCTGCATTGATACCGATTTCACCGATATAAGGTAGTCAGGATTTTCTTTCCGGCCTGTCCGGGCTAGCGGCCGTGCCGAACAGGCCCGCCAGCCCCCGGCCGACCAGATTGCCGACCTTGGGTCTGGGCAGCGCAGCAAACGGCAGCGGCCGGCACACTTCCATCGCCGCGACCCCGACCCGCGCCGTCAATGCGCCGTTGATGACACCTTCACCAAACCGGCGCGAGATTTTCGACAACAGACCGCCCCCGGCAACCGAATGAATGAGGTCGTCGCCCACCGCGACAGCCCCCGTCGCCACAAGATGGCCGAAAACCGTCCGCAACAGCCGCCAGCTGCCGAAGGCGCCGGCGCGGCCGCCATATATTTCGGCGATGCGGCGTACCATCCTGAGGTTGGCGATCAGCGCCGCCGCAACATCGGCCAGCGCCAGCGGCACCAGCGCCGTCACCGTCGCGACCTGCCGCGCGGCGGCCTCGATCTCCGCGCGGGCAGCGCGGTCGAGCGGGGCCATCAACTCGGCCTCGGTCAGCGACAGCAAAGCGTCAGCATCGAAAACATCGCCCTGACGTTCGGCCAGCCGCGCCTGCCCCCAGGTGCATTCCGGGCGTGCCCGGTAAAGCGCCAAGAGCCGCCCCGTGACCCGCCTCGCCGCCGTCAGATCGCCCGAGGCCAGGGCCGAAAGGGCGGCCTTGTGGATGCCGTCGAGCCGCGACAGCCGGGCATAGCCAGCATATTCACGCAATCCGATCAAACCCGCGGCGACGGCGCAAGCCCCCACCAGAACCGCCGCGATCGTTCCCAGAACCGGATTGGCGGCCAAGAGCCCCGCCACGAAATTCCACGCAGCGAGCGACACCGCGAAACTCGCCAATGCCCCCGACATGATCCACAAGAAGCGCCCCAGCCGCGATGGATCACGCGCGGCCATTCTGGCAACGCTTTGCACGGCCCGCCCGTCGGGTGCTCCGTCCGGGACGGGCGGCGCGGTTGCGGGCGTGACATCCGCGGGCGTTGCCAGGTCGATCAACACCGGCCCCCTGGTTCGGGTTTGCTCAGCCATCAGAATTTGTCTCCGATCAGGAATTCCGCCACCCGGTCGAGCCGGATATGAGGCGGCCCTTCGCCCGGCTTCAGGTGCAGCGGTGACGGGGCGAACGCCATCACCTCATAATCGGCATCCAGCCAGCTTTCGGCGCCTTCGCGCGCGGGCGACATGAGCCGCGCCGGGTTGTCGGGCAACTCGCCCGGATAAAACGCGGCCTCGCGGTCTTCGCACTTCAGCCGCCCGCGAACGCAGTCCAGCGGTTGGCCGTCATGCATGGCGGTGACCTCGACGGTGGCGCGCAGGGCCGCGATCGACATGGCCGCAGTATGCGCCCCGGCAAAATCGGCACGGTCGGCCGCATCGCGCGTCAGCGCCGCCATGATCGCCGTCAGGCGTTTGTGCTGGGAATGGTGCAGATGGTCGGCCTTGGTTGCGGCAAAGAGTATCCGTTCCACCCGCCTGGCGCGCAACAGCCCGCTTAGCCAGCGATTCCTGCCCGGTCGGAACGCCCCCAGAACTGCCGACATCGCCCGGCGCATGTCCTCCACCGCGCGGGGGCCCGCATGGATCGCGCCCAGCGCATCGACGAGAACGATCTGCCGGTCGATCCGGGCAAAATGGTCGCGAAAGAACGGTTTGACGATTTCGCGCTTGTAGGCCTCGTACCGGCGCTCCATTTCGCGCCAGAGAGATCCGCGCGGGCACTGTTCTGGCCGTCCGAGAGGCGCGAATGTCAGCGCCGGCGATCCGGCAAGATCGCCCGGCAACAGGAACCGACCCGGCGTGCAGTCCGAATATCCCGCGTCGCGCGCCGCGTGAAGGTATCCGGCGAATTTCGCCGCAAGTTCCCTGGCCACAGGTTCGGCCAAGGGAGCGGCCGCGTCGCAGGCGTCGGCTGCGGCAAGATAGGCCGCCGCCGTATCGCGCCGGGCCAGACGGGCCAGCGTTTCGGCGGCCCATTCCGCATAGCGCAAATCCAGCAAGGCCAGATCGAGCAGCCATTCACCCGGATAGTCGACGATATCGAGATGAAACGTTCTTGGGCCCCACCAACCGCCGAGAACCCCCTTTGGCCGGGTGCGAAATGACAGCCGCAATTCGCTGACCGCGCGGGTGCTTTCAGGCCAGTGCGGGGCGGGGCCGGTCAGGCTGGCCAGATGGGTTTCATAGTCGAAACGGGCCACCGTATTGTCGGGTTGCGGTTGCAAATAGGCTGACAGAATCCGTCCCTCTGCCTCGGCGCGCAGGCCGGGCATGCGGCCGCGATCCAGCAGATTGGCCACGAGCGAGGTGATGAAAACCGTCTTGCCAGCCCGGCTCGGCCCGGTCACGCCCAACCGGACGACCGGTTCGAACAGTGCCCCGGAAATGCCGGCGCCCATGGCCTCGACCCTGTGGCCCAGATCATCCGCAATGTCGCCAATACCCAAATGCCATCCCTCGCTTTGCCCATAGATAGGCGCTCGTGACGCCATGCGGTAGAGGCGATTGCCAAACACCGGGGGCCGCGCTATGGCGTTTCGGCAAAACCCTGAACCGCCGAAACCCTGCCGCGCGCGCGGCGATTTCGGGCTTTTGGCGATGCCTGATGGGTCAGGTGTTTCGCGAACCGCCATAGGTGACGCCATGACCAGATATGCCCTGAAAATCGAATATCACGGCGGCCCTTTTGTCGGCTGGCAGCGCCAATCGGGCCAGCCATCGGTGCAGGAAACCGTCGAACAGGCGCTCCGCCGGCTTGAGCCGGATGCGCCGGGCATTGCCGCGGCAGGACGTACCGATGCAGGTGTTCATGCCATGGGTCAGGTGGCGCATTGCGATCTGGCGAAAGACTGGGATCCGTTCCGCCTGTCGCAGGCATTGAACTGGCACCTGAAACCGGCACCGATAGCCATACTGGCTGCAGCGCGGGTCGCAGAGGAGTTTCACGCCCGGTTCACGGCGGTCGAGCGGCGCTACATGTTCCGCCTTCTGGTGCGCCGCGCGCCGGCCACCCACGATGCGGGGCTGGTCTGGCAGGTATCGCATCCGCTTGATCTATCGGCGATGCGGGCCGGCGCGGCGCATCTTGTCGGACATCACGATTTCACCACCTTCCGCTCGGCCATGTGCCAGTCGGCCAGCCCCGAAAAAACCCTTGACGAGATGACCATCGAACAGATCGACGTCCCTCACGGTCAGGAATACCGGTTTCGTCTGCGCGCCCGCAGCTTCCTGCACCATCAGGTCCGTTCGATCGTTGGCACACTGGAACGTGTCGGGGCCGGGGCGTGGCATCCTGACCAGGTCCGCGCCGCGCTTGCCGCACGCGACCGCAAGGTGTGCGGCCGCGTCTGCCCACCGCAGGGGCTTTATCTGACGGCCGCCGGTTATCCCACCGATCCGTTCGCCGGATCCGGCAGCGGTCAGACCGGCCGGGTCTGACCCTCTGGCGTGCCCGGTTGAAGCAGCCGCCGCACCTCGTCGCGCAGCTCTTTCAGTTCGAACGGTTTGGCGATGAACCCATCGGCCCCGAACGCCAGGCCCTTCTGTCGTTCGACTGCCGATCCCCGCGCGGTCATCATCAGGATTTTCACGCCTTTCAAGGAAGGGTCCGTTCGCACCCTCTGGCAAATCTCATAGCCTGAAACCTCGGGCAACATGACGTCGAGCAGAACCAGATCCGGGTGGTTCTGGCGGATGTGCGGCAAGGCGTCCGACCCGTTGGCGACCCGTTCATGGGCATAGCCTTCGCGGGTCAGAACGTAGTCGAGCGCCAGGGCGATATTGTCCTCGTCCTCGACGATCAAGATCCTGTGGCGCCCGTCGTTTTCGACCATTTCATCACTTCCCGACAGCAGCGCGCGAAAATGCCGATCTTGGGCAATCGAAGCGGGCCGGATTGCAACGATGCCGCCTTGCGGGGCCGCCTCGGGCCGGTCCGGCGTCACAGAACGCCAGGGCTGAGCACCCGTTTGCAGGCATTTTCAGCCCGCCCCGTTTGCCACGACCGACTGCAACGTCTCGGCGATCACGGCGATCGGCCGCATCGCATCCACCGTTTTCAGCACGCCCTGCTTTTCATAATAGGCGATCAACGGCGCGGTCTGCGCATGATAGGCCTTTAGCCGCGCCCGCGCCGTTTCGGCGTTGTCGTCGGCGCGCCGGCTGAAATCCGTGCCTTGGCATTTGTCACAGACGCCTTGCCTGGCGGTCCTCTTGAAGTCGTCGTGATATCCTTCGCCGCAACTGGCGCAGGTGAAGCGGCCCGCCACCCGGCCGACCATCGCCTCGTCATCGACCTCGAGGCTGATGGCCGCCGTCACCTTCTGCCCGGTGTCGGCCAACATGCCGTCAAGTGCCGCCGCCTGCCCGTCGGTGCGCGGAAACCCGTCAAGGATAACGCCGCGCGACACGTCAGGCGCCTGCATCCGGTCCTTCAGCACGGCCAGCACGATGTCGTCCGACACCAGCCCACCGGCTTCCATCACGGATTTGGCCGCCATGCCCGCTGGCGTTTGGGCCGCAACCGCCCCGCGCAGCAGATCGCCTGTCGAAAGCTGGATCAGGCCAAATCTTTCTTCCAGCATCCGCGCCTGCGTGCCCTTGCCCGCCCCCGGCGGACCCAGGAGGATCAGCACCTCCGCCCTGGAGTCTGCATCACCCATGTGCTCAGGCCCGGTTCATGCGATTGTCGATCAGATCATCGACCACCGACGGATCGGCAAGGGTCGATGTGTCGCCCAGTGCGGCATAGTCGTTTTCGGCGATCTTGCGCAGAATCCGGCGCATGATCTTGCCTGATCGAGTCTTGGGCAGGCCCGGCGCCCATTGAATGAGATCGGGCGACGCGATCGGGCCAATTTCCGTGCGGACCCACGCGACCAGTTCCTTGCGCAGATCATCCGTTGGCGCCACGCCGTTCATCAATGTCACATAGGCATAGATGCCCTGCCCCTTGATGGCATGCGGATAGCCCACCACTGCCGCCTCGGCGACGGCCTTATGGGCAACCAGCGCCGATTCGACCTCGGCTGTGCCCATCCGGTGCCCCGACACGTTGATCACATCGTCGACCCGGCCGGTGATCCAGTAATACCCGTCGGCATCCCGGCGGCAGCCGTCGCCGGTGAAATAATATCCCTTGTACTGGGCGAAATACGCCTCCTCGAAGCGGTCATGATCGCCCCAGAGCGTGCGCATCTGTCCCGGCCAGCTATCGGCGATGCAAAGCACCCCCTCGGCCACGGTTCCGGATTGAATTTCAGCGGTATTGGCGTCCAGAATGGCCGGCTCGACGCCGAAAAACGGCAATGTCGCCGAACCTGGCTTGGTCGGGATGGCCCCCGGCAGGGAGGTGATCATGTGCCCGCCGGTTTCGGTCTGCCACCAGGTGTCGACAATCGGGCATTTGCCCTTGCCCACATTCCGGTCGTACCAGTTCCAGGCTTCGGGGTTGATCGGCTCGCCAACCGTTCCCAGCACTTTCAAGGATGACAGGTCGTGCTTTGCCACGAATTCGGGGCCTTGCCCCATCAAGGCGCGGATCGCCGTCGGTGCAGTGTAGAACTGGTTTACCTTGTGCTTGGCGCAGACTTCCCAGAAACGCCCCGCATCGGGATAGGTCGGCACGCCTTCGAACATCAGCGTCGTGGCCCCGTTGGCCAGGGGACCATAGATAATGTAGCTGTGCCCCGTCACCCAGCCGACATCCGCTGTGCACCAGAAAATATCGCCGTCGTGATAATCGAAGGTGTACTGATGGGTCATCGCGGCAAACACCAGATAACCGCCCGTGGTGTGGACAACCCCCTTGGGCTTGCCGGTCGAACCCGACGTATAGAGGATGAACAGCGGATCTTCCGCCCCCATTTCCTCGGGCTCGCAATCGGGGCTGGCGGCGTTCATCTCGGCCAGCAGATCGACATCGCGCCCTTCTGCCCATGTGATCTGATCGCCAGTATGTCTGACCACCAGGCATTTCACATGATCATCGCAGTGCAGCAAGGCGGCATCGGCATTCGACTTGAGCGCGGTGCGCCGCCCGCCACGCGGAGCGGTATCGGCGGTGATCACCAGCTTCGCTTTTGAATCGTTGATCCGATTTGCCAGCGCATCCGGCGAAAACCCCGCGAAAACAATCGAGTGAATCGCGCCGATCCGGGCCGAGGCCAGCATCGCATATGCCGCTTCGGGGATCATCGGCATATAAATGACAATCCGGTCGCCCTTGCCGATACCCTGGGCCTTCAGCGCGTTGGCAAGGCGGCATACCTTGTCGTGCAACTCGGCATAGGTGATATGCTTTGACGGGGTTTTCGGATCGTCCGCTTCCCAGATGATCGCCGTCTGGTCGGCGCGCCGGGCCAGGTGCCGGTCGATACAATTGGCCGAAGCGTTGAGCGTTCCGTCCTCGAACCATTTGATCGAGACATTGCCATAGTCGAAACGGGTGTTCTTGACCTTCGTGTAGGGTTTGATCCAGTCCAACCGCTTGCCTTCTGTCCGCCAGAATGTGTCCGGGTCACTGATCGAAGCCGCATAGGCCGCAGCGTAGGATTCAGCGGTGGCATGCGCCTTTTCAAATCCGCTCGGGATTGCCCGCATTTCGCTGGCTTCGGTTCCACTTTGCCCATTCGCGACCATTGCGATCTCCTTGCTTTGTTCTGCACCCTTCAATGCCGGACCCGCCGCATTGGCAGAGCCTTCCACACCAGTCTGCCGATGTTCGGCGGCACTGTAAACTATCTATCAATTTTTGCGTAACCCTTTTTGTTTGCTTGGTAATTTTGTAAATCAATTGACAGAAAACTGGAAAAAATGTAAATTTCTGCATTTTCACCCGGCTTTTTGTTCACCAAATCAACTGGTTGACTGTTGACGCCATGGCGGCATTTTCGATGCGCCAGGAGGTATCCGGCCTGACGCGATTGGCGCGATTGGTGCCGCCGATAATGTTATCGTTTTGGGCCGGGAAGGTTGGCGCCAAGAACAGCAAAGCGATTCGCGCCGGGCACGTATGGCTTGCCACCTTGCACCGCGATGGGAAAACTCTCGTACTTGGCCGATTTTCACCTTGACCGAATCCCGTTCCGCCCATCGCACGAAGCCCTGTAGGCACGACCTGATTTCTGCTAGACCATGCTTTTTATGGTAAGGCACGCCCCCCGTGAAACCCGATACCATGCACCGGCCGGACGATGCAGCAAGAACCCTTGCTCACGCCCTGATGAAGGATGCGGCAACCGCGGCATTGGCGGCAATACATCCTGAAACGCAGGCACCTTGCGTGAGTCGGATCGCATTCGCCGCAACGCCCGACGGCGCGGGGTTATCCCTGATCTCCGGCATCGCGCTGCACTGCCAGGCATTGCGTGCCGATCCACGCGCCTCGCTTTTGATCGGTGAAGTATCTGCGCGCGGCGACCCGCTCAATCAACCGCGACTGACAGTTCATGCCCGTGCCCGTTTTTACGACCGCCCCCCGGCCAAGCTATCCGGTCTGCGCGCGTTTTGGCTTTCGCGACACCCCAAATCCAAGCTCTATATCGATTTCGCCGACTTTGTTTTTGTCCGCTTCGAGATCGTCGGCGCGAATCTTTACGCAGGTTTCGCTAAGGCCTATGCACTCGCTCCCAATGACCTTAAGGTAGACAATGTAACGGATATTTGACTTCGCGCAAAACTCGTTTGGTTTGCTGTACACTTCATCAGCGAGTTGAAATGTCAGAATGGGCGACTTGGCAGGATGAAATCCTGCGCCAGAGGGACAGGCTCGCGGCGGACCTTCCGGCGCGCCAGGTCGGTATCGCCCTTGGCTGCATCATGTTTGGTGTATTTCTGCCGTTCTGGGTGGTCTTTCTTGCCTATCTTCTCAACATTGCCTGCGAGGCGCTTCAACACAAACTGATGATAAAGTTTGAAGAAAGGCCGACTCACCGCCAGCAGGTTGCGATTGTTGCCACATCTGTCGCGGGCATGGCGTTTTACAGCGCGATGGCCCTGCTCGGCCTGTTATCGGACGACCACATGTTCAATTTCATCGCGGTCCTGGCATTGGTTGCCGCCTTGCTCAACATTTCCGTCGTCAGATCGACCCACATCCCTTTCGGCCTTCTCAGCGGCATTCCACCTGCTTTGGCATTGTTCTGGATACCGGCGGCCGCCATCATGTCGGGCGCCGAGATGGGTTCGGCCATTGTTGCTGTTTTCGGGGTAACGGCGCTTCTGGGCTATTTTGTTTCTACATTGTTCCAGAATTACCGAACCCAGACCGAATTAGTTCTGGCCATCAACAACGCCAACGCCTCCAGCCAGGCCAAATCGCGCTTTCTCTCTGCGATGAGTCACGGGATGCTGACGCCATTGAACGCGATTGTCGGCTTTAGCCAGATAATGCGCAACGCGCCCGAAACGATCTCGCGGCCGGAATATCTCGACAAGACCGAAGAGGCCGCGCATGCCCTTGTAGCATTGATCGAAGATGTCCTGGATGTTGCGTCATCGCCGGAAGAAAACAGTCACTTCACACTTGCCACAGCGGTTTTTCGCCAGGAACTTCCCGCAGCGGCAACGGCGCTGTCGCGCCGCGTGCAAAATGCGCCCCAGATCCAGGCGGCCATCACAGATGATATCCCCGAGATCGGGCGCTTTGACCCTTTGCTTTTGCGTAAGTGCCTGACCCATTTGTGTACGCAGGTATTGGAAAACGCGGGCAATCCCGACGTACCGTTACTGGGCATCCACGCCAGCTTGAATCCGGGCGCTACGAACTGGCTGCGCCTGATCATTTCGGTTGGCCCACCCAAGAGCATGCCCGCCAATGGCGAACAGGTGAACCTAGGGCCAGAGGATCAAAGCCTCTCGCTAACGCTGGCACATCGCATTGCCGAAGTGATGGGGGCCGTCGTCACATTGTATCGGACTCCGGATGCGGGTTGGTTCGCATGTCTGGACATGCCGTTTATCGAAGTCGCAGAGCCCCCGGCAAGAGGCGTGGAATCGGTCTACGGGCGGCTGCGCGCGCTCGTCGTGGATGATATCGCGACCAACCGGTTCATCGTCAAACAGCACCTGCGGGCGCTGCGCATCGACCTGGCCGAGGCGGACAGCGGGCAAGAAGCGCTTGAATGGCTGCGCGCCGAGCGTTTCGACCTTGTGTTGCTCGATATGAACATGCCGAATCTGGGCGGTGTCGAGACCTTTCGATCCATTCGAAACTCAGGCAAGGAATGGGCCGAAATTCCGGTAATCGCGTTGACCGCGGACGCGCTCGCCAATACCCGAAAACATTATCAGGATCTCGGTTTTGACGGCTTCCTCGCCAAGCCGGTCGACAGCCGGTTGCTTTGGGCCGAGATTTTGCACGTTGTCCCGCCGCCGCCGCCCTTGTGATACGAAAGGGCGCCGATCGGTTCATTGCGTGCCCCGGTCCGCATTTTCGGTTCATGGGGTTTCGGGAAATCCCTGCATCGGCCAAACTCTGACACGGCTTCAGCGCGCCCTGGCTCTTGGCGATGCGCGATGGAACAGGTTCTTCCCGAAACGCCTTCTCGCGATAGTGGCCGTGGCGTCAGTTCGGGTTGTCCATTCGCAATCGGATCTGAACCCGGCCCTTGGAGCTGTTCTGCCAATTCAGTGCAACCTGCTGTTTCGATGCCCCCTGCTCGACATCGACGAACGGCATGTCGCTGCGACGCTCACCGGCCGGGCCGGTGATCATGCCTTCCGCCACAACGGAATCCACATTTCTGGCCCAGCCGCCAAAAGGCAGATAAGCCCCTGCGTCAATGGTCCAGATCAGCGCCTCGGTCGCCTGATCATGCTGCACCATGACCGGGTTTGCCGATACCTGGGTTACCGCGGTAAAAGTGTTGCCTTCAACCAAGACATTGCGCATTCGGAAATTGTCGAGCGTGGCGAAAGTCGTGTCCACCCGCTCGACCCGGTCAACCGCGCCGCTCAACGCCTTGAACACATTCCCTGACAATGTGAACCCTTGCAGGAAATGCCCGTTTCCATAAGGCTTCAGAACGATCCAGCTGAACCAAGGGGCGACATCGCTCGCTGTAAAGGCATTGCCGGTTATCGTCAGCCCCCCGAACGAATACTGATTGGCGAAATCCGGATGGGCTTCGTATTCGTTTGTCCATTCGACGGATGAATTGTCGATGTAGTTACCGGTGATCGTCGATTTTACGTCTGTCCCGATCATGACAATTCCCGGGCTGCGCAGCCCGGTCGTTTCCGTATCTCCCTGAAACCAGTGATTGCCGACGATCAGATTGCCCGACCCGCCGAGTACGGCGAAGTGCCGGAAATGCACGGCGCGGTTGTTGCGGATTTTCAGGTCATTGGCATTGGCATTGAAGGCAATCGACACACGATCCTGCGACCGCAGGGGCGATTCATTCGACAGAAACTGACACCGGTCAATCAGCATCCCCTGACAACCGGTACCGATAGACGTGATGCCACGGTCTTTCGGCGCGACGATAAAGCAATCCCGGACATGAAAGACCAGCCCGCTGGGTGCCAGCATGATGCCACTGGAAATGCCGTTGCACTGAAATTCGATATCGTCGAGCACCAGCTTGTCGAGCTGCGCGAAGCCCGAAAAATCGAGAATGTACCTGAACCGTGTGAAACTGTATGTCTGCGTTCCCGCCGCACCGTAAAGCGGCTGACTCAGCGTCAATGTCGCCGCGCCGACATTGACTGCCGTTACATAAATCTCACGACCGACGCCCGTGCCCTCAACCAGAGAGCCCACAGGGATGTTGGCGATATTCGCCACCGCCGTCAGCATCGTCGGATTGCCGCTGTCATAGCTGGCCTGTGACGTTGCGGTCGAGGTAGCCCATGCCGGATCGTCGACAACATTGAACTGGCCGTTCCGGATGGCCCGGCGGGTGGCAAAGACCGTCTTGTTGTTGACCGCCGCCTGCATATCTATCGGCGATGTCAATTCGATGCGGCGCCCGCCAAGATCAAGCGATTCATGATCCGAGTAGTTCAACAGCGCCTGAAATGCCTTCTTGAATCCCAGCTCCTCGTCGCCAAAGGCATCGGCATAGGTCGGCAGGTCGAAACTCCGCGTCATCGACAATCGCCTGTGGGCCGGCATCGTCACGGTTCCCTCGAAACGCGTCGGCGCACCCAGCGTCACATCGGCGTCCAGCAGATAGGTCCCGGCGGAAACCAGCAGCTCGCACCCCGATGCGACCGCCGCCGCATCCGCCGCCGCGAAGGCGGCCGCGTCGTTGGCAAACCCATCGCCGATGGCCCCATAATCGCGAACATCGACCCAATCCATCATGTTGCGCAAAAAGACCGACGTGACATCTTCGATCTCGATGTCGTCGATACGCACGACGCCCCCCGTCGGGCCCGTCAGGTCAATTCCGAAATGCCCGAATGACGCGGCCGTCCCCCAGGCCATGTCAACGCCGGTCCGTGTTCCCGTCCCGATGATCGCCTGAACCGTTTCGACGCGCCCGTAAGCTGTCAGGGCGACACTGGGCCCGGTTTCGACCACACCGCCCACATGGGCGTTTCCGGCCCCGCCCGCCCAGCCGGCAATGCGCACCGAAGGAAGGTTGCCGCTCATCGCCTTCACCCGCGCAGTTACCCGCAGGTAGCAACCTGGCAGCAAGGGCGTGTCGCCGGTATGGCGCAGCTTGACCGTGGCCGTGGTCTTTTGCAACTCAAGGCATCCCCCGAAATCCTGATCCGCCGGCACCAACGCCGCATTGGGATCGCCCGCATAGCCGGGTGCTCCCGGTGTGCCATCTCCGCTGGACCACGGACCAAGCCCGTTCTCAAAGGCAGGTGGCATCAGGGCAAGCCCGTCCGTTATCGCTTTGTTCATTCAAAGAACCCCTTGTCTGTTCCAGATCGCAACGCCCGCACACCCGGCCTCGCCCAGGGCATCCGGGCGGCCCGCCTGACGCGTGGCCAGGCCGAAAGGCGCGAACTCTCATGGAAAATTTTGAGCCGGTCAAAGCTCTTGGGGCGAGTATTTAGGGCAAAATTGTCTGCCAGAGGTTAGCGCTGCGCACGGTGCTATCGCCGAACCGCGGCATCGGGGCGGCGACACCAGGCAGGCATGGCGGCCCCGCGTACCATTGACTCCGGCACCACCGCGTGGCCGCGGACAGGAAGTGTCAGGCCGATATCAGCTCTCCGGCCAATGCCTTTTCTATCAGCGCGATGGTCTCCCTGACCCCATATAGGGCAATGAAACCGCCAAACCTTGGGCCTTGGCTGGCGCCCAGCAGAACTTCGTAAAGGGCTGTGAACCAGTTTCTCAATGGCTCGAACTTGTGCTCCGTCCCTACGGCGAACACCATCGTCTGCAACGCCTCGCCATCCAGACCGCCTTCCCAGGACTTCAGCCGCCCTGCCAAGTCCTTCATCGCCGCGCGCTCCGTATCCGTCGGCGCACGAAAAACCCTTTTGGGGGCAACGAAATCGGTGAAATAGCGCAGCGCGAACCCCGCCGCCTGATCGAGGTCGGGATGGGTCTCGGGGCTCGCCTCGGGCGCATAACGGCGAATGAAGCCCCAAAGCCCCTCCTTGTCCACCGCCCCCGCCACGCTGGCGAGGTTCAAGAGCATCGCGAAAGGCACCGTCATTTTCGACTCGGGCGGTTTGCCGCCATGGATATGCCAGACCGGATTGGCCAACTGCTGGTCAAGCGTTTGCTCCGCGAACGCTCGCAAATGCTGGTGATATTCATCAACCGCCTTCGGGATCACGTCAAAATGCATCCGCTTGGCGGTTTTGGGCTTTTGATACATGAAATAGCCCAGCGATTCGGTCGCGGCATATGTCAGCCATTCGTCGATGGTCAGCCCGTTGCCCTTCGATTTCGAAATCTTCTGGCCTTTCTCGTCCAAAAACAACTCATAGGTGAAATGCTCCGGGGCGCGCCCCCCTAAAACCCTGCATATCCCGTCATAGATCGGCGTGTTGGTCGAATGATCCTTGCCGTACATCTCGAAATCCACGCCCAGGGCCGCCCAGCGCGCCCCGAAATCCGGCTTCCATTGCAGCTTGACCTGCCCGCCTGTCACCGGCAGCGTCCATTCGCGCCCCTCCTCGTCGTCGAAAATGATCGTGCCATCCCTGGCATTGACCTCCTTGATCGGCACATAGAGCACCCGGCCGGTTTCGGGATGGATCGGAAGAAAACAGGAATAGGTCTTCTGCCGTTCCTCACGCAAGGACGCCAGCATGATCTCCATGATCGCGTCGTAGCGCTCGCAGCAGCGCAGCAACGTGTCATCGAACCGGCCCGACTTGTAAAATTGCGTGGCCGAAATGAATTCGTACTCGAACCCGAAAGTATCAAGAAACCGCCGCAGCATGGCGTTGTTGTGATCACCATAGCTCGGATACTGCCCATAGGGATCGGGCACCGAGGTCAATGGCAATTGCAGTGACTCGCGCAACTTGGCCGGGTCGGGCACATTGTCCGGCACCTTGCGCATCCCGTCGAGATCGTCGGAAAAGCACACCAGCCGCGTCGGAATGTCTGATATCATCTCGAAGGCCCGCCGGACCATCGTCGTGCGCTGCACCTCGCCAAAAGTCCCGATATGCGGCAGCCCGGACGGCCCGTAGCCGGTCTCAAACAGAACATGACCCTTTTCGGGGTCCTTCCCTTCATAACGTTTGAGCACGCGGCGCGCTTCCTCGAAAGGCCAGGCTTTGGAGTTCATCGCAGCATCACGCAGATTGGGCATTGGCTTAACTTCTCTAGGATTGCGGGCACCCCATGCGCCCCAGGCTCCGGTTCCTATTGAACAGGGGATATATCGTCAATAATTTGCACATTGAAACATCCGAGGAATTTCCCATTGCCCCATACCCTTGCCGATTTCACTGCCCAGGATGCACTTGTCGCGATCATGGTTGCGGTGTCCGTCTCCGACCAGACGATCAACACATCGGAACTCTTGGCGATTGAACGGCAGGTCAATCACCTGCCGATTTTTGCGCAATATGACACGCAGCGGATGCGCGAAGCGGCCCAAACCGTCTTCAGGATGATGGAGGAAGAAGACGGTCTGGATACGCTCTTCGCGCTTGTCCGGGCAGCGCTTCCGGAAAGGCTTTTCGAAACCGCCTATGCATTGGCCTGCGATACCGCCGCCGCCGACGGCACGTTGGGCCAGACCGAACTGCGCCTGCTGGAAGAGGTCCGCTACGAGCTGAACATCGACCGGCTTCACGCCGCTGCAATCGAACGCGGCGCAAGGGCGCGGCATCTGACATTGTAAATGCAATCGGGCCGCAACTTTCAATTGTGAATCCGTCAACAATACGGAAATCCATGGATTCTGTCGCTGTCCCAGCGGCCTCCGCGACACTGAGGTCAAAATTAATATCATTTAAATCAAACACTTGCCAATTTTTACTCGCAAATATGCACAGTTTGAACGAAAACCTACTAAACCCTTTTTAAATCCATTGTCAGGCCACATTTGGCAGGCAAAAAGCAGGAAGTGAACGTAGTATGAGTAACCCCGAGGCCAAATTGACCGAGGATTTTTTCGCGCAAGGCCCCGTCGACGGAGTGCCAAACCACAGATTGCCGGATCGGGTGCCGCCAAGCGCACCGCAGGCCCACTTGAAACCTGTATTCCAAGGGTGCCGCTGATCTGATTCAGGGCTGCCCGCCGCGACAATGCGTCGGTCATTTCCCTGGCGCGATGATCGACCAGAGAGTTCCCAGTTTAGTTAAGGTAACCAGTAATGAAATATGCAAAGCAATCTTCGAGCGTCAAAAAGGATATCGTTTGGGCTAAGGCCAATCCTGCCCCGGTTTATCCTTTGGATGACGCCCGCACTGTCATCCCGTTTGCGACCCGCGCGCGCTCAGTCGCGCGGCAAGATCACGGCCGATGCACCAAGCGCCTGCGCAAAAACGTCTTTGATGTCCAAATTCGGCAAGCCAAACTGACCCCTGCGAATGATCCGTCTGCGCCAAGAGGCCAGCACGCCTTTCACAGAATCATCAGCAACCAGGGGTCTAAATTCCTTGGAAAACTTCTGATCCGCTTAGGCGCTCATCCTCATTGGAATACCCTCCGCCCCATCAAATCGTGAGACCGGGTTCGTTCCGCGCTCCTGCGCCTCCGCCAAGACTTACCCGCCCGAAAGGACAAAGCCGCAAAAGCCCGAGACTGGATCTGAACCAAGCACGGAACCGAAAAATGACGCAGACGATCGACATAACAAGCCCGCGCGCATCGGGGTCGCCCTGTGCCCCCAGGCCAAATCGGCCTCATTCATCCATAAAAACGGGCTTCGGGCCATATTGTTGGTGGAACGCAGACAATGTGGCATTTTTGAGATCGACCAAGGCCGGTCGCCGCAATTTGGACACATTTCGGGCCAGAATATGACACGCAAGGCCAAATACCACCCGGCGAAAATGCAGCCAGGAATACTGCTTTTCCCTTTTTAAACGAACGAAACGCAACCTAGGACTACGGAAAGAATCGAGTTTGGCGGACGAAAATCAAGACGAGTTTGTTTTGGGTTAACGAGTTGGGACCAAACCTGCTGAGGTAACAAGTTATGTATGTACAAAATCTAGTTAGCAAATTCCTGGCAAGCGACATTTTCGCCGGAGAAACAGCGAAAGCCCGGAAAACCGACCAGACGGCCTCGCCGGCCACGGGTTTTCCTTCATCCCAATGCCGCGCAACGCTCATTGAGATCATTAGGAAAACACCCGCGACCAGCGAAGTGACCCTTGCAGGCCGTCAATTCGCATTGAACATGGTCCTCCGTGACGGGCAACTCTTTTCTTTCCGTATCTTGCAAAGGAAATCTTCCACCGTCTGGATGCATTTCTTTGGCCCGAAAACCATTTTTGACGCCACCAAGGGCGCTTACAACGCCATCACGGTCCAGCGCGAAATCAATACCGCCATCAATACTTTCAGCCTTTTCTCCGATGTCTGCCGGATCACGGTCAAACCGGTCGCAACCGACATCCGCCATCTCAACGGGCTTGACGCTGAGTTTCTCGCGGCGCCGAACCGGGCGTACAACCTTCAGGACGTGAACCCGATCGCGGCGGCCCGCCCTGCGCGCATCGACTACACCGCCTACCGCGCGCGGCGCGATCTTAAAGACGAATCGGCCGCGGCCCCGCTTCCGTCAACAGATTTGCCCAAGGTCGCCACGGCGGAGCGTATGGTCGCCCTCCTGAAAAACTCCATCGAGTCACCTGGGGGCGAACCAAACAACGGCACGCTCTTGCTCGACAAACCTGCCCGCAAGGGTCTGGAAAAGATGGCGCATCCGTCCGTGACCCAGGATTCCTTGCCCGAAATTGCGCCCAGGCCAATTTACCGGCACCGTCAAAGGTTGCATCTGAGCTAAAGCAACGCAACGTCATGTCCGAGCATCGGGCATCGCTTTTCACGTTCGCCCGAAGGGAGAGGGAGCGAGGAAGGTGCGGCAGGATCTTGGCGATGCGTGGTTTTGGCGAAGCTCCAGACGCGCCATAGGATATGAGGATTTGGCACCGCACCGGCGCCAGTCAGGCGCCATATATCGCGGCCCAGCGCTCGATCAATGCCTGCTGCAATCGCCGGGACCGCACAACCCAGGCCCTGCTGCCCTCTGGCCGTTCCCTCTGTGATTCCGGGATGGCATCGCGCCGCGCCACATCGCCAGTAAGGGTCGCGAAAGCCAATTCCCTGCCATCCGCCGTAGTGATGTAGCCGGCAAGCGCCGAAACGAAATTCAGCGTTCCGGTCTTGGCGCTGACGCGAACGTCCTGGCCCTTCAACTTACGCCCCGAATCGTCGTGAAACGCATAGCCCTTAAGCAATCCCCGCATCCCCGCGTCAGGGCCGAGCCGGACAAGCACCCTGACCATATCCGCCGTCGAAATCCTCGACGCCCCCCCCAATCCCGAATGATCGACCAGACGAATGCTTGTTACCCCGGCGCGTTCATTGGCCCACCGGCTCATCTCGCGGCCCGAGGCGACATGGCTCGAAATACCGCGGCGGACAGAGGCGGCCATGCCCACTGCCTCAGCGGTCAGATTGGTGGAATATTTCAACATGTCCTTCAGAATGGCGCGCAAATCTGCACTTCTTTGTTCGACCAGAGCAGTCCCCTCTGGCAAGGCCGCCGCGACTTCCGGGGCGGGCAGCGGCACGCCCGCCGCTCGTGCCAGGGTCTGAAAGACATCACCCGCATAAAGCTGTGGCCGCCGAACCGGCAGCCACCGGCTGCCCCCTTTTCCCAGCGCCCTGCGCGCAACAGTCCAATCCTCGTGCCGCGCATCCCTGGCATAGGTGTAGACCGGCAAATCCCGGTCCACGACCCGTATCCGCGACGAATAGACCTGCGGCGCAAAGCGCTCGGCGCGGGCATCCATGCTCAGTTCATAATCGCCCCCCGCCCGCTTCCAGACAAAATTGACCCGATTGAAGTTCAGGTTGAGCCCCGACACCGCCGGGTTAAAACCAAGATAATCCGGCTGGCTCGCGTCGATCGCGGAGAGATAGGGAAGCGCGCCGCCCCAGACCCGAAACCCGCCCTTGACCCGCCGAAGGCCGGTACGCGCCAGATCGGATGCCATGTCACCCAGACCATCGGTGGACAAAAGCGGATCGCCCCCACCGGCCAGGACCAGATCGCCGGTCAGATTTCCTGCCACGATCGGCCCCGTGCCGATCAACCTCGTGGCAAACCGGTATCCGGGCCCCAGGCAGCTCAGCGCATAAAGCGTGGTGATGATCTTTGCGGTGCTGGCGGGCGGCATCGGTACATCGCCCTGTTCCGCCTCAAGCATTTCGCCGGTTTTCATGTCGGCCACCGCAAAGCTGACCTTGCCCCCCAGATTGGCCCTTGAAATCAGCTCGGCGGCCGCAGTCACCTCGGGCTTGACTGGCGCGCCTGACGGTGCCACTGAACCACCCGGCCGCACCAGAGGTCGCAGTGACACCCGCGGCGCGTCGGCCAGCGCCTCACCGGCCAGCCCCGCCAATAATCCGCCTATCAGATACCGGCGCGACAGACCCGCCATGCCTCGCTCCCCTGCGCTCGTCTGAGCCGATTTTCGCCCAATTCCCTTACCGGGGACAAGGGTTTCATCACGATTTGCCTGCGGGATCGGCAAATTTCTTCAGCGCGCCCATCCCCCGCAGGCACGGATCTCGGTCGACGACAGGTCGGCCATCGGCACGTTGACGAAACACCAGGCCGGTATTCCGCATTTCGACAAAATCGGTGCCGCTTCCGGTAACAGCCGATAGGCGGCAAATTGCTCGGCGGCGCGGGCGGTCCGCCCTACCAGCCGGCTCCTCGGTCGGGCGAGCACACCAATGGGTACGTTTTCGAAGATCCACTGCCAGCGTTCCCAAAGATGAAACTCCGCCAGATTGTCCGCCCCCATCAGCCACACGAATCTGACGCCCGGATAAAGCGCCATCAACCGCGCCACGGTTTCGGCAGTGTAGCGCGTTCCCAGCCGTGCTTCGATATCGGTCACGATCACTTTCGGGTGGTCCATCACGACCCTGGCCCGCGCCATCCGCCGGGCAAGCGTTGCCGGCGGTCGCGGCTTCAGCGGATTGCCAGGCGACACCAGCCACCAGACACGGTCAAGCGCAAACCGTTTCAATGCCTCGCGGGTGATATGGACATGCCCGGCATGAGCCGGATCAAACGATCCGCCCAGAAGCCCGACCGATTGCCCGGGCAAAGCCAAGGGCATCCCTGTCCGCATCGAACAAATCCCTGAAACGCGACTGCGGCCCATCTGCTATCTGTCGGACCGGATTGTCAAACCGGCTTTTTCCCCGGCGTCTTGACAGGTCGGCCCGGCCACCAGCAAACTGCACGGGCATGGGGGGGCCGAAAGATGGCATCATTCAAAAGCGAAGAGGTGGCCGCGATCCACCGCCACCTGCACAGCCACCTGCCGTCCGATCCCGCGCTCAGGGTGAAGGCGCTTGAAAGTCTGGCGATCGAAAAGGGGCTGGTCACGGCGGAAACAATTGACAGCTGGATCGAGGCCTACCGCGACCATATCGGGCCGAAACGCGGCGCGGCCGTCGTGGCACGCGCCTGGACCGACACCGATTTTCACGCCCGGCTCATGGATGATGCGGCCGAGGCAATCCGGGATTTCGGGTTCGAGGGCAGTGCTACCGGTCATTTGAAGGCGGTCGAAAACACCAGTGACACCCATAACCTGATCGTCTGCACGCTGTGTTCCTGCTACCCTTTCTCACTTCTCGGGATGTCGCCATCCTGGTACAAATCCGCCGAATATCGCGCCCGTTCGGTGCGCGAGCCGCGCAAGGTGCTGGCGGAATTCGGCGTTGATCTGGCCCGGGATATTGCCGTACGGGTTTGGGATTCAACTGCGGAACTGCGCTATATCGTGATCCCCCAGCGCCCCAAGGGCACCGAAAGCTGGGATGCCGACCGCCTCGCCGGTATCGTCACCCGCAATTCGATGATCGGCACCGACCGCGACCTGACATTGGAGACATGCTGATGGACGGTCTCCACGATCTCGGCGGAAAGCAGGGTTTCGGCCCCATTCCCGTCGGCAACGACGAAGCGTTCAAGCATGACTGGGAGCGGCGGATGTGGGGCCTTGCCCGCGCGGGCATTTTGCGCGACATCACCATCGACTGGTTCCGCCACGGGCTGGAGCGAATGGTTCCTGCCGATTACCTGAATTTTCCGTATTTCCAGAAATGGGCAACAAATTACATTGCCTTGATGATCGACAATGGAACTTTCACAGAAAAAGACGTGGCCAATGGCCATCTTGCGCAATCAGACGCAACTGCCAGGCCACTGACGGTAAATGAGGTGCTGGAGCGCAACCGCGCCGCACATATCAGTTTTTCCATCGACATCCCGCAATCGCCCGCCTTCGCACCCGGTGATCGGGTGAAAACCAGACGGCGCGTGGCAGCGGATCACACCCGCCTGCCGGCATATGCCGCCGCGGCGACCGGCACAATCACCGCACATCACGGATCGCATGCCATTCCCGATCGCGGTGCCGCGGGCGAACATGTTGGCGACCATCTCTACACTGTCGAATTCTCTGCACCCGAACTTTGGGGCGACGATGCCGACCCCCGCGATACCGTCAGGCTCGAACTGTGGGAAAGTTACCTTGTTCGCCCCTGACGACCCGCTCGCCCCTGCCGGCCCGGTATTTGCCGAACCATGGCACGCGCAAACGCTGGCCATCGCCGACGCGCTGATCAGCAGCGGCCATATCACCGCGGCCGACTGGGCGGAAACGCTCGGGGCGGCCTTGCGTGCCACCGATGCCGCGGGCCGGGCGGACACCAGCGAAACCTACTACGGCGCAGCGCTCACCGCGCTCGAAACCCTGACCGCCCGCAATACGCTGGTTTCGGCTGCCGACCTCCTCTTGCGCAAGCAACAGTGGATAGCCGCCTATCGCCAAACACCCCACGGCAAACCGGTGATGCTCGACCCGGGCTGAAGCGGCTTGTTGTCGATGTGGCAAACCACATCCGAAACGAAACGGCGTGGCCGCGTTGCACCCGGCGACGCCTTTGTCTACATAGCCGCGCAACGGCACATCAGCGCGACGAGGCATCCCATGGCATCCTATCAGTACGTCTATCACATGGATGGCGTCTCCAAGACCTATCCCGGCGGCAAGAAATGTTTTGAAAACATCCGCCTGAACTTCCTCCCCGGCGTCAAGATCGGGGTCGTGGGCGTCAACGGCGCGGGCAAATCGACGCTTCTGAGGATAATGGCGGGCATCGACAAGGAGTTTCAGGGTGAGGCCTGGGCCGCCAAGGGCGCCCGCGTCGGCTATCTGCCGCAGGAACCCTATCTCGATCCGAAACTCACCGTCCGCCAAAACGTCATGCTCGGCGTTGCCGCCAAACAGGCGATCCTCGACCGTTACAACACGCTTGCCATGAACTATTCGGACGAAACCGCCGACGAGATGGCCGAACTTCAGGACCAGATCGACGCCGCCAATCTGTGGGATCTCGACAGCCAGGTCGATATCGCGCTAGAGGCGCTTCGCTGCCCGCCCGATGACGCCAGTGTCGAAACGCTTTCCGGCGGCGAGCGCCGCCGCGTGGCGCTTTGCCAGCTCCTTCTCGATGCCCCGGACATGCTGCTGCTGGACGAGCCGACCAACCACCTGGACGCCGAAACCGTGGCCTGGCTGCAAAAGCATCTCATCGACTACAAGGGCACCATCCTCATCGTCACACATGACCGCTATTTCCTCGACGACATCACAACCTGGATCCTCGAACTCGAACGCGGCCGCGGTATTCCCTATGAGGGCAACTATTCCGCCTGGCTCGACCAGAAGGCCAAGCGCCTCGCGCAAGAGGCGCGCGAGGACAAATCCCGCCAGAAGGTCATGGAAAGGGAGCTCGAATGGATCCGCGCCGGCGCCAAGGCGCGACAGGCCAAGCAAAAGGCCCGGATCAACGCCTATGAGAAGATGGCCGATCAGTCCGAACGCGAACGCGTCGGACGCGCCCAGATCATCATCCCCAACGGCCCGCGTCTTGGTGGCAAGGTGATCGAGGTCGAAAACCTGAAAAAGCACATGGGCGACAAGCTTCTGATCGAAGATCTCAGCTTTACCCTGCCCCCCGGCGCCATCGTCGGTATCATCGGCCCCAACGGCGCGGGCAAGACCACGTTATTCAAGATGATCACCGGCCAGGAAAAACCCGACAGCGGCACCATCACGCTCGGTGACACCGTGCAGCTTTCCTATGTCGATCAGTCCCGCGACGACCTCGATGCAAGCCAGAACGTGTGGGAGGCGATCACCGACAGCCTCGATATCGTGACGCTGGGCGACGCCGAGGTGAACTCCCGTGCCTATTGCTCGGCCTTCAACTTCAAGGGCTCGGACCAGCAGAAAAAGGTGGGCCTGCTGTCTGGCGGCGAACGCAACCGTGTCCACATGGCGCGGCTGTTGCGGTCGGGCGGCAATGTGCTCTTGCTCGACGAACCCACCAACGATCTCGACGTGGAAACGCTGCAAGCGCTCGAATCCGCCATCGACGATTTCGCCGGCTGCGCTGTCATCATCTCGCACGACCGCTTCTTTCTCGACCGCCTTTGCACGCACATTCTGGCATTTGAGGGTGAGGCGCACGTCGAATGGTTCGAAGGCAATTTCGAAGCTTATGAGGAAGACAAGATCCGAAGGCTGGGGCCGGATTCGGTCGAACCGAAGCGGGTGAAATACAAGAAGTTCACACGCTAAGGGGTGGCGGCAAGGACGACGGGGTCAGGGGAATGCCAAAGTCTTCGGGCATCGCAGAACCCCCGAGAGCGCCAAGGGCGTGGCAGAGTCTTGGCGATTCAGGGTCTTGGGCGAAGCGCCGCGCGTTGCGTTTCAACACGCGGCCGAAACACTTTGGTCACGCATCAATCATGCGAATGCGGCCCCAGCCGGTTGTGAAGCCTTGCGTCATGGGTCGCGAAATGGCCGCTGAACCAGTCACCAAGAACCGCCACGAGCCTTTCAGCAACCTCTGGTGAGGAAGCGGGTTCACCATCCATAAGGTCGCGCAACGCGTCGATCAGGCGTTCATGGTCACCCTTGTGTGCCGCCATCTGATCGTAATCGGCGGCCTGCATCTGCCGCTCTTCATGGGCGAAATGCGCCGTCACAGCGCGCAGAAGATCGCCGTAGGCGCGGCTGACATCGCCGCTGCCCCCCTCGCCCAGGATCGCCCCGGCAGTATTGTTGACCAGATCGATGAGTTCACGATGTTCGTGATCCACTGCCGGATCGCCAACACTGTATTCGGGTTTCCAGTCGATCAGAGCCATGTTTCTTCGCCTTTCCGGTCAGTGAAATATGAACCCGCCCGCCTCGGCATCATAGTCGATGGCAAGGTTTTCGGCAGGCTCGAGGGTGATCTGCCGCTCGGCCGTGTTGGTAAAGCCCGTCATTGCCGGATCGTCACGCAAACGCAGCGCGATGTCATAATCACCCGCCGGAAGCTCAAAGCGCTGATAGATCCGCGACGGCCCACTTCCCGAAAGCCCGGTCGGTGGCAGATCACGCGCCAGAACCGTGGTTCCGTTGAGGTCAAGTTCCACATAGACCGGAGCGCGGCGGCGATCGCATATCTGCTTTTGCCGCATGTTTCGCGCAAGGGCGGCCAATTCCTCCTCCGTGCGGGCGCGGCAATTGCGCACCCCGCTCTGGGTGAAGCTGAGCCGGATCAGCGCGACGTCCTCGGGCAGGCTTTGCCAGGCGGGGCGTTCCGACAACCATGCCACGGCGAACACCACAAGAAGGCTGACAAGCGTGCCCATTGCCAGATGATGCCAGCGCCCGGTCATTCCGCCGCACTCCTGCTTGTCGTCTTTTGGACAGCCGCCTTTTCCTCATCGGCGATCGGCCGGATGTTCTCGAAGGCGGGCAACGCGGCCAGCCGCTGGGAAAACGCCGCGATATCCCGACCCAGCCGCTTTTCTTCCGTCACGCCGGCCCAGACGGTCAACAGCCGTTCGCGCGGTACGCGGGCGCGCAGATAGGGGTCACGTTCACGGGCGATGCGCTGGCGTGTCCATTCGACACCGAACCGGTTCTGGCAGTCCCGTTCGGCACACCCCGCGATGCATACCCCATCGGCAAGTCCGCGGCTGATGATGTAATCGAAGATGGCCGGGGGGGCCATGGCAACACAGGGTAGTTCCACCCGCCCCGGTGCGGCGCCTTGGCCCGCCCCATGGCCGCACGCCAGCGTCAGCACGCGCCCCGACCCGGCACCACCGGTCAGCGCCTCGGCCGCGTCGATGACCTTGGCGCGCAGCTCGGCCAGCGGATAGTCCGGCAGGTCGATCCCGGTGATCAGATCACCCGATCTGCGGAAAGGCGACGAAGAGGGGCACGATCCCATACAGATGCCACAAGCGACGCAGCGCGCCGAATTGACGGCAACCTCGAACTGGAAGGGCGCATCGTCGGATCGCGGTTCCAGCGTGATCGCGGTATAGGGGCAATCCGCGACGCAGCGCCCGCAGCCATTGCAGAAATCAAGAAAAACCTGGGCAGCGCCGCCTTCGGATTTCGGCGGCAGCCAGGGCAGGCCGACAAGCAATATGGTGAAGACCAGCACACCGGCCCAGATCACACCCGATGGAACCGACTCGATGACCGGATAAAGGCTTAGCAAGAGCCAGTCGATCCCGATGCGCTGCGGCACCGTGGCAAGATCGGCCGCGCCTTGCAGCGGGGCAGGAAACGCCAACGCGCCAGCCACCAGCGCCACCAGCAGGATGATTGCCAGGCCACGCGGCGGGCGGGTTCGCGCGTCGGTAATGCGCTGGATGTGAATCCACATCAGCAACAGCAACAGGAGCGGAATCGCGATGTGCAGAAAGACCATCAGCGTAAAGAACCGCCCCGACAGCATGTCCGGCGCCAGAAAGTTGCGGGCGATGGGTTCGCCAAAAATTCCCAGCGTGTCGAGAAGCTCGGTCGTGGTTACCGCGACATATTGCGCGAGCTTGTCCCAGACCAGCCAGTACCCCGTGATCCCGGAAAGGTAGACGAACCAGATCACCGGCACACCCGTCACCCAGGAAAACCAGCGCGTGCCGCGGTAACGGTCCATGGCGAATTCGCGAATCAGGTGAGTGAACATCACGAGCACCATCAGATCGGAGGCATAGCGATGGACACTGCGCGCGACACCCGCGTGCCACCAGTGATCCTGGCTGAGCCATTCGACAGACGAATAGGCTGCCGTGACCCCGGTATCAAAAAAGACAAAGAGATAAATGCCGGTGATTGCGACTGTCCAGAACAGGAACCAGCCGATGGTCCCAAGATGTGCCAACGGGTTCCAATCCGCGCCGAAAAGCTGGTCGAGCGCACGTTCGGCCCGGTCGAATCCACGCCGAAGCGCGGTCCGTAATCCTGTCATCCCACAACCTCGCGCTTCGGCATCTTCGGGGCTCCCTTGAGCGCCCGGCGACGTTCAAGCCAGAGCCGGACGATGATCCAGCCCATCAGCATCAAGGAGATGCCGCCAAAAAAGATGCCGAAAAAGATACTATAGTCAAAGCGATAGGCTCCGGTCAGTGGGTTATAGACAGTGCACAGAAAGGTCAAGCGATCCCAAAGATCCGCGGGGGCCACAGAGCGGGTGACACGGCCAAGTGCCAGGTCTTTCAGCGGCTCCAGAAGCACAGGCAGCGGAAAGCTTTCGCCATAGATCTGGCGGTAGACACGGCCGTCGGCATCAAGGATCGATGTCTGCGTTACATGGCCAAACCCGCCCGCCGCCTCGGCATAGGAAAACCCCAGTTCATTCAGGAACGCCTTGGTCGTGGCAGTATCGGCGCTGGCGATGAACCAGTTCGGCTCACCCGCAAGGCTGTGGGTTCCGGCAAATCCGGTCAGTTGCGCGGGCCGGTCGCCACTGGCATCGAAGCCAAAGGTCAGGACGGAAAAGCTGTCGTCGCCCAGAATCCGTCGCGCCTCGATCACCGAGGCGCGCAAATGATCGGTGACGATCGGGCAGACCGTCGCACAGCTTGTATAAATCAGCGATACGACCAGCGGTTTGCCCCGCAGGCCGGCCAGATCCAGGTCGCGCCCCCGGTAATCGCGAAAGACATGCGCCCCGGTCAGGGTGCCGATGGCGGCCTGGCTTTGCTCATAGGCGATCTCGGAATCGAGCTTCGCCGCGAGAGCCGGGGTTACCGCAAGCAAAACCGCCGCCAGCGCCGCCACGACCCTGATCAGAATGCCCATGCCACAGCCCGGTCGGCAAATACGCCCAACCCCAGAAGGGCGAATTGCAAGAGCGAGGCAAAAAAGGTCGCCATCGCTGTCTTGCGGTTATCCTCGCGCATCAACAACCAGCTTTTTATCAGGAAGTTCCCGCCACCGATCACCGCGCAAATCCCGTAAACTGGCCCCAGCCCGTAAAAGAGCGGACCCAGCGACAACAGCACGAGAAACAGCACATGGATGAAAATCACCGGCCCCCAGACTGAATGATCGGTGACAACCGGCAGCATTGGCACACCCGCGCGCCGATAGTCCTCGCTCTTGGCGGCGGCCAGCGCCCAGAAATGCGGCGGCGTCCAGAGGAACAGCGAGGCGGCAAGAAAAATCGGCACCGGCCCGATCACCGGGCCGAAATCTGGCGCGGCGGCGGCAGCACCCGCCAGAAGCGCGAAACTACCCGCCGCACCGCCGATAACCACATTCCAGACGCTGCGGCGTTTCAGCCAGACCGTATAGACAAAGGCATAGGTGGCCGCCCCCAGAAACACCAGAACCGTCGCCAGCGTTCCCCCCACCGACCAGCCCATGAACAATGACCCTGCCAGCAGCGCCGCGAAGGTGACCGGCCAGATCGCCCCCGCCTTCAGCGTCTTGCTGGCAAAGGGCCGGTTGAAGGTGCGCGCCATCAATCGGTCGGTGTCTCGCTCGTAATAGTGGTTGAACGCGCCCGCCGCGCCCGATGCGCCCAGAACCGCGATCGTAAACACCACCGTCTCGACCCACCCCATCGCCCCGCCGGCGGTCAAGACGCCGACAAGGGCTGCAAGGGCAACAAAGGATCCGATCCGCAGCTTCAGGATCGAGGCGGTCATGGACATCGCGGTCAGCATCGACGTGGTCCCGTGATTGATCCGGCGATCAGTTGAACAGCCAGAGTTCCGAGAGGTATTTCCAGTTCACGAAGTAATAGAGAATGAAGCAAGTGAAGAAGATCGTCACCAGAACGATGGTACCGGGCAACTTGGGGTGCACCTCGCTGCCATAGGTCGTCACTGCCTCGCGGCCCTTGTCGTGCAGCGGGAAGATCAGCTTGGCGCCCGCCTTGTCAAGCTTCGGCCCCGCGAGGATCGACCCGACAACAACCAGGATAAACATCACGCCGCCGGTCGCTGCGAATAGCGCGGAAATACCGTTCAGCCCCATCATCAGGTAGGCGGCGGCGGGAAATTCGAAGGCATGGGCGGCATCGGTCAGCGTAATGTCCCAGCTGCGGCGCGGCACACCCAGCGTACCGGCGCCCATCATGAAGAGCGAGATGCCCCCCGCGCCGATTCCGAACACATAGGGTTGCAGCTTGGCGAGCTTGGGCCAGAGGATATCGCGTTGAAAGATGATCGGCACCAGCATGTAGGTACCCGCCATGAATGCCAGTGTCGTCCCCGCGACCACGGTACCGTGGAAATGTCCGGGCACATAGATCGTGTTGTGCATCAGCACGTTGAGCTGTTCGGTGCCCAGCACCACACCCGAAATCCCGCCGATGAAGCCGAACATGACAAGCGACATGAACATCCCCGAAAAGGCCGGGTTGCCCCAGGGCGCCTTGGTCAGCCACTCGAACCAGCCGCGCGTATAACCGTTGCGGCGCTGTGCCGCCTCGATTGCGCCCGGCACGGTCAGCCCGTGGATGAGCGAGCCCAGAACCGCCAGATACATCATGTAGGAGGTGTTGACGATTTTCCAGGTCGAGCTCATCCCCGGCTCCGCCAGAAGGTGGTGCGCCGAAGCGAGTTGCAAGAAAAGGATATACAGGAAGAAAGCCATCCGGCTGACTTTCTCGGACAGGGGCTTGGCACCCAGATAGACCGCTGCAATCGCATACCAGATCGCAACATGCGCCGAAACGTTGATCTGCTGGCTGGAATGGCCCATGCCCCACCAGACGAGCTTGTACATCAGCGTGTCGATGCCCGAGATCAGGCCGATCGACCAGAGCCAGGTGGGAATCAGGATGATCGCACCCGAGGCCAGGGTAAAGACCGCGATGATGCCCGCCGTGATCGCCCCGAACGTGACCAGCGGAACCGATCCGTTGTAGGTTCGCTCTGCCTTGGCGACGACGAGCGTGGCAAAGAAGATTGCCACGGCCAGCAATGCGCCGACGGCAAAGATGATCAACGACAGATAAAAGAGCTGCGATGCCATCATCGGCGGGTAGGAGGTAAACATCACCGACGAATCACCCTGCAGTACCGAGTAATTCGCCAGAACCGCCCCCGCGACCATCATCACGAAGGCCAGCCAAGCCATCTTCGGCGCCGCGATCCGTGACCCCAGAATTACCGCCGAGGCAAAATAAAGCACCGCTATCTCGAAGAAAATGATCCAGAAAAGCAGCACATTCGCGCCATGACCGGTCAGCACCAGATAGAACATGTCGGCGGGCAGCAACTGGACGGCGGGCCAGCGAGTCAGCGCGACGAGAAGGCCCATCAGACCTCCGAGCATCAGAAACAGGACTGCCGCGACGGCATTCGCCTTGATCAAGGCTTCAGCGCTGGATTCGATCCGCAACCCACTGAAGCGGCAGGTGCGGAATGTCGCCCTCACCGCAGTGATCGGGGCGGCACCATGATCTATGCTTGTCATTGTTCGTCCCTTCCCTATTCGACGACGCGGATGCGACCAGACATCGTATGATGCCCGATTCCGCAGAATTCATTGCACACGATGCCGAACACACCGGCTTCGGTCGGGGTCAGCGTAAAGATATGCTCGTATCCGGGGTGGACCGAGATATTGATATTCGTTGGCTGGAGCGAAAAGCCATGCTGCCAATCGGCTGAAGACAGATGGAACCGATAGGGCACATCCTTTTTCAGTTCCAGGACCGGCCAGAATTCCCAAAGCCGCGCCATCAGATAGACATCGCCGCCTTCGGGTGGGGCGACGACCGGCACGCCCTCTTCTTCCATCAATTCACCATTGGCGTCGGTCATCTGGAATTCGTCGGCAAATGCCTCGACCTTTTCGGCATAGACATCGGGCGAGACGCGATAGGTCACGTTCGACAGGTTCTGATCGCCGATAAAATGCCAGGCGATCATGAAGAAGAACATGAAAAGCCCCCAAAGAAAGGCGACGATCACCCAGCCCAGTTCAAGCCCGTTGATCGGTTCCTTCCACCAGAGCCGGTTTGACGGAGGTGTTATAGCCATTGTCTGACCTCGTTTGAATTCGGGGTGATCACTGCGCGATCGGGACTGAAGCGACTTCCATCACGCCCCAGACGATATAGAGAACCGTCGGAATCGTGACGCCGAGAAAGAGCAGCAAAAACGGATTGTCGAGCGCCCGTTGCATCGCCGGGATCGGTTCTTCGGGCGGGGAAGATTCAGCGGTGTCGGTCTGGTTTTCTGAACTGCTCACGATCACATTCTCCCTTTTGGCTTGGAAACTTCGGACAACCGGGCCAAGACAGATGCATTGCCTTTTGCACAACGATCCCGAAGGTCACAGCATCGCCCGCCACGATGGTTCGTGGCGGAATTCCGCTCCTCACATAAATGTGTAGAGTTTTGATCCCTCTCTGGCCTTGACCAAAGTCAAGCTGAACGCGCTTGTCGCATGCAGCGGGCGGCAAAAAGCATGACCGTAAAAAAAGTAGCGGCAAGACTGCCGCTACTTTCGTTCGTGCTTAACACCCGTCGCGGTCGACCAAAGCCCCGACCGCTTAGGAAATCAACGCTTCGTCTATTCGAAGGTTTCCAGATAGGCGATGACGTCCTTAATGTCGTCTTCCTTGCGCAGCCCGGCAAAGGTCATCTTGGTTTTGGGCACGACATCCTTCGGCTTTTTCAGATATTTATCCAGAGTTTCCTCGTCCCAGACCAGGCCTTCCTCACCGGCGGTTTTCATGGCGTCGGAATAGCTGAAATCAGGATAGGTCCCCGCGGTTCTTCCGACGACACCATTCAAGACCGGGCCGACCTTGTTCTTCGCATCCGCGCCAACGTCATGGCACGCCTTGCATTTCTTGAAAACCTTCTCACCGGCGGCGGGGTCGCCATCGGCGAGGGCCGGCAAGGCGATCAGGCCCAGGAGGGCGGTAAAAAGCGTCAGTCTGCGCATCGGTTGGTTCCTTTCAGGTGTCAGATCAGGTGTCAGATCACGGTTTCAATTCTCGCGCCGTCAAAACGGGCCACGGCAGTCTTGGCTTCGACGCGGCGCAGCAGGCAACACGCCGTCGACAACCCGTCCGCCACCGCCGCGCTATCGGCAGAAACGGCAACAAGGCGACGCACCGGGCCGGTTCGGCCGGGGCGTGGGTCCAGAATATGGCCCACCTGCCCATCCGCCGCAAGGGTCGTTGCCATAGGTGACGAGGTTGCGATGCACCGGTCGCGTAGGGTCAGACGCTGAACGACAATTCCTTGCGGATCGGCGACCGCCACTTCCCACGGCATATGGCTGTTGCGCCCAAGCGCCGCGATTTCCCCCGCATCAATCAGGACGTCGGCAAAACCGCGCGACCGGAGCAGGGCCGAAATCCGGTCGGTGATATAGCCCTGTGCGATGCCGTTCAGGGTTATCGCCATGCCGGGCCGCTCAAAAACGACGGCATCGGCGCTATAGTGCAGCCCGGACCAGCCGACATGCCCGAAGGCCGCCGCCGCGCTTTCCTCGCCGGCGTCCGAACCGGCGGCAAAGTGCTGCCAAAGTGGCTGCACGGTCGGGTCGAATGCGCCGCCGGTCGCCGCATGCAATCGGCCGGACAGGTCAAGAACCTCGACAAGATCGGCGGGTGGCTGCTCCAGCCGGCCGGTGCGGTTCAACAGCGTGATCGCCGATCCGGCGCGGTAGAGACTGAACACATCTTCAAGCCGCGACAGTTCTGCCTCGACAGCTGCGAAAGTCGCCTGCGCTTCACCCTGCCCGCTACCGCCAAGGCGAATCGAGGCAAGCGCGCCCAATGCGGTCCCCCGCCAGGCAATCGTTACCGCGCGTGCTGGGCGGGAAGCGGCCAGGGCACAGGCCGAGATGGTCAGAAATCGACGGCGGTTGATTGGCTGCCTCCCAGTCATTTTGCCACAAGAGCCGCGTGACCGCACACGCAGCCAGAATATTTGCGCAAAATAAGGCGCGGTATCGGCCGCGGCCTTGACTTTTGTCAATATCGCGCGTCTGACAACCGGGGTTTGGGCATTCCGCTAGCTACTCTGCAAAACAGGCGTTTACCGGACAAGGCCCCGTTAACGGATTTGGCGGCCACAGGTTTATCGGATATGTTGACCACAAATGAAGGACCGCGCATGAAAACCAAGGACCGGGAAACGATTGCACGCACCTCTCGGCTGCTGAGAAGCTTGCAGGAAGGTGATGTGGATTCCCTTCTGGCGGCATCGTCATGGAAATCCTATGACCGTGGCGAAACCTTGTTTCTTCAGGGCGAAAGAGCAAATGCCATTCACGTCGTGATCGACGGCTGGGTCAAGCTTTACCGTATCGCCCCGAACGGCAGCGAGACCGTGGTCAATGTCTTCACGAAATCCGGCAGTTTCGGCGAGGCGGTCGCCTTGCGCGCCGCGCCCTACCCGGTTTCGGCCGAAGCGGTCACCGAATGCCAGATGTTGCATATTCCGTCCGATGCGCTGACCTCCCAGATCAGACATGATCCGGAATTCGGAATCTCGGTTCTGGCGGCCACCTTTCAGCATCTGAACTCGCTGGTGTCGCAGTTGGAACAATTGAAGGCGCGAACCGGTGTGCAGCGCGTGGCGGATTTCCTGCTCGAACAGTGCAATGGCACGACCGGCAGTTGTGTCGTCAATCTGCCCTATGACAAAGTGCTGATCGCCGGGCGCCTGGGCATGAAACCCGAAAGCCTGTCGCGCGCTTTTTCCAAGATACGGGCGGCAGGTGTCAAGGTTGTCGGCGCCCATGCGGCCATCGAAGATATCGACCGCCTTCGCCGCTACTGCGACGAAGACCCGGCCGCCGCCTGGAGCAAGGCACTTTGACTCCCGCAACCATTCCGATTGTCAGGATGCCGACTGCCGCGCCCGCCGCTTGAGCACCGGGCAGGTGCCCGCATCATAAAAGATCACCTGACAACGCAGGCAAAGCACGCATTCATTGGGGTTGATCCGCCCCAGAGTGTCGATCGCGCCGACGGTACATTTCTGTTCGCACAACCTGCATTCGCGCCCGCATTGCGGCCTGCGGCGCAGCCAGTCGAAAACCTTCAGCTTGGCCGGAATTGCCAGCGCCGCGCCAAGCGGGCACAGATAGCGGCAATAGAACCGTTCGATGAACAGCCCCGCGACCAGCAAGGCCAGGACAAAGGCGACAAAGGGCCAGGACCGCATCATACGCATGGAAATGGCGGTCTTGAAGGGTTCGACCTCGGCCAGGATGAGCGCGTCCTTCATCGAATAGAAGGACAGGCCGAGGATGACGACAAAGAGCGTGTATTTTATCACCCAGAGCCTTTCGTGCAGGGCGTGCGGCACTGCGATTTGCGGCACATTGAATCTACGCGCCACGAAATTGGTCAGTTCTTGCAACGCGCCAAAGGGGCAAAGCCAACCGCAATAGACGCCGCGCCCCAGAAAAAGCAGGCCCAGTGCCACCCCGCCCCAGAGAATGAAGATCACTGGCTCGATCAGAAAGGTTTCCCAGTGGAATCCGGTCAGAAGCGACTGGATGAAGGCCACGACCTGCACCACCGACAATTGCCCGTTGATCCCCCAACCCAGCCAAACCAGCGTGACGCTCAGAAAACCGAGCCGGACCGCCAGCCAGACCTTGGGGTTTCTGACCAGGAATTCCTGAAAGAACATGAAACCGGTCAGAATCGCCAGCATGATCGACACACCGATCACTGACAGGCTCTTGCGCTCCCATGCCTCTTGCCAAAGCGGCAACGGGTCTGGAGGCGGCGGATGAACGAACGCGCCGGGAAGGGTATAGTCAAGCCCGATCGTCAAATAGAGGTCGTCCCCCCCCTTGGCGGGCGTACGGCGGGCATTGACCTCGACGCGGAAAGGTGCGGTAGGATCGAAAAGCGCCGTATCGACCGAAAAGATGCTGCGTTCTTTCAACTCCGGCATTCCGGCCAGAGCCAGCTTGTCGATTCTCGTATAGGCCTTTTTCACCAGCGGGAAACGGCGTCCATCCTGAATTAGCGCGATGCGGTCGAACACACCGCTTTGCCGCCAATTGGTTCCGCGGTGCGAATGAAGGCCTCGCGATCCGACAAAAAGGGCAACCTCGCCGACGCCAAGGCTGCCGATAATCTTTGTATAAAGCTGCTCGCCCAACAGATTGCGCCCGATGGTCGGCGGGTCGACCAGCGCCACCCAGAGATCGAGGAACGGATCATCACTTGCCGTTAACGGGATCTTGGCCGCAGCAAAAGCAGCAGCAGCCTCGTTCATGGTCACGGTCAGCCGCGTGATTGCGCCGCTGGCAAGCAGCTCGTCGACGGTTTGGGGAACAAAGCCGACCCGCTCGACCCCCTGCCCCGGCATCAAACCATAGACCAACGCCACGGTCCGCGCCGTCCGCAAGATCGAATCACGGATCACCGCCGTTGATACCGTGGCACGCGAAATGATGTCGGGCGGGGCGGCGCCGGTTCTTTCGATCGAGCCATGCGGGTCGCGTAGGTCGACACCGGCAAACCCATCGACAAAGCGGGCAATATCCGCATCCGACAGACCCAGTGTCAGGATCGGCTCGTTGTGCCGGATCAGTACCGCACCCGAAATCACACTGTCGGCATCCACGGCCACCAGCACGTCAAGTGGCCGGCCCGAATAGCCGACCGAACCGGCAATTTCCCAGGTTGACGCGACATAGCCCACCAGCGAACCGTCCGGGTGCGTGACCTTCCAGGCAGGTGCTTTCCCATCCTGCCTTTCGATCCGCGGCTCGTCCACACCGGGAAACAACCGTGCGATCATGGCCGTATCCGGCGCGCTCGTTACCATCTCGGAATCAGGCGACAGCCAGTCCTGCGCATTCGCGGCCAGGGGCAAGGCCACCAGACCGGCGATCACGAAACCGCAAAGACGCAAAAGGGCCAGGATGCCGTTCATGCGCCGATGCATACAGCGACGCTCACTTTGCCCGCCTTAACTAAAGTCAAGGCCGGCCATCTTACGACATGCAATAGCCTGACCGAACCCCAAAGCAGATCGGAGTGGACAGATGAACATCAGACGGCCCAAATTGAAACCCCTGCTGTTGGCCGGCGTGGCTGTCGCCCTGGTATTTTCGGCACAGGTCGTGCCAGCCCAGGAAAAGCCCGCCGACCACAAAGACGCAGCGTCGGCGGCATACCAGCCAAGCATGACCACGCTCGGCCAGCTTCAGGTGGAAATCCCCGGCCGCAAGGCCGGCGATCCGGTAATGACGCCATCCGAATACCAGAACGCCAACACGATCTATTTTGAACGCTGCGCCGGCTGTCACGGCGTGCTGCGCAAGGGCGCGACCGGCAAAGCCCTGACCGCCGACATTACCCGCAAACTTGGCTACGAGCACCTGCGCGATTTCATCACCTATGGCTCGCCGGCGGGAATGCCGAACTGGGGCAGCTCGGGTTCGCTGACCGAGGACGAGGTCGACATGATGGCCCGTTACCTGCTGCTTGATCCCGCAGCACCACCCGAATTCGGCATGCCCGAGATGCGCGCCAGCTGGAAGGTGATCGTCGCCCCCGAAAACCGGCCCACTGAAAAAATGAATGACTGGGACATCGACAACCTGTTCTCTGTCACGTTGCGCGATTCGGGCGAGATCGCCCTGATCGACGGCTCCACCTATGAGATCAAGACGATCATCGAGACGGGCTATGCGGTGCATATCAGCCGGATATCGGCCTCGGGGAGGTATCTCTTCGTGATCGGCCGCGACGCCAAGGTGGTGATGATCGACCTGTGGATGGACGTGCCAGGGCCGGTCGCAGAAATCAAGATCGGCACCGAAGCCCGGTCGGTCGAGACCTCGAAATTCAAAGGGTATGAGGATAAATACGCCATCGCCGGGGCCTACTGGCCGCCGCAGTTCGTGATCATGGACGGCGATACGCTGGAACCGCTGCGCATCGAATCGACGCGCGGCATGATCTATGACGAACAGATCTATCACCCCGAACCGCGCGTGGCGGCGATCCTCAGTTCGCATTACAAACCCGAGTTCCTGGTGAACGTCAAGGAAACCGGCAAGATCATGATGGTCGATTATTCCGACATCCAATCGCTGAAAATAACAGAAATCAACGCCGAGCGCTTCCTGCATGACGGCGGCCTCGACAGCACCCAGCGCTACTTCCTGACCGCGGCCAACGCGCGCAACAAGATCGTGGTCGTCGACACCAAGGAAAGCAAACTGGTGAGCATCGTCGACACCGAAGGCCAGACGCCTCATCCGGGGCGCGGGGCCAACATCATACACCCGACCTACGGGCCGGTCTGGGCGACGTCGCATCTGGGCGATGACACGGTTGCCCTGATCGGTACCGACCCCGAGGGCCACCCTGAATATGCCTGGAAGATGGTGCAGCAGCTTTACGCCCTTGGCGGCGGATCGCTGTTCGTAAAGTCGCATCCGGGCTCAGAGCATCTTTATGTGGATGCTACTCTTAACCCGGATGCCGAAACCTCTGGCTCGGTGGCGGTGTTCAACGTATCGGATCTCGCACAGGAAGAACCGGAATACACCGTGCTTCCGATCGTCGAATGGGCGAACATCGCCGAAGGCCAGCCGCGCGTCGTTCAGGGTGAATTCAATCAGGCCGGCGATGAAATCTGGTTCTCGGTCTGGAATGCGGCGGACAAGGAATCGGCCATCGTGGTCGTCGACGACAAGACGCTGGAATTGAAGCATGTGATCAAGGATCCGCGCCTGATCACCCCGACAGGCAAGTTCAACGTCTACAACACCCGCGCGGACGTCTATTGAACCCGCCGCCGGGGCCGGCCCTGCCTGCCCCGGCTTGTCACCATCCAAACCGCCAGACACAAGGGGGCGCGAAAATGCAACCGGGAAAGGTGTTCCTGATCGGAGCTGGCCCAGGAGACCCGGAACTGATGACCCTGCGCGCCGTGCGCTTTCTGGCGGCGGCGGATGTTGTCGTCTATGACCGCCTCGTCTCGGCCGAGATCATGGCAACCATTCCGGGCTCTGTTCGGCAAATCCCGGTCGGAAAATCGCCCGGCTGCCATCCTGTTCCACAAGACAGTATCAGCCGGTTGCTTGCCGATCTGGCCACGGCCGGGCTGACCGTCGCGCGGCTCAAGGGGGGCGATCCGCTGATCTTCGGGCGCGGCTCGGAAGAGGCGGCTTATCTTGCGGCGCGCGGAATTGCCGTCGAATTCGCGCCGGGGATCACCGCCGCACAGGGTGCCGCATCTGCCACCGGCATCCCGCTGACCCATCGCGGCCTGGCATCCGGTGTACGGTTTGTCACCGGCCACCGGCAGGCGGGCGAGGCGCTCGACCTGGACTGGACGCGCCTTGCCGATCCCGGCACGACGCTGGTTGTCTATATGGGCAGGGCCCATATCAGGCAGATCGCCCTCCGCCTGATGGTCGAGGGCCTTGCGGGGTCAACGCCGGTCATGGCGGTCGCAAATGCCACCACCGCCCGCGAAACGCGGCTTGTCTCGCGACTCGACCGGCTCGTGGTCGACCTGCGCGACTGGTCCGCCGAAGGGCCGGTGCTGTTTCTCATCGGCCGGGTCGTATCGTTGCATTCCCGCGACGAATTGATCGGCCCGACCGTGACCCAACACCTGATCCCTGCCGCCAATGCCTGATAGCTTCCGGAAATCGCTCAAGCCATGTCCTCTTGCCATTTTCCCGCGAAAGATTCACACGTCAGGGCAGGCAGGTTTCAGGTTCCTTGCGCGTCCCATTGGCCTGATGGCATATCTCGCGCTTTGCGGCGCTGCGTTGGCCGCCGATGGCACGCCCAAACCCGAGGCGCTGAAACGCCTTGTGCACCAGGATTGCGGATCCTGTCATGGCATCACGCTCAGGGGTGGGCTGGGGCCGGATATCCGGCCCGCCAGCCTGGCACGATATACGAGCGAAAGCCTGACCGCCGTGATCCTTGACGGCGTCCCCGGAACCCCGATGCCACCCTGGCGGCCGCTGATCACCGGTACCGAGGCGCAGTGGATCGCGGAATACCTGCTGACCGGGGGCACGCCGTGAAACGTGCCGGCATCCTTCTGGCCCTGCTTGCGACATTGGGCCTGCCCTTGCCCGGCAATTGCGCCGGGGCAACCGGCGATCTCGGCCTTGTGGTGGAGCGTGAGACCGGGTCGCTTTTGGTCATCGACCAATCCGACCATGCCGCCATCGGCCGGATCGAGGGTCTGGGCGACCTGTCCCATGCCAGCCTCGTCTATTCGCCGGACGAACGCTTCGCGTTCGTTTTCGGGCGTGATGGCGGGCTGACCAAGGTCGATATCCTCGATCAGGCCATCGTCGGCCGCGTCATGCAGGCGGGCAATTCGATCGGCGGGGCGATTTCGGACGATGGGCGGCTGGTGGCCGTATCGAACTACGAACCCGGCGGCGTACGGATCTTTGACACCGACACGCTGGAAATGGTCGCCGACATCCCCACCGGATCAAAAACAGTCGGCCTGGTCGACGCGCCTGGGCGGCGCTTTGTCTTCTCGCTCTGGGACAGCGGCGAAACCTGGATCGCCGATCTTTCCAAAGGCTCCCCGGCCATCACCAGAATCACCGGCATCGGCAGCAATCCCTATGACGCACTGATCACAGGCGACGGGCGTACCTACATCGCCGGTCTGTTCGGCGATGACGGCTTGACGGCGCTCGACCTCTGGCAGGATCAACCCGCGCCTATCCATATCCTGCCCGACTATGGGCGCGAAGAGCAGGATTTGCCGGTCTACAAGATGCCGCATCTGGAAGGCTGGGCACAGGCTGCGGGCGAATTCGTTCTGCCCGCTGTCGGGCACCATGAAGTGCTCTGGGTCGATGCCAATGACTTTCACGAAACCGGGCGGACCCAGACGCATGGCCAGCCCGTATTCGCCATGGCCCGCCCCGATGGCCGACAGGTCTGGGTCAACTTCGCCCACCCGCTGAACGATACCATCCAGATCATCGACACTTTGACCAAAAAAGTGATCCACGAAATCAGGCCTGGCCCGGCGGTCTTGCACATGGAATTCACCCCGCGCGGGCATGAGGTATGGGTTTCCGTGCGCGATGCCGGCAAGGTCGTGGTCTATGACACCCATACGTTCGAACAACTGGCCGAGATCGCAGCCATCAGCCCCTCGGGCATCTTCTTTACGGCGCGCGCGCACCGGACGGGGCTTTGATCCATGGATTTCGTCACCGACCCCGTCGACCGCTGCCTGCTGGACGACTGGCAGCGCGATCTGCCGATCACACCCCGGCCCTTCGCCGAGATCGGCGGGAAGCTCGGGTTGAGCGAAGCCGAGGTCATCAGCCGGCTCGGCCAGATGCTGGGATCCGGCCGGATCACCCGTGTCGGCGGCACCTGCGCGCCCAACATCGTTTCGGCCAGCACGCTTGCCGCCGTCGCGGCACCGCCCGAACGTGTCGAAGAGGTTGCGGCGATCATCGGGGCAGAACCCGGCGTCAACCATTCCTATCTTCGCGAACATGATCTCAACCTCTGGTTCGTCGCAACCGGGCCCGACCGCGCCCATGTCAACATGGTCCTGACACGGATCGGGGCGCGCAGCGGGCTCAGGGTGCTGGACTTGCCGTTGGTGCGTGCCTTCAATGTCGATCTCGGCTTTCGCATGGCAGGCGGCGGCGGCAAGCCACCCGCCCGGCGCCCGGTGGTTGGGGCCGCCATAGAGCCCGGTGACCGCCCGATCCTGCAAGCGCTGACGAGCGGCTTGCCGCTTTGCCCGCGCCCCTTTGCCGCGGTCGCCCGCGACCTGCACCGCAGCGAAGCCGATATCCTCGCCCGTATCCGCGCATTGTCAGATGCCTCCGTGATCGCACGCCTTGGCGTCATCGTGCGCCACCGCGCCCTTGGCTGGCGCGCCAACGCGATGGTGGTTTGGGATCTGCCGAACGGGGCGATCGATCTGGCGGGCCCGCTGTTGGCCGCGCATCCCGGTGTGACGCTCTGTTATGAACGCAGACCGGTAGCGGGTATATGGCCTTACCGGCTTTATTCAATGATCCATGCCCGCAGCAGAAGCGAGGCAATGGATGTTCTTTCCGCCGCCACTGATTTGCCTGGATTAAGGGGCGTGCGACATCGCGCGCTATTTTCCATCCGGTGTTTCAAACAGACGGGGGCGCTGATATCGCTGCCAAAGGAAAGTGCCGCATGACCATCCTCGACGCAACCGACCGCGCGGTACTGAACCGATTGCAGGAAGATTTGCCGCTGTCGGCCCACCCCTTTGCCGAAGTCGCCCGCGAACTCGGCCTGACCGAGACCGATCTCATCTCCCGGATCGCCCGGATGAAGGATAACGGCATGATCACCCGCTTTGGGCCTTTCTTTGACGCCGAAGCAATGGGCGGCGCTTTTTGCCTATGTGCGATGGCGGTGCCCGAGGCGCGATTCGAGATCGTCGCCGAGCAGGTCAACGCGCATCCCGAGGTGGCTCATAACTACCAACGCTGCCACAAGCTGAACATGTGGTTCGTTCTGGCAACCGGCCACAAAAGTGCGATCACATCCGTGGCCAACAGGATTGAGACGGAAACTGGTCTGGCCGTGCTGCGTTTCCCGAAACTTCGCGAATTCTTTATCGGCTTTCGGGTGGCGGCATGAAAGTCGATGCAACAGACCGTCAAATCATTCTGGCAACCCAGCAGGGCCTGCCGCTCGTGCCTGCACCCTACAAGGCGGTGGCCGACCAGATCGGGTTGTCGGAAGACGCGCTTCTTGAACGCATTGCCCGTCTCAAATCCATCGGCGTGATCCGCCGGATTGCTGCCGCGCCCAATCATTACAGGCTCGGGATGACGGCCAATGGCATGACCGTCTGGGACGTCGACGATGACCTTATCGGCGAACTGGGTCCGATTGTCGGCGCGTTACCTTTCGTGACGCACAGCTACGAACGGCCCCGTGCCCTGCCCGGCTGGCCCTACAACCTTTTTGCCATGGTGCACGGCGCGCACCGCGATGAGGTCGAGGCCAAGCGCGGCGAAATCGCCCGCCTGCTTGGCGCGGCCTGCCGGGGCGGCGATATTCTGTACTCGACCCGTATCCTCAAGAAAGCCGGGCTGCGCCTGCCCCCAAAGAAAGCCTGACCGGTATGTTCCGATTGACCGAATACATGCATCAGCTCGTTCATCCGACATCCGTACGGGTCCGGCGGGGCAGCGACGGGGTAAAGCCCGTCGTCATCTGGAACCTCACCCGGCGCTGCAATCTGCGCTGTCGGCATTGCTACACGGTTTCGGCCGACGTCGATTTTCCCGGCGAACTGAGCCATGGGCAGGCGATGGAAACACTCGAAGATCTGGGGCGCTTCAAGATTCCCGCACTGATCCTGTCGGGGGGCGAACCGCTTGATCGCAAGGATCTGTTCCAGATCGCCGCCCGCGCGCGGGGCCTGGTGAAGATGCTGGCGCTGTCCACCAACGGGACGAAGATTCACGGGCGCAACGCTGACCGGGTGGCCGAAATCGGCTTTCATTATGTCGGCATTTCCATCGACGGGATCGGCGCCACAAATGACTGGTTTCGCGGTGTCGACGGGGCGTTTGCCGATGCTTTGCGCGGTGTGCGCGAATGCAAGGCACGCGGTATCAAGGTGGGGCTTCGTTTCACCATAACCAGCGACAATGCAAAGCACCTTCCCGACCTGATCAAGCTGTGTGACGATGAAGGAGTGGACAAATTCTATCTCTCGCATCTTGTCTATGCCGGGCGCGGCGACAAGAACCGGGGCGAGGATGCTGCCCACAGCCCGACCCGTGCCGCGATGGACTTGCTGATCGAGCGCGCCTGGCAGGCGGCGTCCGGTGGGCGCGCGCTCGACATCGTGACGGGCAACAACGATGCCGATGCGGTCTATTTCCTCAATTGGGCCGCCCGGCATTTCGACGCCGCCAGGGTGGCACATCTGCGCGACCACCTCGAGGCCTGGGGGGGCAATTCCTCCGGGCTTGGCGTTGCCAATATCGACACGCAGGGGCGCGTCCACCCCGATACCTACTGGTCCGATTACACCATCGGCAATGTCAAGGATCGGCCGTTTTCAGAACTCTGGACAGGCAGTGACCCAATGCTGAGAAAGCTGCGCCTGCGCCCGCGACCTCTCAAGGGTCGCTGTGGCGCGTGCCGGCATCAGTCTGTCTGCGGCGGCAACACCCGCATCCGTGCCCTGCAACTGACCGGCGATCCCTGGGCCGAGGATCCGGCCTGCTATCTTTCCAACGCCGAGATCGGCGTAGAAGTGAACCGCAAAGTCACCGTAACGCCATTCCGGGGGAAAAGTCGTGATCCGGCGCATGATTTCCACTAGCGCGCTGATCCTGTTTGCGACCGCGGCACTTGCCGATCCCGCTGACGATTACGCCGAACATTGTGCCGAATGCCACGGCCCCGCGCGGCTGGGCGCGATCGGGCCGGCGCTGATCCCCGAAACGCTGGGGCGAATGCGTGGCCCCAACCTCGAAGCGGTTATCCGCGACGGGCGCCCCGCCACCCAGATGCCCGGCTTCGGGGGCGAACTGGATGCTGATCGAATCGCTGCGATCGCCGCCTATCTGCATGAGCCGCTTGCCGAAGTGCCGCAGTGGGGCGAAACCGAGATCATGGCGAGCCGCAGCCTCGCCCCCGGCTATGTGGCGGCGGACAGGCCGCAATGGGATGCCGACCCGATGAATATCACCCTGGTCGTGGAAACCGGCGATCACCATATCAGTGTGCTTGATGGCGACAGCTTCGACGTGCTCGACCGTTTTGCGACACCTTTCGCGGTTCATGGTGGCCCCAAGTTCAGCCCTGACGGGCGTTATGTCTTCGTCATGTCGCGCGACGGCTGGGTGCAAAAATACGACATCTGGTCGCTGGCCGAGGTCGGGCGTATCCGCGCCGGGCTCAACAGCCGGAACATCGCGATGAGCCATGACGGAAAATGGCTGGCGGTCGCGAATTATCTGCCGATGACGCTGACCATCCTTTCGACCGAGGATCTGTCGGTCGCCCGCGTGATGAAAGTGATCGGCAAGAAAGGCACCCCGTCGCGCGTATCGGCGGTTTATCAGGCGCCCTCGCGGCAAAGTTTCATCCTCGCCCTGAAAGACGCACCCGAGATATGGGAGGTCGCGACCGACCCGAACGCCGACCCCGTTTATGACGGCTTCGTCCACAGCCGCGAAAAGGGCATGATCGAGGCGATCGCCTCCTCCGAGGGTCTGTTTGCCCGCCGCCGGATCGAAATCGCCCAGCCGCTCGATGACTTCTTCTTCACCCCCGACTACCGGTTTGTGGTCGGCGCCGCCCGCGACGGGGCGCGCGCGGTTGTCGTCAATCTCAATGTCGGGCGCGAGATCGCCGAATTGCCGCTCGCCGGCCTGCCGCATCTGGGGTCTGGCATCAGCTGGATGCGCAACGGCCACCGCGTCATGGCGGTGCCGCATCTCAATGAAGCAAAACTTTCGATCATCGACACCGATGACTGGACGGTTGTCAGGGAAATTGCCACCGACGGCCCCGGCTTCTTTCTGCGCAGCCACGAAAACACACCCTATTTCTGGGCCGATGTGTTCTTTGGCCCCAACCGCGATGCCATCCATGTGATCGACAAGCAGAGTCTCGAAATTGTCCGCACACTGCACCCCGAACCCGGCGCGACGGTCGCGCATGTCGAGTTCACCAGGGATGGCCGCTACGCGCTTGTTTCGGTCTGGGAGGATGACGGAGCGGTGATCGTCTATGATGCCGCCACACTGGAAGAGGTGCGCCGCCTGCCGATGCGCAAACCTTCGGGCAAATACAACGTCTGGAACAAGATCAGCTTTTCCGAAGGGACAAGCCATTAAGTCGCGCCGATCAACGCAGGGTCGCGGGCGGCCATTGCCGGATCATCGTGCGATACTGGCTCCGCGCGCAACGGCAAACACGACGCCGACCGCGCGATTGCCGCCGAATCGGGGGCGGCAGGTCGCGATCACTGGTATCACCAGCGGCGGGCCGGGCTGACGGGGCCAATCGGCATCCCGTCAGGCGCCGGTATCAGACACTCAGGCAGATGTATTTCATTTCCAGATAATCCTCGGCCCCGTGATGGCTGCCTTCGCGGCCCAGCCCCGATTGCTTGACCCCGCCAAAGGGGGCGACCTCGGTCGAGATAAGGCCCGTGTTGACGCCGACCATGCCGTATTCGAGCGCTTCCTGAACACGGGTGATGCGGCCGATGTCGCGCGCATAGAAATAGCTCGCAAGCCCGAATATCGTGTCATTGGCCAGCGCCACGACCTCTTCCTCGGTCTCGAACTTGTAAAGCGGCGCCAGCGGGCCAAAGGTTTCTTCGGTCGAGACTTTCATGCCCGGTGTCACCCCGGTCACGACGGTCGGTTCAAAGAATGTCCCGCCCAGCGCATGACGCTTGCCGCCGGTGACAACCTTGCCGCCGCCGGCCAGCGCATCGGCGATATGTTCCTCGACCTTCAGCACCGCATCATCGTTGATAAGCGGGCCGGTGGTGACACCGGTGCTCAGCCCGTCGCCCACGTTCAGCTTTCCGACCGCGGCGGCCAGCTTTTGGGCAAAGGCATCGTAGACGCCAGCCTGCACATAAATGCGGTTGGCACAAACGCAGGTCTGGCCGTTGTTGCGAAACTTGGAGATCATCGCGCCCTCGACCGCGCGGTCGAGATCGGCATCGTCAAAGACGATGAAAGGCGCGTTGCCCCCCAGTTCCATCGAGCATTTCATCACCTGGTCGGCGGCCTGACGCAGCAGGATGCGCCCCACTTCGGTCGAGCCGGTAAAGGTCAGTTTGCGCACGATCGGGTTTTCACAGAATTCCTTGCCGATATCGGATGACCGCTTGGAGGTGATGACGGAAAAGAGCCCGGCAGGCACGCCCGCGCGTTCGCCCAGCACCGCCATGGCCAGCGCCGACAACGGTGTTTCGGCCGCGGGCCGCGCAACGAAACCGCAACCGACGGCCAGCGCCGGCGCGACCTTGCGGGCGATCATCGCATTGGGAAAATTCCAAGGCGTGATCGAGGCGGCGACCCCGATGGGCTGCTTGATCACGGTGATGCGCTTGTCGCGCTGGTGGCCGGGGATGGTTTCTCCATAAATCCGCTTGGCCTCTTCGGCGAACCATTCAACAAAGGAGGCACCATAGAGGATTTCACCCTTGGCCTCGGCCAGCGGCTTGCCCATCTCGGCGGTCAGGATAGCGCCCAGATCGTCGGCATTGACGACCATCAGGTCATGCCAGTTTCGCAGCACGGCAGCGCGTTCCTTGCCGGTGCGGGCGGCCCATTCCCGGCGCGCGGTGTCTGCGGCCTCGATCGCGCGGCGGGTCTCGGCGCGCCCCAGATCGGGCACGGTACAGATCACATCGCCGCGCGCCGGATTGGTCACCGGGAAAGTGCGGCCATCCTCTGCGTCAATCCATTGGCCCGCGACATAGGCTTGTGTTACCAGAAGCGACGGGTCTTTCAGAAGCGCGCGCAGATCAGTGACGGAATCGAGCATGGGAATCCCCCTTTTGTTTTCGATTTGATCAAATGCACTTGCCTGGGTGGAATGTCCAGCACTGGCGATGCAAAGGATGGACGACATGAGATTTGATGACGCCTTTGCCAATGGCAAATATATCCCCGAAGGGGGCGAGTATCCAGCCCGTTGGGCGAAGGCGGCGGAGGCGTTTCGCAGGACTCTCGGCGACAGGGCCCGGCTTGGCCAGCGTTACGGCGCGGGCAGGGCACATTGGTACGATCTCTTCCTGCCCGAATCGGCACCATCGGGGCTGATGATCTTCATCCATGGCGGTTACTGGATGCGCTTCGGTCCACGCGATTTCTCGCATCTGGCGGCAGGGGCGCTGGGGCGGGGCTGGGCAGCGGCGATGCCCGCCTATACGCTCGCCCCCGGCGCGCGCATAGCTGCAATGACCCGCGAGATCGTCACCGCCATCGAGGTGATATCCGTGGAAGTCGCGGGGCCGGTCGTGGCGGCCGGCCATTCGGCAGGCGGACATCTGGCGGCGCGCATGGCCGCGGCGGATGTCGCGCCGGCGCTGGGCGCGAGCGTACACATGAGCCGGGTCATGCCGATCTCGCCGCTCTCCGATCTGCGGCCGCTGATCGAAACCACGATGAACGATACCCTGCACCTCGACATGGCCGAGGCACGGCAGGAAAGTCCCGCCCTGAATCCGCGCTTTCCTGGGGTACCTGTCCACGTCTGGGTCGGCGGGGCCGAGCGGCCCGCCTTTCTTGACCAGGCACGGCGTCTTGGCAATGCCTGGGCCTGCCCTGTGACTGTCGATCCCGGCAAACACCATTTCGACGTGATCGAAGGACTCGAGGACGCGACCGGCCCGCTGATCCGCGCGCTACTCGGCTGACCCTCGGGCGTGGCGGCAGATCGCGATGAACTCCGGGCTGTCCTCGCCCGGCGCGGCACCCTCCCAGTCGCCAAGCCATGACTCGACCGCAAGCCCGGCTGTCGCGATCTGCGCGCCCACACGGTCGAAGCCAGGAAAGGCGATGCGCGCCCCGGCACTGAACGCCGCCCCCGTGGCGGCCACGCGGTAGGTCGTCCGGTAGGCCAGAACCCCGCTCTCGGCATCCCAGTCCGCCTCGTCCCACGCCGTCACCGGGCCAAGTTCCGGGTCGTCGAAGCCGCGGCGTGACAGGTCGGGCTGCCATTCTTCCCACTCCCGCCGCGCCGGGTTGCGGCTGTCAAAGACGAAGCGGCCGCCTGGCGCCAGATGCCGCGCAACCGCCGCCAGCGCCTGCGCCCGGTCCTCATCCGTCAACAGCACCTGGAACACATGTCCGGTCATCACGATCAGGTCGAAACGCTGGCTAAGGTCAAGCCAGCGCGCATCCGCCTCCACCCACCGCACCCTTTCGGCACCCTTCTTGCTGCGCGCAATCTCCAGCATGGCCCGAGCCGGATCCACCCCCGTCGTCGCCGACCCATGCTCCGCCGCGATGCGGATCGCCAGATCGCCGGTTCCGCAGCCGAGGTCGAGTACCGCCCCCTTCCCGGCCGCCAGCCTCAGGCAAAAGGCCCGGTCCCCGGTCCAGCCATTGTCGAGGTCATAAAACCGCGCCATAGCCGCATCACGGTAAAGACCCTCACCCATCGCCGAACCGCGTCGCCCAGGTCGGCATCAGATCACCGGGCCGGGGCGTGGCGAGGTAGACACCCCGCGCAATCGCGCGTGCAAGGCAGACCGCCGCCGCGTGGCCGATCAGGAAAGGCTCAGTCATGGGGTCCTCCAAAACCCGCGCCCCGGTTGCGGCGGCAAAGACCAGATCGCCGTCGAAGGGCGTGTGCGAGGGCACGATGGCACGCGCCATCCCGTCATGCGCCGCCGTCGCCATGCGCTGCGCCTGGGCCTGACTCAGCGCCGCATCGGTCGCAACGATGGCGATGGTCGTGGCCTCGCCCGCGCGCTTGGTCGGCATCGGCTCCGCCGTCGGATCGTGGGCACGCGCCACCCCCAGCGCGCCGAACTCGCCGCCCATCTCCCAGGGGGCCGCCCAGAACTCCCCCCTGCCGCCCGCCGTCACCCGGCCAAGCGCATTGACCGCAACCAGCGCCCCCACCGTGATGCCGCTTTCCAGCACGACGGAGGCTGATCCCAGCCCCCCCTTGAGATCATGTACCATCGCCCCGGCCCCGGCGCCGGCCGTCCCCAGCGCGAACGCCGCCCCCGCCGCGGCCAGCGCCGCCCGGCCCAGCCGCTTGTAAGGGTTCTCGGCCCAGCCCTTGTCGCCGCCGTTCAGAAGGTCGAACAGGATCGCCCCCGGCACGATCGGCACCCTCTGCCCGCCCACGGCAAATCCGCGCCCCTGCGCGCGAAGACCGTCGGCAACCCCGGAAGCCGCATCCAGACCGAAGGCCGATCCTCCCGCCAGCACCAGCGCGTCGACTTCCTGAACCAGCTTGTCAGGCGCCAGCAGATCGGTTTCGCGGGTGCCTGGCGCCCCGCCCATGACATGCACCGCGGCGGTGAACGGTTGATCGCCAACAAGCACCGTGACCCCCGTCCGCATGTCATGGTCCTCGGCATTGCCGACGCGCAGACCCGCTACGTCAGTGATCAGATTCCTGTCTCCTGGGCGCATCCCCGCTCCTTCTTCTTTGCCGCAAATACTCCGGGGGAAAGCCCCAATGGCCCCGCGGGCCAATGGGCTTGGGGGCAGCGCCCCCGCCCCCCGGTCTCAGATACAGCGCCCGCCATCCACCTCGAGCGCCACGCCGGTGATCATCGACGCCTCGTCAGAACAAAGAAACACCGCCGCATTTCCTATATCCTCGGGTGTGGAAAACCGCCCCATGGGAATTGTGGCCAGAAATTTCGCGCGCATTTCGGGCGTATCTTCGCCCAGAAAGGTTTTCAGCAGGGGCGTTTCACCGGCCACCGGGCAGATCGCGTTTACCCGGATGCCTCTGGCGGCAAGCTCGACGGCCATGGTCTTGCTGGCGGTAATCATCCAGCCCTTGGAGGCATTGTACCAGTTCAATCCCGGCCTCGGGCTCAGCCCCGCTGTCGAGGCGACATTGAGAATGACACCTCCCATATCCTTCATATGTGCCACCAGCGCGCGGCAGGTCAGATAGACCGATTTGCAGTTGACCGCGAAAACCCGGTCAAAGTCGGCCTCGGACACCTCGTCCAAAGGCGCGGGCGCATGGCTGATACCGGCGTTGTTGACGATGATGTCGACCCGCCCGAAGGCGTCAACCGCGGCTTTTGCCATCGCCGTGACACTGGCGGCCCGGCTGACATCGGCGCGCCAGGCAATGCCGCCGATTTCCGCCGCGACACCACCGGCGGCGGCTTCGTTCAGGTCGACCACCATCACCCGCGCGCCTTCGGAGCCGAACTTGCGCGCAATGCCGGCACCAAAACCCGAGCCCGCCCCGGTCACGATCGCCGTTTTTCCCGCCAGCCGCATGTCAGCCTCCTTTCCGTATCCGCCAGCCTGCCTGAAGCCGGGCGGAAGGCAAGGGGGTTTTACAGGCATCTTGCCCTTCGGCGGGAAGAATGAAAGGGTCGCGGAAAATCGCATGTGCAGTACACATCGCATGAGCAGCACACCATGAGGAGCGCGCAATGGAAAAGGTAGCCATCATCACCGCGGGCGGCAGCGGCATGGGGGCAGCGGCGGCACGCCGATTGGCGGCCGATGGATTCCGCGTGGCAATCCTTTCCTCATCGGGCAAGGGCGAGGCGCTGGCCAAGGCGTTGGATGGCATCGGTGTCACCGGGTCGAACCAGTCCGAAGCGGATGTGCAGCGGCTGGTCGATGCGGTAACGAAGAAATGGGGCCGCATCGATGTGCTGGTCAACAGCGCCGGTCACGGGCCGCGCGGCCCGGTGCTGGAACTGAGCGATGACGACTGGCACAAGGGGATGGAGGTGTATTTCCTCTCAGCCGTGCGCCCCACGCGCGCCGTCATGCCGGCAATGAAAGCGCAGAAATCCGGTGTGATCGTCAATATATCCACCTTCGCCGCGTTTGAGCCTGACCCCGTTTTCCCGACCTCGGGCGTATTCCGCGCGGGGCTTGCGGCCTTTACCAAACTTTTCGCCGATGCCCATGCCGCCCATAACATTCGCATGAACAACGTGCTGCCGGGCTTCATCGACAGCCTGCCCGAAAAGGAAGAATTCCGCGCCCGCATTCCGATGGGCCGCTATGGCAAGGCCGAAGAAATCGCCGGCGTGATCAGCTTTCTGGCCTCGGATGCCGCAGGCTATATCACCGGACAGAACCTGCGCGTCGATGGCGGCATCACCCGCTCTGTCTGACCAGATGAAAGGTTGAACATTCCATTGCCCGCTGATCGGAACGTTTTTCAGATACCCGGATCATGTTTGACGCGCGCACAGCGGTTCGGCCTGGACCGGCTTTTCAACCTGTTGTGCCCTCGGCTCTCTCTCGTGTAACTGCCAGAGGCCTTGCACGCATTCACCGGGGCCAAGAAATCGTTTCGCGAAATGCCTGATCCTTCAGGTATCGACTGATGCCCGAGAGCGCCGATGCGAACCGTGCCAGGATTCGATCACAGGAACATCCCAGCCGTGACATTGGTGACGCCCAAGAGCATCACTTCGAAATCTGCCGCCCCGTCGCCGTCCACGTCGCCGCTCAGAATGGTATTGCCGCCACTGGCGACCGCAATCAGTTCACCTGCGGTATTGGTAAAGCTCGACCCGGTGCTGAATGTCATTCCCATCCCTGTGAAATCCAGATGGTCCTGACCCGCGGTGAAATCGTTGACCACGTCGCGGGCCGCGCCCAGATTGACTTCGGCCAGCGTCCTGAAAACAAAAACGTCATTGCCTGCGCCACCGATCAACGTGTCACTGTCCCAGCCTCCATAGAGGCTGTCATTGCCGTTGCCGCCATAAAGCGTATCGTCACCGGAACTGCCATAAAGCCGGTCATGCCCGCCCTGCCCGCCTAGCAGGTCATTGCCGGCATCGCCCGCCAGTATGTCACCCCAGGTCCCGCCATAAAGGCTGTCGTTGCCATAGCCGCCCAGCAAGGTATCGTTGCCCCAGCTGCCATAAAGCCGGTCATGCCCCCCGGCGCCGAATACGGAATCGTTGCCGCCTTCGCCGCCCAGCAAATCACCCCAGGAACCACCGTTGAGGCTGTCATTCCCGGTGCCGCCCAAAAGCGTATCGCTGCCCCAACTGCCAAAAAGATGATCATCGCCCGCCTCGCCATTGACCAGGTCATTGCCTCCTTCCCCACCGATCAGGTCGTTCATCGATCCGCCCAGCAGGCTGTCGTTTCCGCCGCCGCCGGTGAGCGTGTCATTGCCCGCGCCGCCAACAAGCGTATCGGCAAGCACACCGCCCGAAAGCAGATTGGCACCGCCATCACCGGTAATGTGGTTGGTGTTGGTATGCGATCCGGTCACGTTTTCGATGCTGACCAGCGTATCGGTCGCGTAGCTGCCGGCCGTGGCCGTCCCGGCCGCCAGGTTGACCGTGACATTCTGATCGGCAGAGTCATAGGAAACCGTATCGACACCAATGCCCCCGTCGATACTGTTGTTGCCGGTGCCCCCGTCAAGAAAATCATCGCCTTCGGCGCCAAAAAGCGCGTCATTGCCGGTTTGCCCGTAAAGATAATCACCCGTGTCGCCAGATCGTTCCTGACCAGGCCGGCCGTTGCCATAGATGATCTGGTCGCCGGCACCTCCGTAAAGGGTATCTGACCCGCCATAGCCTTGAATGATATCATATAAGGTGGCGCTAGCGTGGTAGTTGTTCCCTGAATCGAGCCATAATACGCCGTTAGCTGAAGGCATCTGCAATACTCCTTCCGAGGCAACTGAATCCCGGTGCCGGAATTTCGCAGGCACTGACTGCCCTTCGCCTCAAGCCTGAACCTTCGCAAATATCTTTGGCACGAAATCGCATCGGTTCTGCCTTGGCATCATGAATCCAGCGAAAGGGCCACGATGGCATGCGATCGGCAAACCTGTCAATCCGGCCGGGCTTCGGCAAGCTCATATGGATCATGCCCCGGCGCGGCAATCGGCCAGGATATGCGCGTCACACGAACATGGATGCGGTAACGGAGGTAATGCCAAGCAGCATGACTTCGAAATCGGCCACCCCGTCGCCATCGGTATCGCCCGCGAGTATCGAATTGCCGCCGCTGGCAAGGGCGATCAACTCACCTGCGGTCTGGGTGAAACCTGATCCGCCGCTGAAAGTCATCGCCATCCCGGTAAAATCCATCATGTCCTGACCGGCGGTGAAATCGGTGATCACGTCGCGTGCGGCACCCAGGCCCACCTCAGCCAGTGTTCTGAAAACGAAGATATCGTTGCCCGCATTTCCAGACAGGGCATCGGCGCCCCAGCCGCCGAAAAAGCTGTCATTGCCGCCGCCGCCGAAAAGGGTATCGTTGCCACTGCCGCCATAGAGCCGATCATGGCCGCCGCCTCCAAAAATCAGGTCGGTACCGTCATCGCCGGCCAGTAGATCGCCCCATGTGCCACCATAGATGCTGTCGTTCCCGTTCCCGCCAAGGATCGTATCGTTGCCCCAGTTGCCATAAAGCCGGTCATGACCGCCTTCACCGAGCACCCGGTCATTACCGCCTTCCCCCGCCAGAAGGTCGCCCCAACTGCCCCCATGAAGCCGGTCGTTTCCGTCTCCGGCCAGGAGCGTATCGTTACCCGTACCGCCATCAAGCCAGTCGTGGCCCGCCTCGCCGTGCAAAAGGTCATTGCCGCTGCCCCCGATCAGGGAATCGCCCCATGTCCCGCCAAACAGCGTGTCATTACCATTGCCGCCCAGAAGCGTGTCACTGCCCCAGCCTCCGTAAAGGTGATCATGTCCGTCTTGACCATCCACAATATCGTTGCCGCCATTGCCGCCCAGCGCATCGCCCCAGGTTCCGCCCAGGATCGAATCGTCGCCAGGGCCGCCATAGATCGTGTCGTTCCCCGCGCCCCCGTCCAGCGTGTCATTCCCGCTGTCGCCTGCCAGCGTATCATTGCCGTCAAAGCTCACGATGATATCGTTGCCCGCCAATCCGGAGATGCCATCCGCGCTTGTCGTGCCAAGAAGGATGTCGCCCGTCGATGTCGCTGGGGCCGGGGACGTGCTGGCGTCTGAAACCGACAGCGTGTACGTCCCCGAAAACGTTCCGTACCCCTGCGCGGCCAGGTAATAAGTACCCGTGACCGGTGCGAGAAAGATCAACCGGGAATCAAGCGTCAGATGCCCGCTGGGGTCGGTATAATCGTCGTTGTAATCAATCAGGTTTCCGGCGCTGTCGAAAAACGACAAAAACGAATTCGCAAGTGTTCCCAAACCCGAATCGGCACCAGAGAGAGTGAAAACATAGGCCGCGCCCGCCTGAAGCGTGACGGAAAAATAGTCCCGGTCAGAAACAAGTTCGATGTTGCCGGTAACCGCGCCGCCCGGTGCCACGGTTCCGACCGGTGGTGAAATGCCGTCAAACTGGTCGGCATAATCGTCCACAGGGGCAAAGAGCGTGGTCAGATCGTAGATTCGGTCAAGGAAGTAGAATAATTCGAACCCGACAACCAGATCGGTACCGTCAGACACCGCACCCGGAAATGAATCGAGGTCGATCTGCGTTTGTGTACGGTTATCAACAATCTGGATCGTGCCGGCGACATCGCCCCATTGGGTCACGGTATAATTGGCCCGATCGCCGGAAAAGATCACCATGTCATTGCCGGTGCCGCCAACCAGGGTATCGTTCCCGCCATGGCCGACGATCTGATTGTCCACGCCGTCATTTCCCGCCGAAATGAAATCGCCGAAGTTCGAGCCTTCGATCCTTTCGACACTCACTATATTGTCGATGCCATTGCCATTCCCCAAATATACGCCCGCAGTGGCACCGAGATAGGTCAACAGATCGATTCCGAGGCCGCCATCAATGGATACGACGCCGGACAGATCTTCGAAACGGTCATTGCCGTCGCCGCCGGTCAGCGTATCGTTTCCCGCGCCGCCGCGCAGCGTGTCATCGCCATAGCTGCCATCAACGATGTCATCGCCGTTGTCGCCATATAGATAGTCATCCCCGATGCCCCCATAAAGGATATCGTTCCCATTTCCGCCCGCCAGGCCATCATTTCCACCGCTGCCGAAAAGAAAATCATCGCCGTCGTTGCCGATCAGCGTATCGTCCTGCGACCCTCCTTCAAGCCGGTTGGCGCCGGCATCCCCAACGATGAAGTTGGCTCGATTGTAGGCACCGATCACGTTTTCCACGTTGACGATGGTATCCGTGGCGAAACTGCCCGCGGTGGCGGTTCCGGTTGTCAGATTGACGGTCACGTCCTGTGTGGCGTTCAAATAGGATACGGTGTCTACGCCGGTTTCACCGTCAATGTGGTTGATGCCCGATCCACCGTCGAGAAAATCGTTGCCTGCGCCGCCATAAAGGCTGTCGTTACCGCCTTCGCCGTAAAGATAATCGCCCAGATCGCCTGGTTGCACCCGGCCTGGCCGCCCGTTCCCATAAATGGTCTGGTCGCCAGACCCGCCATAAATCGTATCCGAGCCGCCATATCCCTGGAGCAGATCATAAAGTAGCGGATTATTGATGTAGCTATTGTCTGAAGAATCCAGCCAGACTGTACGGCCTGATGCGGGCATCGTTCAGCCCTCCCTGCGTCCCGTGTTCCGTGCGTTACGCATCGCAAGGGTCGTGGGTGCGAGGATGCGGCGAACCGGCGACGTGCATTTGCAAATCATGTGCAGTCTTCCCGAGCAAAGCATATCTGGGCCTCATAAGCAAATAGAGTTTATCGCCCCATTCAGGGGGACTCACTCCAACCACATTGGTCAACAGCTTCGGTTCTGGCGCCCAACTGACATTTTGCCCCGAGCCGGCAAGCGGGACCGACAGTCGCGTTTCATTCTCGGTGAATTCGGGGGCAAGGATGTCGTCGGCTTTTCTTGCCTTCTTGCGGATCTGGAAACCAGTGTCCCTAAAACCTGCCGATCAGCGTTGTGCCACGCCTGGACCGGGAGGCGCCAATATCCTCTGCCACCGATTGCGCCAGCACTTCGCGGTTGATCTTGCCCATCGATCCACGCGGAAGCGAATCCATCATAAACAATTGAAAGCCCGGAACCGTCGGCAATTTCGCGCGGATACGTTCGCCAAGCGTCTGCCGCCGCGCCTGGCCCGCGACGACCACAATTCCCAACCGGTGATCTGCGTGTTCGGGTGGCAACAAGATGGCGCAGACATCGTCCACATCGCCAAGGTCACGAATTTTTTCTTCAATATCATCGGCAGGTATCTTTACGCCTCCCAGGTTCAGCACATTGGCCGGACGCCCGAGGATGATGATCGTACTGTCCTGCGTCATCTGGGCGATATCGCCGGAAAGGAACCAGCCGTCCTGAAAACACCGGCGCGTTTCGCCCGCGTCAGTCATGTAGCCCGTTGCCGTGCTGTTCGTACGCACACGCACCAAACCCTTTGACCCGATCGGCAGAACCTTGCCGGCGTCATCGACGATCTCGACCTGCACATCGGAAAAGGCCTGGCCAACATGGCCGGGGTGCCCGTCAAGATGTGTTGCATCGCCCAATGTAATCCCACCCGCTTCGGACGATCCGTAGGCAACACAAACCCGCTGGCAGACCCTTCGCCGGATCTCATCGCGCAAGGCAACGGTCAGGCGCCCGCCAGCGATAATGGTCGTCGCGTCCAATGGCGGAAGATCCGCCATTGAGGCATCGCCGATCAAAGGTTGCATGGCCGCCGGGGACGCAAGAAGAAGATTGACCTTTGTGGCGCTGAATTCGGCAAATGACCCGCTTCCCCCGCGTGCGAGCACGATCGTCCCGCCGGCAAGCCAGACTGCAAGCGTCGCCGTGAATCCATAGGCCGTGTCCGGCCCCAACCCGCACCAGAGCACCGAGCGGGCATCAATGCGCGAACGCTTTGCCGTTCCCGACAGACGATTTTCCAGAATACCGGCATCAAGCAGGACCGCCTTGGGCCGCCCCGAGGTGCCCGAGGTAAAGCAGATGCGACCGGCTGTCATTTGTGCCTCCGCCACGCCGGGAATTGCGCCGGTTTCCTCGACGGGGTGCTGAAGCCAGTCAGGGCCAATCGCTATTCGGCGAATGTGCGGCATGATTTGATCACGGCCCTGCGGCCCCGTGACGATGGCCGACACGGAAGGTAGCGTTTCGAGTTCCGCCTGGCAGTTGTTGGTCAATGAAACCGAAACCGCCCCCACCCGCATCAACGCCAGCGTAATCAGCCAGTGGCTGACCGGTTTGTCGATGTCCACGGCCGCGACATCCCTCGGGCCAACCCCCAAACCGAAAAGGCGCGCGGCAATACGTTCGACATCGCGAAAGAGCCGTGCGTAGTCAAGCTGGATCGAGCCGCAGGATATCGCCACCGCGCCCGGCGTCTTTTCATATCCTTCTTTCAAAATCTGCGGAAGAGTCAGCATGAAGATGTCTCCGAATTGCCGGCTTTTACACATGACCTCCTGGCCCTTGCGACGGAACGCCGCGAGGACCTTGTTTCATCTGAGTCCCTTTTCGTCATAGAATGCCAGGGCAGCCGGGTGAAACGGCACCCCGATTTCATCATACATTTCCTGAGGGTCGAAATTGCGAAAATCCTTGCTTGCTGCGCTCAGCAGTGCCTGGCCGGCAAAGAGGGTCCGCAATACGTCCCTGACCGCCTGATCGGGCGTGTCCTTGTGGGCAAAGAGCCAGTAGTCATACTCCATCACAACCGTAGGTTCGACGATACCCGACAGCCCGTCGCCCGGCATGACCGTAACCAGACGGCTGGCCGGGAAAACTTCCTGCAACCGTTTTTCCGCATCATTCCCGGTCATCAGCGAAACGGCGCGGTAGTCATCGACCTGTTCCGCATAGCGCGTCGCGGTCGCCGAACCGACAACCAGGCCATTGACGTCGATGGTGCCTCTGACAAAAGCCTTGCCCAATCCCGCCCAGTCCGACACCTGAACCGGCACGACATCCTGATAGCTCAGCCCCGCCGTTCCCAGCATCGCCGCATAAAGCCGTTCGCCAAAGGCGGTCGCGTCGAAACCGGCAGGCACGCGTTTGCCACGCAGATCGACAACTGTCGTGATACCGGAACTGGCGCGCGTGCCAAAAGTCAGCTGGAAAGGCATCAACCGCGCCACCGCGCGCAGGTTTTCCAGCGGGCGGTCCTTGAAGAACTCGAGGCCCAGAAAGGCCTCACGAAGAACGATCGCATTGTAAAGCCCGAAATCCACTTCGCCGCTATTGACGAAAACCGCGCCCTGTCCGGCAGATGCATAGGGCTTCGGCCTGATATCCAGTCCGGAAACCTCATTGGAAACCTTGGAAATCGCCAACCCATAATAATAAATCGCCGTTCCGTCGCCACTGGTTGCCAGCGACAGGCTCTGCGCCATGGCCGCTCCGGGGCGGAACGAAAAAGCCAGTGCGATCACAAGAAGAATTTTTGTCAAAATTGGTTTCCTCGGGTCTTTCATGTCATCGCTGTGCATACGCGCCATTGTCCGCGCTTTCAAACGTCAACGCAAATCGCGCAAAGATCCCGGTCAGTGCAATCTGGCGCGCACGAGAAAACCTTCCACGGTCTCCTCCCCCAACGCCCGCAACGCTTCCAGACGGTGCAGCCCCTCGACCAGCACGAAATGATCACCGTCGGCGCGCACTGAAATCGGCGTCGTCTGGCCGTCCTCCAGCATGCTTTCGGCAATTGCCTCGACCTTGGCCGGATCAAGCGTCTTGGCCCGTTTCACCGGCACATGGATCTTGGCGATAGGAAATGACTGTTTTTCCAGCAAGACGGGCTGTCCTTTGTTGCGGGCCGACAGAAAAGACCCGGTTCCTGACAAACCTACAGCGTTGCCGCAAGACACTGCAACAGCCGATGTTCGTGCGACCAAGGCAGCGAAATGGCCAGGCATGTGCCCAATTGCCCGCTCTCGCCAAGGATTGCGAGGCGATACACGTCTCACCTATCATTATGCGCATGCAGACCCCGGACGAAGCCCTGGCCAGTGCCGCCGCTGGCGGAGACCGCGAAGCTTTCGCGGCGCTTCTGGCGCGGCATTACGACCGGATTTTCGGGCTGGCCTTCCGGCTTACGGGTGTCCGGGCCGAGGCCGAGGATCTGACCCAGGATATCTGTATTGCCCTGCCGGGCAAGCTTGCCAGTTACCGGCGCGCGGCACGGTTCACGACCTGGCTTTACCGCGTCACGGTCAACGCCGCCCATGATCGCCGCCGCCGCCACGCCACCCACACGAAGGCGGCCGACGGCTGGGGCGACTGGGAACGCGCCCGGCGGGCCGAAATGACCGAGGCCGATGACGCACGGCAGTGGCTGGCCGCCACCATGGCCCGGCTCAGCCCGGAACTGCGCGATACCGTTGCCCTGACGCTCGGCGAGGAACTGAGCCAGGCCGAAGCCGCCGAGGTGCTGGGCCTGTCGGAAGGCACCATCGCCTGGCGAATGTCGGAAGTGAAAAAGCGCCTTCGCGATCATGCAAGGGCGGAAGGAATGCTATGAACGACGATCTTGAAGCCCTGCGCGCCGCGCTGAAATCCTCCGCCCCGGATCCTGACCCCAAGGCAAAGGCCGCGACCCTGCGGCGCGCCATGGAAAATTTCGGCCGGCACCAAGGATCGGCAAACCCGACCCGTCCCATGTCAGACCGCCCCGAACCGGCGGGTTTATTGACAGGAGTACGCAAGATGATTTCTCAACTCTCCCCCCGCGCCGCGCTTGCCGCCACTGCCTGCGTCGCCGCCCTTGGCATCGGAGTGATGATCTATCCCGCTCTTGTGCACGAATTGACGCCCCCCCGGCCGGAACCTGCAACCATCGTCAGCCCCGTCGCACCGGAAGGCAGGGCCGGGAAAGATGGCATCGCGCGCGATCAAGCGGCGGCCAATGCGCCGGGGGCCGACCAGAACCTCGACCAGGGCGAAGATGCCCCGGCCGAAAACGGCGCGGCGGTTTCCGAATCCAGCCCAAACGCGCCCGTTCAGAAGCCGGCCGTCGCCCTGGCCGAAGCCCCCGCGGCGGTCGAAGCCCTGCCGATGTCGCCCGCCCTCGAATCCGCGCCAACCCGCAGCCGGAAACAGGCGTCAGGTATTTCCGGCCTGATCGCCAAAGGCATTGTCGGCGACATGCTGGCCCAACCCCGGGCCCAAAACGCGCCGCTCGGAATCATGGTTCAGCCGGGCGCCGATACCTTCGCGCCGCCACCGGAACCCGATACCGAAACCTATGCCAACGCCGACCAGAACCCTGTCAAGATCGTGACGGAAGATCCCGTCTCGACCTTTTCCATCGACACCGACACGGCGTCCTATGCCATTGTCCGCTCTTCTCTGGCGAATGGCTACCTGCCCCCCGCAGATGCCATCCGGGTCGAGGAAATGATCAACTACTTCCCCTATGATTACGCCGCCCCCGACGCGCAAGAGGCGCCGTTCCGCGCCTCGATCAGCCTGTTTGCGACGCCCTGGAACGCCAATACCCGGCTATTGCGGATCGGCCTGCAAGGCGCGCTGCCTGCGCCGGCCGAACGCGCGCCGCTGAATCTGGTCTTTCTGATCGACACGTCGGGCTCCATGCAGAACGCCAACAAGCTGCCGCTTCTCAAACAGTCCTTGCGCCTGTTGCTGGGTGAATTGCGCCCCGAGGATCGGGTTGCCATCGTCACCTATGCCGGATCGGCGGGGCTGGCGCTGGAACCGACGGCGGCGGCGGAACGCGCGACAATCCTCGGCGCGCTCGACCGGCTCGATGCCGGGGGATCGACCGCCGGTCAGGAAGGCTTGCAGCAAGCCTATCAGGTGGCCCGATCGATGGCCAGGGACGGCGATGTCAGCCGTATCCTTCTGGCCACCGACGGCGATTTCAACGTCGGCATGTCCGACCCCGAGTCGCTCAAGGGCTTCGTCGCCCGGGAACGCGACAGCGGCATCTATCTGTCGGTTCTTGGCTTCGGACGCGGCAATCTCGACGATGCGACAATGCAGGCGCTGGCGCAGAACGGCAATGGCACGGCGGCCTATATCGACACGCTGTCGGAAGCGCAAAAGGTGCTCGTCGATCAGCTTTCCGGCGCACTCTTCCCCATCGCCGATGACGTGAAGATCCAGATCGAGTTCAACCCCGCCGCGGTGGCCGAATACCGCCTGATCGGGTATGAGACCCGGGCCCTGGCACGCGAGGATTTCAACAATGACAAGGTCGATGCGGGCGAGATCGGCGCGGGCCATCAGGTAACGGCGCTTTACGAGGTGACGCCGGTGGGCAGCCCCGCACGTCTTTCCGACCCGCTCCGCTATGGCAAAGCCAGCACACCGACCGGCGATGCCAGCGAACTCGGCTTCCTCAAGCTGCGCTACAAGGCGCCTGGCGCCGGCACGTCGACCCTGATCGAAACGCCGATCCCGCCTGGGGTGCAAGAGCCCGATGCCGACGCCCGATTTGCCGCCGCGATCGCCGGCATGGGCCAGTTGCTGCGCGACCCGAAATACCTTGGCGACTGGGGTTGGGACGAGGCCATCGCCCTCGCCAACGGGGCGCGGGGTGCCGACCCCTACGGCTACCGCGCTGAAGCGGTGCAACTGATGCGGCTGGCCGAAAGCCTGAGTCGCTGACCTCTTGCCACCCGCGCAACACCGCCCCGGCCTCAGCGCCGGGGTTGGCTGTCCGGGCAGCCGAAAACACCCCAGGCGGCGCGTGCGCCTGCCGGTTGCCCCGTCCAGGGGCACGGGCGCCCGCCCGAAACGGGCAGTTCGGCCTGAAAGCGGCCGTCAAGCGGTTCAGGGAAATACCCGATCCATCACCCGTCGCCACAAGCCCGAAAGCGCCAGAAACTGGCCGGGCTTGGGAAATTTGGGGGTGTCTTTCAAACGCCGTAAGGGGCGCATGATGATGCGCCCCTTCGGCAATTAAGAGGCTGTTTATGCTCCGGCGGTTTCGACTGCCTTCGCGTCGACCGTATCGCCCTTGGCGATCTGGATGCGGCGCGGTTTCAACGCCTCGGGCACTTCGCGCACAAGATCAATGTGCAGCATCCCGTCGGCATGGCCCGCACCGGTCACACGCACATGATCGGCCAGCGCAAAGCGCCGCTCGAACGCGCGGGTGGCGATGCCGCGATGCAGATAGGTCCTGGCTTCGTCCTCGGTCGCCTTGCGCGCCGAAACGATCAGCGCGCCTTCCTTGACCTCGACATTCAGCTCATCATCCGAAAAGCCCGCGACGGCAATGGAAATGCGATAGGCATTCTCGTCGATCTTTTCGATGTTGTAGGGCGGATAGGTCGGCTGGGTCACATCCGATGACAGGACGCGATCCATCATGTCGGCGATGCGGTCAAAACCGACGGTGGCGCGGTAAAGCGGGGCAAAATCATAGGTTCGCATGGATCATCCTCCGTAAAGCGATGTCTGATGCCTTCCCTGTGGCGGGACAGGCGGTTGCACTGCAAGGGCCCATAACGGCACCCCGGCAAGGTTCAGATGTGATCCCGCCCTGCCAATTTCAAGAGGTCGGCGCACCCCGCATGACCTTGGCCTGCCCTACCCCCGCCAGACAGGCCGCCTGTCAGGGCCGCGGGAACTTGGCGCCCACTGCTTCCGCGTCGTTGACGCTCAGCGACAAAAACCCTGGCGTCACCCGTTTGAACCGGGTTTCCGTTGCGGCGTAAGCCGCCTTCAATTCGTTCAACGGTTGTTCCATGGCCGTTCCCAGCGCCACGCCTTCGCCGTTCATTTCGGCTTTGGCTGAGACCACCGAAACGATCTGCGGCACCCCGTCGTGCATGATGAAGATCGGCGCGCCCGAGGCGCCGAAATCGACCGAACAGGAAAGCACCATGATCCCCGGCTGGCGGTCGATGACGTGGCAATGTTCTTGCAGTGACGGGGCTTCGGCGCGATCGAGCGCATAGGAAACGATATTGACCGCATCGCCCTTCACCGGATCGCCGCCGGTTTGAAAGGGGTGGATCGAAGGCAATCTGATAGGCCTGTCCAGTTCCAGCAGCGCCAGATCATAGGCAACCCGGTCGATCCGGTCGCGGCCCTCATAGACATAGTCGGGATGCGCCACCACACGCTTGATCTGCCGGTACGCTGCCGCCCGGCCGTTGCGCCAGCCCGCCAGAAACTCGAACTCCGACGCCAGAAACGGCCTGCCGGTATCCTGGTGATAAAGGCAATGCGCCGCCGTCAGCACCAGCACCGGCGAAATCAATGTACCGGTACAAAACGCCGACCGCCCGATATTGATCCGGCCCACTGCCTCCCAGCCCTTGGAAGCATCCGCCGTCGACAATGTCTCCAGAATTGGTTCCTGCGCCCAGACGCCAAGCGGCGCACAAGCCAGGATCAACGCCGCAAAAACCGCTCGCATCATGCCATATGCCATCCCATGTTTTTTGCCGACGCTAGACGTTCGTTTGGGCAAGAATATGGCCGACTGGCGGCAATGCAATCGCAATTCAGGCCTGCAGCACCCTCGGTTTCGGGCCGCCCGTGGCCCAGTCGATCAACTCCACCGTGTGAACCACGCGGATATCGGTGCCCGATCCGATCTGCATCATGCAGCCGAGATTGCCCGCCGCAATGACGTCCGGGGCCATTGCTTGCAGCGTTGCGACCTTGCGGTGCTTCAGTTCCGCGGAAATCCGCGGCTGAAGCAGGTTGTAGGTTCCCGCCGATCCACAGCACAAATGGCTGTCGGCCGGCTCAATCACCTCGAACCCCATCGTTTTCAACAGATCCTTGGGCGCGCTCCTGATCTGTTGGCCGTGCTGCAAGGAACACGCGGCATGATAGGCCACGCGCAGCGGTTCGGGCGCCTTTCCCACCGGTCCGATCCGCACCAGCAACTCCGATATGTCACAAGCCAGCCGAGCCACCTCGGCGGCGTCCTCCGCAAGGGCATCATTGCGAAACATGTGCCCGTAATCCTTGACCGTAGTGCCGCAACCCGATGTGTTGATGACGACGGCGTCAAGGCCGCCTGCCCGCTTTTGCGCCATCCAGGCGCGGATGTTGGCCGCCGCAGAGGCATGGCTCTCGCCCGTCTTGCCCATGTGATGCGTCAACGCCCCGCAGCACCCCATACCCTCCGCCACCACAACCTCACAGCCCAACCGGGTCAGCAGCCGGATCGTCGCGTCATTGATGTGGGTATTGAGCGCCTTTTGCGCGCAGCCGGTCAGCAGCGCCACGCGCATCCGGCGCACACCCTTTGCCGCAAACACCTGCGGGTCGTCATTGCGGCTTACCGGCGGCACCACTCTGGGCGCCAGCGCCACCATCGCCCGAAGCCGCGCGTCAGGCAGGAACCGGGCGAAGGGCCGGGCCATTTTCGCCCCCAGCAGCGCCACCCGAAAGCGCGTCGGATGCGGGATCACCCGGGCCAGAATCCAGCGCAACACCCGTTCGCCCAGGGGGCGCCTGTAGGTAGCCTCTATATAGGCGCGGGCATGATCGACCAGATGCATGTAATGCACCCCCGACGGGCAGGTCGTCATGCAGGCGAGACACGACAGGCAGCGGTCGATATGCCTGACTGTCCTGGCATCCGCCGGCCGGCCGCTTTCCAGCATATCCTTGATGAGATAGATGCGGCCGCGCGGGCTGTCCAGTTCATCACCCAAGACCTGATAGGTCGGGCAGGTCGCGGTGCAGAACCCGCAATGGACACAGGTTCGAAGGATTTCGTTGGCCCGCGCGGTGCCGGGGTCCTTGAGCTGGTCGGTGGAAAATTTCGTCTGCATCAGTCCATCAGCCCCGGATTGAGAATTCCCTTCGGATCGAACCGCGCCCTGATCCCCGCCGAGAGTGCGGCGACAGGGGCAGATTCGGGGTGGAAAGACGCAATCTTCGCCCGCGTTTCTTCGGAACCCCGGATCAATGTGGCATGGCCCGAAAAGGGGGAAATCCCGGCCCTGAGATCTATTCCTTCCGGCACGCCGGCCCAAACCAGCCCGCCCCCCCAGTCAAGCTGAATGCGCGCGCCTGACAACCTGCCGACGATACCCATCATATCCGTGGGCCTCACGGATATCCGCCAGACATCTTCCGCCGCCCCTGCGAACGCCTCCAGATCACGGACACAGGCCCAGGCACGATCGTTTTCCGCGCCGCGAAGTATCCGCTCCGGCGCGCGCCCTTGCAGGGTTTCGGCCAATTTGCCGGCCCGGTACTCGACCGAGCCCGCAAGACCTTCCAGCCGGATGAGTGCCCGGGAAGGCAATTTGCCCATTTCAGGCAACCGCGCGGCACCGGTAATTTCATAAGGTGACTTGAGAGCCTTGGCGAAGATCTGGCTGGCGTCAGCCCACCCGACGCCCGAATACACAAGCGTCGCCGCCGCTTCGGGTGCCGGAAGCACTTTCAACGCAACCTCTGTCAGAACCCCGAGCGTGCCCCAACTGCCTGCCATCAGCTTGACCAGATCGTAGCCGGTGACGTTCTTCATCACCCGCCCGCCGTTTTTCACCACCGTGCCGGTGCCATCGACGAACCTCACCCCCAACAGCGCGTCGCGGCAGGCCCCCACCTGTACACGGCGCGGGCCCGAGATGTTGGCGGCCACCATGCCGCCGATGGTCGGTTCGCCCGATGTGCCCAACAGTTCCCGCCAGTCGGAAGGCTCGAAAGCCAGCCGCTGCCCCTGCGCCGCCAGTGCCGTCGTGACCTCGGCCAGCGGCGTGCCCGCCTTGGCCACCAGCGTCAGCGCCCCCGGTTCATGCAGGGTGATCCCCGCAAGGCTCGACACATCAAGCGGCGCACAGTCCAAGGGCCGCCCGACGGGTCGCGTCCCGCCGCCGACGATGCGCAGCGGCCCATTGGCTTCGCGGATCATCTCCGCCAGTTCGGTCTCACTTTGCGGTTTCACGACAAGCTACTTTCACCTGGCGACAATACCTTTGGGGCAGGGCCGAAAGGCCGATGTCGGGGCCCCCCTTCGCCCGCCATCAAACCGCGCGCCGGGCGGCGCTGAGCCCGAGCGGAAATACCTTTGCGGGGTTCAAGAGCCATGCCGGGTCGAACACGTCCTTTATCCGCATCTGCGCCTCCATGTCGGTGTCGTCATATTGCACATTCATCAGGTCGCGCTTTTCGATCCCTACCCCATGTTCGCCGGTCAGGCACCCGCCAGCCTCTACACAAAGCTTGAGAATTTCCGCGCCCAACGCCTCGCATACCTCCAGATCGCCCGGCTTGTTGGCGTCAAAAAGGATCAACGGATGCATGTTGCCGTCACCGGCATGAAACACATTGGCGACATCAAGGCCGAATTCGCGGCTCATTTCACCGATCCGGCGCAACACCAGCGGCAATGCCGATACCGGGATGGTTCCGTCAAGGCACATGTAATCATTGATCTGGCCTATGGCGCCAAAGGCCGACTTGCGGCCCAGCCAGATCTTCGCCGATTCCTGCTTGGACCGGCTTTCGCGGAATTCGAGCGGGCGATGGCGCAGGGCGATTTGCCTGATCCGCGCCAGTTGCTCGTCGATTTCCGCGGTACTGCCCTCCACTTCGATGATCAGCAGCGCCTCGCAATCGGGATAGCCGGCCTGCGCGAAATCCTCGCAAACACGGATGCAGAGGCGGTCCATGAATTCGACCGCCACTGGCAGAATTCCGGCACAGATGATGTCGGACACACAATCGCCAGCGGCCTCGCTGGAATCGAAAGCGATCAGCACGGGGCGCGCGCCTTCCGGCCTGGGCAGCAGGCGCAGCGTCGCTTCGGTCACGACCCCGAGCTGGCCTTCCGATCCACAGATCACCCCCAGAAGATCCAGACCGCCGGCATCCAGATGCCCGCCGCCGATCTCGACCACGGTGCCATCCATCGTCACCAGCGTGACACCCAGAAGGTTATTGGTCGTCACCCCGTATTTCAGACAATGCGCGCCGCCGGAATTCATCGCGATGTTGCCGGCAATCGCGCAGGCGAGCTGGCTCGACGGATCGGGCGCATAGAAAAAGCCGTCCGCCTCGACCGCACCCGAGACCGACAGATTTGTCCGCCCGGCCTCGACCCGGACGAACCGGTCCACAAAGTTGGTTTCCAGAACCCGGTTCATCCGCGCGACGCTCAGAATGACGCTGTCGGCCGTCGGCAACGCGCCGCCCGCCAACGACGTACCCGACCCACGCGGCACCACCGGTACGCCTTCGCCATGACATAGCTTCAGCACCGCCGCGACTTCCGCAGTCGTACGCGGCAGCACGACCGCCAGCGGCGCACAGCGATAGGCGGTCAATGCATCACATTCGTAGACGAGCGTCTCGGCCGGATCGTCGATCACCGCATCTTCCGGCAGGATCACGCGCAACTTGGCGGCAATGGCGGGTTTTCGCCTCAGGATGGCCTGGTCGGGCGTCGGCATTTCCATGAAAGTCACTTTCTTGCCAATTGGTAAATAATTATAACCAATTTTTCGCTAGTGCAACCCATGATTTGCCACGACAGCGTGCAGGGCGTGATGACGCGCACACCAATGTGATACATGTTTCCGGTGAAATATGGCAAATTGCCCGCATGAAATCGCTCGCCGTTACAGCCTTCTTTCTGATGGCAGCCCCAGCCCTGGCCAGCGCACCCGTCGTGGTGGATGCGGCGGCGCATTTGCAGGATGGCGAATGGACGATCGACGTGACTATCAGCCATCCCGACAGCGGCTGGGACCATTATGCCAGCGGCTGGGAAGTCATCGCCCCCGATGGTGCGGTGCTCGGCTACCGCGAACTGACCCACCCGCATGTCAACGAACAGCCCTTCACCCGCAGCCTTTCGGGCGTGATCATTCCGGCGGATGTCGACCACGTCTTCATCCGTCCGCGTTGCACGTTGGATGGCTGGGTATCCACTCCGACGCGGCTTGACATTTCACGAAACTGACCCGGCAGCGATGCGCGGCTTATCGCCACATTTCAGCATGAGCGGCGAAAAGTGATGGCCCGGCCCATAGGGACATACCGCCGGTTGTGATACTGTCGCCATGCTGCTGCCTGATTTCCCTGCAAGGCCTTCAGGCAAAGAGGAGGATGTCATGCCCATCAATCGCACCCGCGACGACATCGACGTCATTGTCGACCGTATTCTGGCCCGTCCGGACCGGGCCGATGAATTGAAAGCCGCTTTGCGCAACCGCATGCGCAATCGCAAATCCTATTCGCGCGAACGGCCGATTACCACTGCAAATTCCCATGAAACCGAAGCTTTCTGGGATAACGTTCCGATCTGACCGGGACCCTTCGGGCAACCCGGTCGCCGATGGACCGTTGCCAGCCGATCGCGCACCCGCGAAATGAAGCGTCACAGCCATACGCCGAATCACCGAAAGCCTGCCACGCTTTGGGCGTCGTCGGGCGTTTGGCGATGCGCGATGGATCATACCAGCGGCCGTTTGGACTGACCGGTCCCGGTTTGATCACCGGGCCTGGCAAGCCACCCGAAACCGTCGGCTGCGCCGGATCACGGCCGGTGTGCGCGATCGCCGGCGCGCGCGGTGGCGATCCTGACCTTTGGGCCGCGTGCTTCATGGGGCGATCTCCGCCAAGGATCAAGGTGTTGCGCGAGCGGCGCCAAATCGCCGCGGCGTGGGGGCGCGCCGGCGATCGCGCGGCGGGCTGCGCCCTTGTTTCCGCGCGCGGGTGCGCTGCCCGGGTGGCCGCGGCAAGCCGCTGCCGCTTGTCGTCTCCTGCCGCCGGAACGAGTCAATTGTCAGAGCCGCTGGTATCAGGCTTCGTTCAGCCATTTCCCGAATCGCGACGAATCCCGGCCCCGTCAGCCCCGGCTTGCTCTCAATCCGATTCGGGGAGCAGGCAAACCACTCTAGCGGCGGCCCTCGCGAATCCAGGCCGCGATACTCAGCAAGCCCGCCAGCAGCACGAAGGCCCACGCCGGCAGGATCGGCATGACATGGATGTCGACCGTCTGATAGGCGCCACGCGGCGTCACACCGATCCAGCCTCGCCCGGCCGCGGGCCGGCCCGCGCGCACCGGGCGAATATCCGGCATTCCTTCCGACAGCCGCAGGAATCCGCCGTTGGTCCGGGCCACCACCGCTTTCAGCTTGTCCTCCGATGCTATGGTTTCCTCGAACTCGCGCGGGGCGGCCGGGCCCAGCGCCATGACCCGGTCGATCTCGCCATCGGACAGACGGTAAAGGCCGATATCGGGGGCCACCCAATCGGCGCTGTAGCGGCCCGGTGCCTTTTCGGTCAGCTGCACCACCGTTTCGGTGCCATCCTGCGCGGTGACCGTAACCTCGCGCGCACCCTCGCTCAGACTGCGGCGGGTGATGGTCATCACCAGACCCTCGGCGGTGGCGTTCAGGGCTTCTTCCTCGAGATCGGGCTCTTTCATCAGCCAGTGCGCCAGACGCCGCAGCAGTTCCAGTTGCGGGCCGCCGCCTTCGAAACCGCGCCCCCAGAGCCAGGCGTTGTCGGATGCCAGCAACGCCACGCGCCCCTTTCCCACCCGGTTCAACACCAGCAGCGGCCGCCCTTCTGGGCCTTCCATCACGGTCTGCCCCTCGGCATCCGTCAATTCCACGATCCGCAACCAGCGCCCCCAGGTCGGCGCGCCGATCGTGCCCTCCACACCGCCCTCGGGGGTGTAGGTTTCCAACCCTTCGGTAACCGGGTGGCGCTGGCCAAGTTCCGAGACAAGCGGCCGATACCCTTCATCGAGAATACGCGCAGAGGGCCGGGCCGGCAGGATCGGGCCCAGACCGGAATGATAGATACTTTCCACCGAGGCGAAATCGGGCCCCGCCGACACCAGAACCGCCCCCCCGTCCTCGACATAGGTCCGGATATTGTTCAGATAGGCGGCGGGCAGAATGCCCCGCAACTGGTAGCGGTCAAAGATGATCAGATCGAATTCGCTGATCTTGTCGACGAAAAGCTCGCGGGTGGGAAAGGCAATCAGCGACAGTTCGGACACCGGAACCCCGTCCTGTTTGTCGGGCGGGCGCAGGATGGTGAAATGCACCAGGTCGACAGCGCTGTCGGACTTCAGCAGATTGCGCCAGGTCCGTTCGCCGGCATAGGGCTCGCCCGAAATCAACAGCACCCGCAACCGGTCGCGCACGCCGTTGATCTGCACCACGGCGGCGTTGTTGCGGTCGGTCAATTCGCCCGCTGCCGTTTCAAGCGCTATCTGAACCACATTCTGGCCGCCATGTTCCAGTGTCAGCGGCAGGTCGAGATCGACCCCGACCGGCACCACATAGTCCTGCGCCGGGGCGCCATCGACAGCGATCTTCAGGGTAACATCGCGCCCCGCGTCTGCGGCAGGCATGGCCCCTTGTTCCTCGACCCGAAGCGTCAGCGACAAAGGTTCGCCGATGATGCCGAAGGTCGGCGCGGTGCGGATCATCAGGCGCCGGTCCCAGTCGGTCTTTTGCCCGGTCAGCAGCACGTTCAGCGGCGCGGGCATGTTGGTGCCCACCTCCAGATCGTGCACCTGCCCGTCGCTGACCAGTACCGCACCGGCCACCCTTGCGCGCGGCTCTTGCGCCAACTCCCGGGCCAGGGCGGTCAACGCCAGCGTCCCGCCATCCCCGGCATCGTCACCGACGACAACCTTGCGCAATTCGGTATTGGGCAGGGCAGCCACCTCGGCCTCGACGCGGGCGACGGCGGCGGCGGTCTGCGCCGCCCGGCCGCTGATCCGCTGGCTGGCGCTTTCATCAACCACCAGGATCACGATGTCGGATTGCGCCCGGCGTTCTTCCGTCTGCAACGAAGGCTGCGCGACCGCCGCAAGCAGCACGATTGCCGCCAGCGCCCGCAGCCACCAACCGCTCAACCCGCGCCAGACCGCCAGGCCAAGCATCAGGGCAACCCCGAGCGCCCCGCCCCAGATCGCCGGCCATGGCAACAGCGGATCAAAGATCACCTCCTGTCCGGTCATTGGCCCAGCCTTTCGAGGAGCGCCGGCACATGCACCTGATCGGACTTGTAGTTGCCGGTCAGCACATACATGATCAGATTGACCCCGAAGCGAAAGGCAACCTCGCGCTGGCGTTCGCCCGTCACCCCGCGCCCCACCGGCACCCGTGGCCGCCCGTTGCCGTCGATCGCCCAGGCCGAGGCCCAGTCGTTGCCGCCGATCACCACCGGGGTGACGCCGTCATTGAGATTGCGAAACGGCATTCCCTCGGCCAGCTCGGCCCCCGGCGGGGCCGCCTCGACCCAGACATTACGGGCGGCGAACCGGCCTGGAAACACCTGCAACAGATAAAAGCTGCGCGTCAACACATGGTCTTTCGGAATCGGCTCCAGCGGCGGAATATCAAGCGGAGCGGTCAATTCCTGCAACCGGCGCCCTTCGGGTGACGCGGCCCCGAACCCCGCCACATCGGCATCGCGCGTGTCGAACAGGATCATGCCGCCGGTGCGCAGATACCGGTTGAGCTTGGCATAGCTTTCCGGCGACGGCTGCGGCTGGCGCGCCGTCACCGGCCAGTAGAGAAAGGTAAAAACCGACAGCTCATCGGTTTCCAGATCGACCGCCATCGGCGCACCGGGTTCCACCGACGTGCGCGCACGAAGCACATTCGACAATCCGCGCAGCCCGTCGTCGGCCATCCTGTCGACGGCGCGATCCCCGGTGATGACATGGGCCAGAACCACATTTTCCGCCGCCTGCAACAGCCGCGCATCATCGGGGGCTTGCGCCCTGACATCGTGCGGCAATCCGGCGGTCGCCAAGGCCATCAACACCAGCGCCATTCCGGCGCGCGGCCCCGCCAGCCGCCCGGCCACGACCAGTGCCGCAAGGATATCGGCCATCAGCAACACCAGCGCCCCGGCCAGAAACCAGCCTTTCAGCGGCGTTTCGCGCATGACACCCTGCCCTTGGACCACGACATTGGCGGGCCATTCGGCCGCCGCAAGCGTCCTGCCGGGGGCGATCGCATTGACGGCCAGTTGCCGGTCTTGCGATGTATAAAGCCCCGGCGGCAGTTCCGCGCCTGTCACCGCCTCCGACAACCGTTCTCCGGGTACTCCGGGCATGGCGCCCGCGTCGTCAAGGGCGCCAAAACCGTCCAGCACCCGGTCAGCGACCCAGACCGTCCCCGCCAGTTCCTCGGCGGCGGGGCGCACCGATCCGCTCGACACGGCGAGCCGTTCCAGCATCTGCACGAAAAGCCCCGACAGCGGCAGGCTTGACCATTCCGCATTGGCCGAGACATGGAACAGTACCACCTGCCCGTCTCCGATCTGGCGGCGCGTCACCAGGGGTGTCCCGTCGGCAAGGGTGGCGATGGTGTTCTTGCTCAGATCCGGGCCGGGCTGGGCCAGAATCTGCGCGCTGATGGAGACATCCTGCGGCACCGCCAGCCCGTGAAAGGGAGAACCTTCCGGGAAGGGGGCAAGGGTCTTCGGCTCGCCCCAACTCATGGTGCCGCCGACGGCCCGGCCGCCGGCCCGCAGCTTGACCGGCAGCAATGGATCAAGCGTGTCGCGCCCGGCATCCGAGGCCGCCAGTTGCGGCCCCGCGAAACGGATCAGCAACCCGCCTGCGTCGATCCAGTCCAGCAACGCATCGGTTTCCGCAACTCTGGCCACATCGGCCAGAATGATGACATCGGGCGCGGCCAGCAACACGTCGCCGATGGTGCCGTCGATCAGATCGGCGCTCGGTTCAAGCGCCCGGCGCAGGAAATGATCGGGCGACAACAGTTCCAGCCCCTCGCGGGCATTGCCCCCCGCCACCAACGCCACCTTGCGCCGCTTCAGCGCGTCGTCGGTCAATGCCACCGCCCCGGCGGTCGTTTCGCCGGCAATCTCGAACCGGGTAACGCGGTTGCGCAATTCGGGCGGCAGATCGAACAGCGCCGGTGCCTGCGCCTCGCCGGCCGCGAAATTCACGCTTGCGCGCGCCAGTTCCCGCTCGATCCCGGCAGGATCGAAACCGCGCGCCGACACCTCGACAGACGCCGCAGCCGGGGTTCGCGCCCGCAGCACGGTGACCGAAACCTTGCCGGCCTCCGACCCGACGGCCCCCAGCCCCAGCACATTGCGCGCGCTTTCGATCACCGTCACCACGCCCCGCTTTGCCAATGCACCCGCCAGAACATCGCGGCCCGCGCGCGCCAGACCGTCCGATAGCCACAGCGTCTCGAACCGGCCTTCCGGCAAATGACTGGCCAGACCTTCAAGCCCCGCCTGATCCGGTTCCCACGCCTTTGGCGCAAGTGCCGGCAACCCGGCTGCAACGACATCGGCCGCCGCGAAAGCCACCGCGCCCGGCGGCAGGTCGCTTAGCGACAGCAAGGCCGCGGGCCTGCCCGACCGCCCCGCCTCGGCCAACTCCGCGGCGATGCGGGCCTGCCGCTGCGGCCAGTCGCGCGCATCGGCCCAGCCGCCATCGGTCAGGATCAGCAGGGGCCCCGCCCCTTCGGCCTTCTTTTCTGGGTGCAGCAACGGCCCGGCAAAGCCCAGGATCACCAGGGCCACCGCCACCATTCGGATCATCAGCAGCCACCAGGGTGTGCGATCCGCCTGGTTTTCCTCATCCGTCAGCCCCAGCAACAAGGCGACACCCGGAAACCGCCGCCGCACCGGCGCGGGCGGAACCGCGCGCAGCAAGAGCCACAGCACCGGAAGCACCAGCAACCCCCACAACAGCCAGGGCGCGGTAAAGCCGATCGGCCCCACTACCAGCATCAGCGCCCCCGCCCCAGCGCGTGATACATCCACAAAAGCGCGCCCTGCGCCGGTCTGTCCGTGTGATGGGTGTGAAACAGCCAGGCGGCCTTTGCCGCCAGATCGCTCAACCGGGCCTTGCGTTCCGCCAGGCGCGCCCGATAGCGGTCACGCAGATTGCCCGCCTTGCGGGTTTCATGGCGCACCGCCCCGGTCATGCTTTCAAAGATCGTGCGGCCATCGAAGGGAAATGCCTCCTCCACCGGGTCGAGAACCTGCAGCAAGACGCCAGTGACCCCCCGGTCGGCAGCATGGATCAGCGCCTTTTCCACCGCCTCGGGCGCGCCCAGAAAATCCGAAATGAACACCGCCCGCGATCCGGGCAGGACCGTCTCTACCACCGGCGCGCCGAAATCGGCCTGCCCGGCCGGGGCGGTGAATTGCTGCGCCAGCCTTATCAACTGCACCTCTCCCGCGCGCGGCGGAGCGAGGCCATCGGCAAGCCCCACCCGTTCGCCGCCCCGGATCAGCAGAACCGCCAGTGCCAGCGCCAGAAGCCGGGCGCGGTCGGCCTTGGCCTGCCGCCCCTTGTCTCCTGAAAATTCCATCGACCGCGCATCGTCGACCCACAGATGCACCGACTGCGCCGCCTGCCATTCCTTTTCGCGCACGAATTGCTGATCGGCGCGCCCGGACCGGCGCCAGTCGATGGCGCGCGCCTCGTCGGTTGCATCGGCGGCGCGGTATTGCCAGAACTCGTCGCCCATGCCCGACCGACGTCGCCCGTGGTCGCCCATTTGCACCGTCGCCGCCAGATGCCGCGCTTCGGCCAGCAAAGCCGGCAGCACCGAAGCCAGTGCCTCGGCCTCGCGCCGCAGCCCGGCCGGTCGGGCAGAGGTGGGGGGCGCCAGGGTCATGCCGCCTCGGCCCGCGTCACGTCCCGCGCCACGCCTTCGATCACGACGGCCAGGTTTTCACCCCGCGCGCGCGCGGCAAAGGACAAGGCCATGCGATGCGACAGGACCGGCCGCGCCAGGGCCAGCACATCGTCGGTGGAAGGGGCCAGCCGGCCGTCCAGAAGTGCCCGCGCCCGCACCCCCAGCATCAGCGCCTGCGCCGCCCGCGGCCCCGGCCCCCAGCTGACGCTGGCATTGACGGCGGCGCCCGCTTCGGCCGTGCCCGGCCGACAGGCGCGCACCAGATCGAGAATCGTCTCGACCACCTTTTCGCCCACCGGCATCCGCCGCACCGTGATTTGCGCGGCCATCAGTTCTTCGGCGCTAAAGACCTGATCGGACCGGGCATCCTCAACCCCTGTGGTCGCCAACAAAATGTCGCGTTCGGTGCCGCGCTCGGGGTAATCGACATCGATCTGCACCAGAAAACGGTCCAGCTGCGCCTCGGGCAGCGGATAGGTGCCTTCCTGTTCGATGGGGTTCTGCGTCGCCAGCACATGAAACGGTTCGGGCAAGGGCCGGTGCTGGCCCGCCACCGTGACCTGCCGCTCCTGCATCGCCTGCAGCAGGGCCGACTGGGTGCGCGGGCTGGCGCGGTTGATCTCGTCGGCCATCAGAAGCTGGCAGAACACCGGCCCTTCGATGAAGCGAAACCCGCGGCTGCCATCGCGGGCAGTCTCCAGCACTTCCGAACCGAGAATATCGGCGGGCATCAGATCGGGGGTGAACTGCACGCGCCCGGCGCTCATCCCCATTACCGTGGCCAGCGTATCGACCAACATGGTCTTGCCCAGCCCCGGCAACCCCACGAGCAACCCGTGGCCCCCGCAGATCAGCGCCATCAGCGATAGATCGACCACCCGTTCCTGACCGATGAACCTTTGGCTTACCGACACCCGCGCCCGGTTGAGTTTTTGTCCCAGATCCTCGATCTCTGCCAGCAATTCGTCGGTCGCAGCCATGACAAGCTCTCCTCATTCGATATACTGTCGACCATAAAGGCAGAAATTCACACCGGCACCAATGACAAATGACCCCAAACTACAATTGATCGTGAAGCCATCGGCGGAAAACCTCATCGCGGCCGCGAAATCCGCCGCAAAAAAGGGCCCGCCGCCGGTCCATTTGTGGAATCCGCCATTCTGCGGCGATCTCGACATGGAAATCCGCCGCGACGGCACCTGGTTCTATCTGGGCACACCGATTGGCCGCCACGCGCTGGTCAGGCTCTTTTCGTCGATCATCCGCAAGGACGGCGACGATTATTTCCTCGTCACGCCCGTCGAAAAGGTCGGCATCCGGGTCGTCGATGCCCCTTTCGTCGCCATCGACGCCGATGCGACCGGGTCCGGCGACAGGCAGTTACTGAGCTTCACCACCAATGTCGGCGATGCGGTCACGGCAGGCCCGGATCATCCGATTCGCGTGGTGCGCGATCGCGAAACCGGCGAACCTTCGCCCTACATCCATATCCGCGCCAATCTCGAGGCGCTGATCGACCGCAAGACCTTTTACCGCCTGATCGATCTCGGCCGCCACGAACCGCACGAGGGCAACAGCTGGTTCGGCCTCTGGTCGGGCGGGGTGTTCTTTCCGATCATCCCGTCGGCAGAACTTCCCTGATGCCGCGCTTTGCCGCCAACCTGAGCTGGCTGTTTGCCGAACTGCCCTTCATGGACCGGTTCCGCGCCGCCAGGGAAGCCGGTTTTGACGCGGTCGAGGTGCTCTTTCCCTACGATTGTCCGACCCAGGACATGCGGGACCAGCTGGTAGTGAACGGCCTTGCCTTCGTCTTGATGAACTGCCCGCCGCCAAATGCCACCGGCGGCCCGCAGGGTTTTGCCGCCGCACCTGAACTGCGCGGTCGGTTCCGCCACGATTTCGACCGGGCCTTGCGCTTTGCCGGCGTTCTCAAACCCAGGTTCATCCACGTCATGTCCGGTCCCGGCTCCGGCGAGGCGGCGCGCGCGGCGCTGATCGAAAACCTCGCCTGGGCCACCGCGCGCGCCCCGAAATCGCACCTGACAATCGAACCGATCAACCGGCATGACATGCCCGGCTATTTCCTCGATGACTTCGAACTGGCCGCCGATATCCTCGATGCGGTGGCCGCCCCCAATCTCGGCCTGCAATTCGACGCCTATCACGCCCACCGGATCACCGGCGATCTGATCGGCACCTGGGCCCGTCACGGCCACCGCGCCGTTCATGTCCAGATGGCCGGTCATCCGGGGCGGCACGAACCGACCGGAGGCGAAATCGACTATCCACGCTTTTTCGCGCGCCTCGATGCGGATGGCTATGACGGCTTCGTGTCGGCGGAATACGCGCCGCGCACCACGACGGACGCGGGTCTCGGCTGGATGCATTCAGGGCCCGCAGGATGACCCGGCGCAGCCCGACGCACGTGTCTCGATCTCGAACGTCGCATGGGTGATCCCGAAAACCCTGCCGACCAGGGCCTTGGTCTCCGCTACCGTCACGGTCGCCGCCGCCCCCTCGGCCAGCACCAGATGCGCCTCTAGCGAGATGCGCTTTTCATCCAGTTGCCACAAATGCAGATGATGCACACCCGCCACCCCGGCATGATCCTCGATCACCCGACGGATGTCCTGCGGCGCCATTTCCGGCGGTGCCGCCAGCATCAGGATACGGATCACCGGCCCGGTCTCGCGAATGGCGTGCCATGATATCCAGCCGGAGATCGCCAGCGTGATCAACGGATCGGCCAGCCGCCAGTCATAGAGCATGATCATCATGCCGCTGACAATCACCGCCACCGAGGTTCCCGCATCGGCCAGGTTGTGCAGGAATGCGGCGCGGATATTCATGCTGTCGCGGGCCAGACGCCAGGTCAGCCCCGCCGTGATCAGATCGACCGCCAGCGCAATCCCCGCCAGCACCACGACGATCCAGCCGGTCACCTCCGGCGGGTCGATCATCCGCACCAGCGCCTCATACCCCAGCCAGACCGAAATCACGATCAGCGTGGTGTAATTGACCAACGCCGCCACCACTTCGGCCCGGCCATATCCGAAAGACATCTCGGGCGTCGCCGGACGCCGCGCGATCCGCCGCGCCAGAAAGGCGATGATCAGGGCCACCGCATCCGACAGGTTGTGCATCGCATCGGCGATCAGCGCCACCGATCCCGACACGACCCCGCCCGCCACCTGCGCCACCGTCAGCGCCAGATTGACCGCCACCGCCAGCGCAACCTTGCGGTCGCCCGCCGCGGGATCAGGATGGTGGTGATGCCCCGCATGCCGCCCGACGCCCTCATGTGGCATCAAGATCCCTCCTCGACGCAGCGCCGCCCGGTGCGCCGCCATGAAACCCGCCGGCCCCCGTCCGGCCACGTCCTTTGGCAAGGATTTCGCCCTGGCGCGCGCCTGTCAACCGGTTTCACCTTTGCCCAAATACTCCCGCCGGAGGCGCCGGTCCGCGCCGCGGCGCGGCCCGCCGGCGAGGGGGGCTCGATGCCCCCCCGAAACGGCCCTCCTCAATGCGCCTCGGCCCAGTTCGCCCCCTGCCCCGCATCGACCATCAGCGGCACATCGAGATGCACCGCCGGATGCGCCGCGCCTTCCATCACGGCGCGCGCCGCGGCGATCAGATCCGCCACCGAACCTTCCTCTACCTCGAACAGCAGTTCGTCATGCACCTGCAAGAGCATGGTCGCGCCGAGACCGGCGATCGCCTCGGGCATGCGCACCATCGCGCGGCGGATCACATCCGCCGCCGCCCCCTGGATCGGCGCATTGATCGCGGCCCGCCTGGCAAAACCCGCACGCGGCCCCTTGGCGTTGATCTCGGGGGTATGGATCTTGCGGCCGAAAAGCGTCCGGACATGGCCGTGCTGCCTGGCGTAGGCCACGGTGCCTTCCATATAGGCCCTGATCTCGGGGAAGCGCTCGAAATAGGTGTCGATGAAGGCCTGCGCCTCGGCGCGTGGTATTCGCAGGTTGCGCGCCAGCCCGAATGCGGAAATCCCGTAGATGACGCCGAAGTTGATCGCCTTGGCCTGACGGCGGATGCCCGGGTCCATGCCCTCGACCGGCACCCCGAACATCTGGCTGGCGGTCAGCGCATGAATGTCGATGCCGTCCCTGAACGCCTGTTTCAGCGCCGGAATATCCGCCACATGCGCCAGAATGCGCAATTCGATCTGGCTGTAATCGAGACTGACCAGCCGCATTCCCGGCCCGGCCACGAACGCCTCGCGAAGTCGGCGGCCTTCCTCGGTCCTGACCGGGATGTTTTGCAGGTTCGGGTCGGTCGAGGCCAGCCGCCCGGTCGAGGCCCCGGCGATGGCATAGGAAGTGTGCACCCGGCCGGTATCCGGATGCACATGGGTCTGAAGCGCATCCGTATAGGTCGATTTGAGCTTGGCAATCTGCCGCCAGTCAAGCACCCGCGCGGGCAGCTCATGCCCTTCGGCGGCCAGATCCTCCAGCACGTCGGCCCCGGTCGTATAGGCCCCGGTCTTGCCCTTCTGACCGCCCGGCAGGCCCATCTGGTCGAACAGGATCTCGCCCAGCTGCTTGGGGCTGCCGACATTGAAGGGCCCGCCCGCAAGATCGTGTATCTCTGCCTCGAGCTCCGCCATCTTCTGTGCAAACACGCCCGACATGCGCCTGAGCGTGCCGGCATCGACGCGGATGCCGGCCATCTCCATTTCCGCCAGCACCGGCACCAGGGGGCGTTCCAGCGTTTCATAGACTGTCGTCACCCTGGCCCGGTGCAGGTCCGGCTTGAACGCCTGCCACAGACGCAGGGTGATATCGGCGTCCTCGGCGGCATATCGTGCCGCCTCATCCACCGGCACCTTGTCGAAGGTCACCGCCGACTTTCCGGTACCCAGCAGGGATTTGATCGGAATCGGCGCGTGGCCCAGATACTTGTCGGACAGAAAATCCATGCCGTGATTGTGCAGGCCCGCATGCATCGCATAAGACATCAGCATGGTGTCGTCGATGGGCGCGACGCGAATGCCGCAGCGCGCAAGGATCTTCCAGTCGTATTTCATGTTCTGGCCGATCTTCAGGATCGCCGCATCCTCCAGGACCGGCCTGAGCAGCGCCAGCGCCTCGGCAACCTCCATCTGCCCCGCCGCGCGCGCCGAGCCGCCGAAAAGATCGTCCTCTCCGGCCTTGTGACCCAAGGGAATGTAACAGGCCTCGCCGGGGATCACCGCCAGCGAAATCCCCACCAGTTCCGCCTGCATTTCATCGAGGCTGGTGGTTTCGGTATCCACCGCCACATAGCCCCGTTCGCGGATCAGCGCGATCCAGCGCTCCAGTGCCGCGCCATCGCGCACGCATTCGTATCTGTCGTATTCGAAGGCCAGGCGCCCGGGCATCGCCGCAGGTTCGGCATCGCCTTTTTCGGCATGCGCCGGCAACAGGCTGTCGGCCACCACCTCCGGTGCCTCGATGTTCAGCGCCCCGGCCACGCGCTTGGTCAGGCTGCGAAACTCCATCTCCGCCAGAAACGCCATCAGCGGCGCCGCCTCGGGGGCGCGCACTTCCATCTCGTCCAGGCTCACCTCGATCGGCGCATGGCGTTCCAGCGTCACCAGGCGCTTGGAAATCCTGATCTGCTCGGCATTGTCGATCAGCGCCTGGCGGCGTTTGGGCTGCCGAATCTCTGCGGCCCGATCCAGCAGGGTCTCCAGATCGCCAAATTCATTGATCAGCAGCGCCGCCGTCTTGATGCCGATTCCCGGCGCGCCCGGCACGTTATCGACCGAATCCCCGGCCAGCGCCTGCACATCGATCACCCGCTCGGGCGTGACCCCGAACTTTTCCTCGACCTCCTGCACGTCGATGCGCCTGTTCTTCATCGCATCCAGCATGGTGACGCCATCACCCACCAGCTGCATCAGATCCTTGTCCGACGAAATGATCGTCACATCGCCCCCGGCCTCGGTCGCCTGCCGCGCCAATGTCGCAATGATGTCGTCGGCCTCGTAGTTTTCCTGCTCGTAACAGGCCACCCCGAAGGCGCGCGTGGCCCGGCGCGTCAACGGGAACTGCGGGCGCAGGTCTTCGGGCAGTTCCGGCCGGTTGGCCTTGTAAAGCGGATAGATATCGTCGCGGAATGTCTTGGACGAATAGTCAAATATGCAGGCGATATGGGTCGGCCCGTCCTTGCCCTTGTTGGCCGTGATCTGCGACCAGAGCAGGTTGCAGAAACCGGCGACGGCGCCGATCGGCAATCCGTCGGATTTGCGCGTCAGCGGTGGCAGCGCATGATAGGCGCGAAAAATGAAGGCCGATCCGTCGATCAGATGCAGATGGCACCCCTTGCCGAATGTCATGTCCGCCTCCCTGTCCGCGCTACACTCGAATCTTCGCAGGCTATTGCGCGACCGGCCCCCTTGCCTGTCCCTGGCCGGGCGCGCACACCCGGGCCCTTCGGCGCAGGGCGAAGCGGCCTTCAGGACGCCTTCAGCCGGGCGCTTTCATGGATGAATTTCTTGTCGCAATAGCCGCATTCGACAGACCCGGTTTCATGCGGAATCACCAGCCAGACCCGCGGATGACCCAAGGCCCCCTCGCCGCCGTCACAGGCGACTTTCCATTGGGAAACGATCTCAGTCTCGGGGGCGGCGATGGGCATGGGTCAGGCTCCGGTAACATTTGCCGGGCCATGATAGCGCATGGGCCGCCAGCGGCAAGGGCCCGCGCAGGGCCGCGGCCCCGATGCCGGCCTCACGCGAAAACCGGCAGCATCCGCCCCAGCAGCCGCCCGCCAAGCACATGAACATGCAGATGCGGCACCTCCTGCACGGCGTCCGATCCGTTGTTGGCGATGATCCGGTAGCCGGCATTCCCCGCCCCCGGCGTCACCTCCATCTGCGCACAGACCATCCCGACCGCGCGGGTGAAATCGACGATTTCACCTGAACTGGCGGTGCCGGCAAAATGATCATAGGTCACATAGGGTCCCTTGGGGATCACCAGCACATGCACCGGCGCCTGCGGGTTGATATCGTGGAATGCCAGCGAATGCTCGGTCTCGAGCACCGTGTCGTTGGGTATCTCGCCGCGCAGGATACGCGCAAAGATGTTTTCGTTGTCATAGGAATAGGCCATGGTCCCTCTCAATCGCAAAAAAGATTCTCGTTAGCCACCAGTTCGCGCGCGATTTCCGGCGCAATTGACAAGAATGCCGCCAAAGGCACGGCATTTTCCTGCGCTGGCGCGGTTTCGCGTATCCGGTGGACATGTACGAAATCGCCGTCACGGATCCGGTCGCTTTCATAGCGCAGATCGAAGCGGATCGTCGGCAACAGCCGCGCCAGCGTTTCCGGCGAGGTGTGCTCGCCCGCCAGCCCGACCCGCTTGGCATGCCCGATCAGATAGTCATCCGTGAAGCTACAGCCGATTTCCAGCAACCGGGTCACCGACCGGTCGGAACAGAAATCCTCGATCAGTTCGATGTTCTTCGGATCAAGGCAGATCACCAGCCGGTCGGTCGCGTGATAGTCAAACAGCATCCGCATCAGGGCGCGCCGGTGACGGTTACGTTTTTCCAGCGTCGACTGGATGCCGCCCAGGTCGGGCAGCGGCGTGGCTTCCTCGTCGAATAGATAATCGATGATGGGGATGCCGGCGATCCGCCTTATCCCTTCGGCCAATCGCTTGGCCACATGCCATTTCTTGCACACCAGGATCAGCAATTCCCGCTCGCGCCCCAGGCTCGCCTCGGTTTCCCAGAACCGCGGCGCAAAACGGCGCCCTTCGCGCCCGCGCCCGGTCAGGAACTTGTGCAGGCTTCGCCCCTCATCGGAGATCTGGAATTCGACCCCCTTGGAGGCGAACAGATCCCCCAGCCGCCGTTTCAGATCGGCGGCATCCGGGCTGATCTTGCGGGCGAACAGGAAATCCTGACTCAGAAGCAGGTCGAAGTGATCGTTGTAAAACGTCACCGGCATCCCGTAATCCGAGAAAATCAGGAATGTCGGCGTGCGGTTACGGATTTCGCGATCCGGCACGACATGGCGCACCAGTGTCTGGAAAAATGTCTCATCGGGGATCCATGTCGTGCGGAAAAACCGCATCACATCGCGGCGCCTGGCGGCAAACTCCAGAACCCATTCGATGGTGCGCCTGCGCAGACACCACCACTGGCTGCCGATCATGATCTGCAAATCCGCCGGGATGGCGCGGGTCAACCCCAGCCGCCTTTGCCACTCGAAGCTTTGATAAAAAGCCCATTGATGGGACCTTTCATTGAAGAAATGCCGATAAATCAGCCGCTCTTCCTTCATGCCGGTCTTGATCCAGTCGCTGGCGAAGAAATCGAAACTCTCGACATAGTCGACATCGTCGGCATCGAGAAATTCATGCATGTATTCGGCCGACTTGATCGCCATGCAGTCGCCCGACAGCATGTAGAAATGCGTGGCGTCGGCAAAGGCATCCACCGCCGCCGCGGCCGCATGAAGCGTCGCCTGCACCAGCGACCACTCGCCCCAGCCGCATTTGACCCGGCGCCTGGCTAGGACCACATTGGGATTTGCGGCCAGCGCGCTGCGGATCATCTCGTAATCGCAGGCCTTCGCGCGCGCATCGAAATGAATGGCCATGCAGTCGCCCGCGGCCGTCAGCCGTTCGGCCTGCTGGATGATCCCCAAAGGATCCTTGTGGCACAGCAATATGAAGGCGATTTTTGCCATATCGGAAACCGAATACCCTCAACCATGTAGATTGTTTAGTGAAATATCGTTATCAGCCGTTGAAAAGACAGAGTTTCCTTGCCGATTGTGCCGCAATTGCGCGCTAGTTTCGGCCTGGCCGGCCTGCGGGCGCTTACAAGGTGTGAACAGATGGGGTTTCCCGGAACCTGGATGACGGAAAGCGAAAGCATGGTCTATCGCGTCGTGCCGAAATGCGCCTGCTCGACGATCGGGCAGGTGATGTATTATTCAGATCACGGCGAATTTTTCGACGGCGACATCCACGACGCCACGGACCGGCTGCACAAATGGGCGCAGGAAGACAGCCAGCCGCTGATCGAATCCAACGTGAAGGCCCACAAATCCTATTCCTTTACCTGCGTGCGCAATCCCTACACCCGCATTCTGTCCTCGTTCTTCGACAAGATCTGCGGCATTCAACGCAACGGCAAGCGCTATCGCGGCAATCTCGTGCCGACCCTCATGCAGAAATACGGAATCGAGGTCGGCGACCCCGAAAGCGGCTTCGAGTTCGACCAGATCAGATCGTTCCGCCGCTTCCTGCTCTTTGCCCGCGACACGATCCGCTGGCGCCGCCCGATGGAGCCCGACATCCACTGGTCGGCGATGTCGGGCCATATCGCGACCTTCATCGTCAACGGCGGGCGCTACGACAACATCTTCTTCACCGAAAAATTCGACGCCGGCATGCAATCGGTGCTCGACGCGGTCAAGACTCCGAAAAAGGTCAATCTCGGCAAGATCCCCAAATTCAACGAAAGCGAAGGCCACGGCCCGAAACGCCAGCACCCGGTCGAGGATTACTTCGACGATCTGTCGATGCATCTTGTCTATGAAATGTACAGCAGGGACTTCCGCCTGTTCAAATACGATTTCGAGAACCCCGCCAACAAGTTGCCGCAGGGCGAAATCGATCTGGCCGAGATCCATGCCAAACTCGGCCAATAGCCGCCCTGCCGTCCACCCCCCAAAGCATGGCGGCAATCCGCCCTGTCCGATTCTTCTGTTTGAAAATACCTCCGCCGGAGGCTCCCGCCCCCGCCGCGTCGGCACCGCCCGGCCGCCGGCCCGGCCCTGAAAATCCGCCGCGGTTGCAGACCTCAGATTAGCCCTTCGGCCCGGAACAGCGCCTTCACATCCCTCTCCGGGCGCGCCCCGAAATGGCTGATCACCTCGGCGGCAGCGATACAGCCCATGCGGCCTGCGACCTTCAGCGCCTGCCCCGTGGCCAGCCCGTAGAGAAACCCGGCCGCGAACTGATCGCCCGCCCCCGTCGCATCGACCGGCGCGACACGGTGGACCGGCACATCTGCGCGCTCATCGCCGCGCAGCAAGATCACATCGGCGCCCGAGCGCGTGCACACCACGACCGGGCATTCGCCCCGCGCCTGCCCGAGCGCGGCCTCAAGGTCCTCGGTCTGATAGAGCGCTTGCCATTCGTGCTGGTTGCCGATGACGTAATCCATCTCCTGCGTGACCAGCCGCCGGAAATCGTTGCGGTGGCGATCCACGCAGAACGGGTCGGAAAGGGCGATTCCCGCCTTCCCGCCGCCCGCGTGGCAGGCCCGCGCGGCCTTGCCGAACGCTTCCTTGCCCTTGTCCTTGTCGAACAGGTAACCCTCGAGAAACAGATAATCCGCCTGCCCCGCCACATCATCCGCCACATCGTCCGGCCCCAGATCGGCCGAAATCCCCAGATAGGTGTTCATCGACCGTTCGCCATCCGGGGTCACGAAGATCATCGAGCGCGAAGTCGGCAGCTCGGCCCCGGCCACCGGCGGATTGGGAAAATCGGTGCCCTCCAGCGTCAGCGATCTGGCAAAGAACCGGCCCAGCGCATCATCGCGCACCCGCCCGATGAAGGCCGCGCCAAGTCCGAGATTGCCCAGCCCGGCAATGGTATTGCCCACCGACCCGCCCGGCGCCTGGGTGCGATCCTGCATCGCGCCGTAAAGCAGCTCGCCGCGGTCGCGCTCGACCAGTTGCATGATCCCCTTCTCGATTCCCATCAGGTCCAGAAAGGTGTCGTCGGTCTGGGCCAGCACATCGACGATGGCATTGCCGATACCGACAACCCGATAGCGCTTGGTCACGGGGTTTTCTCCTCATAGGGGCACAGATCGCGAATGATGCAGACGCCGCACCTGGGCTTGCGCGCCAGGCAGACATAACGGCCATGCAGGATCAGCCAGTGATGGGCGTGCCGCTGGAACTCGGCCGGAACGTTGTCCTCTAGCGCGCGCTCGACGGCTTCGACATCCTTGCCGGGCGCAATCCCGGTGCGGTTGCCGACCCGGAAGATATGCGTGTCGACCGCCTGCGCGGGCTGGCCGAACCACAGGTTCAGGACCACGTTGGCGGTCTTGCGGCCCACCCCCGGCAGGCGCATCAGCGCGGCGCGCGACGACGGCACCTGGCCGCCATGTTCCGCGCACAGAATGCCGCTCAGCCTGATCACGTTCCTGGCCTTCTGGCGAAACAGCCCGATGGTCCTGATATGCCCGGCAACACCTTCTTCGCCCAGCGCCAGCATCGCTTGCGGGTTGTCGGCCACGGCGAAAAGGCCCCGCGTCGCCTTGTTGACCCCTGCATCCGTCGCCTGGGCCGACAACACGACCGCAACCAGCAGCGTAAAGGCATTGGTATGCGCCAGTTCGCCCTTCGGTTCCGGCTCCGCCGCGCGGAACCGGGTGAAAATTTCGCAAAGCGTCTGATAGTCGCGCTGGCTGGCCATATCCCGCGATATGCCCGCCGCATTGCGCCCCGGCAAGCCCCGGCACCCGGATTTACGCGCGCCGATGTCCGTTAACCGCAATTTCGGGCCTGCCTGCGACAATCGGCACCCACAAGACGGGGCAGGCCAATTCGGGGGCGGGCCAATTCGGGGGCGAGCCAATTCGGGGGCGGGCCAATTCGGGGGTGGGCATGGCGGCAGGGTTTCACACAGCAGGCAGCACCCGGGCGCGGGTTACGTTGCCCGGCCTTTGCGGCGCCACCCGGATCGCCACCCGGGGCGGCAATATCCCTGTCGAATGGCTGCGCCCCGGCGATCTCGTCCTGACCCGCGATGCTGGCTATCTGCCGCTCTTGTGGGCCGGGCCGGGCCACAGCGGCGGGCCGGGCCACCCGACAATCCGCCTTCCACGCCCACCGGCCGATCCGGCCGCCACGGCACTGCGCCTTGCCGCCGGGCATGGCATCCTCGTGACCATCGCCGAACGCGCCGCCCGTTTCGGCACCGCCGAGGCGCTGGTCGACGCCGGGCGGGCCATCGGCGCCCGGCCGGAACCGGCGCGGCGTGATGCGCAACACCCTTTCCACCTTCTGCTTGGCTCGCATGAAATCGTTCTCGCCGACGGAGTCTGGGTCGAAACGCTGGCTGCGGCGGCCGTGGCGCACTGCCTGCCGCCCGCGGCATTGCCGCTTGCCGAACCTCTGTTGCGGCGCGGGCCGGCTCCGGTCCGCCCCCGGATCGACCGGTCCGACCTTGGCGGGGGCTGTTTTCCGGCCCCATCCACCCCGCATCGCTCGCCCCCGAAGAACAGCAGCTTTCGGGTCGCATGAGCCGCGATCATCGCCTATCTTCCCACCCAAGGAGACAGGACCATGCTGGACGAACCGATCAACGATGGATACCACTACGGCGTCATCGCCCGCGCCCTGGCGCAGATCGACGCCGAAGGCGGCGCCGCGCTTTCGCTCGACGATCTCGCCACCCGGCTGCGGATGAGCCCGGCGCATTTCCAGCGGGTGTTTTCGCGCTGGGTCGGCGTGTCGCCCAAACGCTATCAGCAATACCTGACCATCGGCCACGCCAGGCGGTTGCTGGCCGAGCGTTTCACCGTGCTCGACACCGCCATTGAAAGCGGGCTGTCCGGCGCGGGCCGGCTGCACGATCTGTTCCTGCGCTGGGAGGCGATGAGCCCCGGTGAATTCGCCCGTGCCGGCGCCGGGCTCAGTGTCCGCTACGGCTGGTTCCCCTCGGCCTTCGGCGAGGCTCTGGCGATGGCCACCGACCGGGGCCTCTGCGGGCTGGCCTTTGCCGAGGATTGCGGGCGCGACGCGGCCTTCGCCGACCTGTCCGGCCGCTGGCCCAGGGCCACCTTCACCGAAGATGCCGCCGCCATTGCGGGCTGGGCCGAACCGGCTCTGGGGCAATCGGGCGAAACCCGGCTGCACATGATCGGCGCGCCGTTCCAGATCAAGGTCTGGGAGGCCCTGCTGCGCATCCCCACAGGCCATGTGACCACCTATTCCGAAATTGCCCGGTCGGTCGGCAGCCCCCGCGCCGTGCGCGCCGTCGGCACCGCGGTCGGGCGCAATCCGGTTTCCTGGCTGATCCCCTGCCATCGTGCCTTGCGTAAATCCGGCGGGCTTGGCGGCTATCACTGGGGATTGCCGGTCAAGCGCGCCATGCTGGCCTGGGAAGCCGCCCGTCAGGACGCCGGGCAGGGGCTCTCGGCTTTGTGATGGGCCAAAAGCCGCTCAGCCGCGATTCCCGAGCGGGTGTTATTGCCTAACAGGGGTTAATCTACCACCTGACACCCAGGCACAACCCAACGGAGCAGCTTTCATGCGCATTACACCCCTTGTTCTTTGCGGCACCGCCGCCGCCCTATTCCTGTCGGCCTGCACGCCGGTCGACACTTATTCAAGCGACCCCAATCAGCGCACGCGCGAAGGCGCGCTGACCGGTGCCGGCATCGGCGCGCTGGCCGGTATCCTCAGCGGCCGCGGCGGCAAGGACAAGCTCGACCGCGCCGTGGTCGGCGCCGCCATCGGCGGCCTTGCCGGCGGGGTGATCGGCAACAACCTCGACAAACAGGCCGCCGAACTTCAGGCCGAAATCAATGACGGCCGGGTGCGGATCGTCAACAACGGTGACGAACTTGTCGTGATCATGCCCGAAGGCATCCTCTTCGCCACCGACAGCGCCGCCGTACAGCCGAGCATCCAGAACGATCTCTACACGGTTGCCGACAACCTCAACCGTTACCCCAACACGCGTGTCGAAATCGTCGGGCATACCGACAATACCGGCTCTGCCGCCCATAACCGCGATCTGTCGCAGCGCCGCGCCGACGCCGTGGCGGCCATTTTGCGCAATGGCGGCGTTTCCGGGACCCGCATCGCCGCCTACGGCCGCGGCGAGGATCAGCCCGTGGCCTCCAACCTGACCGCCGAAGGCCGGGCGCAGAACCGCCGCGTGGAAATCCACATCATCCCGATCCGCTAAGCGGCGCTGGCGGCGGGTCAAAAAGCCGGGAAACCATTTGCCCAGCCTTTTCCATTGCTTGCCCCCCCGTCGCGGCCCTATACCTTGACTGGTTGACGGGGGGTGACATGCCGTATCGCAAGATTGAGCCTGAAAAACTTTCGCAGTCGGTCACGCGGCAGATCGAATCGCTGATCCTGCAAGGCATTCTTCGCCCCGGCGAACGCCTGCCCGCCGAACGCGATCTGGCTGAACGGCTCGGCGTGTCGCGCCCGTCGCTGCGCGAAGCCGTGGCCGAGTTGCAGTCCTCCGGGCTGTTGACCAGTCGCGCGGGTTCGGGGATCTTCGTGGCCGATGTGCTGGGCTCCGCTTTCTCGCCCGCCCTGATCCGGCTGTTCGGAACCCACGATCAGGCGGTGTTCGACTATCTCGCCTTCCGGCGCGATCTTGAAGGGCTCGCCGCCGAACGGGCCGCCGTGATGGCTTCGGACACCGATCTCAAGGTGATCGCAACGATCTTCGCGCGGATGGAGACCGCCAACACCAAGCGCAACGGCACCGGCGAGGCCCAGCTTGACGCCGAATTCCATATGGCGATCATCGAGGCCAGCCACAATGTCATCATGCTCCACATGATGCGCGCCATGTTCGATCTCTTGCGCGAAGGCGTGTTCTACAATCGCCGGATCATGTTCCAGCAACGCACGACGCGCGGCGCGCTTCTCGATCAGCACCGGGCGATCAACGAAGCGCTGCAATCGCGCGACCCGGCCGGCGCGCGCGCCGCGATCATCAGCCACCTGAACTTTGTCGAAACGGCACTCGCCGCCCAGCGCCGGGCCGATCGCAACGAAATCGTCGCGCAATTGCGTTTCGAACACGAAAAACAACGCCAGTAATGTGTCGCGGCGTTCCTTCGAAACATCGGGCATCGCCTTTCGTGGCCCGCCTTGGGGGCAGGCGGCACACCGCCGATTGAAGGCCAGGCCACAACGCGCCAGAGGCACCGCACCGGGCCCGAAACCCCGCCCGGCCAAGGCAGGCCGCTGCAACCTGTTCCGGCCTGCCCGGCGGCGATCAGTGCAGCTTGGCCTCGACCTCGCCGATCGACGCCTCGATCAGCTTGGCCTTGTCGGCGGCGCTCATCTGCCCGGCAATCAGGTCGCCCGCCGCGGCGACAGCCAGTGTAACCGCCCGGTCGCGCACTTCGCGTACCGCCGCGGCCTCGGCCGAGGCAATCTGGTCCTCGGCGGCCGCCAGCCTGCGGGTGATCGACGCGGCCAGATCGGCCTTGGCCTGTTCGGCCGCCGCCATCGCCTCGCGCTTGGCGCTGTCGACGATCCGGTCGGCCTGTTCGCGCACTTCCTTGTGCTTGCGCTCATAGGACGCAAGAATGCCGCGCGCCTCGTCGTGCAGGGCACGCGCCTCGTCCAGATCGGCCTTGATCCCCGCCGCGCGCTTGTCCAGAAGCCCACCCAAAAGGCCGGGAACCTTCAGGTAGACCAGAACCGCCACAAACAGCAGGAACGAAATCGTCACGACGAAATCGGTGCTGCGCAGCGTGAAGAACGGCCCCGATGCCGCAAGCGCCGGCGTCGCCGTGACGCACAACAAAAGGCATAGCTTTTTCATTGTCTCACCCTTTCAGCCGCGCGGTGACGGCGGCGTCAACGGCCTTGGCGTCGGCCTTGCTGCCCAGAGCCGCGACAATCGCCGCCGCCGTATCCCTGGCGACCTCGGTCACATTGGCCGCCGCACTGGCCCGGATCTCGTCGATCCGGCGGGCCGATTCGGCCGACTTCGCGGCGATCTCGGCATCGGCCTTGGCGATCGCCACATCCAGATCCTTCTGGATCTCGTCCCTGGCCTCGGCGACGATGCGGCTGGCTTCGCTGCGCGCATCCGTAAGCGCCTTGCCATAGGCCGCTTCCGCCTCGACCGCCTTTTGCTTGAGATCCTCGGCCGCCGCGATATCGTTGGTGATCGCCCCCTGACGATCGGCCAGGATGCCGCCGATGCGCGGCAGGGCAACGCGCGACAGGATCAGATAAATAGCGATCAACGCAACCACGAGCCAGAATATCTGGTTCGGATAGGTCGCGAAATCTAGCTGCGGCATGCCGACTTTTTCCGCCGCGTGCCCGGCCGCCCCGGCGGCATTGCCGGCTGCTTCGCTCGCGGCTTGCGTGGTACTTGCCATGTTGGCCCCCTGCTTCCGGATGACACCCCGGACGGGCGCGGGCGCGTCCGTCCATTGGTAAGGATGCGGTTCTGGATCAGAGCGCGAACATCAAGAGCAGCGCAACGAGGAACGAAAAGATCCCCAGCGCTTCGGCAAAGGCGATACCGATGAACATCGTGGCGGTCTGGCCGTTGGCCGCCGACGGGTTGCGCAGGGCGCCCGCCAGAAAGTTGCCCACGACGTGACCCACGCCAACCGCGGCGCCGCCCATGCCGGTACAGGCCATGCCCGCACCGATGTATTTTCCCAAGACTGCTGCTGCTGCAAGTTCCATTGTCGTCTCTCCTTACATGGAATTGGTGGAATGATTGGTCCTGATCAGTGATGGGGATGCAGGGCATCCTTCAGGTAGACACAGGTCAGGATGGTGAACACATAGGCCTGGATGAAGGCCACGAGCACTTCAAGCGCGTAGATCGCCGAAATGGCGACGATGGAAAGCGGCGTGACAATCACGCCGATCCCGGTCGAGATCAGGATCAGCGGCGTGAAAGCCGCGAAAACCTTGATCACCGCATGTCCGGCCATCATGTTGCCGGCAAGACGGATGGAATGGCTGACCGGCCGCACGAAATAGGAAATCACCTCGATCACCGCCAGAAGCGGGCGCAGCGGCAACGGCGCCGAATCGATCCAGAACAGCGCCAGAAACCCCGCGCCGTTCTTGACGAAGCCGATGACCGTCACCGTCACGAAGACCACGATCGCCAGAAGCCCGGTCACCGCGACATGCGAGGTCGACGTGAAGGATTTCGGCAGCAGCCCGAGAAAGTTCGAAAAGACGATGAAACAGAACACGGTAAAGATGTAGGGGAAGTATTTCAGCCCGTCCTTGCCGGCCACATCGGCGACCATCTTGTGGATGAAACCATAGCCCAGCTCGGCAACCGACTGGATGCGGCTCGGCACCGTGGCCCGGCCGCGCGTACCCAGCACGAACAGCGTGAAGATGCACAGCACCGAAAATGCCATCCACAGGGTGGCGTTGGTCGGGGTGTACATGTGAATCGCGCCATCGCCAAACAGCGGCCTGATGGAAAACTGATCCATCGGATGGAAAACCAGACCTTCGCCATGCTCTTGCGTCGCCACGTCTATGCCCTCTCGTCATCGGCGGATCGTCCCGCCGCATTGGTATCCTGGATCTCGCGCGCGGTGCGAAGCATCGTCTTCACCCCGGCCGCGAAGCCCAGCAAGATGAACAGCACCAGAAACAGCGGCAGGGTTCCGAAAACCATATCCAATCCGTATCCGATGCCAAAACCGATCCCGAGGCCCGAAACCAGTTCGATCACCATCCGCCAGCCCTGGCTCGCGGCACTGTAATGCTCGTCCCTCGGCGGCTTGGGCGCGGTTGCCTGCCTCGCCTCGCGGATCCGCTGTTCGAGCGCGCGCAGCCGCTCCGGATCAGGCTCGTCAGACATGGCATGTGCCCCCAGGGACAGTTGCGCGATAGCTAAAAGCCGCGCCGATCGGAGTCAAGCACCGAAGCGGCCGCCCCGGTTTTTCGCAACCAACTGGAAAGCAATGATATTTCAAAAACCGGCCAAACCGGATCCGGCGCCGCGCCCGGAAATCCGCCCGGTTCGCCCCGCCGCGCATATTCAACCCGGCGGTTGACGATCCGCAGACGAGCGCGCAGAGATACCGCCATGACCGCCGCCGTGCCCGCCAGTCTCGATGCGATCTTCGCAGCCCTCGCCGACCCGACCCGGCGGGCGATCCTGGTGCTGCTGCTCGAAGACGACATGGCCGTAACGGATGTCGCCGCCCCGTTCGCGATGTCGCTGGCGGCGATCTCGAAACATCTGGCCGTCCTGGCCGCAGCCGGGCTGATTTCCCAGGAAAAGCGCGGCCGGGTGAAATGGTGCAAACTGGAACCCGACGCAATGCGCGCCGCCACGGTATGGATTCAGGGTTTCGGCCAGTTCGACCCGGTGGATTTCGACGCCTTCGAGCGCTTCCTCGCGATCGAGATCGGCCCGACCGGCTGAAACGCCCCCGAAATGCCGGTTTCTTCTTTGCACAAATACTCCCGCCGGAGGCGCATCCCGGCGCCCGCAGCGCCCGGGTCTCAGCCAGACAACCCCGCGGCGTCGCGCAGATCCTCCTTCACGGCGGTGACGAAGGCCTGAACCTTGGCGGTGCGGTGCAGATCGACATGGGTGACCAGCCACAGCGGCACCTCCCATTCGGCCCGCGGCGGCATCACTTCCACCAGATCGCCGCGCCCCCGCGCCAGCTGCACCGGCAGGAACCCGAGCCCCGCCCCCGCCACAACGGCATCCATCTGCGCCGTGCCATCGTTGGAGTGAAAGACCACCCGCCCCGGCCCGGCCTTCTCGTAGAGCCAGCGGAAAAACGGCGCGCGGCTGTCGGTTCCCTGTGGCCCGACAAAGCGGTGCGCGCCAAGCGCGCCTTCGTCCACCGCGATCCCCGCCCCCGCAAGATAGTCCCGCGATCCGTAAAGCGCCACGCAATGCGTGGCCAGCCGCTGAACCACATTGTCCGGCTCTTCGGGCCTGGCGCCGGCCCGGATCGCGACATGCGCCTCGCCGTATTCGAGCCGGAACACCCGTGCGTCGGTCACATAATGCACCGTCAGTTCGGGATGTTCGCGCTGCAGGCGGATCAGTGTCGGCGTGATCATCGACGACAGCCCCGGCAGCGAGGTGACCACCAGCGCGCCGGAAATCCCCGCCCCCGCACCATTGATGCGGGCCGCGAGATGGGCGAACTGCTCTTCGGTGGCCTGCGCCACCTTGAGCAGCTCGCGCCCCGCCTCGGTGGCCGTGTAACCGCGCGCGTGACGCTGAAACAGCTTTGCCCCCAGCCGCCCCTCCAGCGCGTCGATATGGCGGATCACCGTCGCATGATGCACGCCCAGAACCTCGGCGGCGCCGCTGACCGTGCCGATGCGCGCGACCTGAAAGGCCGTGCGCACCTCATCCCAGTTATCCATCACGTCAACCTCACGGATTCGTTCATTTTTCTCGCATCCAGATCACAGGATCTTGCTGTGCGTCAACGAACATGACGTCGACACAAAGACGTATTTTCTGCCGAAATACAATGCCCATCTGGGTTGGGCAGGCGGCGGAAAGGCTACCGAAAGGTCCTCACCGCCGAAGACTTGCAAGACCAAGGTCGCCCAATTCCGGGCCTTCCACGAGCGGACCCGTTCCGCACCAACCGAAAGGACAGACCATGTTCGGCAAACTCACCCTCACCGCCCTCGCCCTCGCCGTTTCGGCGCCCGCCTTTGCCATGACCAACAACCAGCTCGCCCGCTCCGTCGGGGTGCAGCCCGGCGTCTACACGCTGGCCCAGCTTGGCGAATTGTCCTCGGCCACCGAAGCCAACGACTACCGGCGCCTGATCAACTTCTTCGACAGCCAGAAGGAAGCGGGCGTTGCGCGCAACGATCTGAGCGGCACATGGGTCGCCACGCCGACCCATTCGCGCGGCAGCGACCGGTAAGCCGGACGGCCGGCGCAACCGCCGATCGCCGCCACTTGGCTGCAACAAGACCGCGCGGGGCCGCAATGCCCCGCGCGTTTGCGTTCGGCGCGTCATGCGCCCGGCCCCCCCCCATGAACCCCGACCGCCGTGAACCCCGACCGCCGTGAACCCCGATCGCCGTGAACCCCGATCGCCGTGAACCCTGAAAGGAACACCGGCCTTCCGGCTTGCCGCAAAAAACCGTGATCGCCACCCTGCCCGCCCGCTCCCGCGCCGCAACCTTCGCTTGACTCTTCCCGCCCCGCCCGTCTAAACGGGCCGGGTTCCCGGAAGTGACACAGCTTCCGGTCCCCGGCCCGACCGGGGATCGCCATCCGTCAGCGCGTTGCGCCCACGGGTGCGATTTGCGTTTGGCGCCCCCGCGGCACATATCGGGGGCAAATGGTATTGGCCAGGGAGGGCCGCGCGGTGTTCGAGAATCTATCGGAACGTCTCTCCGGCGTCTTTGACCGGCTGACCAAGCAGGGCGCACTTTCCGCCGAGGATGTGAAAACCGCCCTGCGCGAGGTGCGCGTGGCGCTGCTGGAGGCCGATGTCTCGCTGCCCGTTGCGCGCGATTTCGTGAAAGCGGTGGAGGCAAAGGCCACCGGCCAGGCGGTCACCAGATCCGTCACCCCCGGCCAGCAGGTCGTCAAGATCGTCCATGATGCGCTGATCGACGTGCTCAGGGGCGGCCAGGATCCGGGCACGCTGAAAATCGACAATCCGCCCGCGCCGATCCTGATGGTCGGCCTGCAAGGCGGCGGCAAGACCACGACCACCGCCAAGCTCGCCAAACGCCTGGCCGAACGCGAGAAGAAGCGCGTTCTCATGGCCTCGCTCGACACCAACCGCCCCGCCGCGATGGAACAGCTCGCCATCCTCGGGCGCCAGATCGGCGTCGACACATTGCCGATCGTCAAGGGCGAAACCGCCGTGCAGATCGCCAGGCGCGCCAAACAGCAGGCCACGCTTGGCGGCTATGATGTCTATATGCTCGACACCGCCGGCCGGTTGCAGATCGACCAGGTGCTGATGGACGAGGTGGCCGAGGTCGCCGCCATCGCCAGACCCCGCGAAACGCTTCTTGTCGTCGACGGGCTGACCGGCCAGGTCGCCGTCGAGGTGGCCCAGGAATTCGACGCCAAGATCGGCATCACCGGCGTGGTGCTGACCCGCATGGATGGCGACGGGCGCGGCGGTGCGGCCCTGTCCATGCGCGCGGTGACCGGCAAGCCGATCCGTTTCGTGGGCCTTGGCGAAAAGATGGACGCGCTCGAAACCTTCGAGGCCGAGCGCATCGCCGGGCGCATCCTCGGCATGGGCGATATCGTCGCGCTGGTCGAAAAGGCCCAGCAGACCATCGAGGCAGAACAGGCCGAACGCATGATGAAGCGGTTCCAGAAGGGCCTCTTCAACATGAACGACCTCAAGGGCCAGCTCGAACAGATGATGAAGATGGGCGGGATGCAGGGCATCATGGGCATGATGCCGGGCATGGGCAAGATGTCCAGACAGATCGAAGAGGCCGGCTTTGACGACACCATGCTGCGCCGCCAGATCGCGCTGATCAACTCGATGACCAAAAAGGAACGCGCCAGCCCCGATCTCTTGCAGGCCAGCCGCAAGAAACGCATCGCCGCCGGCGCCGGGCTCGAGGTGTCGGACCTCAACAAGCTGGTAAAGATGCACCGCCAGATGGCCGACATGATGAAGAAGATGGGCAGGATGGGCAAAGGCGGGATGCTCAGACAGGCGATGAAGGGCATGATGGGCAAGGGCGGCATGCCCGATCCGGCCAGGATGAGCCCCGACGAAATGGCCGCGATGGCCAAGGGAATGCAGGAAGGCATGGGCGGCGGCCTGCCCGGCGGGCGGGGCGGCCTTGGCGGCCTGAATCTGCCGGGCGGGCTGTCGGGCCTCGGCGGATTTGGCAAGAAGAAATGAAATTGCTGCGCACAGCCAGGCGCGCGCCCGCGCGTATCCACCTGCCTTTTCCCTTCCGCAAGGCAACGAAGGGCGGCGGCGGCCGCGACGGCATGATCGCGCCGACCCTTCAGACCGAGCGCCTGATTTTGCGAATGCCCGAGCTTGCGGATTTCGAGCATTGGGCGGCCTTCTACACCTCGCCGCGGGCGGTGTACGAAAATGGCCCGATGTCGCGCATCGACGCGTGGAACATGTGGGCGGCCAATGTCGCCCTCTGGACGCTCAAGGGCTACGGCTCCTTCGGCGTGGATGATCGCGCCTCGGGCGCCTATCTCGGCGAAGTGGGCATCTATGAACCCGAAGGCTACCCCGAACCCGAACTGGGCTGGTTCGTCGTCCCCGACGCCGAAGGCAAGGGCCATGCCGCCGAAGCCGCCCGCGCCGTCATGCACTGGGCGCGCCGGACCTTCGGCTGGAACCGCCTGATCAACATCATCGACCCCGCGAATGACCGCTCCATCGCGCTCGGGCTGCGCCTTGGCGGCGTGATCGACCCCGGCCTCGCCGGCACTGGCCCCGGCGATGTGGTGATCCGCCACGATCTGCGGGGGCTGGCATGAACCCCATCTTTCACTTCGGCCCGGAGATGTCGCCACCGCCGCTGTCGAAACGCTGCCGTGGCGCTGTCGGGACGCTGTCGGGACGCTGTCGGGACGGATACCCGACGCAGACCCGACGCATGCCACCCCCCTTCTTCGGAGGTTCGAATGAGTGACCCGACAATCCGCGCCGCCGGCCTGCTGAAGGACCACCGCGACAGCATCGACCGGCTTGACGCGATCCTCGTCTACACGCTCGCCGAAAGGTTCAAACAGACCCAGGCGGTCGGCCGACTCAAGGCCGAACACGATCTGCCGCCCTCCGATCCGGCACGCGAGGCAGCCCAGATCGCGCGGCTGGAATTGCTGGCCGACGAGGCCCATCTCGACCCCGAATTCGCCAAGAAATTCCTGACCTTCATCATATCCGAAGTCATCAGGCATCATGAGAAACTGCAAAAATAGGCGGCCTGACCGCCCTGTTGAAAACCAAGGAGACTACTGAAATGTCAATGAAAATTCGTCTTGCGCGCGGCGGTTCCAAAAAGCGCCCGCATTATTCCATCGTCGCCACCGACAGCCGCATGCCGCGCGATGGCCGGTTTCTGGAAAAGCTGGGCACCTATAACCCGCTTCTGGCCAAGGACAGCGAACATCGGGTGAAAATGAACATGGAAAGGGTGCAGTACTGGCTGTCGCAAGGCGCGCAGCCCACCGACCGCATCGCCCGCATGCTGGAGGCCGCGGGCGTCCGCGAAAAGACCGAGCGGCGCAACATGAAAAAGGCCGAACCCGGCGAACGCGCCCGCAAACGGGCCGAGGAAAAAGCCGCCAAGGCCGCCGCACCCGCCCCGGAAGCCATTGAAGAAGATACACAAAATCTGGCCGCCGAAACGGCCGAAGGATCCGCCGAGTAACCGGCGGCTGACCCGCGATGATCTTCTTCATGCTTCGCCGGACCACGACGATCCTGCTTTGTGCGGGATCGTTCTGGCTGGGCGTGAAGACCGGCACGGCCTTCAACCTCGGGGCGATTCCTGCCGCTGGCCCCGCCTGTGAGGGGCTGCAATGACCAAAGATCGCATCTGCGTCGGCGCCATTGCCGGGGCCTTCGGCGTCAAGGGCGAGGTACGGCTGAAAAGCTTCTGCGCCGATCCCGCGGCCATCGCCGACTATGCCCCGCTGCATACCGGCGACGGCGCGCGCAGCTTCACCGTCAGGATCACCCGCACCATTCCGGGAGGCCTTGCCGCGCGACTTTCCGGCATCGCCAGCAAGGAAGAGGCCGACGCGCTGCGCGGCACCGAACTCTTTGCCGACAGGGCCAAACTGCCCCGCCTGCCCGACGATGAATTCTATCATGCCGATCTGATCGGGCTCGAGGTGCGCGATACCGGCGGCGCGCTCATTGGCACGGTTCGCGCCGTCCATGACCACGGCGCGGGCGATATTCTCGAGATTTTTCAGCCGGATGCCAGATCCATCCTGCTGTTGCCCTTCACCAGGGCCATCGTGCCGACCGTCGATCTTGCCGCGGGTCGCATCATCGCCGACCCGCCCCGGGAAGCCGAGCCATGAGCGATGTGCAAAAACCCAGATCCCACGGGCGTCTGGCGATATCCGCATCGGCCGAACCACGCGCCCTGATGACGGCGACACCCCGCATCAAGGGGGCCTGGACCGCCCGGATCATCACCCTGTTCCCCGAGGCCTTCCCCGGCGCACTCGGGCTGTCGCTGACCGGAAAGGCCCTGCAAGGGGGGCTGTGGTGCCTCGAGCCGATCGACCTGCGCCGCTTCGGAATCGGCAAGCACCGCAATGTCGATGACACGCCCGCGGGCGGCGGCGCGGGCATGGTGCTGCGCGCCGATGTGGTGGGCGCCGCGCTGGATCAGGCGGCTGTCGGCACGCCGAAGAACCGCGCCCGATGGCCGGTCGTCTACCTGTCACCCCGCGGAAAACCCTTCGATCAGGCCACGGCCCGCCGCTGGGCGGGAACCGAAGGCATCACCATGCTCGCCGGCCGGTTCGAGGGCGTCGACCAGCGCGCCCTCGACCACTACGCGGTCGAGGAGGTGAGCCTTGGCGACTTCGTCCTGACCGGCGGAGAGATCGCCGCACTGGCGATGATCGACGCGGTAGTGCGGCTTTTGCCCGGCGTATTGGGCAATGCCGCTTCGACGGAGGAGGAAAGCCATTCGCGGGGGCTTCTGGAATATCCGCAATACACCAGACCGCCTTCCTGGGAAGGCCGGGAAATTCCCCCTGTGCTGATGTCTGGCCATCACGGCGAGATCGCGAAATGGCGCCGCGCCGAGGCAGAGGCGCTGACCAGGAAAAGGCGCCCGGATATGTGGGATGCCTTTTTGGCGGACAATCCTGAAACCGACCCAAAAGGGCCGCTACAGTAGCGCCCTATGGGGTCGGTTGCGCGCCATGACGACAGGCGTGCATGAGCGCCGGTTGCGCTTGACCCAACCCCCGCCGGCCTCTATACCCCGCCCGTCCGGGGCTTGCCTGAGTCGTCCGGACCCGTCGTCTGTAGGCCGGCACCTTCTTCGGTGCGATGCGGTGCCGGGCGATGGACAAAAGGGAATGACGACGTGATCTCGGGCGGGCGCGATACGCGGACCCGGAAGAAGACCAGGAGCTCTCATGTCGCCCACACCATCGCGGGGCCACCGCGAGCATTTGGAAAGGATCACGCGATGAACCTGATCGCGCAACTGGAGGCCGAGCAGATCGCCGCTCTCGGCAAGTCCATCCCGGACTTCAAGGCGGGCGACACGGTCCGTGTCGGCTACA
>JAGRDY010000026.1 GCA_020446815.1 Paracoccaceae bacterium
CACCACGTCATAGGCCGAACATCCCCCGGTGCCGATCAGGATCAGCTCCATCGGGCTCGGCCCCGGTTTGAGGCTGTCGCCATGGGCATTGCCAAGGACGATCTTGTGGCCCGCCTCGACCCCGCCGATGAAGGTCCGGCCGCCCGCCCATGTCACATTCGCTTTCATGATCGCTCCCGCATTGCGCGCGCGCATCATGGCGGCGCGAAGTGGCGGCGGCAAGGGGGTTGAGCCGGCCGCCCGCCGCCCCCCCCGGTTTCCGGATCGCGCCCCGGGCCTGCGTGCCCATTGCGGCGATGTCGGGACGGTTGTCGGGACGGATGCCCGACGCTTGCGGGACGGATACCCGACACCTGCGGGACGCACCGTTTCATCAAGCTTCAGTGAACCCGAAACTCGCCCACCACGTTCTGCCAGTCACCGGGGCCGATCAGCTTGCGGTGGCAAAACCGTACCGAATGCAGCGGGCCTTCGATGCTGTCCTGCCAGAACTCGATGAACTTGAACAGCTCCGGATAATCCGGCGCAAGATCGTATTCCTGCCAGATGAAGCTGTTGAGAACATGCCGGTAATCCGGCATCCGGTAGTAGAGTTCAGCCGTTGTCAGGCCATATCCCCGCAGCATCAGCGCGGTCTCGGCCCCCGGTCCGTCTGCGCGCATTGTCGCCTCCGAATCTGCCTCTGCGGCTCCAGTATGCCTCAACCGCCTTATCCTTTCATGAAAACAATATGTTATCATTGTGTTCCGGGCGATCCGCCTTCACCGGCTGGCCATTGCACCCCATAGCTGGGATGGGCTATAGTCTTCCCAACCATATCTAGCGGTAACAAGAAGGCCGAGCACCCCCGTGACCGACACGCCGGAACCCCCCGAAAACGCTGACGAATTGCCTCAGCGCATGGCCCATGGCGGCCCCATGGTCTCCATCGCCGACGAAATGAGGACCGCCTATCTCGATTACGCGATGAGCGTCATCGTCAGCCGCGCCATACCCGACCTGCGCGACGGGCTCAAACCGGTGCATCGGCGCATTCTTTATGCGATGTTCGAGACCGGCAATACCCACGACAAACCCTACCGCAAATCCGCCCGCCCGGTCGGTGACGTGATGGGCAAGTATCACCCGCATGGCGATGCCGCGATCTATGATGCGCTGGTGCGGATGGCGCAGGATTTCTCCATGTCGCTGCCGCTTCTGGACGGGCAGGGCAACTTCGGCTCGATGGACGGCGACAACGCCGCTGCAATGCGCTACACCGAGGTGCGGATGGACCGGCCCGCCGCGTCGCTCTTGGCCGATATCGAGAAAGATACCGTTGATTTTCAAGACAATTACGACGGCAAGGATCGCGAACCATCGGTCCTGCCGGCGCGCTATCCCAACATGCTGGTCAATGGCGCGGGCGGCATTGCCGTCGGCATGGCGACCAATATTCCGCCCCATAACCTGGGCGAGGTCGTCGACGCCACGCTGGCGCTGATCGAAAATCCGGACCTGTCGACCGAGGCGCTGATCGAGATCGTCCCGGCCCCTGATTTTCCCACCGGCGGCGTGATTCTGGGCCGCTCGGGCGCGCGCAAGGCCTACCTTGAAGGGCGCGGCTCGGTGGTGATCCGCGCCAGGACCCGGATCGAGGAAATCCGCAAGGAACGCTATGCCATCGTGATCGACGAGATCCCCTATCAGGTCAACAAATCGACGATGATCGAACGCATTGCCGAAGCCGCCCGCGACAAGCGCATCGAGGGCATCGCCCATGTCCAGGACGAATCCGACCGCGTTGGCGTGCGGGTGGTGGTCGAACTCAAGCGCGATGCGACACCCGAGGTGGTGCTCAACCAGCTGTTCCGCTTCACGCCGATGCAGACCTCGTTCGGATGCAACATGCTGGCCTTGAACGGCGGCCGCCCCGAGCAATTGACGCTTCGCGATTTTCTCAGCCATTTCATTACCTTCCGCGAAGAAGTTGTGGCCCGCCGCACCGCGTTCGAGCTGCGCAAGGCGCGGGAGCGCAGCCATGTGCTGTGCGGGCTGGCCGTGGCGGTATCGAATGTCGATGAGGTGGTGCGCACCATTCGCGGCTCGGCCGACGCCGCCGAAGCGCGCGAAAAGCTGATGACCCGGCGCTGGCCTGCGGGCGATATCATCGAATATATCAGGCTGATCGACGACCCCACCCATCGGGTCAACGAGGACGGCACCTATAACCTGAGCGAAATCCAGGCCCGCGCCATTCTGGATCTGCGGTTGCAGCGGCTGACCGCGCTCGGCGTCAAGGAAGTCACCGACGAATTGCAGGACTTGGCGGCCAGGATCCGCGATTACCTGGAAATTCTCGGGTCGCGCGACCGGATCATGTCGATCATTTCGGATGAACTTCGGGAAGTGCGCGGCAATTTCGCCGTTCCCCGCCGCACCGAGATCGTCGACTGGGCCGGCGATATGGAAGACGAAGACCTGATCGAGCGCGAGGACATGGTGGTGACCATCACCTCGGGCGGTTACATCAAGCGCACCCCGCTGACCGATTTCCGCGCGCAACGGCGGGGCGGCAAGGGGCTCGCCTCGATGGCCACGAAGGAAGACGATGTGGTGACCACGCTTTTCGTGGCCAACACCCATACGCAGCTTTTGTTCTTCACCACCGACGGCATGGTCTACAAGCTCAAGACATGGCGCCTGCCCCTGGCCGGGCGTTCGGCCCGCGGCAAGGCGATGATCAACATCCTGCCGATCACGCCGGGCACCTCGATCGCCGCCTTGATGCCGGTGGATGCGCCGGAAGAGGAATGGGACGATCTGCAAATCTTCTTTGCCACTTCCGAAGGCGGCGTGCGGCGCAACGCGCTTTCCGATTTCACCAATGTGAAGTCGAACGGCAAGATCGCGATGAAGCTGCCCGAAGAGGTGTCACTGGTGAATGCGCGCATCTGCGATGCGGACGACGACGTGATGCTGGTGACGGCGCATGGCCGGGCGATCCGTTTCCCGACGACCGAGGTGCGCGTTTTCAAGGGTCGCGATTCCACCGGCGTGCGGGGTATCCGGCTGGCGGCGAAGGACCGGGTCGTGTCGATGTCGGTCATCCGGCATTTCGAGGCCGATCCGGCCGAGCGCGCCGCCTATCTCAAGCAGCGCCGCCTGATGGCCGGCGTGACCGAGGACGAGGCCCCCGACGAGGACGACGAAGCCGTGGCGGAAGGTCAGCTCAGCCCGGAACGCTATGCCGAAATGTCAGCCGCCGAAGAACTGATCTTGACCATTTCAGCCAAGGGCGCGGGCAAGATCTCGTCCTCGCACGATTATCCGGTGCGCGGGCGCGGCGGCCAGGGCGTGATGGCGATGGACAAGGCTATGCGGGGCGGCGCTCTGGTGGCGTCCTTCCCGGTGGAAAGCGACGATCAGGTGATGCTGGCAACCTCGACGGGCCAGTCGATCCGCTGCCCGGTGGCCGGAATCAGCTTCCGGTCCCGCTCGGCCGGCGGAGTGCGCGTGTTCGACACCGCCAGGGGCGAACAGGTCGTCTCCGTGGCGCGCATCGAAGATCAGGGCGACGAAGACGGCGAACCGATGCCCGATCCGGTGCCATCGGGCTGACGGGCACAACCGCGGCGGCGAATGCGGCGGTTTATACGGCCGGGGCCGTCCTCGATTCCGAGTCGATTTTACAACTGTCGCGTGACATTCGCCGCGACAGTTGCAGGAATTGTTATCCTTCATCCGGCCAACTCCCTACGCTTTAACTGAAAATAAAGGATTTGCGGGCGATGGTTTCAACCCAGGGGATAATTGGCGGTGCGCGATACGCCTGTGCGCACCGGTGGACCCACTCGGAGGAATGAACATGAGCCAGATGGATATCAACGCAACCCATCATGACGGGGCGAGCCGTCAGCCGATGCAGCTTTCCACGATCATCGGAACTATCGTCGCGCGCCTGCGTGCAAGTGAGCCGGCAGCTGCGCCCAGGGCGGCGATGACCGATGCCGAAAGGCGCGAGGCCAGATACCGGATTCGTGAACAGGGCTATCTGAGCGATGTGGGTACTGCTACGGATTTCTGACCCTTGATCCGGCCCTGACCCCGCGCGGGGCCTTTTCAATCCGTTCGCCATGGCCTAAGCCGCGCCCATGGGCGAGGTTCTTCACATTGTCGGAGGCGGCATGGCCGGCTGCGAAGCCGCCTGGCAGGTGGCCCAGGCTGGCGGGCGTGTCGTAATCCACGAGATGCGGCCAAAGGTGGGCACGTTTGCCCACCGCACCGGCGATCTGGCCGAAATGGTCTGTTCCAATTCGTTCCGGTCGGACGATGATGAACGCAATGCCGTGGGGCTCTTGCATTGGGAAATGCGCGCGGCGGGCGGGCTGATCATGGAAATGGCCGAACGCCACCGCCTGCCGGCCGGGGGCGCGCTGGCCGTCGACCGCGATCCCTTTGCGCGATCGGTCACCGAACGGCTGCGCACACATCCGCTGGTCTCCGTTTCCGAGGAGGAGGTCGCCGGCCTGCCCGAATCCGGCCGCTGGATCATTGCCACCGGGCCGCTGACCTCGGGCAATCTGGCCAGGGCGATCCGCGCCGAAACCGGGCTCGAGGCGCTGGCCTTCTTCGATGCCATCGCCCCCATCGTCTATGCCGACAGCGTCGACATGTCGGTGGCCTGGATGCAGTCGCGTTATGACAAGGGCGACACCATCGCCGAAAAAACCGCCTATCTGAACTGCCCGATGGACAAGGCGCAATACGAGGCCTTCATCGACGCCTTGCTGGCGGCCGAAAAGACCGAATTCCGCGAAGGCGAAACCGCAGGCTTTTTCGAAGGATGCCTGCCCATCGAGGTGATGGCCGAACGCGGCCGCGAAACCCTGCGTTTCGGCCCGATGAAACCGGTGGGCCTGACCAACGCGCACAAGCCAGATGTCAAAGCCCACGCGGTGGTCCAGTTGCGCCGCGACAACGCGCTTGGCACGCTCTACAATATCGTCGGCTTTCAGACAAAGATGAAGTATGGTCCGCAAGTATCTGTTTTAAAATTGATTCCCGGCCTTGAAAATGCCAGTTTCGCGCGCCTGGGCGGCATTCACCGCAACACATTCCTGAATTCCCCGACCTTGCTCGACGCGCAGATGCGGCTGAAATCCCGGCCCCACATCCGTTTTGCCGGGCAGATTACCGGCGTCGAAGGCTATGTTGAAAGCGCCGCCATGGGGCTTGTGGCGGGGCGCCTGGCGGCCGCGGAAATGCGCGGCCGGTCCCTGCGGGCACCGCCCCCCGATACCGCCATGGGCGCGTTGATCACCCATATCACGGGCGGGGCCGAGGCCAGGACATTCCAGCCGATGAACGTCAATTTCGGGCTGTTTCCGCCCATTGACGCAAAGGCCGGCCGCAAGGGGCGCAAGGATCGTTACAAGGCCTATACCGACCGGGCGAAAGCCTCTTTTTCAGAATGGCTTGCGGGGCAAAGCTGATGCGCACCCGCTTCGCGCCATCGCCGACGGGGCCGCTGCATCTAGGCCATGCCTATTCGGCGATTCTGGCGCATGGGCTGGCGCGCGCGGCGGGGGGCACGTTCCTGCTGCGGATGGAAGACACCGATCTTGCCCGCTGCAAACCCGAATGGGAGGCGCTGATCATCGACGATCTGCGCTGGCTCGGGCTTGGCTGGGACGGGCCGGTCCGGCGCCAGTCGGGGCGGATTGCGCAGTACAACATGCGCCTTGAGGCATTGGCGCAAAGCGGCCTCGTCTATCCTTGCTCTTGCAGCCGCGCCGACATCCGCGCCGCAAGCTCGGCCCCACAGGAAGGGGTGGCATTCGATGTCTATCCCGGAATCTGCCGGGGCCGGCCGATGGGCGACCGCCAGCCTGGCGACGCATTGCGGCTCGATCTCGCGGCCGCTTTCGATCATCTTGGCGGGCGGCACATCGGTTTCGACGAATCCGGCCCCCGGCACGGCGGGCACATCGAGATAGATGCCGATCTCGCCAAAGCGACGATCGGCGATGTCGTTCTGAGCCGCAAGGGCGAAGACATCGTATCCTATTTCCTCGCCTCGGCCTTTGACGATGCCGATCAGGCCATCAGCCATGTGATCCGGGGCGAAGACCTGTTTCGCTTCACTCCGATTCAGGTGATCTTGCAGGGTCTGCTCGATTTGCCCACCCCGGCCTATTACCATCACGAATTGATCCGCGACCCGTCGGGCCATCGCCTGGCCAAACGCGACGACGCGCGGGCGATACGCAAATACCGCCAGGACGGGATCAGCCCGGCGGAAATCCGCGCCATGGTCGGGCTTCAGGATGTTTCTGCAAACCGCTGATCTGTCAATTATTTCTCAAAACTCAGGTTCATCGCTTGTGGGCCTGGACTTGCCCAGGACGCATGGGCGCTCGCGGTTCAAAGGGACTCCGAAATCACTGTCTCTGATCCGTCCCGGATGCGGGTGTAAAAGCACGAACGGCGATTGGTGTGACAGGCCGGGCCGGTCTGATCGACCCGCAAAAGCAGGCAGTCGCGGTCGCAATCCAGACGCATCTCGACCAGTTTCTGCACATGTCCCGAGGTTTCCCCCTTGGCCCAGAACGCCGCGCGCGAACGCGACCAGTAGGTCACATGGCCCGTCGCCAACGTGCGTGCCACCGCCTCGGCATTCATCCAGGCGAGCATCAGCACCTCGCCGGTTTCATGGTCCTGGGCGATGGCCGGGATCAGGCCGTTTGCGTCATAGGTCAGGCTGGCTGGATCAAAACTCATCTCGCACCCTTTGCATATCCTCGCAACCCGTTCTATCTAGGGCGTAAGCGTGGCCGAGGAAAGTCATGAGCGACACCGATCTGATCAAGCTTTATTCGCAGCGCATCCTGGCGCTGGCGGCGGACATTCCCCATACCGAGCGGCTGAGTTCGCCGACCGCCACGATTCGTCGCCGTTCGCCCCTTTGTGGATCGACGGTTACGGTCGATATCGTGCTGAAAGACGGGCGGATCGCCGAATTCGGCCAGGACGTGAAAGCCTGTGCGCTGGGGCAAGCCTCGGCGGCGATTGCCGGGGCGGCGATGATCGGGCGCAACCGGGCCGAGGTGGAACGCGCCCGCGATGAGCTGAGAGCGATGCTGAAGGCGGATGGGCCGGTGCCCTCGCCGCCTTTCGATGCATATGAGGCCTTGCTGCCCGCGCGGGATTACAAGAACCGCCACGCCTCGATCCTGCTGGTCCCTGAAGCCGTAACAGAAGCTTTCGCGCAGGCCGAAGCAGCCGTTTGAGCGCCGTCGCGGCAAAAAAAACGCCACTGTCATGACGACAGTGGCGTGAGGAAGCGTATTTTCCGTTGCGCCGGGCGCCAGGGCCGGGGAAAGCCGTGACATATCTGGGGACAGATGCAAGACCGGGGTGGAAAACCGCGAGGCTGAAGCCGACGTGATCAGGGGGTTTCGCGAAAGCTCTCAATCGCCCGAACCCTGCCGCGCCTTGAGCGTTCTTGTGCTTTGGGTGACGCTTGCCGGATCAGGAATTTCGCGAAACGCATCAGAACGAACCTGGCAGGTGCAGCGCCACGATGAAGGCAACGACAATCGAGGCCAGCCCGAGCGCATCCCGCGCGAGCGTCGCTGAGGCGCGGGTCAGGACGGATTTGATTTCGGCTTTCATGGGACCACCCGTTCATTGATACATTTGTTGCTTTTTTGTTCTCACAATCGGATCAAATTGTAAAGAACTTTTTGCGAACAAATGCGAACAAACAGAGAATGACTTAACCGACCGAGATCAAGCGGATTGCCCGGTCCCGTTCCATCAGCCACAAGAGCACCCGCGCCGCCTCGCCCTTCGGGCTTGCCAGCGCCGGATCGTCGGCAAGCAGTTTGCGCGCATCGCTCTGGGCCACGGCCATCAGCGCCGATTGCCTTTCCAGATCGGCGATGCGGAACCGTGGCAGGCCCGATTGCGCCGTGCCGATCAGATCGCCCGCGCCGCGCATCGCCAGATCTTCATCGGCGATACGAAACCCGTCTTCGGTTTCACGCAGGATCGCCAGACGGCGTTCGGCGGCCGGGGCCAGGGGCGGCTGATACATCAAGAGGCAGGTCGAGGCCGCCGATCCGCGCCCGACCCGGCCGCGCAGCTGATGGAGCTGCGCGAGGCCGAAGATCTCGGCCCGCTCGATCACCATGATCGTGGCATTGGGCACGTTCACCCCGACCTCGATCACCGTCGTGGCCACCAGAACCTTGCTCCGGCCGGCGGCGAATTCGGCCATGGCGGCATCCTTTTCGGCCGGCGGCAACTGGCCATGGACCAGCCCCACGACGCCTTCACCGAAGATCGCGCGCAACGCCTTGAACCGGTCCTCGGCCGCCGTCAGATCGACCGCCTCGCTTTCCTCGACTAGCGGGCAGACCCAATAGGCCTGCCGCCCATCGGCTATGGCGGTCTTCAGATGCGCAACCACTTCGCCATAGCGCCCCGCCGACACCAGCGCCGTCTTGACCGGCAGGCGGCCCGCGGGCTTTTCATCGAGCACCGAGATATCCATATCGCCATACTGTGCGAGACTGAGCGAACGCGGGATCGGGGTGGCGGTCATTACCAGCACGTCCGCGCCCTGCCCCTTGGCCCCCAGCTCCATCCGCTGTGCCACGCCAAAGCGGTGCTGTTCATCGACGACGGCAAGGCGAAGATCATGAAAATGCACGTCTTTCTGGAAAACCGCATGGGTGCCCACCAGGATATGGATGTCGCCGCGGGCCAGTGCCGCCAGCTTGGCGCCGCGCTCGCCGCCCTTGTCGCGCCCGGTCAGCAGTTCGAGCACGACACCGGCCGTTTCGGCAAGCGGTTTCAGGCTGTCGAGGTGCTGGCGCGCCAGAACTTCCGTCGGGGCCATCATCACCCCCTGCCCGCCTGCCTCGACGGCGATCAGCAGCGCCATGAAGGCAACCAGCGTCTTGCCGGAGCCGACATCGCCCTGCAAAAGGCGGCTCATGCGTTTGTCACCGGCCATGTCGGCGGCAATCTCGGTCATGGCACGCCTTTGGGCATCGGTCGGATCATAGGGCAGCGCCGCCAGCACCTTGGCCTGCAATTCGCCGGAGGCGAGGCTCGCCCGCCCCTTGCCGCGCCGGATCGAGGCGCGTGCCAGGGCCAGCGTCAATTGATGGGCGAAAAGCTCGTCATAGGCCAGTCTCTGGCGGGCGGGGGCCTCGGCGGCCAGATGATCCATACTTTGGGGGCAATGGGCGGCATGGACGGCAACCGACCAGTCAGGCCAGTTTTCACGGGCCTTCAACGCCGGGTCGAGCCAGTCGTCAAGCCTGGGAACGCGCGCCAGCGCACCCTGGACGGCCTTGGCCATCAGCTTTTGCGTGACCCCGGCGGTCAACGGATAGACCGGTTCGAATTCGGGAAGGCCCTCTGCCTCGCCGGGGTGCAGGATATGGTCGGGATGAACGATCTGGGCAATGCCGTCAAAGATTTCAAGCTTGCCCGACACGATCCGCCTTTGCCCGGTAGGCAGTTGTTTTTGCAGGTATTCCGCTTTGGCATGAAAGAACACGAGCTGAAATTCGGTTTCCGCGTCGCGCACAAAAATCCGCGCCGGGCCACCCTTGCGCCGCGCGGGCAGATGGGCGCCTATCTCCACCTCGACGGTGACGGTGGCGGGGGCCTTGACGTCACGGATCGATTTCTTGCGGCGGCGATCCACCCCGGCATAGGGCAGCGTGAAAAGCAGGTCGCGCGGGCGTTCGATGCCCAGTTGGGCGAAATGCCGGGCCGTTTTGGCGCCAATGCCGGGCAGGGTTTCAAGCGCCGCGAAAAGCGGAAAGAGAATTGCCGGGCGGCTCATTCTCCGATCAGCCTCAGCCAGGCGTCCTCGTCGATGATTTCAACGCCCAGAGACTCTGCCGTCCTGGCCTTTGACCCCGCCCCCGGCCCGGCGACCACCAGATCGGTCCGGGCCGAGACCGAGCCGGACACTTTGGCGCCCAATGCCTCGGCGCGCGATTTTGCCTCCGCGCGGGTCATCTTTTCAAGCGTGCCGGTGAAAACGACGGTCTTGCCGGCCACCGGGCTGTCCGACGGAACCCGGCGCCGGCCTTCGGCGATATCGAGATGGGCAACCAGCCGGTCGATCAGGGCGCGCTCACCGGGTTGATGAAAGACATTGACGACCGAAGCGGCCAGAACCTCGCCCACCCCGTCGATGCCGGTAAGGTCGGCCCATTGCCGCCCCGTGCCGATGACGGCATCGCTCATCGCCGATTCGAAGGCCGCCCAGGTGCCGTAATGGCTGGCCAGCAAATTCGCGGAGCTTTCGCCGACATGACGGATGCCGAGCGCGAAAATCAATTTATCGAGCCCGATTCTTCGTTTTTCCTCAATTGCCTGAAACAGGTTCTTCACAGATTTTTCGCCAAAACCCTCGCGGTTTTTCAGTTTGGCGAGATTGGCCGCGTCGCGGGCGGCGAGTGTGAAGATATCGCCAGGCTCACGGATCGGCAGCGTTTCGTCGGCAAAGAACATCTCGATCTGTCTTGCCCCCAGTCCGTCGATGTCGAAGGCCCCGCGTGAGACGAAATGCTTCAGCTTTTCCACCGCCTGCGCCGGACAGGCGAGACCGCCGGTGCAGCGGCGCACCGCATCGCCGTCTTCGCGGATGGCATCCGACCCGCATTCCGGGCAGGTTTGCGGAAAGACATAGGGCACGGCGTCAGCGGGCCGCCGTGCCAGGTCCACATCGGCGATTTTCGGAATCACGTCACCGGCGCGGTAAACCTGAACCCAATCGCCTTGCCGTATATCCTTGCCGTCGCGGATAGGATGGCCTTTGGCCCCGCGCCCGGCAATGTAATCTTCGTTATGCAGCGTCGCATTGGCGACGACGACACCGCCAACGGTGACCGGATGCAGGCGCGCGACCGGCGAAAGCGCCCCGGTGCGGCCGACTTGAATGTCGATCGCCTCGAGCCGGGTCCAGGCCAGTTCGGCGGGGAATTTGTGGGCGATGGCCCAGCGGGGCGTGGTGGCGCGAAACCCCAGGCGGTGTTGCAGCGCCAGATCGTTGACCTTGTAGACCACACCGTCGATATCGTAACCGAGCGTGGCGCGGGCGGCTTCGATCTCGGTGTGGATGCGCTGCAACGCGGCCGGGCCGTCACAAAGCCGGGTCAGCGGATTGGTGGCAAAGCCAAGGGATTTCAGCCGCGCGATCGCCCCCATCTGGGTGTCGGCCAGCGGTTCGGACAGCGCGCCCCAGGCATAGGCAAAGAACCGCAGCGGCCGCGCGGCGGTGATGGCCGCGTCAAGCTGGCGCAGGGATCCGGCGGCGGCATTGCGCGGATTGGCAAAGGTCTTTGCCCCTGATTCGGCCTGGCGCGCGTTCAATGCGGTAAAATCGGCGTGGTCCATATAGACCTCGCCACGCACCTCGAGGATTTTTGGCGCATCGGGCAGGGTTGCGGGAATGTCGCCGATGCTGCGGGCATTGGCGGTGACGTTTTCGCCGGTTTGCCCGTCGCCGCGCGTGGCCGCTTGCACCAGCCTGCCCGCCTCGTAGCGTAGCGACAGTGACAGCCCGTCAATCTTGGGCTCCGCGGTATAGGCCAGCGGGGCGTCAGCGGCGAGGCCCAGGAATTTGCGGATACGTTCGTCGAATTTCGCCACATCCTCTGCGTCGAACGCATTGGCAAGACTGAGCATCGGCACTTCGTGGCGGACGCTGGTGAAACTGCCCGAGGGTGGCGCGCCGACCTGCGCCGTGGGGCTGCCCGCCGCGGCAAGACCGGGAAAGCGGTCCTCGATGGCCTGAAGCCGACGTTTGAGCCGGTCATAATCGGCATCCGCAATCTCGGGCGCATCCTCGCCATGATAGGCGACATTGGCGCGGGCCACGTCCGCGGCGATCCGCGCCCATTCAGCGCGTGCGGCCTCGGCGCTCAACTCGGCTACCGGGACGGGCGTTGCCTTGCCGGCCCGACCGGCGCTGTCGGGTGATTTGCGCGCAGGCATGACAAGACCTCTCTGAAATGCCCCCGAATCTTAGGGTGACATGCCAGCGAGGTCCAGCCATCGGATCGGTGGATCGCGCCATCCCCTCGGCGGTGCGAAAGGGGCGCGCCGCGCACCCCCTTGCGAAGGGCTATCGCGCGCGCCGCCGGGTGCTCATGCGCCTACGGCGATGCGCGCGTTCAGATCCGCGAGCGCCGGTTCACGCAGCACATAGCCGCGCCCCCATACTGTCTCGATATAGTTTTCGCCCCCGGTCGCTTCGGCGAGCTTCTTGCGCAGTTTGCAGATGAAGACATCGATGATCTTCAGTTCCGGCTCGTCCATGCCGCCATAAAGGTGATTGAGGAACATTTCCTTGGTCAGGGTGGTGCCCTTGCGCAGGCTGAGCAGTTCGAGCATCTGATATTCCTTGCCGGTCAGATGCACCGCCTGGCCGTCGACTTCCACGGTCTTGGCATCGAGGTTGACGTTGATCGGGCCGGTCCGGATGATCGACTGGGCATGACCTTTTGATCTGCGGATGATCGCGTGGATGCGCGCCACCAGTTCTTCGCGGTGAAAGGGCTTGGTCATGTAATCGTCGGCGCCGAAGCCGAATCCGCGAATCTTGTTTTCGGTATCGTCGGCGCCAGAGAGAATCAGGATCGGCGTTTCGATCCTGGACAGCCGCAACTGGCGCAGAACCTCGTGCCCGTTCATGTCGGGCAGATTCAGATCCAGCAAGATCAGATCGTAATCATAGAGCTTTGCCAGATCGATGCCTTCCTCGCCCAGATCGGTACAATAGACGTTGAGATTGGCATGAGTCAGCATCAATTCGATGCTGCGCGATGTCGTGGGGTCGTCTTCCACCAGCAAAACTCTCATAAGGCGCACTCCGCGTTAATCACTCGATCACCATCACCCTCGTCGACAATGGTTAACTGCAAGTTACCGTAGAGATTTTTATGCGATAAACAACCTATGCGTGTCTATTTTTCTGGATGGCCGTGACCCGCAGGCCCTTTTCGCCGTGCAGGTCGATGGCGTTTTGCCACTGCGAAAACTCTTCTTGCGACAACTCGTACCGCGCCAGCGCGGTTTCGAGCGACAAGAGCCCGAAGGCCACCGCCCTGACAACCCTGGCCTTGCGGCTGGCCACCCAGCGCCGGGTGTCGGCGGGTGGCAAATCCGCCCGTGTCATGATGGAGCCATCCGGCAATGTCACGGCCCGTGGCCCGTCGATTTTCTTCAGATACATGGTACACCCCTTGAACTTCGCCCGGGCAAAAGCTGCGCAACGAGCCTTAAGGAGCGGTGAAACCAGGCCTTGCGAGTAGTTAGGATTTACCTATATTCCTTGCGATCTCCGGAGAACCGCATGGCCTTTGACACACCCCCCCCGCTGAATTCGCTTGGCCTGGCCAAACCCCCCGCCGAAACGCGGGTCGTGGTGGCCATGTCGGGCGGCGTCGACAGTTCGGTTGTGGCCGCGATGCTGGCCGAAGAAGGATATGAGGTCGTCGGCGTCACCTTGCAGCTGTATGATCATGGCGCCGCACTGGCCAGGAAGGGGGCCTGCTGCGCGGGGCAGGATATTCACGATGCCCGCCGCGTCGCCGAAGCGATGGGGTTCGCCCATTATGTGCTCGACTATGAAAACATGTTCCGCGAATCCGTGATCGACGAATTCGCCGATGCCTATCTTGCCGGGGCCACGCCGGTGCCCTGCATCCGGTGCAACGAACGGGTCAAGTTCAAGGATCTGCTGGCGACGGCCCGGGATCTCGAAGCCGATTGCATGGCCACGGGGCATTACATCCAGCGCAAGATGGGGCCGCTGGGGGCCGAGTTGCATTGCGCCGCCGATGCGGTGCGCGATCAGTCCTATTTCCTTTTCTCCACCACCCCCGAACAACTGGCCTTCCTGCGCTTTCCGCTGGGCCATCTGGCCTCCAAGGCCGAGACACGGGCGCTGGCGGCGAAATACGGGCTTTCGGTGGCCGACAAGCCCGACAGCCAGGACATCTGTTTCGTGCCCGACGGCAATTATGCCAGCGTGATCGAAAAGCTGCGCCCCGGCGCAGCCGATCCGGGCGAGATCGTCGACATGCAGGGCCGGGTGATCGGCGCGCATCGCGGGGTCATTCATTACACCATCGGCCAGCGCCGGGGGCTGGGCATCGGCGGGCTGGGCGATCCGCTTTATGTGGTCAGGCTCGATCCCGCGACACGGCGGGTGATCGTCGGGCCGAAAGAGGCGTTGTCGACGCGTACCGTTGCGCTGCGCGAGATCAACTGGATCGGCGATGGCGGTTTTGAGGCGACCGCCGAACATCCGGTATCGGTGCGCATCCGCTCGACCCGCCCGCCGCGCCCGGCGGTGATACGGCCCCTGTCGGCGGATCAGGCCGAGGTGGAGCTGCTCGACCCCGAGGAAGGCGTCAGCCCCGGCCAGGCCTGTGTGTTTTATGAAACCGGCGGCAGCCGGATACTGGGCGGCGGCTGGATCTGGCGGGGGCGCTGAGCGGACGCTGCGGCCACTGGCCGCCCCTGGCCGCCAGTGGCCACTGATTGGCCACTGTCGGATGCCTCCGGCGGAGGTATTTTCAAACAGAAGAAGCGGCGATCCGCGCAAGAACGGAACTTGCGGCGCGCAGGCCGGGCGGCGCGCCACCCTGTCCGAGCCGGGCCATGGTCTGCGCCATCGCGGCCAGCTGGGCGTCGCGGGCGGCCTGGTTGCCGATCAGCCCGCTCAGCGCGGCGGCGATCGGTTCGGGGCGGCAGGCGGGGCCGAGGAATTCGGGAATGGCGCGGGTGCCGGAAACGATGTTGACCAGTGTTACCGTGTCGATCAGGGCGGCGCGTTTCATCAGCCACCAGCTCAGCCGGTTGAAATCATGGGCGATGACCATCGGCACCCGGCTGGCGGCCAGTTCAAGGCTGACCGTACCCGAGGCGGCCAGCGCCAGATCGGCGGCGGCGAAGGCGGCGCGCCGGTCCGGGGGGGCGTCGAGGACGAGGGGTGCGACGGCCCATTGCGCCGCCAGCCTGCGTACCAGCGGCGCCACGCCGCGCAGCGTGGGGATCACCACACGCAGCGCCGGCTGGCGGGAGCGCAGGCGGGTGACGGCTTTTTCGAACCTCGGGGCGAGCCTGGCGATCTCGCCGCGGCGCGACCCGGGCAGGCACAGGAGCAACGGCTGGTCCGGGCCGATCATGTGGGTTTCGCGGAAGGCGGCGGCGTCGGCGGCGCTGGCGCGGGTTTCGGCGACGACCGGATGGCCGACGAAATCGCAGCTCATGCCCGCTGCTTCCATATAGGGTGGCTCGAAGGGAAACAGCGCCAGCACATGGTCGATGACCGGTGCCATCCTGGCCGCGCGCCCCGGCCGCCACGCCCAGACGGTGGGGGCGACGTAGTGGATGGTCCTGAGCGAGGGATTGGCCGCGCGGGCCGCCCTGGCCACCCGCAGGCAGAAATCGGGGCTGTCGATGGTGACAAGCGCATCCGGGGCCATCGCCGCGATGGCCGCCGCTGTTTCGGCGATCCGCGCCTTCAGTGCCCGATACCGGGGCAGCACCTCGACCAGCCCCATCACCGAAAGCTCATCCATCGCAAACAGGCTGTCCAGCCCTTCGCCCGCCATCAGCGCCCCGCCGACACCGCAAAACGTCACCCCGGGCGCCAGCCGCTTCAACCCTGCCATCAACGCCGCCCCGAGCGCATCGCCCGATGCTTCGCCCGCGACGAGAAAGATCCTCATGGTGCGCAGGCCCAAAGAAAGAGCCCCGACCGTTCCGCCTCGGCGATCATCGCGGCGCGGTCGAGCAGGATCACGCCGCCCGCCTGCCAGGCGATCCCCGCCAGCCCGGCGGCGGCGGCGGCCTTGACCGTCGCAAGCCCGAGTGTCGGCAGGTCGACGCGCCGGTCCTGACCCGGTTTGGGGGCCTTGTAGAGCACACCGCGCGCGCCGTCGGGCCGGGGGCGCAGCGCCGCGCCGTGCCGGGCGGCAAATTCCAGCATCGCATCGGTGCCCGGCAGGGTTTCGACAGCAAGACACAGGCCCTGCGCGACAATCGCCGCCTGCCCGATATCGGCGGCCCCGAGGCTGGCGACGATGCCGGCGGCGCGGGCGGCATCCTGCCGGTCGTCCCGCGTCGGCGCCCCCGCCAGCAGCCCCTGCCCCGGCACCAGATCCGGTATTACGGCATCGACGCCAACGACCTCGATATCCCATTGCTCGAAAATCGCGATCACCCCGCGCAGCGCGGCATCGTCGCCGGCCTGCATGGCGGCCAGCAGCCGCGGCACCAGCGCGGCGGTTCCGGCGTCGAAAAGCTCGGGATCCAGCCGCGGGCGGCGCACCGCCCCGGCAAAAACCGCCCGGCCCACGCCCTTTTCCAGCAGATCATCGAGAAAGGGGGCCAGCCGTTCGATGCGAAAGCGCAGCTTGTCCGGGCCGGCAACCTCCGAGGGGCAGCCTTCCAGCTCGGCCAGAAGGAAATCCGCGCCCTCGGCCCGCAACCGCGCCGCGAGGATCACCGGCAGCGCGCCCTGACCGGCTATGATCGCGGTGCGGCTCATCGCGGCGTCAGGAACGAACGGTCCGACGGCCCGAGAATGAACTCCAGAACTTCGCGCACCAGCGGGCTATGGCCATCCTGCTGCGCCCGGTCGCGCGCGGCGTCGCGAAACCCGCCTGCCCCGAGAGCCGTGTAAAGATCGCGCAGCGCGGTGATCTCGGCCTTGGCCGCACCGCGCCGTTTCAGCCCGACAAGGTTGAGCCCGTCAAGCGTGCCGCGCGGGCCGTGCACGAGCCCGTGCGGGATCACATCCGCCGTCACCATCGTCACCGCCCCGATCATCGCCCCGTGGCCGATGCGGACGAATTGGTGAACCCCCGAAAGCCCGCCGACGATCACCTCATCGTCAAGCACGCAATGCCCCGCGAGCGCAGAGTTGTTGACCAGAATGACATTGTTGCCGATCTGGCAGTCATGGGCGACATGGGCGCCCGCCATGATCAGGCAATCGTCACCGAGCGTCGTCACCCCGCCACCGCCGCCGGTGCCGGTGTTGATCGTCACATGTTCGCGGATGCGGTTGCGCTTGCCGATGACCAGTCGGGTTTTCTCGCCCCGGAACTTCAGATCCTGCGGAATTTCGCCAAGCACGGCAAAGGGAAACACCACCGTTTCCTCGCCGATTTCCGTGTGCCCCGTGACCACCGCGTGGTTCCTGATCTCGACCCGCGCGGCCAGCCGGACCGATGCGCCGACAAGCGCGAACGGGCCGACAATACATCCCGCGCCGATTTCGGCACCCGGCTCCACATGGGCCTTGTCGTGAATTTGCGCCGAAGCGTGAATGGCCATCTCAGTCCCGCAGGTCCATCATCGCCGTGACCTCGGCCTCGCAGGCCAGTTCATCGCCGACCATCGCCCGCCCGTGGAACTTCCATATCTTGCCGCCGCCGCGCTTGACCGTCATGTGCAGTTCCAGCACATCGCCCGGCACCACCATGCGGCGGAACTTGCACCCCTCGATCGAGAGGAAGTAGGTCAGCAGGTCGCGCCCCACGACATCCATCGAAATGCCGACGAGCACGGCGGCAGACTGGGCCATCGCCTCGACAATGGTGACCCCCGGCATGATCGGTTTGGCCGGAAAGTGCCCCTGGAAATGCGGCTCGTTGAAAGTCACATTCTTGATGCCGACGCAGCCCTTGTTGACCACGATGTCGCGCACCTTGTCGATCAGCAAAAAGGGATAGCGGTGCGGAATGATGCGCTGGATCAGATGGATGTCGGCCTCGGTGATCGCGGCGTCTGTCATGCTTGCTCTTCCTTCCCGTAGGCGTCTGTCCAATCTGTTGCGTCGCGGCCAGCCGGAGATAGCCTCGGATCGCGCCTTGCTAGCAATTGCACGGCCTTCTGGCAAGGCCGCGCCCCGGCGAAAGAGCACCCCTTGCGCAGCCCCCTCCGGTTGGCCCTGCCCGTTGCAATCGTGGTGCATTTCGGCGTTCGGCAAACCTGCCCGCCCTAGGGGGCGAGACGCCGGTGGCGGTTTTGCCCGCGCACCCCCCAAAGCCGGCCGATCCACGCGGGTTCGGGGCGAAACATGCGACAATCTGGTGCCCCCAGAGAGACTCGAACTCCCGACCTTCGGTTTACAAAACCACTGCTCTACCAGCTGAGCTATAGGGGCGCGGGTTCGATATATCCGCGGCCGCGGCAACTGGCAAGATCTGCGCGGCGCTCGGGGCACGACCTTGCCGCGGGGGGCGCGGATCAGGCATCTTTCATGGCGCTGTCGCCGACGATGAACTGCCGCTCATGGGCGGCATCGATGCGGAAATCCTCCCCTCCGGGGCGGTCCGATGCGGCGCTGCCGCCGGCAGCATCTGCGCCCCCATAGACACATTTGCCGTTGTGGTATCTGGCGGCGACGGCGAGCGTTACCGGATCGGCGATGGTCACGGTGGGCACGTTTTCGATGCATTCGGCGACCATGTCGGCGGCGCTTCCGGTATCTGGCAGATAGACATCCTCGGGGCGGCGCGCCTCGACGTTGATTTTCCTGTAGCGATCGAGTTGACGCATACAGCCAGGATCGAGAATGGTGATTGTGCCGTTCCAGCCAAAGGCCACCGTTCGGGGCCTCTGCCCATAGGGCACGTCGTTGTCGAGAAACTCGAAATGCACCTTTTGGCGATCCTTGTTCACCCAGGAAAAGAACAATTGCGGCATCCCGGTATAGGCTTCGATATTGTGGTAAAGCAGGTCATCCACCGCCTTGAAGCGCCCGGTTTCAATGCCGCGTTTCCAGGCGCGCAGGACCGTTTCGGTGGGCGGTGTGATGATGAAGAACAAAAACACCGTATCGCCGAACCGGCTTAGCAGGCGCCCGTCGGAGACCTGCCCCGGCGTGGATGAAAAGCTGTCGAACCGGAACCTGTCGATCAGCAGATGCGGCATTTCCTGCCGCATGGCCTTCAGTTCCATGTAGCGATCAAGCTTCTTGTCGATGATCTCCAGTTCCTGGCCGGTCAGCATCGCCCCGTATTTGAAATCCTCGCCGAGGCTCTGGTAATCAAGAAGATACTTGCGCCAGTAATCCGGGCTGACAAGCGCGAAATCCTGCCAGGCGATGCCCAGCCTTTCGGCCAGTTCGCGCTGCAAGGGGCGTATCGTGCTCTTGCCGGCCGCGGATGCGCCCTTGACATTCATGATGAAGGGCTTCGTCTGATAGGGCAGCAAACGATAGCCTTCGGCCCTGGCCCCGGCCATGATCATCGGGTCGATCAGGGCGCCGATCCGGCGGCTGCCGTGGGCATTGCAAACCCGGTTCGCTGCCAGCCTGACGATCAGTTGCCTGTCCGCCAGCAGCCTGCCGCGCCGGCCGACCATGCCCCCGACGATCAGATGTAGCCCGGCCAGACAGCTTGCGTGCAGATCGTCCGTCGCCTCTGCCAGCGCCGTTTGCCATTCGGCAAGGGCAAGTATCTCCGGCGGCTCCCTTGCCGGGGCCGCGGCGGGGCGTTTGCCCATCAGCCGGGCAATCAGGCCGCGCGGGGCCTGATGCTCTGCCACATCGGCGCGCGAATATATGTCGCGCTCCAGTATCTCGCCCAGGGTGGCTTCGATTTCTTCGCGCATTTCGGCGAACCGGCTTTCGATCTCTGGCAGCCGCGGTGTGACATGTCCGTCGATAATGCGCGCGACCATGCTGCGCAGGTTCAGCCCCAGCTCTTCGTAATTCGGGCCGTCCGGCACATAAAAATCGGCCGTTACCCGGACCAGAACCTCGTGGACGATCAGCCGGCTTGCCCGGAACGCCACCATGTCCTGCGGCTTGAGCCCGCAGAAATCCGCCGCCTCCTTGGCGTCACGGTAGGAAACGTACGAGTTTTCCGCGCGGAAAAGTGTGACATCGTTCAGCAGACGTGGCGGGATTTCCGACGTCAAACCGGGATTCCAGGCATCAAAATGTTGATCGCTGTCAATCATTTCCGCCTCTTTCGTGCCGTTCGGAAAAAGCGCGTTTGCCGGTGTTACAGGCGATGGCGGCATTTTCAAACGCTTGACCGGCACCAGGGGGCGCCGGTCATGTTTTTACACAATCGTCCCGCATTCAGGCGCTTTTGACGCCGGCGCCGCGAAACTTGTCATAGATCAGTTTGAAGGCGGGCAGCAGGATCAGGATGACCGCGATGACCGTGATCGGGCCGGCGATGGGCCGGTTGAGAAAGATCATCGGATCGCCGGACGACAAGAGCAGCGACTGGCGCAGTGTCGGCTCGGCGATCGGCCCCAGAACGATGGCCAGAACCGCCGGGGCAAGCGGATAGTCGAACTTGCGCAAGAAGAACGCCGACAAACCGAAGCCCAGCATCAGCCAGACATCGTGCATGTCGTTGGTCGCCGCATAGCCTCCGACAATCGACAGAACGAAGATCATCGGCGCAAGGATCGTGAACGGCATCCGCAGCATCCAGATGAACAGCGGGATGAACGACAGGTTGATGACCAGCGCAAAGAAATTCGACACATAGAAGGAGCCGATCAAGCTCCAGACGAATTCCGGCTGATCGGAAAACAGGCGCGGGCCGGGCGTCAGCCCCCAGATGACCATGCCGCCAAGCAGGATCGCGGTGGTCGGCGAACCGGGAATGCCCAGCGTCAGCATGGGCAGCATTGAGCCTGTCGAGGCCGAGTTGTTGGCGGATTCCGGGGCGGCGACACCATCGGGGTTGCCCTTGCCATAGGAATCGGGGTCGCGCGATGTCAGTTTCGACACCCCATAGGCCATCAGCGATCCGGGCGTCGCACCGGCGGCAGGCAGAATGCCCACGAAAAAGCCAAGCAGCGACCCGATCGACATGCCTTTCCAGGCCTTGGAAACACATTCCCTGGCGTCTGCAATGACACCTGAAATGCTCATCTTTGCCTCGGTGGATGTGATCTTGCCGCGCGTCGTGTCAATGGTCCAGAGCATTTCGCCGATACCATAGACACCGATCGCCAGGACCAGGAAGTTGATGCCATGCAGAAAACCGGAAATGTTGAAGAACACCAGCCGGGGCTCGCCCGAGATTTCGTCGAAACCGACCGCCGCGAAGACCAGGCCAAGGCAGATCGACAGCACCGTCTTGGGAATGTCGTCACCGCCCAGGCCGACAAAGGTCGCAAAGGCCAGAAGCATGAGCGCAAAGATTTCGGGCGAGCCAAAGCTGAGCGCAACCGATGCCAGTGGCGGTGCGAACATGGTGAACAGAATGATCGACACGGTTCCCCCGACGAAAGAGGCAATCGCCGCCGTCACCAGCGCAAGACTCGCCCGCCCCTTCATCGCCAGCGGCCGTCCATCGAAAGTCGTCGCCACCGCCGTCGAGGCCCCGGGTATGCCCAGGGTGATCGAACTGATCGCACCTCCATACATCGCGCCATAGTAAATGGCCGCCAGAAAGATGATCGCCGAGGTCGGTGGCACCAGAAACGTGATCGGCAAGAGAATCGCCACACCATTGACCGAGCCAAGGCCCGGCATCATGCCGATAAATAGCCCCAAGGTGACGCCGATGGTGATCAGCGCCAGATTGATCGGCCAAAGCGCTTCGACAAAACCTTCGGAAAGATGTGCTAGGATTTCCATGTCTTCGGTCTCACTCCCCAGCCCCGAAGGGCTTGTTTAAGCCGGTGTCAGTAGATGATCGTGTTCAGCCAGTTGAAAAACGGCTCGGTGAAGCTCATGCCTTTGGGCAAGGTGACGCGCATCAGCGCCTCAAAGAAGAAAAAGAACGCAGTGGGTGTCAGAATGGAGATCGCCAGCGACAGTTTCAGGCTGTGCCGGCCAAGAAACCACAGATAATAGAACAGGAACAACAGCATCGCGCCATACATCGACACGATGCCCACAAGCGCGACGAACACGAAAATGCCGCCAAACACCTGCAGGATCATTTTCCGGCCTTCGGCATCAAGCACCGGTTCATCGGATTGCGAAGGCGGCGACACCCGCCTTACCGCGTTCACGGCGATGATGACCGTGCAGATCAGCATGATCCCCGAGAGCCAGAACGGCCAGGCGCCGCCACCGGGGCCTTCGCCCTTGATGTAGAAAATGTCCAGTTCGGTGCTTTTCCACATCATGTAGATGGACATCACCGCCAGGATTCCTGCCGTAATAATCTCTCCGCGCCGCATTCCGGCCTCCTTGCCTGTCATTGCATTAAAACGGATTGCTTGTTGTTCGGATCGCCAGATCCACCGGCAAACCGCAACTGATTGCAACGCTCACCCGACTTGGTGCGTTTCGGGTCCGATTGGCAATGCAGACCCGAAACGCTTTGACATGGGGCCTTATTCGCCCATTTCCGCCAGAAGCTTCTTGTGGTTTTCGATCTGGAGCTTCCAGTAGGCCTTCTGCTCATCCGGTGTCATCCACAACGGCGACAGGCTTTCGGACTTCATGTAGTCCTGCCATTCTTCGGTGTTGTAGATCTTGGTGAACAGATCCTGGTAATAGGCCGCGGCATCAGCCGACATCCCCGGCGCACCGACGACCGCGCGCTGGTTGTAATAGCTGAAATCCTTGCCCTTTTCCTTGAGCGTCGGAACATCCGGCAGGGCCGGAAGCCGTTCGTCCGAGAAGGCCAGCAGCGGCACGACATCGCCGGACTGGTAGAAACCCTTGGCTTCGGCCGGGTTGTTGACCGATGCCATGATCTGCCCGCCGGCAAGGTCCTTGGCCACGGCACCGCCGCCCTTGTAGGGGATGTACTTGATCTTCAGATCAAAGTTCTGCTCAAGGTAGGTGATGACAAGGCTGTCTTCCTGGCCCTTGCCGGTGCCGCCCATGACGTAGCCGCCCTTTTTCACCACGTCGAGCCACTGCTCGAATGTGGTGATGCCGCTGTCCTTGTGCACCCACAGAACGAACGGATCGACGCCCATCATCTCGATCGGCGTGAAGGTCATCACGTCGATGCCCAGGTTGGGCTGGCGCAGCGGCGTCGTGAAGAACGAATTGAGCGTCACGAGGATCGTGTGATCCGGGTCCGATGTGGTGTTCAGCGCGATCAACGCTTCGGCGCCCGATCCGCCGCCCTTGTTGTTGGGAACCAGCGGGCGGTTGGTGAAGTCATGCTTTTCAGCAACCGACTGAAGGAACCGCGCAATCTGGTCGGCACCGCCGCCGGCACCGGCCATGATCACGAAATCGACAGGCTTGGTGGGTTCCCAGGCCTGCGCGGAGCCGGTCAGGGCCATCACCCCCAGCGCAGCCGCGCCGACCAGCCTTGTAAGGAAATTTGAAGTAGTCGCCATTTGGTCCTCCCTTTTGGCATTCGGTTTTCGCGAGACATCGCCCGCCTTGCATGAAGCCGTTCTTGATGCGGCTTTTGAATTCGTCGATTTGCCTCGACTGGTTCGTTGTCCTTCCGTGTCAGTGGTTCAACAAGACCGGCATTTCGGCTTTGTCTACAATGGTTTGCGTGTTCCCGCCGAACACTGTTTCATGTTCGTGGCTGTTGCCATAGGCCCCCATGATCAGCATGTCCGCGCCGGTTTCCTTGCTGGCGCGCAGCAATTCGGTACCGATGTTTTTCGAGGTTTTCATCTTTTCGATCCTTGCGGCAATTCCGTGCAATGCGAGATAGGCGACCAGATCATCGACCGTCGTGCCCGCGCCTGCATCCGCCCCGTTGCTGAGAACACAGACCGTATCGGCAGCGCGCAGGATGCTCTTGCACTGGGCAAGCGCCCGGGCGGCTTCGGCGCTCCCGTTCCAGGCAATCGCGACATGCTTGCCCAGGACTTTCGGGGGGGTTGCCGCGGGCGGGCACATGAGAACCGGGCGGCCGGAATGAAAGAGCGCCGCCTTCAACGTGTTGAACCCGAGATTTCTGTCGCGGTCCGGCTTGGCGACGGCAATGATGTCCGACAAACGCCCGTGCCGCTTGATCACGTCGACCTGCCGGCCGGCCTCTTCGATGAAAACGGCCGTGGCGGCCTTGCCGATGTTCTTGCCGCTCAGATCCAGGTTCAGCTTTGCCGCAAGAACGGTCACCTCGTCGCGCAGGCCGACCTCTTCCATGTCGGCGACCTGATAGGATTGCTTGAGAATCTGCTTGCGCAGAAAATCCGGGATCACGACGCCGTAAGGGATCAGATCTTCGGGGCGCGCCCGGCAATGGATAATTTCGATGTGCGAATGATGATGATGGGCAAGTGCCGCGGCATGCGCGAGCACGTTGTCGCCCTTGCCGTCGCCGCGCACCGGGATCAGAATTTTGTGGATCAAAGCGTACCCCCCTTGCGGCCATGCGCCGGTCTGATGGTTTTGTCGGTGATGAAATTCGCGGCCATGTCCGACGTCATGCTCCCAGATTGTCGCCGACCTTGATACCGGCGCTGGCGGCCCAGACCGATGCCGCCTGTTTGTCGCCGCCCGCGGGCCTGACACGTTTCAGGAGGATCCGGCCTCCGATGCACTGAACAGTAACACCCTCATCCGACAGCGCAACGACCCGCGCCGATACGCCGTCGCCGCTGTGCCGTTCGGCATCGAAAACACTGACCTCGACACTTTCGACGGTTGTCCAGGCACCGGGCGCGGGATTGGCCCCCCTGATCAGGTCATAAACCTGGCCGACAGGCTTGTTCCAGTCGATCCGCGTGTGCTTTCGCGTGCAACGCCGCTCATAGCTCGCAAGGGCTTCGTCCTGATGGATGTGCGGCGGATTGCCTGCGCGGAAAAGGTCGCAGACCTCGAGCACAGAGGCAACCGCCGAGGGGTAGATTTTCTTGAAATAGAGATCGATGACCGTGTCATCCGGCTCGATCGCGCATTCCCACTGCAACAGAACGTCGCCCTCATCCAGACCATCGGTCGGGTAAAACCACGAATAGCCGGATTTCCTGCTGCCCATGATGATCGGCCAGTTGACCGCCGAGGGCCCGCGGTGCAGCGGCAGAAGCGACGGGTGGAAACAGATCGACCCCAGTTTCGGCGTGTCGCGCGCGGCTTCGGGGACAAAGACGTTGACGAAGGCCATGACCATCAGATCGGCATCGAAACCGGCAACCTGGTCAATGGTGGCCTGATCCATGAAATGCGCGGGCTGCAAGACGGGCAGCCCTTTTTCCAGCGCGAATTCCTTGATCGGGTCGGCAGGCTTGCCGTCGCGGTCCGGTTCGCAATAGACCGCGACAACCTCGTCGGTTCCCGTCTCCAGCAACTTGGCGAGCACGTCCTTGCCGAATGCCTGCTGCCCCATGACGATCAGACGCATCAGCGGGCCTCCCCGACGGCGCCCGAGGCAATGACATCGTCAAGCTCCTTGCCGGAATAGCCCAGAACGCTGGAAAGGATTTCGTGTGTGTGTTCGCCCAGCAGCGGCGAGCGCGTCACCTCGACCTCGCAATCCGACAGCTTGATCGGACAGCCCACCGAAATGTATTCGCCGCGCGTTGGGTGCGGCACGCGCACCAGCGTGCCGGTCGCGTAAAGCCCTTCGTCCTCGGCGATTTCCTTCATGGAAAGGATCGGCCCCACGGGAATGTCATGCGGGTTGCAGATTTCCATGACTTCCAGTTTGGTCTTGGTCATGGTCCACTGTTCGATGCGGGCGAATATCTCGTTGAGCTTGTCGAGCCGCTCCTTGGGGGTGGCATAGCCCGGCTTGGTTTTCCATTCCGGCTCACCGATCACATCGCACACCTTTTCCCAGACCGCGGCCTGGGTGATGAAATAGGTGTAGGCGTTGGGGTCGGTTTCCCAGCCCTTGCATTTCAGGATGCGCCCCGGCTGGCCGCCGCCGCTGTCATTGCCCGCACGCGGAACGGCCTCGCCAAAGGGAATCCCTTCGCCGAACTGCGAATATTCGGTAAGCGGCCCAGCCGCCAGACGCTGCTGGTCGCGCATCTTGACGCGGGCGAGGTTGAGAACCGAATCCTGCATCGCCGCCGTGACCTTCTGCCCGCGGCCGGTTTTTTCGCGCTGGAAAAGCGCCGTCACGATGCCGAGGCACAGATGCAGCCCGGTGCCGGAATCGCCGATCTGCGCCCCCGTGACCAGGGGCGGCCCGTCGCGGAACCCCGTGGTCGAGGCCGACCCGCCGGCGCATTGCGCGACATTCTCGTAGACCTTGCAGTCCTGATACTTGCCCGGGCCAAACCCCTTGATCGACGCCAGAATGATCCGCGGGTTGATCTTCTGGATGTTTTCCCACGAAAACCCCATCCGGTCGAGCGCGCCAGGCGCGAAGTTTTCCACCAGAACGTCGCATTCCTTGATCAGCCGGATCAGAACCTCCTTGCCTACCGGGTTTTTCGAATTCAGTTCGATCGACCGCTTGTTGTGGTTGAGCATGGTGAAATAGAGACTGTCGGCCCCCGGCACATCGACCAGTTGCTTGCGTGTCGCATCACCGACGCCCGGCCGCTCCACCTTGATCACATCCGCGCCGAACCAGGCCAGCAGTTGGGTGCAGGTCGGGCCCGACTGAACATGGGTGAAATCGAGTATCTTTATGCCGTCCAGAGCTTTCATTCGTCTTTCCCGTTGTCGAAAATCTATGTCACTGCGCCAGGTTACTTCTTGGAAACGACGCTTTGCGGGTTGAGGTTGCCGATACGGCCGCTTTCGGTGCCGGCCGCCGGGTCGATCACCGCATTGATCAGCGTCGGCTTGCCGGACTCCATCGCCTCATTGACCGCCCGGAACAGCTCATCGGGCGTCGTGGCATTCACCCCGACACCGCCAAAGGCCTGCATCATCTTGTCATAGCGCGCATTTTCGACAAATGAACAAATCGCCGGGTCGCTGCCCCCCGAAGGGTTCTCGTCGGTGCCGCGGTAGATTCCGTTGTTGTTGAAAACCACCACGCAGATCGGCAGATCGTAGCGGCAGATGGTTTCCACCTCCATGCCGGAAAAACCAAAGGCGCTGTCGCCCTCGACGGCCAGAACCCGCTGGCCCGTTTCGATCGAGGCGGCAATCGCCGTGCCCATGCCGACGCCCATGACGCCCCAGGTGCCCACATCGAGCCGTTTGCGCGGCTTGTGCATGTTGATGATCGAGCGGGCGAAATCGAGCGTATTGGCCCCTTCGTTGACCAGGATCGTGTCGGGGCGTTCGTCGATCACCTTGCGCAGCACGCCGAGCGCGCTGTGGTAATTCATCGGCACCGAGTTGTTCATCAGCTTGGCCGACATCTTGGCCAGGTTGGTTTCCTTGATCTTGTTGACCTCGTTGATCCAGGCCGCCGGCGGCGGGGCCCACTGATCGGACATGCCTTTCAGCAGCGCCGAAACGCACGACCCGATATCGCCGACCAGCGGCGCCGCGATCTCCACATTCGAATCCATTTCCTTCGGCTCGATGTCGATCTGCACGAATTTCTTCGGCGCACTTCCCCACTGCTTGCCCTTGCCGTGGCTCAGCAGCCAGTTCAGGCGCGCCCCGATCATGACCACAACATCCGATTCCCGAAGCACCAGCGAGCGCGACGCACTGGCCGAAAGCGGGTGGATATCCGGCAGCAGACCCTTGGCCATGCTCATCGGCAGGAAGGGGATGCCGGACTTTTCGACAAGCGCCCGGATCTGATCATCGGCCTGCGCATAGGATGCCCCCTTGCCCAGAATGATCAGCGGCTTCTTGGCCCCCTTTAGAACCGCCAGCGCCCGATCCACCGCGTCGGGCGCCGGAATCTGCGCCGGAGCCGGGTCGATGACCTTGACCAGAGACCTGGCCCCCGCGGCGGCGTCCATCGCCTGGCCGAAAAGCTTTGCCGGAAGGTCCAGATAAACGCCGCCCGGGCGCCCGGACACGGCGGCGCGGATCGCCCGCGCCACGCCGATGCCGATATCCTCGGCATGAAGAATGCGGTATGCCGCCTTGCAAAGCGGCTTGGCGATGGCCAGCTGGTCCATCTCCTCATAGTCACCCTGTTGCAGATCGACGACCTCCCGTTCGGAAGAACCGGACATCAGGATCATCGGCCAGCAGTTGGTGGTCGCATGGGCAAGCGCCGTCAGGCCGTTCAGAAAGCCGGGCGCGGATACCGTCAGGCAGATTCCCGGCTTTTTGGTCAGATACCCGGCAATCGCGGCGGCATTGCCGGCGTTCTGCTCGTGACGGAAGGAAAGCACGCGAATCCCCGCGCCCTGCGCCATGCGCCCGAAATCGGTTATCGGAATGCCCGGAACGCCGTAAATCGTCTTGATGTCATTGAGCTTGAGCGCGTCAATGATCAGATGAAAACCGTCGGTCAGGTCCTGCGGTTCCTCGGCTTTCGCCTTTTGCGCATTACCGGTGGTTGTCATTCGTCAGTCTCCGTTTTCATGAAATGTTGCCTAGCTCACCGCGTTGCGGGACGAGCCGAGATTTTCCAGCCTGGTCCATGTCTTGCTGATGTGGTCATGCAGCCGCATCGTATGTTCGCGCACCCTTCGCGACGCGAGATCGCCATCGCGCGCCGTCAACGCCTCGATGATTCCCATGTGATCGACCACCGACCTGCGCGCGCGATCGCTTTCCCCCATCGTCCGCCTGCGCACGGCCTGCATATGGGTAAACAACCCGTCCGCCGTGGACCGCAGCAATGCGCAGCCCGACAGATCCAGGATCATCTGGTGAAACTTGATGTTGGCGTCCGAATATTCCTCGATCTTGGCGCGCCCGGCATCGCTGCTGTGTTTCATCGCAAAGCGGCGCAGCACCCGCAGCTCCGCGTCGCTCGCATTGCTTGCCGCCAGCCGCGCGGCCATGCTTTCCAGCGCCGCCCAGACGACGACCATCTCCAGTATTTCCTCGCGCGACTTCCGGCGCACGAAGACACCCTTGCGCGGCACGATCTGCACCAGATCGTCCTGGGCGAGCCGCGCCAACGCTTCGCGGATCGGGGTGCGCGATATTCCCAGACGCTCGGCCATCCGCCTTTCGTCGAGCCGCAGATCGGCGTCGGGCGCATAGATATCCATTTCCAGAATCGCGTCGCGCAACACCTTGAAAGTATGATCTTTCAAGGTGAAGCTTTCCGAGATAGGCCTGAGATTGTCGCCGATCGACACCAAGACACCCCCGAATACGCGCAGGAACGAAGACTCGCCCTGCTTCTCGTATGTGGTATACCATACGCCCAAATTTTCTGCCGTCAAACATGATTTTCTCTTTGTTTACTGAAAAAATCGGTTGACATGGCGGTTTGTGGTATACCACATGCCATTAGAATTATTACCTGCGGGGCGAAAAACATGCTGATCCGGGCCAGTGAGTCGGCTCTTATAGTCATAGACATGCAAGAGCGGCTGGTGCCCGCAATGCAGGCCCCTGCCCGCACGATTCAGAACACGCGCCTGCTGCTGCGCGCGGCATCGCGAAACGCCGTGCCGGTCATGCTGACCGAACAATATCCGCAAGGTCTGGGCGCGACAGTGCCGGCCATCAGATCGGCCGCCGAAGCGGCGCCGATATTTCCAAAGGTCCATTTTTCGTGCATGGAAGACACGAAATTTGAAAGGCACTTCAAATCGCTTGGCCGCAAACAGGCGGTTGTGGCCGGCATGGAGGCGCATATCTGCGTCATGCAAACGGCGGCCAGCATGGTTGAAGAAGGATATGAGGTTTTTGTCGTGTCGGACGCAACCGCATCGCGCACCGCCGAAAGCGAAAAAGCCTGCTTGCGGCGCCTCAGCGCATCGGGCATCAGCATCGTGACAACTGAAATGGTCGTCTTTGAATGGCTGGGCCAGGCGGGTACACCGGCATTCAGGGAAATGCTGCCGCTCATCAGATAATCAACCGTGGAGGAATATTCATGAACGTTCACGAGCATCAGGCCAAGGCCATATTGAAGGAATACGGGGCACCTGTTGCGAATGGCGTGGCCGTGACGGACATCGCCCAGGCCGAGGCCGCGGTTGCCGCGCTGTCCGGCCCGGTCTGGGTGGTCAAGAGCCAGATCCACGCGGGCGGCCGCGGCAAGGGCAGGTTCAAGGAACTCGGCCCCGATGCCAAGGGCGGTGTGCGCGTTTCGTTTTCCGCCGCCGAGGCGCTGGCCAACATCAGGGAAATGTTCGGCAAGACGCTGGTCACCAAACAGACCGGCCCCGCCGGCAAGCAGGTAAACCGCATCTATGTCGAGGACGGCGCCGACATCGACCGCGAACTCTATCTGTCCATTCTCGTCGACCGCGAAAACGGCAAGACCTCTTTCGTCGCCTCCACCGAGGGGGGCATGGATATCGAAGCCGTCGCCGAAAAAACGCCCGATCTGATCCACACCATCGCCATCAGGGCCTCGACCGGCTGCACCGACGCCGATGCGGGCAAGATCGCCGATGCCTACAAACTGACCGGATCGGCCCGCGATCAGGGCATCGCGCTGTTCAAGACCCTCTACAAGGCCTTTGTCGAAAAGGATATGAGCCTTCTGGAGATCAACCCTCTGATCGTCACCAAATCCAACGACATCCAGGTTCTGGACGCCAAGGTCTCGTTCGATGGCAACGCGCTTTTCCGTCACCCCGACATCATGGCCTATCGCGACATGACCGAAGAGGATGCCAAGGAAATCGAAGCCTCCAAGCACGATCTTGCCTATATCGCGCTTGACGGTGAAATCGGCTGCATGGTCAATGGCGCGGGCCTGGCCATGGCGACGATGGACATCATCAAGCTTTACGGGGCCGAGCCTGCCAACTTTCTCGACGTCGGCGGCGGCGCCAGCAGGGAAAAGGTGACGGCGGCCTTCAAGATCATCACCTCCGATCCGAACGTGAAGGGCATTCTCGTCAATATCTTCGGCGGCATCATGCGCTGCGACGTGATCGCCGAAGGGGTCGTGGCGGCGGTGAAAGAGGTCGGCCTCAAGGTTCCGCTGGTCGTACGGCTGGAAGGCACCAAGGTCGCCGAAGGCAAGGACATCATCAACAAGAGCGGCCTGAACGTGATCGCCGCCGACGATCTGGACGACGCCGCCCAAAAAATCGTCAAGGCCGTGAAGGGATAAGACCATGTCAATTCTGATCAACAAAGACACCCGCATCATCGTTCAGGGCCTGACCGGCAAGACCGGCACCTTTCATACCGAACAGGCGCTGGCCTATCACGGCACCAAGATGGTCGCCGGAACCCACCCCAAGAAGGGCGGCACCGATTGGATCGGATCAAACGGCGAAACGTTGCCGATCTTCGCCAGCGTGGCCGAGGCGAAGGCCGCCACCGGCGCCACCGCCAGCGTCATCTATGTGCCCCCCGCAGGCGCGGCGGCGGCCATCGAAGAGGCGATCGACGCCGGCATCGACCTGATCACCTGCATCACCGAGGGCGTTCCGGTCCTCGACATGGTGCGGGTCAAGGAAAAACTTGACGCTTCTCCCTGCCGACTTGTCGGCCCCAACTGCCCCGGCCTGATGACCCCCGATGAATGCAAGATCGGCATCATGCCGGGGGCCATTTTCAAGAAGGGCTCGGTCGGGGTGCTGTCGCGTTCGGGAACGCTCACCTATGAGGCAGTCCTGCAGACCACCGTGGCGGGGCTGGGCCAGACCACGGCGGTCGGCATCGGCGGCGATCCGGTCAAGGGCACCGAATTCATCGACGTGCTGGAACTGTTCCTCGCCGACCCCGAAACCCATTCGATCATCATGATCGGCGAAATCGGCGGCTCGGCCGAAGAAGACGCCGCCCAGTTCCTGATCGACGAGGCAAGGCGCGGCCGCAAGAAACCCACCGTCGGCTTCATCGCCGGGCGCACCGCGCCGCCGGGCCGCACGATGGGCCACGCGGGCGCGGTCATCTCGGGCGGCAAGGGCGGCGCGGAAGACAAGATCGAGGCTCTGCGCTCCGCCGGCATCCGCGTATCGCCCTCGCCGGCAAAGCTCGGGGAAACGCTCGTCGATCTGCTGAAATAGCGCGCTTCGGCTGGCTGGGCGGCGCACAAGCAGGCGCGCAAACCCTCAAAAACCGCAATCAGCGTCAATTCTGATTGCGGTGACACCGCCAATCGCATTAGGCATCAACGAAGTTTGTTCAAGACCCGCTTGCCGCGCCCCGGCCGGGGCCCGAGACCCGGAGACTATCGTCCCCTTGATGGGCCATTTTCATCGTAAGAAGGAGCTGACTCATGCCTTACAATATCCTTATCCTCGGGGCCTCATACGGTTCCCTGCTGGGCACCAAGCTGATCGCGGCGGGGCATGATGTGACCCTTGTCTGCCGCGCGCAGACCGCGGCGCTGATCAATGCCGAAGGCACCGAGGTACGCATCAAGCTGCGCGACGAAGATACCCATCGCAGCTTTTTCTCCTCCGATCTGAAGGGAACGGTCGATGCCGTCACACCCGAAGACGCGGTGCCGGAAAACTACGATCTTGTCTGCCTCGCCATGCAGGAACCGCAGTATTCGCATCCCGCTCTGGCGGATCTGCTTTCACGCATAGCCAGGGCGAAAATTCCCTGCATGTCGATCATGAACATGCCGCCCCTGCCCTATCTCAAACGGATTCCGGGGCTTGATTGCGCGCAACTCGGCAGCGCCTTTCTTGATGCCTCGATCTGGGAACGGTTCGATCCGCGGCTGATGACACTCTGCTCGCCCGATCCGCAGGCCTTCCGCCCGCCCGAAGAAAAGGCCAACGTGCTGCATGTCGGCCTGCCTACCAACTTCAAGGTGTCCAAGTTTCACGACGCGGCATCGGATGCCATACTGGCCGGCCTGGCGGCCGACATCGACGGCTACCGGATCAATGGCAAGGATGTGCCGGTCAAGCTGCGCGTCTACGATTCGCTTTATGTTCCCTTCGCGAAATGGGCCATGCTGGCCACCGGCAATTACCGCTGCATCACCGCGCAGGGCCCCCGGTCAATCAAGGATGCGGTCCACGCGGACCTGGACAAATCCAGGGAAATCTATGGTTTCGTCAACGACGTCGTGGTGAAACTCGGCGCCGATCCCGATGATCTCGTGCCTTTCGAGAAATACGCCAAGGCCGCGCTCGGACTGCTCAAGCCGTCGTCGGCGGCGCGCGCGGTGTTTTCCGGCGCCACCAACATCGAGCGGGTCGACCGGGTGATTGATCTGACCGCCAGGGCGCTGGGCATGTCCCACCCCGACATCGCGCGCGGTGTGGCGATTGTCGATGACAAGCTCGACGAAAACCGGCAGGCCGCCGGTTGACGTTCATCCATCCGCTCGGGGGCCGGCAAAAATGGTGGGTGATAAGGGATTTGAACCCCTGACATCTTCGATGTGAACGAAGCGCTCTACCACTGAGCTAATCACCCGTCGGCGCGGTTCCTAACGCTATTGGGTGGTCTCTGCAATAGGCACATCGGCCTGGTCGCCCGCCGCGCCGCCGCTTTCGCCGCCGCTCTCGGCGTTTCTGCGCAGGCGCACCACCAGCATCTCACCTGTGGCAAGATCCTTGTGGCGGTTCACCTTGGCGCGGCCCAAAGGCGGCAATGCCAGAGCTTCGCCCGACGCGAGCGCGTCGCCCAGAACCTGCAAGGTCGCCTCCACTATGGATTTCACGTCGCGTTTCTTGGCACCCGAAACCGTGACGACCCGCTCGAAAAGCTCTTTCTTGCGCAAGACGGGCTGGGCGTCGGCACCCGGAGCGGTTTTCTGCCCCCCGCCCTGGGCAACAGAATCATCGGCGGCAGCGGTGCTGACGGTGTCGATGGCGGTGTCGATGGCGGTGGCGGTGGCGGTGCTGACGGGGAGGCCCGCCCGCGCCTCGCCGCTCGGCGCCGGTGCCTTCGCCTTCGCCTTCGCACGCGTGGTTTTCTTGCTGGTGCTCGTGGTCTTGTTGGTTGCCATTGTCATTACCCCGGTTGGTTGAATCGTTATTGGACACTATAGCGGGTTTATCAGCAAGCCGCCAAGAAACGGCCGATTTCCCTCCGGCATCCGAATCGGCAGCGCCCCGACGGGCCGCGAACCCCGCCCGGCTGCGGCCTTGCGCGAAATGCCGGGGGTTTCCGGCGCGCCTCGGGCGGCGCGCATCTTTCATCGGGTTGTCGATTGGCCAAGGCCATTGCCTCTGGCGAAGGGCCAATCTATGCCAGAGCAAAGGCCACCTAGGCGCAATTTCCAGGCATCCAATGACACGCCATCCCCTGTTCGGTCTCGCCCTGGCGGTTTTCGGAACACTGGTGCTGTCGCCCGATACGCTTTTCATGCGCTGGTCGGCAATGAGCGGGTTTCAGATGCTGGCCTGGCGCGGCCTGTCGATGGGCGGCATCCTCTTGGCGTTCTGGCTGCTTGCCGGGGCGCCCGGACGCGCCGCGTTGATCGGTCCGGCGGGCCTGACGATCATCCTTTGCCATACGATCAACGCCACGCTCTTTTCGCTGGGCATCGCCATCGCCCCGGTGCCGGTGGTGCTGTTCGCGGTCGCCGTCTCGCCGATATTCGCGGCGATCTTCGGGCGGGTCCTGCTGGGCGAAGTCGCGGGGCGCGCCACATGGATCGCCACCGCGGCGGTCCTGACGGGCATCTTCATCGCCATCCTGGGGCGCGACACGGGCGATATCGCCCTTGACGCCAATGCCGTTCTCGGCGCGCTCGCCGGGCTTGGCGTGGCGGCTGCGCTGGCGCTGACCTTCGTGATCCTGCGCAAGCACCGGGCCATCCCGATCTTTCCGGTCATCGGCTCGGGGTCGTTTCTGGCCGGGCTGGCCGGGATGATCCTGATCGGCGGGCCGGTGGCAATGACAGAGGGCAATTACTGGCCCATCGCGCTGGCCGGTCTGGTCATTCTGCCGGTATCCTTCCTGGCGCTGACCTTCGCGTCGCGCTACACCTCGGCGACGAATGTCAGCCTGATCATGCTGGTGGAAACCGTCATCGGCCCGATCTGGGTCTGGGCCTATGCGGATGAACCCTTGACCCTGCCGATGCTGGTCGGCGGGGGCATCGTGGTCGGCAGTCTGGCGATCTACCTGTTGACAAGCGCACGCGCGATCCCCCGCCATCGCCCGCAGCCATGAAAAAAGGCGCCCCGCCGGGCGCCTTTCTACCGTTTTCTGTCTTGAAGGGCGCGGCCCGCCTCACTCGACCGACAGCGCCACGAACCGCGGATCGCCGCCGCGCCGGATCAGCAACAGAAGCGATTTGCGCCCCGCGTCCCTGGCCTCGGAAATCCGTGAACTCAGATCGCTGATCGACGCGACCTTCTGCTGTCCGGCCTCGGTGATGACATCGCCCGCACGCAGACCTTTTTCAAAGGCTTCGCTCGACTCGTCAATGTCGGAAATCACCAGACCGTCGCTGCCCGCCGGCACGCCCAGCTCGCTGCGGTTTTCGTCGGTCAGCGCGCCCAGCTTCATGCCCAGCAACTCGCTCGGCACCGGCTCGGTCGAGGTGATCGAGGCCGGCACGGCCGTTGCCTCGGCCTCTTCGCGGTGGCCCAGCGTGACCAGCAGCGTCTCGCTCTTGCCATCGCGCAGCACCACCACGCGCACCGCCTTGCCGATCTCGGCATCGGCCACCCGGCGCACCAGATCGCGCGTATCCTTCACCGTGGCACCATCGAACGAGGTGATCACATCACCCGCCTTGATGCCCGCATCCCTGGCCGGGCCCTCGGGCACATCCGCCACCATCGCGCCTGCCGCATCGCTAAGCCCCATCGCCGCCGCCATATCCGGGGTTATGTCCTGGATCTTGACGCCAAGCCAGCCGCGGCGGGTTTCGCCATAGTCGCGAAGCTGATTGACAACCTTCGAAACGACATTCGACGCCATCGAAAACCCGATGCCGATGGAACCGCCATTGGGCGACAGGATCGAGGTATTCACGCCGACGACCTCGCCGTCCATGTTGAACAGCGGCCCGCCGGAATTGCCCCGGTTGATCGCCGCGTCGGTCTGGATGAAATCGTCATAATTGCCGTAAAGCTCGCGGTTGCGCGCCGAAACGATGCCCGCCGATACCGAAAAGCCCTGCCCGAGAGGGTTGCCCATCGCCATGACCCAGTCGCCGACCCGCATCAGATCGCTGTTGCCGAAGCTGACAAAGGGCAGCGGCGTATCGCTTTGCACCTTCAGAAGCGCGATATCGGTCTTGCTGTCGGTGCCGACAAGTTTCGCATCCAGCTTCTTGCCGGAAAAGAACTCGATGGAGATTTCATCGGCGCCTTCGATGACGTGGTTGTTGGTGACGATATAGCCATCCTCGGAAATCACGAAGCCCGAGCCGAGCGCGTTGGAGCGCTGCGGCCTGCCCCCGTCGGGGCTGCCAAAATCACGGAAAAAATCCTGAAAGGGCGAGCCGTCAGGAAAAACCGGCCCCGACCCTGTCGGGGCTGCGACAACCGTGGTCGTGGTGATATTGACCACCGCCGGGCTGACCTTCTCGGCCAGATCGGCGAAACTTTCGGGCGCGGCGCGCGCCTCTGCCTGAACGGCCTGCGCGGCGGCCAGGGCCATCGCCAGCAGAATAACCCACATCATTCGCAACACAGCCCCGGGCTGCGTCAATTCGGCCTGAAGAATCCTGATCTGCGATCTCACTCCGAAACTCCTTTTTTTCATTGCATTCACGGCACCGCGGCCGCTTCTTCACGGCGGCATCATCCAGCCAGGTGCAGCAGGGCGCAAATCAAAGCCCGTCGCATTGCGTAAACTCGATGTGATCGTAACGCCCCATTGTCGCAAAAAACACGTCACCCGGCCAGCCCCTGGCCAAGCCAGACAAGCGCCAGCCCCAGCGACAGCCCCCCCAGCCCGAGATTGCGGCGCGTTTCCACCGGCATCTCGCGCAACAGATCCAGCAGCTTGTCGATACGCGAAGGGGCCAGTGCAAGCACCAGCCCCTCCAGCGACAAAACCAGTCCGATAGCCAGCAACAGCATCGACAGGAACGCCATGAATCAAGGTTTCTCCGCCGATTTCAGATAATCGAAGAATTCGCTGTCGGGGGCCATGACCATGGTCGAATTGCCCCCCTGCAAGGCGGCCCGATACGCCGCGAGCGAACGGTAGAAGTCAAAGAACTCCGGGTCGGCGCCATAGGCTGCGGCAAAGATGGCGTTGCGTTTGGCGTCCGCCTCGCCGCGAATGATGTCGGCTTGCCGCTGGGCGTCGGAGACAAGCTCCACCTTGGTGCGGTCGGCCAGCGCCCGCACCCTTTGGGCCGCCTCGTTGCCGCGCGCCACTTCGTCGGCGGCCTCGCGTTCGCGTTCGGCGCGCATCCGGGCGAATGTGGCGTCAAGGTTCTGTTCGGGCAGATCGGTGCGCATCAGCCGCACGTCGATGATCTCGACCCCCAGCGCGGTTGCCTCGCCACGCGCGGCATCGCGAATCCTGAGGGCAAGATTGGCGCGGTCCGCCGACAGGATTTCCGAGGACGTGACCGACCCGAGCACTTCGCGGATCTGGGCATTCAGGATGGTGTCGATCCGGCTCTCGGCGAAATTGACGCCCCCCGCGCCGGTGGCCTTGCGGAACTGCCGCACATCCGCGATGCGGTACCGCGCAAAGGCGTCGACAACCAGACGGCGGTCATCGAGCGGCGTGATCTCCAGCGGCTGGATATCGCGCCCGAGGATCCGGTCGTCATAGCGCACGACCTCCTGAATCAGCGGTATCTTGAAATAGAGGCCGGGATTTTCCTCGACGGCCTTGATCTGGCCGAATTGCAGAACCAGCGCCTTTTCGCGCTCGTCCACGATGAAGATCGACGACAGGGCGCCGGCAACCGCCAGCACGACGATCGGCAATATGAGAGTGGTACGGTTCATCAGTTGCCTCCCCCGGCGGCCTCGGGCGCGGCCGGCTTGCGCCGCCCCAGCTCGTTCAACGGCAGATAGGGCACAACACCCTGTGCGTTCTGGTTTTCATCCAGGATCACCTTGTCGACCCTGCCCAGAACCATTTCCATGGTTTCCAGATAAAGCCGCTTGCGCGTCACTTCCGGCGCCTTGGCATATTCGGCCAGCACCGCCGAAAACCGGCTGGCTTCGCCTTCGGCCTGATTGACCACCTGGGCGCGATAACCTTCGGCCTCTTCGAGAATTTGCGCGGCAGCGCCGCGCGCACCCGCCAGCACCGTGTTGGAATAGGCGTCGGCCTCCTTTTGTAGGCGGTCGCGCTGCTGTTCGGCCGATTGCACGTTCTTGAAGGCGTCGATCACCTCGCGCGGCGGATCGGCGCGGTTGAAGTTGACGCGCACCACGTTCAGCCCCGAATCGTAGCTGTCGAGGGTTGCCTGGATCAACGCTTTCAGCCGTTCGGCAATCACCCCCCGGTCGCGGTTGAGGATCGGCGCCAGTTGCGACTGGGCGATGATCTCGCGCATGGAAGATTCGGCAACCGCCGAAATCGTCAATTGCGGATCGCGCAGGTTGAACAGGAACTTCTTGGCGTCATTGATGTTCCAGACCACCTGAAAGTCGATATCGACGATGTTTTCATCGCCGGTCAGCATCAGCCCGTTGTCGGCCGAACTGCCGCGCCCGACACCGATATCCTCGATACGCTCAGGTGTCACCGGGATGACATAGGCCATCACGAAGGGCCAGGGCGCGAAATTCAGCCCCGGCTCGCCAATCGCGTAGAACTTGCCCAGGAAAAGCTCGACCGACTGTTCTTCGGGTTTGATCGTGTAAAACGACTGAAACGCCCAGACGGCGATCGCCGCCAGAACCCCCAGACCGATCGTGCCCCGCGTCAGGCGCGGGCCTGACGGGCCGCCGGGCCTGCCGCCATTCATGCCGCCGCGATTGCCGCGCCCGCCCATCAGCACGCGAAGCTGTTCGGTGCCCTTTTTCATGATTTCTTCGATCTCGGGGATGTGCGGGCCCTCGCCAGGCCTGCGGCCGCCTCGTGGCTTGTCGTCATCATCTCCGCCGCCGGATCCGCCGCCCCATGGGCCTCCGCTGCCTGCCATCAGGTAAGTTCCCTCTGTTTTCTCGCCGTCACGACCTTATCCTTTCAACTGGGCATTGACACCCATAAATCAAGCGCTCCGCACCGGTTTGCGCAGCGTTACCAATTCTTCCGCAAGCGTCGGATGCACCGCCACCGTGCGATCGAAATCCTCTTTCGTGGCCCCCATCTTGATGGCGATGGCGGCAAGCTGGATCATCTCGCCCGCGCCGGGCGCCACGATATGGCAGCCGATCACCTTGCGCGACCTGGCGCAGACGATCAGTTTCATCATCACCCGGTCGGGCCGGCCGGCGAAAGCCGACTGCATCGGGCGGAACGACGTTTCGTAAACCTCGATCGGGCGCTCCGCGGCGGCGTCCTCCTCGCTCAGCCCCACCGTTCCCAGTTCCGGCTGGGTAAAGACCGCGCTGGCCACCAGTTGGTGATCGGCCCTGGTCGGCCTGGCGCCAAAGACCGTGTCGGCAAAGGCGTGCCCCTCGCGGATCGCCACCGGCGTCAGGTTGATCCGGTCGGTGACATCGCCCACCGCATAGATCGACGGCACGCCCGTCTGGCTCCATTCGTCCACCACGACCTCGCCCCGGCGGCCCATCGTCACGCCTGCCGACTCGAGCCCGAGCCCGCCGGTATTGGGCACCCGGCCGGTCGCATAGACGACCTTTTCGAAAACCGCCTCGCGCCCATCGGTCGATCTGACCAGGGTTGCGCCCCCGGCGCGCTGCATTTCCAGCACATCGGTGCCGACATGCAGGTTCACACCGTTGGCGCGCATCGCTTCGGCGATATGGCCGCGCGCCTCGCCGTCAAAGCCGCGCAGGATTTGCTCGCCCCGATAGTATTGCGTGACCTTGACGCCCAGCCCGTTGAGGATACAGGCGAATTCGCAGGCGATGAATCCGCCCCCGACGATCAGCACGGATTCGGGCAGGGAGTCGAGCTTGAAGATATCGTTCGAGGTCAGCACCTCGACGCCCGCCGCCAGATCGGGCACGAAAGGATGCCCGCCGGTGGCGATCAGAATATGCTTGGCGCGCAGCACCTCGCCCGTGGCCAGCCGCACACTGTGGGCGTCCTCGACGACGGCGCGGCAATCATGCACCGTCACGCCGGCGCCGGAAAGCCCCGCCCGGTACACCGCCTCCAGCCGGTCCAGTTCGGCATCGAGCCGGGCGCGAAACGCCGGCCAGTCGAACCCGCCCGCCGCCACGTCCCAGCCATAGCTGCGCGCATCCTCCATCGCCGCGCCATAGCCCGAGGCGAAAACCATGAGCTTCTTGGGCACACAGCCGCGAATGACGCAGGTTCCGCCCATCCGGTACTGCTCGGCCAGCGCGACGTTCGCGCCGTATTCCGCCGCCGCGATCCGCGCGGCGCGCACGCCCCCCGACCCGCCGCCGATGACAAACAGGTCGTGATCGAAAATCTCTGCCAAAGCGCCTGCCTCCAGCCTTTATCGCCGTTTCAGTCGTCCAGGTCGGCAAAGACGTTTTCGCTTTCGGCAAATGCGACCCGCTCGCCCGCCACCTGCCCCCTGGCGATGTCGTGCAAGTCGACCCGGCCATCGCCATGCCCGACGATCACCAGATCACAGATATCGATGAACAGGCCATTTTCAACCACGCCCGGCACCTGATTGAGCACAAGCGCCAGCTGGCGCGGATTGCCGATGCGCTGCAAGTGCAGATCAAGGATATGGTTGCCCTCGTCGGTCACATAGGGTTCGGCCTTGTTCATCCGCAGCGTCGCGGACTGCCCCAGCACGTCGAGCGAAACCAGCAGTTCCTCGACCAGCGCCTTGGTGGTCTGCCAGCCGAACCGGATGACCTCGACCGGCAGCGGGAAGGCGCCCAGTTGCGCCACCTTCTTGGCCGGATCGGCGATGACGATCATCCGGTCGGATGCCGTGGCCACGATCTTTTCCTGCAGATGCGCCCCGCCGCCGCCCTTGATCAGGTTGAGATCGCCGTCGAATTCGTCGGTTCCGTCGATCGTGAGATCGAGCCAGCCGGCCTCGTCGAGCGTGGCCACCGTGATGCCCAGTTCGCGCGCCAGATCGGCGGTGCGCGTCGAGGTCGGAACGCCGGTGATGCGCAGGCCCTCGTTGCGCACCCGCTCGGCCAGTGCCCGCACCATGAAGGCGGCGGTCGAGCCGGTGCCCAGCCCGACACGCATTCCCTCCTCGACAAATCCGACGGAGCGTTGCGCCGCGGCGAACTTGGCTTTGTCGATGGGCGAAAGGTCGGCGGGCATCTGTCTCTCCTTGGTGGCGGCGCAAGACATATATGCAGGTTGGGGGCCGGATGCGAGCCGTAAATCACCCCGCGCCGCCATTATGGCCAGCGCCGGTGCGCGGCCGCCGGATCGGCCCGGCCGCGCGATCCGCCGCACCGGCACGGCTGCCGGTCTTGCCGGCAGCCGGTTGCGCTTCGCGGCGCGCCCCCCAAGATCGGCCGTCATGATCGCCGCATGGCAGCGATCAACCAGGGATCAACCCGGGATCAACCCGGCACCGGAGCCCGCGCATTGCCGGAATCGCCAGAAAAACGTCGCAATCTTCCGCGCTTTGCCGTCAAGTAGGGATCATAACCGGGCAAACCGAAGGACATCGCCGATGTACATCCTGCACTACGCGCCCGACAATGCCTCGCTCATCGTCCGGCTGGTGCTGGAAGAACTGGGCCTGCCCTACCGCACCGCGCTTGTCGACCGCGCCTCCCGCCAGCAGGACAGCGCCGCCTATCGCGCCGCCGCCCCGACCGGGCTCATCCCCGCGCTGATCACGCCCCAGGGCGCGATGTTCGAAACCGCGGCGATCCTGCTCTGGCTGACCGACACCCACGAGGGCCTCGCGCCGCAGCCCGGAGCGCCGGACCGGCCCGCCTTCCTTTCCTGGCTCTTTTTTGCCTCCAACACGCTGCACGCGGGCCTGCGCGAACTCTTTTACCCGGGCCAGTACGCCGGTCACCCTGCCGCCGAAGCCGCCTTTGCCGCGCGCACCCGCGAACGGGTCGCCGCCGCTTTCGCCCTGCTCGACCGGATGGCCGGACGCGACGGCCCGGCCTGGCTCAGCCCCGCCGCCCCCTCGGCGCTCGGCTACTATCTTGGCTGCTGCCTGCGCTGGGTGCAGCTTTACCCCAGGGCGGGCGCGCAATGGTTCGACATCGCCGCCTATCCGGCGCTGCTGACCATCGCCGACAGCCTGCAATGCCGCCCCGCGGCACTTCGCGCGGCCCAGGCCGAAGGTCTCGGGCCGGCGATCTTCACACGTCCCACCCTCGCCTGCCCGCCCGAAGGCAGCGCCACCTGAAAGCCAAAGCCCATGTTTCTTTCCGTCTTCGACATGTTCAAGATCGGCATCGGCCCTTCTTCCTCGCACACCATGGGCCCGATGGTCGCGGGGGGCCGATTTCTCGATGCGCTGCGCGCAGCGCCGCGCCCTGCGGCGGCGCTGCGCGCCTCGCTGCACGGCTCGCTCGCCTTCACCGGCAAGGGCCACGCCACCGATCGCGCCACCATCCTCGGCCTCGCGGGTTTCGCGCCCGACAGCTATGACGCCGCGCGCGCCGATGCAGCCCTGACCGCCATCGCCGAAACCCGCACCATCACCGCCCCCGGCCTGCCGCCCCTGCGCTTCGATCCGGCAGTCGATCTCCATTTCGACTTCGGCCCCGCCCTGGCCGGACATGCCAATGGCCTGATCCTGACCGCCACCGACGCCGGCGGCGAAGTGATCTTGCAGGAAACCTTTTATTCGATCGGCGGCGGTTTTGTGCTGACCGAGGCCGAACTGGCGCAAAGCCACATCCGCGCCGCCGAACCTTCGGGGTGCCCCTTCCCGTTCCAGAACGCGGCCGAGATGCTGGCGATGACGGCCGAATCGGGCAAGTCCGTCGCCGAAATCAAGCGCGCCAACGAACTGATGTTCCGCAGTGCCGATGCGCTCGACAGCGGCCTGAAGCGGCTCTGGCAGGTGATGAACGACTGCATCGACCGCGGGCTTGCCGCCGAGGGCATCCTGCCCGGCGGGCTGAAGGTGCGCAGACGCGCCCGCGCCATCCACGCGGCGCTTCTCGCCGAACGCGGTTCCAACCAGGCGCCCCCCCACACGATCAATGACTGGCTGTCGGCCTATGCCATGGCGGTGAACGAGGAAAACGCCGCCGGCGGCCAGGTCGTCACCGCGCCCACCAATGGTGCCGCAGGCGTGCTGCCGGCGGTGATCCGCTACTGGCTCGATCATGTCCCCGGCGCGTCCCCCGCCCGCATCGGCGAGTTTTTCCTGACCGCCGCGGCGATCGGCGGCATTATCAAGACCAACGCCTCGATCTCGGGCGCCGAATGCGGCTGCCAGGCCGAGGTCGGCTCCGCCGCCGCGATGGCCGCGGCCGGGTTGACAGCGGTTCTGAACGGCACCCCGGAACAGGTTGAAAACGCAGCAGAGATCGCCCTCGAGCACCACCTTGGCATGACCTGCGATCCGGTTCGCGGGCTGGTTCAGGTGCCTTGTATCGAACGCAACGGGCTCGGTGCGGTCAAGGCGGTATCGGCCGCGTCGCTGGCGCTGAGGGGCGACGGCCGTCACTTCGTCCCGCTCGATGCCGCCATCGAATCGCTGCGCCAGACCGGCAAGGACATGCATGAAAAGTACAAGGAAACCTCGCTGGGCGGCCTTGCCGTCAGCGTGCCGAACTGCTGAGCCGGCGGTTTCCCGAGCTGCGCCCGCACCTCCCCGCGCATCCCGCCGCGGGCCATACCACCGCATCCCGCCCGGGCCGCGCCCGCAAAGGCGTTTCGGAAACTGCCTGCCCGCCAGGTATCGCCGAAAGCCCGACAGCGCCGCAGGCACGGCAGGGTTCCGGCGATTCAGGGTTCTTGCCGAAAACGCCATGGTGCGCCGCGCTCTGCCGGGCCGGGCCGCAATCGCTGTTGCCAGCGCCCGTCAGGCCGATTAATCGCTGCCCAATGACCCAGCCTGACCGCATCCTGCCCGGCGTGCTCCTGATGATCGCCTTTTGCATCCTGGCGCCGCTCATCGACGTTTTCTCGAAACTGGCCGCACAGGGCGTGCCGGTCGGGGTGATCGTGCTGGGGCGCGGGCTGGTGCAGGGCGGGCTGATGCTGCCGGTGGTCTTCGCGATGGGGCTCACGCTGCGGTTGACGCGCCGGTCGCTCTGGCTGGCCTTGCTGCGCGCCGTCCTGCTGGTGGTCTCCACCTATTGCTTTGTCGCGGCGGTCCGGGTGATGCCCATCGCCGACGCGCTGGCCATCGTCTTTGTCGAACCCTTCATCATCCTGCTGATCGGGCGCATCGTGCTGAGCGAACAGGTCGGCGCCCGGCGGCTTGGCGCCTGTGCGGTGGGCTTTGTCGGTTCGCTATTCGTGATCCAGCCCTCTTTCGCCGTCTTCGGGGCCATTGCCTTCTTTCCGCTCGGCACCGCGCTGTCCTTCGCGCTTTACATGCTGGTCACCCGGCATCTGTCGCGCACCATACACCCGGTCGCGATGCAGCTTCACACCGCTGTCCTGTCGGCGGTCCTGTGCCTGCCGGTTCTGGCCATCGGCACTTGGGCAGGCGAAGCCTCGCTGACCTTCCAGGCCCCCGAAGGCATCTTCTGGCTCTGGTGTTTCTGCATGGGCCTTGCCTCGGCCGTCAGCCATCTGGCCATGACCTATGCGCTGCGCTTCGCGCCCTCGTCGACCCTGGCGCCGCTCCATTATCTGGAAATCGTCACCGCCACCCTGCTCGGCTATCTGATTTTCGACGATTTTCCCGGTCTGCTGAAATGGACCGGCATCGTCATCATCGTGCTTTCCGGCCTCTATGTCATCCACCGCGAACGCCAGATCGCCCGCGCCAACCGGCTTACCCTCGATCCTCCGGCGCCAGAGCTGCGATAGCCGCCCCGAGATCGGCGCGCCCCAGCATCACCAGCATCCCCGCGCCATCGAAAGTCAGGCTCACCGGGCCGGTTGCCGCATTCGACGTGCCGATCCGGCCCGCCGGGGCGAATGCCAGCCCCTCGATCGGCCAGACAAGTCCGGTCGATCGCCCCGCAACCGGCGCCATCGGAAACAGCGACACCCGCGCCCCCGCTGCCAGCGCCAGGCTCAGCCTGCGTCCCGCCGGGGCGTGAAACACCACATCCGCCTCACCGACGATCAGACAGCGCTTTTCGCAAAACCGCGTCAGCGCCGACAATACCGCCAGCGCATGGTCCATGCGCGCGCCGAAAAACCCCAGGCCCAGGATGAAGGGCGCATCGATTCGCCCGAGGCATTTTTCGAAATCCGTGGTATCCTGCTCGTCGATCTTCCAAAGGTTTTGTTCAGGGATCAGCGACAATACTTCCGGGTCGATGGAATCGAGGTCTCCGATAACGGTATCGGGAAGAAAACCGGCGGCATTTGCCATATTCGCGCCACCATCCGCCGCTACGAGATATGGTGCGATACGCAGCGCGTCGCGGACCGTTGCGGCACTGACCTGACCGGCCCCCAGCAGTGTCACGGGCGATCGAGATTGGACAAGACGGTTTGGCATGGCAGTATTGATGGCAAATAAGGCATGGCGGCACAATCGCAGCCAGAAATATACCTCTAATTTACCCATTTTTGTCCATGCCAGGGCAGTAGTGAAGCGCGACAATACCCCTAAGGGGAGTGAGAAAGCGAATATTCGATGGTTGCTACCAGTAAAATCCTGACGGTTTCGTACGGTACGTTCTCGTGCACGCTCGAAGGTTTTGACGAGCCATTCGCCACCATGAAGGCGATCGCCGAATATTTTCGCGATCTGGCCGCCGACGACCGCTATTTCGGCGCCGAACCGCCCACCCCTGACGCCGAAATGCTCCACCGCATCGCCGAACGGGAAATCAAGCGCCGTGTCGAGGCCAAGATCAACGCCAGCGGCATCGTGCTGCGCGCGCAAGACAGCAAACCGGCGCAAGACAGCGGCCAGGCGCAGGAAGCCGACGTTCCCGCCGCCCCGTCGCCGCGGCCCGCCAGCCGCCCTGAAACGCCCCCCGCGCCCCCTTCCGACGACAGCCTGGAAGACGACCAGAGCGACGCTGAAACCGCCGCCGATGCGCATGGCGAAAGCGTGGCGGAAAAACTCATGCGCATTCGCGCCGTGGTCGCCGCGCGCAACGCGGACCTGCCCGCGGGCGGCGGGGCCGCCCGGCCCGGCGACACGCCCGCCGATGCCGATCTCTCCGATGCCGATCTCACGGACGGATCGGATGCTTATGGCGATCTGTCGGAGGAAGACTTCGGCTTCGATCTCGACCTGCCCGGACCACCGGCCATCGCTGATCGTCCCGGCCCGCGGGCACCGGCCGCGCAACCGGGCAACGACGACACCGCCGGGCAGGCCGGCGGCAGTGCCGATGCCCCCGCCCGGCCGGGCAATGCCGGGCTCAGCTTTGCCCAGCGCGCCCGCGCCCAGGTCATCAAGCACCGGCGCCAGAATGTCGACCCGCAGCCGGTCGCCCCGGCTGAAACCCCGGCCGAAAGCCCGGCCGAAAGCCCGGCCGCCGCGCCGCAGCCCGCCCCCGGCCAGGCCGCCGCCGGCGCGCCAAGCACGCAACCGCAAGAAGAGACGGTAGACGCGATCATCGCCAATATCAGCGCCACCCTTGATGCGGCCGGCCCCGAATCCGCGCCCGAAGAAGACAGCGACGACCCGATTCTCGCCAATATCAGCGCCTCGCTCGGCAATACCGGTCTCGACGCCGAGGACGAAGAGGATCTGCTGCGCGAACTCGTCGCCGCCGCCCGCAGCGCCGTGGCGCGCGACATGCATGAAGGCCGCGCCATTCTCGAAGGCGCCGCAGGCGATGAAGAGGCCGCCCTGTCGCGCCTGATGGACGAAGCCAACACCAAGCTCGAAGGCGATGAGAACCGCCGGCGGTTCTCGGCGATCTCGCATCTCAAGGCCGCAGTCGCCGCGACCTTCGCGGATCGCAAGATGAAATCCGCCGACACGCCGGCCGATCCGGGGTCGGGCAGGACCCGGGAAATCGACCGCTACCGCGACGATCTGTCCAAGGTCGTGCGCCCGCAGCGCGGCGACACCGCCGATACCGGCCCGGATACCGGCGCCGACAAAAGCGGCGATCGCGGCGCGCGGCCTTCGCCGCTGGTGCTCGTCTCCGAACAGCGCATCGCCAGCACCGGCCGCGTTCCGGCCAAGCACCGGCCCGCTGCGCCCGCCGACAGCGACGACGATGAAGACGACGCAGACGCCTATGCCGGCGCCATGCCGTCGCCTGAATCGGCCAGAAGCTTCGCCCAATATGCCGAACGGATGGGCGCCAAGGGTTTGCCCGATCTGCTCGAGCTGGCCGCGGCCTATACCGCCAACGTCGAAGGCCTGCCGCATTTCTCACGCCCGCAACTGCTGCTCAAGGTCGCACATGCCGCCGATGAGGCGCATTACAGCCGCGAGGACGGGCTTCGCAGTTTCGGAATGCTCCTGCGTGAAGGCAAGATCAAGAAACTGCGCCGCGGCCAGTTCAAGATCACCGATGCGTCAAAATACATGCCGGGCGCGCGGCGCGCCTGACGCCGCCGCAAACGCGCCGCGTCATCCGGCGCGGCCGTCAGCCCCGCCCCGGTCGTCTGGCCCGGTCGTCAGTCAGCCCCGGTCGTCTGGCCGCGCCTCTGCACTGGCGCTCGCATCGTCGCTGGCCGCCGGATCGGGCTGGCCGACGCCGCGAAAGATCGGGCGGCACGGCACCATCCACAAGAACCCCAGCACCACATAGACCACCACCTCGATCCAGACCGGCTGGCGTCCGAAGCGGGCATCGAGCCAGTTGATCACCGTCACCGCCACGATGATGTAAAGCGGCAGCCCGACCAGCAGCACCAGCAGCGACAGACGGCGGCGGGCGCGGTAGCTCAGCGCCATGGGAGGTGCTCCCGGCCCATCAGTCGGCGAAGGGGTCGGTGACAAGGATGGTGTCGTCACGCTCGGGGCTGGTCGACAGCAATGCCACCGGGCATTGGATCAATTCTTCGATCCGGCGCACATATTTGATCGCCGCCCCCGGCAGTTCCGCCCAGCTTCGCGCCCCGGCGGTGCTTTCCTGCCAGCCGTCGATTTCCTCGAAGACCGGCTTCACCCGCGCCTGAAGATTGGCCGCCGTCGGCAGATGATCAAGCCGCGCGCCGTCCAGATCGTAGCCCACACAGATCTTCAGCGTCTTGAACCCGTCAAGCACGTCAAGCTTGGTCAGCGCGATCCCCGACACCCCCGATGTGGCGCATGTCTGGCGCACCAGTACCGCGTCGAACCAGCCGCAACGGCGCTGGCGGCCCGTGACGGTGCCGAATTCATGGCCCCGCTCGCCCAGCCGCCGGCCATCGCCGTCATGCAGCTCGGCCGGAAACGGCCCCTCGCCCACCCGTGTCGTATAGGCCTTGACGATACCCAGCACGAAATCGATCGCCCCCGGCCCGAGCCCGGTGCCCGTGGCCGCCTGCCCGGCAATCACATTCGACGACGTAACATAGGGATAGGTGCCGAAATCGATGTCGAGAAGCGCGCCCTGCGCCCCTTCGAAGAGAATCCGCTTGCCTGCCCGGCGCGCCTCGTTCAGCACCTTCCAGACGGGGGCCGCAAAGGGCAGCACCTCGGGCGCGATCGCCCGCAACTCGGCCAGCAACGCATCCCGGTCGATCGGCGCGATCCCCAGCCCCCGGCGCAGCGCATCGTGATGCACCATCAGCCGGTCCACCCGCAGCATCAGGGTTTCCTCGTCGCCCAGATCGGCCACGCGGATGGCGCGCCGCCCCACCTTGTCCTCATAGGCCGGGCCGATACCGCGCCCGGTGGTGCCGATCCTGGCCACCGAGGCCTGATTTTCGCGGGCGCGGTCCAGCTCGCCGTGGATGCTCAGGATCAGCGGCGCGTTCTCGGCGATGATCAGGTTGTCGGGGCTGATGCTGACCCCCTTTTCGCGCAGCGCCGCGACTTCCCTGACCAGATGCCAGGGGTCGAGCACCACGCCATTGCCGATGACGCTGAGCTTGCCGCCCCGCACGATGCCCGATGGCAGCAGCGACAGCTTGTAGACGGCACCGTCGATGACGATGGTATGCCCGGCATTGTGCCCGCCCTGAAACCGCGCCACGATATCGGCGCGCTCCGACAGCCAGTCGACGATCTTGCCCTTTCCCTCGTCGCCCCACTGGGCGCCCACCACGACGACATTTGCCATGCCTGATCCTGTGCTCCACCAGAAAACACGCGCCATATAGCGGCTGCGGCCACCGGGCGAAACCGCTAATTCGACCGGCGTGGCGGCAATCGCGCATCCGACCGCTCGACAGCACCCCCGCCATCCTTGTAGAGTTGCCCGGCACGGTTTCCCGGCAGACATCCCGGCAAGGTTTTCGCCATGTTCCTTTATCTCACTCTCGGCACCAACGACGTGGCCCGCGCCACACCCTTTTACGATGCCGTCATGACGGCCCTGGGCTACAGGCGCACCAGCACCGAGCCCGACGAAATCGCCTATGGCCAAAACGCCGACAAGGAGCCGCTGCTCTGGATCGGCAGGCCCTTCGATGAAAAGCCCGCCAGCCGCGGCAACGGGTCGATGATCGCCTTTGCCGCCGCAACCCGTGGCGCCGTCGATGCCTTTCACGCCGCGGGTATCGCCCATGGCGGCAGCGATGAAGGCAAGCCGGGCCTGCGCCGCTATGGCGCGAATTTCTATGCCTGCTATCTGCGCGACCCCGACGGCAACAAGCTTTCCGCCGTGTGCCGCGCCGCCGAATAGCGGCCCGCCCGCCGCGCCCATACCATCGGCGCGATAGCCCCCGCGCGTCTGGCGGGGAACGTCTGGCGGGGGACGCCTGGGGCGGGACGACTGGGGGGGGTTGCGACAGCGCGGCGTTGCGCCTAGATAGGCGCGTCACATCTGGAAAAGGCCCCGGGGTCCATGGAAAACGTCGTTCTCACCATTCACCTGATCCTGGCATTGCTGCTGATCGGCATCGTACTCTTGCAACGCTCCGAAGGCGGCGGTCTTCTGGGCGGCGGCGGCGGCGGCGGTGTGATGAGCGGACGCGCCGCGGCCAACGCGATGACCAGGCTGACCTGGATTTTCGCCGTGGCCTTCATCGCCACCTCGATCACGCTGACCATTCTTTCCGCGCAGAAATCCAAAGGCAATTCGGTGGTCGACCAGATCACCACCGAAACACCCGCGCCCGATCTGGCCCCGGTTCTGCCCGGCGCCGATCTGCTGCCTCCCGCGCCCGCCAACGCACCCGCCGACGCGCCCGCCACGGCCCCCGACGCGCCCGCCACCCCGCCCCCGGCAGAATAAGCCCGCAACAATCCGCACCACCACCATTTGAGGGCAAGTCAAATAGCTTCCACAATCCCTTGCGGTCCGGTTGCGGGTTCTGCGCGAATCGGCTATTTCTTGAACCCCGTGATGCAGGGTGCACGACAGCCCCGGCAATTCCAGCAGACCTGAAGGCATTCACGGGGACATCCGACCATGGCGCGATACGTTTTCATCACCGGCGGGGTGGTCTCATCGCTCGGCAAGGGGCTGGCCTCGGCAGCCCTTGGCGCGCTTCTCCAGGCGCGCGGTTTCTCGGTCCGCCTGCGCAAGCTCGACCCCTATCTGAACGTCGATCCCGGCACCATGTCGCCCTTTGAACATGGCGAGGTATTCGTCACCGACGACGGCGCCGAAACCGATCTCGATCTGGGCCATTACGAACGTTTCACCGGGGTTCACGCACGCAAGACCGATTCCATTTCCTCGGGCCGCATCTATTCCAACGTGCTGGAGAAGGAACGCCGCGGCGACTACCTCGGCAAGACCATCCAGGTCATCCCCCATGTCACCAACGAGATCAAGGAGTTCCTCCATATCGGCGACGACGAGGTCGATTTCATGCTCTGCGAAATCGGCGGCACGGTGGGCGACATCGAAGGCCTGCCGTTCTTCGAGGCGATCCGCCAGTTCATCCACGAACGTCCCCGCGGCCAGTCGATCCTGATGCATCTGACGCTCTTGCCCTATCTCGCCGCCTCGGGCGAGCTGAAGACCAAGCCCACCCAGCATTCGGTGAAGGAACTGCAATCCATCGGCCTGGCCCCCGATGTGCTGGTCTGCCGCTCCGAACATCCGATCCCCGAAAAGGAACGCGCCAAGATCGCGCTTTTCTGCAATGTCCGCCCCGATGCGGTGATCCCCGCCTATGACCTCAAGTCCATCTACGAGGCACCGCTGGCCTATCACCGCGAAGGGCTCGACCAGGCGGTGCTCGACGCTTTCGGCATCGCCCCCGCGCCCAAACCCAATCTCGACCGCTGGACCGATGTGATGGACCGGCTCGAACATGCCGAAGGTCAGGTCCGCATCGCCATCGTCGGCAAGTATACCCAGCTCGAGGATGCCTACAAATCCATCGCCGAGGCGCTGACCCATGGCGGCATGGCCAACCGCACCCGGGTCAAGGCCGAATGGATCGACGCCGAGATATTCGAACGCGAAGACCCGGCCCCCTGGCTCGAACGCTACCATGCCATCCTCGTGCCCGGCGGTTTCGGTGAACGCGGCACCGAAGGCAAGATCAAGGCCGCCCAGTTCGCCCGCGAAAAGAAGATCCCCTATCTCGGCATCTGCCTCGGCATGCAGATGGCGGTGATCGAGGCCGCCCGCAACCTCGCCGGCCTGCCCGATGCCGGGTCGGAGGAATTCGACCACGAGGCGCTCAAATCCGGCGGCAGGAAACGTTTCACGCCGGTCGTGTATCATCTGAAGGAATGGGTGCAGGGCAATCACATGGTGGCGCGCAAACATGATGACGACAAGGGCGGCACCATGCGGCTCGGGGCCTATTCGGCGACGCTGGCCAAGGGGTCGAAGGTGGCCGAGGTCTATGGCACCACCGATATCGAGGAACGTCACCGCCACCGCTATGAGGTCGACATCAAGTACCGCGACAAGCTGGAAGCCTGCGGTCTGGTCTTTTCGGGCATGAGCCCCGACGGAAAGCTGCCCGAGATCGTCGAATGGCAGGACCATCCGTGGTTCATCGGCGTCCAGTTCCACCCCGAACTGAAAAGCAAGCCCTTCGCGCCGCATCCGCTCTTCGCCGATTTCGTGCGAGCCGCCAAAGAAGTGGAGCGGCTGGTGTGACACCCGTTGGCGGGTGATCCGCCTGCCCTCGCGCAGATCGCTTGATCCTTGCCAACCCCTTACCCCACCGTCACGCCCTGTCGGGACGGATGCGGGACGGATGCGGGACGCGCGCGGGACGGATGCCAGACGGCGATCCGGCGCGGATCATGCTGCGCTGCCCGCCTCGGTTTGGCTTGCATGAGGTTCGGGCAGGATCAAGGCGGTTCCGGCATCGGCCAGCACCTGACGAAAGGCGCGTGGCGGCGGTTTGTCCATGACCACGAAGTTGAGCCCCTCGACATTGCAGATGCGGATCGATGCGGTCCTTTCGAATTTCGACACGTCGGCAACCAATATGCGCGTGCGGGCGTTTTTCAGGATGGCGCGGGCGACGGCCACTTCGCGCGGATCGAAATCGAGCGCCGCGCCGTCTTCATCCAGCGCCGAAGCCCCGATGACCGCAAAATCCGCCTTGAAGCGCGAAATATGTTCGACCGCATCGTCACCGACAATCGCCCCGTCAGAAGGGCGCACCGTACCGCCAATCAGAACCAATGCCTTGGCGCGGCTATGGCGCAGAATGTGGATGACGTTGATATTGTTTGATATTACCGTCAAATCGCGGTGCAGGCTCAAGGCGCTTGCAACCTGCTCGGTGGTCGTGCCGATATTGAGGATCACGGAACTGCCGTTGGGGATCAGCCCTGCGGCCAAAGTGCCGATGGCCTTTTTGCCGGCACTGTTTTCAAGGCGGCGTTCTTCATAGCCAAGCGAAACGGATGAAATCAGCCGCCTTGCCCCGCCATGGGTGCGGCTGGCCAGCCCGTTGCTGCACAGAAAGGCCAGATCCCGGCGGATCGTCTGGGTAGTGACACAAAGCTCGCGCGCCAGGGCGTCAACCTCGACGCTGCCGTCGTGCTTGAGGCGCTCGACGATACGCTCCTGGCGTGTGCTCAGCTCCATTTTCGCGGCCCTCACCGGTACATTTGCTGCGCATTATATCGGTTCATCTGAACATTTTCCAGCATCGTATGAATACCGCCAAATAAACTATCGGCTGATAATCACCTAATTTATCTACTAAAAAAATAGTTTGACAAGATTTTGCTTTCATACGAACATTCTGACACCGGATCATTTCGGAACAGAAACCTGTGGGAGGAACGAGATGCGTAAGTATCTTCTCTCCGCTGTGGCGGCGTCTGCCGTGATAGCGGGATCGACCGCTGCGTGGGCAGATGCCGCGGCAGCAAAAAAATGGATTAATGACGAATTTCAGCCGTCGACCCTGACCCCCGATGAACAAATGGCCGAGATGCAGTGGTTTATCGACGCTGCCGCGCCCTATGCGGGCATGGAGATCAACGTGCTGAGCGAAGGCATCCCGACTCATGGCTACGAATCCGAGGTGCTGACCAAGGCCTTCGAGGAAATCACCGGCATCAAGGTAAATCACCAGATCCTCGGTGAAGGCGAAGTCGTGCAGGCCGTGCAGACCCAGATGCAGACCCAGCGCAACCTCTATGACGGCTATGTCAATGACAGCGACCTGATCGGCACGCATTCGCGGCTTCAACTGGCCTATCCGCTGTCCGACATGATGGCGGGCCCCTGGGCCGATGTGACCAATCCGGGTCTTGATCTTGCCGATTTCATGGGCACCAGCTTCACCACCGGCCCCGACGGCAAGCTCTATCAGCTTCCCGACCAGCAATTCGCCAACCTCTACTGGTTCCGCAAGGACTGGTTCGACCGCCAGGATCTGAAGGACGCCTTCAAGGCCAAGTACGGCTACGATCTCGGCGTGCCGGTGAACTGGTCGGCCTATGAGGACATTGCCGAGTTTTTCACCAATGACGTGAAGGAAGTCGACGGCGTTCCGATCTACGGCCATATGGACTATGGCAAGCGCGCGCCCGACCTTGGCTGGCGCATGACCGACGCCTGGCTGTCGATGGCCGGCGAAGGCGACAAGGGCGAACCGAACGGCCGCCCCGTCGATGAATGGGGCATCCGCATGGAGGAAGGCTCCTGCAATCCTTCCGGTGCAAGCGTCAGCCGGGGTGGCGGCGCCAACAGCCCCGCGGCGGTCTATGCGATTGCCAAGTGGGACGAATGGCTGCGCAATTATGCCCCGCCGGGTGCGGCGTCCTATGACTTTTACCAGTCGCTGCCAGCCTTGTCGCAGGGCAACGTCGCCCAGCAGATATTCTGGTACACGGCCTTTACCGCCGATATGGTGAAGCCGAAATCGGAAGGCAACAACACCGTCGACGACGACGGCAACCCGCTGTGGCGGATGGCCCCCAGCCCGCACGGCCCCTATTGGGAAGAAGGCCAGAAGGTCGGCTATCAGGACGTGGGATCGTGGACGTTCCTCAAATCGACGCCGGAAGAACGCGCCAAGGCGGCCTGGCTCTATGCCCAGTTCGTTGTCTCCAAGACCGTCGATGTGAAGAAATCCCATGTCGGTCTGACCTTCATCCGCGACAGCACGGTGCGCCATGAAAGCTTTACCGAACGCGCGCCGAAACTTGGCGGTCTGGTGGAATTCTACCGCTCGCCCGACCGCGTACGCTGGTCGCCCACGGGGATCAACGTGCCCGATTATCCGAAGCTAGCCCAAATCTGGTGGCAGCAGATCGGTGACGTGAACTCGGGCGCCTTCACTCCGCAACAGGCGATGGACCGGCTGGCCGAGGAGATGGATGTCACCATGGCCCGGATGCAGGCGGCGGACGAGGCGGCGAATGTCTATGGCGGCTGCGGCCCGCGCCTGAACGAGCCGAAGGACCCGGAATTCTGGCTTGCCGAACCCGGCGCGCCGAAGCCCAAGCTCGCCAACGAAAAGCCGCAAGGTGTCACGGTCAGCTATGACGAACTGATCAAGCGTTGGGCCGAAAACTGAGGCTCTGACCAGATCCTGCCCGGGGCGATCTTCGGGCAGGCCCGGGCCGGGGCGCTGCGTCCCGGCCTTTTCACAACACGCGGGCATTCGCGGGACTGCCACTTCGGAGGGCAAATGGCGCTGGAACTGAAAGCTATCACCAAGCGCGTGGGCCAGGTGACGCATGTCAAGCCGACCGATCTCTTGTTGGAGCCGGGGCATTTCAATGTCTTGCTGGGCGAAACCGGGGCGGGAAAGACATCGCTGATCAAGCTGATGGCGGGGCTCGACCGCGCGGCATCGGGGCAGATCCTGATGGACGGGCAGGATGTCACAACGCTGAGCCCGCAAAGGCGCAATATCAGCCTGGTGCATCAGTTTTTCGTCAACTACCCGCATATGACGGTTTTCGACAATATCGCCTCGCCGCTGAAAGTGGCCGGAATGGCCAGATCGGAAATACAGGGGCGGGTCGAGGCGGCCGCCGATATCTTGCAGTTGCGCCCGATGCTGCACCGCCGCCCGCATGAGCTGTCGGGCGGCCAGCAACAGCGCACGGCACTGGCGCGCGCCATTGCCAAGGAAAGCAAGGCGGTGTTTCTGGACGAACCGCTGGCCAACCTCGACTATAAGCTGCGTGAGGAATTGCGCGACCAGTTGCCGGAACTGTTCGCCGGGCGCGGCGCCGTCGTGGTCTATGCCACTTCCGAACCCGAAGAGGCATTGCTGCTCGGCGGCAAGACGGCCCTGATGGCCGATGGCCGGGTCACGCAGTTCGGGCCCACCGCCCGGATTTACCGCAATCCGCAAAACATCGCGTCGGCACAGGTCTTTTCAAACCCGCCGATCAATCTGGCCAAAGCGTCGGTCAGCGGTGGCATGGCGCATCTGGGCGATGCGGTTTCGTGGCGCCTTGAAGGGAATGCGGCAGGCTTGCCCGATGGCAGCTATGACGTGGCCATTCGCCCCAACCACGTGACCCCGGTGCAGACCGGCGGGGCGACGGTGCCTTTGGTGGGGCGGGTGCTGGTGACGGAACTGAGCGGCTCGGAAAGCAGCGCGCATTTTCAGTTCGGGGCCGATACCTGGGTGTCGCTGGCGCATGGGGTTCACGTCTTTCGGGTCGGTGCAGATCACACTTTCCACATGGACCCGTCAAAGTGCTTTTTTTTCGGCGCCGACGGCAAACTGGCAGCGTAGGCAAAGATGGCAAAGATCACACTCTCGAAACTGCGCCACAGCTACTATCCGAATCCGGCGGCACCGGAAGATTATGCGCTCAAGCAGATCGATCTCGATTGGCAAGACGGCGGCGCCTATGCGCTTTTGGGCCCTTCCGGTTGCGGCAAATCCACATTGCTCAACATCATTTCCGGCCTGTTGTCGCCTTCAGAAGGCCGGGTCTTGTTCGACGACCGCGACGTCACCCGCCTGCCGCCTGATCAGCGCAACATTGCCCAGGTTTTCCAGTTTCCGGTGATCTATGACACCATGACCGTCTACAACAATCTGGCCTTCCCCCTGCGCAACCGGGGGGTGGCCGAGGCAAAGGTCGACGAACGGGTGCGGGAAATCGCGGCCATGCTCGAGGTTTCCGACATGCTCAACCACCGCGCCGCGGGCCTGTCGCCGGACAAAAAGCAGAAAATCTCGATGGGGCGCGGGCTGGTGCGCGATGATGTCAATGTGGTGATGTTCGACGAACCGCTGACCGTGATCGACCCGCATCTGAAATGGAAACTGCGCTCGAAACTGAAGGAATTGCACCACCGGGTGCGCGCCACGATGATCTATGTGACCCATGACCAGACCGAGGCGCTGACCTTCGCCGATCAGGTCGTGGTCATGCAGGACGGGGAAATCGTTCAGATCGGCACGCCGGTCGAATTGTTCGAACGGCCCGAACACATCTTTGTCGGGCATTTCATCGGCTCGCCGGGAATGAATGTGCTGCCATGCGACGTCAAGGACGGACAGGCGTTTATTGACGGCCGGAACATCCCGCTGGAAGGGCCGGTCCGCGACGGCGTTGCGGCGCGGGCGGAAATCGGCGTGCGGCCGGAATTCGTGTCACTTGCCGCGACCGGCCTTGCCGGTACGGTGCGCAAGGTTTCCGACATCGGACGCCACAGCGTTGTTGAAACCATGGTCGGGCAAAACCGTATCGCGGCGATCATCGAGGGTGAAACCCCCGGTCAGGGCGACACGGTGCATCTGCAATTCCGACAAGACCAGACCCGGCTTTACAGCGGCGGCTGGCTGGCAACGTCATCGCGGGGGGCTGTTACATGAAGACCCAGAACCAGAAAGCCTGGTTGTTCGTCCTGCCGGTCCTGTTGCTGGTGGCCTTCAACGCGATCATCCCGATCATGACCGTGGTAAATTATTCGGTGCAGGAAACCTTTGGCAACAATGTCTTTTTCTGGGAAGGGCTCGGCTGGTTCGAACAGATCCTGCGCTCGGAGAGATTTCATGCCGCTCTGGGCCGCCAGTTTCTGTTTACCGCGCTGGTTCTGGTGATCGAGGTGCCGCTGGGCATCGCCATCGCCCTGGCGATGCCGCGCAGCGGTTTTTGGGTGCCGGTCTGTCTGGTGACGATGGCGCTGCCGATGCTGATCCCCTGGAATGTCGTCGGCGCGATGTGGAACATCTTCACCCTGCCCGATATCGGGCTTTTGGGATATTTTCTGAACCATACCCTGGGCATTACCTATGACATGACCCAAAACCCGGTGGCGGCCTGGGTGACGATCATCACCATGGATGTGTGGCACTGGACGTCGCTGGTGGTATTGCTGAGCTATGCCGGGCTGGTGTCGATCCCTGACGCCTATTACCAGGCGGCCAAGATCGACGGGGCGTCGAACTGGTCGGTGTTTCGCTATATCCAGCTGCCCAAGATGAAGAACGTGCTGACCATCGCCATCCTTTTGCGCTTCATGGACAGCTTCAACATCTACACCGAACCCTTTGTTCTGACTGGCGGCGGGCCGGGCAACTCGACCACGCTCCTGTCGATCGATCTGGTCAAGATCGCCTTGGGCCAGTTCGATCTGGGTCCGGCGGCGGCGATGTCGCTGATCTATTTCGCCATAACCCTTCTGGTCAGCTGGCTGTTCTACACGCTGATGACCAAAGACGACGCAAGATAAGGCCCGACCCCATGCAAAAACGCCATGTTCTGCCGATTGTCTATATCCTGTTCCTGATGCTGCCGATCTACTGGCTCCTGGCCATGAGCTTCAAGACCACCAATGAAATCCTGGCGGGGTTTTCGCTGTTCCCGCAAACCTTCACCTTGCAGAACTATCGGGTCATCTTCACCGATCCGACCTGGTACTGGGGCTATATCAACTCGATCATCTATGTTTCGCTGAACACCGTCATCTCGGTCTTTGTGGCGCTACCGGCGGCCTATGCCTTTTCGCGCTACCGGTTCCTGGGCGACAAGCAGCTTTTCTTCTGGCTGCTGACCAACCGGATGGCCCCGGCCGCGGTTTTCGCCCTGCCGTTCTTTCAGCTTTATTCGTCCGTCGGCCTGTTTGACACCTACCTGGCCGTGGCGCTGGCGCATTGTCTGTTCAACATCCCGCTGGCCGTCTGGATCCTGGAAGGATTCATGAGCGGCGTGCCCAAGGAACTGGACGAAACCGCCTATGTGGACGGCTACCCCTTCTGGCGCTTCTTCACCACGATCTTCCTTCCGACGATCAAGGCGGGGGTCGGTGTGGCGGCCTTTTTCTGCTTCATGTTCTCATGGGTGGAACTGCTGCTGGCCAAGACACTGACGGCGGTGGCGGCCAAGCCGATTGCCGCGACGATGACCAAGACCGCCTCCAGTGCCGGGTATGAACTGGGCCTGCTGGCGGCGGCGGGAACGCTGACGATCATTCCCGGCGCCATCGTGATCTATTTCGTGCGCAACTACATCGCCAAGGGTTTCGCGATGGGGAGAGTGTGATGCTGAGCTGGATGGCCTGGACCTGGCCCACCGCGCTGGTCTTCATCGGGATATTTTCGGCAATGGCCATATTGACCGTTCTCGAGATCCGCCATCCCGGCGGCGACGAGCGGCGCGGCGTTCTCGGGCTGACGACCACGCGGGGGGATCGGTTGTTCATTTCGCTGCTGGGCACGTCCTACATCTTTCTCGCCTGGCTCGGCATCTTCGGGCTGCCGCTCTGGTGGCCGCTGGGCATCGCGATCTGTTGGGGCGTCTTCTGTTTCTGGAAGGTGTGAAATGGCGGTCTTGCCCCCATGGGCGCCGCCCGTGCGCAACCCTGTGGCACTCGGGCCGAACCTGCAATAAGCTCGCCGCAGCGACACAAAAACAGAACAGGCACCATGCGAAAGAAACGAACACCCGAACTTCTTACCAGTGTCGAACTGGAACTCATGACCACCCTTTGGCGGTTGGGCAGGGGGACCGTACGCGATGTGGTCGATCACGAAAGCAATTCGGGCAAACGCGCTTATACGTCGGTCGCCACAGTAATGAAAATACTCGAACAGAAGGGTTTCGTCTCGGCTGAAAAACAGGACCGCTGGCTGATTTACCAACCGGCTATTTCCAAAAGCGATTATCAGCTAAGATCGCTGAAGGACATATCGCGTACGCTTTTCGAAGATACGCCGTCGGCGCTGGTGGCGCGTTTGGTCGATGACGAGGATCTGAGCCCGGAAATGATCGAGGAGATACGGGCGTTGCTGGATGCGAGGATTGGAAATGACAAAAGCTGAGTTTCTGGTAAACGCCTATATCGACGCAAACATCCTGCTGGCCTTTGCCGCGCTGGTGATCGTGCTGGGGCGGGGGCTGATGGCCGGTATCGGCTTCGGGGCGGCGTTCCGCGCCCAGTTGACCGTTGTCGGCGGAATTCTTCTGACGCTGGTGCTGATTCCGGTGATTTCGTCTGGCTCCGACCTTCTTTCCCGCGTCGCCCTGCCCAGTGCCTCCGACATCATGGTCGCCCGTTTCCTGAACGGGGACATCGCCATGAGCGCCACGGATTTCGACAGTTTTCTCGGGTTGCGCACGCGCTTTGTCGAGGCCGTGGCCGCCCCGCGGGATGCCGCCACGATGGTGATGTTGTCGGTGGCGGCACTGGCATTCATGGCGGTCATCTGGCGGGTCGCGGCAAGCATCGCCCGTCTGCGTGCGACCTTGAATGCCGCCTATACGATCCGCAGACATGGCCGCGTTGCCATTCTGTCGTCCGACAGCATTACCGTTCCGTTTACCGCACGCGGCCCATGGACCTATTATGTGGTCATACCGACCGGCATGTTCGATGACAGCTTTGAAACCAAAATCGCCATCGGGCATGAACTGCAGCATATCCGCCAGCACGATGTGGAATGGGAAATCGCGCTGGAGCTGCTGGCGCCGTTGTTTTTCTGGAATCCGGCCTATTGGCTGATCCGCCGGCAATTGCGCACGCTTCGTGAATACGCCTGCGATCAGGAATTCCTGGCACGCTCGGGGCTGGATCGCCATGCCTATGGGAAATGCCTTATCGACGTTGCCCAACGCGCCATGGCGCGGCGGCATCTTGTGCCTTCCGGCGCGTTTTCGGTGCCTCTGATCGATGCTCCGGCAAGCCGCTGGACAGCGGGCTCATGCAAGCTTGGCCGGCGCATTCATGCATTGGTGCGGATGGCGTCGTGCCGGCCCTCGCGGGTCTGCATCGTTTGTCTGACCCTGCCGCTGAGCCTTTCACTGGTGGTCATGGCCCAGTCGATCAGCCGGCCCAATCTCTGGAGCCATGACCGCATCATGCTGACAACGGTGATCAATCTGGAAAGGATTCACAGTTTGAACGCCGCGCTCGGCTCGTTTTCCGTGCCACAAACCCCCGACAACTGAAACCGCCCTGTTGCGGGCGCCGCAATCCGGCCCCTGCCCCCCGCTCTGCGGCTCCGGCTGGTTGAACGCTCCGTGGTGGCTCAACCTTGCGGCCGGCCAGCCAGACCCGTGGCATTCTCGGCAAGGTAATGGCGCACCGCCGTCTGCACATGGCGAAAGCGATCGCCGCCAAGTTTCTTTCCGCCGAACCAGCGCGTGACGACGATGATGTGATTGACCAGGTTTTCGCGTTCGAGCATCCGCAGGATGACCACGCCCGCGCCCGACTCTCCGTCATCCGATTTGACCGGAGAAATCGCGCCATCGACGGCAAACAGCACACCCCAGCTGTTATGGGTGGCCCTGGCGAATTTCTTGTGGCGCTTGAGCTCGCGCAGGAAGGCTTCGGCTTCCTCGCGTGTTGCCGCCGGCCCGCCCGCGACGGCATATTTCGACCCGCGGTCGGAAATCACGTTCTCGATGATCTTCATGGCCCCTCCGAAATCCGGGATAGGCCAGAAAGCACGTCAGACCAAGCCCCGCAATCCTTCCAGAACCTGATGATTTGCACAGCCTTCGGGGATCTGGTGCGCCGCGAGCTGCGCACCATCGGACAGGCGCGCCGGGCCGTTCTTGCGGCAGACCCGGCAATTGGCGAGAAGCGTCAGGATATCATCGAGAGTCAAGACACCTTGCTGAACCGCCTGCCCGACTGCCACCCCATGACGGCGGGCTTCCTCTCCGGTCAGGAAATAGGGCGCGCCAGACGACCCTGCCTGCATCGGAAGGGCTGAGCGGCGGCCGGCAAACTTCACGATTTTCATGGATCCTCGCATTCAGGTCATGTTCGTGAAGGGTGAACCCGGAATCCCTGCCGGACCTTGATCTGGATCAAGTTTGCGCCGCGCGCCACCGGGCCGGCGCAACGCCTTCCGGCAGCCGCCTGCGCACAGGCAGGTCGCAATCCAGGCTCTGGCTTCCGATGGCGCAGCGACACCCGCGCCAGGGGCCACATGCCTCATCCGTCCTTCGCGGACATCCGGTACACGCCTTCGGGCAAATTGAGCGCCGCGGCCAGTTCGCGCACCTGCGCCATAGACATGATGATCTTGACCACCTCGTCACGGCGCGGGTCGAATTGTTCGATCGTCACGCATTCCTCGAAACTCTGAATGGTCACATCCTCCTCCAGATGTGGCGATCCCTCATCGACCAGTGTGATGACGGTGGTATCGAAATCGTGCTCTATGCTGAACATGAACCCAGCCTAGCGCCTGGCCGTTCAAGGCTCAATCGGCAATGCGGGGCGTGGGGGTGGAAAGAGCCGGAAAACTGTTCTACCACGACAACAACCGCCACAAACGCACGACCGAGGAGCGCCGAAATGCTGACCAATGACCAGCTTGGAAAATGGGATCGCGACAACTTCTTTCACCCATCGACCCATCTGGCGCAATTCGCCCGGGGCGAGGTTTCCAGCCGCATCGTTACCGGTGGTGAGGGCGTCTATATCGAGGATCGCGACGGCACCCGCCTGCTTGATGCCTTTGCCGGACTTTATTGCGTCAATGTCGGTTATGGGCGCACCGCGATTGCCAAAGCGATCAGCGAACAGGCGCATCAGCTGGCCTATTACCACGCCTATGTCGGGCACGGCACCGAAGTTTCCGTCACGCTGGCGAAAATGGTGATGGACCGGGCGCCCGGGCATATGTCCAAGGTCTATTTCGGGCTGTCCGGGTCGGATGCCAATGAAACCAATGTCAAGCTGATCTGGTATTACAACAACATTCTCGGGCGCCCCGAAAAGAAAAAGATCATCTCACGCTGGCGCGGATATCACGGATCGGGGCTGATGACCGGATCGCTGACCGGGTTGGAGCTGTTTCACAAGAAGTTCGATCTGCCACTGGCGCAGGTGATCCATACCGAGGCGCCCTACTATTTCCGCCGCAAGGACGCGGCGATGAGCGAAGAAGAGTTTTCCGCCGATTGCGCCGCCCGGCTGGAGGCGATGATCCTTGCCGAAGGCCCCGACAGCATCGCCGCCTTTATCGGTGAGCCGGTTCTGGGCACCGGCGGCATCGTGCCGCCGCCGGCCGGCTATTGGGCGGCAATCCAGGCGGTACTGAAGAAATACGATATCCTGCTGGTCGCCGATGAGGTCGTCACCGGGTTTGGCCGGCTGGGTTCCATGTTCGGCTCGGACCATTACGGGATCGTGCCAGATTTCATCACCATCGCCAAGGGATTGACCTCGGCTTACGCGCCGCTGTCCGGGTCCATCGTATCGGAAAGGGTCTGGAAGGTACTGGAACAGGGGACGGATGAAAACGGCCCGATCGGCCACGGCTGGACCTATTCCGCCCATCCCATCGGGGCCGCGGCAGGGGTCGCCAACCTCAAGCTGATCGACGAAATGGGGCTGGTCGAGAATGCGCGCGATGTCGGCGCCTATCTCAATGACGCGATGCACGCGGCTCTGGGCGATCACCCGCATGTCGGCGAGATCAGGGGCGAAGGGATGCTTTGCGCGGTCGAATTCGTCGAAGACCGTGCCAGGCGCCAGCCCTTTGACGGCGCGCGCAAGGTCGGCCCGTCGGTGGCCGCGGCGCTTTTGAAACGCGGCACCATCGCCCGCGCGATGCCGCAAGGCGACATCCTGGGCTTTGCCCCGCCGCTCTGCCTGACGCGAGACGAGGCCGACATGGTTGCCGCCACAACCGCCGAGGCCGTGGCCGAAGTTCTGGGCTGAGGTTCTGGGCTGAGGTTCCGGGCCGGGCTTGCGGGCCGAATTTTCGGGCCGAATTTCCGGGCCGGGCTTCCGCGCCGGCGCGCAATTCCGGCGCGGCTGGCGCTCAGCGGTAGGTGCGTTTTGCCATCGGGGTCGTGCGGATCGCGGTCTTGAGCGCTTCAATGAAACTGGTTTCCGCCCGGTTGAAAGCCTTTCGCGGGCTCGTCACAAGGAAGATATCGACCGCGGGCGGTTTCTTGTAAGGCGGCAATCGCCACAAGAGTCCGTCCTTCACATCGCGCGCGGCGACATGCACCGGCAGCGGCCCGATGCCAAGTCCGCACAGGATCATCCGGCGCAGTTCTTCAAGCTGCGAGGACTGGCCGACGATGCGCTGGGCCATTTCGTTTTGCTGGCGCAAAAGGGCGACGGGCCGCAAGGCATCGTTCAGATCATCGGTGTCGAATGACACCGCATCCAGATGGCGCAGGTCGCTGAGTTTCAGGTCATGCTTGCCGAACATCGGATGCGGCGGGCCACAATAGAAACCGAAGAATTCGCGGTAGATGTTTTCATATTCCAGATCCGGCAGGCGGCGGTTGACCAGACAAATGCCAAGGCTGGCGGTCTTGTCCTGAACAAGATTGGCGACTTCCTCGCTCGGCGCGATCTTGATGGAATAGGTCACTTTGGGGTGGGTGCGGTAACTGCGCGCCAGCAAATCATCCAGCAAGGGCGTGACGACATGGGTGGCAAGGCAGATGGTGATGTGGCCGGAAATTTCATCCGCGCCGGCAAGGGTGATTTCTTTCAGACGTGAGATGCCGGTATAGATGTCGATACATTCCTGATAGAGTGTGCGGCCCTCGGCCGTCAGCCTGAACGTGCCCCGGCCACGCTCGATCAGCCGGCAGCCCAGTTCGGCCTCCAGCCGGCCGAGCGCCAGGCTTATGGCCGGCTGGCCGCGCAAAAGACGGTTGGCCGCCCGCGAAATACCGCCTTCTTCGACGATCACCACGAAGGTGCGCAACAAGTTCCAGTCAAGATTGGCGACGAAGCGGTTATGGGGTTGCCTGGACATCAATCAGTTCAATGATCATCATTACAAATATTGATTACAATGATGCTCAGTCAGATGCAATAGTGTGCAGGCAAGGCAAACCGACACAAGATGGGGAATACGACAAGGCATGAGCGGCCCGGACAGAGCCCCAGATCTGCGCCCATGGTTCCTGCTTGCACCGGCGCTTTTGTCGATCATCGTGCTTGTCGTCATTCCGATGTCGTTCATTCTGGTCTATTCCTTCTATGAAAATATCGACCTTGCGGTCGACCGCGCCGCCTTTCAGTTCTCGAACTGGCAAGAGCTGTTTCGCGACAAATATTACCACGTCGCCATTTGGAAGACGCTGCGCCTGTCGGTGATCGTCACCATACTGGCTGCCGTGCTCGGCTATGTCCCGGCCTATTTCATCGCCATGACAAGGTTCCGGCACCGCTGGCTCTTGCTGTTGCTGCTGATCCTGCCGTTCTGGGTCAGCTTCATCATCCGCACGCTGAGCTGGATACATATTCTGGGCAACCAGGGCGCGTTGAACGGGCTGTTCGAATGGCTGGGCCTTACCGATGCGCCGCTTTCGATGATGTATAACGAAACAACGGTCATCATCGGTTTTCTGCATGTGTTTCTTCCCTACATGATCCTGAACGTCTATGTCAGCCTCGATGGGATCGACGACAACCTTGAACCTGCCGCCCGCACGTTGGGCGCGACGCCTTGGCAGGCTTTTCGGGAAGTCACATTGCCACTGTCGCTGCCCGGTCTTGCGGCGGGCTGCCTGCTGGTTTTCGTGCTGACCGGTGGCAGCTATGTGACCCCGCTGATCCTGGGCGGCCCGAATGACTATCTGTTCGGCAATCTCATCCATGATGCCGTCGTATCCGAACTGAACTGGCCGATGGGTGCCACGCTGTCTTTCACGCTGCTGGTGATGCTGGGGCTGATTGTGGTGATCTACAGCCGGTTCATGGGCATCAACCAGCTTGCCAAAGCGTTCAGGTAGGGGGGCGACATGCGTGCCTGGAAACTGATCCGCTTATATACGTTCCTTGTTTATGTGTTCATGTTCGCGCCCATCGCGGTCGTGCTCTTGCTGGCTTTCAACAGCTCTCAGTTCGGGGGCTTTCCGATCGAGGGGTTCAGCTTGCGCTGGTTCTACAGGCTGGCGGAAAACGAAGCCATCATGCGCGCGCTGAAGACCTCGCTGTCGCTGGGGCTCTTGACGGCTCTGGCGTCGACCAGCATTGGCGTTCTCGCGTCATTGGCGCTGGTGCGGTACCGGTTCCGTGGCAAGGATTTGATCACGACGCTGTTGATTTCGCCGGTTCTGGTGCCCGAAACCGTGCTTGCCGTGGGCCTGCTGATTTTCCTGCGCTGGCTGCATGTTCCCCGGTCCTTCCTGCTGTTGTTGCTGGGGCATTCGATCATCGCCCTGCCCTTCGTGGTCCTGGTCGTGCAGGCCCGTCTCGTCGGCATCAAGAAGGAATATGAAGAAGCCGCTCGCAGCCTTGGCGCCAATCCGGTGCAGACCTTCTTTTCAGTAACCCTGCCGCTTCTCATGCCCGCCGTCTTCGCCGGGTCGCTCTTTGCCTTTACCATTTCGTTCGACAACATCACCGCCACCATCTTCTGGCGCCCGACAGGCATGGAAACCGTACCCACACAGATATTCGGGATGCTGCGCAATTCCGTCAGCCCCGAAATCAACGCCCTGGGCTTCGTGATGATCGTCATCACCGTCGGGGTGCCCCTGATGGCGGGGGGGCTGGCCCGCTATTTCGCCCGCAAGAAAACCTGAGGGCCAAATGGCCCCGATCATTCAACAAGGAGAAAGAGAATGAAGAAAATCGACAGCACCAGGCGCTATGAAATCCTGCGCGAAAGGATGGGCAATGGCGATGTGGACCGCCGGACCTTCGCGGGCCTGTTGGGCGCCGCGGGGATTACCGCCGGCGTCAGCGGCGGGATCATGACCGCATTGGCGCGCGAGGCGCGCGCCGCCGGGACAACGCTCTATTTCGAGGGCTGGGGCGGCGTGGTGAGCGATGCGCTGCGCAAATACGCCTTTGACCCCTACGAGGCGGCAACCGGCAACAAGGTGGTCGATTCGACCTTTGGCGGCGAAACCGAGGTGATGACCAAGATCAAGGCCGCCGGCAACACCGAGGGCCACAACATCCTGCATTCATCGGGTGTCAACTGGTATGCGCGTTGGGTCGATGCCGGCTATGGAAGCGAATTGAACGAGGCCAATATTCCCAACCTCGCCAATGTGATGGAGGCCATCATCAAGCCGTTCCGGGCCATTACGCCCGACAGCCTGTCGGCGGTCCCCTATGATTATGGGACCACCGGAATCGCTTACAACACCAAGTATATCAGCAAGGAAGAAGCCGAATCGCTGGGCGCCAACCTGCTGCTGAAAAAAGAGCTGAAGGGCAAGATCGGCGGCTGGGGAGATGCGGCCAATCGCGTCTGGTACGGCGCCCTGCAATCCGATCAGGATCCCAACAATATTCAGGATTGGGACGCGGTCTGGGCAAAGGTGCGTGAAGGCCGCGATCTGGTGCTGAAGTACTGGAGTTCGGGCGCCGAGTTGATGGATCTTTTGGCGAAAGAGGAAATCTACACCACCGAGGCCTGGTCGGGCCGGGTTGCCGCGCTTCAGGAACAGGGCCATCCGATTGCCTATTTCGACCCGAAGAACGGCCTTGCGTGGATGGAAAGCATGTTTGTGCTCAAGGGTTCGCCCATGGCCGAGGCGGAAGAGCTGTTGAACTTCATGCTTGACCCGGCGACATCCATCGCCGTGGCCGAAGGGCAGAAATACCCGTCCTCGCTCGACCCGAACAAGGTCGCGATGACCGATATGATCAAGGCCCTGCCCGCCTATGATCCGACTGGCAAGCTCGAAAACCTGGTGTTCCGCAACCCGGCTATCTGGAACCCGCTCGAAAAGGAATATACCAAAGAGTGGAACCGAATTGCCAAGGGCGGCTGAGACGCCATTGATCAGGACGGCGGGCCGCCACCGGCGGGCCGCCGCTATTTTCAGAACTCGGTTGCGGGGCCGTTGAATGGCGGGTGTAGAGCTTAAGAACGTCAAGAAATCCTTCGGGCTGATCACCGCCGTGCAGGATATGAATGTAACCTTCGATGAAGGCTCGTTCACAACCCTGCTCGGCCCTTCGGGCTGCGGCAAGACCACGATCCTGCGCATGGTTGCGGGGCTCGAGGCGCCGACCGACGGCGACATTCTTGTCGGCGGCACGCGGGTCAATGAAGTGCCGATCCACAAGCGCAACCTTGGGCTGGTGTTTCAGAACTACGCGCTTTTTCCGCATCGCACCATCGGCCAGAACATCGCCTTTGGCCTGAAATATCGAAACGTCTCGAAATCCGATATCGCCGACAAGGTCAAGGCCGCGCTGGACATCGTGCGCCTGCCGGGGGTCGAGGATCGCTATCCCAGCCAGTTGTCCGGCGGCCAGCAACAGCGTATCGCGCTGGCGCGGGCCATCGTCATCGAACCCGACGTTCTGTTGCTTGACGAACCGCTTTCCGCGCTGGATGCAAATCTGCGCGAAGAAATGCGCGTGGAGCTCAAGGCCATCCAGCACCGCATCGGCGTGACCTCGATCTTCGTCACCCATGACCAATCCGAGGCGCTGGCCATGTCCGACAAGATCATCGTGATGAGCGCAGGCAAGATGCAGCAGGTCGGCGCCCCGGAAGAGGTCTACAACAGCCCGGCCAACGAATTCGTCGCCAATTTTCTTGGCGCCTCGAATATTCTCGATGTGACTGTGACAAGCGCGGACAACCGGACCATCGTGGTGCAGACGCCGCAATTCGGCACCATTACCGTACCCCGTGCGCGGGTGGCCGATCTGCATGGTGCGAAAACCGGGCGGCTGGTGGTGCGGGCGGAAAAGCTGCGGTTGCTGGAGGCGACGGCACACGATGGCGGCGTCAGCGCCCCCGGCACGGTCGAGGCGGTGGATTACCAGGGTCAGATCGCACGATACTTCGTGCGCGTCGGCGATGCCCAGTTTCAGGCCATGAACATGATCGACGGTCGCCCCTTCGAAGCCGGGACCGGCGTGCAGGTAGCGTTCAACCCGCAGGATTGTTCCGTCCTGCCCATCGAAAGTTAGGGCAATGCCCCCCAAGAGCCACTTGTTCTACCAGACCCGCCACCGGCGCCCGATGCTCGACCGCGCCGAGGGCGTCTATCTTTGGGACGTCGATGGCAAGCGCTATCTGGACGGGTCGTCCGGCGCGATGGTCAGCAATATCGGCCATTCCGATCCGCGGGTGATCGAGGCGATGCGCCGGCAGATGGACAAATCCACCTTTGGCTACCGGCTGCACTTTGAGACCGAGCCCGGAGAACGCCTTGCCGAAAAGGTGGCCGGCCTCGCGCCCGAGGGCATGGAAAAGGTGTTCTTTGTCTCGGGCGGCTCCGAGGCGGTCGAAAGCGCCATCAAACTGGCGCGGCAATATGCGGTGACGGCCGGGCAGGCCTCGCGCTGGAAGGTGATTTCGCGCAGCCCCAGCTATCACGGCTCCACCCTCGGGGCGCTGGCGCTGACCGGTTACGCGCCGCTGACCGATCCGTTCCTGCCGATGATGCAGGCAATGCCCAAGATACCCGCACCGCGCGCTTATCTCGACGGTCTGGACATGGATGACCCGGCTACCGGCGCGCATTATGCCGCGATGCTGGACGCGAAGATCATCGCCGAAGGGGCGGACAGCGTTCTGGCCTTCATTCACGAACCCGTTGGCGGGGCATCGACCGGTGCGCTGGTGCCGCCTGCGGGTTACATGCAGGCGGTGCGAGACATCTGCGACCGGCACGGCGTGATCCTGATCCATGACGAGGTAATGTCGGGGGGCGGGCGCACCGGCAGGTTTTTCGGCGCAGAACATTGGGGGGTGGCCCCCGACATCATCGCCATTTCCAAGGGATTCGGCGCAGGCTATGCGCCCCTGGGGGCGATGATCGCCCATGAAAGGTACGTCGAGCCGGTTCTGGATGCGGGCGGCTTCATGCACGGCCACACCTATGCGGGCAACCCGCTGGCCTGTGCGGCCGGTCTTGCCGTGCTCGATGTCATCGACTCCGACGGGTTGCTGGAAAACGCCAGCCGCATCGGCGCCTTGCTGAAATCACGGCTGGAAGATCTGATGCAGCGGTTTTCCTTCATCGGCGACGTGCGCGGCAAGGGATTGCTGCTGGCGTTCGAGCTGGTATCGGACCGCCAGACCATGAAACCTTTGCCCAAGGCGTTACAGGCGCATTCCGAACTGGTCGAGCTTGCCTATGCCCAGGGCCTGATCATCTATTCGCGGCGCAGCCGCGACGGCATCGAGGGCGATCATTTCCTGGTCTGCCCGCCGATGATTTCCACCGCAGAGCATGTCGAGGAAATCATCGAAAAGCTTACCATCGCCCTGACGCAATTCGAAAACCGGGCTGACCTGCCCCTTTCGCGAAAAAACTGACGGGGGCGGAATGTCGAAAATCATCATTTCCTGCGCCGTCACCGGTTCGATCCATACCCCCTCGATGTCGCCGCATCTGCCCGTCACTGGCGAAGCGATCGCCGATCAGGCGATCGAGGCGGCCAGGGCGGGTGCCGCAATCTTGCATTTGCACGCCCGCGACCAGGCAACAGGCAAACCGTCAAGCGACGTGGCCGATTTCATGGCGTTCCTTCCCCGGATCGCGTCCGAAACCGACGCGGTCGTGAACCTGTCAACCGGCGGCAGCGCGGTGATGTCGATCGAGCAGCGCCTGGCGGGCCCGCTTGCGGCGCGCCCGGAAATGTGTTCGCTCAACATGGGAACGATGAATTTTGCGCTTTACCCGATGCTCGGCAGGCGCCACGACTGGCTGCATGACTGGGAAGAGCCGTTCTTGCGTAATTCCGATGATCTGGTCTTCAAGAACACCCCGCGCGACATCGAAAGTGTATTGACGCTGATGGGGCGCGACCGCGGTGCGAAGTTCGAATTCGAATGCTACGACATCGGGCATCTTTACATGCTGCGCCATTTCGTCGACCGGGGGCTCGTTCAGGGGCCGGTCTTCATTCAGTTCGTCATGGGGGTGCTTGGCGGTGTCGCCGCAGAGCCCGAACACCTTACCCATCTCAAACAGACTGCCGACCGCCTGTTCGGCGATGACTACCGTTTTTCGGTTCTGGCCGCCGGACGGATGCAGATGGCGATGGCGGCGATATCGGCGTCCATGGGCGGGCATGTCCGTGTCGGACTCGAGGACAATCTCTATATCGCGCGCGGGCAGCTCGCGCGGTCCAATGCCGAACAGGTCGAGAAGGTGCGCGCCATCGTCGAGGCACTGGGCCGGCAAGTCGCCACCGCCGATGAAACCCGCGCCATGCTGGCCCTGAAAGGCCGCGCGGAGGTGGCGTTCTAGGCAATGGCGCAACCGACGATCAGACCCGCCCGGAAAGCTGACGCACCAGGATTGAACGCCGCTCTCCGGCGGCTTTCGCAAGACATGGGCGACACCCATCTGGCGCGCGACGATCAGATCGAAAAGGCCGGATTCGGCGCGGTTCCGGTCTTTTACGCCCTGCTTGCCGAACACGATGGCGCGATGGTCGGTGCGGCGGTCTATTCGCCGCTGTTTTCAACCACGCGCGGCATGGCCGGCAGCTATGTATCGGACTTGTGGGTCGACACCGATTTGCGCGGGCGGCAATTGGGCGCCCGCCTGCTTGCCGCCGTGCAAAAAGATGCGCAAGACCGCTGGGATTCAGGGTTCATCCGCCTGGCGGTCTATCATGCGAACCGACGGGCCATGAAGTTCTACGAGCGTCTCGGCTTTGCTGCGGCCGCGGGCGAGGCCACGATGACGCTGGAAAGCGACAGCCTGACAAACCTGGAGAAATACCTGTGAAAGCCTTTCTCGACGATCGCCAGCGCATCCATGACCCCAAGCATTTCATGGCCAACGGCACGGTGCTGCCCAACCCCGAACAGCCGCGCCGGATCGATATTTTGGCCAAGGCGGCCCAGGCGGCGGGCTGCCGCATTGAGGCGCCAGGCGATCATGGCATGGGGCCGATTGCCGCGATCCATTCCGCCGAATACCTGACCTTCCTTGAAACCATCCACACCCGCTGGCGGCGCATCACCGACGCATCCGACGAGGTAATCCCCAATATCCATCCCGACAGGCGCACAGCCAGCTATCCAAGATCCGCCATCGGTCAGGCCGGGTTCCATCAGGCCGATACCGCCTGCCCGATTGCCGAAGGCACCTGGCAATCGGCTTATTGGTCGGCGCAGACCGCGCTGAGTGCCGCCGATGCCGTCCTTGGCGGCGAAAAGGCGGCCTATGCGCTGTGCCGCCCGCCCGGCCACCATGCCTTTGGCGATCTCGCGGGCGGATTTTGTTTTCTCAACAATGCCGCCATCGCCGCCGAGGCATTGCTGCGCGCCGGGCTGCGCCCCGCCATTCTCGATATCGACGTGCATCACGGCAACGGAACCCAGGGCATCTTTTACCGCCGGCGCGACGTTCTGACGGTATCGATCCATGCCGATCCGATGCGGTTCTACCCGTTCTTCTGGGGCCATGCCCAGGAGCGCGGCGAAGGCGAGGGGCTGGGCCATTGCCTCAATCTGCCGATGCCGCGCGGCACGGCGGATGACCAGTATCTCGATTGCCTGCAAACCGCCCTGGCGCGGATACGCAGTTTTGGAACGGATGTGATCGTGCTTGCCCTGGGGCTGGACGCCCACGAAAACGACCCGTTCAAGGGCTTCAGGATCACCACCGGCGGTTTTGCCAGGATTGCGCGGGCCATTGCCAGGCTTGGCCTTGCGACGGTTATCATTCAGGAAGGCGGGTATCTGTCGGATGATCTAGGGGCCAATCTGACCAGCTTTCTCGACGGCTATGACTGAGCGCGCGTCTGGCTGCCAGACTACTGGAGCGGGTAGCGGGAATCGAACCCGCGCCTTAACCTTGGAAGGGTCTTATGATACCATTTCACCATACCCGCTCGCAGGGACCATTTCATATTTCATCGCGAATCTGGCGTCAAGCGCGCGAAACCCGTAATCACCGTGCCGGAAAAGGCGCCTTGCAACGCATCGACCCGGCCCTGAACCGCTCGTTCCTGACCCCTCCCTTCGGTGAACGCGAAAGGCGGTGCCCGGTGCTTCAACATGAAGCCGAAACGCCGCGGCAGCCATTTCGCGGCGCCCTGCGGGTGATCGAAGGCTGAAACCCGCCGTCAGCAACCTGCCGTCAGCAACCCGCCGTCAGCGGATCGGATAGGCATTCGCGTAGCTTGCCTCCAGAATGGGGGTGAGATACCCGCCCAGCGGGTCCGCTTCCAGCGGCAATGGGGCCAGTTCCGGTACGATCCGTTCAGCAGCCAGACGCAGATCATCGGCCTGCCCCCTGTCGATTCCCGCAACAAAGACCGCCCCGGCGACATGCGCGCAATTCAGGCTGCCGAGCCGTTCGGCAAACCCGGCATAGGGCGCGATCAGAACCGTTCCGGGCCGGGCGTCATCCAGAATGCGGTCCTCGAGTTGATGCATCATGTCGGCGTCTTTCATGGGCCGGTAGAAATAGATCACGTCATAGCCTGCATAATCGGGAAATTGCCGGGCATCGCCTTCGAATACCTGCCCACGAACATGCCCGGTCTGTTCGAACAGGTGACGCGCCGCAGCCACATAGCCGGGATCATAATCCAGCCCATCGGAAACGGCATAGAACTGGGCGGCCTGCAACACTTTCAGGCCGCCACCACAGCCAACGTCGATAAACCGCAAGACGCGCGCGCGATGTTGCGCAAGCCCGACGCGCATCGCGGCGTGGGCATGTTCGGCGAACGCCGTAGCCGGCAGCGGGATGTCGGCGAAACAGCCAAAGGCGCTTGCGGCCTCGTTCTGGGCGGCCGTATTGACGAAGCCGTGCAGGATCTTGAAAACGTCATCGACCGATTTTCGTTGCTGAGCCGCCAGGCTGTTGGTGTCGGGCTCTGCGCCGTAAAGCGGCATCCCCTGCCAGCCCGCCAGCGTATTCACCGCCCTGGCCACGTCACGCCACCGCAGAATACGGTGGCGGACGGTGCGAAAATATCGCTGCGTGTCGGTCCAGGCACGGATTTTGATGGCGGGAAGGCCGGCCATCCGGCGCATCTGCGGCGAAATCACCGCCGCATCGTATTGCGCGATTGTGTTTTGCAAGTCCCGGCGCCAATGTTCGACATTCCTGAGCAGCCCCGTGATGCGTTGCGCGCCCCCCTCCGATGCCGGGCACGACAGCTCGGCGGCGATCCGTTCGGCAATTTCGCCCAAACGGGCTTCGATGTCTTCGGCGGTCTTGCGCAGCGCCAGCCACTCTTCCATTTTTCCTCCCGGTTCTACGCGCCCGTGCCGGCCATGCCGGATCGCCGTCAGCCCGGCTGGCCGAAGGCGGCGGAGATCGCCGATTGCGTTGCCGGGCCGAAATCGCCGTCGATCGCCCCGGCGTAAAACCCGTGTTCCGACAGCACCGCCTGCAAGGCTTTGCGGGTTTCGGCCTTGAACATGGCGGGTCTGTCGCGCAGCAGGTCACGGACCTGGCGGCTGCCGCTGCGCAGGGAACGGTAAATATAGGCCGCAGCATCGGCAGGGCCTTTGCCGGCCACGATGCCGTCATCAATCATGCTGGCAAAATTGAACATGGCCTGCGGCTGGCGCAAATCGGCGGCCCTTTCGAAATAGGCCAGCCCCTTTTGCGGATCGCGCGGCAGCCCCAGTTCGCCCTGAAAATAAAAAAATCCCAGATCATTGAGCGCATCCGGAAACCCGAGCTCGGCGGCGCTGATATAAAGCGACCGGGCGCGATCGGGGTTCTGTTCGACCCCCAGGCCGATCTCGTAAAGCCGGGCCAGTTCAAATTGCGCTTCGGCCGAGCCCGCATCGGCGGCCCGCGTCAGCAATACCGCCGCCTCGGAAGGCGCATAACGGGTATCATCGGCATTCAGCCGCATATAGGCCAGCCCGACCATCGAGCGCGTATCCCCCTGATCGGCCAGTGCCGCCAGCTGGGTTTCCTGTGCAGGGCGGATATCCGACCAGGCGACGCGCAGATTGTCATTTTCCACCTGGCTGTCCTGCGCGCTTGTTCCGGCGACATAGAACGGCGTTCCAGAAAGCGATCCATAGGTATGCGGTTCCTGCCGGTTGAAGGTTTCCTTCAATACCTCGTCGCGCACCTGGCGGAACATCAGGCTTATTTCCAGCCCCGGCGTCGGCAGATTGTGCATCAGGGCCAGCGCGAACGGGCTGTTGGCGCCGGTGCCGTCAAGGGCACGCTGCCCGTCGCGCGCGGCGAATGCCACCAATGTTCCCCGGTCGGGGGACGGAGCGGCAAGCCCCCCGCCACCCGCGCTGCGCGTGGTATCGGCGGCCGCGGCGGCCTCTTGCAAGGCGTCCTGATCCAGGGCATCCCCGAAGGGATTGTCACGACAGGAATCCAGAATGACGATCCGCATCTTGCGTGCCCCTTCGACAGAGGCCAGAAGTTCCTTCAACGATATCGCCTGGCGCTGGATATCGCTGTTTGAATGCACGTCTGCGTCGATCGGGATCAGGAAGTTTTCGCCCTGCACCTCAACGCCGTGCCCGGCGAAATAGATCAGCGCCAGGTCGGCGGTTTCGGCGCGAAAGGCGAATTCGTCTATGGCGGCACGAAATTTCTCACCGGTCGCATCCAGCAAGGTGGTGACCTGAAACCCGATCGTTCCGAGCGTCCGGGAAATCCCGCGCGCGTCATTCACCGTGTTGTCGAGTTTGACGACGGTCCGGTAATTGCTCATGCCGACAACCAGCGCAATTTTCTCGACCGCCTGTGCTGAAAGCGGCAGCAGCAGAAAGATCAACGCGATGATCAGCCGCATGGTCGAACCTCCGGTCGCAAACTTAGAAGCGACAATACCTTGTTGCCATAAACTGCCTTTGCAATCGACCCAATTATCGTGTCAGATCATGCCCTGCGCCCGCCATGTTTCCAGTTGTTGCTGGCTGACTTCGAAATGCATTGAATCCTCGCGGCTGAAACCGGCCCCCCAGACCCAGCCCTCGGCATGAAAGAAATCGGCCAGGATGGTCAGGCCAAGCTGGGTCTTGCCATCGGTGAAATTGTCCAGCTGGCCATCGATGTTCAGATCGACCGCCAGCCCGAAAGAGTGGGTGGAGGTGCTGCCGTTCGTGCCCCTGATCTGGCGCACGCAAAGCGACCCGGAGGTATTGATGCGCGCATATAGATCGGGGTCCGCATCACGGATCTTTTCAAACACCCGGTGCAGGCTGTCAAGCGCCGGGCGCAGCATCGTCACCGTGACCGGCCCGACCTGTTCGGTCGCCAGCAACCCGGCCAGCGCCGGGTTGGTCATGGCTTCACAATCATCGCTCAGCTCCTCGCGCGGCCGACCGAGAAACTCTTCGAGAAACCCCGGAGAGGCGACGGTAATGCCGCGGTTCACATTCAACCGGTCGGCAATCAGAACCACCTGTGCATAGGCGTTGAGAATGGCGTTTGGACCCTCGTGAAAAAGCCCCGCATCGGGGTTGCCGCCTGAGAGCGCGGCGGCCGAACCCGCCTCGATCGACCGGACTTCGGATTCGAGCGCGAACAGTTTTTCCTGAAGTCCCTCGACCTGTTGGCGCAAGGCCTCGATCTCGATCCGGGCGCCGCTGTCAATTCCGGTGCCGCCGCTCGTGGCAAGGCTTTCGCCCAGGGGAAAAAAAGACCGCACGGCAAGCCAGATCAGCGGCAAAGTCAGCAGTACGATTGCGGCGATGATAATCGGAACCATGCGCATCTTGAGTCTTTCCCCGCGTTCGCACACATGCCTTCAAATCCTTGCCGCCTTTGCATTGCAGGATATGCAACGGCACGGATCGGAATTCGGACGCAGCGCAAAGACATTGGCATGATGCGCGGCTTTGGTGTAGTCTGATCCTAGTACCCGGAAGTGACTGGCGAAAGGGAAAAACATGATCAGGAACATTGTCTTTACACTGGCGGCCGCGCTGGTGGGAATGTCTTACTCGTCATCGCCCATCGCCGCGCAAACGGCAGATACGATGACCGAAGCGGAAATCGCCGCCCTGTTCGCCAAGCAAAAGACCCGTGGGCTGTCGCTTGCGCCGACGGCGGCGGAAGCCAAGGCAACTCCCGAAACGGCGGCGGCTGCGGTCACCTCGGCCACCGGCACCGCGGTGGTCTATTCGGAAATGCCGCTTGAAGAACAGGTCAATATCAACATCAGCTTCGACTTCGATTCTTCGGCCTTGCGCGAAGATCAGAAGCCTCGGCTGGTCACATTGTGCAATGTCATGAAAGCAGCCGATGTCGAGGTGTTCCGCATCATCGGCCATACCGACAGCGCCGGCTCCGACGCCTATAACGAAAGGCTTTCGTTACTGCGCGCCGAAGAGGTCAAGCGCTATCTGGTCGGCGACTGTGGCATTGCCGAAACAAGAATGGAGGCCGTGGGCGTCGGGTCGCGCTTTCCATATGATGCGCAAAATCCCAGGGCCGACGTGAACCGCCGGGTCGAGTTTCAGGCCCTTAGCTGACGGCCATGCATATCGGTTTTATGGCCTTGTTGCCTGAAGACGCGGCAACAAAGGGATGAGTGCCGGCAGCACAGGGCGAGAGGCGATCTTTCAACCGGGCGACCTGTTGAACAACACCTACCGGATCGAGGCGATCCTGGGGCGCGGCGGCACATCCGAAGTTTACCGGGCACGCAGTGAAATCTCGGGTCGTGTCGTGGCCCTCAAGGCGTTGCGTTCGGAGTTTTCGCGCAACGAGGACTATCTCGCGCTGATGACGCGCGAAGAGGATATCCGCGAAATTCGCCATGACGGCATCGTGCGGTATTACGACAACCAGCGCACGAAAGACGGCACCGTCTATCTGGTGATGGATTTTGTCGATGGGCCGGGGCTGGACCAGAAGCTCATGAATGGCGGCATGAGCGCGCCGGATCTGATGATCGTCGCCCGCCGTGTGACCGAAGCGCTCGCTGCCGCCCACCACAAGAATATCGTTCATCGCGATCTGTCGCCCGACAATGTCATTTTGCGCAATGACGACCCGGCCGAAGCGGTGATAATCGACTTCGGGATCGCCAAGGACACCAACCCCGGCGCCGAAACCATCGTCGGCAACGAATTTGCGGGCAAATATGCCTATGCCGCGCCCGAACAGTTGAATGGTCAGGCCGATGCGCGCTCCGACATCTATTCGCTTGGCGCGTTGCTCTTGTCGACTTTCCGTGGCAAACCGCCCGATCCGGGCGACAATCCGATGGAAGTCATCAAGCGCAAGGCGCTTGCGCTCGATACCGAAGGCGTTCCGGAACCGCTGAAAACGCTGATAGACAGGATGACACATCCCGACCGCGACCTGCGGCTGCAAAGTGCGGATGCCGTCCTCGAGCTTATCCGCAACGGGTTCGAGATTTCCCAGCCCGATGGTCTGGATCGCACCATCGTGGTGCCCCGCCCGATGGCGAAATCCCACCCCGAGGGCAGGGCCGCAAGGGAACCCGCGGCAGGCGGCAGGCCGGAAATCGCGGATCAATCGCCCCGGACACCTGCCAAGACCCCAGCAAGCCCGCCAAAACCCCGGCCGGCCGAACCCCCGCAATCACGCGGACGCGGGGGGCTCTATGCGGTTCTGGTGGCGCTGGTCGTGGCGGCGATCGCCGGGGCGGGGTTCTGGATGGGCCTTGGCGACAGGAGCTTTCTGAGTCCCACCTACCCCAAGGCCGACCCCTATTCGCTTGTCGCTCAGCGTGAGGACAACGGGACGGTTCTGGCAATCGGCAATGTGCCGTCCGAAACCGTCCTGACCGAAATCACCGCGCTCATGTCCGCCCTGGGTGGAAGCGCTGAACTGACATTGGCAAGCGGCGACATCTCGGATCAGTGGGGGGCGGATATCGTCAAGCTGGTGAAGATCGTCAGTGAACTGCCCGAATGGCGGATCGTGGCCAATGGCAATCAGGTGCGCATCACCGGCCTTACCCTGGATGCCGCAGAACAGACGCGGTTGTCGCAACTTCTATCCCAGCCCGATGTCACCACAGGCCTTCAAAGCAGCGCGAAAATCGAGCTCGGACCGCGGTTCTTGACCGCGGCAATGATCCGGCCGACGCTTCGGGCAAATGCCGATTGCGGAGAGCTGGATCTGGTCAACGCGCCGGCCACCGGTTTTGCCAATGGCGCGACCATTCTTGTATCGGGCCGTGTCGCCTCGACCGCCACACAGGTTGCCTTGACCGACGCACTCAACAAGATCAAGGGCGCCCGCAGCCTGCGCCTGGAAATCGAGGTGCTGAACCCGACCCTGTGCAGTATTGATGCCGCCTTGCCCAAAGCGCCACAAGGCGGGTTCGATGTCATTTTCGGATTTGGCGACAAGCCCGGCGCGAACCCGACAGGCCGCTATTTCGTCGGGGAAAACCCCACTATCGACGTCCAGATACCGGCCAGCGTGACCAGCGGCTATCTCTATGTCTCGGCGCTCGACGTTTCTGGCAACGTGTTTCATTTGCTGCCCAACCTGAAGCGCGAGGACAACAGCATCGCCGCTTTGCGCCAGGGCCGGTCGGGCGTGGTGACGGTGCGGATGGCTTATGGCCTGCACGAAGCCCAGGGCACCGGCAAGATCGCCTTTGTGGTGGACAGCTCTGCGCTGGGGAAAACCAAGATCCTGGTCATCTACGCACAAGAACAGATATTCGGCGTCTTGCGGCCCACGACGGAATCGGCGGCAAGCTATGCCGGAGCCCTGCGCAACCTGACCAAACCCGTCGCCTCACTCGACAGCCGCATTCTGACGACGGCGCTTAAGTGACATCCACGACAATGATCGAAATATTGTCCGCACCCCCTCCGTCCAGCGCCACCTGCAACAGCTTGTCACAAACGGTTTCGATCGGCTCACCCGTCATCGTATGGCGCAAGATGTCAAAGCTCGCATATTTGGTCAGACCGTCGGAGCACAGAAGAAACCGGTCGCCGGGTTGCGTTTCGCCCCGGACCTTGTCCAGTTCCAGCACCTTACCGACACCAACGGCACGGGTAATCGCGTTTGACTGAGGGTGATGTTCGGCTTCGTCCCAATCCATCACCCCCGCCGAGACCAGATCGGCGACCATCGAATGATCATGGGTCAACATGCTGATCGCCCCGCCGCGCAACCGGTAAAGACGGCTGTCGCCCGCCCAGAACGCCACGAAATGCTCATTGGCCAGTATCAGCGCCACCACAGTGGCCCCGACGACCCGCGCGCTGCGGCGCACGGTTTCGGCACGGATCGTCTCATGAGCCTCGAGCACCGCCGCGCGCAACCCCCGCATCATGTCGCCGGGCGATCGACCGGCATTCAGGCCGGCGACCGCTTCGATCACCGTCTGACTGGCAAAATCGCCCCCCTCGTGCCCGCCCATGCCATCCGAAACCACCCATATTTTCTGATCGGGCAAGGCCAGAATACTGTCTTCATTGATCTTGCGGACCTTTCCAACATGGGTCACCGCGCTATGCCGGGTGGTGCTCATGTCCGGGCTCCTTCCTGCGCGTCCGCCCGCCATTGCGGTGCATCGAGATCAAAAAGAGCCGCCATCTGCCCTGCACGCGGCAATCCATCCGTGATCAGCAACCGCGTTTCGCCGGCCAGAATGGCGCTCCAGACACAGGCCCGCTCCAGACCATCCTGGGTCAGTTCACCGATCATATCCATCACACTGGCCGGCGCATCGGAGGATGCAAATGTTGCGGTCATGGCCACGCAACCATTTTTGCAAACAATGTCGAACCCGGCGCCACTGCCTACAACGACAGGCGGAACAGCCTGCAACCGTTCGGCCAGGGCGTCGCGGTTCATCGCGTCGTCGAGTGTATCAAGGGCGATCTCTTCAAGCAGTTCGAATTGGGAAACGGCCTTCAGATGCACTCTCATGGCTGACGCGGTTTCGCTGATCGCCGCCATCAGCGTCAGCGGGAACTGCCTGCCCACCCGGTCCACCGAAGGCATCAGGACACCCACCGTCACAGCGGGCCCGGCAACCCCGGCGCCCAGTGAAAATCGCCACACAGGGGCGGTAAGATAGCTGGCCTGCCACCGATCGCCCATGATACTGCGCGATGCCACGATGCCATCCTGAAGCCAGGCATCCCAGGGTTTGACGAAACCGGGCGGGGCCCCGAGACGGAAGAAATCACCAAGGGCGGGCATCTTTCCAAAAGCACCAAACCCCGCCATGTCAGAATGATTTCGGGCAGCTGAACTTTGCCAGCGCCGTAAGGGCAAAGGGATTGAGCACCGAACTCGACTGCATTTCGAATATGGCAACGCGCCCGCCGACGTTGAAATACATCTTGCTGCGGTCCGACACATTGGTCTTGCGGATTTCAGCGGCATCGAGCAGGCGATACCAGGCCCAGGGGCCATCCCTGCTTAGCGTGTTTTCCGAACCGGATTTCGCCGGTTCAAAGCTGACCCGCGCCAGACCGACGCCGCCGGGCCAGGTGATTGCCACCGGCCGCGGCAAGCCGTCCTGGTGCCTGAATGCAACCTGCTGTCCGTCAATTTCCAGAACGATCCCCTTGGCCTTCGGATCGAGCGCCTCCGGCGTGATCTGGAAATGAACCGCCGGAGATGGGCCGCCGGCAAAGAACGCGTCACGGATTTCGCTGGCGTATTGCATTTGCTGCAAAGCCGCCGGCGACAGGCCCAAATCCGTGTCATTGACTTTTTTCGAGCTCCACGGCCGGGTGCGCTGATCAACGAAATCGACGAGGTTTTCCTTGAAAAACGTGTCGATCAGGCCTTCGGGGGCGAATAATGTCGCGAAATCCTGCATGCCGATATCTGCGCGGGCATGGCGATCGAAGGGGTAGGCATTGCCCGTCGCCTTTTCGCAAAAAGGCAAGACCGTCGACTGCCACCGCGCGTTTATCCCCGCGCGGGTGCCGTCCGAGGTGATACCGGATGACCCGGCGGCTATCTGGGCCGCCCAACGCTGGATCGGGCCGGGGAAATTCTGCGCCGCTGTCACCAACCGCTCGATCGCGCTGCGGTCCCCCGATACGCTGCCGACACCGCCGGCGAAATTGAGCTTGCTCAGTTCCTGATTGACCTCGAGCAATATGTCGAGAAACTGGTCCAGTTGCGACGGCTGACCATCTGCCTTGGCAACCAGTTGCTGCAATGACGCGAAACGATCCTCGACAAACGCGCCCAGCGGCCTCGGCCTGCCGCCATTCGCCGCCGCATCCGTGAGCGCGTCAAGTATCCGCAGGCTTTGCGACCCCAGCCGCAGCCCGATCCCACTGCCGCCCACCTTGGAAATATCAGTGACCGCATCCAGCGCGCCATTGCCATCGGATGCCAGGGGTTCGCTCAGCCGGGTCTGATCGGCGATCGCCGTCAGGATATTGCGGATCGGCGATACCGGTCCGGCCAGAACATTGGTCACGTCGACGGCATGGGCCAGCGACTCCATCGGGATGATGTCGATATCGCCGAGCATCTGATCGTAACGCGAAACATAATCGCTGAAATAAAGCGACATGACATCACGGCTGAGCGCCACGAGCGACGCGTCGCTTTGTTCTATCTCCCCGGCCGGGCCCAGAACAAAACTGTCACGCTGGATCTGGGTGCTGACCTTCAATGCCTCTTCAAGGAAAAAATCATGAAACCCCGCATTGGTGAAAACACCCTCGATACCGTCGTTCAGCGCCTTTCCGGAAGAACGGACAATCGCCCGCGAAATGGCCGGACCGCCAATATCGGTAAGACGCCATTGCGGCAGGGCCTGCGCTGCGGCGGAATTGATGATGCCGTTATACACCCTTTGCGCCTGCGGCATTTGTGTAAGGATGCCCTGTACCTGTTGCACCAGGTCGCTATTGAGCGCGATTTTCTGCATTGGCGCGGCCAGCAGCACCTGCAAATGTGCCACCAACGCGGCACGCAAATCTTCGCGCGACAAACCGGGATAGATACGTTCCCAATCGGCACGCATGAAATCGGTCACCAGCTCGGCGTTCATCGGACCGGCCTGGCCAAGTATCAGATATATCTTGAGGGTTTCGTATAGCTGGTCAGGATTGTTGATATTGTTTTGCAGCTGTTCTTCCAGGCGCAACAGCAAGCGCGGCAGGAAGTGCTGGTTCAACGCCGCGCGGTAGGCCAGACGGGCGTCATTGCCGATGATGTCGCCCTGATAAAGCCCCCAGCCCAGACCGGCACGTTCGCTTTGCGGATCATTGCCCGCAACCCCCGGCAGATCGCGCATGATCTCCAATGCCGGAAGCACCAGCAGAAAGTCGCTGTCGCCGACAGGGTTGCCGGGGATCTGGGCAGCGGCGGTGCGATAGGCGTCGACCGTTTCGGCGGTATCGGCCAGCAAGCGGGAGTTGCCCAGATAACTGCGCGCCCACAAGGAACCCATGCCAAGGGCCAGACAGGCAGTTGCCACGACCGCGATACGCTGGGTCCAGCGATAGCGGCGCTCAACCCTGTCATCTGCCGAAACCAGCCCGGCTTCGCGAAAAATCACCTGATTGAAAAGCTGCGTCAGAAAATACGACCGGCCCGTGCCATGCCCGGACCCTATGGCCTGGCGGCCAATGCCAAAGGTACGCGCCATGCTCATCATCAACCGGTCGATCGGAGTGCCTTCCTGGGTTCCCGATGCGAAATAGACACCGCGCAGCATCTGGCGATGTTCGTATCGGTTTTCCTGGAATACCTCGCCCAGAAAATCCGCCGCGACGCGCCGGACCGACGCCACCTGAGAAGGAAAGCCGGCGATGAGACTGCGCCGCTGCGCGTCGGTTTCACCTTGTATGCGTTCCAGTGACTGCGCGTTCAACCGCGCCAGAAGCTGCGCGAATTCCTCGTCAAAGCGGGCCATGGGCGATGCTTCGCCGCGCCCTTTGGGCAGGGGCAGCGTCATGCCCCAGACCTGTTCGCGCTCTTCCTTGCCGAGCGTCTGGAAAAACTCGCTGAACCCGGCGATCAGGTCGGCCTTGGTGAACATCACATAGACAGGAAACCGCACGCCCAGTTTTTCGCGCAATTCATGCAGGCGGCGGCGCACCGCGGCGGCGTGGCTTTTCTGGGTGATTTCGTCCTGCATCGACAGATCGGACAGGCTGATGGCCACGACCGCACCGTTGATCGGCTGGCGTTTGCGGTATTTTTTAAGCAGATTCAGGAAACCGACCCAGGCTGCGTTATCGGCGTCGGCATCGCTTTCCTGGGTCGTGTACCGCCCGGCCGTATCGACCAGAACCGCACCATCGGTAAACCACCAGTCGCAATTTCGCGTGCCGCCCACGCCGCCGATCGCGTTTTTTCCGAATTCGTCCGCCAGCGGAAACTGCAAGCCCGAATTGACGATGGCTGTCGTCTTGCCCGCCCCCGGCGGGCCGATGATCACATACCACGGCAGTTCGTAAAGATGCCGTCGCCCCAATCTTGATTTGCGCAGACGGCTCAGCGCATCGCGCAGTTTCGTGCGCATTTCGCCCAGTTCGGCGCTGACGGCATCATCCGCATAACTGTCGGTATCGGCGGCGGTGACAATTTCATCGGCGAGCTTTTCATCGCGTTTCCTGCCGGTCAGCAGGATCACCAGGACCGTGACCAGCGCAATGATCCACAAGACCGCCAGCCCGGCCAGGCGCCCGGTGACGCCATCGAACGGATGCGCCTGGCCAAACCCCAGATAGCCGCCCAGAAACCACAGGCAGAACGACAAGACGATCGCCACTATCATGACGATGCCGATGGCCGACCCGAGGGCGTGCAGAAACTTGCCCATCATTGTGCCTGCTCCCGGATCAGCACGATTTCGATACGCCGGTTGGCGGCACGGCCTTCGCTGGTGTCGTTCGACGCAATCGGCTCCCGGTCGGCATGGCCTTCGGCGCTCAGCCGGGATACGTCATCGATCAGCGGCAAAAGCGTTTTTCGAACTGTTTCGGCACGCGCCAGCGACAGATGCATGTTGGATGGAAAGCGCGCCGAACGGATCGGTTGATTGTCGGAATGACCGACAATGATCACCGGACCCCTGGTATCGTTCAAAGCCTTTGCCACCCGGCTCAGCGGCAATTCGAATTCCGGTTTCAGAACATCGGAACCGGAACCGAACATGCCCGACCCGTTGATCCGCACGGTAATCGTATTTGCGTCCTGGAACACATTCACCAGACCTTCGGCGATTTCCGCCTCCAGAAACTTGCTTACCCGCTTGATTTGCCGATCCGTATCGGGTGGCGGCACGATAACCACGGGCGGCGCGCGCCTTTCCAGTTTCGCCGGTGTCCCGGGGTCGAGGGTCGAGATCTGGCCCAGCAACCGCTCGCTATTGGCCGACAGCGCCCAGCTCAGCCCCATGAATCCGGTGGCGAGCATCGCTGCCGCCGCCGCGACCGCCACCCAGAACGGCTTCCAGGCCGACAAGGCCCGGTGCGGCTTGTCGAGCCCTTCCCAGTGCGGTGACAAGTCGCGCTCGACATCGCCGCGCTGCACACGAATGATCCGCGCCAGCCCGGCACGGATGTTCATGTGCTTGTCCGCCCCGCCGGTTTCGACGCGCAACCGGCCCTCGAAGCCCAGCGAAAGACACATATACAGGAATTCCAGCAGCTCGATGTTGCGAGACGGATCCTGTTCGAGCCGCGCCAGAAGATCGTAAAAGCGGTCCCCGCCGACGGTTTCGCGGTGGAATGTTCCCACCATCGACTGCTGCGCCCAGATCGAGCTGCCTCCCCAGGGGGTATTGAGGACCACATCGTCAAGCGTCGCACAGATGGCATAGCGCGCGACCTTCACGTCCTGCGCATCGACACCGGCCTGCAAGGCGCGGTTTTCAAATCCGCGCACCTCGGCCACAACCGACCGGCGCAGCGCCTCGGGGTCAAGATGCTGGGCGCGGTTGCGGATGCGGCTGACGAGCGAAAACAATGTCGATGCGCTGGCATTGAGCTTGTTCATGCCGGTCATGCCCAGCTCGGGGCTGGCGGGGGCGTCACGCCGCGCAGGCGCATCTTCACGCGGCGCGGGACGCGGACCGGATGCCGCGGAATCCGTTGTGGCATCGTCCTTCCCGGGCGCCGCCACGCCCGGACGGCGACCTCCGGGGTTGGGCCGGATCACCGTTCTTTCCGTGTCATTCGGCTCGGCGAATGGATCGTCATCTGACATGGCTCGCCTCCCCTCTCCGTCAGCCCTGGCGAATGGCCCAAAGCTCCATCTTCAAGCCGGGATAATCGCCCGAAACATGCACCGCGATGCCGCCGGATGTCGTCATCTTGCCCCAATAGGGGCTGTCGGCGGCCAGTTCGAAATAGACCACATTGGCAAGATAGGGTATTTGCCGCGGCGCTACGGGCAACGGGCGCAGGGCAATTCCCGGCAAGGCCGAATTGACGAGTTGGCGGATTTCCTCGACCGGCCCGATCTTGGCCTGCCCGGCAAAGTGGCGGCGCAGGTTGTCTGCCGGTATGTCGGCGCTGACCGCCAGAACGAAACCGGATGTGCCGATCAGCTTGCGGTCGGCAATCACCCCGACCGAAATACCGTATTTGCGCGGATCGAGCGGGATCGAAACCGCGGTCTGTTCAAGAACCGCCGACAGGTATTTGCGCAAGACACGGATCACCGGAACGAATGTCCCGGTCAGATCCTGGTGTTGATAGGGCGGAAATTCCGGCGGGTGCTTTTCGGGCGCCATGAAAGTGGCCAGTTCGCCCGCCATCGCGACGCATTCACGGTAAAATGCCGCCGGGTGGAGATTCTCGATACCGGCCATGTGCCGCACCACCGGCACCATGCGGTTGATCGCCATCAGGAGCAGGAAATCCTGTATCTCGGCCGTGCCCTTGGCCGAGGCACCTTGCGTCAGCCGCCCGGCCAGCGCGGCCATCCTGTGTGCCAGCAGCCCGTCAAGTTCGCGCAGGAATCCGCCAAGCGGGGCGGCCGCGCGCAGATCGAGACAGGACGGGACGAACGCCTTGTCAAGGATCACTTCCTGATCGGGGCGCATTTCGACGATACGGGCGATGGGGATCACCAGCCGGTCGGCAAGGTCGTCCATCGCCAGGGCAAATTGCAGGCGCAGCTTGCCCACCGCCAGCGTGACCGGCTTGCGCCCCGTTCCCATCGTGTCGGTCACCTCGACCTCTGATGCGCGCAGCCGCGCGGCAGAAAGCTCCACCCCCGAGGCGTCGATCTCAAGCGCACCCTGGCGGCGTTGCGGGATACTCAGATACACCACACAATCCTTGGTATTTGCCGGCACATCGAGGGCGGGCGGATGATCTTCGCCGCCGGGCACCCGAAAGACCGTACCGTCCGGCATCAGGCCCGAACAGGATTTCACCGCAAACTGCCCTACTTTCAGTATCTCCTCATCTATCTCGAGATCGGAGACCCCCCAGGCATAAGGCACCAGTCGCCTGGCAAGCCCGGCGCGCATCGATTCGGCGTGACGATCCGCCTGCTGAAAGTGATGCGGCTGCAAGAACAGCCCCTCGGTCCACAGAACCTTGCTATCCCAAGACATCAGCGCATCTCGCTTTTCGATCTGACGGTCATTTCAATCTTTCGAGTTGGTCCTGATAGGCACGGGCGAATTCCTTGCTGAACAGTTCGTGAAAGTCGTTTTCAGCCTGGTCGGAGATATCGGCATACATCTTTTCATAGACTTCCCAGTACCGCGCTTTCTTGCCCTTCAGGATACTGCCAAAGCCGCTGCTTGTCTCGATTTTATCGGCCAGAACGTCGGGCGACAGGCGGCTGAGAATACCCTTCAACGCTGCCTCCATTCCGGTCATCATCGCTATTTCATGTGCCTTGATGTCATTGAGCGCCTGCTCGGCAGCTTCGGTCGGCGCGAGGTATCCCTTGGCCGGCGGCTTGACCAGCGCTTCCATCGCCTGCTCAGCGCTGATGGAGAATTTCAACGGGTTGTTCTTGCCGGCCGCAATGACCGTCTGGCTGATACGGAATTCCGATTTGATCGAAGTGCGGGTCATCAACACTTCGCGCAGCCCTTCAACCATGATCCCCATGACGCGACCTAGCCGGGTCATCGTGGCGACCAGTTGGTCATCGGCGACCGCAACGTCACCCGCCCCGGCCGCATCCAGAAATGCCCGCGCCGCCGCCCCGCTCTGCGGCGCCACCGGCGGCTGGGTCCGGCCTGCCGACAACTGCCCCGCCGAAGCGGCGCCCGCAGGGTGGCGGGCCATATCCGGCCGTTGCGGCGGTGGCGCTGCGTCCGGACCGTGATCATCTTCGGGAATGAAAGCCGGGCGCGACAGCGCATCCGATGCGGCCGGTTCAGCAAAGGGATCGTCGTCTTCCCCGGCGCCACCCGCCAGCAGGTCATCGTCCCAGTCGTCGGGAATCGTCACACCCGAACCGGCACCGGTGCGAAAATGATCCTCCAGGGGCGAGGAATGTGCAGAAAGGCTCGCCCCCTGCCCCGCGTCGGCATCAGGCGACGGCCCCAGCAACCCGCCCGGATCGTCCTCTCCCAAAGGTGGCAACAGACCGTCATCGCCCAGTTCGGCCCGTTTGACCCCGGAAGGGCCTGCGGGTGCCTTGCCCTCACCCAGCAGGTCGTCAAGAAAGTCGACATCGCCGGATGCATCGTCATCCAGCAGGTTCAACCCTTCCAGCCCCCGGGCTGCGTCGCCATGCGAAACCGGAGCGTTTTCAGCCGGTGCCGCGATGCCGGCCCCTTTGCTGGCGGGGGCGGCGATCTCCACCAGCAGCTCGTAGGGCCCCATGGTCAGGATATCGCCGTCGTTCAGCGGAGTCGGCACCTTTCCAAGCGCCATCTTGCCGTAATTCAGAAAGGTGCCATTGGTCGAAAGGTCTATCACGACGATATTGCCGTCGTGGTTTTCAATGGTGCAGTGACGTTTGGATACGAGCCGGTCGGGGTCCGGCAGCATCAGGTCATTGTCTTCGCCCCGCCCGATGGTCAGCGACGGCCCGTTCATCACTGCCGGCTGGGCGTTGCCGGGTACGGTTCCGGTCGACTGAAATCGTAATGTGACGCGCATTCAGCCTTAGCCTCCCGTCAGAACGTTCAGCGAGGCAAAGACAACCATGCCGCCAAAGGAACAGGGATCGACGCCCATCCGCAAGGCCGGCTGATTCATGATCATGACAGTCATCGAACCTTTGAAGAAAGGGTGCGGCACCGGTGGCCCCGGCACCGCAGGTGCGCCTATGGCCATATCACCCATCCGCGCTGCGGGAAGGCTATTGACCAGCACCGTCATCGCGCAGGGCGGCAACACCGGCGTAGGCGCCGGAAGCATCGGCGGCAGGCAGGTGTGCATGTCGGTCATTCTGGCTTGCGGGAAGCTCATGCTTTTTCCTTTGCGCCCGCCGGTCGCCCGGTGCCGCCGCGGGCGATATCAAGGCCCCGGTCGATCAGGCGGTCGGCTTCGGCGAAAAAATCGCCCTCGGTTTCCCCGATCGCGATCATATTCATGCCGAATGCCGCGGCTTCCGAGGCGCCCGGCGGTGCCGGATGCTGAGCCATGTCGCCCGGACCCAGTGTACCATCGCCAAAAACCGCCGCCGTCGCACAAAGCGACGTGTCATCATCGGCCTCCGCCAGATCGAGCGCCTTGCGCACCGCCAGCCGCGTGTCTTCGCCGGGCTTGCGCACCCAAGCTTCCGCCGCGCTCAATGTGGGCGGCAGGTTTTCGGGATCGGGCCCGAGAATGTCGCGGGCGGCCAGGCAGGCCCACCATGTGCGTTCACGCGGCGGCAGCGCAACCGATAACAGGCGCAGCATGTCGACAGGGGCCCCGGCCTTCGCGAGCCCGGCCAGGACTACGCCGACGCCCGCGCTGGCAGGCATGCCAAGCCGGGTTTCCAAACGCGCATTCGCCAGTGCCAGCATGCGTGCGGCGGGTTCTTTCGACACTTTTTTCAGATCGGCAAATCGTGTCTCCATCGCAACCACTCCCTAGTTGATCAGCGTCAATCCGCCCTTGAGGACAAGCATCGCATCGCCCTTGACCTGTGTCATCGGCGACTGGGCCTTGATCATGCCCGCACCCTTTAGCTTTATGACCGGCCCCTGGATCGTCACACCCGAGTTGTTGATCTTGACGAAGCTTGCGCCGACTTTCAGCGTGATCTGAACGCCCGCGGTGATCGTTATGACCTGCCCGACATCCTCTTTCAGGTTCGAACCGACCGTCAGGTTCATGTTGTTGCCGACCGACACCGTCGAATTGTTGCCGATCTGTTGGGTCCGGTTCGATCCGATGTTTTCCGTTTGATTGGCGCCGATGGTCTGATCTTGATCCTTTGCGATCGTTCGGGTTTCCTTGCCCGCTTCGACGGCAAAGGTCATGTCTCCGGTTTTCAGCGTTTCGGTCTTGTGGCGGTGGATGGTCTGGGTCAGATCGCCCTTGTCCATTTTTTCCAGGCCGATGGTGATTTCCGCATCGTTCTTGACAATCTGCCGATAGTCTTTTTCCGACTGGAACCGCACCAGTTCGGCGCCCTTCATGTCCTCGAACATCAATTCGTTGAAACCGCCGCCGCCCTTGGTGCTGTTGGTCTTGACACCCGACTGGGTCTTGTTTTCCGGCAGCGCGTATGGGGGCATCGTATCGGCATTGTAAAGCATGCCGAGGATCACCGGGCGGTCCGGGTTGCCTTCCTCAAATTGCACGACGACCTCCTGACCGATCCGGGGAACCGCCACGACACCCCAGTTCTTGCCGCTCCAGGGGGTCATGGCGCGCACCCAGACCGAGGACGTTTCATCCTTCTTGCCCAATCGGTCCCAGTGGAACTGTATGCGCACGCGCCCGTATTTGTCGGTATGAATCTCTTCGCCCTTGGGGCCGACAACCACGGCCGTCTGGATGCCCTGCATTTCCGGCCAGGGGGTTTTCAACGGCGCCCGATAGGGAATATTTGACGGAACCACCTCGAACAGGCAGCGGTAGGGATCGCGGTTTTCCGGATCGAACGGCAGCAGTTTTCCCAAAATGCTGCTTTCGATGTCGTCTTCGGCATCCGGTATGCTGGTTTGAATGAAATGGGTCGCCCGGGTAATCAGGAAATTGGTTTCCTTGCTGGTCTGGTCATGGTCGGTCATCGAGACGGTTTCCCCGACCGACAGGTTCTTGACACTGGCCGCGCCGGCCCAGGTCTGATACCGGCAAGCCTCGGCCTCCATGCGTACCCGGGAAAAGCTCTCGCCCCGGCCGGTATCCGAATAATGGCGCAGATAGTCGTAAAACTCGTGTGATTTGTGGCCATGACTGCCCTTGAACATTGCCCGCGACACTTTCATGTCGCGTTTCGGCGTTTCGAAATTGTAGTCGTTCAGCGTCACCTTGCCGGTCGTCACACATTCCTTTGCGCTCAGTTCATACACATACTCGTCGCGCAGCGCCGGGTTTAGCCCCCGATTGTCGGTGAACTTGAAGCTATCGGCCAGCGGCACTTTCTCATGCGCGGCAGCAGAGTCGGCCAGCACCATCTTTTCGGTACCGGCGCGATGCGAGAAGAAATAGTAAATGCCTTCTTCCTCCATCAGGCGGTTGATGAAATCCAGATCGGTTTCACGATATTGCAGGCAGAAATCTCGGGCCGCATATGTGCCCGACAATTTTTTTTCGAGATAAGATGAAAACCCGTAATCGCCGAGGATCGTCTGGATGATGTCCACGGTCGAAACATCCTGATACACCTTGCATTCCCTCGTGCGGGTCAAGAACCACAGCCAGGGGCGCACCTCGATCCGGTAAAGCCCATGCGCGCGGTAGATGCCGATGTATTCCGCTTCGACACAGGTACCCAGAAAGCTGCGCGGCGTGCCTTCGATCATGTCCACCTTGATCGTCACCGGCTTGCCGACCATATCGCCCAGAACCAGCGCACGGTCTTTCGACAGGAATTCGATCTGGCTGGCGGTAGACGCGCTCATCCCTTCTTCGACGATCGCGCGTTTCAATTCGAGATCTGCAAATCCGTCTATGTCGATTGCACCTAGATTGGCCATGACACGCATCCTTTTCGGCTGTGCGGATATCCACGAACCGCCCACCGCCGCATCGACAGGCCAGACCCAACATCACCAGCCCGGCGGAAACCTCTGGACAGGCTAGCATTTTCATTGCGCGATGGCCACGTCTGGACGCCCCGCAAGGGGTGGCGGTTATCCATCGAAACTGTAGGAAAATTCACCGTCCACCGCATCTATGGCGACCTTGCGAACTTCCTGCCCCTGCATCATGCGTTTGAGAAACTCGGCAGAAATGTCGGGCAGCATGGTGTTGGTGACAATCGCGTCAATCATCCGCCCCCCGGATTCGAGCTCCTGGCAGCGCGATACGATGGTGTCGACGACGCCATCCGAATACTCGAACGGGACACCATGCGCCTCGCTCACCCGCTTCCTGATCCGGTTGAGTTGCAGCCGCGTGATCTTGCCGATCATGTCGCGTGACAGCGGATAATAGGGGATTGTCACCAATCGTCCCAGAAGCGCCGCCGGGAATATCTTCAACAGCGGATCGCGCAGCGCCTTGGCAATGCCTTCGGGCTCGGGCATCAGATCGGGGTCGGCGCACATATCCATGATCATGTCCGACCCCGCGTTCGATGTCAGCAGGATCAAGGTATTCTTGAAGTCGATGATCCGGCCTTCGCCATCCTCCATGACGCCCTTGTCGAACACCTGAAAGAAAATCTCATGCACATCGGGATGGGCCTTTTCGACCTCGTCGAGCAACACCACCGAATAGGGTTTGCGCCGCACCGCTTCGGTCAGAACCCCGCCCTCGCCATAGCCGACATAACCCGGCGGCGCACCTTTCAGCGAACTGACGGTATGGGCCTCCTGATATTCGCTCATGTTGATGGTGATGACGTTCTGTTCGCCGCCGTAAAGCACTTCGGCCAGCGCCAGGGCGGTTTCGGTCTTGCCCACGCCGGATGTCCCGGCGAGCATGAAGACACCGATCGGCTTTGACGGATTGTCGAGACCGGCGCGGCTTGTCTGGATGCGCTTGGCGATCATTTTCATGGCATGATCCTGGCCGATTACGCGCCTGGCCAGATGCTCTTCAAGATGCAGCACGGTATCGATTTCGTCCTTGACCATACGGCCCACGGGAATTCCGGTCCAGTCCCCGACCACCGATGCGACGGCCTGGGCATCGACGATGGGCAAGATCAGCGGATCTTCGCCCTGAAGGGCAGTCAGATCGGCATTTCTGGCCTTCAACTTCCTGATCATTTCCCCCCGCTCCTCCGGTGCGAGCGGGCTTGCCGGAGCGTCGGCCTCATCGACGGGCGCGCCGCCTTCGCGCAGTTTTGCGCGCATCGCGAGAATGTCCTCGACAATGGCCTTTTCACTTTCCCAGCGCGCGGTCAGACCGGCCAGCCTCGTTTCCTCATCGCTCCTGGCAAGGGTTATGGCGTTGCGGCGTTCATCGACGTCATAACCCGCGGTCTCATCGCGCCCGATGATCTCCAACTCGGTTTCAAGCGCCGAAATTCGGCGGCGGCTGTCATCGACCTCGGCGGGCACCGCGAACTGGCTGATGGCGACCCGCGCGCAGGCGGTATCGAGCACCGACACGGATTTGTCGGGCAACTGCCGGGCCGGAATATAACGCGCCGACAGATTGACCGCCGCCTCGATGCCCTCGTCGAGAACCTGAACCTTGTGGTGTTTTTCCAGCATCGAGGCGATGCCGCGCATCATCATGACGGCCCTGGCCGGGTCGGGTTCGTCAACGACGACCGTCTGGAAACGCCGCGTCAGTGCCGGGTCTTTTTCGATGTGTTTCTTGTATTCCGCCCATGTCGTGGCCCCGATCGTGCGCAACGTGCCCCGCGCCAGCGCAGGCTTGAGCAGGTTGGCGGCGTCGCCTGTGCCGGCGGCGCCGCCTGCCCCGACCAGAGTGTGGGTTTCATCGATGAACATGATGATCGGCACTGTCGAGGCTTGTACCTCGTCAATGACCGAGCGCAGGCGATTTTCAAATTCGCCCTTCATCGAGGCCCCGGCCTGCAACAGCCCGACATCGAGCGCCAGCAGCCGCGCCTCCCGCAGGGCCGGCGGCACGTCGCCACGCGCGATACGCAAGGCGAACCCTTCGACGACGGCGGTCTTGCCCACCCCGGCCTCGCCGGTCAGGATCGGATTGTTCTGCCGCCGCCGCATCAGCACATCGACGATCTGGCGAATTTCCTCGTCACGCCCCACAATCGGGTCGATCTTGCCGTCACGGGCTTGCTGGGTCAGGTCGGTGCAGAACTGTTTCAGGGCCTCCTCCTTGCCCATCTGCGCAGGTGAGATCGCCCCTGACGCCTCGCCCGGAACAGCCCCGCCACCGGTCTTCGAGCCATCCTTGGGCGCAAGCCCGTCCTCGGGCGATCCATCGGTGATCTTGTGAAAATTGTCGGCCAGGTCATCGGCATCGATCTGGCCGAATTCCTTGGAAATCCCCAGAAAGATATTGCGCAATCCCGGGGTTTTGAGCAGACCGAGAATCAAATGCCCGGTCCGTACCTGATTGGAACTGTAGAGCAACGAGCCATAGACCCAGGCCCGTTCCATGGCGTTTTCCAGATGGGCCGAAAGGTCGCTGATCGTGCTGGAGCCGCGCGGCAGGGCGTCCAGCGCCCTGGTCATGTCGGCGGCGATCTTGCCGGTATCAAGATCGTAATGGCGGATGATACGGATGACGTCATTGTCCTGGACCTGCAATATCTGCGCCATCCAATGGACAATCTCGACATAGGGATTGCCACGCATCTTGCAAAAGACGGTTGCCCCCTCGATGGCCTGGTATCCAAGGCGGTTCAACTTCCCGAACAGGGCGACTCGGCTGATCTCGGTCATGACGTATCCCTTCCCTCCGGCTCATGCGGGGCAGCACCCGCGGCCAATTCTGCATGATATTGCGGCGCAAGAAACAGATCCGCGGCATCCCTGTCAGGGGTTCTCGCCCCGATCCAGCTGGTGTGGCCCAGCCGGGTATCCTGACCGAGAATGGCGGCCGGCACCTGATCGGCGCGCAAGACCAGGTTCACCTCCCAGTCAAGCGCATCCCCCACATGGTTGCGCACGATCGCGCTCAGGCGTTTCAACGAGCCGCCGCCAGGCAGGATACGCCGGTATTCCTCCAACGATAGCGGGCCGATGCAGAGCCGGAATTTCGACGACCGCGACCAGACTTTCGTGCCGATGCTGGTTGCCTGCCCAAGGCCGGCCCGCCCCCCCAACTGCCAGCGATCGCCCGGCTCGAGTTCGAGCCAGCTACCGACGAATTGCTGCAATTTCACCGGCGCGCGGAAAAAGCACCCAAGCATCGACACCAGCCCTTCGGCGGTCTTGGTGCCCAGCGACAGATGTCCTGCAAAGTAACGTTTGGCCAGATCGGGCATCGCATCGCGGCGGCGCAGATGAACACCGTGATGCCCGGCCAGGGCGGCCACCGCGCGCTCGATACGGCCGGCTTCACCGCGGTCGAAGCTGACGGCAGGCTGCCCCGTGGCCCATGCCCGGTAAAGCAGCGTCATCATCCGGTGCGTCAACATGTTGACGAAATCGACGAATGTCGGATCGCGGTGCCGTGTCTGCCGTTCGTGCGCATATTCGGTCAGATGCGCGGGCAAGGCGCCATGTTGACCGAACAGGCCGAAAAAGCGGTTGGTCAAAACCCCCGGGCCCTGCCCGCCGGGGGGGCTGAAATGCCGGATCGTCGTGCGCGGAAAGGCCAGCTCCGCCTCCTGGCCCAATCTGATCTTGTCTTCGCGCGGGCGCGCCGAAGCCCCCATTGGCGGGTCATCGGCAAAATGCGCCTCGATCACACGCAAGGCGTGGAAGATGTGAAAACCTTGGGGCGCCTGACAGAGGCGTTCAAAATGTGTCAGATCACCCGGCTCCGGCCCGTTTCGGGTCGCCATCGGGCAATTTCCCCCCGTTGTTGTGTGGTCAATACTGTCTCGGTAAAGCTGTTGACCGAGACATATTTGCGAAAAAACTGTTCCAATACCGCCCCGAGCAGATAAACGCCCGTCCCTTCGAATGCGCTTTCGTCCAACTGCAATTCGATCTCCAGGCCCCGCACCGCGGTCGAAAGCACTTCATCGCTCATCCGCCGCACGATCGGCCGGCTGGCGACGCGGACGATACCCTCGATCTGCTTTGCGACCGACCGGTCCGCGAGCGGTGCATAAAGCCCGACGAGTTCGCGCAGGGCCGCGGCCCCGGAGCCGTTTTCGGTATCGGCGATGGACAGGTAATTCAGGCTGAGATGGCCGATGATCCGCCATGCCGCATCGCCCTGCGCCAGGCTCGGGCGCGGCTTGGTTGGCGTCACCGGCGTCTGGATCGATCTGACAGGGCCGCCGTCCGGCAAATGAAACTGATCCCTGGTCCCGGTCGCCAGAAGAACCGGCAGGTCGCGATTGGTCACCATCGCGCGGACAGCCAATTGCTTGATATCCGCCCCGAAAGGGGCCTGACTGGCATCGACGAGGGTTACGAAGGTTTCCGACCCGAGATAGCTGGTGCGGGCGCCCGACAGACGTTCGCGCTCGGTCCGCTGGCGCATCTTGCGGCTGAGCGTGAAATAGGCCTGATGTTTGCCGCTCGCGGCGGTGAAATCATCCGCGGAATAGAAGGCATGAAAGGGTTTGTCGTCTTGCCCTTCCCCGCTTATCCCGGTGACCTGCAACACCGAATGAACTTCGAAATCCTTCGGTGCCGTCCGGTCAGCGACGACATGATGCTCTACGGCATGCTCGCCCAGGATGACGCGGTCACACCGCTTTTCGAACAGATTGATCGCGGCAACAGCATTGAGGGTAAAGACATCGGGCGTGATGCCGGAGGCGATTTCCGGCAGTCCATTGCGCAGCAGAAGATAGAGATCGACCTCGGGCCCGACGGTTCGTGCCAATGCCTGCGCCAGGCCGCCAAGCTCGACAAAATGAAACTTTTCCGGCATGGCAAAATATTCTTGCAGCAGCCGGTAGCCATCAAAACACGATGCCATTACCGGCAACAACGCCTCGTCGCGCGAAAAGCCACGCGGCGTGATGCCGCCCGTCAACGGCTGGATCCAATCGGCGCGCCGGTCGGTTGAACGCGCGACTAATCCGCTGACATCGGTACAGAGCAGTTCATGCAATTGCCAGCCACGCGCGGCCTGCCCGCCCAGAAACACTGTCAGGCGGTCCAGCGGCAAATCGCCCAGCGGCATTCCGCCGTGGCGTCTCAGCCGCAATCTTATACCGGCGCGGGCGTCGACATCCCCAGCCACACCGGCCGCGACCAGAGCGCCGCGCCCGTCGATATATTCGGCCTCGGAGATTTCCACGGGCCATAGCGTCAGATCATTGGCTGTCCTGAACTGGCAGGCGGTTTGCTGACCTTCCGGCAAGATCGACCTGAGGACCGTGTGGCGCGGCAGGGTATAGCCGTCGGCAAGCGCCGGATCGTCCATATCGGGCTCCAACACCGCGACAAGCATCGACGGTGTCGGGGCCAGATAATGCGGGTAGATCACCTCCAGCAGATGGCTGGTAAAGGCCGGGTATTGCAGCTCCAGTTCCAGTTGAACCCGCGCCGACAGGAATGCCACGCCTTCCAAAAGCCGTTCCACATAGGGGTCGAGCACCTCGACCCCGTCCATGCCCAGCCGTGCCGCCACTTTGGGATAGGCTTCGGCGAATTCCGCCCCCATCTCGCGCAGATAGGAAAGCTCGTTTTCGTAATGCCGAAGCAACCGGGTATCCATGCGCGGCTATGCCTTCCGTTCGACATTGACATGCCCGGTCGTCACATCGACCTCGGAACGCAGGTAAAGTTCCAGCGGCAGCGGTTGGGCCCACATATCGGCGCGGATGTCAAATACGACAAGCGAATTTGGCGTACCGGAATCGGTATATGGCGTCACGTCCAGTGTCCCGCGCTTGATGCGCGGCTCGAAATCCTCGATGGCGCGCAGGATCGAGGCACGCATCTGGTTGGCGCGTTCTTTCGTCGTGTAATCGCCGGAAGCCTCGCGCACGCCGTAGTTCAATACCGAGCGGCGCACATTGGGGTAAATATCGCCGTCAATCAGGGTTTCGCCGTTATTGGCGTTCAGCAACCAGGAAAGATCACGCTGGATGATGTCGCGCAGACGGCGGACGTCGATGACCCGATCCTCGCGGGATTCACTGCGTTTGTCGCGGTGATCGTCCGTCAGCCGGTCAAGCAGGGATGGTTGCAGGCGTTCGGCGAGGGTCTTGTCAGCCATGGGCGGCCCCGGCGCCTCCTCTGGGGGCGTCCATCTTCATCATCCGCAGATCCAGAAGCGCATATTCACCTGCGTCGGTGGTCAGGAGCCTCTGGCCCGTGCCGACAAAGGTATCCGCGCCGGCATCGGCCCAGCTTGTCGCACGGGCCAGGCGTTCGGCGGCGCCGCCATCGGGCACGGTCCCGGCGTACCGCGTCGGGATCAGGCCAACGATTTCGCCGCCATTGTGAAGCGTCAGATTCACCGCCGTCCAGACCGCATCGCGCAGATCGGCGGGCGGTTCGGCGCGCAGGGTCGAGATGGCTGAAAAAGGCATCCAGTAATATTTGCCATTGATGATGATTTCAAGGATCGGCCCCAGCCGCGGATCGGCGTCGGCGATCCATTCAAACCTGTCACCGTCGATTTCGCCGCCGCACGCAGGGGCCGCCTCGAAGGCCTTGGCGCGCAGGGCGGCGGCTTTGTCGGCCTTGCCCTGCGCCAGCGCATTCACCGCCTCGATCTGCAAGGCCAGCCACTCTTGTGGTTCGCCGAATATCAACGGCGCCTTTTCGCCGGCAAAGACCTTTTCGCGGTAGACCTCGCAGATAATCGCTTCGCGGTAGGTCTGGGCCATCGGTAGTGCCGAGGCCTGCATTTCCGCGCAAAGCTTGAGCTGTGTGATGGCGCGTTTCCAGTCGCCCAGCACACATAGAAGCTGAAACAGGAAAATGCGCAGCCGGGCATCTGCGGGATCGGCGCGCACCTGTGTCTGAAGCGCGCCAAGCGCCCCGTCAGGATCGCCAGCCTTCAATAATGCGATCGCATCGTTCTTCAAACGCGGACTCCAATATCGACAATCAATGCGGTATCTGCCGCCACCCGGGCGCGGCGGCAGTCTGGCCTGAAACAATGTCTACTTCGATTCAGAGGCAGCAATATCGTATTTGAACGGCGCCTCGCTGGCCTTGCCGCCCTTTTGGTCCTGTTCGACATACTTGATATCGAAGGACCCGAAATTGATCGTGAAATTGACCGTGAGCCGATCTTCCCCGTCACTCCCGCCTGTTGACCAATTGGTAATGAGACAATCTTCCATGATAATCGTCAGATATTCGAGAGGGGTGTCGCCGGCTTTTCGGCAGGTCAGCGTGATCTTTCCATGATGCGTGCCCTTCGCACATGAACCAAGCAGCACGGTGGTCGATTTTTCATAATAGGTGGTGACGGAAATATCCTGAAAATTCGCCTTGCCCGCACCTGAGCCACCGCCCAAATGGGTGGTTCCCGAATTGGATACGCCCCAGGCCCAGGACAGAACATCAATCTCCTTGCCATGGGTCTTGTCCTGCGATTCGCCGGCAATCCCGGGCGATTCGATTTTCAGGAACATGTCTACAGCCATTTCAATTCTCCTTGTTGATCGCGCCAAAATATCTGCGCATTGGGGTTAAATGTGCCCCCCCTTCCCTGGGCTGGGGGGCGCGGTGGTTTACTGTTTCTCCGAAGGAAGCTTTGACACCAGCCGCAGCGAAACGGTCAGGCCTTCAAGTTGATAATGTGGTCGCAGGAAAAACTTTGACGTGTAATAACCGGGATTGCCTTCAACATCCTCGATGACGACATCGGCCGCCGCCAGAGGCCGCCGCGCCTTGGTCGCTTCGTTTGATGTTTCGGGGTTGCTGTCGACGTATTGCAAGATCCAGTCTCTCAGCCAGCGCTCCATCGCGTCGCGGCTCTTGAACGAGCCGATCTTGTCGCGCACCATGCATTTCAGGTAATGCGCGAAACGGCATGTCGAAAAGAGATAAGGCAGACGCGCCGCCAGATTGGCATTGGCCGTCGCGTCCGGGTCATCGTATTCGGCAGGTTTGTGCAGTGACTGCGCCCCGATGAACGCCGCCATATCGGTGTTCTTGCGGTGAACCAGCGGCATCAGACCGTTTTTGGCGAGTTCCGCCTCGCGCCGGTCGGAAATGCCGATTTCCGTCGGGCATTTCATATCGACACCGCCATCGTCGGTCGGGAAAGTATGGGTCGGCAGGCCTTCGACCGCCCCCCCCGATTCAATCCCCCGGATACGGCTGCACCAGCCATATTCCTTGAACGACCGATTAATATTGGCGGCCATGCCATAAGCCGCGTTCACCCACGAAAAGTTCTCTGACTCGGCATTGCCGGTGTCTTCCTCAAAGGCGAACTCCTCGATCGGGTTGGTCTTGGCCCCGTAAGGCCTGCGCCCAAGAAAGCGCGGCATGGTCAGGCCCAGATATTTGCTGTCTTCGCTGTCACGAAGGCTTTTCCAGGCCGCATATTCCGGCGTGCCCATGATCTTGGTCAGATCCCGCGGATTGGCCAGTTCCTGCCAACTGTCGAACTGCATCAGCGATGGATCGGCGCCGGTGATGAAGGGGGCATGGGCCGCCGCGGCCACCTTGGCCATTTCACCCAGCAATTCGACATCCGGCGCATCATGGGAAAAATGATAATCGCCCATCAGGCAGCCGTAAGGCTCACCGCCGAACTGGCCGAATTCCTCCTCATACAGTTTCTTGAAAATCGGCGATTGATCCCAGGCAGCGCCTTTGAATTTCTTCAGCGTCTTGCCCAGATCCTTTTTGGAGATGTTCAGCACGCGAATTTTCAGCATCTCGTCGGTTTCGGTGTTGTTGACCAGGTAGTGCAGGCCGCGCCACGCGCTTTCCAGTTGCTGATATTCGGGGTGATGCAGAATCTGATTGACCTGCTCGGACAGCTTCTTGTCGATTTCCGCGATCATCGACTGAAGCGAATGAACCACGTCGTCCGAAATCAGCGCCGTGTTGGCCAGTGCCTGCTCCGCCAGGGTCTTTACCGCATTCTCGACGGCAGTCTTTGCCTGATCGGTGCGGGGGCGGAATTCCTTGGTCAGAAGGCTGGCGAAATCCGATTCAGTTGTCTCGGTGGCACCGCCGGCGGTTTGGGTTGCTTCCTTGGCCATTGCTCATTCCTCTCCTGCTTCGTCTTTGGGCGCAGGCTGGGCGGCCAGTGATTTCAGCAAGGCAGGGTCATTCATGGCCTTGGAAATCAGTTCTTCGGCACCGGGCTTGCCGTCCATGTAGGTCACCAGATTGGACAATTCGTTGCGCGCATCCATCAGCGCCTTGAGAGGCTCCACCTGGCGGGCAATCGCGGCCGGTGAAAAATCGTCCATGCTCTCGAATGTCAGATCGACCGACATATTGCCTTCGCCGGTCAGCGTATTGGGCACCGAAAATGCCGCGCGCGGCTTCATCGCCTTCATCCGGCTGTCGAAATTGTCGATGTCGATTTCCAGAAACTTGCGATCGGCGATGCCCGGCTGGGTCACCTCCGATTTGCCCGCCAGATCGGACATGACACCCATCACGAAAGGCAGTTGAATTTTTTTTTCCGCACCATAGAGCTCCACATCATATTCGATCTGAACCCGAGGCGCGCGATTGCGCGCAATGAATTTTTGTGAACTAGCCATCAAAACCTCCCGTTCCTGGTTTCCCTACCGGCGTTATCGCGCCGGTTCCTTGCTGCAATATTCTCATTCGGCTTCTTCGATGCCGCCCACGTTCATCACGTTATCCAGCCCGTTGGGGGCGATATCCCTGACAATCGTCATGAAATCCGCACCCACCAGGCGCCGGGCCCGTTCCAGCAAGACCGGCAAGGGGCTCGACGGTTCCTTCTTGCGGTAATAGTCGATGATCCGGTCGATGGCAGCGCGCACATCGGCCTGTGAATTGATCGCCACGGGGGCGGCGGCGGCAACCGGCGCGGCCACCGCGCCTGCATCGCTTTCGGTGTTTTCGGCGCCTTCATCGGCCGGCGCGGCCTCCGGCTCGCCGACGGCGTCGGCCAGATAGCCGATGATACGCCTCAGCACCCGAAAGAGCGCGTCAAAATTCGGCCCGTCACCCGGCGTCTTGCTGTCGAATATCCTGCTGATAGCCTCGGCATCATCCAGCAAACGGCGCGCCGCGGCCAGCCGTACGGTCAGAATATCGGTCTTGGTATCCTTGAAGGCGGCAGATACCGCGGCGCGATCGGGAAGGCTTGCGCCATCTTCGGGGGCCGGGATCTCGCCCTCGGCGATCTGGATATCGCGCAGCGTGATACGCCCGAATGTCGCACTATCGGTCAGCGGGGCAAGCCGGATCCCCGCAAGCACGGTATCCTTGTCCTTCAAGAACAGCCCCACAACGGCATTGATACGCATCGTCGGGTCATTGTCGTCATCGGCATCCAGTTGCGGATGACAGGTATCCCAGTAGTCCTCCAGACAACCGCGCGCGTAGGATGAAACCTCGGCCAGCCCTTCGATACCCTCGATCGACAGCTTGGCATGTGCCAGATGTGCGGCGGCACGCAAATCGTGACTGCGTTCCAGCACCGCCATCGCCTTCTTGACCACATCGTTGTGATCGGGCTCTGCCGCAGCCAGAATTTCGTCGCCCGCCTGGCGCTCCGCGCGGGGTTGGGCCGCCAGTTCCAATGCGGTAAAATCGGGATCGTATTCCAGATTTTCGCCGCTCGGATGCTCATCACTGCGCGGTTTAAGCAACTCTTCCAAGCCAAATCATCCTTTCGAAAAACTCAACCCAGTTCGAGCCCCGACCCCTGCGATGACGTAACGTTAGCACAACAAGGGCACAAATCTAGCATCTGATTTGACTGTTTTTCCTTTGAAATGAATGCTTGACCGATGTTGACTGATCCCGTTTGCTTTCACCAGGTCGATCGGTTCGGGGGAATTGACATGCATGGCGTCAAGGCAATGGTTCTTGTATTGGCGGTCGTTCTGGCCGGCACTGTCACCGCGGCAAAGGCCGAAAACGGGAAGCTGACGGTCGAGTTGAACAAATTCGAAAACGACGCCTCGGGCGGATGCCGCGCCTTTTTTCTGTTTCGCAATCAAACCGGCAAGACGTTCGAGGAATTCGAGATGTCGCTGGCAATTCTGGATGCCGCCGGGGTGATCGACCGGCTGCTGACCATTGACGCCGCACCGATACCGGTCGCGCGTACAACGCTGAAGCTGTTTGAAATTCCCAAGATCGAATGCGCGGCCATCTCGGAAGTCCTGTTGCACGATATCGCCGCCTGCCGGCCGCAGAACGGCGAGGCAATGGACTGTTTTCCGATCCTTGAACTGCGTAGCCTCACCTCTGCCAGCTTGGTGCAGTAACTCATGGAAGCGCCGGCAAACATGTTGACGGCAGGCGGGCCGATCGTGCCCCTTCTGATGGGGCTTTCGGTGCTGTCACTGACGCTCATCGTCGTCAAGTTGCTGGAATTTCGCGGCATCCTTGCGGGTGCCGAACGGCGTGCGGCCGCACTGAAAGACTGGACCCGAGGTGATCGGGAGGCCGCCCAGGCCGGCCTGGCGCGGGGCAATGCGCCGGCCGACCGGGTGATGCAGGCGGTGATGCAGGGGCTGGCCGCAGGCATGCCCCGCCCGGCGCTGACCGGCGAAGCCGAATGGCGCGGCAATGCCGAGGTGGCCCGCATGTCGCGGCATATCCGCCTGTTGGAACTGGTCGCCATGATCAGCCCCTTGCTGGGACTTTTGGGCACGGTTCTGGGAATGATCCAGTCGTTTCAGGAACTGGCCGCCGCCGAGGGGGCGGCCAATGCCTCGATTCTGGCAGGCGGCATCTGGCAGGCCCTGCTGACGACGGCGGCCGGGCTGATCGTCGCCATCCCCGCCGCCATCGCCGCATCGATGCTGAACGAAAGGGTGGAACGCGTCGCCCAGCAGATCGAGATTGTCGTCGGGCAACTCCTGTCGACGGCGGACGCCGGCAACTAGGGATCGCCCGAACCGCATTTGGAGGTCGCCATGAAGCTCGCCCGGCCCGGACATCATCGCGCGGCGATTTCACTGGTCCCGATGATCGACGTGCTGATGATCATGCTGATCTTTTTCATGGTGACCTCGAGCTATCTCGAACTGAAGATGGTGCCGTTGGCCGAACCGTCTGACGCGACGATCACCACCACACCCCGACAGGTGCCGCCCGCCGCGCCCATCCTGGTCCGCATCGCGGCGGATGGAGTCACAAGGATCAACGGCCAGGAACTTGATGGCGCCGCATTGCGCGCGCTTCTCGCCCAGCGGCTGGCGGTGAACCCGGCGACCCCGGTCATCGTCCTGCCTTCGGGGCAGGCGCGGACACAATCACTGGTTTCGCTTCTGGATTTGGCAACCGGGGCCGGCGTGGCGCGAATCCGGGTCTTGCGGCTGGAGGCGCGGCCATGAAACTTCGACGGCCGCCGCGGCGCGGTCAGCCCGAAACCATCATCGCCCTGATCGACGTGGTGTTTTTCCTTCTGGTCTTCTTTCTTCTGATCGGCAGGATGGATGCCACCGCGCCTTTCGACATGGCCCCGCCAACCGCCCTTGGCGGGACCGAAATGCCCGGCGGCGGCGCGACAGTCTCGATCAGCGCGCAAGGGGCGCTCGCGTTGAACGGTGCGGCCCTGGACCGGAAGGACACGCTGCGTGGCCTTGCGCTTCTGCTTGAGAATACCCCCGATCTGCTCATCCGCATCAATGCCCACCGCGACAGCGAATTGCGCAACGTATTGCCGCTGGTTGGTGAAATCGAGGCGCTGGGCGCGCGTGATATCGTCCTCGTCGTCACGCCGGGCCTGCCATGAACGGCCGGCTGAAGGTATGGCCCCTGGCGGCGGCGGTTTCGGTGGCGGCACATGTGGCGCTGCTTGCCGGGCTGGTACTGGTCTTGCGCCCCGCCCGGATCCCCCGCCAGCCGATGCCCGAAACGCGGATCGACATCGCCGCGCATCAGGTCGACCGCAGCGACGCCATCGCGCAAAGCGCCATGGGCGACCGCGTTTCCCAGGCGATCGCGCCGGGGCAAGGCCTGGCAGGCACGGCCATCCCCGCATCATACGCCGACGCGCTGCCGGTTGACCCCGAAAGGGTGACAGGGCTTGCCGTCGCGCCATCGGCCGCAGTCAGCCTTTCGACGACGGGAAAGGCCGCGCCCAGCGCCTTTTTGCGCCCCGCCAGCGTTACGGCCACGCCGGCTTCGCCAGTAAAGATGGCGGCACTTTCGCCCGCAACAACCGTGACGGCGGCCTTGCCCGCCACCGATCCGGCCGCGCGGGCCTTTGCTCTCATCCAGCGCGCAGGGCCGGCAGAAACCACCGCCGCAGCGCCGGCCGGCGGCACCGACCTTCCCCGGATTGCGCCCGAGACCCAGCAGATAACGCCGGCTGCGGCTGATGCCCCGGCCCGGCCCGAACTTTCTTCCCAGAACATCGCGACACGGGCGGCGCCCTTGCCACCGTCCGCCGAACATGTCACCGCCGCATTGGCCTGGAGCGGAGATGAAAGCCGCGCCGTCGATCCCCTGTCGCTGGCGGCGATCCAGGCCTTCATGCAACCGGCCGGCATTGCCGCTTTCTCTGCCGATGCCACCGCGCTGCGCGATGGCTTGGCCGCCACGCTTCGCGGCGTCCCCTGTGCGCGGCTGCAAACGGTTTTCCGCCCTGAAACCGGGGCACTGGAACTGCGCGGCCATGTCCCTGACGACAGTTTGCGCGGCCCCGTGCTGGCCGCCCTGCAAAGACAGGTCGGCCCGGCGATTCCCATAGAGGACCGATTGCTGATCCTGCCGCATCCGCAATGCCAGGCACTTACCGGCATCGCTGCCACGGGCCTGGCCCAGTCGACCGAACAGGCGACCAACCCGCGCATCGTCGGCGCCGACGCCTATGCGCGCGACTATCGCTATACGCCGGGCCAGCGGCTGGCGCTCGATGTTCAGGCACCCGACTATGACAGTGTGATATATGTCGATTATTTCGACGCCGACGGGAACGTTCTGCACATCCAACCCAACGATATCGTGGCATTGGAACATGTCGCGCCCCGATCGCTGCTTGCCATCGGGCGGGAACAGGCTGGCAAGCCCTCGCTCGATCTGGTGATCGCACCGCCCTACGGGCAGGAAATCGCCGTCGCCTTCGCCACATCGGATCCGCTCTATGACGGGCTGCGCCCCCTGGTCGAGCCGGCCGGGCCCTATCTCGCATTCCTGCGCGACCGGGTATCCGTGATGCGGGCGGAAAAGCCGGACTTCAAGGGCGAGTGGGTCTATTTCTTCATCACGACCGCGGCCGACTAAGGTGATCGCCAATGCCCCGCGGCGAACCGGTTAAGGCGCGATTGCGCAAACATCCCGATCGTCTGCGAAGGCTACTGGCAGCCACCGCCGGCCCATATCTTGAGCGCCCGCTTGAACGGGCCGCCAAGCGGATGGTTCTTTGCAAGCGCCCTTTCACCGACCTGTGACAGATAGGTCTTGCCCTGATCACAAAGCGCCTCACGCGTCCAGTGATGGCAATTGGAACAGGTCTGCCCCTTCCACATCGATTCCGGGATACCGTCGATCGGCGGAAACAACGGCCCGCCCTTGATGAGTTGCGCGATGCTGCGCCCTTTCACCCCTTCGGCGCCATTGGGCAACGGCGTGTCGAAAAGCATGGATGCCGGCTCTGCGGCCTCGGGCTCTGCCAGGGGCGCGGGATCGGGCTCGGGTGCCGCCACGGCAACCTCGACCGCGGGTTTCTTGGCCGCCAGGGTGGTCAGTTCGAATTTGGCCAATTCCGCATAGGTCCCATCGGGAAACTCGGCCAGATAGGCCTCGTAATCGGCCGCACGGCCCGACGACCGGGCAGCTTCGATCAGCGCCGTTTCGCGGCTGCCGGGTTCCGCCCCCGCGGACGATCGCCCCGAAGCGGGCGCCACGGGCTGGTCCTTGGCCGCGCTTTCCTGTCCGCCGTTCAGCTCTTCGGCCAACACCTCGCCCAGAAGCAACCGCGCTTCCTCGGCGAAACTGCTGTTGGGATAGCCGCGCAGAAACAGCATGATCTGCACCGGATCGCGCGTCCCGCGCACCGAGTCCCACAATTGCTTTGCCGCGACCTCCTCGGCCGACATCTGCTTGGGCGGCGAAAAATAAAACGCCGAGGTCAGCGACGACGCATCCCACGGTGTCTGCGCCCCGCCGGTCTGCTGCAATACCGATACCCGCGTCTGTTTGAACACCTGTTCGATCGGCAGCCCCGGCTTTTCGATTTCTCCGGCCAGTGCCTGTGTGAACGGGCTGTTGCCGTCCACACCATCCAGCGCGACCGCGCCCGGTGCCGTCGAATAGGCCAGAAACGTGCCGGTCGGGGCCTTCATTTCCGCCAGCCCGTTGTCACCCATGTCGCGGATCTTTTCAAAGGGATTGTTCCGGCAGGCATCCAGAATGACGATATTGGTCTTGTTACGCGCCGAGGACATCTGCCGCAGGACCGTTTCTGCGGGAATCGCCACCAGGCCCAGATCGGCGGCATTGGTCAGGCTCGCATCGACCGGCACAAGATAGTTCGACCCGAAGGATTGAACCCCATGCCCGGCATAGTAGAAGAGCCCCGTCGCATCGGGCCCTGCATCGCGCAGGTCGCGCCCGAACTGCGCGATGGCGCGGTTCATTTCGAGCTGTCCGGCATTGATCAGCAATGTCACCTGGAACCCCTGCTGCTCCAGCGTCCTGGCCATCAGATTGGCGTCGCCGACCGGATTGTCGAGCGATGACACCGCGCTGTAGTCACCATTGCCAACGATCATCGCGATCCTGGTTTCGCCCATGGCTTGCCCGGCAATCACCGATCCTGCCAGCAGGGCAGACAGGATCGCCCACAAGAATCGCGACAATGACGACATCCGCCTATCCACCGACAACAGCGAATTCGATGCGCCGGTTGCGCGCCTTGTTTTCGCTCGTATCATTCGGCGCAACGGGCCGCGTCTCGCCGTAACCAATTGTCACGAAGCGGCTCTTGTCGATTCCCTTTGCCTGAAAGTATCTGGCGACCGATGCCGCGCGGGCATCCGAGAGCCTTTGGTTGGTTGCATTGCTGCCGTCCGAATCCGTATGGCCGGAAATCTCGATCAGCAAGCCCGGGCAGCGTTCGATGATATCCACCATGCTGTCGAGCAGCGGCGCGCTCTTGCTGTCGAGCATTGCACTCGCGGTACGAAAATAGATGTGGCCCGAACGGGACAGGATTTCAAAACGCCCCTTGCAGGCCGCAAGATCGAAATTGCCGGCCGTCTCCAGCGCCACTGAGGACGGATTTTCGGGCGCGGCAGGCGCCGTCGGCACGACGCCATCGGCGCTTTTTCGGAAAACGAAATCGAAGGTCACCGTCGCCGACGGTATGATGACCACATTGGCCGCTTCTTCCAGTTTCTTGACGCCAGGGGTCAGGTTGAAATCCTCCGTGGCCACGACAATCGGCGCACCCGTGGAAACCGCGACCATATCATCGGCAAGCTGGGTCACCACGACGCTGGCCTCGAATGCCTTGGTCACGCCATGCAGTGTCAGCGTATAGGGCAGCGAAATCGTCTTGCGCCGGACCTGCGCCAGATCGGCCAGCGCACCCGGATCAATCACCGCCGAAACGACCGCTTCGGGGTACTGAAAGGTTTCGAACATCAAAAAGCGCATCCGTACGTTGCGCAGGTCAACCTTGGTATCCACGGAATCAAGCAAGAACCGGATCGTCGCGACACCGGACGGGTCGATCGACCCCGAGAAGGTCGCAAAACTGCTGGATTCAACCTTTGTCTGGTTCTTGACCGACTGAAAGTTGAACGATGATGCGTCAGGCTCCAGAACCCAGCCCGAACCGAAAGGCCCGGTTTGCGCCGTGGCCGGGCCGATCCAGCCGCAAATGCATGTCAAACCCAGAAACAGAGTTCGAACCGAGTTCCAAATCTTCCCGTGTATCATCAAATCAATCCAGTTTCTGGCAGGTTCGCAACAATACCGAACGCCGCGTTGCATTTCCAATTTCGCCTCAAACAGGCTTGAATGGAGCAATGATGCCATTCTGGAATCCAAAATGCCAACATAAAGCTTGCTGTCAAAGGGATCTAAGCAGGACTTTGTTGGATCCGACCGCCGCGGCAATGCGGCTGTAATGGCTCTTGCGTTCCTCCGATGCTTCGCCCGAACGCAACAGAACCGTTTGCAGTTCCGTCAGAATTTGCGCCGCCTGCACCCCTGCCGAGGACAGCCTGGCTGGATCGACGCCGACCAGCGGGCGCGTGGTGCGGATGCCGTCCGCGCCCTGGCTTCGCATCGTGACCCGTGGCAGATCCGATGCGGCATTGTCGATTGCCAGATCGTGCAGCTTGCGTGAGGCATCGAGCAAGGCGGCGCGCGCCTCGGCATAGTCGCCGGTCGCGGGCATGGACCGCGCGACGGCTTCCAGCCGTTCGCTCATGCAGTCGATGACATAGACCCATTGCGGCGACGCCGCGCAAAACCGGCTGGCGGCATCGAGATTGTCGACGATGATGCCGGTTCGCTTGTTGGTGGCGGTCCTGAAACGCAGGCTAACGCTTGCGTCCTCTTTGCCGCGGTCATTGCCATAGCGATCGTCCGTCTGGGCGACGCCGGGAGGTTTCGCGCCAAAGGGCGGCGCCCCGACGGCGGTTCCCGGCGGCGCCGGTTGCATTTGCCGCGCATCGGCGCTGGCCGCCACACAGGCCAGCGAAACCGCCAGCGCCGCCAGGCGGAACAGGGGATTTCGGATCTTGGCTAACCGCATTGGCATTTTCGCTTCCATTCATCGCGCTCGGTGAGGAGGATGGCAAATACCGCCTCACTGACAGCGAGAACGGCCGGAAAAGAGGCGTGACCACCGGTGCTCAAACAGCAATAACCTAAAGGATTCTTGCGCTTTTGCCACCGTTTTGTCAACGTTGCGGCGCTCTGTCCCGGATCGGGGTCGCGCGATCGGGATATGGGCGCTTCAATCGAACGTTATCGCGCGCCCGCCACGACGCCAGATCGGTCCTGCGCAAACATAGGCAACAACCGGCATGGCGGCCCCGAAGGCCACCCAGCCCGGCCCCGGCCACAAGAGCGCGCCAAGCGAAATCGAAACCAGCGCCAGCTTGAGCACCCGGCTCATGCCGGCGGCAGTCGCGGACGCAAGGAAGGCGAATGTCACAAGAACCGCCAGAGCGATTTCGGCCCATGACCCCAGCAACAACAGCCCCGGTTTGAGAACAATGAGAAACGGCATGACAAACAGCATCCAGCCAAATCGCATTGCTTCGCAGGATGTCGCGAGAAAACCTGACCTGGCCAGGGCGCTGGCCGCCAGCGCGGCAAAAGCCACAGGTGGCGTGATCATCGACAGAATGCCGCAGTAAAGCACGAAGAAATGCGCCGCCAGCGGCGGCACCCCCGCGTCAATGAGCCCCGGCGTCAGCAATGTTGCCGCGACGATATAGACGCCGACCGTGGCCATCCCCATGCCCAGAACAAAGGTCGTTGCCGCCGTCAGGACCAACGCCAGAAACAGGCTTTGCTCGCCCAGCCGGGCAATGTCGACCGCCGCCGCCACGGCAACGCCCGTGGCATTCAACACCCCCAGCAGCAGCCCGATCGCCGCCGCCGCGACAAGCAGATGCATCGCGCTGACGATCAGGTCGCCAAGCCTGTCCCGATGCCGCCGAAGGCTGGCCCTCGGCCCCAACACGACAAGCGAGATGACAAAACAGGCCGTGGCTCCGGCAATTGCCGCCAGAGAAACGAAAGCATCCGACCGCACCAGGAAAGCCGCGATGATCGCCGGCGGCAACAGGAACAGCAGCCACCAGGTCTCGAAAGGTTCGACAGTCAGGACGGAGGCATCCGAATCCGGCGGCAAGTCGACCAGATCGGCCTGGCGGAAAAACGCGAAATAACAGGCCAGCGCCGGGATGATCGCCGCCAGAACCACCGCGGCATAGGAAACCCCGGCGAGATCGGCCAGAAAAAACGCCGCCGCGCCGAGAACCGGCGGCACTATCTGGCCGCAGGTCGAAGCCGCGGCCTCGATCCCGGCGGCCGTTTCATTGCGCACACCAATCTTGCGCATCGCCGGGATGGTGAAGGCCCCCGATGTCATCACGTTCGATGTCGCCGCCCCGCTTATGGTGCCAAACAGCCCCGACGCGACGACACAGGCCTTGATCGCGCCCGACCGGCTGTTTCGCGCCATGCCGAGGGCGATATTGGCGATCACCCGGCCGCCGCCCGAAACCTCGAAAAACGCGCCGAAGATGACGAAAACCAGCACCACATTGGTGATGATATCCATTGCCCGCCCCAAAAGCCCGCTGGGCCCGTAGACCAGATAGGTGACATAGCTGGAAAACCGCACCGATGCGGCCGGCATCACCTGCGGCATGAACTGCCCGGCATATCCGAATGCAAGGAACCCGGCGACGATCAAGGCCAAGACCGTTCCGGCCGCCACACGGCTTGCCAAAAGGATCATCGCCACGGATGCGCAGCCTATGGCGACGACCAGCGGCGACGCCGTCAGGAAAACCGCCTCGTCCGTGCCAAGGAACCTGACGATCCAGAAACAGATCGCGACCGCCAGCATCGCCGTCGCCGATGCGGCCATCCGCCTCCATGGCTCGCGCGCATGGGCCGCCCGATGGCTCCAGAATGCGGTGAGCGCCGCAAATAGCTCGAAAGCCAGAAACTGCGATTGCGAAAACCGGCCGGTGATCAGGTTGGCCGGATCCAGCTCGAAAGCCACGGGCCCAATCAACATCAGCGTTCCGCTCAGCACGAACACATGATGGGCAAGGCGCGGGACGGGTGCCCGCCGCGCCTTCATGGGCGCCGGCATTGATCCGCCGGGCTGTCGTGATCGACAACGGGCGCGGCCATATGTCGGGCTTGCGGGCAAATCCGGCTTCGCCCCGACAGCAAGGCCAAGGCTGCGGCGATCTTCTTGCCCCGACCCGCCACCGGGCCCTTGCGCCGGATCCTGCGGATGAAAGGAGACAGGTCGCATGTCTGGATTTCCCCACCGGTTGCGGCGCCCGAAGCCGCGGCCGCCCGAAGCTATGCAGCAAAAGAAGGGCGGGCGCAGGTGCCAGCCTAGGATGAAAGCCGCGATGTGGCAATTGCGGTGGTGATCCGGCTCAGGGGCGCCGGTTCGACCCCCTGCCCGGCCTGACCAGCCCGCTGACCACGTTCTCGATCATGCGGATGCCCGCGTCACCGCCCAGCGACATGATCGATTCAGGGTGGAACTGCACGGCGGCAATCGGTCTGGTGCGATGTTCGATCCCCATCACCACCCCGTCCGCCGTGACTGCCGTCACCTGCAATTCGTCCGGCAGGCTATCGGCCAGCACATGCAGCGAATGATAGCGCCCGACAGTCACCTGTTCGGGCAGCCCGGCGAACACGCAGCCCGGATCGGTCACTGTTACCCGGCTCGGCTTGCCATGCATCGGTTCATCGAGCTGGGCCAGCGTCGCGCCATGATATTCGCCCAGCGCCTGAAGCCCCAGACAGACCCCGAAAACCGGCAGGCCACGCGTCATCGCCTTGTCGATGGTGACGCGGCAGTCGAAATCCGCGGGGCTGCCCGGCCCCGGCGACAACACCATCAGATCGGGCAGGAACGCATCGATCACCGCTTCGGGCACGGGGCTGCGCACGGTCAGCACCTCGGCCCCGGTCTGGCGGAAATAATTGGCCAGCGTGTGAACGAAACTGTCTTCGTGATCGACCAGCAGCACCCGCCGCCCCGCACCCAGCTGCCTGCGCGCCCTGGCGGCGGAATTGTCCCCCGGCCCCATGTCGCCGCGAATGGCCGCGCGCATCGCCGAGGCTTTCAGTTCGGTCTCGGCCTCCTCGGCTTCCGGTTCGCTGTCATTGAGCAGGGTGGCCCCGGCGCGCACCTCGGCCACACCGTCCTTGATGCGGATGGTGCGCAGCGTCAGGCCGGTGTTCATGTTGCCGTCAAACTGCACCGCGCCCACCGCGCCGCCATACCAGAAACGGGTGGATTTTTCATGCGCCTCGATGAAGCGCATCGCCCAAAGCTTGGGCGCGCCCGTCACCGTCACCGCCCAGGCATGGGACAGGAAGGCGTCGAAGGCATCCATGCCGGGGCGCAGCCGTCCCTCGATATGGTCGACCGTGTGGATGAGCCGCGAATACATCTCGATCTGGCGCCGCCCGATGACCCGCACCGACCCCGGCTCGCAGACCCGGCTCTTGTCGTTGCGGTCCACGTCCGAGCACATCGTAAGCTCGCTTTCCTCCTTGCGCGACTGAAGCAGCTTGAGGATTTGCTCGCTGTCCTCGATGGCGTCGGCGCCGCGCTTGATGGTGCCGGAAATCGGGCAGGTTTCCACCCGCCGCCCGGTGACGCGGACAAACATTTCGGGGCTGGCGCCGACCAGATATTCGCGCTCGCCGATATTCATCAAGAACCCGAAGGGTGCCGGGTTGATCAGCTTCAGCCGCCGGAAGATGGCCGCCGGGCTGTCCTTGCACGGCTCGTAAAAGACCTGCCCCGGAACCACCTCGAACAGATCGCCCCGGCGAAAGCTCTTCTTGGCCTCGCGCACCAGATCGGCATATTCACCGGGCGCATGATCGCCGCGCGCAAGATCGGACCGCCCCGGCCTGAACGCCAGTTTCGCGCCGCCGCCCCGGCGGCCCGCCGTTGTCGCGCCATCCCTGGAAAACGTGTAGCTCAGCCGCGTCGCCCGCGCCGAATAGTGGTCGACGACAATCAGTTCATCGGCCAGAAACAGCACCAGATCGCGTTGATCGGCCGGGCGGGGCAGCCTGAACTCGATCGGCTCGAACTGAAACGCCAGATCATAGCCAAAAGCCCCGTAGAGCCCCAGATTGCCGTCCTCTTCGGACCGGAACAGCCCGACGATCGCCCGCAACACCGAAAAGACCGAGGGCGCGCGCGACCGTTCCTCTTCGTTGTAAAGCCGCTCCGGTTCGCGGATCGTCAGCGTCAGGGCCTGAGCATCGCCCGCAAGGCTTTCCACCGCCGCCAGCGCCGCCACCACCGGGCGCACAAAGCCCAGCAATACCTCGCCGCGCGCGTTTAGCGCAGCAATTTTCACCTGCCGCCCCCGGCTCTCGATCATCAGGGGTGGCTCGGCGAAGCCGATATCCCAGCGCGTGTAGCGCCCCGGATATTCGTAGTTGGAGCTCAAAAGCACCCCGCAATGATCGTCGAGCCGGTCAATGAGCGTTTCGATCGCGGTGGCGTAATCGGCGGCGGATTCGCGGCGGGTAACGTCAACGCCGCCTTCGGTGACAAAGCTGTGGTCGGACATGTCTCAATTCACTCGGATGAGGGGCCGTTTGGGGCCGAAAGGGGCGCGACGGGCGATCAGTGCGACAGCCAGACCTGCCATCGTCCCCTCGCCATCCGCCCAGGTCTTGGGGATTTGCACAAGGATGCGCTCTCCTCTCATTCAACGAGCCTCCGGGTGGTAGCAATCCCGTTGATGCTTGTAAACTCTTCGTTGTCTGGCGCGGCGCGGCGCGCATCACAGCCCGACCGCCTGGCCCGGATCAGAACCCCCGCCAAAGCTGATTGGCCGCAAAGGCCGCCCGGTAAAACCCCGATTGCAGCCAGCCGGCCCGCACCGGGCGCATTTCCGTCACCGGCATCGGCAGTGCCTCTTCGCGCCCACCGCTCAGCAACTCGGCCATCGCCTTGCCGAACAGCGTGCCGGGCGAAATCCCCCGCCCGTTATACCCGACAGGCGCATAAAGCCCCGCGTCCAGCCGCAGGATGCGCGGCAGATGGTCGGGCGTCATGGCAATCTCGCCGTGCCAGCCGGCCTCGAACCTGACCGGCCCGAGCGCGGGAAACAGCCGGCGCAGCATGGCGCGCGCCCAGCGTTCGGAAAGCCCGCCGATCATCTCTCCCATCGAGCCGATGATCAGCCGGCCAAAGGCATCGCGGCGCAGCGAAAACATGATGGTGCCGGTATCCCAGATGCCCTGCCCGCCCGGCAGGATCGGACCGGCGCGCTCGCCCAGGGGCTCGGTTGCCAGTTGAAAGAACCGGATCGTGGTGAAGGTTCTCCGCAGCCCCGGCCAGAGATCGCCGCTATAGGCATTGGTCGCGATCACCACCGCTTTGGCGCGCAGGCTGCCCTTGGTGGTGCCGACCCGCCAGCCGGCGCCATCGCGCTTCAGCGACTGTGCCGTCACCCCGGTCGAAATCATCGCCCCCGCCGCCTTGGCCGCCCGCGCCAGACCCCGCGCATAGCCCATCGGATTTATCGTGCCCGCGCGCCGGTCCAGCAACCCGCCGTGAAAGACCGCAGTGCCGATGCGCTCGGCCGTCTCAGCCGCGGAAAGCAGCTCGACCGGCGCGCCAAGCCGCTGCCATTCCGCCCAGCGCCTTTCCAGATCGCGCAGCCCGCCGGGCGCATGCGCGGCATGGATGGTGCCTGTGCGCACCGGCTCGCAGTCGATCCGATGCCGGTCGATCAGATCGAAGACATATTCCGGCCCCGCGCCCAGCAGTTCGATCAACGCAGCCCCGCGCGCCTCACCCAATTTCGCCCGCACATCCTGCGGCGGCAGCCACAGCCCGGCATTGACCAGCCCGACATTGCGCCCCGACCCGCCATGGCCGATGCTTTTCGCCTCCAGCACATGGCACGACAACCCGCGCCCGGCCCCGTGCAGCGCGGTCGAAAGCCCGGTATATCCGCCGCCGATTATCGCCAGATCGACCGCTCCGCTTGCCGCAGGCGCGCCGTGCGGTTCCGGTTCGCCCGCCGTGTCGGCCCAAAGCGATATGGCGGATGAAGCATTCATGATCGGGTCGGTTCCTTCGCTCGGCAGCGCCGCGCAGGTGAAATGTGAAAATCCGGCATCCCGGCACAACCGGCGCCGATCCTTAGCGCCGTCGCCGCCACTGTCAATATGACGTGCCGGCCCACTCCGCCAGTCGCCACGAACGACAAACCCCGCCAGACCGCGCCATGCGCTTCAGGCCCGCGTTGCGAACAGCGCCAGCGCCAGCAGGGTGATCGCCGCCCCCGCGCCGAAGGTGCCCGAAGGCCCCGCGAAGACCCACAAGGCCCCGCCCGCCGCATTGGCCGCCAGCAGCGCCAGACCGGTGATCAGGTTGAAGACACCAAACGCCGTACCCCGCGATTCGGTCGGCGCGGTCGCGGCGACCTCGGCCGCCAGCAGCCCCTGGGTCAGACCCAGGTGCAGCCCCCACAACACGATGCCCACCGCCGCCGCCCAAAGATCGGGCGCCCATGCCAGCACCAGATGCGCCAACGCCAGAACCCCGAATCCGGCCAGCAAAAGCCCATGCTTGCCGATCCTGTCCGAAACCGCCCCCACCGGCCAGGCCGATCCCGCATAAACCACGTTGGCGAGCACCAGAACCATCGGCCCCAGCGCCACGGCCAGCCCCAGATCGGTTGCGCGCAGGATCAGGAAGGCCTCGGACACCCGCGCCAGGGTCAGCATCGCGCCGACCCCGGTGATCATCCAGAACGGCCGGCCAAGTGCCGCGAGGCTGGCGCGGTCGAGTTTCGGGCGCGGCCCTGTGGCCGGCGCGCCGCGCGGCGGCTCTTTCACCGTCCGCATCAGGATCGCCACCGCCAGCAGGGCCGGAATGGTGGCCAGCACGAACACCAGCCGGATATCGTCCCCCGACGCCCACATGATGGCAACGGCGATCAACGGCCCGGCAAAGGCCCCCACGGTATCCATGGTCTGGCGCAGCCCGAAGGCTGCGCCGCGAATGCCGGCCGGTGTCAGATCGGCGACCAGCGCGTCGCGCGGCGCACCGCGAATGCCCTTTCCCACCCGGTCGACGAAACGCGCGCCCAACACCAGCCAGGGGGCCATGGCGAAGGCGAAAAGCGGTTTCGTCGCCGCCGACAGGCCATAACCCAGAACCGCCAGCGGCTTGCGCCGCCCGAACCGGTCCGACAGCACACCGGAAAACACCTTGGTGATCTGCGCCGCGGCCTCCGCGACACCCTCGACCAGGCCAAGAATCAGCGCCGATGCACCAAGGGTTCCGGTCAGGAAAAGCGGCAAGAGCCCGTGGATCATCTCCGATGAGACATCCATGAACAGGCTCACGAATCCCAGCGCAACGACACCGCGCGGAATACCTCCGGCCATCACCGCACCTCCCTGAATGCCCCTGCAAGATGCCTGGGCATCACAGTTGTCGGTCAGTCGATCTTTGGCAAGAGACTATCCAGCGACGCCTTGGCATCGCCATAGAACATCCGGGTGTTTTCCTTGTAGAACAGCGGATTCTCGATTCCCGAATAGCCGGTTCCCTGGCCGCGCTTGCTCACGAACACCTGTTTGGCCTTCCAGCATTCCAGCACCGGCATCCCGGCGATGGGCGAATTCGGGTCCTCCTGCGCGGCCGGGTTCACGATGTCGTTCGATCCGATGACGATCGCCACGTCGGTTGCCGGGAAATCCTCGTTGATCTCGTCCATCTCCAGAACGATGTCATAGGGTACCTTGGCCTCGGCCAGAAGCACGTTCATATGCCCCGGCAACCGCCCCGCCACCGGATGAATGGCAAAGCGCACGGTCTTGCCGGCGGCGCGCAGCTTGCGGGTCAGTTCGCTCACCGCGTTCTGCGCCTGCGCCACGGCCATGCCGTATCCGGGGATGATGATGATGCTGTCGGCGTCGTTCAGCGCCGCCGCCACACCATCGGCGTCGATGGCGATCTGTTCGCCCTCGATCGCCTGCGCCGGCCCGGCGGCATTGCCGAAGCCGCCAAGGATCACCGACACGAAAGACCGGTTCATCGCCTTGCACATGATGTAGCTGAGGATCGCGCCGCTGCTGCCCACCAGCGCGCCGGTGACAATCAGAAGGTCATTGCCGAGGCTGAAACCGATCGCCGCCGCCGCCCAGCCCGAATAGCTGTTCAGCATCGACACCACGACCGGCATGTCGGCCCCGCCGATACCCATGATCAGGTGATAGCCGATGAAAAGCGCGGCCAGCGTCATCACGAAAAGCGGAAAGAAGCCGCCGGTATTGAAATACCAGATCAGGCAGATCAGCGAAAGCGCCGCCGCGCCCGCGTTCAGCATGTGCCCGCCGGGCAGTTTCTCGGCCTTCGATGTCACCTTGCCCGCCAGCTTGCCGAAGGCGATGACCGAGCCGGTGAAGGTCACCGCCCCGATGAAGATTCCGAGGAAAAGCTCGACCCGAAGGATCGACTGTTCGACGGCTGTCTTGTGGGCGAGGACGGCGGCGAAACCCTCGAGCGCGTGCCGCGCCTCGTCGCTCATCGCCAGCACGCGGCCAAGCTCGAAATGTGCATTGAAGCCGACGAAGACGGCGGCGAGGCCGACCAGCGAATGCATCGCGGCGACAAGCTGCGGCATCTCGGTCATCTGCACGCGCTGCGCGATATAGACGCCGATGGCACCGCCGCAGGCGATCAGCAGTACCGACAAAAGCCACAGCCCCGAGCCCGGCCCGATCAGCGTCGCAAGTACCGCCAGCGCCATGCCGACGATGCCGTACCAGACCGCGCGCTTGGCGCTTTCCTGCCCCGACAGGCCGCCCAGCGAAAGGATGAAAAGAACAGCCGCGACGACATAGGCGGCGGTGGTGAAACCGAATTCCATCTGCCCGGCCTCCTTCAGGATTTCTGGAACATGGCGAGCATGCGCCGGGTGACGAGGAAGCCGCCGAAGATGTTGATCCCGGCCATGAAGATCGAAAGAGAGGCGAGCAGGATCACCAGAAACGACCCCGATCCGATCTGCATGAGCGCACCCAGAATGATGATCGACGAGATGGCGTTGGTGACCGCCATCAGCGGCGTGTGCAGCGAATGGCTGACATTCCAGATCACCTGGAAGCCGATGAAGACCGCCAGCACGAAGACGATGAAGTGCTGCATGAAGCTGGCAGGCGCGACAAGGCCGATGCCCAGAAGAAACGCCGCACCGATGGTCAGCAGCGCAACCTGGCTGCGGGTCTGCGCCCTGAAGGCCGCAACTTCCTGCGCGCGCCTCTCCTCGACCGTCAGTTCGCGCGCCTTTTCCTTCGGCTTCTTCGCCGCGATCGCCTGCACCTTGGGCGGTGGCGGCGGGAAGGTGATCTCTCCGCCATGGCTGACCGTCGCCCCGCGGATCACGTCATCGCCCATGTCATGAACGATCCTGCCGTCCTTCTCGGGCGTCAGATCGGCCATCATGTGACGGATATTGTTGGCATAAAGCGTCGAGGATTGCGCCGCCATGCGGCTTGGAAAATCGGTATAGCCGATGATCGTGACACCATTGTCGCTGACCACCTTTTCGTCCGGCACGGTCATGTCGCAGTTGCCGCCGCGTTCGGCGGCAAGATCGACCACCACCGACCCCGGCTTCATCGCTTCGACCATGTCCCCGGTCCAGAGCTTGGGCGCGTCGCGCCCGGGGATCAGCGCGGTGGTGATGACGATATCCATCTCGGGCGCCAGTTCGCGGAACTTGGCCAGTTGCTTTTCGCGAAATTCGGGGCTGGACGGTGCAGCATACCCCCCCGTCGCGGCCCCGTCCTGTGTTTCCTCGAATTCGAGAAAGACGAAATTCGCCCCCATCGACTCGATCTGTTCGGCGACTTCGGGGCGCACGTCGAAGGCGTGAACGATGGCGCCCAGCGATGTTGCCGTGCCGATGGCGGCAAGCCCCGCGACGCCCGCCCCCACCACCAGCACCTTGGCCGGCGGCACCTTGCCCGCCGCCGTCACCTGGCCGGTGAAGAAGCGGCCAAAGTTGTTGCCCGCCTCGATCACCGCGCGATAGCCGGCGATATTGGCCATCGACGACAGCGCATCCATCTTCTGCGCCCGGCTGATCCGCGGCACCATGTCCATGGCGACGACGGTGGCTCCCTGCTTGTTGCAAAGCTCCAGAAGTTCCTTGTTCTGCGCCGGATAGAAGAAGGATATCAGCGTCTGGCCCTTGCCAAGCCGCTTGGCCTCGGCGGTCGAGGGCGGGCGCACCTTGGCCACCACATCGGCCGCCTTGAAAAGCGCGGCCCCGGTCTTGACCAGCTTGACCCCTGCCGCCTCATAGGCCGCATCCGAAAACCCCGCCAGGGCACCGGCGCCCGCCTCGACCACGCATTCATGGCCCAGTTTCTGCAACAAAACCGCTGATTCGGGTGTCATCGCCACCCGCGATTCGCCGTTACCTGTTTCCTTAGGTGCCCCTATTATCACCGTCATTCCCCTTTCTGGCAGCGTCGGCGAACCGCCCTGCGGCAGGCTCTGTCGATTTCGTTCGCGCAACTTTATTACCCTTTGCGCCGCGACGCAGCAATATCTTTCGGCAAAGCATCAGATCCAGCGGCGCGTCGTGCTTTGGTAACCGGTGTAAATCTCGCCGTAATCGCGGGTCAGGCGTTCTTCTTCCTCGGCGATGAAGCGGTGATAGAGCACCATCATGAAGACCGGCACCAGCGGCAGGGAAATCAAGGCGCCCCAGTTCACCAGCAGCCCCGTCAGAAACAACACATCGCCCAGATAGATCGGGTTGCGGCTGAGCCGGAAAACCCCGCCGGTGATCAGTGTCGATGCTTCCTGGCGCGGCATGATCGCGGTGCGCACCATCAGCATCTGCAAGGCGGCCAGCACCATCAGGAGCAGACCCAGCACCAGAAGCCCCGCGCCGATTTCGGAGCTATAGGGAAAGGTGATCGGCCACAGGCGGCCAATCAGCCCCCCCAAGACCACGAAAACCGCCAGCCAGACCGGCGGGAAATCGATTTCTCTTGCCATTCCCTCTGAACCCATGCCGCATTTGCGGGCAACCTATGGGTTGATGGCCGCCAAGGGCAAGTCCGCCTTTGGGGTAGCGGCGCCAAAAAAACCGATTGTGTTGTTGATGCCCAAAGCGCGCGATGAAATCTCTGGCATCGGCGCACCGGGTATCTTACCCCTGCCAGTGTGCGCGCCGCCGCAGGGGCCGCGCGCAGCACCTGACAGGAGTCTCGCCAATGACCAGCGATTTTTCGGCGACACGCGCGCTTTTCCATTTGCCTGAAGGGGTGATCTATCTTGACGGCAATTCGCTCGGCCCGCTGCCCAGGGCCGCGGCTTCCCGCATCGCGGCCTGCGTGACGCAGGAATGGGGCGACATGCTGATCGGCGGCTGGAACAAGGCAGGCTGGATGGACCAGCCCGCCCGGCTTGGCGACCGCATCGCCCGGCTGATCGGCGCGACCCCGGGTTCGGTGGTGCTGGGCGATACGCTGTCGATCAAGGTCTGGCAGGCGCTGGCGGCGGCGCTCGAACTGCGCCCCGGCCGGCGGGTGATCCTGTCTGACACAGGCAATTTTCCCTCCGATCTCTACATGGCCGACGGACTGGTGCGCACCCTGGGCGCCGGGCATGAACTGCGCACCGTCGCCCCCGAAGCGGTCGGGCCCGCCATTTCCGACGATCTGGCCGTCCTGATGCTGACCGAGGTCGATTATCGCACCGGACGCAAGCACGACATGGCCAGCCTCATCACCCGCGCCCATGCGGCGGGGGCGCTGGTGGTCTGGGATCTGGCCCATTCGGCGGGGGCAATCCCGGTCGATCTGGCCGGCGCCGGGGCCGATTTCGCGGTCGGCTGCACCTACAAATACCTCAATTCCGGCCCCGGTGGCCCGGCCTTCATCTATGTCGCCCCGCATCTGGCCGACCGGGTGCGCCCGGCGCTGTCGGGCTGGCTCGGCCATGAACAGCCCTTTGCCTTCGATGCCGCCTACCGCCCCGGACGGGGTATCGAACGGATGCGCGTCGGCACCCCGCCGGTCCTGCAAATGGCCGCCCTCGAGGCGTCACTCGACATCTGGGAGAGCATCGACATGGCCGACCTGCGCGCCCGCTCGATCGAGCTGACCGAGACGTTCATCCAGTCCGTCGAAGCGGCCTGCCCGACACTCGTTCTCGCCTCGCCCCGCGATCCGCATCACCGTGGCAGCCAGGTCAGCTTCCGCCACCCGCAAGGCTACGCCATCATGCAAGCACTCATCGCGCGCGGGGTCATCGGCGATTTTCGCGCCCCCGACATCCTGCGCTTCGGCTTCGCTCCGCTCTATACCGCGCCCGAAGACGTGACCGCCGCCGCCGCGATCCTCGCCGAAATCATGGCCACCGACGCCTGGGACCGGCCGCAATTCAAGACCCGCGCCCGCGTGACATGACCGCGCCGCCGCTGGTCCGCCGCTTCCGCCCCGGCGATGCCGCCGCCACCCATGCGGTATTCTTTGCCGCCGTGCGCATCGGTGCGGCCGGACATTACCGCACGCAACAGCTGATCGACTGGGCCCCCTCGCGCGAAATACCGCAGGGCTGGGGCGCCTGGCTTGACCGCAACATCACCTTCATCGCCGAAACCGGCGGCGCGGTGGGCGGCTTTTTCATGCTCGAGCCGTCAGGCTATCTCAACATGGCCTTCGTGCGGCCCGAACACCGGCGCAGCAGCATGGCCGACCTGCTCTATGCCGCGATCCTCGCCGAAGCGCGGGCACGGCGGATGCCGGTGATGACCGTCTGGGCCAGCCGCCTGTTTCACCGCTTTCTCGCCCGGCGCGGCTGGCAGATCGACCCCGATCCGCCGCCGCTTGCCGGACATCCGATCGCCACCGAAGACGCCGAGCCGATCGATTACGCGATGAAACTGGTGCTGGCCGATGACCACGCCAGCCCGCCGCGCGATGCCGCAACGCCGTGATCCGCCGCTCAGGCGCTCCTGAGCCGGCCGCCCAGCCGCCGCGCCGCCCAATCCCGGGCCGCCGCCCCGAACGCCGCGAACAAGGGCCGTGACACCGGGTCGTTTGCGGCATTGTATTCGGGGTGCCACTGTACCGACAGCGTGAAACCCGGCGCGTTTTCGACATAGATCGCCTCGGGCGTGCCGTCCGGGGCGGTGCCGTCCACCACGATGCCGCGCCCGACGGCCTTGATCCCCTGTCCGTGCAGCGAATTGGTCATCACCCGATCCGCCCCCATCAGCCGGCAAAACACACCGCCCTCGGTAAAGGTCACACAGTGACGCAGGGCGAATTTCTCTTCCAGCGTGCCTTCGGGCGGCATCCGGTGGTTCATCCGCCCCGGCAGATCGCGGATTTCCGGGTAAAGCGTGCCGCCAAGCGCCACATTCACTTCCTGAAACCCCCGGCAGACCCCCAGGAAGGGCTGGCCACGCTCGACACAGGCCCGCACCAGCGGCAGCGTGATCGCATCGCGGCAACGGTCGAAGGCGCCGTGCGCCTCGGTCGCCGGCTCTCCATATTCCTCGGGATGCACATTGGGGCGCCCGCCGGTAAGCAGGAACCCGTCGCAGGTCTCAAGCAGTTCCCCGACCGTCACCAGCCGCGGATCGCTGGGGATGAGCAGCGGCAGGCAGCCCGCGACCTCGGCCACCGCGGCCGAGTTCATGGTGCCCACGGCATGGACGGCGTAATTGTCATTGAGAATGTTCATATTGCCGATGATCCCGACAACCGGTCTTGCCATGTTCGCGCCGTCCTTGCCTCTTGCGATGCCAAAATAGGTCACGCGGCAGCGGTGTCAAAGCTCTATTGACAAGCAGGCACCCTGCATCTTCGCACAACTCGCGCCCTGCAGACACCGCGCCGCGCGGCCGATGATCAGGCCTCCGGCTGGAAACCGGCCGCCCTGATCCCGGCCTCGCCCGCCAAGGCGTCATTGTCGGAACTGTCGCCGGTGACGCCGACCGCCCCGACGACCGCACCATCCGCCCCGCGCACCAGAATGCCGCCCGCCACCGGCATCAGCCGGCCGCCGTAGATCCCGTTGGCCGCGGCCATGAAATAGGCCTGCGTCTCGGCCCGCGCCTGCTGCGCCCGCCCGCCGATGCCCAGCATGACCGCGCCATGCGCCTTGGCCTGGGCAATGCCGAAACGCCCCGGCGACGCGCCGTCGCTGCGCTCGAAGGCCATCACATGCCCGCCTGCATCCAGCACGATCACCGACAGCGGCTTCATCCCCGCCGCCGCGCCATGGGCCAGCGTCTGCGCCACGATCACCCGCGCGGCCTCGATCCCCAGTTCCGCCATGAACGCCCCCTTCCCTTTCGGCTCAACTGCCTTGGCAGCGAACAGCCCGCCCCGCCTCTGGCGGACAGACGGCCCCCTTGCCCACGCCGCCCGCACCGGCGGTGGGCGGCCCTGTCCACCCTGGCCATCCCATATCACCGGGCAGCGATATTTCAACCGGATCGTTCCGCGCCTACCGCTCGAAGTCGCCAGGCCCAACCATGCCGCATTAAAGTTAGGCAAACGGCTAAGTTTATCTTGCCCGACTCGGCATTTGACGCCATACTTAGCCGTGTCGCTAACTTTTATTCCCAGCCCATGAATCTCGCTCCCGGCCATCTCGACAGCCTTTTCAATGCGCTCGGTTGTCCGACACGCCGCGCGATGCTCGAAAGGCTGGCGCGCGGCCCCGCCACCGTCAGCGAACTCGCCGCCCCCCTCGATATGGCGCTGCCATCGGTGCTCGGCCATATTCGCAAACTCGAAACCGCCGGGCTTGCCCGGACCGCCAAAGAGGGCCGTACCCGCACCGTGACCCTGGTTCCCGGTGCTTTCGTCCCGGTACGCAGTTGGCTTGATGAGCAGCGCGACATCTGGAACGCGCGGCTCGACCGGTTCGATGCCTATGTCCAAACTCTCACACAGGAAAACCGCGATGAACCTTGATCCCGATCTTGACCTCGTCCTGACCCGCAGCGTCAATGCGCCCCCGGCACTGCTCTGGAAATGCTGGACCCGGCCCGAACACCTCGTACATTTTTTTGTGCCCAAACCGCATCGCGTCACCGCCTGCCGGCTCGACCCGCGTGTCGGCGGCGCTTTCGAGACGACCTTCGATGTAGACGGCAAGGAAATGCACAACAACGGCGTCTATCTGGAGCTGATCGAGAATGAAAAGCTGGTCTTCACCGACACCTATACCGAAGGCTGGAAACCTGCACCTGACCCGTTCATGACCGCCATCGTCACCTTTGAGGATGCGGGTGGCGGCAAGACCACATACACCGCCATCGCCCGCCACCGATCGAAGGAAACCGCCGAACAGCACAAGGCGATGGGGTTTCATGACGGCTGGGGCACGGTGGTCGATCAGCTTGAAACCTATGCACAAGGACTGATGACATGACCGAAAGCGACGTCGACGGCCGCACCATGATTCTGGAGCGTGTGATCAACATGCCGCCGCAAACGGTCTGGTCAGCATGGTGGAACCCCGAAACCCTGCCGCTGTGGTGGGGCCCTGACGGGTTTTCGTGCCGCACCAAACGCATCGACCTGCGCCACGGCGGCGACTGGATATTCGACATGATCGGCCCCGATGGCACCGTCTATCCCAACCACCACCGCTATACGCGCGTCGTGCCCTTGTCCGAGATCGAATACACACTGCATTGGGGCGAAAATGGCCCGAAACATGCCGATGCCAAGGTGCGCCTCGACGATCTCGGCGGGCGTACCAGGGTGACGCTGACCATGATCTTCCTCAATGCAGCGGAATATCGGCAGGCCAAGGGCTTCGGCGCCGTTGAGCTCGGACATCAGACGCTTGCCAAGCTCGCGGCCTTTGTCGGCCCCTGAATCCTTCGGCCTCAATCCCTGGCAGATACCATCCCTCCAGCACCCCCCTTTTGGGAAAAGTACGGGTGTGGGGGACCGCCCCTCCAGCGCCGCGCGCCAGCCGGTTGCGAAGCCCCCGCCGAATCCCTATCGTCCGCGCCGCAACCAACCGGAGCCCCCGATGAAAGACGCCGCCCCCCAGCCGACCCGGCTTGCCGATTACACCGCCTACCCTTTCATCGTCAGCGACGTGGCCCTGACCTTCCGCCTCCACCCGACCCGAACCCGCATCGCATCGCGGATCGCCTTTGCGCCCAACCCGGCCCGCCCCGGCCGCCATGACCTGCGCCTTGACGGCGAAAAGCTCAAGCTGATCCGCGCCGCGATCGACGGCAAGCCCGTCCGGCCCGTCATCGACGCCGAAGGCCTGACCGTCGCCGCCGCGGACCTGCCCGAGGGCGCGTTCGTCTGGGAGGCCGAGGTCGAAACCAGCCCCGCCGACAACACCGCCCTCGAAGGGCTCTACATGTCCGGCGGCATCTATTGCACGCAATGCGAGGCCGAGGGTTTCCGCAGGATCACCTACTACCCCGACCGCCCCGATGTGATGGCCCCCTTCAGGGTGCGCATCGAAAGCGACATGCCGGTGCTTCTGTCCAACGGCAACCCCGGCGCCCGCGGGTCCGGTTTCGCCGAATGGGCCGACCCCTGGCCGAAACCCGCCTATCTGTTCGCGCTGGTGGCGGGCGATCTGCATGCGGTCAGCGACGGTTTCACCACCATGTCGGGGCGCCGGGTCGATCTCAACATCTGGGTCAGGGCGGGCGATCAGCCGCGCTGCGCCTTCGCCATGGGCGCCCTCATCCGCGCCATGAAATGGGATGAAGAGGTTTACGGGCGTGAATACGACTTGGACATTTTCAACATTGTCGCCGTCGATGACTTCAATATGGGCGCGATGGAAAACAAGGGATTGAACATTTTCAACTCCAAGCTGGTTCTCGCCTCGCCCGATACCGCTTCGGACGCCGACTTCGAGCGGATCGAAGGCGTCATCGCCCACGAATATTTCCACAACTGGACCGGCAACCGCATCACCTGCCGCGACTGGTTCCAGCTTTGCCTGAAAGAGGGGCTGACGGTGTTTCGCGACCAGCAGTTCACCGCCGACATGCGCTCGGCCCCGGTCAAGCGCATCGACGACGTGCTGACGCTGCGCGCCCGGCAATTCCGCGAAGACATGGGGCCGCTGGCCCATCCCGTGCGCCCCGACAGCTATATCGAGATCAACAATTTCTACACCGCCACCGTCTATGAGAAAGGCGCCGAGGTGATCGGCATGCTCAAACGCCTCGTCGGCGACGCCGCCTATGCGAAGGCGCTCGATCTCTATTTCGACCGCCATGACGGCGATGCGGCCACCATCGAGGATTGGCTGAAGGTATTCGAGGATGCCACCGGGCGCGATCTTGCCCAGTTCAAACGCTGGTACACCGATGCGGGCACGCCGCGGCTGCGCGTGACCGAGGACTGGCGCGACGGCACCTATGCGCTGACCTTCACGCAAGACACCGCCGCCACCCCCGGCCAGCCGGACAAGGCCCCGCGGCTCATCCCCGTCGCGCTCGGCCTGCTCAACCCCAATGGCGACGAGGTGCTGGAGACCACCGTGCTGGAGCTGAGCGAGCCCACCCAGACCTTCACCTTCACGGATCTCGGGGCGCGCCCGGTCCCGTCGATCCTGCGCGGCTTTTCGGCCCCCGTGATTCTCGATCGTACCGTCTCGGCGCGCGAACGCACCTTCCTGCTGGCCCATGACAGCGATCCCTTCAACAGATGGGAAGCCGGCCGCGCCCTGGCCAAGGAGGTGCTCGCCGCCATGATCTCCGGCACCTCCGGCAGCGCCGAGGATTACATCGACGCCCTCGGCCGGGTGCTGGGCGACGACACGCTCGATCCGGCGTTCCGCGCGCTTTGCCTGCGCCTGCCCTCCGAAGACGACATGGCCCAGACGCTCCATGATGCGGGCATGGTTCCCGACCCCGAGGCCATTCACGCCGGGGCCGATGCGCTGGCCAGGGCGATCGCCCGCAGATTGCAAAAGCCGCTTGTCGCGACCTATGAGGCGATGACCGATTCCGGCGCGTTTTCCCCCGATGCGGCCAGCGCCGGGCGGCGGGCGCTCAAACTCGCCTGTCTCGGCCTGCTCAACCATGTCGACAACGCCACCCGGGCCGCAGCGCTGTTCGCCGGCGCGGGCAACATGACCGAAAGTCAGGGCGCGCTGGCCTGCCTGATCCAGTCGGGGCGCGGCGCGCGCGAAATCGCCGCATTCTACGAACGCTGGCAGGATAACCGGCTGGTGATCGACAAATGGTTCATGTTGCAACTGGCCCATGCCACCCCCGATCAGGCCGCCGATACCGCCGCCCGTCTCGCCGAACACCCGGCTTTCGACTGGAAGAACCCCAACCGCTTTCGCGCGCTGATGGGGGCGCTGGCGGCCAATCATGCCGGCTTTCACCACCATACCGGGGCGGCCTACCGCTTTTACGCCGACTGGCTGATCAAGCTCGACGCATTCAACCCGCAGACCACCGCCCGCATGTCCACCGCCTTCGAGACATGGCAGCGCTATGATGCCGACCGCAAGGCGCTCATCGGGGCCGAACTGGAGCGCATAGCCGCGACCCCCGGTCTCAGCCGCGACAGCAGCGAAATGGTCAGGCGCATTCTGGGCGCGGCCTGACTCCGGCACGCTCATCGTCGTGCGAATGTCGACAAAGCGCCATTCCCGGCTGTATTGTTTCGCCATTTGCCCGGCGGACAACCGGCAATTCCGCCCCGCTTGCCGCATCGTTTCCAGACCCGCCACGATCAAGCCATCCGCGGATATTTACCTGCGGTTCATGCGCTCAGGGGTATAGTATCGGGGCCTGATCAGTGGCGGTTCGCAGACATGGTAAACGACAGTTTCGAACATATCGTCCAGGCCCGCAACCCGAGCACCTATTTCGCGCTCGGGGCCTTCATGGCCCTGGCCTATGTCATCTGGGTGCTGGGTCTGCCGCTCATCGCCGAACTGGCGGTGGCGGTCTTTCTGGCCGTGGTGCTGCACCGCCTGACGGTGAACCCCAAGACCGGCTTTCGCATTACCGAACGGGCGATCGAATGCCTCGCGAACGGCGAAACCTCCGTCATCGCGCTGCACGAAGTCGACGGGGCCGGGGTCATCGTCCTTTACGACGGCTCGACGCGCTGCTGGCTCAACCTGCGCGGCGGCGGCATTCAGGCGCTGCCGGGCGTCACCGGCATGGACGCCGGCCAGCTGATCCGCGAATTGCGCGATCGCGGCATCTGGGTCAGCCAGTCGCCCGTGGCCTGAACCGGCGCGGCCCCGGCCCTGCCGCACAGCCGGCCCCGTTGACAGCCATCGCGCGCGAATGTTCTGCTTGCGCCAACGATCCTGTCGGAGCGATGTGATGCCCGCATTCCTGGTTCTGCTTGCCCTTGGCGCGATCGCTTTCGTCTGGATGAAAAGAACCCGCGCGGCGCGCGACATCACCCATGAACTGTCCGATGCGCCGCACGATGTGATCGCCGCGGCGAAACGGCTCGGTTTCCGGCGCCGCGCCAATACCCATCCGGTAGATACCATCGAGGAGCCGGCACTGGGCATCGGCGCCCTGGCCCAGGCGTTTCTCGAACTGGGCGGCCCGCCCAGCGCCCGGCAGCAGGCCGCCTTGACCAGATCGGTCCAGACCCATACCGGCCAGAGCCTGGCCGACGCCGAAGAAACCCTGATCATCGGGCGCTGGCTCATCGGCCGCTGCAACGGGCCGGAACCGGCCGTCGAACGGTTGACCCGCAAGCTCGCCCGTCTCGACCGCACCGGCAGCTTCGGCCCGCTCATGGCGGTTCTCGACGATGTGGCCAGGTCGGCAGGGGGCGCGCGGCTATCCGACAAGCAGATCGACGCGCTCACCGAGGTCGCCCGCTGTTTCAAGGTCGGGTAAAGCGCATCGACGATACGCCGAAACCTCCGCGATCGCCTGTCACCTTCGGCCCACGCGGCGCGCGCCCCGATAACCCGGCTTGCCGCCGCGCCGCCCCTGCCCTAAAAAGCCCCGCGACGGATGAAGGATTCCCCCGATGCTCGATCTGACCTATGAAGCCCCCAAAGCCAAACGGATCGCGGGGGCCACGCATGACTGGGAACTGGTCATCGGCATGGAGATCCACGCCCAGGTCGCTTCCCGGGCCAAGCTTTTCTCCGGCGCCTCGACCGAATTCGGCAAGGAGCCCAATTCCAACGTCGCCTTCGTCGATGCCGCCATGCCGGGAATGCTGCCGGTTATCAATGAATTCTGCGTGGCCCAGGCGGTGCGCACCGGGCTGGGGCTGAAGGCCGGAATCAACCTTGTCAGCGCCTTCGACCGCAAGAACTATTTCTACCCCGACCTGCCGCAGGGCTACCAGATCAGCCAGCTTTATCACCCCATCGTCGGCGCGGGCGAGGTGACGGTTGAAATGTCGCCCGGCATCGCCCGTCTTGTGCGCATCGAACGCATCCACCTCGAACAGGACGCGGGCAAATCGATCCACGACATGGATCCCGAGATGAGCTTCGTCGACCTCAACCGCACCGGTGTGGCGCTGATGGAAATCGTTTCGCGCCCCGACATCCGCAGCCCCGAGGAAGCCGCCGCCTATGTCCTCAAACTGCGCCAGATCCTGCGCTATCTGGGCACCTGCGACGGCAACATGCAAAACGGCAACCTGCGCGCCGATGTCAATGTCTCGGTCTGCCGTCCCGGACAGTACGAGAAATATCAGCAGACCCAGGATTTTTCGCATCTCGGCACGCGCTGCGAAATCAAGAACATGAACTCCACCCGTTTCATCCAGGCCGCCATCGAATCCGAGGCGCGCCGCCAGATCGCGATTCTCGAAGACGGCGGCACGGTGCGCCAGGAAACCCGTCTCTACGACCCCGACCGCAACGAAACCCGCTCGATGCGCTCCAAGGAAGAGGCGCATGATTACCGCTATTTCCCCTGCCCCGATCTCTTGCCGCTGGAGATTGAACAGGCCTGGGTCGACGAAATCGCCGCCGCGATGCCCGAACTGCCCGACGCGAAAAAGGCGCGGTTCGTGACCGATTACGGCATGACCGACTATGACGCCAATGTGCTTACCGCCGAGGTTGAGAACGCCGCCTTTTTCGAAACCGTCGCCAGGGGGCGCGATGGCAAGATCGCCGCCAACTGGGTGATCAACGAACTTTTCGGGCGGCTCAACAAGGAAGGGCTGGGCATCGCCGACTCGCCGCTGTCGGCCGCCCAGCTTGGCGGCTTGCTCGATCTGCTGGGCGCGGGCGAAATATCCGGCAAGATGGCCAAGGATCTGTTCGACATTCTCTGGAAAGACGGCGGCGACCCCGCCGAGGTGGCCGCCCGCCACGGCATGAAGCAGCTCACCGATACCGGCGCCATCGAGGCGGCGGTCGATGAGGTGATCGCCGCCAATCCCGGCCAGGTCGAAAAGGCCAAGGCCAACCCCAAGCTGGCAGGCTGGTTCGTGGGTCAGGTGCTCAAAGCCACCGGCGGCAAGGCCAACCCGGCCACGGTCAGCCAGCTTGTGGCGCAAAAACTCGGGCTCTGAGCCTCGCCCCGCGCGCGGCCCTTGGGGTTGCGTGCGCCATTCGATGACCGGCGATCCCTGCGGCCGGCTATCGGCTCAGGCATCATCGCCATCCTCGCCATCGTCCTCGGCCGGATCGTTGTCGATCTCGCGCGAAAGCGGCTCTTGCGGCTTTGCGGGCTCTGCCGCCGCGCGCTTGCGCGCAGACTTGTGCTTGACCGCGGCCCCGCCCAGCGCTTCGGGGTTGCGGATCCACAGATCGCGCTGCGCAAAGGGAATTTCGATGCCCTCGGCGGCAAAGCGGGCGGCGACCTCGTGCAGGATCTCCGACTGCACCACCAGCTTGTAATTGACATCCGACAGAATGGCGCGAACCTCGAAATTCAGACTGTCGGCACCGAGCCCGGTGAAATAGACCGACGGGGCCGGGTCGACCATGACCATCGGCTGCGCCTCGGCGATTTCGAACAGGATCTTTTCGACCTTGCGGGTATCCGTGCCATAGGCGACGCCGATCGGAAGGATCAGCCGCCCGGTAAGGCTGCCCCGCGTCAGATTGGTCACAACCCCCGAGACAAGATCGGCATTGGGCACGATCACGTCGGTACGGTCGAAGGTCTCGATCCGGGTGGAGCGGACGGAAATACCCTTGACGATGCCGAATTCGGTGCCGACCTGGATCATGTCGCCTTCCGAAATCGGCCGCTCGATCAGCAGGATGATCCCGGCGACGAAATTCGACACGATGTTTTGCAAACCGAAACCGATGCCGACCGACAGGGCCCCGGCCACGATCGCCAGCGACGACAGATTGATGCCCGCCGCCACGACCGCCGCGATGGCGGCCAGGATTATCCCCAGATACCCGACCCCCGAGGCGATGGCGTTCTGGCCACCCTTGTCGAGCCCGGTCCGCGGCAGCACCGCCGAGCGCAGCGCACCCTGCACCAGCCGCGTCGCCGTGTATCCGACCGCGAATACCAGCAGCAGAGTCAGCAGATTCGACGGCGAAATCTGTGTCTGTCCAATCGACATGCCGGCGCTGAACTTGGTCCATGCCTCGGCAAGGTCGGTCGTCCGCGCCCCCCAGATCAACGCCAGGACAGGGATGGCCACGATCGACAGCGCAAATCCGATCAGCACCGGAACCAGCGCGTCGCTGGCATCCTCGTCGGCATGCACGATCATCAGATAGATATTCGCCAAAAAGCGCTGGACAAGGATGATCACGCCCATGAAGCCCAGGGTTTTCGCCGCCGGCCAGATCAGCGCCTGCGCCGCCGCCACATAACCGATCAGGGCCAGGGCCGGCGCCACGACCGACACCACGACCACGACCTTGCCCACCAGGCGCAGTAGCTGCATCTGGAATTCGGTGGCGCCGGGTGCCGACATCGCCTCATTGGCCCGCCGTACCAGCAAAATGCCCAGCCGGAACAGAAAGATCGCGAGAATGCAGGTCAGCGGCGCCGCCCAGACCGCCTGCGCGGCCATCGACAGCGGCGGGCGCACTTCGGTGATGAACGCCATGCGCAGGATCTCGGCCGCCAGTGTCAGGCCGATCATGTTGACGTGAAACCGCGCCTCGGTGGGCCGGCCGACCAGCGTGGTAACGCCCGGTGCGCTTGCCGCCGGGCGAAACAGCCACCCGCCAAGCCAGCGCGTCACGAAGAACGCCGCCGCGGCATAAGGCAGGGCGCTGATCAGCGCACCGCTGCGGATGCCGAGCATGCCCGTCGCACGCAGTGCCAGAACCAGAAATATCGTTCCGCCGACCGGCACGATGATCTGGCCCAGCGATATGATCGCGGCGGCAAGGTTGCGCGCCCGCATGGAAGGCCCGTACTGCATCCGGCCGGTCAGCGTTTCCATGAACCCCGGCCCACGCAGCACGAAGACCAGCGCGATGATCACATAAAGGAAGATGACCGGCAGATTGCTGCGCAATACCGTCCGGTTGGGCGGATATTGCCAGGCGCCCTGCGCCTCGCCCCAGAGGGTCTTCAGACCTTCGGTCAGCACCGCATAACCGGCCTTCCAGTTGGCCGGGTTGATGGGCGTCGGCGACAGTTTCAAAAGCGCGTCGGCCTGCCGGGCGCGGATCTTCGCGTCGATCTGGCCGATGATCCCGTCGGCCCGGCTATAGGCTTCCTCCGCGGCGATCCCCGGCGCCTGAAGCTGGTTCAGCTGCGTGTTGAGCGCCTGCCTGCGTGATGCGATTTCGGGGGCTTCGGCGGGCTGGCCTTCGGCGGGGGCGGGGCCCAGCGCGGCGATCTGGTCCTTGACCGTCGCGATCTGGCCTGCGTTGATGTCCTTGGCCTTTGCAAACTTGCTGCGCCAGTCGACAACCGTCTGGCGCTGCTGTTCGAGCAAGGAAAGCAGCACCCGATCCAGCGTCGCAAGCTCTTCGGCGCGCGTCGCGACCTTCTCCCAGGCCGTGTAATCGATCATGGCGGCGGCCTGCGCATGGGCGGTCGGCGCGGGCAGCACCGCCAGAGCCGTGCCCAGCCCGAGCATCAGCGCGATAGCGGCAATCCTGATACGCACCAGCATCCTCATCCCTCGAACACGCTGGGAACGGGCGCGGGCGCCACCGTCATCCAGTCCGGGGCCGGCAATCCCTTGGCGTTCAGGAATTGCGGGTTGAACAGCTTGGACTGATAGCGATTGCCATAATCGCACAGCATCGTGACGATGCGGTGCCCCGGCCCCATGTCGCGGGCCATGCGGATCGCCGCCGCGACATTGATCCCCGACGACCCGCCCAGGCAAAGCCCTTCCTGCGCCAGAAGGTCGAAGACGATCGGCAGGGCCTCGCTGTCGGCGATCCGGTAGGCCATATCGGCGGTGAAACCTTCAAGATTGGCGGTGATGCGACCCTGCCCGATCCCTTCGGTGATCGACGAGCCTTCCGCCTTCAGCACCCCTTTCGTGTAGTGATTGTAAAGCGCCGAGCCCTCGGGATCGGCCAGGGCGATCTTCACGCCTTTGGGCTGCAACGCAAGCGCGACGCCCGCCAGGGTGCCGCCCGACCCCACCGCGCAGGTGAACCCGTCGATGCGGCCTCCGGTATCGGCCCAGATTTCCGGGCCGGTCGTCTCGACATGGGCCTGCCGATTGGCGGTATTGTCGAACTGATTGGCCCAGATCGCTCCGTTTTGTTCGGTTTGTGCAAGTTTTTCCGCCAAACGACCGGAATAGCGCACATAATTGTTCGGATTTGAATAGGGCGCCGCGGGCACCAGGACCAGATCGGCGCCCACCAGGCGCAGCATGTCCTTCTTTTCCTGGCTTTGCGTCTCGGGCATGACGATGACGGTGCGAAACCCCATCGACGCGCCCACCAGCGCCAGGCCGATCCCGGTATTGCCCGCCGTGCCTTCCACGATCGTCCCGCCCGGGCGCAGCCGCCCCGTGGCGATCGCGTCGCGGATGATGAAAAGCGCCGCCCGGTCCTTGACCGACTGGCCGGGGTTGAGAAATTCCGCCTTGCCGAGAATTTCGCACCCGGTGATTTCGCTCGCCCTGCGCAACTTGACAAGCGGCGTCCTGCCCACGGCCTCGGCGAGATTGCGGTAGATCGGCATCCCTGTTCCCCCATTGCTGTCGGGCCATACCTAGGCCGCGCTGTGCCGGACCTCAAGCCCCGCCGGCCGCCGCGCGCAGACCCGCGCGCCTTCTCTCCAGCCAATAGGCCAGAACGATCAGCGGCGCACTGTCGATCTCGCCGCTGTCGACCAGCGCCATCAGCCTGTCGAAACTCAGGATATGGGCGCGGATGTCTTCCGCCTCGCCAGCCAGCCCGGCGACCCCCGCCGCCCGGTCCGGCAGATCGGCGATTCCGACATAGGTATAAAGATATTCACCCTTGGCCGCCGGCGACGGGTAATAGTGCCGCGCCGGGATCAGCTCGCGCAGCGCGATCCCCGCTTCCTCGCCCGCCTCGCGCCGCGCCGCTTCCTCGGGGGTCTCGCCGCCATCGACCCGGCCCGCCACCGCCTCGATCAGCCAGGGGTCGAGATCGCCGCGCGCGAAGGGCCCCATGCGAAACTGCTCGATCACCAGCACCCGGTCGCGCACCGGATCATAGGGCAGCACCACCGAAGCATCCCCCGACAAAAACACCGCGCGATTGACCGTCTCGCTCATCGCGCCGTCGAACCGGCGAAAGCGCAGATCGTATTCCTCGACCGAGAAATAATTGGCATAGGTCTGGACGCATCTGTCCACCGCCACATCCTGCGGGCCGCTCTTGCGGCGAATCTCGCGCTCGGGCGCCGGCCCACGGGCCCGTGCCCTGGCGCCGCCGCGCATCAGCATCATCGGGTATCTGGCCAGAAGCTCGGCAGGCGGGCGCAGCCCCTGATGGCGCATGAAATCCTCGGCCGTGGCGGTGACCGCCGGCCCCCAGCGGGCCACCCAGTCCGCAAGACACCAGGGCGCGCCGGCCTGCCAGCGCCCGCTTTCGGGGAAATAGACGCGCGCCGCGCAGGCCGCGCCCTGCCCCTCGACACGAACCATCCGCACCCGCGCGTCATAGCCGTCCTCGTAAAAATCGAGCCGCGCCAGATCCGCATCGGTCAGATCCCGCGCCAGAACCCCCCTTGCCCCGTCGCCGCCCGCGACGATCACCGGAAAGGCTCCGCCCGCCGCCCAGAAAACCGAATGGCTCGGCAGCAGGGCGGGTTCCACCGCCACCGCGCGGCCCAGAACCCCGGTCAGCAGTGGCGCGTGGCACAGCGTGCCGTAAAAGAAGCAATCGGTCATCCGCCCTATCGCCAGCGCCGCGCCGCCCATTCCGACAACAGCCCGGCCAGCGCCCCGCCGATCACGATGACCGCCAGAAAATCCCACTCGATCATGCGCAGCAGAAAATCGACGCCCAGACCGACCGCCCCCACCACCGCCTCCATCGGCCCGTCATAGGCGGGCCGGAAGGCCAGAACCAGCATCTCCTCGATGGAAAAGACAATCAGCGCCAGCCCGACGGTGCACACCGCCGTCTTGATCCCCGATCCGACCGCCATCCAGTTGCCGCGCCCCGCATCCGGCCCCATGATCCGCCAGCCGCAGACCAGGCCGATCAGCGCCGAGACCACCGAAAAATACCCGAACTGGGTGCCCTCCTCCATATAGGGCTTGAAAATTTCGGCCGCAAAGAACGCCAGCACCGCAAAGGCGAAGGCGGCAAACAACTTGGCTGCTGTGGGCATCTAGTTTCCAGGTTTCATCACGGTGATCTGCGTCACGTCGCAGTTTCCGCCGTGAAAGGCCCCCGCGCAAGAGGCCAGATAAAAATTCCACATCCGTTTGAATCTTGCATCAAATCCCATGCGGGCCACATCGTCCCAGCGGGCATTGAACAGCTCATGCCAGCGCCGCAGGGTCTGGCTGTAGCTTTCGCCGAAATCGAAGCTTTCCACCAGCTTCAGCCCGGCACGGCCGATTTCGCCCTGCAACGCGGACTTGCTGGGCAGCATCCCTCCGGGGAATATGTATTTTTGAATGAAATCAACACCTTTTCGGTAAATCTCAAAGCGTTTTTCCTGCAATGTGATGATCTGCAATGTCGCCTGCCGGCCCGGTTTCAGCCGCTCGCGCAGGGTTTCGAAATAGGCGTGCCAATAGCGTTCGCCGACCGCTTCGAACATCTCGATCGAGGCGATGCCATCATAGATGCCGCGCTCGTCGCGGTAATCCTGAAGGCGAAATTCGACCTGTTCCGACAGGCCCGCGCGGGCGATCCGGTCGCGCGCGTAATCCAGTTGCGCTTGTGAAATCGTCAGCCCGGTGACGCGCAGCCCGCGTTCGCGCGCCGCGAATTCGGCAAATCCGCCCCAGCCGCAGCCGATCTCCAGCACATGATCACCCGGCTTCACCCCCATCCGGTCCACCATCGAGGCATATTTGGCCAGTTGCGCCGCTTCCAGGCTTTCCTGCCCGCTTCGAAACAGCGCCGAGGAATAGGTCATCGTGCGGTCGAGCCAGAGCGAATAGAACTCATTCCCGAGATCGTAGTGATAGGCGATATTGCGCCGCGCCTGGCGTTTGGAGTTGGAGCGCAGCAGATGACGGATCCGTTCGTAGAACCGCACCAGCCCCATGCCCGGAAACCCGTCATAGATCGCCTCGTTGTCGGCATGGACGAAATCCATGAACGACATCAGATCGGGCGTCGACCAGCCGCCGTCCAGATAGGCTTCGCAAAACCCCAGATCGCCTTCGCGGATCAGCCGGGCGAAAACGTCCGCGTCATGGATATGTATTTCTGCGACCGGTCCCGGCGCCGGACCTTCGACGCGAAACCGGCGGCCGTCCGCCAGCACGAAATCCAGACGCCCGCGGTTCACGCCGCCCGCCACTCGAAACACCTGCGCGAAATAGCGCGGCAAATTCTCCTGGCCGTCAGTCGTGTGCAGCACCTGCATCGCTCAACCCCCCGCCCAACGAATATAATGTCAGATGTCGATCGGGCAAGACGGTCTTTTCGCAGACGCAGAAAGAACTTGGCGCGCGTTTACAACACCTCGTCCAGCGCGCCGATCAGCCGCGCCACATCCGCCGCGCTCGTGTAATGCACCATCGACATCCGCAGGGCCCCCCGCGCCAGATCGACGCCCATCGCGGTCAGGGGGCGCACCGCGTAAAAATCACCCGCCATGCAGTTGATCCCACGGCTGGCAAGCGCCGCCGCGACCGGCTCGGCCGCGCGGTCCAGCGCGACGGCGACGGTCGGCGCGCGCCGCGCCGCATCGCGCGGCCCGATCAGCCGCAGGTCGTTGCGCGCGGCCAGGTAATCCAGCAGCGGCTGGCTCAGCGCGCGCTCGTGGGTACGCAACAGATCATGCACCGCGGCGGCGCGTCTGGCGGCATCGGGTTCGGGCGCGAAATGATGGCCGTGCAGCGCGTCGAAATAATCCGCGATCCCCGCCGAGGCGGCAATCTGCGCATGGTCCGGCCCGGCCGGGGTGAAACGTTTGTAAAGCGTCCCGGCGTTGAAATAATGCCCCTGTTCGGGCAGCCGCATCCCCAGATCCTCGCGGATCGCCATGATGCCCTGATGGGGCCCGTAAACCTTGTAGGCCGAAAAGAGATAGATATCGGCGCCCAGCGCCGCCACATCGGGCAGCCCGTGCGGCGCATAGCTCACGCCGTCCACACAGCACACCGCCCCCGCCGCATGGGCCAGCGCCACGATCTCGGCCACCGGGTTGATCTCGGCCACCACGTTGGAACAATGCGGAAAGGCCACCAGCCGCACCTTGCCATCGGCCAGCAGCGGGGCCAGCCGCGCCGGATCGAGATGCCCTGTCTCGGGGTCGATCCGCCATTCGCGCAGCGCGATGCCGTCATCTGCCAGCCGCCGCCAGGGGCCGGAATTGGCCTCGTGGTCCTGATCGGTCACCACGATCGCCTCGCCCGGTTTCAGATGCCGCCGGAACGCCTGCGCCAGAACATAGGTGTTCTGCGTGGTCGAAGGCCCGAAACTCAGCTCATCGGTCCTGATCCCCATCATCGCCGCCAGCCGCGCCCGCGCCTCGTCCATCTCGGCCCCCCCCGCCGCCGAGGCCGCATAGGGCCCGTAGGGTTGCACCTTGCGCTCGCGGTAGAACCGGGTCAGCCGGTCGATCACCTGCCCGCAAGCATAGGATCCCCCGGCATTCTCGAAAAACGCCTTGTCGGCAAGGCCGGGCAGGGCAAAGGCGGGAAACTGGGCGCGGACAAAGTCGATATCGAGCGGCATGGCGATCCTCCGGGTGTCAAGGCCCGGCCAACATGGACCGCCCTTGCGGCCGCCGCAATGGCCTATCGCAGGCGCGCAAGGCGGGCGCGTGCCGGCGCGATTCGCGGGCTCTGTCGCGACGCTTGCGGACGCGCCGCCCAACCCCTATATTGGGGCTGTGCGGGGCAACCCGGACTATGGACATAAACGCGCTCGCAATAAGCGGATCGGACCCGGGGGCGGTACCCGGCGGCTCCACCAGAACCCGGTATTGGCCGGCCATGGGGCCGAAACAGGATCGACGAACGTCTAAAGGGGTTTGCTTTGTCCCGGTGAGGTACCACCGTTACCGGTCCAAAATGTACAGTTGCCAATAACAACCGTGCTCCGGCAATGGCTCTGGCTGCGTAAGCAGTTCGGGTCGCCGAAACTAAGCCCTTGCGCCTAGCCGCGCAAGGCGGGGTTCGCAGGTACCTGGCAACAGAAACCTGCACTTCACCACCCCCCTGCACTTCACCCCCCCAGCACTTCACCCCCCCAAGCATTTCACCCTTCTACGCAAGATCCGCCCGCCCGCGGGCGAATCGCCGCCCGAAGCTTGCCAAACAGGCCCGGTGCCGACATCATGGCCCGATGAGCGTCGCGCGCGCCCTTGCCATCACGGCCGTCACGGCCATCACGCAGGCGGCCCATCTCGGGCTTGCCGCGCCCGCGGCGCGCGCCTGCGACGTGGCGCTCTTGCTGTCGATCGACGTGTCGGGCTCCATCGACCGGGCCGAATACCGGTTGCAGGCCACCGGGCTGGCCGATGCGCTCGACGACCCCGGCGTGCGCGACGCGCTGCTGCACGGCCAGGTCGCGCTCGGCGTCGTGCAATGGTCCGGCACCGGCCAGCAGACGCTGTCGCTGCCCTGGCGGCGGATGCTTTCGATGCGCGAGATCGCGCGTTTTTCGGCCCGCGCCCGCGCCCTGCCACGCGCCTATTTCGGCTCCGATACGGCGGTGGGCGAGGCGGTCGCCTTTTCCCTCGACCAGTTCGCCGCCGTCGCCGACTGCCCGCGCAAGGTGATCGACATCTCCGGCGACGGGCCGCAAAACGCGGGCTTTGCCCTGGCGCCGCAGCGCGCCCGGGCCGAAAGCGCCGGCATCGCCATCAACGCCATCGCCATCGAGGACCAGGGCCAATCGATCCCGATTTCGGAATTCTACCGGCGCTGGGTGATCACCAGCGACGGCTTCGTCATCACCGCCCGCGGCCTGGCCGACTATCCGCGCGCCATCCGCGCCAAGCTGCTGCGCGAACTGGCCAGGCCCCTGGGCTGACCCGCCCGGCCCCCGGCCGCCCCCCTCCCCGCAGGCCCCCCGCAGGCATCGCCCCTGCCCTGCCGAGCCATCCGCGCCACATTGCGCGCAGGCCTCTTTCATTCCGGTCCAAATCGCTTATGGTGACGGTGAACACCCACGATACCGGCCCGTGAAAGCCTGCTTACATGACCAGAACCATCGACTACGGCAATCTCATGCACAACGCCATGCGCGGGCTGATCCTCGATGTGCTGCGCATGGTGGAAAAGGACGGGCTGCCGGGCGATCATCATTTCTTCATCACCTTCGACACGCGCCACCCCGACGCGGCGATGGCCGACTGGCTGCACGAACGCTACCCCGAGGAAATGACCGTGGTGATGCAGCATTGGTACGAAGGCCTGGCCGTCGACGACGACGGTTTCGCCATCACGCTGAATTTCGGCGACACCCCCGAACCGCTCTATATTCCCTTCGACGCCATCCGCACCTTCGTCGACCCCTCCGTCGAATTCGGCCTGCGTTTCGAAACCCAGGACTCCGACGGCGGCGACGATGACGAAACACCGGGCGATGCCCCCGAAGAAGCCGACCCCCATCACGACGCCGAGGTGGTCAGCCTTGACAAATGGCGCAAATAACGCGCCGCAAGGCCGCCCGCAGCGCCTCAGATGAATTCGAGAAACCTGCGCTCGGCCAGTGACAGGTGCCGTTCCTTGTGGCGCAATACATGGAAATGGCGCGGCGGCAGGTCGAACGTCACCGCAACGAGCCTGCCCCCCTTGATCGCCTGCGCGACCACCAGAGTCGACAGGATCGCCGCGCCCGCCCCCGATTCGACCGCGACGCGCACCGCTTCGTTCGAAGGAAGCTCAAAGGCAACCTCGATATCCTCGATGCTCAGGCCGTGGTCGGCAAAGGCCCTTTCGCAAACCGCGCGGGTGCCCGAACCTGCCTCACGCATCACCCAGGCGCTGCGCTTCAGATCCTCGGGCGCGTGCGGCGGCCGGTGCGCCCAGTCATGTCCGGGCCCCACCACCAGAGCCAGCCGGTCGCCCAGGATGCTGTCAACGGCCAGCGCCGCATCGCTGATCTCGCCCTCGACGATGCCCAGATCCACGGTGGCGGCATGGACCATCTGCGCCACCTCGGTGGTATTGCCGACGGTAAGCTCAAGCACGATGCCCGGATGATCGCGGTGGAATCTGTGCATCAATGGCGGCATCCAGTAATTGGCGATCGTCTGGCTGGCCGCCAGGCGCAGCGTGCCGCGCTTCATCCCGGCCAGATCGTCAAGCAGGCGCGTCGCCTGTTCGGCACGCGCCAGCACCGCGCGCGCCTCGCTCAGGAACAGCTTGCCCGCATCGCTCAACACGATGCGCCGCCCGACCCGGTCGAACAGTTTCACGGCGTGACGTTCCTCCAGCGCCGCGATGGCGGCGCTGGTCGCGCTTTGCGTCAGGTTCAGCCAGGCCGCCGCCTGCGTGACATGCTCGCGCTCGGCGACGGCGATGAAGATGCGAAGTTGCTCAAGCGTCATGTCAGCAAAAGAACAAGACCGAGACTGAAAAGGGAAATGAAAATCCACGCGCCCGCGCCCAGCAGCGCGGGGCGCAACCCCTCGGCCGCCAGTTTGCGCATATCCGTCTCAAGGCCCATGGCGGCCAGCGCGGTGGCCAGCAGAAACTGCGTGATGCCGGTGGTGTAGGGGGCGGTCGGCGCGGGGACCCAGCCGGTGCTGGCCAGCCCGACCATGGCGACGAAGCCCAGCACGAACCACGGAACCGGCGGCGCGGTGCGGGCCCTATCATCGCCCTTGCCGCGCGATCCGCGCGCCGCAAGAACCCCCAGCCCAAGCACCACGGGCGCCAGCATCATCACGCGGGTCAGCTTGGCGATGGTGCCGAACTCGCCGGCCTCCTGGCCACGGGCATAGGCGGCGGCGACAACCTGCGCGACCTCGTGAATCGAGCTGCCGGACCACAGGCCGAAAGCCTGCGGCCGCATTTCCAGAAGACCGCCGGCCAGCGGCATCAGCATCATCGACAGCGACCCGAATACCGTGACACAGGCGACCGCATAGGCGACATCCTCGTCTCTTGCGCGGGTGACGGTGTTGGTGGCGATCACGGCCGATGCCCCGCAGATCGAACTGCCCGCCGCGATCAGCTGCGTCAGGCGCTCGTCCACCCCGAGCAGCCGCCCCAGCAGGGTGGTGAAGGCAAAGGTGGCCAGCAATGAAACGACGATCACCAGCACCCCGGCGCCGCCCACCGCGATGACCTGCTGTGCGGTCAGTTGCAGCCCCAAAAGGACAATCCCGGCACGCAGCACAGGTTTGAGACTGAAGACCACACCGGGCCTGGCGACGGCAGGCGTGCCGATCAGGTTGTGAAACGCCATGCCGAGCAGGATGGCGAGGATCAGCGGGCTGAGCACGCCGACACCGGGAATCTGGCGCAGCCCGAAGGCCAGCGCCGCGATCAGCGCGGCAAGAAGAAGGCCGGGGATGACGCGGGCCGCGCCCAGATCCGGCCACCGCCGGGGGCCGGCGAAAACCATGCCATCGTGAGTTCTGTAATGTGCCATCTGACGATCCTTCACAGCTTGTTTGCGGCGCAAATAAGCCATTCCGTTCAAATCGTAAAACTGATTATAATTATTGTTCCAATCGAAAATATCGAACGGTATCCGAACCACCGCTTTCGTGAAACTGCCGGTCCGTCACGCCTCGCCAAAACCCCGGAACCACCGAAGGCGCGGCACGGCCCGGGCGCGGCAGGTTCCGGGCGCGGCAGGGTCCGGGCGCGGCAGGGTCCGGGCGTTCGCTGTGTTTGGCGAAATGTCCTGGCGCGCCGACGGGGCGCCAAAACACCGCGGCGGGCGCCTCGGCCCGCCGCCGCGCGGGCTTTCGCTCCACGCCTGCCGCCGCCGGGTCGAAATCGCCGCCCGCCCGATTCCTCAGCAAATCCTTACCGCACCGTCACGCCCTGTCGGGACGGATGCGGGACGGATGCGGGACGCGGGCGGGACGGGCGCGGGACGGCTGCCGGCCGGTCATTCCGCCCGGACGGCGCGGGCCATCGGTGTCGGCAACGCCACGCCGGGCCTGCCCCTTCCGCGCCTCACAGCCCGGCCCCCGCGAAACGCGCGCACAGGGCCTGCTTGACCGCCGGTGTCACGAAACGGGTCACGTCGCCGCCCAGCCGGGCGATTTCCTTGACCAGCTTCGAGGCGATGGCCTGTCGCCGCGCATCGGCCATCAGGAACACCGTCTCGATCGAGGCATCCATCGCCCGGTTCATGCCAACCATTTGAAATTCATACTCGAAATCCGCCACCGCGCGCAACCCGCGGATGATCACCCCGGCGCCGACATCGCGCGCGCAGTCGATCAGCAGGTTCTCGAACGGATGGACGACAATCTCGCATCCTGCCGCGGCGGCGATCGGCGCGCATTCGGTCTCGACCATCGCCACCCGCTCTTCAAGGCTGAACAACGGCCCCTTGTCCCTGTTGATCGCCACACCGATGACCAACCGGTCTACCAGCGCCATCGCGCGCTGGATGATATCGGTATGGCCAAGGGTGATCGGATCAAAGGTGCCGGGATAAAGACCAATGCGCATGGATCGCCTCCTCACCGTCCCGCAAAGCTTCCGCCAGGCGGCAATTTCGTTCCGGGAATGACAGGATCTGCGGCCTCAATTGCCCATAATCATGCCGGTCAGGGCCTCTTTTTCCATGGCCAGTTCCGACAGGCGCGCCTTGACCACGTCGCCAATGGAAATCAGCCCCACCATCTTTTCGCCCTTCATGACCGGCATGTGGCGGAACCGGCCTTCGGTCATCTGGGCCAATATCGCATCGGCGGCATCTTCGGGGCGGCAGCTGACCAGCTTGCTGGTCATCAGCACATCCACCTTGTCGGTCAGACAGCCCGAGCCGCTCTTGCCGAGTTCGCGCACGATGTCGCGCTCGGAAAGGATGCCGAGCGGGCTGTCGCCGTCCTTCGAGACTATCACCGCCCCGATGCGCCGCGATGACAACAATTCGGCCGCCTGCGCGATGGTGGCGCCCGGCGCAATCGTCACCACCCCCTCGTCGGGCTTCGACCGCAATATCTGATGGACCAGCATGGCAACCTCCTCACGGGGAAAGAAACTTTCGCCCAGAGTCGCCTCATCACCCTTTCGTGTCAAGTCAAGGCTTCAAGCCGCGCGACTTCGCGTCGCACCCCCGAGGCGAGCGCCTCGGCGAACCGGTTGAGCCGGTCGACCCGCCGGTCATCGGCATGACGAATAAGATAGAAGCTGCGGGCGAGGCTGAGCTCTTCGCTCAGGATCTTCACCAGACCGGGGGCGGCGGGCAGGGCGAAATCATGCATGATCGCCACCCCTGCCCCGTGCCGCACCCAGTTGAACTGGACAGAAACAGAATTGGAGGCAAGCGCCACCAGATCGAGGCCCGTTTCGGCCAGATAATCGAGCTCCTTGTCGAAGATGAGATCGGGGATATAGCCGATCATCCGGTGATCTTTCAGATCGGCGATGCAGGTGATCGGCGGATGCCGGTCGAGATAGCTGCGCGACGCCGCCAGGTGCAGCCTGTAATCGGCCAGTTTCTGAACCGTCAGCTTGCCCGCCTCGGGCCGGCTGACGGCGATGGCCATGTCCGCCTCGCGCTTGGACAGGTTGAAGACCCGTGGCAGCGCGACGATCTGCACATCGAGCCCCGGGTTCTCATCGCAGATATCCGCCAGTACCTGCGGCAACAGATAGTTCGCGCAGCCGTCCGGCGCACCGATGCGCACCTGCCCCGACAGGCTGCCCGCCGCGCCGCGCAGTTCCTCCAGCGCGCCGGCCATGGCCTGTTCGGCGCGCACCGCATGGCCCATCATCCGCTGGCCTTCATCGGTCAGCACATAGCCCTGGGGCGAGCGCGCGAACAGCCGCGCGGCCAGCGCCTCTTCGAGCTTGGCCACCCGCCTTCCCACCGTGGCCGGATCGAGGCGCAGCAGCTTGCCCGCGCCCGAAAGACTTTCGCTGCGCGCCACGGCAAGGAAAACCCGCAGGTCATCCCAGTTAGTCATGGATCGACCTTTGCATTTTTGCAAAACCCTTTTGGGCAATTGTCTCTTTTCCACCCAAAAATGCAAGGCTAGTGTAGCCACAGGCAAACACGGAGAGGATTCCATGCAAGAGCTGACCCACTGGATCAACGGCAAGCACGTCAAGGGAACGTCGGGCCGTTTCGCCGATGTCTACAACCCCGCCACCGGCGAAGTGCAGGCCAAGGTGCCGCTGGCCTCCCGGTCCGAACTGGACGCCGCCGTCGCCGATGCCGCAAGGGCACAGGCCGCCTGGGGCGCCACCAACCCGCAAAGACGCGGCCGGGTAATGATGGCGATGGTCGGGCTGATCAACCGCGACATGGACAAGCTGGCCGAGGCGCTTTCGCGCGAACATGGCAAGACCCTTCCTGATGCCAGGGGCGATGTGCAGCGCGGGCTCGAGGTCATCGAATATTGCATCAACGCCGCCCAGATGCTGAAGGGCGAATTCACCGATTCCGCCGGCCCCGGCATCGACATGTATTCGATGCGCCAGCCGCTGGGCGTCGTTGCCGGAATCACGCCTTTCAACTTCCCGGCGATGATCCCCTTGTGGAAACTCGGCCCCGGCCTGTCCTGCGGCAACGCCTTCATCCTCAAACCTTCCGAGCGCGACCCATCGGTGCCGCTGATGCTGGCAGAACTGTTCAAGGAGGCCGGGCTGCCTGATGGCGTCCTGCAAGTCGTCAACGGCGACAAGGAATCGGTCGACGCCATTCTGGACAACGAAACGATACAGGCCGTCGGCTTTGTCGGCTCGACCCCGATCGCCCAGTACATCTACGGCCGGGGCTGCACCAACGGCAAGCGGGTGCAATGTTTCGGCGGCGCCAAGAACCACATGATCATCATGCCCGACGCCGACATGGATCAGGCCGCCGACGCGCTGGTCGGTGCCGGATACGGCGCGGCGGGCGAACGCTGCATGGCGATTTCGGTGGCCGTGCCGGTCGGCGACAAGACCGCCGACGCGCTGATCGAACGGCTGGTGCCGCGTATCGAAAAGCTGAAGGTCGGCCCCTATACGGCGGGCAACGATATCGACTACGGCCCGGTTGTCACCGCCGCGGCCAAGCAAAACATCCTGCGGCTGGTGCAATCCGGTGTCGATCAGGGCGCCAAGCTGGTTGTCGACGGCCGCGATTTCAAGCTGCAAGGCTACGAGAACGGTTATTTCGTCGGCCCGCATCTGTTCGACAACGTGACCACTGACATGGACATCTACAAGACGGAAATCTTCGGCCCCGTCCTGTCCACGGTGCGCGCCAAATCCTACGAAGAGGCAATCGGCCTGGCCATGGACCACGAATACGGCAACGGCACCGCGATCTTTACCCGTGACGGCGACGCCGCGCGCGACTTCGCCAGCCGGATCAATATCGGCATGGTCGGCATCAACGTGCCGATCCCGGTGCCGCTGGCCTATCACACCTTCGGCGGGTGGAAGAAATCGGGCTTTGGCGATCTCAACCAGCACGGGCCGGATGCGTTCCGCTTCTACACGCGGACCAAGACCGTCACCTCGCGCTGGCCCTCGGGGCTGAAGGAAGGCGGCGAATTCCATTTCAAGGCAATGGATTGACCGCTTTCGCTTTCGCGGCTTCGGCCTGACAGACCGGCAGGGGCGGCCCACGGGGGCCGCCCTTCTGCTCTTGCGGGGTGATCCTGCTGATCGCGGCGTTTTTTTCCGGCCATGGCGGCGCCGCTTGCGGGGGGTATGGCATTCCGGATCGCACCGCGCCGGATGATCCCCTGCGCGGCGGCGGCGGCTGCGGCGGGTCGGCCATGCCTGGCGCGACCCACGGCACATGGGCGATCGCGCAGTCTCGCGAAACGCAATGTGGCTTGCAAAACTTGTGCTAAAGTTGGAATTCAACATCTGTTCAATTCACCCTAGCAGGAGCAGCCGATGGATTTCGCCCTGTCCGAGGAACAAGAAGCCATATTCGCCATGGCCCGGGCCTTCGGATCCGAGCACATCGCCCCCTTCGCCCGCGACTGGGAAAAGGCGGGCACGATCCCCAGGCAGCTCTGGCCCAGGCTGGCCGCGCTCGGCCTTGGCGGCATCTTTGTTCGCGAACAAAGCGGCGGGTCGGGGCTGACCCGCCTAGATGGCACGCTGGTCTTCGAAGCCCTGGCCATGGCCTGCCCCGCGGTCGCTTCGTTCCTGTCGATCCATAACATGTGCGGCGGCATGATCGACGCCTTTGGCTCGCCCGAGGCCAGGGCACGCTGGCTGCCCTCGCTCGTTTCCATGGAAACGCTGTTTTCCTACTGCCTGACCGAACCGGGGTCCGGCTCGGATGCGGCGGCCCTGCGAACCAGGGCCGAGCGCACGAACCAGGGCTTCACGCTAAACGGCACCAAGGCGTTCATTTCGGGGGGCGGCTATTCGGATGTCTACCTGACCATGGTGCGCACCGGCGGCGACGGCGCCGGGGGCATTTCCGCCGTGCTGGTCGAGAACGGCACCCGCGGCCTTGGCTTCGGCGCGCCGGAAGACAAGATGGGCTGGCGCGCCCAGCCGACGCGGCTGGTGCAGTTCGACGACTGCGCGATCCCGGCGGCCAACCTGCTGGGCGAAGAGGGCAAGGGATTTGCCTATGCCATGGCCGCTCTCGATGGCGGGCGGCTCAATATCGCCGCAGCGGCGCTTGGCGGCGCGCAGGAGGCGCTGAACCGGACGCTGCGCTACATGGGCGAACGCAAGGCCTTTGGCAAGACCATCGACCAGTTTCAGGCCTTGCAGTTCCGCCTCGCCGAGATGGAGGTGAAACTGCAATCGGCGCGCACCTTCCTGCGACAGGCCGCCTGGAAATACGACCTGCGGGCCGCCGATGCCTCGACATTCTGCGCGATGGCCAAGCTGATGGTCACCGATGCCGCCTTCGAGGTCGCCAATGGCTGCCTGCAACTGCATGGCGGCTACGGCTATCTGGCCGATTACGGGGTGGAAAAGATCGTCCGCGATCTGCGGGTGCACCAGATACTTGAAGGTACCAATGAAATCATGCGCATGATCATCGCCCGTCAGTTGCTGGCAGGGCGCGGCTGATGGCCGATATCGTGATCCGCAAGCAAGGCCATGCGGGGCGGATCACCCTCAATCGCCCGCAGGCGCTGAATGCCCTGACCCATGCGATGTGCCTGGCGGTCGACGCGGCGCTCAGAGGCTGGCGCGACGACGGCGATGTGGCGCTGGTCATCCTTGATGCGGCAGGCACCCGCGCCTTTTGCGCGGGCGGCGACATTGCCCGGATGTACGCCACCGGCATAGCGGGCGATTATCGCTATGGCCGCCGCTTCTGGGCCGATGAATACCGCATGAACGCCCGCATCGCCGAATACCCCAAACCCGTGGTCAGCTTCCTGCAAGGCTTCACCATGGGCGGCGGCGTCGGGGTCGGCTGCCATGGCAGCCACCGGATCGTCGGTGAAACCAGCCAGATCGCCATGCCCGAATGCGGCATCGGCCTTGTTCCGGATGTCGGGGGGTCGTTCCTGCTTGCCCGGGCGCCGGGGCGGCTTGGCGAATACCTGGGCACAACCGGCACGAGGATGGGCCCGGCGGACGCGATACTGGCAGGGTTCGCCGACAGCCATGTGCCCCGCTCCGCCTGGCCCGATCTGCTGGCGCGGCTTGCCGGCAGCGGCGACACCGGCCCGATCGGCGAAATCGCAACCCCCCCGCCCAAAGGCAGGCTTGCCGCCCGGCGCGCCGTGATCGACCGCCATTTCGCCGGCCGGACGATGGGCGACATCCTTCACGCGCTTCGCGACAGCACCGATGACTTCGCGGCCGAGACCTTGCAGGCGCTGTCGCGCGCCGCACCGCTTTCCGCCGCCTCTGCCGTCGAAATCATCCACCGCCTGCGCGCCGCCGGGCCCGGTTTGCGCCGCGCACTCGATCTCGAATACCGTTTCACCTACCGTTCGATGCAACATGCCGATTTTCTGGAAGGAATCCGCGCGGCGATCATCGACAAGGACCATACCCCCCGCTGGCGCCATGCCGGCGTCGGGGAAGTACCGGCCGCCGAGGTTTCGCGCATGTTGATGCCGCTCGGCGGCGACGCCCTGACATTCGAGGAACCGCAGACATGAAGGTCGGATTTGCCGGCCCTGGCAGCACGGGCGCCCCGACGGCGCGCGACCTCTCGGGCGGGGGCCATGCGGCGGCGGGCCCCTTGACCTTTCCGGCGGGCGGGGCCGATCATCTGGCCTTGCGTTGATCTGGATCAGTGCCGGGGGCGGCAATATATGCGAATTGGTGCATGTTGCCTGCCCGCCTCAACAAAAGGAACCCCACCATGTTCAAGGCCAATGTCGGCAAGATCGACCGTATCGTGCGCATCCTCGCGGGGCTGGCGCTCCTGGCGGTCTTTTTCCTCTTTCCCGGCCACGGGTATCGCTGGATTCTGGCGCTTCTGGGCGTGCTCGCCCTGGCAACAGGTCTGATGTCGACCTGCCCGGCCTACCGCCTTTTCGGGATCAGCACCTGCCCGATGAAAAGGGGCTGAAGCCGCATTTCCCCGCGGGCGTGGGCCGCATCGCGATATTTGCGGTTTCTAATGCCCGCCAAAATGCCTAAAGTCGCGCGAACCATGCCTGTGCTTTTCCACAAGCCACCCCGGATGAGGCGCGCTCTTGCTGGCCTTGGCGCGGTGTACCTCGTGTTTGCGGGGCTCGCGGCGCCCGGCCCTGCGGCCGCACAGAACTGCCGCATCCATGTGGCGACCGGCAAATGCATTTACATCCCCGGCAGCCAGCGGCGCGAACCCGATTTTTCGGTGGGCGACACGTTCCCGGTTTACCAACAAAGCATGTTGATGAACATCGACCGCTATGGCCTGCCCCCGGTCGACGGCAACTGGCGTTATTACCGATTCGGGCCGCATATCTACCGGGTCGGGGCCGACGATCACCGCGTGCTGGGCATCATCTACAACTTTCGCCGGCGCTGAAGGCGCTGCGGTCATTCCGCGGCCACCCGGCGCGGTTTCAGCATTCCGGCCAGATAGCGGCCGGTATGGCTCTCGACCACCCCGGCCACCTCTTCCGGGGTTCCGGTCGCCACGATCCGCCCGCCGCCATCACCGCCTTCGGGGCCGATGTCGATGATATGGTCGGCGGTCTTGATGACATCGAGATTATGTTCGATGACGATCACCGAATTGCCCTGATCGACCAGTTCGTGCAGCACTTCAAGAAGCTTCTTGACATCCTCGAAATGCAGCCCGGTCGTCGGTTCATCAAGGATGTACAAGGTCCGCCCCGTCGAGCGGCGGGAAAGCTCTTTCGACAGCTTCACGCGCTGCGCCTCGCCACCCGAAAGCGTCGTCGCCTGCTGGCCGACCTTGATATAGCCCAGGCCCACCCGCATCAGCGCATCCATCTTTTCGCGAATCGCCGGAACGGCAGCGAAAAAGCCCTGCGCATCTTCGACCGTCATATCAAGAACGTCTGCTATGCTCTTGCCTTTGAACAATATTTCAAGAGTTTCGCGATTATAGCGATGCCCCTTGCAGGTTTCACAGGTCACATAGACATCGGGCAGAAAATGCATCTCGATCTTGATCACGCCATCGCCCTGGCAGGCTTCGCAGCGCCCGCCCTTGACGTTGAAGGAAAACCGCCCCGGCTTGTAGCCGCGCGCGCGGGCCTCGGGCAGGCCCGCGAACCAGTCGCGGATCGGCGTGAAGGCGCCCGTATAGGTGGCCGGGTTCGAGCGCGGCGTGCGCCCGATGGGCCGCTGGTCGATGTCGATCACCTTGTCGAGATGCTCGAGCCCCTTGATGGTCTCGCAAGGCGCGGGCGTCTGGCGCGCACCGTTGAGCCGCATCGAGGCGGTCTTGAACAGCGTCTCGATGGTCAGGGTGGATTTGCCGCCGCCCGAGACGCCGGTGACGCAAACGAACTGGCCAAGCGGAAATTCGGCGTTCATCTCCTTGAGGTTATTGCCGGTGGCCTTGATCACCTTGACCGCCTTGCCGCTGCCCTTGCGTCGGCCCGGCGGCACCGGTACCTCGCGGATGCCCGACAGGTACTGGCCGGTGATCGAGGACGCATCTGCCGCCACCTCATCGGGGGTGCCATGGGCCACGACACATCCGCCGTGCACACCCGCGCCGGGGCCGATATCAAACACATAATCCGCCGCGCGAATCGCCTCTTCGTCATGTTCGACGACCAGAACCGTATTGCCCTGGTCGCGCAGGTTTTTCAGCGTCATCAACAGCCGGTCATTGTCGCGCTGATGCAGGCCGATCGATGGTTCGTCGAGCACATAAAGAACCCCCGTAAGCCCCGAGCCGATCTGGCTGGCCAGCCGGATCCGCTGGCTTTCGCCGCCCGAAAGCGTGCCGGCATTGCGCGCCAGCGTCAGGTATTCAAGCCCGACATTGTTGAGAAACCCCAGCCTTTCGCGAATTTCCTTCAGGATCAGCCGGGCGATCTCGTTTTTCTGCTTGCTCAGCCTGGCAGGCACGCAGCCGACCCAGGCATAGGCCTCCTTGATCGACATCTGCACCACTTCGCCGATATGCAGCCCGGCGATCTTCACCGCCAGCGCCTCGGGGCGCAGACGAAAACCGCCGCAAACGCCGCAGGGGCGGTTGTTCTGATAGCGCTCGAACTCCTCGCGCACCCAGGCGCTGTCGGTCTCACGATACCGCCGCTCCATGTTGGGGATGACCCCTTCGAAGCTGCGCGTCACCTCATAGACGCGCCCGCCCTCATCGAAGCGAAAGGCGATTTCCTCGCTGCCCGAACCGAACAGGAACAGGTTTTGCACCTTTTCCGGCAAATCCTTCCACGGCTTGCGCGCGTCAAAGCCGAAATGCCTGGCCAGGGCGTCGATGGTCTGGGTGAAATAGGGCGATTTGCCCTTGTTCCAGGGCGCCAGGGCGCCATCCTTGAGCCTGCGTGTCACATCCGGCACGACCAGACGTTCGTCAAAGAACAGCTCCACCCCCAACCCGTCGCATTGCGGGCAGGCCCCGAAAGGCGCGTTGAACGAGAACAGCCGCGGCTCGATTTCGGGGATGGTGAACCCCGATACCGGGCAGGCGAAGTTTTCGGAAAAGGTGATGCGCTGCGGCTCTCCCTCGCCGGGCGCGGTTTCCAGGATGGTGATGCCCGAGGCGAGGTTGAGCGCGGTGCGAAAGCTGTCGGCCAGCCGGGTCTCCAGACCTTCGCGCACGACGATCCGGTCGACCACCACGTCGATGTCATGGCGGTACTTCTTGTCGAGCGCGGGGGCGTCCTCGATCTCGTAGAACTGCCCGTCGACCTTGACGCGCTGGAACCCCTGCTTGCGCAACTCCTGGAATTCCTTGCGGTATTCGCCCTTGCGGTCGCGCACGATGGGGGCCAGCAGATAGCCGCGCGTCCCTTCGTCCATCGCCATGACCGCATCGACCATGTCCTGCACCTGCTGCGCCTCGATCGGCTTGCCGGTGGCCGGGCTGTAGGGTGTTCCGGCACGCGCGAACAAAAGCCGCAGGTAGTCGTAGATCTCGGTCACCGTGCCGACCGTCGAGCGGGGGTTCTTCGAGGTGGTCTTCTGCTCGATCGAGATCGCCGGCGACAGGCCGCTGATATGATCGACATCGGGCTTGCCCATCATGTCGAGAAACTGGCGCGCATAGGCCGACAGGCTTTCGACATAACGGCGCTGACCCTCGGCATAGATCGTGTCGAAGGCAAGGCTCGATTTGCCCGACCCCGACAGGCCGGTAATCACCACAAGCCGGTCGCGCGGAATATCCACGTCGATGTTCTTGAGGTTGTGTTCGCGCGCGCCGCGCACTTCGATGTGTTTGTGGTCGGCCATGCCCGTCCTCGCGATCAGTGGTTAACAGATAATCCATGCGTGCCGAGTCTCCAACCCGAAAATGGGAACATTATATGAACTTCCAGAGCTTTTGATCCACGCCGCGGCGGAATTCCGCGGTGGCGGCCGCCGCCGGAATTTGCTGCTGAACGCGCGGGCATCGGCTTGCCGTTGGCCGCGGCAGATGCCCAGCGATCCCGCCTTGCGCGGGCGCGGAATGCTTCGCCCCGCCTTCGCGGTGATCCGGTCATGTTCCGCGTGGATATTGCCACGTCAATTGCGCCGCAATGCCCCGCTGGGGCCATATTTGCGCCCGCATTCACCCCGATACTGCCTGCGAAGCCGGGGTAAAGGAGTACGAGTCATGCTGGCCCAAATCTCATTTGACGAAATCGCAGCCAGCCTGCTGATCTGCCTGCTGTTGCGCGAAACGCTCATCCTGGTGCTGCCCGACCACATCGCCGGGCCCGGCGGATGGCTGATCGACACCGCCCACGAAGAGGGCGTGTAAACCCTTCCAGCGGCCGGCGATGCCTAAAACCGCGCCGCCGGGCAACGCCGGTCGCGCGCCCCGCCCTGGCCACGTTCCTTTCTGTCCCTGCCCGATCGGCATGCGGCCAATCAGTGCCCGCGCGGGCAACGCCCACAGACCCCGCGCCCCGGCACGGCAATCCGCGAAAAGTTGGCCCCGAGGCTTGGAGTGGCCCCCCCATGCGCCTATAAGGCGGGCAAGATCAGCCGGAGACCCAGATGCGCAGTGCAAAAATCACCCGCAAGACCGCCGAGACAGAGGTTTCGGTGGAGATGAATCTCGACGGAACCGGCCGCTACGCCAACAAGACCGGGGTGGGTTTTTTCGACCACATGCTCGATCAGCTGGCGCGCCATTCGCTGATCGACATCACGGTCGCGGCAACGGGCGACCGGCATGTCGACGATCACCATACCGTCGAGGATTGCGGCATCGCGCTCGGCCAGGCGATCGCCAGGGCGCTTGGCGACAAGCGCGGCATTCGCCGCTACGGGCATGTCAACCTTGCCATGGACGATGCGCAGATCGCCTGTGCGCTCGATCTTTCGGGGCGCCCCTATCTGGTCTGGAACGTTGATTTCCCGACCGCCAGGATCGGCACCTTCGATACCGAACTGGTGCGCGAATTCTTTCAGGCGCTGAGCACACATGGCGCGATCACCCTGCATGTCGACCGCCTGCATGGCCTCAACAGCCATCACATCGCCGAAGCGGCGTTCAAATCGCTGGCCAGAGCGCTTCGAATGGCGGTCGAGCCCGACCCGCGCGCCGCCGGGGCGCTGCCCTCAACGAAAGGCGCGCTTTGATCCGATGTCCACGGTTCTCGTCGATTACGACAGCGGCAACCTGCATTCCGCCGCCAAGGCCTTTCAGCGCATGGCCGCCGAAACGCATTGCGGCAGGGTGGAGGTGACATCGCACCCCGAAGTGGTGGCCGGCGCCGGGCGGATCGTGCTTCCGGGCGACGGGGCGTTTCCGTCCTGCCGGGCCGCGCTGGCCCGCATCGACGGGCTGTTCGAGGCGATCGAAGACGCCGTGACCCGCCGCGCGGTGCCGTTTCTGGGGATCTGCATCGGCATGCAGATGATGGCGACGCGCGGGCTGGAATTCACCGAAACACCCGGTTTTGGCTTGGTGGGCGGCGATGTGGTCAGGATCACCCCGGCGGATCCGGCGCTCAAGGTGCCGCACATGGGCTGGAACGATCTGATCATCGACCGGCCGCACCCGATCCTGAGCGGGGTGGAGACAGGCCGGCACGCCTATTTCGTCCACTCCTATCATTTCCGCGTCGCCGATCCCCGGCACCGCCTCGCGCATGTCGATCACGGCGGCGAAATCGCCGCGGTGGTCGGGCGCGACAACATGGTCGGCGTGCAGTTTCACCCCGAAAAAAGCCAGGCCACGGGGCTGCGAGTGATCGCCAATTTCCTGCAATGGCGCCCCTGATGGACATCGCGGCAATCCTGCGCGACATCCATGAAACCGTCAGCCAAAGCCCGGATCGCGGCACGGTCGCCGATTATATCCCCGAACTGGCCCGCATCGACACCGGGCGGTTCGGCATGTCCGTGGTGCTGGCCGATGGCACGCAGCATTCGGTGGGCGACGCGGCCAGGCCGTTTTCCATCCAGAGCATTTCCAAGATCTTCGCCCTGGCACTGGCGCTGGGGCGGCTGGGCGACCGGCTCTGGACGCGGGTCGGGCGCGAACCTTCCGGGCTGGCCTTCAATTCGATCCTTCAGCTCGAGCATGAGGCCGGCATTCCCCGCAACCCACTGATCAACGCCGGCGCCATCGTCGTCACCGACGCCGTGCTGGCCGGCAACGCGCCGCGCGAATATCTGGGCGAGCTCTTGCGCTTCATCCGGGCCGCGGCCGAAGACGACGCCATCCATATCAATGAAAGTATCGCGCTTTCGGAATCCGAAACCGGGCACCGGAACTTCGCGCTTGCCCATTTCCTGCGTGCCCATGGCAACCTGCAAAATGCCCCCCATATGGCGCTCGGCGCCTATTTTCATCAATGCGCCATCGAGATGAGCTGCGAACAGCTCGCCCGGTCGGGGCGGTTCCTGATGGGCGCGCAAGGCCATCCGCGGCTCGTCTCGCCCGGCAGGGTAAGGCGGATCAACGCGCTGATGATGACCTGCGGGCATTACGACGGCTCGGGCGATTTTGCCTATCGGGTCGGATTGCCGGGAAAATCCGGTGTGGGCGGCGGCATTCTGGTGATCGCCCCGGGCCGCGCCTCGATCGCCGTCTGGTCGCCGGGCCTGAATGCCCAGGGAAACTCCAAGCTGGGAACCGAGGCGGTCGAAATGCTGGCGCGGCGTACCGGCTGGTCGGTCTTCGGCTGAAGCATTTGCGGAAACTCCCGATCCACCGGGCTCCACCGGGCATCGCCGACAACCCGAAGGCAGCCAAAGCGCCCCGGATCTCCGGCAATTCAGCGGCCAGCCGAAGCGTCGACGGGCGGCGGCCCGATCCACGGCGGCGCCTGACGGCAATCTATCTGATCCTGACCCAGGTCTGGCCGTCACAGATCGCGCCCAGGCAGCCCAGCACCCGCAACCGGTCGCCCTCCAGCCGGGCCTTCGCCGCGTAGACCTTGTCACGCAACGGCACCCAGACCCGGCCGCCGCCATAGCTTCCGTTGCCCTGCGCCTGCAATCCCCAGAAAAGATCGCGCCCCATGCTGCGCGTGACAACCGGTGCGCCGGTCCTGTCGACGACATGAACGACGCGGCCGCAGAACGCCTCCTCGCACATGCGGATCGCCACTTCGCCGACCTGCCCCTTGAAATCCGGCTCGACACGCCAGAGCCCCAGGATCGGGTCCGGCCTGGCCGCCGCTCCGCTCAGGCAGGCAGCGCCCAACACGACCAGAAAGAACAGCCGGCGCCCGGCCATATCCACCTCCTACCACACCGGCAAAGCCGTTTTCCCGAACCATCAGGACAGCGATTCGAACGCCCGGCAGGCACATCATCCGGGCGCGGCATTCCGCCCCGCAGGGCCGCGCCCGCCGGCACCCCCGGTCACTTGACCCGGCGCCAGTCCGATGCGCGACAGATCAGCCCGCCCAGCACACAGCCCGAAACCGCCAGATCGTCCCCCGACAACTGCATCTTGCCCCTGTAGGTCTTGTCGCGGTCCGGTGCCCAGACGCTGCCGCCGCTATAGGTGCCGCCGCCTGACGGGACCATGCCCCAGACGATCTGCTTGCCGATATTGTCCGATGGCGTTTCGGCCCCCGAACTGTCGAAGGCCTTGACCAGAACCCCGCAAATCTTCGCCCCGCAGGGCGCGATCCTGACGAAACCGAATTTGCCGTTATCATCGGGCTTGGTCTGCCACACCCCCTCGATCGGGTCGGCCATCGCGCCCCCTGCGGCAAAAACCAGCGCCGCCGCGAAAAGAAATCTCTTCATCGCCCCTGCCTCCCTGACATCTGCGGGCCATTTTCGCCGAATCACCCGCCCTTCGTCCAGCGTTATGTGACGTTGCCATGCCTTTGCCGCTATGGCATGAGGCACTATCCCCGCCGCCGGAGCCCGCCATGATCCTTTACCCCGCCATCGACCTGAAAGACGGCCAGTGCGTGCGGCTCCTGCACGGCGAGATGGACAAGGCTACGGTCTTTGGCGACGATCCGGCCGCACAGGCGGCGGAATTCCAAACCGCGGGATGCGCCTGGCTGCATCTGGTGGATCTCGACGGCGCCTTCGCCGGTGCCCCGGTCAACGCCGCCGCGGTCGAGGCGATCCTGGCGCGCGTCACGGTGCCCGCCCAGCTTGGCGGCGGCATCCGCGACATGGCGACGATCGAGATGTGGCTCGGCAAGGGGCTCGCCCGCGTGATCCTCGGCACCGCCGCGGTGGAAAACCCCGCGCTGCTGCGCGAGGCGGCGCGCGCGTTTCCCGGCAAGGTGGCCGTCGGGCTGGACGCGCGCGGCGGGCGGGTGGCCACGCGCGGATGGGCCGAGGAAACCGGCATCCTCGCGACCGATCTGGCCCGGCGCATCGAGGATGCGGGCGTCGCCGCGATCATCTATACCGACATCCTGCGCGACGGCGCCATGCAGGGGCCGAACATCGCGGCCACCGCCGGTCTGGCCCGCGCGGTGGACATACCGGTCATTGCCTCGGGCGGCGTATCCTCGCTGGCCGATCTTATCGCCCTGCGTGATACCGGCGTCATCGCCGGGGCCATTTCGGGGCGCGCGCTCTATGACGGCGCGCTGGATCTGGGCGCGGCGCTGAAGGCGCTTTCGGGTGGCGTTTCGGCAAGAACCTGAATCGCCGAAACTGACAACGGTACTCAAACCGGCCTTTTCAGAGCCTCTTCGGTATAGCCGTGAAGGAGGTTATCGAACCGCCCAAACAACCTTTCCCTTCAAGGCGTTAGCGGATTTCTCAACACAAAAGCGCGGGATGGTGGGCGACCCTGGAATCGAACCAGGCATGAGTCTCCTCGGCGGAGTTACAGTCCGCTGCCGCACCTTGCAGCACGTCGCCCACTAGGGGGCTGATTACTCGTGGGCCGGTGAAGCGTCAAGGAAGAATTTCCCCGCCCGCCGGGGGGCGGGCTTGCCTTCCGCGCGGGCGTCGGCGCAAGGTGCGGGGCACGAGGCAACGGGATGGCTGCAATGCAAAAACCAGGCTGGGTGATCGACAAGGAACGCGCCAGACGGGCGGCGGCGAACGAGACGATCTGGCTTTTCGGGCTTCACGCGGTGCGCGATGCGCTGATCAACCCGGCGCGGCAAAAGCTGCGGCTGGTGCTGAGCGCGAATGCCGCCGACAGGCTGGGCGAGGCGGTCCGCGCCGGCGGCATCGCGCCGGAAATCGTCGACGCGCGGAAATTCGCAACCCATGTCGGCCTGGACCGCGACAGCGTGCATCAGGGTGCGGCGTTGCAGGCCAGGCCGCTGAACTGGGGCGCGATGGAAGACGTCTGCGCCTCGGGCGCGGGCGCGCCGCTCGTGGTGTTGCTCGACCGGGTGAGCGACCCGCATAATGTCGGGGCGGTGCTGCGTTCGGCCGAGGTCTTCGGGGCCCGCGCAGTGATCGCGACGCTGCGCCATTCGGCCCCGGAAACCGGCGCATTGGCCAAGACGGCGAGCGGCGCGCTGGAGCGCCAGCCCTATCTGCGCGTCACCAATCTTGCCGAGGCGATGGAGCGGCTGAAATCCATGGGATATGTGCTATTGGGGCTCGACGGCGCGGCCGAACGGACGCTGGGCGCGGCCCTGGCCGGCCTGGGCGGCCGCCCGGTGGGGCTGGTTCTGGGGGCGGAAGGCCCGGGCTTGCGCCAGAAGACCCGCGAAACCTGCGATGGCCTGGTCAGGATTGCCTATCGCGGCAGCTTCGGGTCGCTGAATGTCTCGAACGCCGCCGCCGTGGCGCTTTACGCGGCCACGGCGCGCTAAGCGCGGCCCCGCGCATTCCCTTGCACGAACGTTCACAGTTGCGGGAGCGGGCTTTCATAATAATCGGCGCTGTGACATGTAAAAAGGCGACCCCATGTGCCCGCCCAGTTTCCGGGAGACCGCCATGCCCCTGACACGACGCGCCCTTCTTGCATTCGGCATGGCGATTCCCGTCGGCGGGACCATCCTGCGCCCGGCGCTGGCGCGCGAGCCGGAGGTTTTCGCCACCGACGGCGTGGCGATTTCCGGCTATGACCCCGTGGCCTATTTCACCGAGGGCCGGCCGGTTGCGGGCAACCCCGCCCATGCCCTGAAATGGCGTGGCGCCACCTGGCGGTTCGCGAGTGCCGGGGCGCTGGACGCTTTCGAGATGAACCCCGCGGCCTATGCGCCGCGCTATGGCGGCTATTGCGCCTATGCGATGGCGAAAGGCGCGGTGGCCAGCACGGCCCCCGAGGCCTTCACGATCGACGAGGGGGCGCTCTATCTCAATTTCAGCATCGCCGTGCGCACAATCTGGCGAGAGGATATCGCGGGCAATGTGGCGCGCGCCGACGGGTATTGGCCGCAGGCGCTGGACCGGTAGGGCGGTTGCCGAAATACCCGGCACGCCCCGGCATCGCCTTTTGCGGTTCGCGCGCGGCGCGAGGCTGTCAACGGGCGCTTGGGTGATCGCCCGAAACGCCATGGCGATCACATCTGCGCGATAAGCCCTTCAATCGGCGGCGCGCGCACCTAATCTTCCTAACAGAAGCGCTGCACGGAACAGCGGCGCTTCCGTCCACTGTCCCTCGTTCCAAGACTGGCGCCCGGTTTTCATGACCGGGCGCCTTTTTGCGCGCGGCGGGTCATCCGCGCGCCGCCTTCTCATCCAGCCCGGACCGGCCCCCGCGCCGGTCGAGTTCCATAAGGACATCGGCCAGCGCAACGTCGCGGGCGGCCAGCATGACCAGCAGGTGATAAAGCACGTCGGCGGCTTCGCCGACAAGCTTTTCGCGGTCGCCCTTCACCGCTTCGATGATCGCCTCGACGGCTTCCTCGCCGAATTTCTCGGCGCATTTCTCGGGGCCGCGCGCCAGCAGCCTTGCGGTCCATGACTGGTCGGGATCGGCCTGCTTGCGCGCGGCGATGGTGGCGGCGAGCGTTTCGAGCGGGTTCATGAAAGCCTCATCGGGATACCGGCGGCGGCCATGCGGGCCTTGGCCTGGCCGATGGTGAAGTCGCCGAAGTGAAAGATCGAGGCGGCCAGAACGGCGCTGGCGCCGCCGATGGTGACGCCCTCGACCAGATGGTCAAGGGTGCCGACACCGCCCGAGGCGATGACCGGGATATCCACCGCATCGGCGATGGCGCGCGTCAGCGGCAGGTTGAAACCGGCGCGCGTGCCGTCGCGGTCCATCGAGGTGAGCAGGATTTCGCCGGCCCCCTTCGCGGCAACCAGACGGGCGAATTCGACGGCGTCGATACCGGTCGCCCTGCGCCCGCCATGGGTGAAAATCTCCCATTTGCCGGGGCGCACGGTCTTGGCGTCGATCGCCACCACGATGCACTGGCCGCCGAAACGGTCGGCGGCTTCGGCCACGACATCCGGGTTGGCGACGGCGGCGGAATTGAAGCTGACCTTGTCGGCCCCGGCCAGAAGCAGGGCGCGCACATCCTGATGGCTGCGCACACCGCCGCCGACGGTCAGCGGGATGTAGCATTGTTCCGCCGTGCGGGTGACCAGATCGAACATCGTGCCGCGATTCTCGTGGGTCGCGTGGATATCGAGAAAACAAAGCTCGTCGGCGCCGGCCGCGTCATAGGCCCTGGCCGCCGCGACCGGATCGCCGGCGTCGATCAGATCGACGAAATTGACGCCCTTGACCACCCGCCCGTCGGCGACATCGAGGCAGGGGATGATGCGGGTCTTCAACATGGCCCTGCTTTACTCGGTGTGCCCCGAAAGGGAAACCCCGCATGGCGGCCCGGCCGTGTTATAGTGTCGGGGCAGGCGCAAGGTGCGGGGCACGGGCATCGAAACGATACGCTACATCATCGCCGCCCTGGCCCTTGGGCTGATCGCGGTCTGGGGGTCGGAGAATTTCTTCTGGTCGGCGCCGCCGCCCGATCTGACGATCGAGGCTTGGCTGGGCACCTGGGCGGCCTATGCGGCGGCCGCGGCCGTCGCGCTGTCGGCGGTGGGACTGACACGGGTGGCGGGGTTGCGGGCGGTGTTTCTGGGGGGCGCGCTGCTGGGCTTCGTGGTCGAAGGCGTCGTGGTCGACGAAATGTATGCCGCCTTTCCGTTCCAGCTGGTCTGGACGCCGCTGGCCTGGCACGCGCTGATCACCGGCGTCTGTGTGTTCGGGCTGGGCCGGGCGGCGGCGCACTGGCGCTTGTGGCGGCATCTGCTGGCGCTGGCGGGGCTTGGCCTGTTCGGCGCGGTTTTCGCCAGTTTCTGGCCCGCTGAACGCGCCGCCATGCCGCCCGGCGATGTGGTTTTCCTTTACCTGGCGGGTGCCGGGTTCGTGGTGCCCCTCGGGCAGATCGTCCTTGACAGGATCGGCCCGGTGCCACGCCCGCCGCTGGCGGTTGGCCTGATCGCGCCGGGGCTGGCGCTGGCGCTGTGGCTGGCCAAGAGTCTCGCCACGCCGTCGCTGCCGCGGCTGGCCTTTCCGGTGATGGTCGGGCTGACGCTTTGGGCGATGTGGCGTTCGGGCGCGGCGGAGCGGTCGGAGCGGGCGGATTTCGGGCCGCGCGGGCGCATCTGGCGGCATCTGCTGTTTCCGATCGCCCCGGCGATCACCACATTCGTCGCGGTGCCGGTCTGGGAAAGCACTGGCGCGCTGCCCGGCAACGTGGCGGTGGCCGCCGTCACGGTGCCGCTGTCGCTTGGCTGGTGGCTCTGGCTGATCTGGCGGGGGGCACGGCGGGGGGCACGGCGGGAGGCACGGCGGGGGGCACGGCGGGAGGCACGTCGGGAGACACGTCGGGGGCGCGGGCCAAGAACCTCTTGAAGCATCCTTTCTGATCAAGCTCTGATTTCTGCCCATGCTCGATCTACCTTGGCGGGCGCGGTTGCAAGAATGGGCAGCTTGCGCATCGCGCGGCAGAACCGGCAATCACCGGCACGGCTTTTGCTCGGCCGATTGTCGCAGGCCTGCAAATCTCCTCTGCGGGGCGGATTCGCGCGCCGGGCCTTGCCTGCGGCCCGCAGGGGCTGCTTGCCAAGACGGGCGCGCCGCACTATCCACGGCGTGACGCGGCGGCCACGCGCGCCGCCGCGTCGCCGCGGCCTCGTAGCTCAGGGGATAGAGCGACCGCCTCCTAAGCGGTAGGTCATAGGTTCGAATCCTATCGGGGCCGCCATTTTTTCACTGCCCGGCGCGGTACATGGCAAACCCGCCCGCGCGCCGGCGATCGCGCGCACCGGCCGTGACAAAGCGGAGTTGACGGTTCCCGGCGGGTTTCAGCGCCCGGTGATCAGACCGGAACCGGCCCCTTGAAACGGCCGCAGGCATCACGCACCGCTTGCACCATGCAGGCGGCCTGCGCCCCGGCCGTCCCTCTGGCGGGGTCCGTTCAGACCCCCAGACACCAGCGCAGGATTGCCTTTTGCGCATGCAGGCGGTTTTCGCTTTCATCAAAAATCACCGATTGCGGGCCGTCCATGACGGCATCGGTCGCCTCTTCGTTGCGATGTGCGGGCAGGCAATGCATGAAAAGCGCGTCCGGCTTGGCGCGGGCCATCATCGTCTCGTTGACCTGATAGGGGCGCAACTGGTTGTGGCGCCGTTCACGCGCGCTTTCGGGGTCGTGCATCGACACCCAGGTGTCGGTGACGATCGCATCGGCGCCGATCGCCGCCTCCAGCGGATCACGCCTGATGTCGACCGTCGCGCCTTTCTGCCGCGCAAAGGCCACCGCGCGCGGATCGGGGTCGAGCGTCTCGGGGCCGGTAAAGCTCAGGTCGAACCCGAACTGGCCGGCCGCGTGAAGCCAGCTCGAACAGACGTTGTTGCCGTCGCCCGACCAGACGAACCTGCGCCCGCCGATGGGGCCGCGATGTTCCTCATAGGTGACGATATCGGCCATGATCTGGCACGGGTGGCTGGCATCCGTCAGCCCGTTGATCACCGGCACCGTGGCATGTTCGGCCATCTCGAGAAGCGTCGCCTCCTCGAAGGTGCGCAGCATGATCAGATCGACATAGCGCGACAATACCCGCGCCGTGTCGGCGATGCTTTCACCGTGACCGAGCTGCATTTCCTTGCCCGAAAGCACCATCGTCTGGCCGCCCATCTGGCGCGCGCCCACATCGAAGGATACCCGCGTGCGCGTCGACGGCTTTTCGAAGATCAGCGCGATCATCCGCCCGGCCAGCGGCGCGCCGGCATCGGGGGCGCCCTTGGGCAGCCCCTTGCGCGCGGTTTTCATCGCATGGGCCGAATTGACCATCTCTCGCAGCGCGGCGGGGTCGGTTTTGTTGATGTCGAGAAAATGGCTCATCGTCTTGTCCTTTCAGGCAAGGGCCGCGGGCGGCTGCCCTCGGGCCCCGGCGCCGCCCGGTTTCAGGGCTGCTGGGTCTCCAGGGTAGCGGCGGCGCGGTCGAGGCGGACGACGGCTTCGTCGATCTCCGCGTCGGAAATCGTCAGCGCGGGCAGAAGGCGGATCACATGGTCGGCGGCGGGCACCGTCAGGACAAGCGCGTCGTGGCCCGCCCTGACCACGTCGACCGGCTCGGGCCGGCATTTCAGCCCGAGCATGAGCCCCTGCCCCCGCACCGCTTCGAACACCTGCGGATGCGCCGCAACCAGCCCTTCCAGTTTTTGCCGCAGCAAGGCGGCCTTGCGGTTCACCTCGGCCAGAAAGGCCTTGTCCGAAACGATTTCCAGCACCCGCGCACCGACCGCACAGGCCAGCGGGTTGCCGCCATAGGTCGACCCGTGGCTGCCCACGACCATCGCCGATGCCGCCGTTTCGGTGGCCAGAAGCGCGCCCAGCGGAAACCCGCCGCCGATACCCTTTGCCACCATCATGATATCGGGCGAAATGCCCGCCCATTCATGGGCGAAAAGCCGCCCCGTCCGGCCCATCCCGCATTGCACCTCGTCAAGAACCAGCAGCGCGCCCGAGGCATCGCACCAGGCCCGCAGCTCCTTCAGATCGGCATCCGGCATCGGCCGGATGCCGCCCTCGCCCTGCACCGTCTCGACCATGACCGCCGCCGTCTGCGCGCCTATGGCCGCTCGCAGCGCCGCCATGTCGCCCCAGGGCAGCGACCGGAACCCCGGCATCAGCGCCCCGTACCCCTTGACCAGCTTTTCCGAGCCCGCCGCCGCGATCGCACCGGTCGAGCGGCCGTGAAACGCCCCTTCGAATGTCAGGATCTCGCTGCGCTCCGGCGTCCCGGCCTGCGACCAGTATCGGCGCACCATCTTGATCGCCAGTTCCGCCGCCTCGGTGCCCGAATTGGTAAAGAATACCGTATCGGCGAAAGTCGCGGCACACAGCAGATCGGCCAGCCTCTCCTGTTCGGGGATCCGGTAGAGATTGGACACATGCCAGAGCCGGCCCGCCTGTTCGCGCAGCACCGCCACCAGATCGGGGTTGGCATGGCCAAGCACATTGACCGCGATCCCCGCGGCAAGGTCGAGATAGCGCACCCCCTCGGCGGTCTCCAGCCAGGATCCCTGCCCCTTCACGAAGGCAAGCGGCGCGCGGTTGTAGGTGGGCAGCAGGGTCGGGATCATCGCAGGGCTCCAGAAGGACAGAAAGCCAATGGGTGCCCCAGCCGGGCGGGCGAGTCAACGCCGGCCGAAGCGTGGCGAAACGCCGCAAAGGACCGCCGCTTCCGGCGCGGCGCCGCAAAGGCCGCGCAAGCGGGCTGCGGCCGGCCCCGCGCCCGCCACGGGCACCTCGGCGCGGCGCGCGCCTTTCGCGCGGGCGCGCGGCAGTGAATCCGGGGACGCGAATCCGGGGACGCAAATCCCGGGGACGCGAATCCGGGCAACGGGCTTGATTTCCCGGCGCCTCGCTTGTATCTCGGCGCGTCCCCCGGCTAGAATGGGGCCAACCGCAGTCACGACCGCCAGGGGGCGGCGCGCCGTTGCGCACCCCCCCCGGCCGGTCTCACACAAACCCGAGGTCACCGATGTCCTGGACCGATGAACGCGTCGAAACGCTGAAAAAGATGTGGGGCGACGGCCAGTCGGCCAGCCAGATCGCCAAGGAACTGGGCGGTGTCACCCGCAACGCGGTGATCGGCAAGGTACACCGGCTGGGCCTGTCGAACCGCGCCGGCGGCAGCGCGCCCGAATCCCGCACCGAAGCCCGCACCGAGTCCCGGGCCGAACCGGCGGCCAGGCCCGACGCCCCCGCCGCCAAACCCGCCGCGGCCAAACCCGAACCGCGGCCCGTTCCGCGCACCGAAAGCGCCCAGCCCCCGGCCCAGCCGGCCAGCCTGCGCAACAGGATCATTCCGGCCGGCCAGCCGCTGCCCCCGCAGCCTTCGGCCGGTGAAATCAGCCCCGAGGCGCTGGCCTCGGTCCGCGAGGTGGAAAAGAAGGCCAAGCGCATCAGCCTGATGGAACTGACCGAACGCACCTGCAAATGGCCGATCGGCGACCCCGCGACCGAGGATTTCTGGTTCTGCGGGCTGGCCACCCAGCCGGGCAAACCCTATTGCGACGCCCATGTCGGCGTGGCGTTCCAGCCGATGTCGGCGCGCCGCGACCGGCGCCGCTAACCGGGCGCGATGCGCGGGGCCGGCAAGGCCCCCGCAACACCCGCAACACCCGCAAGTCAAACACCACCCGCAAGTCAAAGGTGCCCCGGTGGCCGCCATCATCTCGGTCCAGAACCTGTCGAAATCCTATGCCAGCGGCACGGTGGCGCTCACCGATGTGGCGCTCGACATCGAGGCGGGCGAAATCCTTGCGCTTTTGGGGCCCAACGGCGCGGGCAAGACCACGCTGATCTCGATCATCTGCGGGCTGGTCACCGCCACGTCGGGCCGGGTCACCGTCGGCGGCCACGACATCGTGCGCGACTACCGCGCCGCCCGCGCCATGATCGGGCTGGTGCCCCAGGAAATCGCGCTCGAAACCTTCGAGACGGTGATCAACACCGTGCGCTTCACCCGTGGCCTTTACGGGCGCGGCCGCGATGATGCCTATCTCGAACGGCTGCTGCGCAGCCTGACGCTCTGGGACAAGCGCGACGCCAAGCTGATCGAGCTTTCGGGCGGCATGAAACGCCGGGTGATGATCGCCAAGGCGCTGTCGCATCAGCCGGCGATCCTCTTTCTCGACGAACCCACCGCCGGCGTTGATGTCAACCTCAGACGCGAAATGTGGCAGGTGGTGCGCGATCTGCGCGCCTCGGGTGTCACCATCATTCTGACCACCCATTACATCGCCGAGGCCGAGGAAATGGCCGACCGCATCGGCGTCGTCAACAAGGGCCGGCTGCTGCTGGTGCGCGACAAGACCGAGCTCATGCACGAATTCGGGCGCAAGCGGCTTTGCGTCGAACTGGCCGAACCGCTCGCCGCGCTGCCCGCCGAGGTGGCCGCCGAGATGGCCGGGCGGGGCCTGTCGCTAAGCCCGGACGGCCAGCATGTGCTTTATGAATACGACACCAGGGCCGACCGCTCCGGCATCGCCCGGCTCCTCGCGGGATTCGCCGCCGCCGGGCTGGCGGTGCGCGATCTGTCGACCGAGGAAACCTCGCTCGAGGATGTATTCTTGCGGCTGGTGGAGGAAACCCCGTGAACTGGCGCGCCGTCCAAACCGTATTCAATCACGAAATGGCGCGTTTCTGGCGCACCTTGTGGGAATCGCTGGCCTCGCCCGCGCTGTCGACCGTGCTCTATTTCGTCGTCTTCGGCGCCGCCATCGGCAGCCGCATCGAAAAGGTCGAGGGCGTCAGCTACGGCGCCTTCATCGTGCCGGGGCTGATCATGCTGACGGTATTGCAGCAATCCATCGCCAATGCCTCTTTCGGCATCTTCTTTCCGAAATTCGTTGGCACCATCTATGAAATCCTCGCCGCCCCCGCCTCGTTCATCGAAATCGTGCTGGGCTATGTCGGGGCGGCGGCGGCCAAGTCGATGATCATCGCCGCGGTGATCCTGGCCACCTCCTACGGCTTCGTCGACATCCGCATCGCCCATCCGCTCTGGATGGTGGCCTTCCTGCTGCTCACCTCGGTCAGCTTCTCGCTTCTGGGGTTCCTGCTCGGTCTCTGGGCCAAGGACTGGCAGCAGTTGCAGATCATCCCGATGATGGTCATCACGCCGCTGGTCTTTCTGGGCGGCGCGTTCTATTCGGCCAGCATGTTGCCGCCCTTCTGGGAAGGCGCGGCGCGGCTCAACCCGGTGCTTTACCTCATCTCGGGATTTCGCTGGGCGTTTTTCGATATCGCCGATGTGCCGGTCGGGGTGTCGCTGATCGCGGTGACGTTCTTTCTGGCGCTGGGCATGGCGGCGGTGTGGTTCATCTTCCGCACCGGCTGGCGGCTCAGGCCGTAAGCGGCGCGCCGTGCCCGGTGCGGGGATCGTGGCCCGCGCGCCCGGCCCGGCCCGCGCGGCGCAAATCCCTGACGCGCCTCCGCCCCGTCAGCACATCCCGTCAGCACACCCTGTCGGGACGCCTGTCGGGACGCCTGTCGGGACGGATGCGGGACGGATGCGGGACGCGGGCGGGACGGCCGCCAGCCCCCGGCGGCGGCCCTGCGCCCGCCCCCTTTCCCGCCTCCGGTTCGTGCTGTATATCCCCGCGCATGCCCCTGAACCCGCCCAACCTGCGCCCCGATCTCGCCCCCAGGCCGCGCCTCCAACAGCCGGCCCGGCCCGGCCAGCCGACGATCGGCATGGTCTCGCTCGGCTGCCCCAAGGCGCTGGTCGATTCAGAGCGGATCCTGACCCGCCTGCGCGCCGAGGGATACGCGATTTCGCCAGACTATCAGGGCGCCGATGCGGTCATCGTCAATACCTGCGGCTTTCTCGACAGCGCCAAGGCCGAGAGCCTGGAGGCGATCGGCGAGGCGCTGGCCGAAAACGGCCGCGTCATCGTCACCGGCTGCCTCGGGGCCGAGCCCGGCTATATCACCGGCGCGCATCCGACGGTGCTGGCCGTCACCGGCCCGCATCAATACGAACAGGTGCTCGACGCCGTCCACCACGCGGTGCCCCCCAGCCCCGACCCCTATATCGACCTGCTGCCCGCCAGCGGCGTTTCCCTGACGCCTCGCCATTATAGTTACTTAAAGATTTCAGAAGGTTGCAACCACAAGTGCAGATTCTGCATCATTCCCGACATGCGTGGCCGGCTGGTCTCGCGCCCCGCCCATGCGGTGCTGCGCGAGGCGGAAAGACTGGTCGCGGCTGGGGTGAAGGAACTCTTGGTGATCAGCCAGGACACCTCGGCCTACGGGGTGGATATCAGACATGCGTCCGAGCGCGGGCACCGCGCCCATATCACCGATCTCGCCCGCGATCTCGGCTCGCTCGGGGTCTGGGTGCGGCTGCATTATGTCTATCCCTACCCCCATGTGCGCGACCTGATCCCGCTGATGGCCGAAGGACTTGTCCTGCCCTATCTCGACATCCCCTTCCAGCACGCCCACCCCGACACGCTGCGGCGCATGGCCCGCCCGGCGGCGGCGGCCAGAACCCTCGACGAAATCGCCGCCTGGCGCGGCCTGTGCCCCGAGATCACGCTGCGCTCGACCTTCATCGTCGGCTATCCGGGCGAGACGGAAGCGGAATTCCAGACCCTGCTCGACTGGCTGGACGAAGCGCAACTGGACCGCGTCGGCTGCTTTCAGTACGAAAACGTCGCCGGGGCACGCTCGAACGCCCTGCCCGATCATGTGCCCGACGATGTCAAAAAGGACCGCTGGGACAGGTTCATGGCCAAGGCGCAAGGCATCTCCGAAGCCCGGCTGGCGGCCAGGATCGGCACCAGGATCGAGGTGATCGTGGATCAGGTCGACGGCGAGGGCGCCACCTGCCGCACCAAGGCGGACGCACCCGAAATCGACGGCAACCTTTTCATCGACGAAGCCTTTGAAGGGCTGGCGGCCGGCGATATCGTCACGGTGGAGGTGGACGAGGCCGGCGAATATGATCTATGGGGCCGGCCCACCCAGGGGTGACACTGATCCGCCCTGCCTTGTGCATGTTGTCCCGGCTTGTCCCGGCGGCTCTGACGATTGGCCCGCTGCGGCCTGCGGCAGGTAACAGCGGCTTGCCGCGGCCGCCGCGGCCTTTCACACGGTTCTGCAAATGCGAGGAAAGCGCGGGTGCGTCCGACATACAACCGCAACGCCCAAAGACATGCGGGCGGTGATGTCGTGGGACGGGATCGCCGAAGCAGACATGGCGCCGATTGCACCGATTGCGGAATCGCTGATCTTGCCGGGCGTCATCGGGTTCAGCTACAATCTTCTGCGAAACGCCCGAAAACACCCGCGACGGGCGCTATCGGTCCGACCTGCCAGAACAGAGCCCATGACGGTTCGATCCCCGCGTGGCGCGGGCCGGTCAGCCCCCCGAGGGCCCACCCTTGATATAGGGAAACCAGTCCGCGCGCAGCCGTTGGCCCGCCACCATTTCATGGCCGGGAAATGGCGGCGACGTGCGACCGGGCCGCTCCACATAGCGCGCGTCATCACCCAGAAGACGCAGCGAAAACGCCCGGCGGCGCTGGCCGCTCTCGTTGCCGCGCGCGCCGTGCAGCGTGCGAAAGTTGAAGGCCACCGCATCGCCCGGCTCCATTTCCCATTCCCGCACCGGCATTGCCTCGCGGTCGGGGTCCGGGACGGGCATGTATTTTTCCGGGTCGGGATAGAAATTCTGTTCCGACAGCCAGCGCGTTGGCAGCACTTCCCTTTCCCAGTTGCTCGACCCGGCGACACAGCGCAGGCTCGCCTCGCGCACCGCGTCCATGGGCGACCAGAAGCTGATCGTCTGGCGGCCGTCGACGAAATAATAAGGGCCGTCCTGATGCCAGGGTGTCGGCTTGCTGGTGCCCGGTTCCTTGACCAGTACATGGTCGTGAAAGACCTGTACGGATTGCGACCCCATCAAGGCTGCGGCCACATCGGCGACGGCCGATTGCCGGATCACCTCGGTGAATTCCGCAATCCGCGTCCAGTTGCAGTAATCATCGAAAAACCGCCCTCCTTCGCCCGGCTTCAGGTTCTCGGCGGCATAGGGGCCCGGCTCGGCCATGTTGCGCTCGATCCCGGCGCGGATCGTGTCGACCCAATCAGCCCAGAGCCCCTTGACCAGGACAACGCCTTCGCGCTGATAGGTGTCGATCATTTCCTGAGTGATTTCCGGTGCAGGCATCTTTCTTTCCGATTCCGTTGGAGTGCGCGATATCAATAACGCGTTGTCATCCGGTGGCCACGCGAAAACGACAGCCGCACATGGGTAATCGCCTGCCCCTGCCACCAGGTCGTCCGTTCGACGGTGAATACCGGCTCGCCGTCACCCATCCCCAGATACGCGGCCACCACCCCCTCGGCCGCGGTCGCCATGAAACTGATCTCGACTTCGGAATAGGGCACCGCCGCGATGAGCCATTCATTCGGTCCCACGGCCGAAAAATCGGCCCGTGCCGCCTCTGGCAGGGCAGACAGATTGATCCAGCGGTCTTCAAGCTGATAGGCCGCCCCGTCGGCCGAATGCAGGCACGTCAGATGCAGAACCCGGGTACCCTTGAGAACCCCCAGCCGGGCGCGCAGCCAATCCGGCGCGGTGCGGGTTTCGCGCTCCAAAAGCCCATAGCGATAGATGGCCCCTGTCGCCTCGATCTCGGCCCGGACCAGCGGGATTTCGAACCGCGCCGCCCGGAGCGGCGACTTTCTGACCCGCGTGCCCGCCTTGCGGCGCCGATCGACCAGACCCTCTTCGCTCAGTTCCCGCATGGCCCGGTTCACCGTCGCCCGCGCGACCCCGAAGCTTTCGGCAAGTTCGACCTCGCCGGGCAAGAGCGCCCCCGGCCCCCAGGTGCCCGCCGTGATCCGACCGCGGATTTCGGCCTTCACATCGCGGTAGCTTGTAACTTCCGAGGCGTTTTCCTCCACCATGGAAAAGATCCTGCAATTGCCTTTTGTATGATGATATAGGTAATTTGCCTGATGTTGAAACCCCGGAAAACCGCCATGCAGGTCATTCGCCCCGGCCAGTTCATCCGCCAGCCCTGGAAAAACGGCGGCGGCGTTACCCATGAAATCGTCAAGGTGACGGAGGCAGAGGATCTGCTGTGGCGACTTTCGGTGGCCGAGGTTGCGGCGGATGGGCCGTTTTCATCCTTCCCCGGCCTGACCCGCTGTCTGACCGTCATCGCCGGCGATGGGATTGATCTTGAAACACCAGACGGGGTTCTGGCCGCGCCCCCCCTGGTTCCCGTATATTTTTCCGGTGACACGGCAGTCACGGGGCGCCTCCGCAATGGCCCGATCCGCGATCTGAACCTGATCTTCGACGCTGCCCGCATCACCGCAACCGTCACCACGCTTTTCGGCCCCCTCACCACGCGGGAAACCTGTGGCACCCGCGGTGATCGGCGGATTTTCTGTGTCACGGGCGCGGTCAGCGCCAATGGTCAAGACCTTCCGCCTTGCGCGCTGGCGGGCGGTGATATTGGGCGCGTCAGCCTCGGCCCCGGCGCGGCGGCGCTGATGATCGATCTGTCACCGGCGCGGCCCTGAGCTTGCCTGTCTGGCCCGGCACCCCGCGCCGACGGTCTTGCGCCGCGCCACCCCGACCCTTACAACGCCGCCACCAGGGCCGCCGCCGCGCGCCTGTAGGCGGGAACGATCCGGTCGCGCGCCACATGCCGCCCGCCGCGCACCTGATGCCTCCCCGCCGACCACAGATCACGCACCACCCCATCGGGGGACGCAAAACACAAGCCATCCAGTATCTGATCCCCGGACAGGGCGCAGAGCGCCGGGTGATCGGCATCAATCGCCACGAGATCGGCCAGCATTCCCTCGGCGATCTGCCCGGCATTGCGGCCCAGCGCCTGCGCCCCGCCGCGTGCCGCGCCGGTATAGATCGCCGACCCCACCGACCCGGCCCCGCGCACCATCACATTGCGCTCGATATCCCTCAGGCGCTGCGAATATTCCAGCGTGCGCAATTCCTCCACCAGCGATATCCGCACATTGGAATCCGATCCGACGCCGAACCCGCCCGCCGCCGCCAGCCATTGCGGCCCCTTGAAGGGCCCATCCCCCAGATTGGCCTCGGTAATCGGGCAAAGCCCCGCAACTGCGCCCGACCGGGCCAAGCCCGCGCATTCCGCATCCGTCATGTGGGTGGCGTGAATGGCGCACCAGTCCGGCCCCACCGGTGTATTGGCCAGGAGCCATTCCACCGGCCGCGCCCCCAGCCAGGCGGAAATATCCGCCACTTCCTGAGGTTGTTCGGCAATATGCAGATGCGTCGGCGCCCCGGCGGCCAGCGGCAGCGCGCGCGCCAGATCGTCGGGGCAGGTGGCGCGCAGGGAATGCGGTGCAATGCCCACCACGGTATCGCCGGGCAGCGCCGATGCCGCAGCGCGCGCGGCCTCCAGCAGGCGCGCGAAGCCGTCCACATCGTTGCCGAACCGAAGCTGCCCGCCCGTCAACGGCTGCTTGTCCGCCCCGCCATAGGAATAAAGCACCGGCAGATGCGTCAGCCCGATCCCCGTGGCCGATGCCGCCGCGAAAATCCGCGCCGACAGTTCGGCGACATCGCCGTAGTGCAGGCCACCGCGTTGGTGATGCACATAGTGAAATTCGCCCACCGCCGCATAACCGGCCTCCTGCATCTCCATGAACACCTGGCCCGCGATGGCCTCGACGGCTTCGGGGGTCAGATGGTCCAGGAACCGGTACATCAGGTCCCGCCAGGTCCAGAAGCTTTCCCGCCCCGCGGCACGATATTCGGTCATGCCCGCCATGGCGCGTTGAAACGCGTGCGAATGCAGGTTCGACAGCGCCGGCAGCAGCGTATCGACCGAAACATCGCCCGGCCTTGCCGCCGACCCTTCCTCGATCGCAGAAATCCTGCCCTTCGCAACCGTCAAGCGAACCTTTCGCGCCCATCCCGTCGCCAGCAAGGCGCGTTTCGCAAAGATCATTCCAGCCTCCATTATGTATAGACATATGATATATACTCCCATACAAAGCGAGTCGATATCCAAATTCCCCGGCGGAGTATCGGATGCACCGGTCCCAAGGTCTATTGTTCAATTGCCGCGCGGCCACCATGACCGGCCCGGCCCCCTACGGCCTGATCGAGAATGCCGCCATCGCGGTGGCGCAGGAAAAAATTCTCTGGGTCGGCGCAAGCACCGATATTCCCCCGGCCCTTGCCGCCTTGCCACGCCATGACCTTGGCGGGCGGCTGATCACCCCGGCCCTGATCGACTGTCACAGCCATATCGTTCATGGCGGCAACCGCGCCAGCGAGTTCGAGATGCGGCTCAAGGGGGCCAGCTACGAAGAGATCGCCCGCGCCGGGGGGGGCATCGTCTCGACCGTGGCCGCCACCCGCGCCGCCAGCGAAGACGACCTTATCGCCGCCGCCCTGCCCCGCGTCGATGCCCTGATCGCCGAAGGCGTTGCGGTGATCGAGATAAAATCCGGCTATGGCCTTGATATAGAAACGGAAATCAGGATGCTCCGGGCGGCGCGGCGACTTGCCGGCCTGCGCCCCGTGACCATCGTCACCAGCTTTCTCGGCGCCCATGCCGTACCCGCCGAGTGCAGCGGCGACCCTGACAGCTATATCGACGAAATCTGCATCCCGGCGCTCCGCGCCGCCCATCGGGAAGGCCTGGTGGATGCGGTCGACGGATTCTGCGAAGGCATTGCCTTTCAGCCCCCCCAGATCGCCCGCGTCTTCGATGCGGCCAGGCAAGCCGGCTTGCCCGTCAAGCTTCATGCCGAACAGCTTTCCAATCTCGGCGGGGCCGCGCTTGCGGCCCGTTACGGCGCGCTTTCGGCCGATCATCTCGAATATCTGGACGAAACAGCCGTCAAGGCCCTAGCCGGATCGCACAGCGTCGCGGTGATGCTGCCCGGCGCCTTCTACACCCTGCGCGAAACCCGGATACCGCCGATCGATCTTTTGCGGCGCCACGGGGTGCCGATGGCCGTGGCGACCGACATGAACCCCGGCTCGTCGCCGATGTGCTCGCTGCTGCTGGCGATGAACATGGCTTGCACGCTTTTTCGCATGACTCCCGAAGAGGCGCTGAGGGGCACGACCGCCCATGCCGCCGCCGCCCTGGGCCTGAGCGGACGGGGCGCCATCGCCCCGCAACTGCGCGCCGATTTCGCCGTCTGGGATGTCGAACATCCCGCCGAACTGGCCTATCGCATCGGCTTCAACCCGCTTCATGCGCGCATCATCGGAGGTGCATTGTGGCACTGACGCTCACCCCCGGCCACGTCACGCTGGCCGACCTCGCCCGCGTCCATTTCCAGGACCTCCCCGTCAGGCTCGACCGGTCCTGCCGTCCGGCAGTCGAGACCGCCGCCGCCGCCATCGCCGCCGCCGCCGCAGGTGACGCGCCGGTCTACGGGGTCAATACCGGCTTTGGCAAACTCGCCAGCATCCGCATCGCCGGCAAGGACACCGCAGCGCTTCAGCGCAACCTGATCTTGTCGCATTGCTGCGGCGTGGGCGAACCGATCCCCCGCCGCCATACGCGGCTGATGATGGCGCTGAAACTGCTCAGTATCGGGCGTGGTGCCTCGGGCACGCGCTGGGAACTGATCGAACTGCTTGAAAACATGCTGGAAAAGGGCGTAACCCCGGTGATCCCGGCGCAGGGGTCGGTTGGCGCCTCGGGTGATCTCGCCCCGCTCGCACATATGACCGCTGTCCTCATCGGTGCCGGCGAGGCCGAATACAAGGGCCGAATCCTGCCCGGATCCGAGGCGCTCAAGGCCGCCGGTCTGACGCCGGTCGCGTTGGGCCCCAAGGAAGGCCTTGCCTTCATCAACGGCACCCAGTTTTCCACTGCCCTCGCGCTGGCCGGGCTTTTCGACGGCTGGCGCGCGGCACAAACCGCCCTTGTCCTCTCGGCGCTTTCCACCGATGCCATAATGGGCTCCACCGCACCCTTGCAGCCGGAAATCCACGCCCTGCGCGGCCATGCGGGCCAGATCGAGGCCGCCGCCTTCATGCGCGCGTTGCTCGAAGGCTCGCAGATCCGCGAAAGCCACCGGCAGGGCGACAGCCGCGTTCAGGACCCCTATTGCATCCGCTGCCAGCCTCAGGTCACCGGGGCCGCCATGGACGTGATGCGCATGGCCGCGCGCACGCTCGAGGTGGAGGCCAATGCCGCCACCGACAATCCCCTGGTGCTGACCAATGCCGGCATGATCGTCTCGGGCGGCAATTTTCACGCCGAACCGGTGGGCTTTGCCGCCGACATGATCGCCCTAGCGCTGGCCGAAATCGGCGCCATCGCCCAGCGCCGGGTGGCGTTGATGGTCGACCCGACGCTCAGCCATGACCTGCCGCCTTTCCTGACACCCGATCCCGGCCGCAACTCGGGCTACATGATCGCCGAAGTGACCACCGCCGCCTTGATGAGCGAAAACAAGCACATCGCCATGCCCTGTGTCACCGACAGCACCCCCACATCGGCCAATCAGGAAGATCACGTCTCGATGGCCGCCCATGGCGCGCGCCGTCTGGGCCGCATGGTCGAAAATCTCGGCCGGATTCTCGGCGTCGAACTGCTCTGCGCCGCGCAGGGCATCGAATTCCGCGCGCCCTTGCGGACCTCCCTTCCGCTGGCGCGGATAATCGCATGTCTGCGCCAAAAGGTCGCAACCCTTGGCGAGGACCGCTGCCTTGCCCCCGATATCGAAACCGCCGCCTGCCTTGTCGTTGCGGGCGATATCACCGGCGCGGCGGCGCTGCCCCCGCCCCCGCTCTGACCGCTTCCCTTTCCGGCCCCTCACCAAAGGATGCCTTCCATGAACGACCGCAAGAACGCCCGCGACATCTATCCCCCCACCGGCACCACGCTCAACGCCAAAAGCTGGCAGACCGAGGCGCCCTTGCGGATGCTGATGAACAATCTCCACCCCGATGTCGCCGAAAACCCCCATGAACTCGTGGTCTATGGCGGCATCGGCCGCGCCGCCCGCAGCTGGGGCGATTTCGACCGCATCGTCGCCACGCTCAGGGATCTCGAAGCCGATGAAACCCTGATCATCCAGTCCGGCCGCCCGGTCGCCGTTATCCGCACCCATGCCGACGCGCCGCGGGTGCTCATCGCCAATTCCAATCTCGTGCCGCACTGGGCCACCTGGGACCATTTCAACGAGCTCGATAAAAAGGGCCTGATGATGTATGGCCAGATGACCGCCGGGTCATGGATCTACATCGGCACCCAGGGCATCGTGCAGGGCACCTACGAGACATTTGCCGAAGCCGGCCGCCAGCACTATGGCGGCGACCTCGCCGGCAAGTGGGTTCTGACCGCCGGCCTCGGCGGCATGGGCGGCGCCCAGCCCCTTGCCGCCGTCATGGCCGGCGCCTGCTGCCTGGCGGTGGAATGTGACGAAAGCCGCATCGATTTTCGCATGCGCACCCGGTATCTGGACGCCAAGGCGCATGATCTCGATGAAGCCCTCGCCCTGATCGCCGGCTGGACCGCCAGGGGCGACGCGAAATCCGTGGGTCTTCTCGGCAATGCCGCGCAGCTGTTTCCCGAACTCGTGGCGCGGATGAAGGCGGGCGGTGCCCGGCCCGACATCGTTACCGACCAGACAAGCGCCCACGACCCCCTGCATGGCTACCTGCCCGCGGGCTGGAGCGTCGGCGACTGGCGGGCAAGACAGCAAACCGATCCCCTGGGGGTGCAAAGGGCCGCCCGCGCCAGCATGAAGACCCATGTCGCCGCGATGGTCGATTTCTGGAACGCCGGCGTGCCGACGCTCGATTATGGCAACAACATCCGGCAGGTCGCCCTCGAGGAAGGCCTTGAAGACGCCTTCGCGTTCCCCGGTTTCGTGCCGGCCTATATCCGCCCGCTGTTCTGCAAGGGGATCGGCCCCTTCCGCTGGTGCGCGCTCTCGGGCGACCCCGAAGATATCTACAGGACCGACGCGGCCATGAAGGAGCTTTTCCCCGACAACACGCATCTGCACAACTGGCTCGACATGGCGCGCGAACGCATCGCCTTTCAGGGCCTGCCCGCCCGGATCTGCTGGATCGGCCTCGGCGACCGCCACCGCGCCGGGCTCAGGTTCAACGACATGGTGGCCAGCGGCACGCTGAAAGCCCCGGTGGTCATCGGCCGCGACCACCTCGACAGCGGCTCGGTCGCCAGCCCCAATCGCGAAACGGAGGCGATGCGCGACAGCTCCGATGCCGTCTCCGACTGGCCCTTGCTCAACGCCCTGGTCAATACCGCCTCAGGGGCCACCTGGGTCAGCCTGCACCACGGCGGCGGCGTCGGCATGGGCTTTTCGCAACATGCGGGCATGGTGATCTGCGCCGACGGCACCCCCGAAGCCGCGCGGCGCCTCGAAAGGGTGCTCTGGAACGACCCCGCCTCCGGCGTCTGGCGCCACGCCGACGCGGGCTATGACAGCGCCGTTCAATGCGCGCGGCAAAACGGTCTCCGGCTGCCCGGCATCCTCGGCAACTGACCTTCTTCTGTTGGCAAATATCTACCGTGATGCTTCGGTCAACACTTGGCACCAACGAAAGCATGGGCAAAGAGCGTGTAGACGCCAAATATCGGAACGCTCTTTGCCCATGCGATTTTCAGCAGAGCAGCCGTTCGTCTTTCGCGCGGCGGATTCAACGACAGAGCCCAAATTGCCAATTGCTGCGGATTGTACGAATGTCGGCTTCTTCCGAGATGGATAACCGAGCAAAAAAAGCCATTGAAAATTCTCAAAAATTTCCAGAGCGTTGCGGTTGAAGGAGACACACAATGGCTATCTGCGGTTATCGAACCGGCGTTATCCAAGACGCGTCACGCTCAAACTGGCAAAACAATTCAGAACGCCCAATCGCGTGGTCGGCGTGGTATCCAACGGAAGATGTAGAGAAAGGTGAGCGGCCTTCAGGGCAGTTCTTTGAGCCTGGGAATGTTATCTGGGATGCCGCACTGGCCGCGAGGGAGAAGTCGCCTGTCGTATTGCTATCACATGGCACAGGCGGCACAACTGAGAGTCTCGGTTGGCTTGCGCGAACGCTCGCGTGTGAAGGCTATGTGGTCTTGGGCGCAAATCACCACGGCAACACTGGCTTGGAACCTTACTTCGCGGAGGGCTTTCTTTGCTGGTGGGAACGGGCGACGGACCTGTCCGTACTGCTTTCAACAATTGGGATGAGGGGTTTCTTCGCCAACAGATTGGACTTCGATCGAGTAGCGGCGGTCGGGTTTTCCCTTGGGGGTTATACGGTTATGGCTCTGTCAGGTGCGCAAACCTCTCTGGATGAGTTTGACGTTTGGCGCAGGGCTAACGAGATTACCGAAGGTGGTCCAAAAGAGTTCCCGGATGCAGCGGACAGCATTCCAACCCTGATGGAAACGTCGGATGCATTCCGCGTGTCTTGGGCACGACACGGGGATGACTACTCAGACGTTCGGATCAAGTCGGTTGTCGCGATTGCTCCTGCGCCACCGATCCGTTCCTTTGTTTCTCAGTCAATCGCTGAACTTGAGCTGCCGGTTGTAATCCTTACCGGCGGTGCCGACGACGAAGCACCATCGGAGCATTGCGCCGATTGGCTCGCTTTGCAGAACGACAGGTTTCAGCGCCACGACCTCGGCAGATACGTGGGACATTACACATTCCTGGATTTTCCCTCAGACAAGTCGCTCATTGGAAAAGTAGATATCTTTTCAGATCATGAGAGCGTGGACCGAAGTAAAGTGCATGAACAGACCGCAAAAATCGTGATCCAAAGCCTTAGGAGAGCGATAAGCAAAGGTGATGCTTGACCATCCTTTAGATAGGAAAGGAGCTAAAGCTTACACGTTTCTGTCCCCGGCGAAAATGGAGGTCATTGACCGGGCCATTTTTCCGAAAGCCGCCATTGGTGCTAGTGCAGCGAACGGCGGCCCCGTCCCGCATCTTGCCCGTTTGCAGCCATCGGCTCGAAGGTCTGCAATCGTCAGGCTGGCATGGACCGTCGCGCCGGTTCGCCAGTCTTCAGCACAGCGTTCATAATGACGATCAGCTTGCGCATGATGGCCGTGATAGCGACCTTCGCGGGCTTTCCGCGTTTGCGCAGTCGGCGTGCGAAGGACTTCATTGCTGGGTCGTATCGTAGCGTCGATAAAGCGGCCATGTAGAGGCTCGATCTGACCTCTCGTCTTCCACCCGAAATGCGACGGTGCCCCTTCAAAGAGCCGGAATCCTGAGCGTGCGGTGCTAAGCCGACGATTGCGGCGGCTTCGCCCTTGGTCAGTGATCCGAGTTCGGGGACATATGCAAGACATGCCGCAGCCGTCTTTGGTCCGACGCCGATAACGGACGTCAGCAAATCAGATTTGTGTCGAAACTCCGGGGTATCGGCAACGAGCTTTTCTATCTGGGCGTCCAGCTCGTTCATTTCTTTGGTCAAAGCGCGAATATGGCGCTTTAGAGAGCGTTCGACCGTCTTGATTTGCGGATGTTCCAGCCGGTTCTGTTCTTTCCGTATCGTCTGCGCCAGGTCATCACGCCGTCGCCGCAACCCACGCAACTCCATCGTTTCCTTGCTGGGTGGTTGCCACAGGCGCAGGTCTTCCGACTTTGCTGCAAATAGTGCAAGCATCCGCGCATCGACCGCATCCGTCTTAGCCGATAGTCCGAGATACTTCGCAAAGTTTCTGGTTCGCGTGCCGTGCGCGCGGTGGACAGGCAGGCCTAGATCGACAGAGCACTCAAGAACCGAGCGCTCATATCCGCCGGACGCCTCGCAGACGATGAAGGGCCTTCGATCTTTGCTTGCGGCCTTAAGAAGCCGTTTGATAGCCGCGACAGCGTTCGGGATTGTCACCTGCCGATCATCCGGCAAGCTGTGGACTGTTAGACTAGCCTTTGAGACTTCAAATGCAATGATGTTGGTGCGATCTACGTCGCTGAAGTTACTGCTCATATCTTTGTCGTAATCCTTGATTATGCTCGGCCGCGAAGGCCCTTCTACCGTTCGGATGGCCGGACAGATGTGACGGGCGGCAAGATATTTAGCGACCGTTGAACAGGTCTTCCTCGGGTTGGCCTGCCCGCCACCAGTTTCCCGAACGGCCATCCGGAAAACCGACCGCCTTCATTCTCTCAGAGAAGAAAATGAGGGCAATACTCTACGCATAACCTCGGGTGGGTCCGGGAGGGCGGCGCCCTCCCGGCGGATCGGATCGCCTTGGCGATCCGACGGGTGAACCACAGCGCTTGCCGCCTTGCGCCCGCTGTGCCACATCGTCGGGGTCATGTTGTTCTACCGCCTGATCCTTTCCGCCCTGCTCTGGCCGTGGCTGACGCTGCGCCTGGCATGGCGCCTGTGGCGCGGCAGCCCGGACAGCACCCTGGACGAGCGCTGGATGCGCGACCGGCCAGCCCCGGCCCATGCCCGGCGGATTTGGGTTCACGCCGCCTCGAACGGCGAACTCACCGCGGTTCGCGCGGCACTTCTCGCCCTTCTGGCCCGTGCCCCCGGGCTGCACCTGGTTCTGACCTGCAACACCACAAACGGCCGCGATCTGGTGGCCGGCTGGGCCGATCCGCGCATCGACGCACGCCTTGCCCCCGTCGATCTGCGCCCCATCCTCGCCCGCTTCGTCGATATCTTTCAGCCCGCCGCCCTCGTCATCGTCGAAAACGAGCTCTGGCCCGAACGGCTGTTGACCTGCCACGGACGCGGTTTGCCGGTCCTGGTCATCGGCGCGCGGATGGGCCCGAAAAGCCACCGCCTCTGGTCGCGCCTGCCCGCCCTCGCCCGGCGCCTGATGGGCACCATCACCTGGCTGGCCCCGCAAGACGGCGCGTCGCGCGACCGTTTCGCCGATCTGGGACTGCCCGGCCATCGCATCGGCCGTGATCTGGTGCTCAAATCGGCCGCCGCCACAGCCCCCATGCCCGCCGCATCCTCCAGCGGAGCCGCCGCTTTGCCCTTCGCGCGCACCTATACGGTCCTTGCCGCCTCAACCCATGAAGGCGAGGAAGAGATCGTGCTCGACGCCTTCATCCGCGCCCGCCGCCAATTGCCCGATCTCCACCTCATCCTGGCGCCCCGCCACCCGCGCCGCCGCAACGCGATCGAGGCGGCGATACGGTCGCGCGGACTTGCTTTCGACACGCGCTCACGAGGGGCGGAGCCCGCGGCCCGAACGCCTGTCTATCTCGCCGATACCCTGGGCGAGATGGATCGCTGGTACGCCGCTGCGGGCATGACTTTCGTCGGGGGCTCGCTTGTCCCCAGGGGCGGCCACACACCGTTTGAACCGGCCGCCCACGGCTCGGCCATCCTGCACGGGCCCGATGTCACCAATTCCGCGCCCGCCTATGCAGCTCTCGCCGCCGCCGGCGCGGCGCGCGAAATCGAGAACTGCGAAAGCCTCGCCGCGGCTTTGCTCGAACTCGCCGATCCGGCGCGTCAGGCGGCCCGGGCCGCCGCCGCCCGTCAGGCACTGGCGGCTTTTAACTCCGACGCCGCCCTCGGCGCCTTTTTCGATGCCCTCTCCAGGGCCACCGGCATCCCCGAACCGGCCCGCGATCCGAAAGGAAACGACGATGACCTTCACGCTTGAGGAACTCGACGCCGCCGCAGCCCTGGTGCGCGGCCAGATGGCCCCGACCCCGCAATACCACTGGCCGCTGCTCTCGCGTCGCAGTGGTGCCGAGGTCTGGGTCAAGCACGAAAATCACGGCCCGGTCGGAGCTTTCAAGCTGCGCGGCGGCATCACCTTCATCGACTGGCTGCGGCGCACCCACCCCGAATGCCCCGGCATCATCACCGCCACGCGCGGCAATCACGGGCAGTCGCAGGCCCGCGCAGCGACCGCTGCGGGGCTGCGCGCCGTCGTCTATGTGCCCAAGGGCAATTCGGTCGAAAAGAACGCCGCGATGCGCGCGCTTGGCGCGGATCTGCGCGAATTCGGCAATGATTTCGACGCCGCCCGCGAAGAGGCGATGCGCATTGCCGGGGCCGAGGGGCTTTTTCCCGTGCCGCCCTTTCATGCCGAGCTGGTGCGCGGCGTCGCCACCTACGGGCTCGAGTTATTCCGCGCCGCGCCGCCGCTCGATGCGGTCTATGTGCCGATCGGCTGCGGTTCGGGCATCTGCGGCGTGATCGCCGCCCGCGACGCGCTGGGTCTGGGGACCGAGGTGATCGGCGTCGTCGCCGCCAATGCCGCCACCGCAAAACTGTCGGTCGAGGCCGGGACACTCATCGCCACCGAGACCGCCCATACCTTCGCCGACGGCATGGCTGTACGGGTGCCGGTGCGCGACGCCTTCGAAATCTACTCCGAAGGTGCCGCCCGCATCCTTGCCGTCAGCGAAACCGAGATCGCCGAAGCGATGCGCCATTATTTCACCGACACCCATAATCTCGCCGAAGGCGCGGGATCGGCGCCGCTTGCTGCACTCATGCAGGAACGCGGGGCAATGGCGGGCAAACGTGTCGGGCTGATCCTGTCGGGCGGCAACATCGACACCGGCTGGTTCACCACGGTCCTGCAAGGCGGTGTGCCGCGCGTCTGAGCAAAACGCCGCGCGGTCGGGGTCAGGGACCAGGTTACTGGAATTCCGCCCCTTGCTGTGGTATCTGTCGCGCAATCCCGCGTTGAACGGACCCGCGCAGAACGGGATCGGCCGGACGGGATCGACGAGCAGGTTTTTCAAGAATGAGGCCGGAGCCTGCGCGCTTCGGGCAGAATGTGAAGAAGTTGGACAAACCCCGGACCGCCTCGCAGGCGGCGATGACGCAATATGCCGCGCTCTGCTTTCGGCAAAAGGCCGGACAGGCGCCGGAAATCCTTTTGATCACCAGCCGCGATACCGGGCGCTGGGTCACCCCGAAGGGCTGGCCGATGAAGGGCAAGACGGGGGCCGAATGCGCCGCCCGGGAGGCGTTCGAGGAAGCCGGCGTCGAGGGCAGGTCATTTGCCGGCAGCATCGGGCTGTTCACCTATGACAAGATCCGCGATGACGGCTCTGCGCAGCCCTGCGTCGTTACCGTCTATCCCATCGCGGTGGAAAGACTTCGCACCAACTATCCCGAACAGGGTCAGCGCCGCCGCCGCTGGTTCAGCCCCGCCAAGGCCGCAGGCAAGGTGAACGAACCCGAGCTTTCGGCGCTTCTCGCCGCCTTCGACCCCGCGAAGCTGCCCCGCAAGGGCCAGGGAAAGGCTTGATTTCCAGTCCGAAATAGCCACATAGAATCCCAAGGCACCAAGGACCGTTCGGATGATAAGATTTTCGCTTGCCTGCGCCAACGATCACGGCTTTGAAAGCTGGTTCCAGTCCGGCGAGGCTTTCGAGCGGCTGCTGGCCGGTGGGCTGATCACCTGTGCGGTCTGCGGTTCAGGCGACATTTCGAAATCGCTGATGGCCCCCACCGTGCGCCCGGCGCGCAAGGCCGTATCCGCCGCCCCGGTTTCGGCAAGGCCCCTGACCGAGGACATCGCGCCACAGGAAAGGGCCCTGGCCGCGCTGCGCCGCGAGGTGGAGAAAAACTCCGAATATGTGGGCATGAAATTCGCCGCCGAGGCGCGCGCCATCCATGGCGGCGATGCCCCGGAACGGCCCATCTATGGCGAGGCGCGGCTTGATGAAGCGCGCAAACTGGTCGAAGACGGTGTGCCCGTAGCCCCGCTGCCGTTCCGCCCGACGCGCAAATCGAATTGAGCGCGGCGGGGTGCTGCCTGCCTGTCGCAGCGCCGCCTATGCAGTGCTTTTTGCCTTCCGGCACAGAGGCCGCGCTTGAGTATTCACCTTCGCAATCAGCGATGAATGGATTGAGGGGTCGGCAAATCCGGCCGCCGACGCACACAAGCGACGTTTCGCGGCCGCCCGCGCAAGCGAACATTCTGACCAGCGGCAAACCTTCAGCCCAAAAAGGAGTCATCTCAAATGAGCATTCTGATCACCGGCGCCAATCGCGGGATAGGGCGGGCACTCTTTGACCATTATGCCGGCCGGGGCGACGCGGTCATTGGCACGACACGCGGGCCGCGCGCCGATGACCGCTGGCTGGCGCTCGATGTCTCCGATCCGGCCAGCCCGGCGACTTTGGCGAGAGCCCTTGACGGCCGCCCGCTTGATCTTCTGGTGTGCAATGCCGGTATCTATCCCGACCGTGGCGAAGCGCTGGACACCGGTTACCCGGCAGCAGCCTGGGCAGAAGGCTTTGCCGTCAATGTCACCGGGGTTTTCCTGACCATACAGGCGCTTTTGCCCAACCTGCGCGCAGCTCAGGGCAAGATCGCGATCATCTCGTCGCGGATGGGCTCGCAGACGCTCGCCCCCGGCCAAAGCTACATCTACCGCGCCACGAAGGCCGCGGCGCTCAATCTGGGGCGCAACCTGGCCCACGACCTTGCCGGGCAAAGCATCGCGGTGGGCATCTATCATCCGGGCTGGGTACGCACCGACATGGGCGGCAGCGGTGCCGATCTCGATGCGCGCGACGCCGCGCGTGGTCTGGCGGAACGTTTTGCGGCGCTTGGGCCTGACAACAGCGGCTGCTTCGAAAACTGGGACGGCAAAACAATTCCGTTCTGACGCGCGCCCGCATGGCCATTGACACAGGCGGCAGCGCCTGCATCCTGTCGGCTGGGCCGGACCGCGGCCGCGATGGAGAAAATGCCATGCCCTTCAAGGCAGACATTCAGGCGCTTTGTGATCGAATGGCCGCCGCCTATGTCAGCGGCGACGCGGCCGGATGCGCGGCGGTTTTCACCGAGGATGCGGTGCTTTTGTCACCCTATGCCGCGGCCGCGCGGTCGCGCGCGGCGATCGAGGCGCTGCACCGTGTCTGGACCGCCGGAGGCGGCGGCAAAAAGAGCTTCGACGTCATCGAGGCACAGGCGGACGGCGATTTTGGCTGGTGTCTCATCGCTTTTGCGGAAGGCGATGTCACCGGCGCCGGCAAGACGCTGGCCATCGTCAGACGCCAGCCCGATGGCGCGTGGCTGATTCATCGCGCCAGCCTTTGCGCGGACATTCCGCCTCTGGCCTGAACGGCCCTTGCCCTTGGCAACCTGCGCGCATAAGAAGCGCGCGGATTGTGACGGCGCGGGCCAAAGGATGTTTCCATGCCGCTTCTGGTAATGAAATTCGGCGGCACTTCGGTGGGCGATCTTGCCCGCATCGCCAATGCCGCCGCAAAAGTCAAACGCGAGGTGGAGCGCGGCTATGACGTGATCGTCATCGTTTCGGCGATGTCGGGCAAGACCAACGAACTGGTCGGCTGGGTCGAGCAAACCTCCCATCTCTATGACGCGCGCGAATATGACGCCGTGGTGGCCTCGGGCGAAAACGTCACGGCGGGCCTGATGGCGCTGCGTTTGCAGCAAATGGATGTTCCGGCCCGCAGCTGGCAGGGCTGGCAGGTGCCGATCAACACCACCTCGGCCCATTCATCCGCCCGCTTTGTCGATATCCCGCGCGCCAATATCGACGCCAAATTCGCCGAAGGCTTCAAGGTCGCCGTGGTCGCGGGTTTTCAGGGTGTCAGCCATGAAGGGCGCATCACCACGCTGGGGCGCGGCGGGTCCGATACCACCGCGGTGGCCTTCGCGGCCGCGTTCGGGGCGGAACGCTGCGATATCTATACCGATGTCGATGGCATCTACACCACCGACCCGCGCATCAGCCCCAAGGCGCGCAGGCTTGACCGCATCGCCTATGAGGAAATGCTTGAACTGGCGTCGCTCGGGGCCAAGGTGCTGCAAACCCGCTCGGTCGAACTGGCAATGCGCTACAAGGTTCGGCTCCGCGTGCTGTCGAGCTTCGAGGATACCGATGAAAGCTCCGGGACACTGGTCTGCGCAGAGGAGGAAAACATGGAATCGAAAGTTGTCTCTGGGGTGGCCTATTCACGCGATGAGGCCAAGCTGACGCTGATGTCGGTCGAGGACCGCCCCGGCATCGCCGCCGCGATCTTCGGGCCGCTGGCAAGCGCCGGGGTCAATGTCGACATGATCGTGCAGAACATTTCCGAAAAGGAAGTCGGCGGCAACAGCATCGCCGTGACCGACATGACCTTTTCCTGCCCGGTCAATCAGGTCGCCCGCGCCCAGAAAGCCCTGACCGACGCCGCCGCGAGCGGAACCATCACCTATGACGATCTTATCGTCGATACGGATGTGTCCAAGGTTTCGGTCGTCGGCATTGGCATGCGGTCCCATGCCGGGGTCGCAGCACAGATGTTTTCGGCGTTGTCGGCCGAGAACATCAATATCAAGGTCATCGGCACGTCGGAGATCAAGATCTCTGTCCTGATCGACCGGAAATACATGGAATTGGCGGTACAGGCGCTGCACGACACATTCGCGCTTGAAAGGGCCTGAGCGCGACGGCGCGCGCCAAATGGCCGCACAACGGCGCTGCCCGCAAGCGGCTGACCCTCGCACCGGACCGCGTGGGCGCTTCGCGACATTCCCTGTCCATCACGCATCGCCAGACGCCCGAGCGTGCCGAAGGCCAGGCAGGGTTATGGCGATGACGGGTTTTCCAGCGACGCCAATGGCCTTGATGTCGTGACAGGTCTTGCCGGTCGATCCCGTGCGCGGGGCCCATGGCCTTGGCAATCATTTCCAAGGATCATCGGCCGGTCGGTTGCCGCAACAGCGTGGCGGTTTCCGGCAACCGCAACATCAGCGAAGCCTTTCCCTTTCCCAACCGTGGCCAACTCGCCTATAGATGGCATGAGAACAATGGTGAGCCGATATATGCCCGAACGCACCGAAAGCGAAAGCCGCAAGCTTCTCAGACGTTTGCGCGACACCATGGCCGAAGCCGGCGCCGGCCAGGAACGTCTTGACCGGATCACCCACCTGATCGCGGAATCGATGCAGGCGGAGGTTTGCTCGATCTACCTTTTCCGCGACGATGATACTCTGGAACTCTGCGCAACCGAAGGGTTGAAGGCGGAATCGGTTCACAAGACCCGGATGAAGCTGGGCGAAGGTCTTGTCGGGCGCGTCGCCAAAAGCTCGACCGCCATCAATACCGCCAACGCCCCCGCCGAACGCGGCTTTCGCTACATGCCCGAGACCGGCGAAGAGATATTTTCCAGCTTTCTCGGCGTGCCGATCCAGCGGCTCGGTGAAAAGCTGGGCGTTCTGGTGGTGCAATCGAAAGAGGCGCGGCTGTTTTCTGACGACGAGGTCTATGCACTTGAGGTCGTGGCCATGGTGGTGGCCGAAATGACCGAGTTGGGCGCCTTTGTCGGCGAAGGCGCGGCACTTTCGGCGCTGCACCAGCAACCGGTGCTCTTTCGCGGCGGCACGGGCCAGGAAGGCACCGCCGAAGGGCATGTCTGGCTGCACGAACCGCGCGTCGTCGTGACCAACCCGGTGGGCGATGACCCGCAAAAGGAAGTGCAGCGCCTGGGGGAAGCGGTCGATCAGCTGCGCCTTTCCGTCGATGCCATGCTGTCGATGACCGAAGGGCAGGACAAGGAGCAAAGCCAGATTCTCGAAGCGTACCGGATGTTCGCCAATTCACGCGGCTGGCTGCGCCGGATGGAGGAAGACATCGCCCGCGGCCTGTCGGCCGAGGCGGCGGTGGAGAAGGAACAATCCGCCGCGCGCGCCCGGCTGGAAACCGTGCCCGACCCCTATCTGCGCGACCGGCTGCATGACCTTGACGATCTGTCGAACCGGCTTTTGCGCATCCTCACCGGGCAGGGATCCGATACCGGGGCGGAAATGCCCGACGCGCCGATCCTTGTCGCCCGGAACATCGGCCCCGCCGAGCTTCTGGATTACGGCCGCAAACTGCGCGGCATCGTGCTTGAGGAAGGTTCCGTCGGCTCGCATGCCGCCATCGTGGCGCGCGCCCTGGCGATTCCGCTGGTCATTCACGCCGAACGGATCACCGCCGAGGCGCTGAATGGCGATCACATCCTGGTCGATGGCGATCAGGGCACCGTGCATCTGCGCCCCGAAGAAACTGTGGCCGGCGCATTCCGCGAAAAGATCGCCATGCAGGCGGCAGCGCAAAGCCGCTATGCGTCACTGCGCGACCTGCCGGCAACGACCAGATGCGGTACCACCATCAGCCTGCACATGAATGCCGGCCTGATGGGCGACCTGCCCTCTCTGGCCGGGTCGGGGGCCGATGGCGTGGGGCTGTTTCGCACCGAATTGCAGTTTCTGATCCGTACCACCGTGCCCAAGCGCTCCGAACTCGCCGCGATCTATAACAACGTGCTCGACGCCGCCAAAGGCAAGCGCGTTGCCTTCCGCACACTCGATATCGGCTCGGACAAGGTGCTGCCATATATGAAGCGGGTCGATGAACCGAACCCCGCGATGGGCTGGCGGGCCATCCGCGTCGGGCTGGACAAACCCGGCATCATGCGGATGCAGCTTCAGGCGCTGCTGCGTGGCGCGGCGGGCCGCCCCTTGACCGTGATGTTTCCCTTCGTCGCCGAGTTCGACGAATTCCGCATCGCCCGCCAGATGCTCCTGGATGAACGGGAGCGCGAACGCCAGCTTGGCCACAAGCTTCCCGAAACCCTGGAGATCGGCGCGATGATGGAAACGCCGTCGCTGGCCTATGCACCGGATGCGTTCTTTCGGATGACCGACTTCATTTCCATCGGTGGCAACGATCTCAAACAGTTCTTTTTTGCCGCCGACCGCGAAAACGAACAGGTCCGCCGCCGCTATGACCTGCTCAACACCAGCTTTCTGCGCTTCATCGCGAATATCGTCCGGCGCTGCGAAGAAAACCGCACCCCCCTGTCGTTTTGCGGCGAAGATGCCGGCCGCCCCATCGAGGCGCTCTGTCTGGCCGCCATCGGTATTGCCACGCTGTCGATGCGCCCCGCCTCGATCGGACCGGTCAAGCATCTGATCCGCAACGTCGATCTGAGCCACCTCAAGGAGCTCATCGCCACCGAATGCGATGCAGGCAATACCAACATCCGCAGCGCCGTGATGGCGTGGCTTTCCACGCAGGATATATGAGCCGGGCCCGCCATCGCAATTTGGCGAAAATCCTGAGGTGAGCCCAATCTCCCGGCTCTGCGCCGCGTTCGAAACTTTCGATCCCCGCAAGAGCGACCGGAGGGCGCGCGTGGTTGTGGTGCTGCCATGACGAATGTGTCCTGTTACGCATCCTGAGGCGAACTTCTTCTGGTGGTCGCAGGTGAGACCCCCCATCCAGCGAGGCCGAACGCCCGGCCCGAGGCATATCCGGCGCAAAACCGATCTGGGGATGCAGGTTAATTTTTATTTAATCCATTCACGGAAAAGTTGAATGCAGCCGGTCCTGAAAGGGGGAAAATTTGACTTTTTATGCTCCACATGCTAGTTTTCGCGCTTTCGAATGCAATCGATACGCCAATGACATTGGCGTGGGGTGGCTGCGATGACCGCTGCTCTTACGATCCTGTGTTGTATCCCTCCGCTGCTCAGCCTGATGGCCTGCGCCAGACGGCGCGCGCGTGTCCTTGGCCGTGGCGGATCGGCGCAGTGGCCGCTTTTGGGCATGGTTGTCTCCATCGCCGTCCTGGTGCTGAATCTGGCCATTCTGATCCGGTTCGGCACCAGCGGCGCGCAGGGCTTTTCCGATCTCGGGCGACCTCTTGTCCTGGCGCTCGGCCTGGCATGGCTTTCGTTGTGGATATGGCTTTATCTCATCGTCGCCTTTCGTCGGCGGCGTATCATCTACTGAGTTTTTGGCCCTTGGTTGACGCCTGCGGCTGCGCTAACAAGGCGCCATGTTGCGCGCCACCAATCTTGCCCTTCTGGTGCTTTTCCCCGTCGCCTGGTTCGCGCCGCTTTTGCGCGCGGGCCTCTTGCCGTTTTTCGAGCTCGACAGCATCACGGTGATGACCGGATTGCAGGCGCTGTGGGAAAAGGATGTGTTTCTGGCTCTTCTCGTGACCTTTCTGGCAGTCTTCGCCCCTTACATGAAGACAATCGGACTGGCATTGGTCCAGTTTCATCTGGCCTCGCCCAGGATCATGCCCGCGCTGCACCTTTTGGGAAAACTCGCGATGGCGGATATCTTCTTGATATCGCTTTATATTGTCATTTTCGAAGGCGTGGGCCTCGGGCGGCTGGAAACGGCCTGGGGGCTGTATCTTTTCACTTTCTGCATTCTCTTGTCCTTTGCCATTTCACTCGCGACACAGCAGTTGCGGGCACCCGCCCGCTAGGGCACAAGAGCACATGGCAAAAGCAGCGTCATCGTTCATCTGCGCCAGTTGCGGTGCCTCCCACAAAAAATGGACCGGGCGTTGCGACGCTTGCGGTGCGTGGAATTCGATTAGCGAAGAGGCCCCTCTCTCGGCTGGCCCGGCATCGCGGTCGCTCGGTTCCGCCAAGGGGCGCAGGATCGAGCTTTCGACACTTGCCAGCAGGGAAACCCCGCCGCCGCGCGCCGTCTCGGGGCTGGCCGAGCTTGACCGGGTTCTGGGCGGCGGGCTGGTTGCGGCTTCGGCGATTCTCGTCGGCGGCGATCCGGGAATCGGCAAGTCCACCCTGCTTTTGCAGGCCGCCGCCAGCTTCGCCTGCGCCGGCCTGTCCTGTCTCTATGTTTCGGGCGAGGAAGCCGCCGCCCAGATCAGGATGCGCGCCGAACGGCTGAGGCTGGCAGATGCCCCCGTCCAGCTTGCCGCCGAAACCAACCTGCGTGACATCCTCACCGCACTCGATACGCTGCGCCCCGATCTGGTGATCATCGATTCAATCCAGACCATGTGGGCGGACAACGTCGAATCCGCGCCCGGCTCCGTCAGCCAGGTCCGCGCCGCCTGCCATGAACTGGTCAGCTTTGCCAAGAAACGCGGCGCTTCGGTGATATTGGTCGGCCATGTCACCAAGGATGGCCAGATCGCCGGCCCGCGCGTGGTCGAGCACATGGTTGACACGGTCCTTTATTTCGAAGGCGAGCGCGGCCACCAGTTTCGCATCTTGCGGGCGGTCAAGAACCGCTTTGGCCCGGCCGACGAGATTGGCGTTTTCGAAATGACCGGCGGCGGCCTGGCCGAAGTCGCCAACCCCTCGGCGCTGTTTCTTTCCGAGCGCGGTCAGGCCAGCCCCGGCTCGGCGGTTTTTGCCGGCATTGAGGGCACGCGCCCGGTCTTGACGGAAATTCAGGCGCTTGTTGCCGCCTCGCCACTGGGCACACCACGCCGTACCGTGGTCGGGCTGGATGCGGGGCGTCTGTCGACGATCCTGGCAGTGCTTGAGGCAAGATGCGGCATTCCCTTCGCGGGCATGGACGTTTTTCTCAATGTTGCCGGGGGGATGCGGGTTAGTGAACCGGCCGCGGATCTGGCCGTGGCGGCGGCATTGCTGTCAGCGCGCGAGGATATCGCGCTCCCTCCGGACATGGTCGTCTTTGGAGAAATCAGCCTATCGGGGGCGCTGCGCCCTGTCGGCCAGACCGAAAACAGGTTGAAAGAAGCGCAAAAACTTGGTTTCTCACAGGCAGTCGCGCCTGAACGAAGCAAATTCGACGACGGCGGCAAGATGCGGGTGCGCAAGATGCCCGATCTTACGACTTTCGTCGGCGAGATGTTCGCCGCAGGCTGAGCAGAAGGAGCGAGGGCATGGAAGGTTTCACGATCGTTGATGCAGTGGTTGCGGTTATCGTCCTGTTGTCGGCGATACTGGCCTACAGCAGGGGTTTCGTGCGCGAGGTCATGGCCATTGTCGGCTGGGTCGTGGCGGCCGTACTGGCCTTCATGTTCGCGGCCAAGGCGGAACCGCTGATAAAACAGATACCCATTCTCGACAAATATCTGGGTGACAGTTGCGAATTGTCCATCATCGCAGCCTTTGCGGTCGTCTTCGCGGTGGCGCTGATCGTCATGTCGATCTTTACCCCGCTGTTTTCTTCGGCGGTCCAGCGGTCGGCACTGGGTGGGCTGGATCAGGGCCTGGGTTTTCTTTTCGGCGTCGCGCGGGGGCTCTTGCTCGTTGCCGTGGCGTTTATCGTTTATGATCGTGTGCTGGTGAATTCTTCGGTTCCGGTGGTCGACAAATCGCGGTCGATCGAAGTATTCGCTTCGGTTCAGAAATCGATCGAGGAGCAGATGCCAACGGACGCACCGGGCTGGATAAAGCAGCGTTACGAACAGCTTGTCGGCGATTGCGGCGCCCCCACGACCGGGACAGGCGACATTGGCACAGGAACTGGTTCGCAAACGGGCGGGGCAACCGGTAACTAGATCGGTTCGTCGCTGGCTTGAAGCATCAGGTTGCGCTTTTCGCGTCTGGCCGAAGGGCGAGGCATGATCGGAAGCGATGCGGTCTGCGGCACAGGTCTGGCGGCTTTCAGGCAGGTACCGGAAAAGACGGCATCGCGAAGGTGCGGCGGGGTACGGATCACTTCGCGGTTACCGGACATCAGACCGCTGCCGCCCGCTGGTTTTGCCAACGGTCGCGCCAGCGGTACCAGGCGACCGCCGCGGGCAGGAACCACGGTTTGCCGTAGTAAAGCGGGCGGGTCGGAAACGGCAGGCCGTCAAATGCGGTCATGCCTTCCTTCAGGCCCAGCACCTTCTGGCCCATCCGCATCCCCAGATAGCTGGCCATCGACACACCCGAACCGCAATAGCCCATGGCGTAATGCACCCCGTCATGGGTCCCGGTATGGGCCAGTTCGTCAAAGGTATAGGCGACGGTGCCGGTCCATGAATGGGTGATCTTGTAGCCTGAAAGGTCGGGAAAGATCCGGCACATGTCTGCATAAAGCCTTGGCGCGCTCAGCAACGGGTTGGTTTCCCTGGCCGATACCCGCCCCCCGAACAGGATACGTGTGCGGTCCGGCGAGGCGCGATAGTAATAAACCACCTTGCAGGTATCGGTGACTATCCGGTCGGTGGGAAACAGGCGGTCGACCAGGTCTTCGGGCAGCTCTTCGGTGGCGATGACATAGCTTCCGATCGGAATGACGCGCCGCCGAAGCCAGGGCGTGACATTGCCGGTATAGCCATTGGTGGCCACGATCACGTCGCGCGCCCTGACCTGGCCTTTGGCGGTCTTGACAAGAAAGCCGCCTGCATCGCGCGCAATACCTGTAACCGCGCAGTGGCCGGTGATATGGACACCGGCGTCAACTGCGCGTTCCATGAGCCCGCGTTGGTAGCGCGCCGGGTTGAGGACCGCATGGCGGGGGAAAACCACACCGCCGTGATAGATGTCGGAACCGAGTTCGCGGCGCTGGTCCTGCCGGGGGACTTCGAAAACCTCGATGCCTTCGTTCCTGCGCAGCAATTCGGCATCGCGCAACAGGGTTTGATAATGCTTCGGCGTATGTGCCCCGTGATAGCGCCCGGCGCGGCGAAAATCGCAAGCGATGCCTTCGCGGGTCACGAAATCCTCGATCCAGTCGAGCGCGTTCCCGCCCTCTTGCCGGATGGCACGGGCGCGGTCCGCCCCGACCCGCGCGGTTAGTTTTTCAAGTGTCGGCTTGACGCTGGTGCTGATCTGGCCGCCATTGCGGGTGCTGCACCCGGAACCGGGATCGCCGGCGTCCAGCACCAGGGTCGAACGCCCCCCCCGCGCCGTTTCGACCGCGGCGTTAAGCCCGGTATAGCCGGACCCGACGATTGCCACATCGACCTTTGCCAGTGGCCGATCCGGCAGCGCAGGCGGATCGGGCAACCCGTCAAGCCAATAGGAACCCGTCTTGCAGTCCGCTGCGAGCATGTCAGAAGTCGATCGCACATCCCCCCCAAAAAAAACCAAGGCCGGCCCGACCTGCGCGCGGCCGCACATAGCTTGCTCGCCGCCCGAAAGCAGGTTGAGGCCAGAAATGCCAGGTGATCAAATCAATTCAGTATATGCCATCGGCATGTTCGGTCCTGTTGTTAAAACGTGACGGCTTTACGTTGATACACCCAGCATCGCTTATCGTGTTCGGCTCCACGAAGGCCGCGAAGAGACGATGCCGGATCACGGCAAAACGCCTTGAAGGAACCGGCCGGAGCCTTGCCGGTCGGCGCGCTTGCCGGAATCGGCGGCAGACCTGGCCACCGAGCCGATCCCGCAACCGGCCGGGTAATCCGCGATCCGGATTTTGAAACGGATGCGCGGCACGCGTTCAAAGCCCTTTGGATGCGCCGGCAAGGAAAGGTTGCCGCATTGGGCCGCTTGTTCCAGCGCATGATCGACGCGGCGGCCTCAACCGCTCAGCGCCTCGCGGATGGCGCGCAGCGCCCGCAGCGTATCGGCCGAGAAATGCGGGTTGAGATAGTCGGGCCATGTCGACAGTTTCACCGCCATGAAATCATGCTTGCGGTTCACATAGATCAGCTGGCCGAAGACCCCGCGCGCCATGAAATCGCCCTCTGCCACGTCATGCAGCCACCATTGCTGCCGGTAGGCGCCGTTGACCGACAGCCATGTGTAGGGGTCATGGAATTTCGACGGATCGCCCTGCCCGATCGCGTCGACCCAGCCGGCCGGGACGATCTGGCTGTCACCGACGCGGCCACCATTCAACATCATCGTGCCAAAGCGGGCATAGTCGCGCAAAGTCGCGTTGAAACCGCCGTCGGCCAACGCCGATCCGGCCTGATCGACGGTGAAATAGGCATCCCGTTCGGCGCCGATGCGCGACCAGATGCGCGTCGACACAAGATCGGCCAGCCCCTGACCGGTTGCCCGTTCAAGCACCCAGGCGATCAGATCCGTCTCGATCGAACGGTATTCGAACTTTTCGCCATGGGGGCGGATTTTCGGCAGGCCGGTGATGATATCGCGAAGCGAGGGCCGTTTGGCCGGATCCGGGCTGGGCCGCCATCCGGCTGCCAGATCGACCCTGGCGATATCGGAATCCTTCGCGGTATAGGTTTCGTCGAACCTCACCCCCGATTGCATGTCAAGCACCTGTTCCAGCGTTGCATCGGCATAGCCGCAACTGGCCAGTTCCGGCACGATTTCGACGAGCGGGGCGTAAAGATCAAGCAACCCCTCGCCGTGGATTATCCCGGTCAATGTGCCGACGACGGATTTCGATACCGACTGCGCCAGGTGCAGCGAGGCGGGCGTCATGTCGTTGAAATAGAGTTCCGTGACGATCTCGCCGCGGAAGATAACGACGAAGCCGTCGGTGTAGGTTTCGGTCAGGCATTGGCCGACGGTCTTTTGCGCGCCATCTACCGAAGGGAACGTCAGGGCGGAAAAATCCTGCACGTCGGAGGCGAAGGGAATGACCGGCCCGGTCCCGCGTGGCACGTCTACCGTCGGCACCATGGCGCGGACGTTCTGAAACGACCAGCGGTTGTAAGGACCCGTATCCCAGTTCAACAGATTTGCGCGCTTGTCCGGCGGCGGCGGAAAGCCTTGCATGATGCCCATTTCGCGCGCGCTGAGGGGCGGTCTTGCCGGTTTATCGTCGGGCATGGCGGGCTCTCTTTTTGGTGGTTTGTCGAATTTTGAAGACGACATCCAGGCTAAATGCGTCTGATCCGCTGCTGGTGCCGATGCCGGCTGCGCACGGGGCACGCCAGGGATATTCTCGAAAAACCGGGGCCGGCCTGTCCGGCCCCGGCATGAAAGGCGCTACTTCTGCAATTCCGTCCAGATCGCAGTGTAATATTCCTGCGCCTTCGGCGAACAGGTCGGCAGGAAGTGGCCGGCAGAGACGAATTCAGCCGGCACGATGATTTCCGGCGCGGTTTTCATGTCTTCGGGCATGAACTCCTCGGACCCGGTGATGCCGTTGGCATAACGCGCGAAAGCCGAGATCATCGCGGCATTTTCCGGCACCATGATGAAGTCGAGAAACTTGTATGCCTCGTCGACATTCTTTGCATCGGACAAAAGCATGACCTGATCCATCCAGAGCGGGTAGCCTTCCTTCGGATAGCCATAAACCACGTCAGGGTTCTTCAACCGGGCGCGAAAGATCGCGCCGTTCCAGTAGACCGACGCCATGACATCATTGGCCGCCATCTTTTCGGTCATGCCATAATCCATCGACTGCCATTTCGGCTTGGCTTCCATCAGCTTGTCGCGGACTTTCTTGAGCACTTCGGTATCTTCGGTGCAGGGCTCACCGCCCTCATACATGATGGCCAGCGACAGCACGTCGTTCATTTCGGGCGTCACATTGACCTTGCCGACGAGTTCCGGAGGCGGATCCAGGAAGATCGCCGAAGTGTTTATGTCGCCCGAATAGGCGGTCTTGTTCACCGCCACGCCGGTGGAACCCCACTGCCAGGGAACCGAATATTTCCGGCCCGGGTCATAGCTCGATTCCATCCACTGCTTGGCGATGTTGTCGTGATGGGGCAGCTTGGAGAGGTCGAGCTCCTGAACCAGGCCCTTTTCGACGAAGATCTGCACATAGCTGGCGGATGGCACGACCAGATCGAACCCGCCGCCGCCGGCCTCGATCTTGGCCAGCGCCGTATCGTTGCTGTCGTAATCGGTGACGGTCACCTTGATGCCGGTTTCAGCCTCGAATTTCTTGAGCAGTTCCGGGTTGGTATAGTCGCCCCAGTTGAAAAGCTGCAACTCGCCCTCGGCGCTGGCAAGCGAAGTGCTCAGCAGCAGGATCGCCGTTGCGGAAATCAGTTTCTTCATTTTCTTCTCCTTGTTGGTTGTGGTTTCCTGGTTTCAGTCTTTTTTGCGCGTCAGCAAAAAGAACACCGTCAGCATGACGACGGTCAGTCCCAGCAGCACTGTCGAAATGGCGTTCACCTCGCTTGTGACCGAGCGTCGAATCTGTGCCAGCATGTAGGTCGGCAGTGTATCCTGCCCGGCGGATTTTACAAAAAGGGTAATGACCACATCGTCAAGCGACGTGACGAAAGACAGCATCATTCCGGCGATCACGCCCGGCATCAGCAAGGGCAATGTCACCCGCCGAAAAGTCTGCCAGGGTGTTGCGTAAAGATCGGCGGCGGCGGTTTCGAGCGTGTAGTCCATCCCTTCGAGCCGCGCCCGGATCGGCAGATAGGCGAAGGGGATGCAAAAGGCCGAATGGGCGGCGATGAGATAGCCGAGCCCCTGATATCCCGTCGCCACCTTGATCGTGGCAAAAAAGATCAAGAGCGCCACCGCGGTCACGATTTCCGGCACCATCAGCGGCTGGTTGATCATCACATAGATCAGTGTCTGGCCCTTGAACGCCTTGCGCCGTGTGGTGCCAAGAGCGGCCATCGTGGCCACCGTCGTGGCGACAATCGATGCCGCCGAGGCGATGATCAGCGAACGAAACGTCGCTTCCTTGACTTGTTCGTTGGCCCATGCGGAGACGTACCATCTGAGCGATACGCCTTCCCAGATCGCCACCGAGGTGCCCGAATTGAACGAAAACACCACCAGCATGGCAATGGGCAGGTAAAGCGCCACGAAGACCATCACCGCGACGGTCGAAAACCCCGGCAGGCGGGAAACCGAAAAACCGCGCTCAGCCATGGCCGCCGTCCCTGTTGGCAAAGCGCACATAGACCAGCAGCGCCACCATCACGATGATCAGAAGGGTCATCGACAGTGCCGCCCCCAGCGGCCAGTTGCGCCCCGCCCCGAATTGCAATTCGATGAAGTTGCCGATCATCATGTTGCGCCCGCCGCCCAGGATGCGCGGCGTCACATAGGCGCCGAGCGAGGGAATGAAGACGAGGATGGACCCGGCGATGATCCCCGGCTTGACGATCGGCACGATGATGCGGCGCAAGACCTGCATGCGGCTGGCGTAAAGATCATAGCCCGCTTCCAGAAGCCGCATGTCGAACCTGTCGATGGCGGCAAAGAGCGGCAGCACCATCAACGGCAGATAGACATAGGTCATGCCCAGAAACACGGCGAAATCGGTGTAGATGATCACGATCGGCTGGTCGATTAGGCCCAACTGGATCATCGCCGTATTGAACAGCCCTTCGTTGCGGATGATCTGGTTGATCGCGAAGGTGCGGATCAGCAGGTTGGTCCAGAACGGGATGGTGATGAGAAACAACAGCGCCGCGCGCCATCTCGGCGGCCTCGTGGCAATGAACCAGGCGGTGGGAAAGCCCACGACAAAGGTGAACACGGTTGTCAGCAGCGACAGTTTCACCGACCGCCAGAAGATCGTCAGATGCGCATCGGCCAGCTTGTAGGTGCCGTCGAAAATATCCTTCGACACCAGTATGCCGCGCCATGCATCGAACGAAAAACCCCATTCCACATTGCCGTATTTGCCGGGCAACAGGAACGAATAGATCAGAATGATCAGCAGCGGTCCCACCGCCGCGACCGTCAGCACGAGCAAGGCCGGCGCGGACAGCGCCCATGCGTTGCGGGCATTTTTGCGGTCGGCCTGTTTTTGCACCTCTGACATTGCGCTCAGGCCTCCAGCACCTGAACCGATCCCGGCGCGAAATCGACAAACACCTTGTCGCCTGCCTCCGGCCCGCTATGGCCTGACGCATCGGTGCCGAGCCGCGCCACGACCTCGGTGCCATCGTCAAGGGCCAGATAGACATGGCTGTCGGTGCCGAAATAGACCGAATCGGCGACGGTGGCGGGGATTGCGCCCTGCGCCCCCTGCGTGGCAATGCGCACATGTTCGGGGCGCACCGCCAGCGTCACGGCCCCGTCGGCATGGCCGGTTTCAATCGCGACCCGCGCCCCGCCGGCCAGCCGCGCCACCCCTTTTTCAAGCTGCGCCTCGATGAAATTCGTCTCGCCGATGAAATCGGCGACGAACCGGTTGACCGGATGGGTGTAGATTTCGCGCGGGCTGCCGATCTGGTTGATCTTGCCGTTGCTCATCACCGCGATACGGTCCGACATGGTAAGCGCCTCTTCCTGGTCATGGGTGACGAAGACAAAGGTGATGCCGGTTTCATGCTGGAGCCGCTTCAATTCGATCTGCATCTCTTTTCGCAGCTTGTAATCCAGTGCCGACAGCGGTTCGTCCAGCAACAGCACCTTGGGTTGCGGCGCCAGAGCGCGCGCCAGCGCGACGCGCTGCTGCTGGCCGCCGGAAATCTGGTCGGTCTTACGCTCGGCCATCTCGACCATCCGCACGAGTTCGAGCATCCGGTCCACGATCTCGCGGATTTCCGTTTGCGCGCGGCCCTGCATCAACAGGCCAAATCCGATATTCTCGCGCACCGTCATATGCGGAAACAGCGCATAGCTTTGAAACACCGTATTGACCGGGCGCTTGTTGGGCGGCAGGTGGCCGATTTCCTCGCCATCGAGGCGGATTTCCCCGCTGTCGGGCATCTCGAAACCGGCAATCAGCCGCAGCAGCGTGGTTTTCCCGCAGCCCGACGGCCCCAGCAGGGTGAAAAACTCGTTGCGCAGGATTGCGGCGCTGACATGGTCCAGGGCCACGACCGGCTCAGCCGGCCCGCCAAACGTCTTGGTCACGCTTTTCGCTTCGATGATGGCATCGGCACTCATGCTGCGCCGCTCCGGCGATCGCACAAAGAATCGCCTGGCCGTGGTATCAGCATCTAAATCCCCCCCGATTTTCCCTGATCCGGATTGTTGCCTCCGAATGCGGATTTTTGCTCAGGATAAACAGGTACGCCCCGGCAGGTAAACAACAAAAGCGCTTCGATCCTGTGTCGCAGCATCAGGCATCGCTTTTCACGTTCGACCGGAGCGTGAGGCGGCGAACCAGCGATTCTAAGGCCAGGTTGATACGTCACATCTGTCTGCGCCCGCCGGCCGGCCCCATTGCCAGCCGGAACCGGCCAGCGCGCTATAAAGTATGCCGCCCCGGTCCCGGAACGCTACCGAAGCGCCGCCAGCGGGTTGGCGAAATCATCTGTCCAGATGCGCCCGCCATCGGAGGCAAGCACCCGCCAGCGCGGATCCTCCGCCAGCGTCCCCAGGGCGCGGGCATGTCGCGCCAGCATCACCACCCGCGACGCGCTGTCGGCGGGGTCATTCTCCGCGTTGCCCGAATAGTCCTGCAAACGTGCCTCAAGCCCCAGTGCCGCCGCGCTGCGCGACAAGGGCCGCTCAATGGCGTAATAGCGGTTGGTGATGTGATAAAGCAGCACCCCGTCCGGGGCCAGCCGGTCGAGATAGAGCTGCATCGCTTCCTGCGTCGTCAGGTGCACCGGCACGGAATCGGAACCATAGGCGTCGATCACCAGCAGATCGTATTTCAACCCCTCTTGTGCGGCCAAAACCATCCGCGCATCGCCCAGATGCGTTGGCGCATCGCCGGCACAGGCCGAGATGAACGTGAAGTAGGCAGGGTTGCGGGCGATCCTGTCGACCACTGGGTCAATCTCGTAGAACTGCCAGTGCTGGCCCGGCTGCCTGTAACAGGCCAGCGATCCGACCCCCAGCCCGACAACGCCGACATGCCTGGCCGCACGCCCGATATACGAGCTCAGGACCTGCGCCATCGGCCCGTTTCGGTGGTAATAGAACAGCGGTTCGGGGCGCGGCTTGCGATAGTCCGCCAGGCGCTCGGCCCCGTGAAGGGTCGTGCCATTGGCATATTGGCGCAGACCGCCGACATCGGCGACCCAATGGGTGCCAAAGAAACTGCGGTCGCGGAATATGTCGCCGGCGGGGATGACGTAATTGCCGACAACCGCGACCAGCCCTGCCGCCAGCGCCGCCGCCGGAACGGTGCGGCGCAGCAGAAAAGCGACTGTCGCGGCCAGCGCGAACATGATCAGTTTCAGCGCCAGCCAGCTTTCGACGGCAAAGGGCTGGACCGCCAGAACCAGCGCCCCGGCCGCAATGACGCCATAGGCGACCCCCTTTTTGGCAAGCGGCAGCGTCAGGCGCATTTCAGGGCTCAGGATCAGCGCCGCCGCCAGAAGCGTCGTGATCCCTCCCTCGGCCAGGGTGACGAAAACCGCGGGCGCGAGGACCGAGTTGAACAACCCGCCCAACGCCCCCCCCGCGGACATGACGACATAGTAAAGCGTCAGATGCCGGCCTTCGGGGCGCACGTCATAAAGCCGGGTATGGGCGAACATGGCGACAGCGAAGAAACTGGCGACCAGACCCGCGATGCCGATCAGATCCAGATGTGTGCCACCGATTCCGGTAAAGACCACGGCAAGCCAGCCAAGAGCGGCCATATAGGCAATGCGCAAGACAGTGGCGCCAAAGAACGGCCGCCGCGAAAACGTCAGCACGAAGCTCAGAAGATACAGCGACAGCGGCACAACCCAGACCAGCGGAATAGCCCCGATATCCGTGCTGATCTTGGTGGTGATCGCCAGCATCAGTGATGATGGAATGAAAGCCAGCAAGAGCCAGTGACCGACCCGCGACAGACTCGGCCGCCCGCTGTCTTGCCCGGGCCGCACGGGCACGGCGGCGTGCGCCCCCCGCGCGGCGCCAAGGCCGCTGGCCGCGAGAAAGCCCCCCAAGGCGACAAAGCCCACGGCCCAGCCCTGCCCGATGCGGACGGCCCCGAACAACGGTTCCGCCACCAGCGGAAAGGCCAGAAGGGCGATCAGCGAGCCGAGATTGCTGGCGCCGTAAAGAAAATAGGGGTCGTCGGCCGAAGGCCCGCCGCTGCGCGCATACCACGACTGGATTAGCGGCGCATTGGCCGAGAGCACGCCGAAGGGTACCCCGACGCCCAGACCGAACAACACCAGCGTCTGCCAGACCGCGGACGCATCTGGCACATATTGCCAGCCTTCAGGGATCGACAGCGGCAGGAATGTCAGCGCAACGGCCCAAAGGCTCAGATGCAGCAGAACCTGCGCCCGCAAGCTCAGATAGGTCGTTGACAGATGTGCATAAAGATAACCGCCGATCAGCGCGCTCTGGAAAAACAGCATCGCGGTCGTCCACACCGCCGGCGCGCCGCCGATCTGCGGAAGCACGATCTTGGTGAAAAGCGGCTGCACGAAGAACAGCAGCGACGCGCTGAGGAAAATGGTTGCGGTGAACAGCACCGGCACAAGAAACACGGGCCGGAGGGCGGATCTGGTGTCGCTTGAATACATTCCCACTGCCCTGCCTGATATGACCGGGCCCCACTAAGCCAGCCGAAATGGGTAAGAATGAGGCGGGAATGGACAAAAACAAGCGGTATTGTTGACAATACGCGCATTACCGCCGCTGGTACCGCCGTGGAAAAGGTCGAAACGAGGCGCCGCATTGCAAGGCCCCTTCCAGCGTGTTCCCGGCCCCGGCAGGGACAGCCCGCCCTGATCGCGCCACTTTCAGGGGCGAATGATCCGCCTGGCGTCCCGATGGCCCGGGACCGCCGGCTGGCGATACCAACATCTTTGGCGCACAGGTTCTTGATGCCGATGATCGTTGCGTCCGGGCGGGGATGTCGGCTAATGGGTTTATCCGGCCGTTTAGAGGTACGCCAATGGCACTGCCGACCCCCGATGATGCGTCGATTTCCGAAGACGAGGCCGACAAGATTGCCGCGAAGGCACAATCGGCGTCGGCCTTCCTCAAGGCAATCAGCCATGAAGGACGACTGCGGATTCTATGCCACCTGACGACCGGCGAAAAATCGGTGACCGACCTTGAAACGCTCGTTTCGGCGCGCCAGGCCGCCGTGTCACAACAACTGGCGCGGCTTCGGCTTGAAGGATTCGTGTCGGCCCGCCGCGACGGCAAGGCGGTTTTCTACAGCCTTGCCGATGACCGGACCAAACGGGTGCTGGAGCTGGTCTATGATCTCTTTTGCAAGGGCCAGAACGGCGCATGAGCGGTGCCGATCCACACCCGCCGAACGGTGCCCGGAACAGACGAGACCGAAGGGCGAAGCGATTGCCCGCTTGCAAGACAGAAATTGACCATCAACCGGGCCGGGGCTTGGCGACCAGGGCCAAACCATTGTTATGGAAAGGTATGCCATGGGCCAGAAACTGCCCCCTCTTGCCTGGCTTCGGGCCTTTGAATCGGCGGCCCGGCATCTCAGCTTCACCCATGCCGCGGGCGAGCTGAACCTGACCCAGGCGGCGATCTCCAAACAGGTCAAGCTGCTGGAACACTATCTGCGCGAGCCGCTGTTTCAGCGCAGGCCCCGCAGTCTTGTCCTGACCAAGGTGGGCGCAGCCTATCTGCCCAAGGTCCGCGATGCCTTCGACCGGCTTGCGGCAGGCACCCAGGAGGTGTTCGGCAATCGCCGTTCCGAAGTTCTGACCCTGCGCGCGGCGGCGGGTTTTGCCGTCAACTGGATCGCGCCGCGCCTGCCGCATTTCTTCGAACAGCACCCCAAGACACCGATCCGCATCGTCTCTAGCATCTGGAACGAAGAATTCGACAAGGAACGTTTCGATCTTGACATCCGCTATGGCAATGGCAAATGGCCCGGCTTCGCCAGCCACCGCCTGACCTGGGAATGCCTTGAGCCGCTTTGCGCGCCTGACCTTGCCAGGGGCAATAATGCATTGAAATCACCCGATGACCTTGCCAACCATCGGCTCTTGCATGTCATGGGCTATGAAGAGGGTTGGGCGATATGGCTTGGCGCCGCTGGCGCCCGGTCGGTGGATGCCGGACGGGGCATTCAGGTGGACAACTCGCTTTTGGCCTTTGAAATCGCCGCCACCGGCGCCGGCGTGGCACTGGGCCGGACATCTCTGATCGGGCCGGATCTTGGCTCGGGCCGACTCGTTCGCCCCTTTGCGCAGCCGGTCGCGATCCGCGAAGCCTTTCACCTCATCGAGCCCGGTGACGGCGCCAGCCATCCCGATGCCCATATCCTGCGCGACTGGCTGGTGTCTCAGGCAAACCGGGCCAGGGACCCCGCCAATCCAGACGCCTGAGATGTTCGCAGACATCTGCCTGGCGAAATCCCGCGGGGCGGCGCGGCATTTCCCCGCCCGCCGGATCCGGGGCTACCGCAACCCGTCTTCACCCACCGCTTCACTGGCCGTCAGCCCGCCGACGCGGGGCAAGGGGCGCCCGCTATCGGTGACGGCCACCGCCACCATGATCTCGTTGGCGCGCGGCGCATCGTTGAGCCGCACCTCGATTGCATCGAAATGCGACCGCACATAAGCGGCATCCTTGTGGCCCAGCGGCACATCGAGCACCTGCCCCGGCCCGCCCATCTTTTTCGATGATGGCACGAGAGCCGCGCCCTTTTCGACCGCCGCGCGAAGCGGCGCGCCGAGCTTGGGGTGCAGGATCGCCGCGGCATGTTCCAGTTCGCCGTTTTCACCGACCATGGCCGCCTTGCCATAGCTTTCGGCCCGTGACGGCGCGATGCCCAGCGCGGCGACGCATTTCTGCCCCAGCAGCCCGCCCAGTTCCGCACCGATATCCATCAATGGCGTCAAATCCTCGACATAGCGTCCGCAGAAGGGATTGGCGATCACCGCGACGGCCACCGCCTTGCGGGTCGGCGGCACGATGTTCTTGCCGATCTCGCTATGGGTTTCCTCGATCCAGACAGCGGTTTTTCTGATTTCAGCGCTCATCGCAATCCATCCTCCCCCTTGATATCCGCCACTTCCAGCCCGCCAGAGCGCGAATGCACCCGCGGACCGCTCGTCATCACCAGCGCGAGCAGCATTTCGTCTTCATGGGGGGCATCGTTGATGCCCACTTCCATCGCATCGAAGTGGCTGCGAACGTAGGAGGCGTTGATATGTGTCACCGGCACGTCCAGCCGTGCGCCCACGCCGCCAACCTTCTTGGTGGACGGAACGATCGCCTTCGCGCCTCCGACAAGTTCGCGCATCGCATATCCGCCCGGTGCGTGCCACAGCGCGGCGTGTTCCAGCTCTCCCCCCGCGCCGATGATGGCACCCTTGCCATAGCCCTCGACCCTGTCGGCCCCGCCGACCGCCGCAACCAGCCTTTTGGCCATGTCCAGGCCCAGCGGGCGCAGATCGCCCATGAAGCCCTGAATGTCGGGTACGAACCGGCCGGCAAAGGGGTTGGCGATCACCGCCAGCACCGCCACCCGGCGTAGCGGCACCGGCGCGGTCGGCCCGCCTTCGTGAAAGATATCTTCGATGGCCACCTGCATCTTTCGCAAACGGACTTCAGGCATGTTCCACCCTCCGGGCGATCTTTGCTGGCGCACAACCGACAAGCCGCGACTTGCCGCGCAGGAATAGCGCCGCACCAAGGATCAGACCCTGCGCACGGTAATCTTCGGCCAGTTCGGCGCCCCTGTTCAAGGCCATACCGACATCCCTGTGCGAAAGCGGGCCGACACGGGTGACGACCAGACGTGCGCCGAGATCGCTTTCGGGTTGCCGTTCATTGGCAGGACAACGCCCGACGGCGCCATGGCCTGGCAAATCGACCGCATTGGCGATCAGCGTCGCCGCCGCGTCCGCGGTGGCCGCGTCGGCGCCCAGAACCGTCACGCTATCGGCGATGCCCATCGACAGGCTGCGCCCGCCGCGCCCACTCGTGGCGATACCGCCGATACCATCGCCCGCCGTCACCGAGATCCGGCCCAGATCGCCGCCCCCGGAACCTGCCATGGCCAGCGAAAAGCGCGCCCCAAAGGCCAGATGCAGCGCAATATCGCCGCCGTTGTTCACATAGGCCCGCGCCAGCGGCGCCGCGGCGCGCATCGCCGCGAGAACCTCGTCGGCAACCGCCCCGGCAACCGCCGCCATCGGGGTGATGAAGGTCTTTCGCGAAAACCGCGCCACGGCATCCGCCATGCGCCTGGCCACCGGGCCAGCAAAAGACGCCGGAGGCGATGTGACGGGCATCCGCAGCAGCGGCAATTCATCCACCAATACGCTCAGCACCGTCTCGAACCGATCGGCGGCGGCGCGAAAGGCGCGGGCGCGCGCACCGGCTTGCGCCTCCTCCGCCCCGATGATCAGGTCAATCGGCCCGTGCTGCAGATGCAGCCGCGCGCCACCGCCACCGTCAAGCAAGGCCGCGACCGGGCCGCTCATCGGTCACGCCCCACCCGGCGCGGATTGCGGGCCAACACCCGGTCAATCGGTTGAACCGCCTTCATGTGCCCGCCCAGCGCCGCGTAATCGGCCAGCCGCAAGGTGAATTCGATCGGCGCCACCAGCGCCGGGGTCGGCACATAGCCAAACGCATTTGCCGGCATCCCCAGGACATCGACCATGACCGTGATGCCGCCGCCGGGCCAGACATAGGCTTCGGAGCCGCCGCAGGACACGCGCGTCAGCGCCGCCTTGACGGAACGTGTCAGCTTGACCGGGTTTTCCGTGACGCCGGCGCGCAGCGATCCGCCGGCCCCGCCCATGAACAGCACCGAGCAGACCGAGGGCTCACAGTTTTCGGCAATGCGTTCGGCCGAGGCGCGCACGGCCTCGGGGGCCGGCTTGCGGACCGGCACGAGATGCTCGTCCAGCTCGTAATAGGCAAACTGCTCGCCCGTGGTCGACACCATGAAAAGCCGCAGCCCCGGCCAGGCGATCCCGGCATCCGCCTCGCGCAGGATCAGCAGCGGATCGTCGATGTTGGTGCCGCCCCAGCCCGTTCCCGGTTCGGCCACCTGAAAATACCGCCCCGGCGTCGAGCGGCGGCCTTTCACCCTGATCCCCGTGGGCGGCAGGCCAAGCATCTTGCCCGCCTGGTGCTCCGACAGAACCCCGGTGATGTGATCGTCGACCACCACCGCCTCGTCGACATGGCCGACCCACTGTGCCGCGAACATGCCGATTGCCGCCGACCCGCAGCCCACGCGCATCAGCCGCTCTTCCTCGCCATTGACGATCGGCGGCCTGCCCGCCTGAACGGTGACGGTGACGGCATCGTCGATCGTCATCTCCACCGGTTCGCAATTGCACAGCCGCAACAGCGCATCGCAGGTCGCGCGCCCCTCTTTCTTCGAGCCGCCCGTCAGATGTTCCACCCCGCCCAGCGACAGCATCTTCGATCCGTATTCGCTGGTCATCACATGGCCGATGGGCTCGCCGCCGGCGCGCACCACCGCGCGTTCCGATCCGATATGACGGTCGGTGTCGATCTTTACCTTGACTCCGCAATAGCTGAAAATGCCTTCGGTCACGACGGTGACCATATCGACGCCCTCGATCTGCTGGCTGACGATGAAGGGGGCGGGTTTGTAATCGGGATAGGTGGTGCCCGCGCCGATGGCGGTGATCACCGGGCGGGTGGTGGCCAGCATGTCGCCGTCCCATTCCGCGCCGGTGAGGAAGGGCACCGCCCTGACACCCTTGGCCTCGGCGCCCTCGATGATGGTCAGCGGATCGAGCCGGACGAGCTCGCCGCCGTGATTGGCATAGCGGTCACATGCCCCCGACAGGCCCTCGGCGATGTAACACAGCACCGGGCAGGCATCGCAGCGGATCTTTTCCGGCCTCTCCTTTGCCCTGTCGGCCATCAGCCCTTCCTTCCTATCGCAGCGCGCAACCGCGCCGGTGTCACCGGCACCCGCGTCATGCGCACGCCCGCCGCCCGGCGGATCGCATTCAGGATCGCCGGAGCCGTCGGGATCAGCACATGTTCGCCCAGGCCCTTGGCACCGAACGGCCCGTGGGCGTCGGCCTCTTCGACGATGATCGTTTCAATCGGGGGAATGTCGCCGATTGTAGGGATCAGGTAATCATGCAGATTTTCGGTGCGCGACGGAACGAATTCCTCCATCAGCGCCATCCCCAGCCCCTGGGCAATGCCGCCATGCACCTGCCCTTCGATCAGCATCGGATTGATCGCGCGGCCGACATCATGGGCGGCAATGAAACGGATCGGCCGGACTGTACCCAGCGCCATATCCACCTCCACCACCGCCAGATGGGAGGCATAGCCGAACTGTGCATAGGGCTCGCCCTGGCCGTTCGGATCGAGCGCGCTGGTAGGCGGGTCATAGGTTTGCTCGGCGCGCAAGACATAGCCTTCTGCGTCCGCCACCAGCCGGCCCAGATCGATCCGGTGATTGCGCCCCATGTCCGCCACCTCGATCACGCCCGGACCAAAGGACAGCACCGCCGCATCGGAGGCATTCACCCGTTGCAATATCGCGGCCCGCAGCGCCTTGCCCGACAGCATCGCCGCGTTTCCCGACACATAAGTCTGGCGGCTGGCGGAAGTCTTGCCCGCATCCGGCGTCACATCCGTATCGGCCCCGATCCGCGTGACGGCGCCGACCGGCACACCAAGTGCTGTGGCGAAAATCTGTGTGATGACCGTATTGGCCCCCTGGCCGATATCCATCGCGCCCTGATGCAGCACCACGCTACCGTCGGCGCGGATGCCGGATTTGATGGTCGATGGGTTGGGCAGCGAGGTATTGCCGCAGCCATACCACCCCGCCGCGATGCCAACCCCCCGGCGCAGCGGCCCTGTGCTGGCGTTGAACGCCTCGGCGGCCTGCCGTTCGCGCACCCAGGCCGGACGCAGCGCCTCAAGGCAGGGCTTGATGCCGACACCTTGCCTGAACACCTGGCCGCAGACGGTCGGCTGGCCGTTGTCGAGCGCATTCAGCACCCGAAAATCGAGCGCATCCATCCCCAGCCTGTCGGCCAGTTCGTCCAAGAGCGATTCCAGTGCTATCGCCGCCTGCGGCACGCCAAAACCGCGAAACGCCCCCGAAGGCGGACAATGGGTGTGGATCGCCCGCGCCCGGGCGCGGTAATCGGCAACGCGGTAAGGCCCCGAGGCATGAACCGGCACCCGGTTGGCCACCGTCGGCCCCCAAGAGGCGTAGGCCCCGGTATTGAAATCGCCCTGAAAGTCGATCCCTTGCAGCCGCCCGTCGCGCCGCGCGCCGATCCTGACCGTCATCGATGCCGGATGCCGCTTGGTCGTCGAGCGCATCGATTCGCTGCGCGAATAGGTCAGGCGCACCGGCCGGCCCGTGACCAGTGCGCCCAGCGCAAGATAGGGCTGCACCGAGATATCGAGCTTCGATCCGAATCCGCCGCCCACCGCCGTCGGCACGATACGGATCGCCGCGCGGTCCATGCCGAGGATCGCGGCCAGCGCGTCGAGATCCATCACCGGAGCCTGGGTGCAGGCGTGAATTTCCAGCCGGCCGCCGACCATACGGGCGAATCCGGCCTCTGGCTCGATATAGGCGTGCTCGACAAAGCCGGTTTCAAAGCTGCCCTCGACCGTCACATCCGCCCCCGCCAGCGCCGCCGCCACGTCGCCGCAGGCAACGAAGCCGCCGCACATGACATTGCCCGCCCGGCCTTCGTGCAATTGCGGCGCGGTATCGGCCTCTGCCCCGGCCAGCGTGGCGACATGCGGCAGTTCGCTCCAGGCGACCGGAAAATCCGCGGCGTCGAAAGCCCGCATTGCTTCGGGCGTCGCAACGACGGCCGCCACAGCCTCGCCGCGAAACCGCGCGGCCTTTTCGGCGAAAACCGGCTGGTCGGCGAAATCCGGGATCACCCCGAACCGGTTCAGACCCGGCACATCCGCCGCCGTCAGAACCGCGGCGATGCCGGGGTGTTCCGCGCGGAACGCGGCCAGGTCGCCAAAGGCGAACGCGGCATGGGGACAGGGCGACCGGATGACGCGGATTTCCAGCGTGCCCGGAGGGGCGACATCATCGCCAAACAATTCGGTGCCGCTGACCTTGGCCAGCCCGTCGACCCGGCGAATGGCATCGCCCACGCGGCCTTCGGTACCCAGCGCCGCGCCAACCCGGCACACCGCCTCGATGATCTTGCGATAGCCGGTACAGCGGCACAAGACCCCGCCCAGCGCGTCCTGAACCTCGGCCTCGTCCGGGCTGGCATTGACCCGCAAAAGCGCCACGGCAGACACCAGCATCCCCGGTGTGCAGATCCCGCACTGCGCCGCCCCGGTATCCTGAAAACGCTCGGCCAGCCGGCGCCCCGCGGGATCGTCAGCCGTCAACCCGCCCGCCGTTTCCACCCGGCGCCCCGCGACCTGCTGCGCGGCCATCAGGCAGGCACAATACGGCTCTCCATCGACCAGCACGGTGCAGGCCCCGCAGTCGCCCGCATCGCAGCCGACCTTGACGTCACGCGCGCCCAGCCTTTCGCGCAAGGCCTGCGACAGTCTCTCTCCGGGATAGGTGCGGATGCCGACCGCCGTGCCGTTGAGCACGAATTCGGTCATCACGGGTGCCGCGCTATCCATGGGCCGCCGCCTTTGCCGCCGCCGCCATCACCGCCCGCCGGCACAACTCTGCCGCCGCTTCCTGGCGGTAGGCCGCGCTGGCGCGCACATCATCAATCGGGCGCAGCGGGGCGAGTTGGGCGGCGCTGAACAGTTCCGGCGCCCGCATCCGCGCGGGATCGACCCCGCACAGGGCCGCTTCCAGCGCCGTCAGACGCAACGCCACTGGCGCGCAGGCCCCGACCGCTACCCGCGCCTCGGCAATCAGCCCTTGCTCCAGCCTCAGCAGGACGGCCACCATGGCGATCGAAATAACCAGGTAGCGGCGACTGCCCAGCTTGACGAAATGGCTATGTGAGGCGCCCGAAACTTCTGGCACATGAAGCGCCGTGACAATTTCGCCCGGCCTCAGATCGACGCGGCGCACCCCGGTGATGAAGCTTGCCAGCGGGACGCGCCTCGGACCCTTCAAAGAGGCGATCTCCACAACTGCGTCCAGGGCCAGCAACGGGGGCACCCCGTCAGCCGCAGGCGAGGCATTGCAGATATTGCCGGCCACAGTGCCCGCGTTCTGGATCTGAACCGATCCGACCTCGCGTCCGGCCTGTTTGAGCGCATCGAAGGCGGGAGGCAGGGGCGCGTCGATCACATCGCGCCAGCGCGTCGCGGCGCCAATACGCCAACCCGCATCCGCGCGGGCAATGCCGCGCAGCCCCGCGATGCGCGTCACGTCAAGCAGGCCGCCGCCAGGCGCCCGGCGGCCCAGGGCAGGGAAAATGTCGGTGCCTCCGGCCACGATCACGACATCCCCGGCCGCCAGAACCGCCAGCGCATCGTCAACCGTTGCTGGTGCGAAATAGCCCATGAAACCTGCCTTAGTGCCGCCCCGCAGCGCCGGTGCATTTCATTCGTATACAAATGCTAATCCCAGCCGGCGTTTTGTCAATTTGTTTCGCGACCCAACCGATGCGACCACGCGGGCCCACATCGCTTTTTGTGGCGGCTTCAGGCGATCTTTTTCAAAAGCTTGAGCAACCGCGCCCGCTCTTTCGCCGACAGGGGCGCGAGCGTCGCCCCGGTGATCGCGTGGCCGGCGGCGTGCAGTTGCGGAATCATCGCCGCTGCCTTGGGTGTCAGGGCGATCATCATCCGGCGTTTGTCGCCCGAATCGCGCTTCAGCGCCACCAGCGCCTTTTCACGCAGCCGGTCGATCACCCCCTTGATCGTGGCCGCGTCCATCGCCGTCAAACGCCCCAGACGGTTTTGCGAACACTCGCCCTCTTCGGCGATGCGGATCAGCGCTGAAAACTGCGTGGGCGTCAGCTTCATCAAGGATTGGGCCTGAAATATCGCCGCATGGCGCTGCGCGGCCAGCCGCAGAACAAAGCCCACCTGTTCTTCCAGCCGGTACGCCTCCGGTGCAGCCTCGCCTGGATCTTCGCTCGCCACCCGGCCGCCTCCCGCCTCGACACGACCCGGACTATAGGGACGCCTGGCCCCCGACCGCAAATGTTTTGCGCATTGATCGGCCCCGTTTCCATGTTAGCGTACCAATGAAACGCCTTCCCGTCTGATGAGGCCACAATGGACGCATCCCCGCAAAAACTCGTCATCCGCAATATCGGCATGATCCTGTCTGGCAAGATCGAGGCCCCCACCCTGGACGGCGATTGCCTGATCGCCATCGACGGCAAGATCGCCGATTGGGGCCGTGCCAAAGAACTCGATACCGAAGGCGCGACGGCCGAGGTTGACGCCAACGGCGTCACGTTGGTCCCCGGCCTGATCGACAGCCACGTTCACCCGGTGGTCGGCGACTATACCCCGCGCCAGCAGCAGCTTCACTGGATCGACAGCACCCTGCACGGCGGTGTCACCACGCTGATTTCGGCGGGCGAAGTGCATATGCCGGGCCGCCCCAAGGATATCGTCGGGCTGAAAGCCATGGCGATAGCTTCCCAGCGCTGGTACGAAAATTTCCGCCCCTCGGGGGTCAAGGTCCATGCCGGGGCGCCGGTGATCGAACACGGGCTGGTCGAGCAGGATTTCAAGGATCTGGCCGATGCGGGCATCAAGCTTCTGGGCGAGGTTGGCCTTGGGTCCGTCAAGGACGGCAAGACCGCGCGGCAGATGGTCGGCTGGGCGCGCAAATACGGCATTCAGAGCACGATCCATACCGGCGGCCCGTCGATCCCGGGATCGGGGCTGATCGACGCCGATATGGTGCTGGAAACCGGCGCCGATGTCGTCGGCCATATCAATGGCGGCCATTCGGCGCTGCCCGACGACCAGATCGTCTGTCTTTGCGAAAACTGCGCCAAGGGCCTTGAGATCGTCCACAACGGCAATGAACGTGCCGCCGTGCTGACGCTGAACACCGCGCGAGAGCTGAAAAAGCTCGACCAGATCATCCTCGGCACCGACGGCCCCGCCGGATCGGGGGTTCAGCCGCTGGGCATCCTGCGCATGGTGGCGATGCTGTCGGCTTTCGGCGATGTGCCCGCCGAGGTCGCCTTCTGCTTTGCCACCGGCAACACCGCCCGCCAGCGCGAACTCGACACCGGACTGATCGAAAAGGGACGCGCCGCGGATTTTGCCCTGATGGATCAGGCCCAACACGCGCCGGGCAAGTCGCTGCTGGAATCGGTGCGCCTTGGCAATCTTCCCGGCATCGGCATGACCATCATCGACGGCCATGTCACGTCCGGGCGCAGCCGCAACACGCCCCCCGCCATGCGCCTGCCACAAGTGGTCAAAGGCTGAACCGGCCGATGCGCCGGGGCGGATCGCCATGCATTGGCGGCGCGATGATCGCGGGGCTTTCCGCGGGGCGGCTGCCGCAAGCCCGTTTTGAGCGGCGAAACGGCGGCCTGATACCGGGCTCAAGCGGGCTTGCGGCGGTGCTGTTTCCAGGATGCGCGAGCTACGGTTCATGGGCAGCGCTCGCCATAAGCTCAGCCAATGAACCTATTAGGATTGTTCCCATATTCCCCACCCGCTGCCCCGGCAGGGCGCGCAGGGATACGATTTGCCGCCCGCATACCCCTTGACTCGACATGCGGCTTTTTGCCACTGTCGGCGAACTAGGGAGGACTGACGTTTTTTCAGGCCGTCACAAGAACCAAAACAACGCTGGACAAGCCGGCAATGACCATCCGGTCAATTCGGGTGGTTTTGCCTGGAGTATCCTTTTGACCATGCGTCAACAGAGAGGTCACAATGACAAAACCAACCAAATTATTCGTGACGAGCTGGGTGGGAACACTCCTGCTCACGACAAGCGCGTTCGCGGCGTGCCCGGCGATCACCGTCGCCGACATGCAGGGGGTGGCTCCGGGCCAGTTCCCCGAGCAATATGAGCTTTCAGAATTCCAGACGGCCGCCAATTGCACGCTGGAGTTCTCGGAAAACCCGGCGATCGGCGATCTGAACGCGCAGATCCGCAACAACCCCGAACTGCCGCCCCTGGCCGAACGCCTTCCCGAGGAACCGCTGGTGGTCGTGCCCTACGATTCCATCGGACATTACGGCGGCACCTTCGATGCGCTGTCGAATGCCAACGAGGCGGGCACCTCGGACTTTCTGTCGGTCCGCCATGTCAACCTCGTGCGTTATTCGGACGATCTGGAAACCATCGTGCCCAATGTCGCGAAAAGCTGGGACTGGAACGACGATTTCACCCAGTTGACCTTCCACCTGCGCAAGGGGCACAAATGGTCGGACGGCCAGCCCTTCACCTCGGCCGATGTGAAGTTCTGGTACGACAACCTGGCGCTTGACCCCAATGTCATCGAGAAGCCGAAGGACTATGTTCTGGTCGGCGGCGAAAGGATGACGATCGAGACCCCCGATGACGAAACCGTCATCTTCAAGCTGCCGGCGCCCAAACCGGGCCTTCTGGCCCACTTCGCCACGCATTTCGGGCAAGGCTTCCAGCCCAAGCATTTCCTTGGCCAGTTCCACCCCGATATCAACCCGGATGCGGACAAGCTGGCGCAAAGCATGGGCTTCAAGAACGGCTATGACGCGATCAAGGCCTATTACGGCAATTCGGACTGGACCGATACCGGCACACCGATGCTGAATTCGCCTGACAAGCTCGACAAGTTGCCGGCCAACGCGATGCCGACGCTGGAAAGCCATTTCGTCATCCGCGAAACCACCGAGGGGCGCCATTTCGTCGCCAACCCCTATTTCTTCCAGGTCGATACGGCGGGCCATCAGCTGCCCTATATCAACGAGCAGGACGAGGTCTTTGCCAATGACCAGGAAGTACGGCTTCTGAAGCTGGTCAACGGCGAGGTCGATTACAAGGCACAATCGCTGCAACTGTCGGACGCGCCGCTGCTCTTGGAAAACCAGGAGAAGGGCGGCTATACGATCCAGCTCAAGCCGAAGATCGCCATGCAGGCGGTTTCCTTCAACGTCACCTCGGAAGATCTTGAAAAACGCAGCATTTTCGGAAACTTCGATTTCCGCAAGGCAATGTCGATCGCGATCGACCGCAATGCGCTGAACGAAACGGCCTATTTCGGCGAAGGTACGATCCAGCAATATACCGGATTTTCGCCGCTGCCCGATTATATCGACCCGAAATGGAAGACCTTCGCCACCGAATACGACCCCGATGGCGCCAAGGCGATCCTCGACGAACTTGGCGTCGTCGACAAGGACGGTGACGGTTTCCGCGACCTGCCCTCGGGCGCGCCGCTGGTACTGAACCTGCAATTCGCCACGCAGGGCATCGCCGGCCAGGTCGTCGAACTGATCGGTCAGGCATGGTCCAATGTCGGTATCAAGACCACGGTGAAAGAGATCACGCCGGATGAATACCGCTCGGCGCAATCCTCGAACCAGCTCGATGTCGGGCTTTGGGAAAAGGGCCAGCCCGTCGGCATCATCATGGGCAACAACGAGCTGTGGGTACCGCCCTTCGAGAACTACTTCGCCCACCGGACCGGCATGCTCTGGGCCGAATGGGTCGACTCGAAAGGCGCCAACGGTGTCGAGCCGCCCGAATATGTCAAACAGCTGATGGCCGATATCGCCACGCTGCAATCGACACCTTCGGGCACCGAAGAGTTCAGGGCCATTGCCAACCGGCTGGTCGAGAACATGACGGGCAATCTTCTGTTCATCGGTACCGCGCTGACGCCGGACCCGATCTATCACCGCAATGCCTTGAAGAACTTCCCCGAGTTCAAGACAGCGTCCTACGAATATTACCGGACCTACCCCTACCGGGGCCCGCAGTGGTATCTGGACGAATAAGGCCGCGTCGCTGACGTGAACCAGCCCTGAGGCGGGTACATCCGCCCGCCTCAGGCGCCATTTTCATCCGTCGCAACTCCGGGGCAGAGCAACCGCCATGAGTCAGTTCATCCAATTCGCGATGACCCGTGCCTTTCTGGCCTTGATCACGCTTCTCACCGTTTCGCTGATCGTGTTCACCCTGATGGAACTGGTGCCCGGCACCTGCGCCGAACGCTACCTGGCCTTCAAGAACACCCAAGGGTCGCAGATCACCATCGCCGATATCAAGGCCGAGGAACGCCGCCTGGGTCTGGACCGGCCCTTTGTCGAACGCTGGGTGAAATGGGTCGGCAACGTGTTCATCCACGGCGAGTTCGGCGACAGCTGTATCCTGCGGCTCAATATCAACCAGCTTCTGGCCGACAAGTTCTGGATATCGCTCGGAATTTGCATGGCCGCGCTGATCCTGTCCTATGCGATTGCCGTTCCCATCGGCATCATATCGGCAAGCTCCAACAACGCTTTTGTCAATAATTCGCTCAGATTCGTCAGCTATCTGGGCCTGGCGCTGCCCAATTTCCTGTTGGCGCTGATCATCATGCTGTTTTCGACCGTTTTCTTCGGAGACAGTCTTACCGGGCTGTTTTCAAAGGAATACCGCGATGCGGCCTGGAGCATGGCGAAATTCGGCGATTTCCTCAGCCACGCCTGGCTGCCTGTCTTTATTCTTGGCTGGTCGGCGACGGCCTTCGCCTTGCAGACCGTGCGGGCGCTGATGCTTGATGAAATAGGCAAGCTTTATGTCACAGCCGCATCGGCGCGGGGGGTGAGCGGGGCGCGGCTCTTGTGGCGTTACCCGGCAAAACATTCGCTCGGTCCGGTAATCAACTCTCTGGGTTTCGACCTCAACCGCATCTTCAACGAATTGCCGATCGTCGCCCTGATCCTTACGCTTACCGAGGCGGGGGCGCTCTTGTTCGAATCTCTCGCGCGGTCGAATGACCAGCAGTTGGCCGGCGCCATCATCTTTCTTCTCACTGCCAGTATCGTGGCCCTGAACTTCTTCACCGACATACTGCTGGCGCTAATCGACCCACGGGTCCGTCGCGGCATGATGGGGTAAGCGATGTTCTGGAAAAAGAAAAAGAATGATGGCGTCGACCAGCGGGCCAAAGAGGCGTATTTCACCGCCTCGCAGGGGCAGTTGATCTGGTCGCGCTTCAAGGGCAACCGTACCGCCATGATCGCGCTTTATGCGCTGGTTCTGATGGTTCTGATGGGACTTTTTGCGCCTTTCCTGTCACCCTATGATCCCACCATCGCGGGCCGTGACACGACTTACGAAAACGGCGCGCCGCAGATACCCAAATTCTGGGATGAAAACGGCTTTTCCGTCCGCCCCTTCATCTATGCGACCGAACGCGAACGCTCGGCCAAGACCAATTTCCGCTGGGTGGTGACTGAAAAACGCGACGAGCGGCTATATCTGCACCTGTTCGTGCGCGGCTGGAACTACACGATATTTACGCTCAACTGGGATTTGCCCGGCACCGCCTTCGATGTCGATTTCGCCCTGATCCGTTCCAATCTGCATCTGTTCGGTGTCGATGGCGGCATGATCCATCTTTTCGGCACCGATGCCAGCGGCAAGGACATATTCGGACGCACGCTGAGCGCGATCTGGACCTCGCTCGCGGTGGGCACGCTCGGGGTGCTGATCTCATTCGTGCTGGCGCTGATCATCGGCGGCGTGGCGGGCTATTTCGGCGGCTGGATCGACAGCATATTGCAGATGATCACCGACGCGATCCGCACCGTGCCCGCAATTCCGCTGTTCATGGCGCTCGCCGCCTTCATGCCCGATAGCTGGAGTTCGGAGACCCGGTTCTTCTTCATCTCGATCATTCTGGGGCTGATCGGCTGGCCGACACTGGCGCGACGAATACGCACACATCTGCTGACCGAACGCACCCAGGAATATGTGCTGGCCGCCGAGCTTTGCGGCGCCTCGTCCAGCCATGTGATCCGCCGCCATCTCCTGCCCTCGTTCACCAGCTACATCATCGTCGATCTGATGATCTCGTTTCCCTACATGGTCCGTTCCGAAACGGCGCTTTCCTTTATCGGTCTCGGCCTGAAAGACCCGGTCAATTCGCTGGGGGCGCTGATGCAAAACGTGTCCAAGGCCGACGTTCTGCTGAATTACCAATGGTATTTCATCCCCGTGATCTTCTTCATCGCGCTGGTCCTTGCCTTCGTCTTCGTCGGCGACGGGCTGCGCGACGCCGCCGATCCCTATTCGGGGACCAAGAAATGAGCGAACCGCTGATCTCGGTCAAGGATCTGACGATCCGCTTTCGTACCGACGAAGGCCTTGTGACCGCCGTCGAAAACGTCACATTCGATATCAACCCCGGAGAGGTGATGGGGCTGGTCGGCGAAAGCGGGTCTGGCAAGTCGGTAACCGCCAAGGCGTTGATGAGGCTCAACGCGGGCAACACCCGGTACGATCCGAAATCGCGGATCATCCTGAACCTGCCCGACGGGCCGGTCGATGTGTTTTCCCTCAAACGCGATGCCGAACTTAGGGTCGTGCGCGGCGGTGCCGTGTCGATGATCTTTCAGGAACCGATGGCCTCATTCGCGCCGGCGATATCGGTCGGCAAGCAGATGATCGAACAGCTCTTGATCCACACCGACCTGTCCAAGGCCGCCGCGCGCGATCTGTCGATCGAAATGCTCGACAGGGTGGGCATTCCCGATGCGGCCCGGCGGTTCGATCAATATGCGTTCGAGTTTTCCGGCGGGATGCGCCAGCGCGCGATGATCGCCATGGCGCTGTCGACCCGCCCGCGGCTGCTTATCGCCGATGAACCGACAACGGCGCTTGATGTGACCATTCAGGCGCAGGTGATTGATCTGATGAAGGATCTGGTCAGCGAATTCGGCATGGCAATCCTGTTCATCACCCATGACCTCGGGGTGATCGCCCAGACCGCCGACAAGGTCGCGGTGATGTATCTGGGGCGCATCGTCGAAAAAGGCACGGTCCGCCAGGTGATCCGCGATCCGCAGCACCCCTATACGCGCGGACTGCTCAGCGCCTTGCCCAAGCTCGAAGACCTGGAGGCCAAACTGACCCCGGTTCCGGGCGATATCCCATCACCGCTCGACCGGCCTGCGGGATGCGTCTTTCAGACCCGCTGCCCGGTGGCAATACCGGGGCGCTGCGACCGCGATGTTCCAGACGATACCAACCTTTCCGGCGGGCGGTCTGTCGCCTGCCACGTCGTCGCGGATTCGGTCAAGCAAGGAATGACGTGATGCAAAAACCCCTGATCGAGGCCAAGAATCTGACCGTGCGCTACACCATTGGCGGCGGATTGCTGACCAAGGCGGTCTTTCTGAACGCGGTTGACGATATTTCCATTTCCATCGACAAAGGCAACTTCTTCGGCCTTGTCGGCGAAAGCGGGTCGGGCAAGACCACGCTCGGACGGGCGCTTCTGCGTGCCGCGCCGATCAGCGACGGCACCGTCACCTATGACGATGGCGAAGTGCACTACGATCTGCGCAACCTGTCAAAGCCGGAGCTGAAGGAATACCGCAAGCGCGCGCAACTGATTTTCCAGGATCCCTACGCGGCCCTTTCCCCGCGCATGACCGTGCGCGACATCATCGCCGAGCCGCTCGAAGTCATGGGCCTGACCAGGACCCGCGACGACACCGATGCAAGGGTGCGCGAAATCGCCGCCAAGTGCCGGCTCAACCTCGAACATCTGCGGCGTTTCCCGCATGCCTTTTCGGGTGGCCAGCGCCAGCGGATTTCCATCGCCCGGGCGCTGGTCTCCGGCCCTCGTTTCATCGTCGCCGATGAAAGCGTCGCGGCACTCGATGTGTCGATTCAGGCCGATGTGCTGAACCTGTTGAAATCCATCCAGCAGGAAATGGGGATATCGTTCCTGTTCATCAGTCATGATCTGTCGGTTGTCGCCCATGTCTGCGATCATGTGGCGGTGATGTATCTCGGCCAGCTCGTTGAGACCGCGCCCACCCGCGATCTGTTCGCCCGGCCCCGCCATCCCTATACCAGCGCGCTGATCTCGGCGATCCCGCCGCTTGATCCGGATGCACCAACAAATATCGAAAAGCTGGAAGGTGAAATTCCCTCGCCCACCAATCCGCCATCGGGCTGCAAGTTTCACACCCGTTGCCGTTTCGCAAGGGATCTTTGCAAGAAGGACATCCCCAAGCTGCGGGCGATGGGCAAGGAGCGCTTCGTTGCCTGCCATTTTGCCGAAGAGTTCGATTTTTCCCGTAAACTCGCTGCAAGCGAACCTGCCGGGGCCTGAAAATGTCGAAAAAAGGCAATGTGCTTTTCATCACCATCGACCAGATGGCGGCTGAGGCCATGTCAGGCCCGCTTGCCGAACATGTGCAAACGCCGAATTTCGCACGCCTGGCGGCCTCGGGCACCAGCTTTGCCAATCATTTCACAGTCACCGTACCCTGCGGCCCCGCGCGCGCCAGTCTGCTGACCGGCCTTTACGCGATGAATCACCGCGCCATCCGCAACGGCACCCCGCTTGCCCGTCACCACGCCACGATCGCGACCGAGGCGCGAAAGGCGGGTTATGAACCCTTGCTTTTCGGCTATTCCGATATCAGCCCGGATCCGACCGGCATGGACCCTGAAGACCCCGATCTGAAATCCTACGAAGGTGTCGCCCCGGGCTTTCGCGAATTGGTGGAAATGCGTCTTGACGACGGGCTGGAATGGCCCGCCTATCTGCGCAACAAGGGCTATGCATTCGAGATGGACGGCGTCAAGGTGCCCGACCTCTACCGCCCACGCGGCCCTGGCAACGAAATCCGCCCGGCCAGCCCCGCCCTTTACCGCGCCGAAGACAGCGACACCGCCTATCTGACCGACCGCACGTTGCAGGCGCTCGATATTCGCAGGCACCGGCCCTGGTTCGCCCATGTCACCTATATCCGCCCGCATCCGCCGTTGGTGGCCCCTGCCCCTTACAACGATCTCGTCGATCCGGCCGGACTGCCCCTGCCCGACCTTGCCCGACCCGACCATCCCTTCATGGACGCCTGGTTCAGCAGCCCCGCCGCGACAGGCCTTTACTGGGGGTTTGACGGCAATTGTGCCGCGATGACCGACACCCGCATCAATGAACTGCGCGCGCTCTACCTTGGCCTTGTGGCCGAAGTCGACCATCATGTCGGCCGCATCCTCGACTGGCTGGACGCGACCGGCCAGTCGGACCGCACCCTGGTCGTCCTGACGGCGGATCATGGCGACATGCTGGGGCAAAAGCGCATGTGGGGCAAGGAAAGCGTCTTCGACGCCGCGTATCATGTACCGCTGCTGCTGCGCGATCCGCATGCCGCGCCGGGCCAGGTGGTCAGGGCGATGACCGAATCCGTCGATATCGCCCCCACGATCCTCGACTGGATCGGCCGTTCCGCGCCCCAGGCTATGGATGGACGCTCACTTTTGCCCTTCACCAGGGGCATGACCCCCGAGGGCTGGCGTGACGCGGTGTTTCTCGAAGCCGATTTCGGCAGCGCCACATCCCCCACGCGATTTCAGAGCGCCCTTCACCTCGACGCCCATCAAACCGGCGTGTCGATCCTGCGTGAAGCGCGCTGGAAATACGTCCATTTCGGCGGGCGCCTGCCCCCCATGCTGTTCGATCTGGCCGACGACCCCCAGGAAGCCCGAAATCTTGCCTCCGATCCCGGGTTCGCTGCGGAAGTGTCGCGCCTTGCCCGGCGTCTGATCGACCGGATGAGCGAACGCCGCGACCGCAGGCTGACACATTTCAATCTGGACGGCTGAAAGGTTCAGTTCATTGCCTTGCCGGCGGGCGCGTGTCACCGGTGCCCCGATACAAACTGTCAAGAAAAAACGGCGCCCTGCCGGACGCCGTCGCTCGATCCGTCAAACCGAATAGTCAGGCAGCTTCGGTAATGAACTTCACCGCATCGCCGAAAGTCTGGATGGTTTCGGCGGCGTCATCGGGAATCTCGATCCCGAACTCTTCCTCGAAGGCCATCACAAGCTCGACTGTATCCAGGCTGTCGGCCCCCAGGTCATCGATGAAAGAGGCGGTCGCGGTGACCTTGTCCTCTTCCACGCCCAGATGCTCGACGACAATCTTCTTCACGCGATCTGCGATGTCGCTCATGTCAAATCCTCTTTTTGGCGGGTCCACCCCCGCTCACTGGTCCCTTGCTCTATGCGAGCGGTTCAAGGCCCCGCTTCCGCAAGGCCGCCGGATGTGCCTGCGCACCCCACCGGCAAGTCAGCGCCGCCTATAGCATAGTCTAGACCTTAGGCAAACGCTTTCGCAAGCGCCCAAATGGCGGCGCGTCACACCATGCTCATGCCACCGTTGACGTGCAGCGTGGCCCCGGTGACATATCCGGCCTGCGGGCTGGCGAGGTAAAGGGCGGCCGCCGCGATCTCCTCGGCGCTGCCCATCCGGCCCGCCGGTATCTGCGAAAGGATCCGGCCCTTCTGATCTTCGCTGAGCTTGTCGGTCATCGCCGTTGATATGAACCCCGGCGCAACGCAATTGACGGTAATGCCCCGGCTCGCCACTTCAAGCGCCAGCGATTTCGACATCCCCGCAAGACCTGCCTTGGCCGCGGCATAATTCCCCTGGCCGGGATTTCCGGTGGTGCCGACAATCGAGGTGATATTGACGATCCGCCCCCAGCGCGCCTTCATCATGCCCCGCAACACCCCGCGGCACAGCCGAAAGCTCGATGTGAGATTGACCTCCAGCACCGATCGCCATTCCTCATCCGACATCCGCATGAAAAGGTTGTCGCGGGTGATCCCGGCATTGTTGACCAGAATATCGACCGATCCCATTGCCGCCGCCGCCGCCTTCGGCAATGCCTCGACCGCGGCCGCATCCGACAGATCGCAAGGCAGGACATGCGCCCGTGCGCCCAATTCGCCGGCCAATGTCTCCAGCGGCGCAAGCCGCGTGCCCGAAAGGCCCACCGTGGCCCCCGCCGCATGCAGCGCCTGCGCGACCGCCCCGCCGATTCCACCCGACGCACCGGTGATCAGCGCCGCCCTTCCCGTCAGATCAAACATCGCCCGTTCCCCCCATTCTTCTGTTCAAAAATACCTCGGGTGGGGAGTGGGGAGGGCCGCGCCCTCCCCACCAGCTTACCCCGACGCCGCCGCCACATCCTCGGGCGTCCCGACCGCCCGGCATTCCGCCTCCCTGGCGATCCGCCGGATCATTCCCGACAAGGCCTTGCCCGCACCGATTTCCCAGAACCCGCTCACCCCCCGTGCGGCCATCCACGCCACCGATTCCCGCCAGCGCACCAGCCCCGTCACCTGCGCGACCAGCAATTGGCGGATCAGCGCCGGCTCCGAAACCGCCTCGGCGCGCACATTGGCAACCAGCGGCACCACCGGCTGGTTGATCTCTACATCATCCAGCGCGTCGGCCATCGCACGCGCCGCCGGTTCCATCAGCGCACAATGGAAAGGCGCCGACACCGGCAGCAGGATCGCCCGCTTCGCCCCCCTGGTCCTGGCGATTTCCAGCGCGCGCTCGACCGCGCCGCGATGGCCTGAAACCACCACCTGCGCCGGGTCGTTGTCATTGGCCGCCTGACAGACCTCGCCCTGCGCGGCCTCCTCGGCAACGGATCTGGCAGCCTCGAAATCAAGCCCCAGCAACGCCGCCATCGCGCCCACACCAACCGGAACCGCCTCCTGCATCGCCCTGCCGCGCAACCGCAAGAGCCGCGCGGTATCGGCAAGGCTGAGCGCCCCGGCCGCACAAAGTGCCGAATATTCACCCAGGGAATGGCCCGCGACATAGTTCGCCGCACTCGGTGCGACGCCCTCCGCGCCCAGCGCCCGCAGGGCGGCGATGGATGTCGCCATCAGCGCCGGCTGGGCATTCGCCGTCAGCGTCAGCCGTTCCTGATCCTCCCCCCAGATCACCGCGCTCAGCTTTTCGCCCAAAGCCTCGTCGACTTCATCGAAAACCGCCTGCGCCGCCGGATAGGCTTCGGCCAGCGCCCGGCCCATGCCCAGGGCTTGTGCGCCCTGCCCCGGAAATACAAAAGCCCGCATTCGCATCCTTTCCGCAACTTTCTATCGCCCTGTTTTCCCCGCAATAGCGCGACACCGGCGCTTGCGCAATGCGCCCGGCCATTCTGCTGCACGGCCAGCGGATCCGCCCGCGAACCGCTCCCCCCTTGCATCGCCGCCAAAGCCCTGTATAAGGCCGCATCCTTCCGCAGCCAATTGTACCCGGCGTAGCCTCTCGTGGCGGACCGCGGAAGGGGATGGTCCCGCCTATGAAGCCGCCCGACAAGACAGGAGATCACATGCCGCTTTACGAGCATGTCATGATTGCGCGTCAGGATCTTTCCAACACGCAGGCCGAAGGGCTGATCGAGCATTTCTCCTCGGTAATCGCTGATCAGGGCGGCAAGGTCGTCGATCACGAATACTGGGGGGTCAAGACGATGGCCTACAAGATCAACAAGAACCGCAAGGGCCACTACGCCTTTCTGAGGACCGACGCGCCTTCGGCCGCCGTCCTGGAGATGGAGCGTCTGGCCCGTCTGCACGATGATGTCATGCGGGTACTGACCATCAAGGTCGATGCGCACGAAGATGGCCCCTCGGTGCAGATGCAAAAGCGCGACGAACGCTCCGAGCGTCGCGACCGGCGTTGATCGAGACCTGAAGAGAGGAACCCAAATCATGGCGAACAAACCATTTTTCCGCCGCCGCAAGGTCTGCCCCTTCTCGGGGGACAATGCGCCGAAGATCGACTACAAGGATGTGCGGCTCCTGCAGCGCTACATCTCCGAGCGCGGCAAGATCGTCCCCGCCCGGATCACCGCCGTCTCGGCCAAGAAGCAGCGCGAACTGGCCCAGGCCATCAAGCGCGCCCGCTTCCTTGCCCTGCTGCCCTATGCCGTGAAGTAAGGAGACAGACAATGCAAGTCATCCTGCTGGAACGCGTGGCCAAGCTTGGCCAGATGGGCGAAGTCGTCAAGGTCAAGGACGGTTATGCCCGCAACTTCCTTCTGCCTCAGGGCAAGGCGCTGCGCGCCAATGAAGGCAACATCAAGTCCTTCGAGGCCCGCAAGGCCCAGCTTGAGGCCAACAACCTCGAAACCCGCAAAGAGGCCGAAGCGGTCGCCGCCAAGATCGACGGCCAAAGCTTCATCATCATCCGGTCGGCCTCCGATGCGGGGTCGCTTTACGGGTCGGTCACGCCACGCGACATCGCCGATGCGGCCACTGCCGAGGGTTTCACCATCGACCGCAAGCAGATCGTGTTGATCCGCCCGATCAAGGATCTGGGTCTGCACGATGTTTCCGTGGTCCTGCATGCCGAGGTGGACACAACCATCCAGATCAACGTCGCCCGTTCGCCCGAAGAGGCCGAGCTTCAGGCCGCGGGCAAGTCCATTCAGGAATTGGCCGCCGAGGCAGAGGCGGCCGCGGATTTCGAAATTGCCGAGCTTTTCGACGATATCGGAGCGGCCAACGAGGACGGCGACGAACTTTGATATGTCTTCGGGACACTGTCCCGAACAGACCGCGCCGGGCAGCCCCGGCGCGGTTTCGTCATTCCTCCCCGGCATTGCCCTGAGTGGCCCCGCAGCAGGCCCGCATACGCCACTTGCCCTGGCTCGTGGCGGGCAACGCCCCTAGCCGGAATTGCCGCTGCGGTCGGGCAAGACAGTTGCGCGAACGAAAAATCCCCGTCAAAAGAAACGCGGCACGAAGACTGATGCAAGGGAACTGACATCATGAACATGCTTTCGACCTTCATCAAGCCGATGCACCGCGAAGGGTACCGCTTTGTCGGCATCTTCGCCGCGATCACGCTGGTCCTGTTCCTGATTTGCCAACCTCTGGGATGGATCGGTGTCGGCCTGACTGTCTGGTGCTATTACTTCTTTCGCGATCCGGACCGCGTGACACCGGTGCGCGACGGGCTGATCGTCAGCCCGGCCGACGGGGTGGTATCGCTGATCGGCAAGGCTCCGCCTCCCGAAGAACTCGGGCTGGGAACGGATCCGATGATGCGCGTGGCGATTTTCATGAACGTGTTCAACTGCCATGTGAACCGCGCCCCGATTGGCGGCATTGTCGAAAAAATCGCCTACCATCCGGGCAAATTCTTCAACGCCTCGCTGGACAAGGCCAGCACCGATAACGAACGCAACGGCCTTGCTATCCGCCTCGACGATGGCCGTGCCATTGGCGTCGTCCAGATCGCCGGTCTGGTGGCGCGCCGCATCGTCTGCGAGGTGGACGAGGGCGTCGCCCTGCAAACCGGCCAGCGGTTCGGCATGATCCGCTTTGGCTCGCGGCTCGATGTCTACCTGCCCGGCGGCGTGGCCCCGCTGGTCACCGTCGGCCAGTCGATGATCGCCGGCGAAACCGTTTTGGCCGATCTCTTGTCGGACGAACCCGAACGCAGGGGCGCATGCCGTTGATCCGATGACCAAGCCCGACGATACCGATACCGATACCGATACTGATACCCTGCCGTTTTTGACGGTAATTCCTAACCTTGTCACGATGCTGGGGCTCTGCACCGGGTTGACGGCCATTCGGTTCGTGATGTCCGGGCAATTCGAGGTGGCGGTCGGGCTGATCCTCTTTGCCACGCTGATTGACGGGCTTGACGGGCTTTTGGCGCGGCGCCTGAACGCAACCAGCGAAATCGGCGCGCAACTGGATTCACTGTCGGATTTCCTCAATTTCGGCGTGGCCCCGGCGCTGGTCGTCTATCAATTCGTTCTGACCGGCGTCGAGGATACCGGCGGCTGGATTTTCGTTCTGGTCTATGTGAGCTGCTGCTGCATGCGTCTTGCGCGGTTCAATGTCGGCAACAATCCCGCACCCGCGGCGAACGACAAGCCCGCGGGCCATTTCGTCGGCGTCCCGGCCCCTGCCGGGGCGATACTGGCGCTTTTGCCGATGTTTCTGTCCTTCGCGCATGGCCTTGACGCCGATTCACTGCCGTTTCTCGTCGGCCCCTACCTGGCTTTTGTTGGGCTTCTGATGGCCAGCCGCCTGCCGACCTTTTCGCCCAAATCGATCCGAATTCCCAAAAAACGGATTGTCTGGCTGTTGATCGCCAGCGCCCTGATCGTCGGCGTCATGTTCACCCGCATCTGGCTGTCGATGATCCTGATCGCGCTGGCCTATTATGGCTCGCTCATTTATGCTGCCTACCGGATGCTGGCCGAACGGCGCCGCTGACGCCGACTGACCAAACCAACGAAAAGGAATTGACTTGGAAATCGCTGCGATCCTGAAGTCCTACAAGCTCTGGGCACCGATCTACGACCTCACCTTTGGCGCGGTCTCGCACATGAGCCGCCGCAAGACGGTCGATTACATCAATTCCCGTCAGGGCCGTGTGCTGGAGATCGGCGTGGGAACCGGGCTGGCGCTTGAGCGCTACAAACCGCATCTGGAGGTGACCGGCATCGACGTTTCGCCCAACATGCTGGAAAAGGCCCGCCGGAAAGTCGCCAACAAGAAGCTTTCGCATATCGTCAGGATCGATCAGATGGACGCGCGCTCAATGGCGTTCCCTGACGACCATTTCGATGTCGTCGTCGCCATGTTCCTGGTTTCGGTCGCGCCCGAGCCCGAGCGGACGCTGGCGGAAATGGCGCGCGTCTGCAAACCGGGCGGAGAAATCGTCATCATCAATCACTTTGCGCGCAAGGGCGGCTTTCTGGGCAGGATCGAACAATTCTTTGCCCCCCATGCCAATTTGCTCGGCTGGCATTCCGATTTCGAGATGCACCGCGTCACCGGCGCCGATGCATTGGAAGTCGTCAGCATTCAGGACTATCCGCCCTTCGGGCTTTTCAAGCTGCTCAAGCAGCGCAAACGGGTTTCCGACCGGACTGCCGCCTGATCACGCCGATCCGCGGCCGGAACAGACAGACGGCCGCGCATCGCTGCACGGCCGTCTTGTGGCTTTGCGCTGAGGCGGGTTCAGATTTCGTCCAGCGCCTCGACCGCCTTTTGCAGCTTGTCCTTGGTTACCTCTTTTTCGGTCACCTTCGCACCGGCAAAGACCAGATCGACAACCTTGTCCTCGAAGATCGGCGCGCGCAACTGCTGCTGCATCTGCGGGTTCTTTTGAACGAAGTCGAAGAACGCCCGTTCCTGCCCCGGATATTGCCGCGCCTGGGCCATCACCGCCTGGGTCATCTCGGCTTCGGTCACCTCGACTTTCTGCTTGCGCCCGACGTCGGCCAATAGCAGGCCGAGACGCACCCGCCGCTCGGCCAGTTTCTTGTGCTCGTCGGTCGTCTCGATTTCGGGATGGTCATGGCCTTGATGATCGGGGTTGTCATCATGCCAAAGCTGATGGGCGATCTGCCCGGCCTCGGCCTCGACGAGGCTCGGCGGGAGATCGAACGCGACCAGCTTGTCGAGCTGATCGAGCAGGGCGCGCTTCATCACCTGGCGCGATGCGTCGACATATTCCGCCTCCAGCCGCTCAGACACCTGAGCCCTGAGCGCCTCGAGACTTTCCGCGCCAAACTGTTTGGCCAGATCTTCGTCAATCTCGGCCGGCTTGGGCGCCTTGACAGCTTTGACCTTGCAATCGAACACGGCCTCTTTGCCGGCAAGATGCTTGGCGCCATATTCCGACGGAAACGTCACCTTGACGGCGATTTCCTCACCTGCCTTGGCGCCGACAAGCTGTTCTTCAAAACCCGGAATGAACGACGCAGACCCCAGGACGAGCGGATAGTCTTCACCCGCGCCGCCTTCAAAAGGCTCGCCGTCGATCTTTCCGAGAAAATCGATCACAACCTGATCGCCGTCCTTGGCCTTCGACCCCTTCTTGCGGTCATCGAAGCTCTGGGCGCTTGCCGCCAGATTGTCGAGCGCCTCTTTGATCGAATTATCGTCGGCCTTGACCACCAGCTTTTCCAGCTTCAGCTTGGCGAAATCGACTTCGGGAATTTCCGGCAAGGCCTCATAAGACATGTCGACGACGACATCGTCGCCCTCTTTCCAGGTCTCGCCATCCTTCATCTCGACCTTGGGCTGCAAGGCGGGGCGATCGCCCGAGGCGTCGAAATGCGACTTCATCGCACTGTCGATGGCCTCTTGCATCGCATCGCCCATGATCCGCTGGCCGAATTGCTTGCGCAAGAGAGGCAGCGGCACCTTACCCTTGCGAAAGCCCTTCATTTCGACGTCGGGCTGCGCCTCGACAAGCTTTTGCGTGACTTTGGCCTCCAGCTCGGCTGCCGCCAGGGTGATGGTATAACTGCGTTTCAGACCTTCGTTGATGGTCTCGGTGACCTGCATTCCTTCGTCCTTTATCCTTTGGTGCGGGTGGAGGGACTTGAACCCCCACGCCTCACGGCGCCAGAACCTAAATCTGGTGCGTCTGCCAATTTCGCCACACCCGCAATACCCGAGAGAGGCCCCCAAAAAAGCGGCCCCCCAAATCCGCGCCCTTCTAGCAACTCTCTTGGCGCGATGCGAGGACAAAAAGGGATGCCGCAGAAAACACTCGCTGAAAACCTATTATTGACATAATGTGGGCTAAAAAAGTTGAGGCAGAAACAGCAATGAGAAACCCCATGTCAAAAATGACGACAGGGCATGTGATTGATCAAAAGATCGACGCGCGCCATCAGGTGACCGCCAAGGGCATTGCCGCGGGCACGGTTATTCTCACTCTCGACGGGGCGCTGCCTGTCGATTTCCTTTCCCCCGGCGACAGGATCATCACCCGTGAAGGCATGCGGGTTCTGCGCAAGGTCACGACACATCGGTATTCCGGCCCAGCCATCCGCGTGGCCGAAGGTGCCCTGGGGCATGACCGCCCCGAACAAGCCCTTGTTTTGCCAGTCGATACCATGGTTCTGGTGCGGGATTGGCGGGCCGAGGCGCTGTTTGGCAAATCCCAGGCGCTGGTGCCGATGTCGCGCCTTGCCGACGGTGAATTCATTGCGCCGACCAGCGTGTTGTCGATGCGGCTTTATGATCTGCAATTCGACTCGCCGCAGATCGTCTACGCCGAGGGCCTGGAACTGGCCTGTGACGCGGCAGAGGCGACCGCCGACATACAGATCGCCGCGGAATAACGCGCCAGCCTTACAGCCGCAGATCGCGAAACACCGCAGGAAGCTGTTCGGGCAGATCCTCGGCGATCAACCCCGGACCGAACCTGCGCGCGCATTCGACATGCAGCCACGCCCCGGTTTCGGCGGCCGCCATCGGCGAAAATCCGCGCGCCAGCAACCCGGTGACAAATCCCGCCAGCACATCGCCCGACCCGGCCGTGGCCAGCCAAGGTGCGGCCCGTTCACGATGCGCCGAATTGATCGAGCAGCGCCCTTGCGCGTCGGCGATCACCGTATCCGCCCCCTTGTAGAGCACCACGCAACCCGCCCGTTTTGCCGCAGCGCGCGTGGCGTCGACCTTGGAATAGGCGGGGCCTTTGGTCGCCGGTGCCGCGAGTTTCTCTGCGATGTCGGGGAAGAGGCGCGCGAACTCACCCGCATGGGGGGTGAGGACGCAGTTTTCGTGCAGCGCGGCGAAGAGGCCGGGCTCCCGCGACAGGATCGTCAGCGCGTCAGCGTCGAGGACGAGGGCGCGGGGTGCCCCCCTCGCTTCTTCCCTCCCCACGAGGGGGCGGGAAAGCGCCCTGTCCCCATGCGCCGCAATGCCCAGTGCCGCGCGGCTCCGCTCCCCCTCGTGGGGAGAGGATGTGGGGGTGTGGGCGGGCAACCCGAGCGCCACCGCAGCCAGCGCCACTTCCCGCTCGCCGGTCCCCAGCCCCGGCCCGAGGCCGAGCGCGTTTATCCGCTCGTCCTCTAGAACGCGGCCCAGCGCATCGGCATCGGCGACGGGCTTCAGCATCACCGCATCGAGCCGGGCCGCGTTCTCCGTCAGCGCCTCGGGCGGGCAGCCCACGGTGACGAGCCCAGCCCCGATCCGAAGCGCCCCCCGCGCGGCGAGACGGGCGGCCCCACCCCGGCCCGTGCCGCCGGAGAGGATCAGGGCGTGGCCGTGGGAGAATTTGTGATCTTTGTGCTGCTTCTGAAGCTCGGAGCAATAGGTCCAAGGAAGCGTCTTAAGAAGTTCGACAACTTCATCCTCCTTCAAGGACACAAGTCGATCCAATCCGATAGATTTTACTATGAGGCGACCGTTTGCCGGTCGCCCCCATAGATAGCGCTCGGGATCTGCCAAGAGAAAGTGTCCCACCCTCGCCCGCTCAAAAGTAACCGTAACATCGGACCAATAGCCCGCGTAGCAATCCTGTGGTGGCTGATCTTCAAGCAAGTGACCGGAATCCGCGTCGAATCCTGACTGAATGTCAATTGAAACGGTGCGCATTCGGTTTTTTGGGGATTCCGATATCGGCTCATGACTTTCCGTGAGCGCCGCCAGCACACCCCTTGTGGCGCGGTCGATAGCTCGCGTCAGACCAGTTCCAAACAGCGCATCAATGAGTACATCCGTACCGGAGCAGGTTTCATGGCTTGCAGAATGGTAGGCACTTACCTCCCCCATCCCCAGCCACCGCTCATAATTCACCCGCGCATCCGGCGGCAGCTTTTCTGCGTCACCGTAGAGGAACACCTCCACGTCCCAGCCCCATTCCTTCAGCAGCCGGGCGACGACGAAGCCGTCACCGCCGTTGTTGCCCGGACCGCAGAGCACGACCGCGCGGTGCATGGTCTCGCGAAGCTCCGGCCATTCCTCGAAGATCGCCTCCACCACGCCGCGCCCGGCGCGTTCCATCAATTCAAGGCCCGTGACCTCGCCCGAGGCAATCGCCGCTTGCTCGATCGCCCTCATCTGGGCAGCGGTCAGCAATTCGGTCATGGCAAGTCTCTCCAGAGTTCTCAAACTGCCTGCACATCCGGCAATCTGCACAAAATTTGGGCACACCTTGCAGAATCCCCGGCGCCGATGCCCAGCCCCAAGGCTATCCAATTGTGCCCGCCCGGCGAAAGTGATGACAGGGGCCAAATTGCGCAAATTCGCCACGAGGAGCAACGGCCCATGAAGAAGATCGAAGCCATCATCAAGCCCTTCAAACTCGACGAGGTGAAAGAAGCGCTACAGGAGGTCGGCGTGCAGGGCCTGTCGGTGATCGAGGTCAAGGGCTTCGGCCGCCAGAAAGGCCATACCGAACTGTATCGCGGCGCCGAATATGTCGTCGATTTCCTGCCCAAGGTGAAGATCGAGGTGGTGCTGGTCGATGACATGGTCGAGGCCGCCATCGAAGCGATCGTCAGCGCCGCGCGCACCGACAAGATCGGCGACGGCAAGATTTTTGTCACCCCCGTCGAACAGGTCCTGCGCATCCGCACCGGTGAAACCGGCGAAGACGCGATCTGACATTCCGCACCCGCGGAAAGTGACGTTACCAATTCTCTGTGACACAGAAGATTCGCCAATCAGAAGGAATGTGAATCATGAGCGCCAAGCACGTTCTCGAACTCATCAAGGATGAAGAAATCGAATATGTCGACGTCCGCTTCACCGACCCCAGGGGAAAGCTTCAGCATGTGACGCTGATCGTCGACATCATCGACGAGGATTTCTTTGAAGAAGGCTTCATGTTCGACGGTTCCTCCATTGCAGGATGGAAATCCATCGACCAGTCCGACATGAAACTGATCCCGGACACGGGGTCGATCTATATCGACCCGTTCTATGCGGAAAAGACGCTTTGCGTGCATTGCAACGTGGTCGAGCCCGATACCGGTGAACCCTATAGCCGCGATTCGCGCGGCACCGCGACCAAGGCCGAGGCCTATCTCAAATCCACCGGCATCGGCGATACCTCATATTGGGGCCCCGAAGCGGAGTTTTTCCTGTTCGACGACGTGCGCTTTTCGGTGGCGATGAACAAGGTTTCGTTCGAAGTCGACGCCATCGACGCCTCCTGGAACAGCGACAGCGAATATGAAATGGGCAATTCGGGCCACCGGCCGGGTGTCAAGGGCGGCTATTTTCCGGTCAACCCGACCGATGCCGCCCAGGATCTGCGCGCTGAAATGCTCTCGACCATGAAGCGCATGGGCATGAAGGTCGACAAGCACCATCACGAGGTCGCCTCGACCCAGCATGAGCTTGGGATGATCTTCGGCTCATTGGTCGAACAGGCGGACAACATGCAGAAATACAAATATGTGATTCACAACGTGGCCCATGCCTACGGCAAGACCGCCACCTTCATGCCCAAGCCGATCAAGGGTGACAACGGATCGGGGATGCATGTGAACATGTCGATCTGGAAGGGCGGCAAACCGCTGTTTGCCGGTGACAAATATGCCGATCTGAGCCAGGAGGCACTGTGGTACATCGGCGGCATCCTCAAACATGCCAAGGCGCTCAACGCCCTGACCAACCCGTCGACCAACGCCTACAAGCGCCTGATCCCGGGCTTCGAAGCCCCGGTTCTGCGCGCCTATTCCGCGCGCAACCGGTCGGGCTGCATCCGCATCCCCTGGACCGAAAGCCCCAAGGCCAAGCGGGTCGAGGCGCGTTTTCCCGATCCTTCGGCAAACCCCTATCTTTGTTTCGCCGCCCTCTTGATGGCCGGAATCGACGGCATCAAGAACAAGATCGACCCCGGCCCCGCCTCGGACAAGGATCTTTACGATCTGCCGCCCGAGGAACTGGCCGAAATCCCCACCGTCTGCGGCAGCCTGCGCGAAGCGCTTGAGGCACTGGAGGCCGATCACGACTTCCTGCTGGCGGGGGACGTCTTCACCAAGGATCAACTCGAAGGCTACATGGCGCTCAAATGGGAAGAGGTCTATGCCTACGAACACACCCCGCACCCGGTCGAGTACCAGCTATATTACAGCTGCTGAGCGGCGCGAATGTTTGGCGCAAGAAGGCCCTCGTCGCGGGGGCCTTTTTTCACTCGTCGCGGGGGCCTTTTTTCATTCGACGCAAGTCATTCATGGCGCGCAACGTGACGACTCCGCGGCCCGCCATGGCGATCCTGTGTCGGCATCAGCCAGGCAGGCGCGAGGCCTGCACCCGAACCGATGGCGCCGGGCGGAAATTGCGCGCTTCGGACGGTTGCCGCGAGGATTTGCGGTGTTGACCATTGCGCGCGATTGACCGATCTTTTTTGCAAGGGATCACACAGGCTTGCCCGATCCACCGACGCTGTCGTCTGGTTGCTCGATACCGCCCGGCTGCCGGCCCTTGGACCTGCTCAACGAGGTTCCATTGGACAAACGAAAGACCTACGACCGAATTGCCCGGTTCTACGATCTGCTTGACCTGCCTTTCGAGCACCGCCGCTACCTGCCCTTGCGGCGGGCCTTGTTTGCGGGGGTGAATGGCGCGTTGCTCGACGCCGGGGTCGGTACCGGCCGAAACTTTCCCTTTTACCCCAGCGGCGCAGAAGTTGTCGGAATCGATCTTAGCCCCGCCATGTTGCAGCGCGCGACACAGCGAAAGGACGCGCTCGGCACCGCCGTCGAATTGCGCGAAATGAATGTGACACAGTTGGCGTTTGACGATGATCGCTTCGATGCGGTCATCGCCACCTTTCTGTTTTGCGTTCTCGACAGCAAACACCAGTTGCCCGCCCTCAAGGAGCTGGGGCGGGTCTGCCGCCCCCGCGGCACGATTCACATTCTCGAATACGCGATTTCCCAACATCCGCTGCGCCGTTTCATCATGAAGATCTGGGCGCCTTGGGTGCGTTTCGCCTATGGCGCCGCGTTCGATCGAAACACCGGACAATATCTGGATGCGGCGGGGCTGGAACTGGTTGAAAAAAAGTTTCTTTACAAGGATATCATCAAGCTTTTGACGGTCCGGCCGAAGACGCCCTGACCTGCCGTCGACACCCCCTGGTTGCGGGCACATACATTTGCGGGGCCATTCCGTTTGCCGGCACGGCGGTTGCCGATCACCGCTTCGTGCAAAAAAGACAGCCTTTGTTGTCTGCTGGCTTCTTGCAGCATGGGAGCGGGCGGCGGCGCCAGCGCCGATATCGCCCCGGGCGGACAGTACGGTTCTGTCAAACAGACAGGCGCGAATAGAGCAAAACGCCCTCCCCCATCAGAACCCGTTCGACCGGGCGCCAGACCGCAGCGAAGCCCAGCATGTCGAGCCTTGCGCCAGCGGCGATCTGTTGCACCGTCTTTCGCCCGTCGATCTGGCGCAGGATAGGTGCGGCGGCCCGTGCGATCTCATGGCGTCGGCGCGTCTGGTTCCGGGTGATCGTCAGGCTGCCATGCTGCTCCACCTGGCGGGCGATATCCGCGCCGCCGACGCCCTTCAGATGCGGGACCGATGTCGGGTCCTTGCCGGCAACCGGCATCGCCCGGCCCCTGGGGACGGCATAGACGATATGGGTGCGGATCGTCCCGTCGAGCTTTTCGGCCAGGGTCATCCGCGCCGCCTGATCCAGACCTTCCGGCAAGGCCGCCCCGTCGGGCATCAAGCGCGCCAGATCGTAAAGCCCGGCCTGCGGCGACCCGGCATGGGCAAGGCCTGCCGCCTCCAGCGCGGCGAGAACTTCACCGATCAGAAACGGGCGGTCCTGCGAATGCAGCAACAGATCGTAAAACCCGGCGTCGCTTCGCCCGTGATCCGACAGATGCGGATTGCAGCGAAACGGATGGCCCTCGGGCAGGCGCGCGAACATCGCCCGCGCCATGGTCAGCCGCGCCTTTGGCTCCATGCCGGCGGTGACCGCGCCAAATGCCTCTTGCAACGGATAGACCCCGCTGCGCCCATAGGGCGCATAGACCATCAGCCCCATGCCGCCATCCGGGGCCAACGCGGCGGAAAGCGCCTCGAACCCGGCCTGCGGTTCCGGCAGATGATGCAGCACTCCGCAACAGTCGATATAATCGAACCGCCCCAGATCCGGGGCATCGATCAGGCTGCCGGTGACAAAACGGATACCCGTCAGCCCGCGCGCCTTGGCCCGCGCCTCGGCCACCGCGCGCGCTGCACGCGAAAGATCGACATAGGTGATGTCATAGGGCCGCCCCGCCGCCGTCAGAACCGCGGCGATCTGAATCAGCGCATCGCCCGTCCCGCCGCCGGCCACCAGCGCGCGAAACGGTCTGGTCCAGTCGCGCATGCCGCCGAAAACGAAATGGTCGATTTCCAGAGGATGTGACGGCGATCCGGTGATCAGCCGCTTTCGTTCGTCCGCCGGGTCGCGTTCCGGATAGGGATAGGCTTCATATTGGGCTGCAACATCGTTCATGCAAACATCTGTGCATCGACGTCGGCCAAGTGCAACTGCAATTCCCATTCATGCCTTGCGGACAAATCTTCGCGGCACACCAGTTTGCGCGGCTCGAAAACACCGCCGCCCGGCTTTCGGGCGATCGCCGAACCCGAGCGGAAAGCCGTAAACGAACCCGGAGCACGTCGCAATCAGAATGGACGGCGCGCATTGCCCGCGCGCATCCTGCACGCAGCGGAGGATTTCCCATGACCCAGCATTACGCCGACACCCGCAAAATCGACCCGACCAAAGGCACCCACCTGCCCGACGGCACCCCCAACGACAATGACCGTATCGAAATCGGCCCCACCCGGCTTGCGTTTCGTGAATGGGAAACGGCGGGGCTGACGCTGCCCAACCTGCCCAGGATGCGCGAATTCCGCTGGAAACGCCTTACTCAGGCGATTGTCGACCGCGGTTGGGCCGGCTTGCTGATGTTCGATCCGCTGAATTGCCGCTACGCCACCGACAGCACCTCCATGCAGCTATGGAATACCCACAACCCTTTCCGCGCCATCCTGCTTTGCGCCGACGGCTACATGGTCAACTGGGATTACAAGAACTCGCCCTTTCTGAGCGATTTCAACCCATTGGTGCGCGAAGTTCGCTCTGGCGCCTCGATGTACTATTTCGCTACCGGTGATCGCGGCAGCATCGTCGCGCGCGAGTTCGTGGCCGAGGTCGATGAACTGTTGCGCGCACATGCCGGCTCGAACCGCCGGCTTGGCGTCGACAAGATCATGGTGCACGGGCTAAAGGCGCTTGAGGCCGCAGGCATCACCGTCGAGGAAGGCGAGGAATGCACCGAAAAGACCCGCGCCATCAAGGGCCCCGATGAAATTCTCGCGATGCGCTGCGCCAGTGTCGCTTGCGAAAACGCCATCACCGTGATGGAAAAGGCCGCCCGCGAGGGCATCCCGCAGGGCAACATGAGCGAAGATGACGTCTGGGCGGTGCTGCACGCCGAAAACATCAAACGCGGCGGCGAATGGATCGAAACCCGGCTCTTGTCTTCCGGCCCACGCACCAATCCGTGGTTTCAGGAATGCGGGCCCCGGATCATCCAGCCCAATGAGATCGTCGCCTTCGATACCGATCTTATCGGCAGCTACGGCATCTGCGTCGATATTTCCCGCACCTGGTGGGTGGGTGAGGCCAAGCCGACCAATTCTATGATCTATGCGATGCGCCATGCCCATGAACATATCATGACCAATATGGACATGCTCAAGCCCGGCGTGTCGATCAGGGAACTTTCGTTCGGCAGCCACCGGCTGGACGACAATTTCCAGAAACAGAAATACGGTTGTCTCATGCACGGCGTCGGGCTTTGTGACGAGTGGCCCGCGGTCAACTATCCCGACAGCTGGGTCGATGGAGCTTTCGATTATGTGCTTGAACCCGGCATGGTCATGTGCGTCGAGGCCCTGGTCAGCCCCGAGGGGGGGGATTTCTCGATCAAGCTGGAAGATCAGGTGCTGATCACCGAAACCGGCTATGAAAACCTTACGAAATATCCATTCGACGCACGGTTGATGGGGCAGGCCTGAGTTGCACCGAGCGCCGCACCGCGCGCCGCTGTCACAGGCCTGCTCCGCAACCTTGCGGCCGCGGGCATCCGTTTTGTACTCTCCCGCGTCACCATAGCGTGAGCCAGGGGGCACAGGGCTTGCCGTGGCGGCATGAGACGACCAACCTGCATTCTGATTGCCAGACAGAGGGGAACAGTCATGCCGACCGAGAAAGTCAGCTTTTCCGGCCATTCCGGCGAAAGCCTCGCCGCGCGGCTTGATATGCCGGACGGCCCCCATCTTGCCACGGGGATTTTCGCCCATTGCTTCACCTGCGGCAAGGACAGCATCGCCGCAAGGCGCATCGCGGCACGCCTGGCGGCGATGGGTATCGCCGTGCTGCGGTTTGATTTCACCGGCATCGGCGAATCTGACGGCGATTTTGCGCAAACGGGCTTTGCCTCCAACGTGAAGGACCTTGTGGCCGCCGCCGCCTATCTCGACAGCCGGAACATGGCGCCGGGCCTGCTGATCGGTCATTCCCTTGGCGGCGCTGCCGTTCTCGGCGCCGCCCGGGACATATCCAGCGCCAGGGCTGTCGTCACCATCGGCGCCCCGTTCGAACCCGGCCACGTGACCGGCAATTTCGCCAATGCGCTCGGCAGGATCAAGGCCGAGGGTCAGGCGGAAGTCGATCTTGGCGGTCGCCCGGTCCGCATCGGCCGCGATCTGGTCGACGAGGTCGCAGGTGAACATCTCGGCCCGGCGATTGCCGGCCTGGGACGCGCGCTTCTGGTCATGCACGCGCCGCGCGACAGTATCGTCGGCGTACAAAACGCCACGCAGATCTTCATGGCCGCCAAACATCCCAAAAGCTTTGTCACGCTCGACGATGCCGATCATCTGATTTCGCGGCCCGCCGATGCCGAATATGCCGCCGGCGTCATCGCCGCCTGGGCTTCGCGCTATCTTGACCTCGCCAAACCCGAACCCGTCGAAAATGCCCCCGAGGGTGTGACCCGCGTGTCCGAGGCCGACGCAGCGGGATTCATGCAAGACATCACCCTGGGCGCGCATCACTACCTTGCCGATGAACCGGCGGCCTATGGGGGCACCGACCGGGGAATGTCGCCTTACGGCTTTCTTGCCGCGGGTCTCGGGGCCTGCACCTCGATGACGGTCCGTATGTATGCGCGGCGCAAGAACTGGCCGCTTGACCATGTCAGTGTCGATGTCAGCCATGCGAAAAGCCATGCCGAAGATGCCCGCAGCGGCGAACAGATGGTTGACGTCTTTAGCCGCGAAATCACCCTGACGGGGGATCTGGACAGCGATCAGCGTGCCCGCCTGCTGGAAATCGCCGACAAGTGCCCGGTCCACCGGACCCTGGAACGATCGGCAAGAATTGAAACCCGGCTTGTCGCAAATCGCCGCGGGCCCTGACGGGCATGTGAGGCTGTCTTCAGCCGGGGCTGTAGAGGCTCGTCATCGTGTAATCCTTGCGCGGGCCCGTCACGACCCATTGGGCGCGCCACAGAGGCCATTCGGCAAAGCTGTAGCGAACCTTGTAGCTGTCCGGGTCGCACCAGTGATCGGCCTCGGGAGCCGCCGGATCGAAGCTGTGGAAAGGTCGGCCATCGGCGTGATCGACGATGATCCGCCCGTCCTGCGCGCGCCAAAGATAGCCGCGCGTCGCCGTCATGGCCGGCCCCGGCCCGTAGCTCAGCCGCCCGGTCTCATGATAAACGAGCCCCTTTTCGCCAGCCGTGAAAACGGCATGGCCGATGAAATGCCCTTCCAACCCGGAATGGCGATCGAAAAGCAGCCTGTCTACCGACCACTTTCCCATAAAATCATTCAGGTACGGGCCAAAATTCATCTAAGGGTCGAAGCCTGCGGCAATTGCGGTTTGCGGCGCCTTGCCGGGCGCGGGTTCTTTTCCCGCGGATGCCATGCCGCAGGGCAGCCCGGCGGGCACCGCCATGATGATCTTTCGTCCATTGCACCCGGCTTCGCTTGTTTCCCCGCCGTCCACAGTCTAGGACACGGCCAGCCCTGCGACAACGGAAAGGCCGCGCCGATGATCCCCCGCTATTCCCGACCCGAGATGGTTGCTGTCTGGTCGCCCGAATCCAGATTTCGCATCTGGTACGAGATCGAAGCACATGCCTGCGACGCACAGGCGGCTCTCGGCGTGATCCCGAAGGCGAACGCGGAGGCGGTCTGGAAAGCCAGGGACGCCGAATTCGACGTCGCCCGCATTGACGAGATTGAAGCGCTCACCAAGCACGACGTGATCGCCTTCCTGACCCACCTGGCCGAACACATCGGTGCCGAGGATGCGCGGTTCGTTCATCAGGGCATGACTTCATCTGATGTGCTCGACACGACGCTGAACGTCCAGCTTGTCCGCGCCGCCGACATCCTGCTGGCCGACATGGACAAGGTGCTGGCGGGGCTGAAAAGGCGCGCCCATGAGCACAAGGATACCCTGCGCATCGGCCGCAGCCACGGCATTCACGCCGAACCGACGACGATGGGCCTGACCTTCGCGCGGTTCTACGCGGAGATGGATCGTAACAAGAACCGGTTGGAAAAAGCCCGCTGGGAAATCGCCACCGGCGCGATTTCCGGGGCGGTCGGCACCTTCGCCAATATCGACCCGGCGGTCGAGGCGCATGTCTGCGAAAAACTTGGCCTGCGCCCCGAACCGATCAGCACCCAGGTCATCCCGCGTGACCGCCACGCAATGTTCTTTGCCACCCTCGGTGTCATTGCCTCCTCGATCGAGAACATCGCCACCGAGATTCGCCACATGCAGCGCACCGAGGTTCTGGAGGCCGAAGAGTTCTTTTCCCCCGGCCAGAAGGGCTCAAGCGCCATGCCGCACAAGCGCAACCCGGTGCTGAGCGAAAACCTCACCGGACTTGCCCGTATCGTGCGCATGGCGGTGATCCCGGCGATGGAAAACGTGACCCTCTGGCACGAACGCGACATTTCACATTCTTCCGTCGAACGCAGCATCGCGCCCGATGCGACGATCACCCTCGACTTCGCTCTGAACCGGCTGGCCGGCGTCGTGGAAAAACTGGTGATCTACCCTGATCACATGCTGGCCAACATGAACAAGTTCCGGGGGCTGGTCATGTCTCAGCGGGTGCTTCTGGCCCTGACCCAGGCCGGTGTCAGCCGCGAAGACGCTTACCGCCTGGTGCAACGCAACGCGATGAAGGTCTGGGAAAAGGGCGCCGATTTCAAGACCGAACTGCTGGGCGATGCCGAAGTGACCGCTGCCCTCAGCCCCGCCGAGATCGAAGAAAAATTCGATCTCGGATACCACACCAAACACGTCGATACGATCTTTCGCCGGGTGTTCGGCGCATAACCGGCCGATCACACAATCGCGTGAGCATATCGGCCCGCGAAAACCCCGGACTTGCCCGGACCCCGCCATCAGTGGCACCATTACGCTGCGTAAAGTTGGAGTCATTGCCATGAAGCCGATTCTTGCCTCTGCCTTGTTTGCGGCGTTGATGATGCCGGCCAGTGTTTTTGCCCAAGGCTGCCATCACGACGCGCGCCAGGCCCAGATCAGTTGTGCAGAGGGGCAAAGCTGGGATGCCAGCACCCGCACCTGCGTCACTGTCGGAAGCTGACGGATCCGAGCCGCTTGTAACGGCCCCTTAACCGCTTTTTGCGAGTCTGTTCATGTGTTTCGCGTGAAGGGGCCAATCGTGACGACTCTTGCACCTATTCCACGAAATGGCGGCAAATCCGCCGCACCGGCCCCGGCGGTTCAGGGTGTCGGCATGACCGGCCGCCAGAAGGCGGCGGTCATCGTGCGTTTGCTGATGGCCCAGGGGTCCGACCTGCCGCTGCGAAAACTGCCCGACCACATGCAGGCCGCGCTTACCGAACAGATCGGCACCATGCGCAGCATCGACCGGCATACCCTGCGCTCGGTCGTCGACGAATTTCTTGCCTCGCTCGATTCCGTGGGCATTTCCTTTCCCGGCGGCATCGAAGGGGCCTTGAAGCTGCTCGACGGTCAGATATCGGCCTCCGCCGCAAGCCGGTTGCGGCGGCTTGCCGGGGCCTCGTCCAAGGCCGACCCCTGGGACCGGATCGCCGCCCTCGATCTGGAACGCCTGATGCCGGTGTTGACCGAAGAAAGCGTCGAGGTGGGTGCGGTGATGCTGTCAAAGCTCGCCGTGTCGCGGGCTGCCGAGCTTCTCGGCAGGCTTCCGGGCGACCGCGCCCGGCGCATCGCCTATGCGGTCAGTCAGACCAGCGACATCAACCCCGAGACGGTTCGCCAGATCGGCCTGTCGCTGGTCTCGCAACTCGAAGCCCTGCCGATTCGCGCGTTCGAGACAAACCCGGAAGAACGGGTTGGCGCGATCCTGAATTTCTCGCCCGCCGCCACGCGAAACGATGTGCTTGAGGGGTTGGACGAAACCGATGCCCCCTTTGCCAAGGAGGTGCGCAAGGCGATATTCACCTTTGCCAATATCCCCGAACGGATCGACCCCAGGGAGATCGCGAAAATCATCCGCCGCGCCGAACAACCCGTTCTGGTGACGGCCCTTGCCGGGGCGACGGGCGCAGATCTGCCGACCGCAGAGTTCATCCTTGCCAATCTGTCGCAACGCATGGCCGGGACGCTGCGCGAAGAGATGGCCGAATGCGGCGCCGTTTCCGAAAAAGATGCCGAAGCGGCAGCGAACGCCATTGTCCTCGCCATCCGCGAACTTGAAGCGGAAGGCGAAATCGTGCTGAAACCGGCGCCTTCGCCGGCGGGTTGAATTGCTTTGCGGGGTTGCGCGCCAAAGCGGAAATTCCGGGTTTTCTTCGATCCGGGCCACAGGCAAGGCGACCCGGGGCAATCAGGTATTGGCAAGCGCAAAAAGGCGCTGGGGAAGACGCCGCCCCGTCCCGCGCCGTCAAAAGCCCGAGTGCGCCGCATCCGTGGCAGGGTCCTGGCAGTTCAGGGCTTTCGCCGAAACGCCATGGCTTTCCTGCGCCCGATGCGTCAGCGGCCGAAAAGGCGCGCGTGTTCCTGAATGGCAAAGCGATCGGTCATGCCCGCCACATAGTCGAGAACGACGCGCGCCAGTTCGGTCTTGCCGCGCGCCTTTGCCACGTCGCTGCGCCATTCATCGGGCAAGAGCGCCGGATCGTTCAGAAAGAGCGGAAAGAGATCATTTATCACCGCCGTCACCCGCTGGCGTTCGATGACAACCGTCGGGGCACGGTACATCCGCGCAAAGAGAAAGCTCTTGATCGCCTTGAGATTCTGATAAAGCGGTTTTGAAAAGCGGATGATCGGGCCGTCCATGGCACGGATATCGGCCACCGATCCTGGCTGGGAGGCGGCCAGCCGGTTTTCCGCCACCGCGATCACATCTTCCACCATGACGCCGAAAACCCGGCGCAACGCCTCGTGACGGCGCCTTGCAGGGTCAAGGCCGGGATGCAGTTGATCGACCTCGTCGAATGCCGGGCCCGTGACCGGCAATTCCATCAGGTCGGTTTCGGTGAAAAGCCCCGCGCGCAGCCCATCATGCAGGTCGTGGTGATTATAGGCGACATCGTCGGCCACGGCGGCCACCTGCGCCTCGGCGCTGGCGAAGGTAGCCAGTTCGAGATCATAAAGCGCATTGAACCCGGCGAGCGCATAGGGGATGTCGGCCGCATCGGCGACCGCGTGCGACCCGCTGGCATTGGGGCCGACGACCGGGCCATTATGCTTGGCGATGCCTTCGAGCGTCTCCCAGGTCAGGTTCAACCCGTCGAACGCGGCATAATGGCGCTCCAGCGCGGTGACGATGCGAATGGCCTGTGCATTGTGATCAAACCCGCCATAGGGCGCCATGAGTTCGGCCAGCGCGTCCTCGCCGGTATGGCCGAAGGGAGGATGGCCGAGATCATGCGCCAGCGCCACGGCCTCGGCCAGTTCCACGTTCAATCCCAATGCGCCGGCTATTGTGCGCGCCACTTGCGCCACCTCGATCGTATGGGTCAGCCGGGTGCGGTAATAATCACCCTCATGTTCGACAAAGACCTGCGTCTTGTGCTTGAGGCGCCGGAAAGCCGAGGAATGGATGATCCGGTCGCGATCGCGCTGAAACGGCGAACGAAAGGTCGAGGTTTCTTCGCGGTAAAGCCGGCCCCGGCTGTCTTCGGGGTGGCAGGCATAGGGTGCCAGGGTCATTGCGGCCAGTTCTTGTGCTATCGTTTCGCCGATCATATATGTGCTATGCATCCGGAATGATATGGTGGTTTCGATGGAACTGACACTGCCGCCCAAAGTCACGCCCCGCGCCTTCGCGCGGCTGGCCGAGATAAACGCCGAATCGGGCGAGGCCAAAGCATTGCGCGTGGCGGTCGATGGCGGCGGCTGTTCGGGGTTTCAGTATGACATCCGGCTGGATGATCCCGCGCCCGACGATCTGGTGCTGGAAAGCGGCGGGCAAATGGTGCTGGTCGATGCCGTGTCGCTGCCGTTTCTGGCCAATGCGGTGATCGATTTTTCCGAAGAGCTGATCGGCGCCCGGTTCGTGGTGGAAAACCCCAATGCCACGTCAAGCTGCGGCTGTGGCACGTCTTTTTCGATGTAAGACGATCCCTGCCGGGCGCGGTTTGATGTGCCCTGCCCCTGCACGCAACTTTTAGATGCCTTGTGCATGATGCCGATTGGCGCGACAAAGACGCCAGAGACAAGGGCGAGAGCAATGAAAATCGCGACCTTCAACATCAACGGCATCAAGGCACGGGCCGAGGCGTTGCTTGCCTGGCTCGATGCGGCGCAACCGGATGTGGCGCTGCTGCAAGAAATCAAATCGGTCGATGAGAGCTTTCCTGTCGAACTGTTCGCGGACCGTGGCTTTAACGTCGAAACCCATGGCCAGAAGGGATTCAACGGCGTGGCGGTCCTGTCGAAACTGCCACTGGAGGATGTGGTACGCGGCCTTCCCGGCGATGACGGCGACGAACAGGCGCGCTGGATCGAAGCGACGGTGGTGGGCAAGACGGCTGTACGGCTTTGCGGGCTTTACCTGCCCAACGGCAACCCGGCACCAGGGCCGAAATATGATTACAAGCTGGCCTGGATGGCGCGCATGGCCACGCGGGCCAAATCCTTGCTTGAAACCGAAATGCCGGTGGTGTTGGGGGGCGATTACAACATCATCCCGCAAAGCGAAGATGCCGCAAGCCCCGAGACCTGGGTCGATGACGCCCTGTTTCGCCCCGAAAGCCGCGCGGCTTTCCGCCGGATCGTCAACCTGGGCTATACGGAGGCGTTTCGCGCCCGCGAGCCGCGCCCCGGACATTACAGTTTCTGGGACTATCAGGCCGGCGCCTGGCAGCGCAACAACGGTATCCGCATCGACCATTTTCTGCTTAGCCCGCAAGCCGCGGATCTGATGACCGACGTGCAGATCGACAAGAAGGTGCGCGCCGGGGTCAAGCCGTCGGATCATGTGCCGGTCTGGGTGGCGCTGGACGCATAGCGCATTTTCGGCGGGCGCGTCAGCAAGCAGCGGTCACGTCATAGCCGTGAAGCCAGTCGAACCGCGACACCAGCCGTTCCGGCGCCAGCGCGGAAACCGTCCGCAATCCCTGATGCGCGATGGCACGGCCGATGCCCGACAGATGGAAGTTCCGCGCATTGGAAGTGGCCGCGTCGATGACCTTTCTGGCGCGCGTTTCGCGCAATGACTGATAGCGTTGCAAGGCCTGGGACAGCGGATATCTGGCCAGCGATTCGGCCAGCACCCAGGCATCTTCAAGCGCCAAGTTGGCCCCCTGCGCAAGAAAGGGCAGCGTCGGATGCGCCGCGTCGCCCAGGATCGCGGCACCGTTGCCAAACCAGCGCGGCGCAACCGGGTGGCGAAACAGGCCCCACAGGTGCGGTCTTTCGATCCGCTCCAGCCAGCCGCGCACCTGCGGCGCGAAATCTTTGAACGCGGCGCGCAGGCTCATCGGATCATCTTCGGTCAGCGACCAGCTTTCCTCGGCCCATTTCCGGCGCTGCTCGACCGCAACCAGGTTGCGCAGCGATCCGCCGCGCAGGGGATAGGTGACAAGATGCCTGCCACGGCCCAGATAGACCTGCGCCTGAGAATCGATTCCCGCTTCGCCGGGGATCACCGCGCGCCAGGCCACCTGATGGGTAAAAAACGGCACCGCTTCGCCGTTAAGCGCGGCCCGCACCCTGGAATGCAGCCCATCCGCACCAATCAGAATCGGCGCATCGTGCCGTTCCTCTCCGGCAATCACAACATGCGGCGCATGATCGCCCAGGCGCACCTCGCTGACCTGCCGGTTCAACTCCAGTGCAACCCCCGCCTGCGCGGCATTTTGCGCCAGTGCGTCGATGAGATCAGCGCGATGGATCAGCCAGTAGTCACCGGACGGGCGAAGCCTTTCCAGATCGAGCCTTGCGACCCTGCCGCCGGTTTCACCATCCAGCAGAGTCACCGCCCGGGCGCGCATCGCGATCGCGCCGACCGCTTCGCCCAGCCCCATGACGTGCAGGACCCGGGCGCCGTTGGGCGAGATTTGCAACCCCGCACCGACTTCGGCGATCGTCGGGGCCTGTTCAAGAAGCGTCACTTTCGCGCCATGACGTGCCAGAAGGGCAGAAACCGTCAACCCGGCGATCCCCGCCCCCAAAACCGTTACTTGCTGGTTTTGCAACATTGGGCCACCGGTTCGTCAGGGGAACTATAATTGATCGCACAGGGCGCGCGGGGCATGACTACCTTGGCCTGCAACGCCTTGCCATTTAGCTTGGTCAGGCCGCCGGCCCCCCGCCTTGAACAAAGCGTCAGTCTTCGCGGTGAACTTTTTCGCGGCGTTCGTGCTTTTCCTGCGCCTCAAGCGTCATGGTCGCGATGGGGCGCGCATCGAGACGCTTGAGCGAAATCGGCTCTCCGGTCATTTCGCAATAACCGTATTCGCCATCTTCGATCCGCCGCAGGGCGGCGTTGATCTTGGCGACCAGTTTGCGCTGCCGGTCACGGGTACGCAGTTCAAGCGCGCGGTCGGTTTCCTCGCTGGCGCGATCGGCCACATCGGGAACGCTGCGCCCGCTTTCCTGAAGCCCCTCGAGCGTCTCGGCGGACTGTTCGAGAATTTCTTCTTTCCAGACCACCAGCTTGCGGCGGAAATACTCGAGCTGCCGGTCATTCATGAACGGCTCGTCATCCGCTGGGCTGTAATTGTCGGGAAGAAAGAGTTCTTGCTTCATCTTCGATCCCTTCTTGGGTGTGGATCCGTATCTTGTGCCATTGATATTCATCCGGCTCTCCTCGGGCGCTCCAATAGCCCAACCGGCGGGCGTTGTCACTAGGGCAAGGCCCGCCTTGCGGCAAATTGATCGAACCGGTAATAATCCCCGTGAACAATCCTGGCCATACCCACAGAAATACTATGAAATTCACCGGAACCGCGCATTACATCGCCACCGACGACCTGACTGTTGCCGTCAATGCATCAGTGACACTGGAACGCCCGTTACTGGTGAAGGGGGAGCCGGGCACCGGCAAGACCGAACTGGCCCGCCAGGTCGCGTTGAGTCTCGGGCTGCCGATGATCGAATGGCACATCAAATCCACCACCAAGGCCGCACAGGGGCTTTACGAATACGATGCCGTCAGCCGCCTGCGCGACAGCCAGCTTGGCGACGAACGCGTTCACGACGTGAAAAACTACATCCGCAAGGGCAAGCTGTGGCAGGCCTTCGAGACGGAGGGCAAGGTCGTTCTGCTGATCGACGAAATCGACAAGGCCGACATCGAATTTCCCAACGATCTGTTGCAGGAACTCGACCTGATGGAGTTTCATGTCTACGAGACCGGCGAAACCATTCGCGCCCGGCAGCGCCCGGTCATCATCATCACGTCGAACAATGAAAAGGAACTGCCCGACGCCTTTCTGCGCCGCTGCTTTTTCCACTATATCCGCTTTCCCGAGGCCGAAACGCTGGCCCGTATCGTCGAGGTGCATTTCCCCGGCATCAAGCAAAACCTCTTGGCGACGGCATTGACCCAGTTTTACGAATTGCGCGAAACGCCGGGGTTGAAGAAAAAGCCTTCCACCTCGGAGGTGCTTGACTGGCTTAAGCTGATCCTGGCCGAGGATCTGGCCCCCGAGGATTTGCACCGTGACGGCCATGGCCTGCTTCCCAAACTGCACGGCGCCCTGCTGAAAAACGAACAGGACGTGCAATTGTTCGAGCGGCTGGCGTTTCTTGCGCGGGGCCGTCGGTGACACCGCTCGCGCACAGGGCCCAACAATGATGCGGGCGGGACTATCCAGCGGGCGCCTGACCGGCTAGCCTGCATCCGCACGGCAAGGAGACCAGCAAATGGCCCGTCCCGACAATCTGCTGATACGCCCCCTGACCGGCGCAGACGAAGCCGACTGGCGCAGGCTCTGGCGCGGTTATCTTGATTTCTATGAAACCGCCCTGCCCGAGGAAGTCTATGCCACGACATTGGCGCGTCTGCTATCCGGCGACAAGGGCGAATACCGCGGGCTGATCGCCGATCTGGGCGGCAAGCCGGTGGGCCTGGCGCATTACCTCTTTCACCGGAGTTGCTGGTCGGTCGGCGACACCTGCTATCTGCAGGATCTGTTCGCCGAGCCATCCGTCCGGGGCCTGGGCATCGGGCGGGCGCTGATCGAGGCGGTCTATGCGGCGGCCGACAGCGGCGGGGCGGCATCGGTTTACTGGATGACGCAGGATTTCAACAAGGTGGCGCGGCGGCTTTACGACCGCATCGGGGTCAAGACACCCTTCATCGAATACAACCGGGCCTGAGGCATGATCCAGCACATATATCGTTGGGCGCTTTTGGGCCTTTGTCTGGGGCTTTCGGCCTGCATGGCCCCGCCACACCCCGAAGCCGCGCGCGCCTCGGCGGCCGATTTTTCACTGCCGCCGGCGCGCAGCTTCGGCGCAATGAAGGTCACGCCGCCGCAAAGATCCAACGCCGAAATGGCGCGGGATTTTCTCGACCTGTCGTTTCGCCTTGAAAACGGCCGCGAAATCGGCGTTTTCAGCCGGTTCGACGAACCGGTAACGGTGCGCCTGGCCGGGGCCATCCCGCCCAGCGCGCACGATGATCTTTCGCGGCTGCTGGCGCGCCTTCACAACGAAGCCGGCATTGACATCACCGAAGTGGCCGCAGGGGCTGCCGCCATCACCATCGAATTCCTGCCGCGCCAGAAAATGCAGCGGTATGTGCCGCGCGCGGCGTGTTTCGTGGTGCCGCGGATAAGCTCGTGGCGCGACTATCGCACGGCGCGGCGCACGGACCTTGACTGGACCACATTGGCGCGTCGTGACCGCGCGGCGATTTTCGTGCCCAGCGATACCTCGCCCCAGGAAATCCGCGATTGCCTGCACGAGGAACTGGCGCAGGCGCTCGGGCCCTTGAACGATCTCTACCGGTTGCCGGATTCGGTGTTCAACGACGACAATATCCATGCCGTCCTGACCGGTTTCGACATGCTGATGCTGCGCGTCACCTATGCGCCGGAACTGGCCAGCGGGATGACCCGCGATGCGGTTGCCGGGCGGCTTCCGGCAATTCTGGACCGGCTCAACCCCCGCGGGCGCGGCGCCGGTGCCGCGCCGCTGGCCGATCCGACGCCGCGCGCGTTTTCGACGGCCATCGACACCGCCCTGGGCCCCGGCGCGGCTCCGGCCAGGCGCCGGGCGGCGGCCCGAACCGCGGTCGAAATCTGTGTTGTGCAGGGCTGGCATGACGCAAGGGCGGGATTTGCCTGGATGGCGGTCGGGCGGCTGGCGCTCGGCCATTCGCCGGATGTCGCGCGCCTGGCTTTCACCCGCGCGGCGGAGATATTTCACAATAATCCCTACCTCGCGCTTCATGCCGCCAACGCAGACATGCAGCTTGCCGCTTTCGCGCTGGTTGACGGCAATGCCGACGAGGCTCTGCGACTGACCAATGCCGCGATGCCGGTGGTGCTTGCCGCTCAAAACGCTTCGCTTCTGGCCAGTCTGATGATGATCAAGGCAGAGGCGCTGGACATGAGCGGGCGCGCATCGGAGGCGCGCCAGGTAAGGCTCGACAGTCTGGGTTGGGCGCGATATGGCTTCGGCTCTGACGCGGAGGCGCGCAAACGCTTGATGGGCCTCACATCACTGGTGTCAGCGCAAGGAACGACGCATCCATGATCATCATCGCCGCATTCCTGCTGGGCGCGACAGTCGGCTGGGTTCGCGCCGCGCGCCGTAATGGCAACCGGCTGGACAAGTTGCAATATGCCGCCGGTCACGCGATTTTCTTCGCCGTTGCCGGCCTTTTCGCGACGCTCGTGATCGGCCGGTTGGCCTGAGCCCGTGTTCCTGTCCTTCTATGAAGCGCTGCGCAAGGTCGGGGTTCCGGTTTCCTTGCGTGAATATCTGGGCTTTCTGGAAGGCGTGGCGGCGGGTCTGGTGACTTATGACATCGACGGTTTCTATTACCTCGCGCGCACCGCAATGGTGAAGGACGAACGCCATCTCGACCGGTTCGACCGGGCCTTTGCCGAGGCGTTCAAGGGCCTTGAGGCAATTACCGCCGATCAGGTTCTGGACGCGATCGAACTGCCCGGCGACTGGCTCAAAAAACTGGCGGAAAAGACGCTGAGCCCCGAAGAAATGGCCAGCATTCAGGCCATGGGCGGCTTCGACAAGCTGATGGACGCGCTCAAAAAGCGGCTTGAGGAACAAAAGCAGCGCCATCAGGGCGGATCGAAATGGATCGGCACCGCAGGAACATCGCCCTTTGGCGCCTATGGCTACAACCCCGAAGGCGTTCGCATGGGTCAGATTGAAAGCCGCCACAAAAAGGCGGTCAAGGTCTGGGACAAGCGGGAATTCCGCAATCTCGATGATTCAGTCGAACTGGGCACCCGAAACATCAAGGTTGCGCTGAAACGCCTGCGCCGCTGGGCGCGCACCGGTGCGGACGACGAACTGGACCTGCCCGGCACCATCCGCGCCACCGCCGAACAGGGTTATCTGGACGTGATCACCCGGCCCGAGCGGCACAACGCGGTCAAGGTGTTGCTGTTTCTAGATGTCGGCGGGTCGATGGACCCTTTCGTCAGGGTCGTCGAGGAATTGTTCAGCGCCGCGCGAAGCGAATTCAAGCATCTCGAGTATCACTATTTCCATAACTGTCTTTACGAAGGTGTCTGGCGCGACAATCACCGCCGCTGGGACCGGCAAATTCCCACATGGGAGGTGCTGCGCACTTACGGTGCCGACTATAAATGCATTTTCGTCGGCGATGCCGCGATGTCACCCTATGAAATCGTTCATCCCGGTGGGGCCAATGAACACTGGAATGCCGAACCGGGAATGACCTGGCTCGCGCGCGCGCGCGAACATTGGTCGCATAATGTCTGGCTCAACCCGCTGCCCGAACCGCAATGGCACTTCACGCAGTCGGTCGGCATGATCCGCGATCTGTTCGAAGGGGCGATGTTCCCGCTGACCCTTGAGGGCATCGGGCGGGCGATGAAGGCGCTTTGACGCGTTTCGGATTTACACCGATTCATCCGGTATCGCTTTGCGCATGGGAACGACGCCAGCGGCCGCGAAAAGCGTTGCAAGGCCGAGCCGAAAGGCAATAGCCCATGGTTGTCATTTCAGCATGCGATCCTAGATTGACGGCATGTTGAAACTGCTCCCGATTCTGATGGCGCTCGGTTACGGGCTGATCATGTGGCAGTTTTCAGCCTGGCGCACCAGACGGGAACTGGACGAAAGATCGACCCCCCTGGCCGATCCGGCACTGCTGGCCGTCACCGGACGGCTGGCCGGGGCGCTGGGGCTGCCACGGGTGCCGGTTCACATTTATGAAACCGATGTGGTCAACGGGTTGGCCGCCCCCGACGGGAGGATATTCCTGACACGGGGATTTTACGCGAAATTTCGTGAAGGGGCCGTAACCGCGGATGAAATGGCCAGCGTCATCGCCCATGAACTGGGGCATGTGGCATTGGGCCATTCGCGGCGGCGGATGATCGATTTTTCCGGGCAGAATGCGATCCGCGTGGTACTGGCGACAGTTCTGGGGCGGTTCTTGCCGGGCATAGGCCCTTATGTCGCCGGGTTCCTGACCTCGCTGCTGGCCGCACGATTGAGCCGGCAGGATGAATTTGAGGCTGACGAATGGGCCTCGGCATTGCTGATCAAGGCCGGAATCGGAACCGGGCCGCAAAAGTCATTGTTCGCGAAACTGGCGGGCCTGACCGCGCTGAAGGGAAAGGCGCCCCCCGCCTGGCTCATGAGCCATCCGAAAACCGAGGCGCGAGTCCGGGCGATCGAAGTCAATGAAACGAAATGGCGGGCAAGATCCGAACCGACATGAACGCGCCCCGCGCGGCGGATCACCCCGCGCGGGCCACAGATCCGATCATCCCGCCTTTTGCGCGGCACCCCGCATCCGGTGCGTCACCAGCGACAGCGCCGACAACACGAGCGCCCAGTAGACGATCCAGCCGCCCAACGTCACCCAGTCGGGCTGGGCCCGGTAGCCGGTGAGCGAGGCAATGATGCCGCCAATGCGCCCACCATCATCCAGAAGCCCGCTGGTATCCCACAAGGGCGCGGCAAAGGGCAGCACGCCGGCGCCGATCAGATTGCCGATACCCGTGGTGAAAAGCGCGCAGCCAAGCAGCAGCAGCATCGCCTCGGACAGCCGAAAGAACCGGCTCCAGGGCAAAAGCCGGCTGCCCAGTTGCAACGCAGCGTAGGTCAGCAACGCCGCGATCAGCCCCAGTACGATGGCGGCGGCAACGGCCAGCGTACCCGTGCCGCTGGCTCCGGCCAGCATCCCGTAAAGGAAAACCACGGTTTCGCTGCCCTCGCGGGCGACGGCGATGCCTGCCAGCAGGAACACCGTCCACCAGCGGCTGGTGCGCGCGGCCTCGGACAGCCCGGTTTCAAGATCGCGTTTCAATGTCCGGCCATTGCGGCGCATCCAGAGCACCATCTGCACGATCAGCGCGGCGGCGATGAAAATCATCGCGGTCATCATGTCGTCGCGCGCGCCTGCGGGCAGCACATCGGCAAAGCCCAGAACCATCAGCGCAAAGAGAAAGGCCGTCGCGAAACCCGCCGCCACACCGCCCCAGAGATAGGCGCGGGCCTGCCGGCCTTCCCTGCCGCCCGGATCGTTGCGGCTCAGCCAGCTCGACAGGATGCCGATAACCAGAAGCGCTTCGATGCTTTCACGCCAAATGACGAAGATGATCTGCCCGGCCATGCCCTTAATCCCCTTATTCGACGACGATCACACCGCGCGCGCTGGGTTGATCTTCGTGGAATTCCTCGACGAATTCATAGCTTCCCGCAGGCAGGGCTGGCAAGGTCAGCTCCAGGTCGGCGCCCGGCGCCACCACCTTTTCCTGTTTCAACTGCTTGCTTTCGAACTCGGCCGCGGACGCACCCGAATTGCGCAGCACGAGGGTGGTTTCCTGCCCGGCGGCCAGGTTGACCGTTTGCGGGGTGATGACACCGTCGTTGAACTCGATCACCACCGGATCGGCGGCGTTGGCGGCAGCGGCGATCCCGATACTGCCGGTCAGGCAGAGTGCCGCCATCAGCGAGGCGCGACAAAGGATGTTCGAAGAATGTGGCATAGTTAGGCTCCTGAATGTGGACACGCGACTTTCGCCTGCTGGGAGATTCATTAGCCTAGCGTTTTACTCGGGTAAAGATGTTTCTGATTAAAAAAGTAAATTAATCGGCACCGGTCATAGGCCCGCTGCCGGCCAGCGCCTTGCCCAGCCGCGGCAGGCGCGCGCGCCTGAGCAACGCACGCACGGGCCAGGGCCGCCCTGACAGGCGTTCCGCCTCGGCGCGCACGGTGTTTACCACGGCGCTTACCCGGTCCGGTCTGTCCGACCATAGCTGCCAGAGAAAACCGTCGGGGTCGCGCCGCTCGATCCCCTCCTCTGCAAGGATTCGGCGGGGAAAATCGCTGGCGTTGAAGGTGAGGATCGCGTCGGCATGACCGGCAACCGCGGCAGCCAGGACGTGGATGTCATTTTCATCCGGCAGATGCAGGCGCGCCGCCAGCCCCGGATGAGGCAAAACAGCCGCATCGGGCCAATCTGCGCGCAGGCGCGCAATGTCGCCGCGCGCCAGCATTTCCGCCTCGGGGCCGAGTTTGCGGGTGGCGCGGGCCCATTCCTCGAGAATGCGCTCCGACCAGAGCGGGGCATAAAGCCCCGCCCCCGCCACGCCGATCAGAATTTCCCGCAGGATCGTTGGGTAAAGCACACAGGCATCGAGCAGGACTTTCATCAATCCAGCCGGAAAAAGATCGCCTTGAGATAGCCCGATTCAGCCAGTTGCGGCAGTTGCGGATGATCGGGGCCGGCGAAACCGGTATGGAGAAGCTGGGCGCGCCGCCCGGCCCGGCCGATGCCGCGCACCGACGCATTGCGAAAGGCCATGAGGTCGGCCGCGTGCGAGCAGGAACAAAGCCCCAGATAGCCGCCAGGCGCCACCAGATCGGCGGCCAGCCGTGCCACGCGTTCATAGGCGCGCAATCCCGCCGCCAGGCTGGGTTTCGAAGGCGCGAAGGCGGGCGGATCGCAAACGACGAGATCAAAGGCCTGCGCCTCATCCGCCAGTGATTCCATCACCGCAAAGGCGTCGCCGCGCCGGGTGGCAAGGCGGTCCGCGAACCCGCTGGCGGCGGCCCCCTTTTCGGCCAGCGCCAGTGCCGGAGAAGATCCGTCGACCGCCAGCGCCGAAATCGCCCCCCCGGCCAGACAGGCCAGCGAAAAGCCCCCGACATGGCAAAACACATCGAGCACCCGCGCACCCCGGGCCAGCGTCCGGGCAAAGGCGTGGTTGGGCCGCTGATCCAGGAAGATGCCGGTTTTCTGGCCACCCAGAACATCGGCCATATAGGTGGCCCCGTTCATCTGCACTGCCACCGGGCCGGCTACCTCACCTGACAGGATTACGGTTTCTTCGCCTAGCCCTTCAAGCGCCCGCGCCCGCCCCGATCCGTTCTTGACGATGGTCGTCACGCCGGTGACGTCGCGCAAGGCCGCGGCCAGATCGGCGATCATGATTTCGGACCAGGCGGCGTTGGGCTGGATCACCGCCACATCGCCGAAGCGGTCAATGACCACACCGGGCAGGCCGTCCGCCTCGGCATGGACCAGCCGGTAACAGGGGTTCTCATAAAGCCGTGCGCGCAAATCGAGCGCGCGGCCGATGCGCAGGGCGATCCAGCCGCGGTCGATCACGGCACAGGCGTCGCGGTCGAGTATCCTGGCGATGATCCGGGATTTCGGGTTGACAGTAACGATACCCATGGCCTGCCGGTCGCTGTCTTCCAGCAGGGCGATGGCGCCAGAGGCCAGGGCCCGGGTGCGCCGGTCGGTGATCAGTTCATCGGCGTAGACCCAGGGAAATCCGTGGCGGATGGCACGCGCCCCGGCCTTGGGTTTGAGGCGAACAATCGGCAGGGGCGCGGCGTCGGTCATCGGGCTTTCCACTCGCTCATAGCTCGCCCCCCGTCTAATCCGATCCGTCCGCTGGCGAAAGGGGGCGCGGATGGCCGCGCCGCCCTTCGGATCAGTGTGCGGGCCTGTGCGGCAGATGGGCAAGCGATACCCAGCCCTGCGCGATCGACCGGCCCAGGGCACGGGCCATACCGGCCAGTACTTCGGCACGCATCTGTTGGGCGCGGGCATGGATGGTAGTGATATCCACATCCGTCTGCACTTTGGCTCTTGTTTTCGGTTTCATGTCTGGCTCCTTGCCAATACGATGTGCCTTGCTTCATGATTTAGGCACGAAAGGCGGCGCTCACCAGTTCGCTTTGCGCAGGGCTGCCATACGCAAATGGCATGGAAGATCGGCAATGGCGATGTTGTTAGCGCTATCATCATATGGTATGGGAAGGCAGAGCCGAAAATGCGCGCGGCCTTCAGACGGAGAAGTCGATATTGCCGTTGAACCCCGAGATTGAAGCCGTCACCGAACGTATCCGCGCCCGATCATCCGTATCGCGCGCGGCCTATCTGGAAAGGGTGGCCCGTGCCGTATCGGATGGTCCGGTCAGGGCGCATCTGAGTTGTGGAAACCAGGCCCATGCCTATGCTGCGATGGGCAGCGACAAGAACGCGCTTGCCGCGTCCCGCGCCGCCAACATCGGCATTGTCACCGCCTATAACGATATGCTGTCGGCCCATCAGCCCTTTGAAACCTACCCCGGCCTGATCCGCAGCGCGGCCCGCGAGGCAGGCGCCACGGCGCAGGTTGCGGGTGGGGTTCCAGCGATGTGCGACGGGGTCACGCAAGGCCAGGCCGGGATGGAACTGTCGCTTTTTTCGCGCGACGTGATCGCGCTCGCGGCAGGCGTCGCCCTTTCCCACAACTGCTTTGATGCGGCGCTCTTTCTCGGCGTCTGCGACAAGATCGTGCCGGGGCTGGTGATGGCGGCCGCAACCTTCGGCCATGTCCCGGCGGTTTTCATACCCGCGGGGCCAATGACCAGCGGGCTGGCCAATGACGAGAAATCCAGGATAAGGCAGAAGTTCGCCACCGGCGAGGTCGACCGCAAGACGCTCATGGCGGCCGAGATGGCCGCCTATCACGGGCCGGGAACCTGCACCTTTTATGGTACGGCAAACACCAATCAGATGTTGATGGAGTTCATGGGGCTGCATCTGCCGGGCGCCAGTTTCGTCAATCCCGGCACGCCTCTTCGCGATGCACTGACGGCCGAGGCGGTCCGGCGGGCGACCCGGATCACCGCCCTGGGCAACGATTTCCGCCCGGTGGGCGAGGTTCTCGATGAACGCGCCTTTGTCAACGGCATGGTCGGGCTGATGGCGACGGGCGGGTCAACCAACCTGGTGTTGCATCTGCCGGTCATGGCGCGCGCGGCCGGGATCGTGCTGGAACTGGATGATTTCGCCGCCATATCGGCGGCGGTGCCGCTGATGGCCAAGGTCTATCCCAATGGCCTGGCCGACGTGAACCATTTTCACGCGGCGGGGGGCCTGGCTTTCATGATCGGTGAATTGCTTGCCGGCGGGTTGCTGCATGAAGATGTGAAAACCATCGCCGGGGACGGCTTGTCGCTTTATTCGCGCGAACCGAAACTGCTGGGCGGAAAGCTATCTTATGCCGACGGCCCGACAGAGACGCAGAATGACAAGATCCTGCGCCCGGCTGGCGATCCGTTCCAGCCAACCGGCGGGTTGAAACAGCTTGACGGCAATCTGGGCCGCGGGCTTATGAAAGTCTCGGCGGTGGCGCCCGAACATCAGCTCATCGAGGCGCCGGTGCGGATATTCCACGATCAGACCGAAGTGAAGGCGGCGTTTCAGCGTGGCGAGTTTACCGCCGATACCGTTGTCGTGGTGCGATTTCAGGGGCCGCGCGCCAACGGAATGCCCGAACTGCATTCGCTGACGCCAACCCTTTCGGTGTTGCAGGACCGCGGGCTGAAGGTGGCGCTGGTAACCGATGGGCGCATGTCGGGGGCATCGGGCAAGGTGCCGGCGGCCATTCATGTCAGCCCCGAGGCCGCCGATGGCGGGCCGCTTGCGCGGTTGCGCGATGGCGATGTGGTCAGGCTCGACGCCGTGGCGGGAACGCTCGACGCGCTGGGTGCCGATCTTGCCGCGCGCGCACCGGTCGTGGCGGATCTTTCCAGCAATGAGTCCGGCACGGGGCGCGAGTTGTTCAGGGCGTTTCGCACCCACACGGGCGCCGCCGTCGATGGCGCATCACTGGTGATCTGATCACGCCCGTCCGCTTTCGATGCACAAAGGACCCGCCCGATGACCCCCGCCGAACAAAGCCGCTTTGCCGCCGAGATTTGCGCCCGCGCGCCGGTGGTGCCTGTGCTGGTGATCGACGATCGCGCCCGGGCGGCGGGATTGGCCAAAGCGTTGGTCGCGGGTGGATTGTGCGCGCTCGAAGTCACCTTGCGCACCCCCGCGGCCCTTGATGCGATCCGCGCGATGGCAGAGGTCGAAGGAGGCGTTGTCGGGGCGGGCACCTTGCTGACCGCTGCGGATGTCAGGGCCGCGAAGGCCGCCGGGGCACGGTTCGGCGTGTCGCCGGGATCGACACCAAGGCTGCTCGAGGCCTGCGCAGAGGCCGGTCTGCCGCTGCTGCCCGGGGCGGCGACGGCATCCGAGGCGATGCGGCTTCTGGAACTGGGCTATACGGTGCAAAAGTTCTTTCCCGCGGAAAGCGCCGGCGGGGTCATGGCGCTGAAATCACTGGCCGCGCCCCTTCCGCAGATCGGATTCTGCCCGACGGGCGGGATCGGGCCGGCCAATGCGCGCGATTATCTGGCCCTGCCCAACGTGCTTTGCGTCGGCGGCAGCTGGGTTGCCGCGAAAGACAAGGTAGAGGCAGGCGACTGGGCCGCGATCGAGGCACTGGCACGCGATGCCGCGGCTCTGGCGCGCCTTGCGGTTGGCCACTGAGGCGCGCGCGACTTACCCCGGGGCGCGTCGAAGGGCTTTGTCGGCGCCGCTTCGGGCCTTATCGCCCCCGCGCGGCCCGGATCACCTGGCGAAGGAGAGGGCCGGGACGCGTCAGCGCCCCGAGTCAACCGTTGACAGGGCACGCCGGATCGCCGTCTGCGAACAGGCTGCCTCGCCGATCACGACCCATGCGACACTTACAAGGATCGATGCCAGCAATGCGCTTTGCCCCAAGCTGAATTCCATTGGCGCGAACAGGCCCAGCAAGCCAAGCGCGATCGGCGCGGCGATGGCAAAGGCCACCGCCGTCGCGGCAAAGGCAAACGCGTACCACAGGCGGTTCTTGCGCATGGCCAGAACCCGGTGGATGGGCGGCGCGTGGTCCAGCCTCATGACACCGGGAATTTTGCCCGAGGCGGCGCAGTCAACCGCGAGCACGAATGCCAGAAAGCCAATCGACAGGAAAATCGCCGGTGAAAGCCCGGGGGCGCTTGGCCGGGCGAAGGCCGCGGTCAGCGCGGCCATGCAGGCCCAGGGCAGAAACAGGGCCAGAAAAACCCGGAATGGCTGAAACCTTCTCGGCAAATCGTACATCACTGAACCTCTCACGCATCACATGAGGGGTGATAGGACAGGCCGATTCTGTCGCCACGATGGCCGGTGAACGGCCGCGAAAAGGCATTCTCATGCGACGCGGCACAGGATTATTGGGGCGGGCGCAGGCGGGTACGCCAGCACGCAGACAGCCCCGAAGCGGCCGGAACCGGGCGCGGTCGCGCGCCTATCCGGTATCGTCGCCATCGCGTGTCTCGACACGCGCGCCCCGTCCGCCGCGGCGCCGGGGCGTTGCCGACGGTGCCAGCCCGTCGGTCAGCACCCTGGTCATCGGATGGCCGGCCGCTTCGGCACCGTAATGCGCCAGCAAGACCCGGATTGCTTCGCGCTCATCGGTGCCACCGGCGAGGCTCAGCGCCCAGTCAAAGAATATCGACCGGCATTCAGGCGCTGAAATTCCCTCGATCGCATAGCTTTCACGGATCAGGCCCTTAGGGTCGGCCAGTGACAATTCCATGAGTTTCCTCGCCATTTTCCGATTTCCCATGTTCAGGCCCAGCCACATCGCCCCCGGCGAGCCCGGCCACGATGATCGCCCCGGCCCGGGCCGAATGCGCCTCTGCCTGCGACTTCAGGTCTTCCATATCCGACGCCCCGGTTTCACGCAGCAAAAAAGCCCGCGCGCCCTCACCGATGCTGGCCATGTCGACGGCGCGGTCGCCAAGAAGCCGCGCGCCGACCTGAAGCCGCCAGAAAAACCGATACGCCTGTTGCAGCGCCGCGGCATCGGCCTTGGTCAGGAACCCGGCCCTGACCCCGGCGCGCAACTGCGGCGCTACGCGGTGTGACGGATCAGCGGCGCGCAATGCGCAGGTTTGCGCCATAAGCTCGATGTCCAGCAACCGGCCGGGGCCGATCTTGGCCTCCAGCGCGCCGTCGGCGGTCTTGGCGGCAAAAATCCGGCCGCGCATTTCGGCGGTATCGGAAAGGATCGCCGCGGCGGCGCATTTGGCGGCAAGCACCGTCTTGCGCAGTTCTTCGACCTCGGCGGCAAGTTCGGCATTGCCCGCCAAGGGGCGGGCGCGGGTCAGCGCCAGATGTTCCCATGTCCAGGCCTCGTTCATCTGATAGTCCTGAAATGCCTGAAGCGATGTGGCGACCGGCCCCTGCCGCCCCGACGGGCGCAGCCGCATATCGACCTCGTAAAGGCGGCCAGAGGGCATGGGCGCGGTCAGCGCGGTGACCAGCGATTGCGTCAGGCGCGCGTAATAGGGCCGCGCGGCCAGCGGCCTTGGCCCGTCGGACGCCTCTTTTCCGGCCGCGTCATAGATGACGATCAGGTCGAGATCGGAGCCGGCATTGAGCAGCCCCGCCCCCAGCGAGCCCATGCCCAGCACCACCGCCCCGCGCCCCGGTGGCGCCCCGTGCTTGCGCGAGAATTCGCCCACGCACGGTGGCCAGAGCGCGGCCACGCAGGCTTCGGCCAGGTCGGCGTATTCGCGCCCGGCGGTGGCGGCATCGGTCAGGCCGCGCAAAAGATGCACACCGATACGGAAATGCCATTCCTTCATCCAGCTTCGCGTGAACGTCAGCTTGCCTTCATAATCGTCAATCGCGCTCAGCCGCCCGGCCAGCGCCCCCGTCAGCTTGCCGGCACCCGGCCAGGGAGCAAAGAAATCGCCCCCGATCACCGCGTCCAGAACATCGGCATTGTGTGACAGATAATTCGCCAGACCGGGGGCGGTGGCACAGATATCGACGATAAGCTCGACAAGCTGAGGATTGGCCTCGAACAGCGAAAAAAGCTGAACGCCGGCCGGGAGCCCGCCCAGGAACCCGTCAAACTGGCGCAGCGCCTCGGAGCGGTTGGCGGCACGATCGAGCAGGGTCAGGATTCGCGGCTGGACGCGCTTGAAGATCGTGGTCGCGCGCGCCGACCGCAGTGCCGGATAGGAACGCCAGCCATCCACTATCTTCTGGTCCTCGCGGCTGATCGTGGGGGCGCTGGCAACCTCGCCAGGGGCGAAGAAAGCTTCGGTCAGTTCGGCGACGCGGGCAATACGCCCGTGGATGTCGCGACGCAGCCTATCGGTATCGCCCTCGCCCATCATGCGGGCCAGCCGGTCGAAACCCTCGGGCGTGGCGGGCAGATCATGGGTCTGGGCGTCGGCGATCATTTGCAGGCGGTGCTCGACCTCGCGGTGGGCGCGGTAAAGCGCGGTCAGTTCGCTGGCCTCATCGCGCGCGACCCAACCTTTTTCCGCCAGCGCCGCCAGCGCCGCAACCGTGCCGCGCTGGCGCAGACCGGCATCGCGCCCCCCGGCGATCAACTGGCGGGTCTGGGTGAAAAACTCGATCTCGCGAATCCCGCCATGGCCGAGTTTCATGTTATGGCCTTCCAGAACCACCTTGCCGTGCAGGCGCTTGTGATCGCGGATACGCAGCCGCATGTCATAGGCATCCTCGATTGCGGCGAAATCGAGATGTCGGCGCCAGACGAAGGGGGTGAGCGTGGCCAGAAACCGACCGCCCGCCGCAATGTCACCCGCCGCCGCGCGCGCCTTGATGAACGCACCGCGTTCCCAGGTGCGGCCCTGCGCCTCGTAATATTGTTCGGCGGCGGCCATGGAAATGCACACCGGCGTCACCGAGGCATCCGGGCGCAGCCGCAGATCGGTGCGAAACACATAGCCCTCTGCGGTCAGGTCCGACAAAAGCCCGGTCATCCGCCGGATCACCTTGATGAAGGAAGCGCGCGCATCCTGAACGTCGGCGGGATCGAAACGGGTTTCATCGAACAGGCAGATAAGGTCGATATCTGACGAATAGTTGAGCTCATGCGCCCCCATCTTGCCCATCGCCAGAACGACGATGCCGGCCGCCCTGTCGGCGTCATCGGGGACCGCACCGGGAATTTTGCCGCGGCGGATGTCATCAAAGACCAGCGCGCGCAATGCGCTTGCGACGGCGGTGTCGGCAAACCGGGTCAGGGCGCCGGTAACCTCTTCGAGCGACCAGACACCGCCAAGATCGGCAAGTCCCGTCAGCAGCGCGACCCGTGCCTTGGCGACACGAAGCGCAACCCCGAGTGTGTCGGTGGCGCAGCCATCCAGCCCGTCGAGTGCGCCGGTCATGGCTGTCTCGGGCGCTGTCTCCAGCGCCGCTTCCAGCCAGTCGGCTTCGCGCATCATCAGCCCGGCAAGGTAGGAGCTGCAGCCCGCAGCCCCTTCCAGCAGCGCCCGCAACTCCGGTGCCAGCGCGGCAAACCGGGCGCGCGGATCTTGGAGTCGCTCGGCCTCATAAGGGATCGGGCAGCGGGTCAGCCGGGATGCAAAGCTCATGGGCCGACAGTACCGGCGCCTTGGTCCGCGTCAATGACCGGCGACGGAGAATGGCGCGAATTCATGCGCTTCGGAATTGATTGTTCGCGCATGCCATTGCTAACTGGGGCGGCAGTGGCAAGCAGCGGCGGGCAGGACGGATGAGCAAAAGCATGAAACGTGTCGAACGGGCGCTGTCAACCGCGGGGCTCTGTGCGGAAATACTCGAAATGGGGGCCGAGACACGGACGGCGCAACAGGCCGCCGATGCGGCTGGCTGCGAGCTCGACCAGATTGCCAAGTCGATCATCTTTCGCGGTGAAACCAGCGGGCATGTGGTGTTGTTCATCACCGCGGGCGGCAACCGGGTCAGCCCCGAACGCGCCGGCGCCGTGGCCCGGCAGCCGCTGGGCAAGGCCGATGCCGGGTTGATCCGGGCGGAAACCGGGTTTGCGATCGGCGGCGTCGCCCCCATCGGGCATCTGACCCCGGTGACCAGCTTTTTCGACCCGCGCTTGCTGGATTTTGAACGTGTATATGCCGCCGCCGGGACGCCACGCCACATTTTCGCCATCGCACCGGCGGCGCTGCTGAAATTGACCGGCGCGCAATTGGCTGAATTTACTGTATGAATTCCTGCGGTGCCGCAACAAAGTAAAAAAGTTTAACATCCCCCTTGACGAAGATCGGCAAAATCCCGATCTTGATGATGTGAAAGGTATTTACATACACAAAAGGAGGTTACCCAATGTCCACTATCGCCGCCTGGCCCGGTCGGGCAGAAAGCTGGCTCGACGATCGCGGAAAAGGCGCCTGGATCGCAGCAATGGTGCTGGGATTCATCCTGTTCTGGCCGGTCGGCCTCGCCCTTCTTGCCTATATGATCTGGAGCAAACGCATGTTCGCCAATTCCTGTGGCCGGGGCAGCCAGAAAAACGCCCACTCCCGTATCTGCCGCATGTCGTCGCGCCGGGGCCGGTTCCATTCTTCCGGCAATTCAGCCTTTGACGCCTACAAGGCCGACACGCTGGACCGCCTCGCGCGCGAACAGGACGAATTCGAAGCCTTTCTCAAGCGCCTGCGCGACAGCAAGGACAAGGCCGAATTCGATCAATACCTGGAAGACCGCGCCCGCCAGGCGGCTTCGCCCGACGGCAACGCGCCCGATGAAGGCGCACCTTCAGACACCGGGCCGGCCGCGGATTCGGGCCCTGGCGGCAAGGGGACCGGCCAATACTGATCCGGCGCCCGGACTGTTTCGATCCAGTGGCGGCCCCGATTTTCCGGGCCGCCATATTTCTTTGTGCTGGGCCAAAGATCGCCCGATACAAACTCACTACTTGGCGGAAAGGGTTCGGCTTGTTAACGTCCGGGGCGTAGCAGACCCGCAAATCACTGGCTGATATCGTTCGACCATGCGCCATACCCTGCCCTTTGCGCCGCAATTCTATGTGACGGCACCGCAGCCCTGCCCCTATCTTGATGGGCGCTCGGAGCGCAAGCTGTTCACCGCCCTGCAAAGCGAGAATGCCGACAAGCTCAACGATGCCTTGTCCAAGCAGGGCTTTCGCCGGTCGCAGAATGTGCTTTACCGGCCCTCCTGCGCGGAATGCGCCGCCTGCCTGTCGGCGCGGATTCGGGTGGCCGACTTCACCCCCAACAAAAGCCAGCGCCGCGTCTTGAAGCGCAACGCCTATCTGCACCGCAACGTGACCAGCCCCTGGGCGACCGAAGATCAGTACACGCTGTTCCGGCGCTATCTCGACAGCCGTCATGCCGATGGCGGCATGGCCGATATGGATGTGTTTGAATTCGCCGCGATGATCGAGGAGACGCCGGTCAAAAGCCGTGTGGTCGAATATTGCGGCGCCAAGGACGGCGACACGTCAAAGCACGATCTGACAGCGGTATGCCTGACTGACGTGCTCGATGACGGGTTGAGCATGGTCTACAGTTTTTACGAACCGACAAAGGCCGGTGACAGCCTGGGCACCTATATCATTCTCGATCATATCGAGATCGCGCGAAAGGCCGGGTTGCCCTATGTCTACCTTGGCTATTGGGTACCCGGCAGCAGGAAGATGGGCTATAAGGCCGGTTTTCGCGCGCTGGAAATCTATAAAAAGGGCGTGTGGCAGGATATCGGCAATCCCGAAGACCATACCAGCGAAACCCATCCGCTGTCCGTCGACCCTATCGCCGAACAGGTGGCCCGGATCACTCTGCCCGACACCCAGCTTGTCAAGGGTTGAACCGGAAAAGCGCCGCAACGGTTGTCCGCTCCGTGCCCGTCCTGCCCGCCCGGCGGGCTTTCGCGCCAGACAACATCTGCGGCCGCGCCACGAGCGGGCGAGCAATCGCACCGCTCGTTTGATGAAGCGCTGCGGCGGTTTTCTCTATATGAGCCTCACCCCGTCCAGGGAAAACCGGTCGGGGCGTTGCGGATGGAAATCGAAACCGGGTTCGGGCCTTTCGGGTGCGAGTGCGGGTATTTCCCACATCAACCGGCACCTGAACCACTTTCACCCCTTGTATTGCGGATTGCCGCCCCAATCTTGAGACGACGGGCCGGTCGGGAGTGGATTTTTGACGTATCTTTTGTTTGTGCTGGGCCTGGTTGGTCTTTCCGTGGGGGGCGAATTCCTGGTGCGGGGGGCGGTGCATGTGGCGCGGCGGTTGCATGTGCCCGCGCTGGTCATCGGGGCGACAGTCGTCGGTTTCGGAACCTCGGTGCCGGAACTTCTGGTATCGGTTCAGGCCGCGATGTCGGGCGCACCCGATCTGGCCCTGGGCAATGTCATCGGCTCCAACATCGCCAATATTCTGCTGATCCTTGGCGTGGCGGCCCTGATCTTTCCGGTTCCGCTAAGGGTGGCGGAACTGCGGCTCGAATTCATGGTGATGATCGGGTCCACGGCGATGCTCTGGATCCTGCTGCTTGGCAACAAGGTGACACGGTGGGAAGGCGCGATGATGTTCGCCGCGCTGATTGCCTATCTCTACTTCAGCCTGCGCACATCTGCCGGCTCTGCCCCGCCGGAACCTTCCGAGCCCGAGGCCATGCCGCTCTGGCGAAGCGCTGGCTGTGCCCTGGGCGGTCTGGTGATCTTGATGGTCGGGGCGCGCTTTCTGGTTGACAGCTCTACCGACATTGCCCGTACCTTTGGCGTTTCCGAGGCGGTGATCGGCCTGACGATCGTTGCCATCGGCACATCGCTGCCCGAACTTGCCGCCTCGATCATGGCGGCGCTGCGCGGGCATTCCGATATCGCGGTCGGCAACATTCTCGGATCATGCATTTTCAACGTGCTGGGCATTTTGGGCATCACCGCCATGGTCACGCCGATCCCGGTCGACCCCCGTTTCGCCGCATTCGACATCCGCGTGGCTGCGGTGGCGGCTCTGGTCATGCTGGGGCTGGCATTTGCAGGGCGTTCGGGGCGATTGTCGGGTGGAATTCTGTTGATTTCCTACGCCGCTTATCTGGTCTATCTGGGCCAGGGATGATCGCTGGATTTTTTTAATATTTCGTTCTCGACCCTTTCGCGCGAAAGAAACCGTTGAAATGGCGCGCCGCTGCGACAGATTATTGCCGATTTTCACGGTTGACGCTTGTTTTGGCGCCGCATAGTCTACGCCGCGCAGCAGCAAAAGGATCGCAGGACATGTCTGCGCTACGCGTATTCGGGGAAAGTTGGCGTATGGGCCGGTAGCGGCGAACACCGATGTTTTCCATACGCCCCCGATTGCTCTCGGGGGCTTTTTGTTGCAGATCACGGGCAAGATGGCTGGAGAGAGTTTCAAGATGTCACGGCAAATGACCGGAGCGAAGATGGTGGTTGAGGCGCTGAAGGATCACGGCGTCGATGTGGTCTTTGGATACCCGGGCGGCGCGGTGCTTCCGATCTATGACGAGATCTTTTTGCAAAACGATATCCGCCATGTCACCGTGCGCCACGAACAGGGCGCGGTGCACATGGCCGAAGGCTATGCCCGATCGACCGGCAAGCCCGGCGTCGTTCTGGTGACCTCCGGGCCGGGGGCGACCAATGCCGTGACCGGGCTGACAGACGCTTTGATGGATTCGATCCCCGTCGTGGTTCTGACCGGACAGGTGCCTACCTTCATGATCGGCACGGACGGCTTTCAGGAAGCCGACACCGTGGGCATCACCCGCCCCTGCACCAAGCATAACTGGCTGGTCAAGGAAACCGACAAGCTGGCCGGTACCCTGCACGAGGCCTTTCATGTGGCGACAAGCGGCAGGCCCGGCCCGGTGCTGGTTGATATTCCCAAGGATGTGCAGTTCGCCGACGGGCTCTATACGGCGCCGGACGAGGCGATACCATCGCATTACCAGCCTACCGTCAAAGGCGATCCCGCCGCCATCGAGGCTTTGGCCGCATTGATGGAAAAGGCCCAGCGCCCGGTATTCTACACCGGCGGCGGTGTGATCAATTCCGGCCCGGAAGCGAGCCGCCTGTTGCGCGAACTCGCCGAAAAGACCGGGTTTCCCGTAACCTCGACCCTGATGGGGCTTGGTGCCTACCCGGCGTCGGGCAGGAACTGGATCGGCATGTTGGGCATGCACGGGCTTTACGAGGCCAATCTGGCGATGCATGGCTGCGATCTGATGATCAATGTCGGCGCGCGTTTCGACGACCGCATCACCGGCCGTATCGCCGATTTCAGCCCCAAGTCGAAAAAGGCCCATATCGACATTGATCCGTCGTCCATCAACAAGGTCATCCACGTCGATATTCCGATCGTCGGCGACGTCGCCAATGTGCTGGCCGATCTTCTGGCCGCCTGGGAGGCGCGCGGATCGAAGCTGAACCAGGCGGGGCTTGCCAAATGGTGGAGCCAGATCGAACAATGGAAGCTCAAAAAATGCTTGCAATACAATAACTCTGACAAGGTAATTAAACCTCAGTATGCGCTGGAACGGCTAGAGGCACTGACCAGGGACCGAGACCGCTATATCACCACCGAAGTGGGCCAGCATCAGATGTGGGCGGCGCAATATCTGACCTTCGAAGACCCCAACCGCTGGATGACGTCAGGCGGGCTTGGCACCATGGGTTACGGATTGCCTGCCTCGATCGGGGTGCAGGTCGCCCACCCCGAAGCACTGGTCATCAATGTTGCCGGCGAGGCGAGTTGGCTCATGAACATGCAGGAGATGGGCACCGCCATTCAGTTTCGCGCGCCGGTCAAGCAATTCATCCTCAACAACGAACGCCTGGGCATGGTGCGCCAGTGGCAGCAATTGCTGCACGGCGAACGCTATTCGCAAAGCTGGTCTGAATCGCTGCCGGATTTCGCCAAACTCGCCGAAGCCTTTGGCTGCAAGGGGATTCGATGCGCCGACCCGAAGCACCTCGATGAGGCGATCATGGAAATGCTCGACTATGACGGGCCGGTGATCTTTGACTGCCTCGTCGAAAAGCATGAAAACTGCTATCCGATGATCCCGTCGGGAAAACCGCATAACGAGATGTTGCTGGGGGATACAGGAGCCGAGGATGCCATCGGCGCCAAGGGCGCGGTGTTAGTTTAGGAAGGGCCGGTAAATGTCTGCACTCAAAATCAAAAAAGGCGCCTCCAGTCATTCCGCCTATGACCTGCGCGACCCGAATCTGGAAATCATCGAAACCCATACCCTGGCGGTGGTGGTCGATAACGAGGCAGGCGTCCTGGCCCGCGTGATCGGGCTTTTCGCCGGGCGCGGCTACAATATCGAAAGCCTCACCGTCGCCGAGATCGACCACAAGGGACATCTGAGCCGGATCACCGTCGTCACCCGTGGCACACGCGCGGTGATCGAACAGATCAAGGCGCAGCTGGGCCGGCTGGTGCCGGTTCACCAGGTCAACGACCTGACCGTCGAAGGCCCTTCGGTGGAACGCGAACTGTCGCTGTTCAAGGTGGCGGGCACCGGTGAAAAGAGGGTCGAGGCGTTGCGGCTGGCCGATATCTTTCGCGCCAATGTGGTCGATTCGACGCTCGAAAGCTTTGTCTTCGAAATCACCGGAACCCCGGAAAAAATCGACGCCTTCGCCGATCTGATGCGCCCTCTGGGGCTGACCGATGTCGCCCGTACCGGGGTCGCGGCCCTGTCACGCGGCGGCTGACATGGCAAGGCGCCTTGCCTTGTTCGGGGGATGCATTCGTTCGAAGGCAAGGCGCCACAAGGCCCCAAGAACCTTTATTCCGGGGCCCTGATCATCTGTTTCCGATCTGGGATCACCCGGGGAGCGTGCCGTTTTCGATCGCTGCCTGGAGTTCGTCCGCATCCACCGCACCGTCGCCATTCGCATCGATGGTCGCGAAGGTTTCGGCGTTCAAATCGGGATAGGCGGCGGTCATTTCCTCGATCGAATAGGTGCCATTGCCATCGGTATCCGTCACAACGGTCTGGGCGTTGGCTTGAAACGCAGCCAGGGCAACAAAACCGCCCAGGGCCATAACCAGCTTATTCATGTCACTTACACTCCGCTTAAGGGGACAATGCCCCGAATCAGTGGAAATCGCTCCACCGGCATCTATTTGTGCTGTTCCGAAGGGCTGTTCAAGGGGGCGCACGATGTCCCCACGCGCAGCCGCGACAACGCGCCCAAAACCCGGATTCGGATGCGTCGTTTTTTGCCGAGAAAAGGAAAGGGGGGGCACGATGCCCCCCAAGTTTCGCCGTTCAGGCTCACTCATTATACCGCTCGGTTTTCTGCCTGCGGCCTGAACGTCGTCGGGGGCGAGCGCACCCGCCCCGGAACCGCGCCCCGCTCGGCCCCGGACCGGATCCGGGGTCTGTCGGGGGGTGAATTTGATCAGCTACATCCGCTTGTTCCCCCGCAGGTGTTGCACTTCATGCAGGTGCCGTTCCTGACCAGCGTGTAGTTGCCGCATTCGCCGCAGGGGTCGCCCTCATAGCCCTGCATCCTTGCCTTGGTGCGCGCATCGAGCCCGACCGTGCCGCTGACGATCGCCGCCGATCCGCCGCTGGCGAAAAGCGCGGTTTCGGGCACCAGCGTGTTCAGCGCCTGAACCGGATCGCCCGCCCCGGCAAAGGCCGTGGCCCCCATGCCGCCTTGCAGGACCATCAGATCCTGGGGCAGGCGTTTGCGCAGATAGCCGGTCGAGGAAACGTGCTTGAGCATTTCCAGCGATTTCGACGCTGCCAGTTCCGACACATCCGCGACATTGGCCTGGCCTTCATCCGACCCGCCGCCAAGCTCATCGAAGGATGCCCCGACCGGCTGGACATGGGCCAGATCGGTACGATCAAGATAGCTGACCGCCAGTTCACGGAAGATATAGTCAAGGATCGACGTGGCCTGCTTGATCGTCTCGTTACCCTGGACCATGCCGGCGGGCTCGAACTTGGTGAAGGTGAAGGCCTCGACGAATTCCTCAAGCGGCACACCATATTGCAGGCCAACCGACACGGCGATGGCGAAGTTGTTCATCATGGCCCGAAAGCCCGCCCCTTCCTTGTGCATGTCGATGAAGATTTCACCCAGCTGGCCGTCCTTGTATTCGCCGGTGCGCAGGTAAACCTTGTGGCCCCCGACGATGGCCTTTTGGGTATACCCCTTGCGCCGTTCGGGCAGCTTTTCGCGGTGCGACCGGACGATTTCCCTGACGATGACCTTTTCGACGATCTTTTCGGCCAGGATCGCGGCCTTTTCCTGCGCCGAACCGTTCGCCAGGGTTTCCTCGGCCTCGTCGTCATCCTCGATCAGCGCCGAAGCGAGCGGCTGGCTGAGCTTCGATCCGTCACGGTAAAGCGCGTTGGCCTTGATGCCCAGCGACCAGCTCAGCTCATAGGCGGCCAGGGTTTCTTCGATGCTGGCGTTGTTGGGCATGTTGATGGTCTTGGAAATCGCCCCCGAGATGAAACTCTGTGCCGCCGCCATCATGCGGATATGGCTTTCGACCGACAGGAACCGCTTGCCGTTCTTGCCGCAGACATTGGCGCAGTCAAAGACCGGATAGTGTTCGGCTTTCAGATGCGGCGCCCCTTCCAGCGTCATGGTCCCGCAGACGTGATTGTTGGCGGATTCGATCTGTTTGCGGCTAAAGCCGAGATGGCGCAGAATGTCGAACGCCGGGTCGTTCAGCTTTTCGGCCGGGATGCCCAGGGTTTTGGTGCAGAATTCCTCCCCCAGCGTCCACTGGTTGAACACGAACCGGATATCGAAGGCCGAAGGCAGCGCCGCCTCGATCTTTTCCATCTCGCGCGGGCCGAAGCCATGGCCGATCAGCGAGGTGGTATTGATGCCGGGGCAGTTGCCAAGGGACGCGTGGCCGACCGCATAGGCGATGATTTCCTCGATTTCCGCCGACCCGTAGCCCAGCGTCTCGAGCGCCGCCGGAACCGAGCGGTTGATGATCTTGAAATAGCCGCCACCGGCCAGCTTCTTGAACTTCACCAGCGCAAAGTCTGGCTCGATTCCGGTGGTGTCGCAATCCATCACCAGCCCGATGGTGCCGGTCGGTGCGATAACCGTGGCCTGGGCGTTGCGGTAGCCGTGCTTGCGGCCCAGTTCCATCGCTTCGTCCCAGGCGCTTTTGGCAAGCGAAACAATCGCCTGGTCGGGGCAATTGATGTGATCGAGCGGCACTGGCTTCACCTCCAGTGACTCGTATCCTTCCGCCTTGCCATGGGCGGCGTTGCGGTGGTTGCGGATCACCCGCAGCATGTGATCGGCGTTCCTGGCATAGCCCGCAAACGCCCCGAGTTCGCCGGCCATTTCGGCGGATGTGGCGTAGGACACGCCGGTCATCAGCGCGGTCAGCGCACCGCACAGGGCGCGGCCCGCGTCGCTGTCATAGCCAAGCCCCATGGTCATCAGCAACCCGCCGATATTTGCATAGCCAAGCCCGAGAGTGCGGAAATCATAGGACCGCTGGGCGATTTCCCGCGACGGAAACTGCGCCATCGTGACCGAGATTTCCAGCGTCACGGTCCAGAGGCGCGTGGCGTGGATAAAGGCTTCGGCGTCGAATCTGCCGTCATGGTGGAAGGTCAGCAGGTTCAGCGAGGCAAGATTGCAGGCGGTATCGTCGAGGAACATGTACTCCGAACAGGGGTTCGATCCCCTTATCGCCCCGTCTTCCGGGCAGGTGTGCCAGGCATTGACGGTATCGTGAAACTGGATGCCGGGATCGGCGCAGGCCCAGGCGGCATGGCCCACCTGTTCCCAGAGGTCGCGCGCCTTGACGGTCTTGGCGACCTTGCCGTCGGTGCGGCGGATCAACTCCCAGTCGGCGTCGTCCCTGACCGCCTGAAGAAAGGCATCGGTGACGCGCACCGAGTTGTTGGAGTTCTGGCCCGAGACGGTTGCATAGGCCTCCGAATCCCAATCGGTGTCATAGGTCGGAAACTCGATCGACCCATAGCCCTGTTTGGCATAATCCAGCACCCGCTTGACGTAGGTCTCGGGGATCGCGACCTTCTTCGCCGCGCGTATCGCATCTTTCAGCGCCTCGTTCTTGGCGGGGTCCACCGCGTCCTCGGTGGAACCGTCCCAGCGGCGGATCGCCGCGAAGATCTCGTTGAGCTGGCGTTCGTGCATCCTGGAGCCGGCGACCAGCGCCGCCACCTTCTGCTCCTCGATCACCTTCCAGTTGATGAACTGCTCGATATCGGGGTGATCCATGTCGCAGATCACCATCTTGGCCGCCCGCCGCGTCGTGCCGCCCGACTTGATGGCGCCCGCCGCGCGGTCGCCGATCTTGAGGAACCCCATCAGGCCCGAGGACTTGCCCCCGCCCGACAGCGCCTCACCTTCGCCGCGCAGGCTGGAAAAGTTGGTGCCGGTGCCCGAGCCGTATTTGAACAGCCGCGCCTCGCGCACCCACAGATCCATGATGCCGCCGTCGTTCACCAGATCGTCGCTGACCGACTGGATGAAGCAGGCGTGCGGCTGCGGGTGTTCATAGGCGGAATCGGATTTGGTCAGCTTGCCGGTCTTGTGATCGACATAATGGTGCCCCTGCGCGGGGCCGTCGACGCCGTAGGCCCAGTGCAGACCGGTGTTGAACCACTGCGGAGAATTGGGCGCCGCCATCTGTTCGGCCAGCATGAAGCGCATTTCGTCGTAATAGGCCCGTGCGTCCGCCTCGGTGCTGAAATAGCCGCCCTTCCAGCCCCAATAGGCCCAGGCCCCCGCCAGCCGATCGAACACCTGCCTGGCCGAGCTTTCGCCGGTAGTGCGCTTGTCCTCGGGCAGCTTGGCCAGCGCATCTTCATCGGGGACCGAGCGCCAGAGAAATTCCGGCACACCCTTTTCGCGCACCTTTTTCAGGCAAACGGCGATCCCCGCCTTGCGAAAGTATTTTTGCGCCAGCACATCCGAGGCAACCTGGCTCCAGCCCGAAGGTATTTCGACATGGTCATTGCGAAAGACGACCTTGCCGTCAGGATTGCGGATCTCTGACAGGGTGGTCGAAAACTCGATATCGGAATAGGCACCAGCACCGTCTTGAGTGAATTTGCGTTCGATCTTCATTTCTGCCCCGTGTTTCTTGTCGTCTTCATGTTGTTTCTTGTCGTCTTCTTGTTGGCCAATGAGGTCCTCTGTGGAACCTTGATTGCAGCGCCGGTTTGCGGGCGAGCACCGGCGCGAAGCAAGATCCTGCCGCGTTCCGAGGATGCGCCCAAGGAACCGGGCCACGCGAATTCGTGGTCACGCAGAATTTTCGTACTTCCCGCCGCGTCAGCCACTAAATCTGGTAGCTTTGTCGCCAGCCCATACAAACTGACGTATCGCCCCCCCTCTGGTCAACCGATTTTTGACGATTTCCTCATCTGATTTTGGTTGACCTTGCGCGTTAACCACAATTTGCGAATCCGCTGGCCGATTCACCCACAGCGCCGCGCCCGTCAGCGGTGTTTGAATTATGCTGCAAACCGGCCCGCTTGGCTGGTTCCGCTGAGGCAATGCATCAATGTTGTCCACAGGCGCGCCGTTGGAATCGCGCGGCTTTCGCAGCCAAAAATAATTTTCGCGGCCCGGAATTCTGTGGCCCGGCGGTTCGTGATGCGCTGTTGCAAGCATGGTCGGGGCGATAGGATTCGAACCTACGACCTACGGTTCCCAAAACCGCCGCGCTACCAGACTGCGCTACGCCCCGACGTACCTGTCTCTAGCGAAGGCCCGGCCAAAGGAAAAGCCCTAATCCGTTTGCGCTCACGGCGCCGAACAGGGCCAAACGGCGGTGTCCTGCCGCAATGCCGGATGGCGCATTTCCGCGCCGCGCTCGAGGTGCAGATGCGCGGCAAGCCCGCCGTTGATTTCAAGCACCATCACCGTATCGGGTGGGCCTTCGATACCCGTCAGATCGCCGGGCACCGCGTCGGGATGAACAAGTTTTACCCGCCCCTCGGGGTCAATGAACACCATATCCAGCGGAATCAGCGTATTCTTCATCCAGAACGCGACCGGTTGCGGATGATCGTAGACGAAAAGCATCCCGGCATCGGGCGCAAGGTGTTTTCGAAACATCAACCCGCGCGACCGTTGCGCCGCGTCGTCGGCGATTTCCACGGTGAAAACCGTTTGGCCCCCCGCCCAGCGGAATTCAACCCGGTCCGCGGAACATTGTGCATCCGCCGCACCGGCGATCATCAGCGAAACCGCAAGGATGCGCAGCATCAGGGTTTGGTCCGCAGCGCCGCTTCCCAGGACGCGACCTGCACGGCCATCCGGCCGCGTTTGCCGTCGACCACCCGCAGGCACACGGCCTCGCCCGCCTGCAAATCCGCGAACCCCGAACGGCGCAGAACCTCGATATGCACGAAGACATCCTCTTCGCGGCTGTAGACATTGGCAAAGCCGAAACCCTTGACCTTGTCGAACCATTTGATCCGGGCCGGTTCAAGTGGCAGGGCGGCGATCGCTTCGCCGTCACCGTCGCCCATATCCTCGATATGCGAAAAATCCTCGCCCTCGGGCGCCTGGATTTCGAGCACCTCGACCGCCTGCGCCCCGCGCGCGGTCTTTTGCACCATGACGGAAATGATTGCGTTGTCGGAAACGGAACTTTGTCCGAAATTGCGCAAGACATTGGCATGCAAGAGAATATCGCCGCCATTTTCGTCGGTAACGATAAACCCGAATCCCTTGGCCGGATCAAACCACTTCACGCGGCCCAAAACCTTGTGCTGATCCAGTTCCTGATTGCTCATACGCGCAGCTTCCCATTCGCCCCCATTCCGTTACTGGCACCAAGACAAACTCTTATTCTAGCCAAAACCAACCAAAATTGCACCGGCTAGGATACGCTTCCCATTCAGGGATTCAACCGTTCGATTTCCCACCCGACACTAGCATTGTCACGCCGCCACCGAAAGCGGTCGTGCAGGCGAAACGCGCCATCGGCCCAAAACTCAATCTCCAGCGGCACGATCCTGATGCCCCCCCAGAACGGCGGGCGGGCCGGCGCGTGCCCATGTCTGGCAGTCATTTTCGCGACTTCCGCCATGAGCGACGCGCGCGATTGCAGGGGTCGGGACTGGTGCGACGCCCAGGCCCCCAGCCGGCTTTGCAAGGAGCGGGACGCGAAATAGGCATCCGCCTGCGGCCCCTCTTCGCGGCGGGTCGCTCCGCGCACCCGAATCTGGCGGCGCAAGGATTTCCAGTGCATCACGAAGGCCGCCTTGCCGCTGGCCGCGATCTCGCGCCCTTTGGCCGAGCCGTAATTGGTATAAAAAACGAAGGCTTCCGGCTCGATCTCTTTCAGCAGGACCATCCGCGCGTTGGGCAGACCGTCGGCATCGACCGTTGCCAGGGCGATGGCATTCGCATCGTTGATTTCGGTTCTTTCGGCCTCTTTCAGCCAGATCCGTGCGATCTCGAACGGATCGTCGCCCGCAAATATTCCGCTTCGATTCTGCATTGACCGATTTCTGCCTGGATCGCCCTGGGTTCTCGCTCGCGTGGTTCAGCTTATCGCCTGTTGCAAATTGCAACAACTGCAATAGTGCGGAAAGAGGATGGTTTGTCGCAGTCACCCTGCGCAAAGTTGCCCGCCATGTGCAAGCGGCACTTAAGTCTAGTACTCTTGAAGCGGCTGAGAACATGGCCTAATGCTCTTGCACTCTAAAAAAACCGCGCGGGGACAGATATGGCAAGCAAATTGATGGCGGGCAAACGCGGCCTCATCATGGGTCTGGCGAATGACAAGTCGATCGCCTGGGGCATTGCGAAGGCCTGCGCCGATCAGGGGGCCGAAATCGCCTTTTCCTATCAGGGCGAGGCGCTGAAGAAACGTGTGGGCCCACTGGCCGCGTCAATCGGAGTGAGCGAAATGGTCGAGTGCGACGTGGCCGACGCCGCTTCGCTCGACAGGCTTTTCGCCCATCTGCAAAAGCTTTGGGGCAAGATTGACTTTGTTGTTCATGCTATTGGTTTTTCAGATAAAAATGAACTTCGTGGACGGTATGTTGATACCGGGATCGACAATTTCCGCATGACGATGGATATCTCGGTCTATTCCTTCACCGCCGTCTGTCGGCGCGCCGCAGCGATGATGCCGGAGGGCGGCAGCCTGCTGACGCTGACCTATTACGGCGCCGAACGTGTGATGCCGCATTACAACGTCATGGGGGTTGCCAAGGCGGCGCTGGAGGCTTCGGTGCGGTATATCGCCGAAGACCTCGGCAAGGACGGCATCCGTTGCAACGCGATCTCGGCCGGGCCGATCAAGACGCTGGCCGCCTCGGGCATCGGCGATTTCCGCTATATCCTGAAGTGGAACGAACTCAATTCGCCGCTGCGCCGGAACGTCCATCAGGACGAAGTCGGCAGATCGGCGCTTTATCTTCTGTCCGATCTCGGCTCGGGCGTCACCGGCGAGGTGCATCATGTCGATGCCGGCTATCATGTGGTGGGCATGAAGGCGGTCGACGCCCCCGATATCGATGTGGTGACCGGGCGCAACGGCAAGGGGGGCGACCAATGAGCGAGCGGTTGCCGCACGAAAAGGGGTTTCACATCTCGTGGGATCAGATTCACCGCGATTCGCGTGCGCTGGCCTGGCGGCTCGACGGGCAAGGCCCCGACAACGGAGCCTGGCGCGCCGTTGTCGCCGTCACCCGCGGCGGCATGGCCCCGGCGATGATCGTCAGCCGCGAACTCGACATTCGGGTGGTCGACACGATCAGCGTCAAATCCTACAACCATCAGCATCAGACGATGCCGCGCGTCATCAAGGCACCGCAGGCCTCGATCATGGGAAAGGACGGCGAAGGCGTGCTGATCGTCGATGATCTCGTCGATACCGGCAAGACACTGGAACTGGTGCGCAATCTGTTCCCCAAGGCGCATTTCGCCACGGTCTATGCCAAACCCGAGGGCCGGGGAATGGTCGACAGTTTCATCACCGAGGTAAGCCAGGATACCTGGATCTTCTTTCCCTGGGACATGGCGCTGCAATATGTCCAGCCCTATCGCGGGACCGACTGAAAGACGCCGGCCATGCGCAAGTTCAGCCGGCGCGCCGAACACCGCCTTCACCAGATCTTCGAATTCAGTCTTCTGGCGAAGGGTCTTTTCGCCACGGTCGAGCTTCTGTCGGGCCTTGCCGTCTATTGGGCAAACGTCGCCTGGGTGACGCGGACAATCCGCTGGCTTGCCGAAAACGATATCATCGAAGATTCCGGCGACCGTGTCGCGGGCTGGCTGATGTCGCTGGCGCAGGGGTATTCGGTCTCCACCCAGCATTTCTGGGGCTGGTATCTTGCCGTCCACGGCGTGGTGAAACTCGCCGTCGTCGCGGGACTGGCCTTCCGGCTGTTGTGGGCCTATCCGGTGTCGATGATGGTGCTGGCGGGCTTCATCGTCTATCAACTCGACCGGTTCCACACCACACATTCGCCTTTCCTGATTGCCCTGACCATCTTCGATCTGGTGGTGATCTGGCTGGTGTGGCACGAATATCGGAACATGAAGGCAAGACACGCCTGATGAGCGCCGCAAAAGGAACCCGCGATGACCCTGCCCCTCAACCCCGCGATGGCCGCCACCGAAGCTCCCCCGGTCATGGAGGCGCGCCGCTGGCTCGAAGGGGTTGTCTTTGCGCCCGACCGCCCGCTGATTAATGTCAGTCAGGCGGCGCCGGTCGATCCGCCCCATGAAGGGTTGCGTCAGGCGCTGGCCGATGCCGCCCTGAACGATCCGGCGGCACATCTTTACGGGCCGGTTCTGGGGATGGACGAGCTGCGCGCCGAAGTGGCCGCCCAATGGTCGGCGGCCTATGGCGGCAAGGTGGCGGCCCATGAAGTGGCGATCACCCAGGGCTGCAATCAGGCTTTTGCCGCGGTCGTGGCGACACTGGCCGGGCACGGGGATGAGGTAATCCTTCCAACGCCTTGGTATTTCAATCATAAAATGTGGCTGGACATGCAAGGCGTCAGTGCCGTTGCCTTGCCGGTCGGCGACGGGTTGATCCCCGATGCGGGACAGGCGGCGGCGCTGATTACCGACCGGACCCGCGCCATCGTGCTGGTCAGCCCCAACAATCCCTGCGGTGTCGAATACCCCGCCGGAACGTTGCGCGCCTTCCATGACCTTGCCAGGGCGCATGGCCTGGCCCTGATCGTCGATGAGACCTACCGTGATTTTGACGCGCGATCGGGCGCGCCGCATGATCTGTTTCGTGATCCCGACTGGCGCGGGACGTTCATCCAGCTTTATTCGTTTTCCAAGGCTTATCGCCTGACCGGCCACCGGGTTGGCGCCATCGTCGCCGATGCCGGCCGCCTCGCACAGGTCGAGAAGTTTCTCGACACGGTGGCGATCTGCCCCAGCCAGCTTGGCCAGATCGGCGCCCTGTGGGGGATGCGCAACCTGGCGCAGTGGGTCGCGGGCGAACGTGACGAAATCCTCACCCGCCGCGCGGCGCTGGTGGCGGGCATGGCCCGGCTGAACGGCTGGAAGCTTCTGGGATGCGGCGCCTTTTTCGGCTATGTGGAACACCCCTTCGATATCCCTTCGCCCGAACTGGCCAGGCGGCTTGTCCGCGAAGCGGGCGTCTTGCTGCTGCCCGGTACGATGTTCATGCCCCGCGGCGATGCCGCCGCGAAACGCCAGTTGCGCATAGCCTTTGCCAATGTCGATGTGCTCGAAATCGGCCAGTTGATCGGCAGGCTGTCGGCCTTCAGGGCCTGATTGTTGGCCGGGTCGGGTTTTGCCATGCCGTCACAGTAGCGCCACGGTTCGTTAACCCCGATTTTACCGCCGATTCGCGGCGTTTTTGAATTTCCCGGTTCAGATAGCCCGCGAAACGTTCTAAAGACCGCCCTGACACATCTATCGGAGAGCCCATCATCATGTCGAATCCGCTGCGGAAAAAGCGCACAAATCCGGTCATCTGGACCTTGATGGCATTGATGATACTCGGGCTCGGCGGGTTCGGCGCGCGCAACTTTGGCGGCAGTGTCCGCTCCATCGGCACGGTGGGCGACCGCGACATCGATGTGCAGGATTACGCGCGTGCGCTCAATCAGGAAATTTCGGCCTTTTCGAGCCAAGTCGGTCAACCTGTCAGTTTCGCGCAGGCGCAGTCCATGGGGATCGACGCCAATGTGCGTGCACGCGTGATGGCCACGGCGGCGCTCGACAACGAGGCAGACACCATCGGCATTTCGGTAGGCGATGACGAGGTGCGCCGCCGCATCGTCGGCATTCAGGCCTTCAAGGGTCTGGACGGCAAGTTCGACCGCGACAGCTATACCCTGGCGCTACAGCGCGAAGGGCTTGGCGAAACGGAGTTCGAATCCAAACTGCGCGACGAAGCGGCGCGCAACCTGCTGCAAGCCGCGGTACTGGGTGCAACCGTGGCGCCGCAGGGCCAGGCGCGAACGCTGGCCGACTGGATCTTTGAAACCCGCGATTTTACCCTGGCCAGGCTTATCCCCGCCGATTTGACGACCCCGGTACCGGCACCCTCGGAGGCGGATCTGACCGCCTATTACGACGCCCATCCAAAGGATTTCACCCGCCCGGAAATCCGCAAGATCACCTATGTCTGGCTGACCCCGGAAATGCTTTCGGATCAGGTCAAGCTTGACGAAGCGGCGCTGCGCAAGAGCTATGAGGAAAACATCGACAAATATGTGACCCCCGAACGCCGGATGGTGGAAAGGCTGGTCTATCCGACCGAGGCCGAAGCCACCGCCGCCAAGGCCCGGCTGGATGCCGGCGAGGCCGATTTCGCCGCGCTGGCGGCGGAACGCGGACTGACGCTGGAGGATATCGACCTGGGCGAAGTATCGAAGGCCGATCTGGGGGCGGCGGGCGATGCGGTGTTCGCCCTCACGGATCCGGGGGTGGTCGGCCCGTTTCCCTCGGAATTCGGGCCCGCCCTGTTTTCGATGAACGGCATTCTCGACGCCCGCGAGATCACTTTCGACCAGGCACGCGACGATCTTTCCGCCGAAGCCATCATGGATGGCGCAAGACGGATGATCGCCGACAGGGCCGATGGCATCGAGGATCTGCTCGCCGGGGCCGCCACCCTGGAAGAGGTTGCCGATGAAACCGATATGCGGCTGGGCACCATCGACATGGAGCCCGGGACCGACGCGGGAATCGCCGCCTATCCGGCCTTCCGCAAGGCCGCCGAGGCCGCGACCAAGGATGCCTTTCCCACCATCGCGGCGCTCGATGACGGGGGTATCTTCGCCTTGCGCCTCGACGATATCGTCGCCCCGGCGCTGCGCCCTCTCGACGAGGTGCGCCAGGCCGTGATCGACGGCTGGACGCAATCGGAAACGCTCGACCGGCTTTCCGCCATGGCGGCGGAAATCATCGCGCAGGTGGACAATGGTGCCCCGCTGTCCTCCACGGGTCTGGTGACCACCCGCTTTACGGGGTTTGCCCGTGGCGGCCATATCGAGGGCGCACCGGAAAGCGTCGCCAAAGAGGTGTTCAATCTCGATGCCGGATCGGCGGGCGCGGTCGAGGCGCCTGATTCGGTATTTGTCGTGTCACTCGACGCCATCACACCGGCTGACCCGGCAAGTGCCGACTATGTGGCGACTGTCGGCAACATCAAGCAACAGCTGGCGCAGGCGATAGCGCAGGACATGTTCGCCTATTACACACAAGCCATTGAAACCGAGGCGGGCATCACCCTCGATCAAGGCGCGATCAACGCGGTTCATGCCCAGATGAACTGAACCAGTCACAGCGCGGCCATCAGCGCCCCGGCGGGCGGATTTCACCAGCCCGCGCTTCGGTATCGTTTGGCCGACAGCCGGTCAGTTCAGCGGCCGCCCGGAAAGCATTGCCGCCGTGACCGGGCCGATCGCCGTACCCTTGGCCCCCGCCGCCGCCCAATCCTTCAATGCCGCGACCGTCTCGGGGTACGAATGGCCAACCACCAGAACCTGGCCGGTCTGATCGGCTTCAAAGGCGGCGCGGTCCAGATACCGGCCGATCGTCGTGGGGCTTTCGTGTTCGGCATCGAGAACACGATAGATCGCGGCATGGGGGATACCCTCTTTGTCGGCCGCCCGCCCCGCCGGATCGAGCCCGCGCGCATAGCTGACAAGCCCGCGCCCATCCGCCGCCAGAAGCGCGGCGAGATGTTCGGCGGCCCGGCTGTTGCTTTGAAACTCGGCGTCCGGCTGACCGATCAACGCCACCGTCTCGGGCAAGATGGAGACATAGCCCTGATAGCTGACTTCCATATCCGCGGCATTGGCTCCTTGCGGAAGGTTGGGCGCCAGGATGGCAACCTCGAACCCGGCGTCGCGATATTGCGCGGCGCGTGATGCCGCGTCCGGATCCGTCGGCGACACGGCGACGGTGATCGGCAAGCCAAGGGCGGCAAGCGCATCGGGCGCCAGCCCGCCACCGGCTTGACCGACATCCAGAATCACCACCGCGAAAATCGGTTTTCCGGGCGCAGGCCCGGGTTCGAGCGCATAGCGCATCACGGCGGGCAGGTCTTCGCGATCGTCGCTTTCAGGGGCGGCCGATTCCGCCGCCGGCGGTCCGCCTTCTTCGGTGACCGGTGCATCCGCCTCGGCCGCACCGATGGAAGGGAGCCGGTTGATCTTCACGCCCGGAACCGTTTCGGAAAACCCCGGCTGCGGGGCGGCGGCGTCGCCGATTTCGGTGGCCGGCGCCGCGCCCGGAACGATCGGCAGGACTTCTGGCAAGGTGGCCTGGGCCTGCTTGATGCGGGTCTCGGGCTCGGGCGTCGTAACGGGCTCGGGCGTCGTCGCGGCGGGCCCGCCCGCTGATTCGACGGGCGCAAGCACCGCCGGATCGCTTGCAGGCACCGCGGGTTTGGCCGGGGCGGCACTGGCATCTGTCAGGATCGGCGCTTCGGGCGGCTGGCTGTCTGATGTCGCCACCGGCGCGGCGGGCGCTGCGGTCTGCGTGGCCGGATCCGGCGGCGATACGCCCGCTGCGACGTTCCCCGCGTCGGCAGCGGACATGTCGGCCAATGCCGCCGCGCCAACCTTCGGGGCGCTCGGCACGGCCATTGCCTCTCCAGCCGCTGTGGTGCGTGCCGGGGGTGAGGTATCCACGCCCGGGGCGCCATGATCGTCGGCCGCGCTTTCAGCCAGAACCGGAGCCTGCGCAAGGCCGGCCGGCGGCAGCGGCGCGCTGGGCGCAAGTCCGGTTGTCGCGGCCTGCAATGCCGCTTCTTTCGGTGCCGTCATGGATGCGGGAGCCTCGGCCTGCCCGGTCGGGGCGGCGGCCGGCGCGATATCGGCCAGTTGCGGCGAACGTTCGTCCTGCGGGACCGGCACCTTTGGGGCACGCGAGACCGGCGGCGGCGGCTCGGAACCGGGCACGATCATGGCGCCATCCGCTTTCGGGCGGGCGAAATCGGAACCTGCGGGGATCTCGATCATGGCCACGTCAGGCACGTCTTGCGGCGGTTGCGCGGCAGATGCCGAATCCGCCGCCCCGCCCGGGCCCGGCACCGCCGCCGTGTCGCCGTCGTCAGACACCTGCGGTGTGGATTCGGCCAGGCCCTGCGCGCTCGCTTTTTCCGTGTCAGGGCCATTTTCCGTGTCAGGACGCGCGGCCGAAACGATCACGATTTCGCTGCCGACCGGCGGGGCCATCAGCGAAACGGCCGAAAGCGTGATCGCGGCAAAGACCGCGCCAAACAGAATGCCGATCAAAAAACCTTTGCCCAAGTCTGCCTCCGGGGTTTTTTGTTGTAGCTTCGAGGCCGCTTCATGCCCTTGACCTGACCGCGCGGCTGCGGGCAAGTATAACCCGACACACGTCGGGGTTCACCCCCTGATCGCCAACCGGCATGACGAAAGACGGGCCATGTTGCTTCTGATCGATAACTACGACAGCTTTACCTATAATCTTGCGCATTACCTGGGCGAACTGGGCGCGGAGGTGGTGGTTCGCCGCAACGATGCCGGGGGTGTGGCGGACGCCATGGCGTTGCATCCCTCGGCCATTGTCCTCTCGCCGGGTCCCGGTGATCCGTCGGGGGCGGGAATTTGCCTCGAACTGACCAAGGCCGCCGCCGCCGCCGGGCTGCCGCTGCTGGGTGTGTGCCTGGGGCATCAGACGATCGGCCAGGCTTTCGGCGGCCAGGTCGTGCGCTGTCATGAGATCGTGCACGGCAAGATGGGGGTGATCCACCACGATGGCGGCGGCGTTTTTTCGGGCCTGCCCTCGCCGTTTCAGGCGACGCGCTATCATTCGCTGATCGTGGACCGGGCGACACTGCCCGATTGCCTGGAAATCACCGCATGGCTCGAAGAGGGGACGATCATGGGCCTGCGGCACCGCGAACTGCCTCTCGAGGGGGTTCAGTTTCACCCCGAATCGATCGCCTCAGAACACGGGCACAGGTTGTTGCGGACGTTCCTGGAAACGGCAAAGGTGCCGTTGGCGGTGCCGGCATGAGCGACGATCTGCGCCCGCTGATCGGCCTTGCCGCCGACCGGCCGCTGACCCGCGCCGAGGCCGAACTGGCGTTCGAGGCTCTGTTTGAAGGCGCGGCCACGCCCAGCCAGATGGGCGGGTTGCTGATGGCGCTGCGGACCCGCGGTGAAACCGTCGCGGAAATCGCCGCCGCCGCGCGTGTGATGCGGGCCAAATGCCATGCCGTGCGCGCCCCCGAAGGGGCCATGGATATCGTCGGAACCGGCGGCGACGGCAAGGGTACGCTGAACATTTCCACCGCTACCGCCTTTGTCGTGGCCGGTGCGGGGGTGGTGGTGGCCAAACATGGCAACCGCAATCTGTCATCGAAATCCGGCGCGGCAGATGCCCTGACCCAGATGGGCGTCAACGTGATGATCGGCGCGGAATCCGTTGAAAAGGCATTGGAAACATGCGGCATCGCCTTCATGATGGCGCCCATGCACCACCCCGCCATTCGCCATGTGATGCCAACCCGTTCGGAACTGGGCACCCGCACCGTCTTCAACCTGCTGGGCCCATTGACCAACCCCGCCGGTGTCAAGCGCCAGTTGACCGGCGCGTTCTCGCGCCGCTGGATTCGCCCGATGGCCGAAACCCTGGCGGCGCTCGGCTCCGAACGCGCCTGGCTGGTGCATGGCTCGGACGGCACCGACGAACTGTCGATCTGCGGGCCAAGCTGGGTGGTGGCACTGGAAAACGGCACCATATCCGAGTTCGAACTGCACCCCGAGGAGGCGGGTCTGCCGCCGCACCCGTTCGAGGCCATTATGGGCGGCAGCCCCGAAGCGAACGCCGCGGCGTTCCGCGCCCTTCTGAACGGCCAAAAAGGGGCCTACCGCGATGCCGTCCTGCTGAACGCGGCGGCGGCGCTGGTCATCGCGGGCAAGGCGGACGATCTGCGCGAGGGTGTCGCCATGGCCGCCGAAAGCATCGATTCCGGCGCGGCCAGGACGCGGATCGAGTCGCTGGCCCGGTTCACCGCGGCCCTATGACGGCGCGCGTTCCGGCGGCCTGGGCGCATCTGCCCTTCTTTGCGCAGCAATGGCCGAGGATAGAGACGGACCTGCGCGCCGAAATCCGCCCCGTCCTGCCCCCCGAACCCCGGCGCTTTGCCGCGCTTGACCTGACCCGCCCGGACGAGGTTCGCGCCGTCATCCTCGGGCAGGATCCCTACCCCACACCCGGTCACGCCAACGGGCTGGCGTTTTCCGTCGAACCCGATATCGCCCCGCTTCCGAAATCGCTGGCCAATATCTTTCGCGAAATGCACAGCGATCTGGGCACCGCCCCCCGCAATGGCGATTTGCGCCATCTGGCCCGGCAAGGGGTGCTTTTGCTCAATACCGTTCTGAGCGTGCCCGCAGGCTGCGCGCGGGGTCATGTCGGGCTGGGCTGGCAGCGGCTGGCGTCCGAGGTTCTGGCCGAAGTCGCCGCCCGGCCTATCGCCTTTCTGCTCTGGGGGCGCGATGCCTGGGCGATGGCGCCCGCCGACCCATCGGGCCATCTGGTCCTTTACAGCACGCATCCCTCTCCGCTGGGGGCTGCCAACACCCGCGCACGGCACCCGCCGTTTCTTGGCTCGCGTCCGTTTTCCGCGGTGAACCTCTGGCTGGCTGGGCGCAACCGGCCGCCCATCGACTGGGCCGGGCCCTGAAACCGCTAGTGTCTTCCCTTGGCCGATGCGGAAGGCTATGAGAGGCATATGGATATTCTCGACAGGATCAAGGCCTACAAGCTTGACGAAATCGCCGCCGCAAAGGCCGCCCGCCCCCTTGCTTCGGTCGAGGCGGCGGCGCGCGATGCCGACCCGGCAAGGGGCTTTCACGCGGCGCTGAAGTCAGCGGCACGGACGGGTTATGGGCTTATCGCCGAGATCAAGAAAGCCAGCCCCTCCAGGGGGCTGATCCGCGCCGATTTCGACCCGCCCGCACTGGCGCGGGCCTATGAGGCGGGTGGCGCCGCCTGCCTGTCAGTCCTGACCGATACACCCTCGTTTCAGGGCGCGCCGGCCTATCTGGTCGCCGCGCGCGCGGCCTGCACGCTGCCGGTGCTGCGCAAGGATTTTCTTTACGATCCCTATCAGGTGGCCGAAGCGCGCGCCTGGGGCGCCGATTGCATCCTGATCATCCTGGCCGGTGTTTCGGATGCTCTGGCCCGCGAACTGGAGGATGCGGCGGCGCATTGGGGCATGGATGCGCTGATCGAGGTGCATGACGCCGCAGAAATGGCCCGCGCCTTGCAGCTCAAATCACCACTGATCGGCATAAACAACCGCAATCTCAGGACGTTCGATGTTACACTTGATACAACGCGCAAACTGGCGCCGATGGTGCCCGCCGACCGGGTGCTGATCGCCGAAAGCGGCCTTTTTGCGCCCGCGGATCTTGCCGATATGGCCCGGCATGGCGCGCGCGCCTTCCTGATCGGCGAAAGCCTGATGCGCCAGCAAGACGTCGCGGCGGCCACCCGCGCCCTGCTGGCCGCCCCGATTCCCGCCAGGGTATGAGCCCATGCCCCTGACCCATTTCGATGAAAAAGGCGATGCGCATATGGTCGATGTGTCGGGCAAACCGGTGACGGACCGGGTGGCCCGGGCCGAAGCGCGCGTGCTGATGCGGCCCGAAACACTTGCGCTCGTCAAGGAAGGCCGGGCCAAGAAGGGCGATGTTCTGGGGGTTGCCCGGATTGCCGCGATCATGGCGGCCAAGCGCACCGCCGATCTGATCCCGCTGTGCCACCCCTTGCCGATCACCCGGGTTGCCGTCGAGCTTTGGCCCGATGACACGCTTCCCGGCGTAAGGATCGAGACGACCGTGCGCACCACAGGCCAGACCGGAGTCGAGATGGAGGCGTTGACCGCCGCCTCGGTGGCGGCGCTGACCGTCTATGACATGCTCAAGGCCGCCGAGAAGTCGATGCAGATCGACGGGCTGCGGGTTATCCTTAAAGATGGCGGCAAATCAGGGCGTTATGACGCGACGTGAAATGAGCTCCGGAGACTGGCGATGATTTCGGTTGACGAGGCGTTGACCCGGCTGTTCGGGCTTTGCGGCACCCTGCCCGGTGAGACGGTACCGCTGCGCCAGGCCGCCAACCGGGTTCTGGCGGAACCGCCCGTAGCCACCCGCGACCAGCCGCCATTCGCCGCCTCGGCGATGGACGGCTATGCGATCCGCGAAAGCGACCACGAACCGGCGGCTCGGCTGCGCGTCATCGGCGAGGCGGCGGCCGGGCACGCCTTTTCGGGCCATGTCGGTCGCGGCGAAGCGGTGCGCATCTTCACCGGTGCCCCTCTGCCCGCCGGGGCCGATCGCGTGGTCTTGCAGGAGGATGTGCGCCGTAGCGCCGACCGGATCATCCTTGGCGATCGTCTCGATGAAGGCGGCAACGTGCGCGCCCGGGGGCAGGATTTTCGCCTTGGCGACCGGCTTGCCGCGCCGCGCCTGCTGCGCCCGGCCGATCTTGCCCTGATCGCCGCGATGAACGTTGCGGAAGTCAAGGTTGCCCGGCGCCCGGTGGTGGCGCTGATCGCGACGGGGGATGAACTGGTGATGCCGGGCGCGCAGCCGCGCCCCGACCAGATCATCGCCTCGAACAGTTTCGCGCTGGCCGCGATGGCCGAGGCGGCGGGGGCGGAAGTGCGGATGCTGCCCATCGCCCCCGATGGCGAAAAGGCGCTGCGCTTCACGCTCGATCTGGCCCGCGGGGCGGACGTGATCGTCACCATAGGCGGGGCCTCGGTCGGCGATCATGATCTGGTCGGGCGTGTGGCGGGAGATGCCGGGCTGAAACAGGCGTTCTACAAGATCGCCATGCGTCCGGGCAAACCACTCATGGCCGGAAAGATTGATCGCTCCATTCTTCTTGGCTTGCCGGGAAATCCTGTATCGGCAATCGTTTGCGGGCATTTGTTCATGTGTCCGGTACTGCGCGCCCTGCAAGGCCTGCCACCGCAACCCGCGCCAAGCCGTCTGGCCGAACTGGCCACCCCGGTTCCCGCGAACGGGATGCGCGCCCATTACATGCGCGCCCGTGTCGACGATACGGAGGGCAAGGCATATATACATCCCTTCGAGCGTCAGGACAGCGCCCTGTTGCGGGTTCTGTCCGAAGCCAATGCACTGCTCATCCGGCCGGTCGATGACCCGGCCAGAGACAGGGGCGCGAAGGTTCGCTACATCGCGCTTTAGGTGCCCGCCTGCCCGCGCCTGGCGGAGCCGATTGACACAAAAAGTGAACAGGGATAGAACGTGATGAGAACACGGTGACTATCGGCAAAGGAAAACAGGCGCCATGCTGACCCGCAAACAACTGGAACTGCTCGATTTCATTCAAAAACGCACTCTGCGCGACGGTGTGCCGCCGTCTTTCGACGAAATGAAGGACGCGCTGGATCTGCGGTCGAAATCCGGCATTCACCGGCTGATCACCGCGCTGGAGGAACGCGGCTTCATCCGCCGCCTCGCTCACCGGGCGCGGGCGATCGAAATCGTCAGGCTGCCCGATGTGATGGACAACCCCGGATTCCGCCCCAGGATCATCGAGGGCGACCGGACCGACCCGCCCAAGGGCGCGATGGATGTATCGTCGGCCCATGCCATCGAATTGCCGGTCATGGGGCGCATCGCGGCGGGCGTCCCCATCGAAGCCATCAGCGAGGTGTCGCATCATGTGGCGGTTCCCGGGTCGATGCTTTCGGGGCGCAGCCAGCATTACGCGCTGGAGGTCAAGGGCGATTCCATGATCGAGGCCGGAATCAACGACGGCGATGTCGTGGTGATCCGCGAACAGGACACCGCCGAAAACGGCGATATCGTCGTGGCGCTGGTCGAGGGCCATGAGGCGACGCTGAAACGCTTTCGCCGCAAGGGTGGCATGATCGCGCTGGAGGCAGCCAATGCCGCCTACGAAACCCGTGTCCTGCCCGAAGATCACGTCAAGGTCCAGGGCCGTCTGGTCGGGCTGATCCGCAGTTATTGAACCGGCCATCCGGTGAACTGCTCAGTTTCCTCTGGCATCCGCGGTCTTGACGGGCCGCTTCCTGCGTGCCGGCGTGTTCCACAGCCGCCGGCCGGCGATATCGCGCGCCGCGACGATCGTGAAACCGGCCTTGCCTGCGTAGATGGCCAGCGCCCCGCTGAGGGCTAGCGCCCGGGCGTCGATGATGCGGCATCCGTCCGGCGGGTCAGGCTCCGGCCAGTTCGAAGACAGAATCACCAGGGCACCGTCCTTGCAGACGGATCGCGCGGCCGAGGCGGCGGCCTTTCCGGTGAAATGGAAAACCGGCCTGCCCAGGAGCGCCGCCTGCAACGCACCCTTGCGCCCCGAAAAACCGGGGCGCGCATAGGCCGCCGGCTGATCGCCAAGATCGCCGTCATCCTCGAGCCAGCTTTGCGCGACAAAGCCCGCGCCCCTGGGTTTCGACAAGGCGCGGCCCGCGGGGGTCATCAGCCCGACAAGACTGCCATCACCGGAAATCAGCAGCGCGGGACGCTCGGCCAGGCTCCACAGCGCCAGCGCCCCGGCCAGCACCGACACGCCAGCCCCGCGCAGCCAGGCGGCGCGCGTGATCAGCGCAAGCAATCCCCCGATGGCGATCAATGGCAGAACCGACGCGGGCGGTGCCGGCACGGGCAGCAGCGCACCCTCGAGACCGGCCACCCAATGGGCGATCGCAAGAATCGCCGCCGTGCCCCGTTCCATCACCCAAAGCGCGGGGCCGGCCAGCCCGAAGGGCGCCGACATTGCCGCGATGACACCGGCGGGCATCACCACCGTGCCCATCAGCGGCACCGCCAGCAGGTTGGCCAAAAGCCCGTATTCGGCGATGCGGTTGAAATGCGCCGCCGCGACAGGCGCGGTGGCAAGCCCGGCGGCAAGCGAGGATGTCAGCAGCATGGCCACGGGCCGCACCGGCTTCGGGATGCGCCGCTGCACTTTTGTCCAGTGCTCGAATACCGCGATCAGCGCCACCGTCGCCGAGAACGACATCTGAAACCCCGGCTCGACCAGGCTTTCGGGCTGCAAGAGCAGGCAGATGAGGGCGGCAATCGCCACCGAGCGCATGGAAATCGCCCGCCGGTCCAGCAGGACCGCGACCAGCATGACCGCCATCATGATGAAGGCGCGTTGTGTGGCGATATTGGCCCCGGCAAGGATCAGGTAGAGTGCCGCGGCGTGCAGCGCCACGATGGCGGCCACCTTTTTGCTGTTGATGCGCAGCGCAAGGGGCGGGATGAGCGCCAGCCCGTAGCGCGTCATGGCAAAGACGAAACTGGTCAAGAGCCCCATGTGCAGGCCCGAGATCGAAATCAGATGCGACAGGTTCGCCGCGCGCAGGGCATCGGTGGTTTCGGCCTCGACCCGCGATCGGTCGCCCGTCATCAAGGAGGCGGCAAAGGCGCCGGGCTGGCCCGCCATCCGGCTCGACATCGCCCGCGACGCGGCCATTCTGGCGCGAAACGCCAAAAGCGACAACCCGCCTGAAGGCGCGGCCAGCGCCAGCACCGGCGTGCGGGTGTAGCCAACCGCCCCCAGACGGTCAAACCAGGCCAGCCGCTGAAAATCGAAACCGCCGGGTTCGACCGGCCCCTCTGGCGGCGACAGATGCGCCGTCAGGATAACCCGCAACCCCGGGACAGGGTCGATGTAGCCCTGCTCGCCGTGCAGGGCGACGCGCACCCGGCTCGGGGTGCGGGCGGGCGACAGGCGTTTGAGCACGACCCGATCGAGCGTCAGGCGTATCTGATCCGAAAACGAGCGGTCGATATTGACGATCCGCCCCTCGACCGGGCCGTAATAGCGAAATCCCAGCACCGGCGCCGCGACCGAATGGGCGCGCCAGCCCGCCAGCAGGATGCCAAACACGATCCAGGCAAGCGCCATGGCCGGCACCTGCCCCGGTTCCGGCCCCCTTACGGCAAGAAGGACAAGGCCCAGCAAACCCGCCAGCCCGGCTGCGAAAACACCAGCGCCGGGCTCGGCGGGCAACGCGAAATAGGTGCCTATGCCCAGGCCCAGGAAAACCGGTGCCCAAAGCATGAGCCTGCCCCGTGCCGCCGCCACCATGTCAAGAGTGTTCGCAACCAGACGCACCCTTGTTTCCCTGCCAGCCTTTGCCCTATGAACACATGCCAGCCTGGCCCTTCATGGTTAGCGAAAGGTTAACATCGCCTGATGCCCGAGATTGTCACCCGCTTCGCCCCGTCACCCACCGGCTATCTGCATATCGGCGGGGCACGGACGGCCTTGTTCAACTGGCTCTTTGCCCGTGGTCGCGGCGGAAAGTTCCTGCTGAGAATCGAGGATACCGACCGCGCCAGATCGAAGCCCGAGGCGACGGCGGCGATCCTGCGCGGGCTGAAATGGCTGGGGCTCGACTGGGACGGCGATGCCGCCAGCCAGTTCGCGCGGCGCGACCGCCATGCCGAGGTGGCCCATGAAATGCTGGCGCGTGGCAGCGCCTACAAATGCTATTGCACACAAGACGAGATCGAGGCCTTTCGCGAATCCGCCCGCGCCGAAGGCCGCTCCACGCTGTTTCAAAGCCCCTGGCGCGATGCCGATCCGGCAACCGCGCCCGACCGGCCCTTTGTCATCCGCCTGAAGGCCCCGCGCGACGGCAAGACGGTGATAAGGGACGCCGTGCAGGGTACGGTCACTTTCGGCAATGAGCAGCTCGATGACATGGTTTGTTTACGCTCCGATGGTACGCCCACCTATATGCTGGCCGTCGTCGTGGACGACCATGACACGGGTGTCAGCCATGTGATCCGGGGGGACGATCATCTGAACAACGCCGCGCGCCAGACCCAGCTTTGTCACGCCCTGGGCTGGCAGGTGCCAGTCTGGGCGCATATCCCGCTGATCCACGGGCCTGACGGCAAGAAGCTGTCAAAACGCCATGGTGCCGTGGGCCTGGAAGAATACCGGGCGATGGGCTATCCGGCGGCGGGGATGCGCAACTATCTGGCACGCCTTGGATGGGCGCATGGCGATGACGAATTTTTCTCGGATGCGGATGCCTTGCGCTGGTTCGACCTGCCCGAGATAGGCCGCGCACCGGCGCGGCTCGACTTCAAGAAGCTGGAAAACCTGTCGGGCCGGCATATCGCCGCGACGAGCGACGCGGATCTGATGCCCCAGATCGTCGCCTATCTGGACGCCGCCGGACACCCACCTCTTTCGCAGGCGCAGCATGCCGGGCTGTCAAGCGCCCTTTTCTGCCTGAAGGACCGCGCCAAGACATTTTCGGAACTTATTGAAAAGGCGCATTTTATATTGACCAGCCGGCCCATCGTGCCGGATGCGAAATCGGCCAGGGCGCTCGACGAGGTATCCCGTAGTATACTGAAAGAATTGACGCCGCAACTGCAAAATGATAGCTGGGGCCGCGATATGCTGGAAGCCACCGTGACCGGCATTTGTGCCGCTCATGGAATCGGCCTCGGCAAGATTGCTGGCCCGCTGCGTGCTGCACTCGCGGGGCGAACCGTCAGCCCCAGCGTCTTTGATATGATGCTCGTTTTGGGACGAGAGGAAACACTCGCCCGATTGCGGGATGCGACGGCCTGAATGCGCCTGCAAGGGCGCGGCCGTAAGGATTGCCGCCGGCCGGACACCAACGCCCGGCACGGGAGGAAAGAACGACAGGAAAGGGGTACTGACATGGCCGAATCGACCAAATCCGCGACACTCACCTTCGATGGAAAATCCATCGATCTGCCGATGATGTCCCCGACCGCCGGGCCGGATGTCATCGACATTCGCAAGCTCTACGCGCAGGGCAATGTCTTTACCTATGACCCCGGCTTCACCTCGACGGCGGCCACCGACAGCGCCATCACCTTCATCGACGGCGACAAGGGCGAATTGCTTTACCGCGGCTACCCGATCGAACAGCTTGCCGACAAATCGCATTTTCTGGAAGTGTGCTATCTTTTGCTTTACGGCGAATTGCCCACCGCGGTCGAGATGGTCGATTTCGAGGCGCGCGTGACGAAACACACCATGGTGCATGAACAGATGCACTATTTCTTCCGCGGATTCCGCCGCGACAGCCACCCCATGGCGACCTTGGTGGGGGTTGTCGGGGCCATGTCGGCCTTCTATCACGACAGCCTCGACATCAGCGATCAGTGGCAGCGCGAGGTGGCCGCGATCCGCATGATCGCCAAATTGCCGACGATTGCCGCGATGGCCTACAAATATTCGGTTGGCCAGCCGTTCGTCTACCCCAGGAACGGCCTCGATTACGCATCGAACTTCCTGCACATGTGCTTTGCCGTGCCATGCGAGGACTATCAGGTCAGCCCGACGCTGGCCAAGGCGCTTGACCGGATCATGATGCTGCATGCCGATCACGAACAGAACGCCTCGACGTCGACGGTGCGGCTGGCCGGCTCCTCGGGGGCAAACCCCTTTGCCTGCATCGCCGCCGGCATCGCCTGCCTTTGGGGCCCCGCCCATGGCGGCGCCAATCAGGCCTGCCTGGAAATGCTCCGCGAAATCGGCTCGCTCGACCGCATCCCCGAATTCATCGCCCGCGCCAAGGACAAGAACGATCCGTTCCGCCTGATGGGCTTTGGCCACCGGGTTTACCGGAATTTCGATCCGCGCGCCAAGGTCATGAAGGAAAGCGCCGACGAGGTGCTCGATCTGATGGGCATTCACAACAACCCCTTGTTGCAGATCGCCAAGGAGCTTGAGAAGATCGCATTGGAAGACCCCTATTTCATTGAGAAAAAGCTTTATCCCAATGTCGATTTCTATTCCGGGATCATTCTCGAGGCGATGGGGTTCCCGACCTCCATGTTCACGCCGATTTTCGCGCTGTCGCGCACGGTCGGCTGGATTTCCCAGTGGAAGGAGATGATTACCGATCCGAACCAGAAGATCGGCCGCCCGCGGCAGCTCTACATCGGCAAGACGACGCGCAACTATGTGGATGTCGCAGACCGGGTGAAATGATCGCCCCTTTGCATGGGCGCAATCGCCATCACCGGTGGCCTGTGCCCATGCAATCGCGGGCTGTGGCGCGTGAACCAATCACTCGGCGTGTTCCTTGCTGATCCGTTCCGCCTCGCGGCCGTAAAGCTCTTCGTAATGATCGAATTCGGCCTCATGCCAGGCCGTGCCCTGGGTTGCCGACCCCAGCGCCAGATTCAGCTCCTCGGCTGAAGCGGCAGGCAGCAGGGCGCGAAAGATATCCCAGCCGCGATGGGCCGGATCCCGGTCGAACCCCAGCACCTGCCCTTTCAGCGACGAAACGACCGAAACCATGGCCCCGGAATGGATCGAGGGCACATGAATCGCGACCCGTTCGATCGGTTGCAGCAGCACCGGCCCGGCGTGGTTCATCGCTTCGCGAAGCGCCATGCGTCCGGCGGTCCGGAAGGCAAAGTCGGAACTGTCGACCGCGTGATGCTTGCCGTCGGTCAGCGTCACCGACACATCGGTGGCGCGAAATCCCAGCGGCCCCTTGTCGAGCGCCTCGCGCGCACCTTCCTCGACCGACGGGATATAGTTTTTCGGCACCGCACCGCCCTTGACGGTTTCGGCGAATGAAAATCCCTCGCCGCGGGGCGCGGGCCGGACAATGATGCTCACATCGGCGAACTGGCCCGCCCCGCCCGATTGCTTGCGGTGACGATAATGTTCCTCGACCTCCGACGAGATGGTTTCGAGATAGCGCGGTGCCACCGGCTCGGCGCGCACGGCAATGCCGAAATCATCCTTGAGGATGGCCAGCGCCTCGCGCAGATGCATCTGCCCCTGAACCCGCAACACCGCATGCCCCGTTTCGCTGTCCGGCACGATTGCCAGCATCGGGTCGGCTTCCGCCAGCCGCGTCAATGCCGCCGACAAGCGCACTTCGTCGCGCTCGTGCTCGGGCACCACGATGCGCGCCAGCGTCGGCGGGCAGCCCGTGCACCAGGCCGGCGCGGGCATCGCGGCGGCCGCGGAAAACACCCGCCCCGCATTGAGCTGATCGGATTTGACCGCAAGCCCGATTTCACCCGTTCCCAACTGGGTCAGCCCCGCCTTGCCGCCAATGCCGGCCAGACCGCCGAGGCTGTCGCCGCCAAGCTGGCCACCCTGTGCGACAGCTTCCGCCAATACGCGGATATAGGTGCATTTGCCCAGATGCTTGCGGTTCTGGGCATGAAACCCGACGGCGATCGCATCCTTGTGGCCCAGCCGCGCCCGCAGCGCCGATTCATCGGGCACTTCATGGCGCAACGCCTTCATCAGCCGCATCACACCGTTCTTGTGGCTGGCCGCCCCCAGGAAGGCCGGGATCACCGCCCTGTCCTGGGTTTCGCGCCGGGCGATGGCGAAAAGCGCGCCGGTAGGGGGCTCGCGATCCTCGATCAGCTCTTCCAGCAATGCGTCATCGTAATCGGACATATGTTCGAGCAGTTCCACACGCGCCTCATGTTCCCTGTCGGTGGCGCTTTTCGGCATCTCGACCAGCACCGAGCTCTGGCCTTCCCGGTATCGCCAAGCGCGTTCGGAAATCAGATCGACCGCCCCCACGACCCTGTCGCCTTCACGGATCGGGATCTGGCGCAGGACGATCGTATGGCTAGTATAGTCCTGAAGGGCCGCTGTGATATCGCGCACCCGGCCCTTGGCGGCGTCCATCTGGTTGATGAAGATGAAACAGGGCGTGCCCGCCGCTTCAACCGCGCGCAGCCAGGGCGCGGCAAGGACCGCCTCGTGGGGGTCTGGCGCCACGCAGATCACCGCCGCATCGGCGGCCAGAAGCGGGCTACCGGCCATGCGCGCGTATTCCGGCCCCCCCGGCATTTCGATCGCGCACCAGGCATCGCCCATGAAATCGAAACAGCTCAGCCCCATGTGGCCTGCCGCTTCGCTGCGCGCCGGTTCCGGTTCCAGTGCGGCCAGCGCCCGGACAAGCTCGCTTTTGCCCGATTGAGACGGCCCGAGTACAGTGATGCAGCGCATGTCGCTTCCCCCGTTCGGCACGTCATTGGATGCGATCGCCGCGCAGGCGCCCCGTGCCATCGAGCCCTGCGCCCCCTGCCCCAACTTTCCGCTGCCCGGCGGTTGGGGTCAAGCATGTTGCGCAGCTGTCCGGCCTGCCGGGGGCCGCGCCTGCCGGCGGCAACACCTACTTGCCGGTGAACCGGGCCGCCCGCTTTTCCAGAAACGCCGCGACACCCTCACGAAAATCCGCGCTTCGCCCGCAGGTGCCCTGCAATTCCGCCTCGAGCGCCAGCTGCGTGTCAAGGTCATTGGCAAAGCTGGCCCGCAGCGCGGTTCTGATATGCCGGTAGGCCACCGTCGGCCCACCTGCCAGATGTTGCGAGCGGGCCCGCCACGCGGCGTCGAATTCGTGATCGGGCACCGCCTGCCAGATCATCCCCCAGTCGGCGGCTTGCCTGGCGCTGATCTTCTCGGCAAAAAGCGCAGCCCCCATCGCCCGGGCAAAGCCGATCTGCCTGGGCAGCCAATAGCTGCCCCCCGCGTCGGGAATAAGGCCGATGCGCGCAAAGGCCTGGACAAAGCTCGCGGTCTCGGCGGCGATGACCACATCCGCGGCCAGCGCCAGATTGGCCCCCGCCCCCGCCGCCACGCCGTTGACGGCGGCGATCACCGGAACCCTGGCGTCGAAAATCGCCCGCAGCATGGGTTCATATTCGTCGCGCAGGGTTCTTTGCAGATCCATGCCCTCGGCGCTGCCGGCATCGGCCAGATCCTGGCCCGAACAAAACGCCCGTCCGGCACCGGTCAGCACGATCACCCGCGCCGATCGTTCGGCCGCCCTGACCGCCGCCGTCACCTCCTCGCGCATCACGCGGTCAAGCGCGTTCATGACCTCGGGCCGGTTGAGGGTGACAACCGCCACGCCGTCGTTTTCGCTGAACAGAATTTTCTGAAATATCATGACACGTTGATCCTGCGGGCTGAGACACCCGGCCAGACTAACCGATCGCGGCCTTCAGGACAGCAAAACCGAGCGTCACTTTCCGAGGATTTCGCGCAGCCGCGCCGTCTCGGCCTCCGACAACGCCCGCGGCGGCTCATCGGCAGTGGCGCGGCGGCGGCGCAGATACATCCCCGCACCGGCCAGCGCCAGCAGGAACATCACCGGCCCGGCGATCCACAGGATCAGGTTCGATCCCGATGCCGTGGGGCGCAAAAGGACATATTCGCCGTAACGGTCGACCAGATAGGCGATGGCCTCGGCGTCGCTGTCGCCCGCCACCAGCCTTTCGCGCACCAATAGCCGCAGGTCGCGGGCAAGGTCGGCATTGGATTCGTCGATGTTCTCGTTGCGGCAGACCAGACAGCGCAGCCCCTGGCTCAGTTCGCGCGCCCGCGCCTCCAGTACCGGGTCGGCCAGCATCTCGTCGGGTTGCACCGCCAGCGACGGCGCGGCAAGCGGCAAGAGCAGCAGCACAAGCAAAACCATGACGCGCATCAGGTTACTCCGCCGCGATTCCGGCCGCGCCCGCGCCGCGCCGCGCCTTGCGCGCGCCCGCGGCGACCCGGAACCGCCGGTCGGTCAGACTGACCGCGCCACCCAGCGCCATGATGATGGCCCCGGCCCAGATCCAGTTGGCGAAAGGCTTGACATAGGTACGTACCGCCCAGCCGCCGCCGGTCTGCGGATCGCCGATGACCAGGTAAAGATCGCGCCAGACACCATTGTCGATGGCGGCCTCGGTGGTGGGCATTCGCGCCACCGGATAAAGCCGCTTTTCGGGGTGCAGCACGGCTACCAGCCTGCCGTTGCGGCTGATGCGCATGGTGGCCATGGTGCTTTGGTAATTCGGCCCGTCGACGCGCTCGACATTCGCCAGCGTCACGTCATAGCCCGCCACATCGAAGGTTTCGCCCAGTTGCGCCACGCGGATGTCCTCCACATCCCACGCGGTCAGCAAGGATATCCCCAGGATCGACACGCCGAAACCGGCATGGGCCAGCGCCTTGCCCCAATCGGCGCGCGGCAGCCGGGCCAGCCGCACGGTGCGGCGCCCGGCACGGTGCCAGAGTTCGCCCAGCGCCCCGCCGATCAGCCATACCCCCAGCACCACCCCGACCGGCGCCAGAACGGATCGTCCCGTCTGCATGACATAGGTCAGCGCGGCAAGTGCGAGCGCCAGCGCCAGCGCCCCCCAGAGCGGGCGCAAGCTCTGGCCGATGCGCGCGCGTTTCCACGGCATGATCGCCCCGAGCGGCAGAATGACCGCCAGCAGCACCATGAAGGGCGTGAAGGCCTGATTGAAGAACGGCGCGCCGACCGACAGTTTCCGCCCGAAGGCCAGGTCCGCCACCAAGGGCCAAAGCGTGCCGACAAACACCACGAACGCCGCCACCGCCAGCAGAACATTGTTGAGCACCAGCGCCGATTCGCGGCTGACAAGCCCGAAAACGCCCCTAGCCTCCATCGCGCTGGCCCGGAACGCATAAAGAGTCAGCGCCCCGCCGATGAAGACGGCGAGGATCGCCAGAATGAAGATGCCCCGTGCCGGATCGTTGGCAAAGGCATGAACGCTGGTCAGCACCCCCGATCGCACGATGAACGTGCCGGTCAGCGAAAAGGCGAAGGCGAGGATGGCCAGCAGGATGGTCCAGGCTTTCAGCGCCTCGCGCTTTTCCACCACGATCGCCGAATGCAACAGCGCCGTGGCGATCAGCCAGGGCATGAAACTGGCGTTTTCGACCGGATCCCAGAACCAGAAGCCGCCCCAGCCCAGCTCATAATAGGCCCACCATGATCCGAGAGCGATGCCGATGGTCAGGAACATCCAGGCCGCCAGCGTCCAGGGCCGCACCCAGCGCGCCCAGGCCGCATCGACACGCCCCTCGATCAGGGCCGCTACGGCAAAGGAAAACGCCATGGATAGACCCACATAACCGAGGTAGAGAAAGGGCGGATGGAACGCCAGGCCGGGGTCTTGCAGCAGCGGGTTGAGATCCTCGCCGTTGAACGGCGGCTCGGCCAGCCGCAGGAACGGGTTCGAGGTGAAGATGATGAAACCCAGAAACGCCACCCCGATCATCGCCTGAACGCTCAGCACCCGCGCCTTGAGTCGGGGCGGAAGCCCTGCCCCGAACCACGCCGCCGACGCACCAAAACCCGACAGGATCAGCACCCACAAGAGCATCGAGCCTTCGTGATTGCCCCAGACACCCGCCACCTTGTAAAGCAGCGGCTTCAGGGTGTGCGAGTTAAGCACCACCAGGCGCAGCGAAAAATCCGATGTGACAAAGGCATAGGTGAGCGCCGCGAAGGAAAAGCCCAGACACAGGAACTGGGCCGTCGCGGCCGGCGTGGCCATCGCCATCCAGCCGCGCCATCCCTTCTGCGCCCCGATCAACGGAATCACCGCCTGCAACGCGGCAATCGCCATCGCAAGGATCAGGGTGAAATGGCCGAGTTCCGCAATCATCCGCGCATCTTAATGCGCCCTGCCGCCAAGGCCAATGCCCTGCGCGCCGATGTCGCGGCAATGTGTGCGGGCGCGGCGTTCAGCCGTCACCCCGGCCGCGCCATTCGGAAAGGGCGGCATTCTCGGCGGGCTTCGCCGGGCGCCGCTGACCGGCAGCCGCGGCGGGCGGCTTGACGCGCAGATAATGCGCCTCGCGGGCCCCGAAATAAAACCCCACGATCGCCGCCAACAGCCACCAGAGCGGTTCAGGCACATAGTTCAACCCGATCATGCGTTCGGCGAAACTGGCCGGATCGACCATCGCATAGACGAAAAGCCCCAGTGTGCCCAGTGCCAGCATCGGCCGGGGCAACCGGTTCAACCCGTTGACCAGACGGTCGAAGAATCCGGGCCGCAGATATTGAAACTCGTCTCCGTGCTCGTCCAGCGCGGCCAGATAGGCGTCATGCCCGACCTGCATACTCCGGGTGGCGTTGGGGGTGAACACTTCGGCAACGTCCCGGGCCGCCCGCGCCAGCGCGGTGGTGGCGGCCGGCCCGCCGATGACGCGCGAAATCAGGCCCATCTGGCGCATCTTTCGCGGTGCTCGGCCTCGCTCAGGCGAAACCGGGGGCTGATGAATTCCTCGGCGCGGGTGATCCACCCCCCCTTGCCGCCATCGCGCCGGCGGGCATATTTGCGGCTGGCGGGGCGGGCGTCGGCCAGCGCGTAATAGTAGTTGCGCCGGGCGATCCCATAGGCATCGGCGATCAGATCGGGGGCGGCATCGGCCGCGGCACGGGCGGCGCCGATGGTGCGTGCACCGATGATCCCGTCATCGGCAAGGGCGTGGCCCATCTCGACCAGCAGGCGTTGGAGGACCTTCACCGCATTTGCCCCGGCGTTGACATACATGTCGAAAACCGGCGGTTGCAGCATGTCGGGCAATTCGGCGATCCGCGGGCGCCGCCAGTAGTGCTCGATGAAAATCTCCACCGCCTGCGGCCTTGTCAGCTTCCTGACATCCGCCACGCCGATCCTGCCATCACCCGTCAGGTCGAGCCCCAGACGGCGCAGGGTGTGCAGCGTGACACCATATTTCGTTGCCCCGCCCGGATCATCGGGGTCATTGGCATAGCCGCCTTCACGGGCAATGATGGCGGAGGCGATTTCGCTGACGCTCTGCATGGGCCTCTCCTCGATCAGAACCGGGGCGAGCCTGCGAAAGAATGGTTAATTCGTCACTGCATCGGCGTTCGGATCGACATAGACGCCTTGTTCCTTCAAGGCGTCTATGACTTCGCGGGGCATGTATGTTTCATCGTGTTTCGCAAGTATTTCAGTGGCTTCGAACGTGCCGTCAATCAACCGGCCGGTCGCCACCAGGCCTTGTTTCTCGGCAAAGAGATCGGGAAGAACGCCGGTATAGGTCACCGGCACGGTGGCGTTGCCATCGGTCACGCGAAAGGTGATCGACGTACCTTCGCCGCGCACCAGGCTGCCTTCCTCGACCAGCCCGCCCAGCCGAAACACCTCTGCCTCCGGCGGCGTTTTTTCGGCCACTTCGGTCGGCGAGCGGAAAAACTGCAAGGCGTCCGGGGCGGCCAGATAGAAGGCGGCGAAACTGGCCGCCATCGCCACGGCGGCGATGGCGATGATCTGGATGCGGCGCTGTTTTTTCAGGCTTTTCATGGCTGGCTCACGGGAAGACCGGCGACAGGGCAAGACCGGCGGTTTCGTCAAGACCCAGCATGATGTTGGCATTCTGCACGGCCTGGCCCGACGCCCCCTTCATCAGGTTGTCGAGCACCGAAACGATGATCACCCGCCCGCCCGTCCGGTCGGCCACAACCCCGATATGGCACTGGTTCGACCCCCTGACATGCAGCGTCGCGGGATGCTGGCCCAGCGGCAGCACCTGCAGGAACGGCTCGTCACCGTATCTGTCGGCCAGCGTCCGGTGCACCTCGCCGGCATCGCCCGCCGCATAGATGGTGGCCATCATGCCGCGGCTCATCGGCAGCAGATGCGGGGTGAAGCTGGCGGTCACCGGCCTGCCGGCGGCCAGTGACAATTCCTGATCCAACTCGCCCATATGGCGGTGATGGGCGACGCCATAAGCGGAAAAGCCGTCATTGACCTCGCAAAAAAGGTTGCCTTCGCGCAGCGCCCGCCCGGCCCCCGAAACCCCCGACTTGGCGTCGATGACAATGCCGTCGCCACTGATCGCACCGGCCTGCAAAAGCGGGACAAGCGGCAGAAGCGACGTGGCGACATAGCAGCCGGTATTGGCGGTGATGCGCGCGCGGGCGATCTGGTCGCGGTAAATTTCGGGCAGGCCAAAGGCCACTTCGGGCTGCAGATCCATCGCGCCATGCTCCAGCCCGTACCATTTCTTGTATGCCGCGCCATCGCGAAGCCGGAAATCGGCCGACAGATCGACGATTCTGACCCGCCCGCCGACGCTCTTGGCAAATCCGTGGGTCACTCCGTGGGGCAACGCACAAAAGGCAAGATCGATGGCGGAAAAATCGATCTCCTCGATCGTCGTCAGTCCTGGCAGCTTCAGATGGCGCAGATGCGGGAAAACCTCCGCCATGTCCTGCCCGGCCTTGCGGTCGGCGGAAAGGGCGGCGATCCGCATCGCCGGATGGGTGGTGATCAGGCGCACAAGCTCGGCGCCGGTATAGCCCGAAGCGCCCAGGATGGCGATCTTGTGGGACATGTCCATCTCCCTTCAGGGTCGCGCGTTAGATGTCTGAACGGGGGGCGGGATTCAATGGCTTTGTTGGCCGCGCCGTTCAAATCTGCCGGCGCACGGCACCTGCCGGCGATCGCGCCAGCGCCCGTATTGCATGACCTTCATCCTTTAATCCGTTGAATAAAGGGTCGTTTCTCTTTTTATCCTGCCGCCGCACCCGGCACCCCCAACCGCAACGCTCAGGCCGCCTCGAAGACAACGCCGCGCCGAAAGAACTGGGTCGCCTTCACTGACACGCGTTCCGGCGATCCGGTGGTCAGCAGTCTTGTGGTGGTGCCGGAGCCGATGAATTCCGGGTGGCGCTCCAGATAATCGGCAAGACTCGCGGCCACCAGATCGGCTTGCGAATACATCCTCACCTCCGGGCCCAAGGCTTCCTGAAAGGTCTCTTGCAAAAGCGGGTAATGCGTACAGCCCAATACCGCCGCCTGCGGATGCGGCATCCGCCGTTTCAAGGCCTCGACATGGGCGCGCACCAGCGTTTCGGCCAGCATCTCGTCGCCCTCCTCGATGGCATCGACGACGCCGCCGCAGGGCTGCGCCTCGACATCGACCCCGACGGCGCGAAAGGCCAGTTCGCGCTGAAAGGCCCGGCTGGCCACGGTCGCCGGCGTGGCAAAAAGTGCCACATGCTTAATCGCCACTTCACGCGGCGGGCTGTTGTCGCCCCATTGCCGTTCGGTCAGCGCCTCGATCAGCGGCACGAAAACGCCCAGCACGCGCTTGTCTTCGGGCACCCAGCTTTCCTGCATCCGCCGCAGCGCGGCAGCCGAGGCGGTATTGCAGGCCAGCACCACAAGGTCGCAGCCTTCGGCCCAAAGCCGTTCGACCCCGGCGCAGGTCAGATCGAAAATATCCTCGGCGGTGCGCACGCCGTAGGGCGCATGGGCATTATCACCAAGATAGACGAACGACATCGCCGGCATGGCCCGCGCCACCGCATCAAGAACCGTCAGACCGCCCAACCCAGAATCAAAGATGCCAATTGCCATGTCGCGTTTCCTTATGGGGGGTGGATCTATTCCGCCGCCGCTTGCCGAGGCGCGCCCCCGGCGCGGATCACGGCCAGCAATTCTTCGCGCCGTCTGGCCGCGCGGGCCGCCGCGGCCAGCTTGACCGGGCCGAACCCGCGGATGTCAAGCGGCAATTCGGCAAGGGCGCGGGCGGCATCGAGTGTTGCCGCACCTGTCTTGGGCCATATCTCGGCCATGTCGGCTTCATACTGAGCGATCAGGGCGCGTTCCACTTTCCGCTCCTCGCTGCGCGCGAACAGATCCCACCGCGTGCCCCGCAGGCGTTTCATCCGCGCCAACACCCAAAAGACCTGCCGCATCCAGGGGCCGAAGCTGCGTTTTGCAGGGCGCCCGTCGGGGCCCGGTTTCGACAGGATCGGCGGCGCGAGGTGAAAGCGCATGGTGAAGGATCCGTCGAATTCGGCACGCGCCTTTTGCAGGGTTTCCAGATGCAGCCGCGCCACCTCGTATTCGTCCTTGTAGGCCAAAAGCTTGTGATACCCCGCGGCCACCGCGTCGCGCAGCGATGCGGGCGCGGCATCGACCAGATGGCGGTAGCGTTTGGCGTAAGCGGCGTTCTGGTAGCGCGTCAGATGATCGGCCCGATAGCCGATCTTTTCTTCCAGCGACAGCGGTTTGTCCAGGGTTGCGCGCAGCAGATCGGCGGCCTCGCCCGGAAATGCCGCCGCCCAGCGGCCGATATCGAATGCCGAGAGATTCCTGCTCACCGCCGTTGCGTTCAGTTCGATCGCCTGCCGGATGGCCGCCCCGGAAAGCGGGATCAGCCCCTTTTGCCAGGCCGCGCCCAGAACCAGCATGTTGGAAAAGATCGAATCCCCCATCAACCGCAGCGCCAGAGCCGTGGCATCGAAAAAGCTGACCCTGTCGCGCAACCGCGCCTCGAGCGCCAGCCGCAATTGCGGGGTCGGCAGGTGGAATTCACGGTTGCGGGTGAATTCGCCGGTAATGATCTCATGGGCGTTGACCACCGCACCGGTGCGCCCGGTGGTCATCAGCCCCAGCATCGGCGCGCCGCCCGTCACCACCAGATCGCCGCCGATGACCGTGTCCGCCTCGCCCGTCGCCACCCGGATGGCGCTGATGTCTTCGGGCTTTTCGGCCAGGCGCAGATGGATCAGCACCGCGCCGCCCTTCTGGGCCAGCCCGGCCATTTCCATCATCCCCGCCCCCTTGCCGTCGCATTGGGCGGCCTGCGCCAGCACCGCCCCGATGGTGACGATGCCGGTGCCGCCGACACCGGTGATGACGATGTTATGGGTTCCGTTGATGGCCGGCAGGACGGGTTCGGGCAGTTCCGGCAGGCTGAAATCGGCCGCCTCGGGTTTTCTGACCGTCGCGCCGCTCAGCGTCACGAAGGACGGGCAAAACCCGTTCAGGCAGGAAAAATCCTTGTTGCAGGACGATTGGTCTATCGCCCGCTTGCGGCCCAGTTCGGTGTCGACCGGCACGATCGACACGCAGTTCGACTGCACTCCGCAATCGCCGCAGCCTTCGCAGACATCGGCATTGATGAAAACCCGCCTGTCGATATCTGGGAAGGTACCGCGCTTGCGGCGGCGGCGTTTTTCGGCGGCGCAGGTCTGAACATAAATTATCGCGGACACACCTTTGATTTCACGATATTTCTTTTGAACAATCGGCATTTCCGCACGTTCGAACCTTTCGATCCCCGCGGGAAAGCCGGCAAAGTCGATATCTTCCTTCTCATCATAGACGAGCGCGATGTGCTGCACCCCCATCGCCTGAATTTCGCGGGCGATCCGCTGGGCCGTCAGGCCGCCTTCATTGGCCTGCCCGCCGGTCATTGCCACGGCGTCGTTGAACAGGATCTTGTAGGTGATGTTGGTTTCCGCCGCCAACGCCGCGCGGATCGCCTGAACACCCGAATGGTTATAGGTGCCGTCGCCGAGATTCTGAAACACATGCGGTGTGTTGGAAAAGACCGACTCCCCGATCCAGTTGGCCCCTTCACCGCCCATGTGCGTGAACCCGGTTGTCGACCGGTCCATCCATTGCACCATGTAATGGCAGCCAATTCCGGCATAGGCGCGTGACCCGTCGGGAACCTTGGTGGATATATTGTGCGGACAGCCCGAACAGTAATAGGGCAGCCGCGCGGCCAGTTGCGGCGCATTATCGGCTTTGCGCGCGTCTTCAAGGCGTTGCAGACCGGCCTTGATGTGGTCCGTTCCGCGGCCTTCCTCGATCAGGATGGCGCCGAGTTTCTCGGCGATGCCGATCGGATCCAGCGCATAGCGGGTCGGGAAAAGCTCCAGCCGCCGGCCGTGTTCCCAGTTGTCGCCCTTGTGCCAGCCATAAACCCGCCGCCCGCCGCGGTCGTCGAAAATCGCCTCTTTCACCTGCACTTCGATCAGTTTGCGCTTTTCTTCCACCACCACGATCAGATCGAGCCCCGCCGCCCATTCGTGAAAGCTGTCCATGTCAAGCGGGAAAGTCTGGCCCACCTTGTAGGTGGTCAGCCCCAGCCGCTCGGCCTCGGCGCTGTCGATGCCCAGCAGGCTCAGTGCGTGAACCAGATCGAGCCAGTTCTTCCCCGCCGCCACAAAACCGATCCTGGCGCCCGGCTTTCCCCAGATACGGTGATCAATTCTGTTAGCGCGGGCAAAGGCTTCGGCGGCGAACCTCTTGTAATCTATCATCCGCGCTTCCTGCGCAACAGGGGTATCCTGCAAGCGAATGTTCAGCCCCCCCCGCGGCATGTCGAAATCGGGCGCCACGAACGACAGCCGGAAAGGATCGCCATCGACGATCGAGGTCGCCTCGACCGTATCCTTCATGGTCTTCAGCCCGACCCAAAGCCCCGAAAACCGGCTGAGCGCCCAGCCGTAAAGGCCGAAATCCAGAACTTCCTGAACCCCTGCCGGGGATACCACCGGCATATAGGCATCGACCATCGCCCAATCGGACTGGTGCAGCACGGTCGAACTTTCGCCGGTGTGATCGTCGCCCATTGCCATCAACACACCGCCATGAGGCGAGGTGCCGGCCATATTGGCATGGCGCATCACATCGCCCGAGCGGTCAACCCCCGGCCCCTTGCCGTACCACAGCGCGAAAACCCCGTCGTATCGGCCCTCTCCACGCAGTTCGGCCTGCTGGGTGCCCCAGATCGCCGTGGCGGCCAGATCTTCGTTCAATCCGGGCTGAAAGCGGATGTCATTCGGCTCCAGCAGCTTTCCGGCCCTGGCCATTTGCAGATCGACCCCCCCCAGAGGCGATCCGCGATAGCCCGATACATAGCCCGCCGTGTTCAACCCGGCCGCCCGGTCGCGCGCCTTCTGCATCAGCATCAGGCGCACCAGGGCTTGTGTGCCATTCAGCAATACCGGCGATTTTTCGAGATCGAACTTGTCCGCAAGGCTGATATCGTGCCGCGTCATGCTGCCCTCCCCGGCGATGATCGTCCTTCATTATAGGTCAAATAAGCTGACCTAACAACTTTTAAATTTGGCCGCCCGGCATTTGTTTGCTTTGCGCAAAGCACTATTTCGGCCATAACTGCGGCGCCTGTGATGGCGAAGGGCGGAAAATGGATTGGGACAAGCTGAGAATCTTTCACTCGGTCGCGGATGCCGGGTCGCTCACCCACGCGGGCGAGACGCTGCACCTGTCGCAGTCCGCCGTCAGCCGTCAGATCCGCGCCCTGGAAGAGAGCCTGAACACGACGCTGTTTCATCGCCACGCGCGCGGCCTGATCCTGACCGAACAGGGGGAGTTGCTGTTCGAGGCGACATCTTCGATGAACAAACGCCTGGAAACCGCCGCGGCCCGCATCCGCGACAGCGAAGACGAGGCCTTCGGCGAACTCAAGGTAACCACCACCATCGGCTTTGGCACGCTCTGGATCGCCCCGCGCCTGCCCAAGCTTTATGAAAGATACCCCGATCTCAAGATCGACCTGATGCTCGAGGAACGGGTGTTGGATCTGCCGATGCGCGAGGCCGATATCGCCATCCGCATGAAGGAACCCAGCCAGGCCGACCTGATCCGACGCCGGCTGATGAATATCCGCATGCGCCTTTACGCAACGCCCGAATATCTGGCCGGGGCCGGCATTCCCGACGATCTCGAAGACATCGCCGCCCACCGCCTGATCAGCCAGAACCCCAGCACCCCGCAGGTCGCCGCCGGCGCCGATCTGGTGCATGAACTCATGCAGCACGACATCCGGTCGACGCTGACGGTGAACAACTACTACGGGGTCTTGCAGGCCGTGCTTAACCATCTGGGCATCGGGGTCCTGCCGGATTACCTGACCGACGATTTTCCCAATCTGGTGCGTGTCCTGCCCAGCCTCGAATCAAGCGAAGTGCCGGTTTTTCTCGCCTATCCGGAAGAATTGCGCCAATCCAAGCGGATCGCCGTATTTCGCGATTTCGTGCTCGATGAAATCATCGCCTATCGCAAAAGGCGAAACGACGGCTGAACACAATTCAGGGTTGCCGTGAGGCATGTTGGCAACGCATAGCGGCCATGTTCGTAAATAAACACTATTTCTCTTGATCGGGAAGCATCCGCGACCTAATTGGTGAATCGAAGGCGATGATTGGGGAAACCTGAACTCGCCTTCTACCTCCCTGTTGGACTTGGCCGGGCTTTGCTCGGCCATTTTTTTTGCCCGCCGGGTGCCGGCACTGCGGGCCACTGCGGGCCACTGCGGGCCACTGCGGCCCCTTGCGCCTGCGCGGCGCGATAAAGGCCTCGCCTGGCGGTGGATTTGGTCCTTCCCTATCCGCCCCGTCCCCCCTAAAACACCCGCCAAGCACGAACCCTGGGGAACGCCATGCCAGAACCGATGATCACCGAGGAACTGATTGCCGCCCACGGCCTCAGTCCCGATGAATATGCACGGATCCTCGAAATCATCGGCCGCGATCCCACCTATACCGAATTGGGCATCTTTTCGGCGATGTGGAACGAGCATTGTTCCTACAAGTCGTCGAAGAAATGGCTTCGCACCCTTCCGACCACCGGCCCCCGCGTCATCTGCGGACCGGGCGAAAACGCCGGCGTCGTCGATATCGGCGATGGCCAGGCGGTGATCTTCAAGATGGAAAGCCACAACCATCCCTCCTACATCGAGCCGCACCAGGGCGCGGCAACCGGTGTGGGCGGCATCCTGCGCGATGTCTTCACCATGGGCGCGCGGCCCATCGCGGCAATGGATTCACTGTCATTCGGCATGCCGTCGCACCCCAAGACCGCACATCTGGTCAAAGGCGTGGTTGAAGGCATCGGTTCCTATGGCAACTGCTTTGGCGTGCCAAATGTCGGCGGCGAGGTACGTTTTCACCCCAGCTATGACGGCAACTGTCTGGTCAATGCCTTTGCCGCCGGTCTGGCCGATACCGACAGGATATTCTATTCGGCTGCTTCCGGCGTGGGGATGCCGGTCGTCTATCTTGGCGCGAAAACCGGCCGCGACGGCGTCGGCGGGGCCACCATGGCCAGCGCAGAATTCGATGACACCATCGAGGAAAAGCGCCCCACCGTTCAGGTCGGCGACCCTTTCACCGAAAAGCGCCTGCTCGAGGCCTGCCTCGAACTGATGGCCTCGGGTTCGGTCATCTCGATTCAGGATATGGGCGCGGCGGGGCTGACCTGTTCGGCGGTCGAGATGGGCGACAAGGGTGGGCTGGGCATCCGCCTCGATCTCGATCGGGTGCCGACCCGCGAAAGCGCCATGACCGCCTATGAGATGATGCTCTCTGAATCGCAGGAACGCATGTTGATGGTGCTCAAACCGGAACGCGAGGCCGAGGCGCGGGCGATATTCGACAAATGGGATCTGGATTTCGCCGTGGTCGGCGAAACCATTGCCGAAGACCGGTTCCTGATCATCCACGGCAATGAAACCAAGGCCGACCTGCCGCTGTCGAAACTCGCCTCCAGCGCCCCGGAATACGACCGGCCCTGGGTGCCGACGCCACCGGTTTCCCGACCTGTCGCCGAAGTTCCGCAGATCGGCCCGATCGCTGGCCTGAAGGCGCTGATCGGCAGCCCGAATTACGCCGCCAAGGCCTGGGTCTGGGAACAGTATGACACTTCGGTGATGGCCGATACCGTCCGCGCCCCCGGCCTGGGCGCCGGCGTGGTACGGGTGCATGGCACCCCCAAGGCCCTGGCCTTCACCTCCGACGTCACCCCGCGTTATGTGATGGCCAACCCCTATGAGGGCGGCAAACAGGCCGTCGCCGAAGCCTTTCGCAACCTGACCGCGGTGGGTGCCCTGCCGCTGGCGGCGACCGACAATCTCAACTTCGGCAACCCCGAAAAACCGCGGATCATGGGCCAGCTCGTCGGGGCGATCAAGGGAATCGCCGCGGCCTGCAAGGCGCTCGACATGCCGATCGTGTCGGGCAACGTGTCACTTTACAATGAAACCGACGGCACCGCTATTCTGCCCACCCCGACCATCGGCGCGGTGGGGCTGCTGGCCACCCTCGACGAAATGATCGCCGGTCATCCGGTGACGGGCGACAGTGTCATGGTCGTCGGTGCGACGGCCGGCCATCTCGGTCAATCGGCCCTGCTCGCCGAGGCGGTCGGGCGCGAGGAAGGCGACGCGCCCCCGGTCGATCTCGCCGCCGAGCGCGCCAATGGCGACTTTCTGCGCGCCAACCGCCAGTTGCTGCGCGCCGCCACCGATCTGTCCGACGGCGGCCTGGCGCTCGCCGCGTTCGAAATGGCCGAGGCGGCGGGCATCGGCGTGACACTTGACGCCAAGGATATCGGCCAGCTTTTCGGCGAGGATCAGGCCCGCTACCTCGTGGCCGTGGCCCCCGAGAACCTGGCCGCCCTGACCGCCGCCGCGGATCGCGCCGGGGTGCCCCTGCATCGCGCCGGAAGCTTTGGCGGGCCGGACGTCCGGCTGGGCGGCGACACGGCGCCGCTGGCCGAACTGTCGTCTCTTTACCGCACCGCTTTTGCCAAAGCGGTGGGGTGACACGCCCGGCAGGGCAGAGTCGCGGAGTTGCGGAATTTTTCGCAAAACGCCATGGCCGGGCCATGGCCTGGCAAAGCGATGCGCCACAGGCCCTGTCAGCCCATCCGGATCGCGACCACAGCCAGACAGTCGCCCGCCTTCACCAGCCCGGGGAAATGCCGCGCCGCAAGAAGCCCGTCGCGCCCGGCAAGGCAATCGACGGGGGCAACGCCGGTTCTGTCGGCAGGCCAGATGCGGGCCACGGGCTGGCCCCCGCGCACCGCCCCGCCAAGATCGACCAGCGGTTCGATCACCCCGTCATGGCCGGCAAAGGTAAAGCAATCGCCATCGGGCATGTCGAGCCGCAGCGTCGCCTCCACTTCCGGCTCACCCCGCAATATGCCGGCATGGATCAGCAGGTTGCGCACCCCCTTGCGGGCAATGCCGATCGACCGGGCAGTCGCGGTGCCGCCGCCGCCCAGTTCGGTGGTCACGAAGGTCTTGCCCAGCGATTCGACCGCCGTGTCGTACATGCCGACATTGTCGATTTCCACAAGCATCATCGAATAGGGCGCGTTGAAGGCCTGCATCGCCGCCACGCAGGCGGCCTCCTGGCGTTTGTCGGGCTGGACATGCGCCGCCGCGAAAGGCAGAAAATCGAGCGTCCTGCCTCCCGAATGAAAGTCAAGCACGATATCGGCCATCGGCAGCAGCGTGCGCTGCACATAATCGGCGATCTTTTGCGTGACGGTGCCATCCGGCGCCCCCGGAAAGATCCGGTTCATGTTGCCCTTGTCGATCGGCGAGGTGCGTGTTCCGGCGCGGAAGGCCGGATAATTCATTGCGGGCAGGATGATGACCCGTCCGGTGAGCGCATCCGGCTCAAGGCTCTGGGCAAGGTGAAACAGGGCCAACGGCCCTTCGTATTCATCGCCATGATTGGCGCCGGTCAACAGCGCGGTCGGCCCCGCGCCGCGCTTGATGACCGTGATCGGCAACATCACCGACCCCCAGGCGCTGTCGTCGCGGCTATGGGGCAGGCGCAGGAACCCGTGGTGAACGCCGTCTTCATCGAACGGGATGGTCGGCACGATCGGATTGGGCTTCATCGGCGTCAGTCCTTTACCAGCATCCGGCGCGGCACATCGGCCAGACATTCCGGCGCGCCCTTGCCGATGACGATACTTTCGGTGATCTCCAATCCCCAGTCCTCCATCCACAGCCCGGTCATGAAATGGAAGGTCATGTTTTCCTCCAGCACGGTCTTGTCGCCGGGGCGCAGCGACATGGTGCGTTCGCCCCAGTCGGGCGGATAGGAAAGCCCGATCGGATAGCCGGTGCGGTTGTCCTTGGTGATGCCATGCTTCTTCAGAACCCCAAAGAAGGCAATCGCGACATCCTCGCACAAATTGCCGGCGCGCGCCGCCTCCAGCCCGGCCTCCATGCCTTCCAGCACCGCCTTTTCGGCGTCGAGGAAAGTCTGCGTGGGCTTGCCAAGATAGACGGTGCGCGACAGCGGGCAGTGATAGCGGTGACAGGCCCCGGCGATTTCAAAGAAGGTGCCTTCACCCGATTTCATCGGCCTGTCATCCCAGGTCAGATGCGGGGCGGCGGCATCGGCCCCCGACGGCAACAGCGGCACGATCGCCGGGTAATCGCCACCCGCGCCGATCGCCGCGTCATAGCGAAGCCCCGCGTCATAGATCTCGGCCACAAGATCGCATTTGCGCATCCCCGGTTCGACCCGTTCGAAAATCCGCCGATGCATTTTGGCCACCAGCTTTCCGGCCACCCGCATGTAATCAAGCTCGCGCGCCGATTTGACCGCGCGCTGCCAGTTCACCAGCGCGGTGGCATCGGCAAAGCCGGCGTTGGGCAGGTGGTTTTGCAAGGCGGCAAAAGCGGCGGCGGAAAAATAGTAATTGTCCATCTCCACCCCGATCCGCGCCCGCGACCAGCCGCGCTCGGCGATGCATTGCGACAGGAAATCCATCGGGTGGCGTTCGGTCGATTGCACATAATGATCGGCGTAACCGATGATATCGTCATGGCCCATGAACACCGTGCGTTTCGCGCCATTGGCGTCCTGGCCGCGGCCGAACCACACCGGATCGCCCGCCATCCCCACAAGCACACATTGATGCACATAAAAAGACCAGCCGTCATAACCGGTCAGCCAAGCCATGTTCGACGGATCGCTGACGATCAGAAGATCAATCCCCCTTGCCTCCATCGCCTGCCGGGTCCTGGCGATGCGGGCGCCATATTCGGCCTTGGTGAAATGCAGTGTCGGGCTGACCACTCTGCTACATCCCTCTGGTTCAACTGTGAAAAACCGGTGCCATTCCGGCCCGGCCGGCGCGCAGACACACCGCATCGCGCGATTCTTCCGCCCGGCTACCATCGGCCTTTCACGGCCAACAGGCAATGCGAAATCGCGCGCCCCGGTCCTTGCCACGGCAGGGCGCGCGGGAAAGGCGCTTCGGGCGGCGGCCGCCACGCGGCCCGGGCCAGGCAAATCCGTGGCTTTGCGGATGTGACGGATGCGCGCGCAGGCCCGCACCGGGCGATTGCCGGGTGCCAACCGGGATTTCCGGCGCTAAGTTGATGGCATCGGAAACCGGCAAGGGCAGATAGGGTACATGAGCTGGCTACTGGTTCATCTCGAGACGGTCATCCTCACGCTTCTGGCGCTTGTCGCGGCGGTGGTGATCTTGCAGCAGCGCCGCACCCCCCAGTCGGCTGTGGCGTGGCTTTTGTTCATCGTGGTGGTGCCCTATGTCGGCATCCCGCTGTTTCTGGCGCTCGGCTTTCGCAAACGGGCGCACCATTTCAAACCGGTCACATTCGCAGCAACCGGCCCTGACACGCCGGTGGCCAGCGCGCCGCACCTGACGGCCATCTTTCAGCACTACGATATTCCCCGGGCGAGCATCGGCAACGGCTTTCGGCTCCTGCCGACCGGCGAATCGGCCTATCGCGAACTGATCGACCTTTGCCGTTCGGCCACCACCGATCTCGACGCCCTGTTCTATATCGTCGCAAACGACCGGATCGGCCGCGCCTTCGTCGACGAACTGACGCAATGCGCCCAACAAGGCGTTCGGGTCCGGCTGCTGATGGACGGGCTCGGCAACCTGTTTCCGCCACGCGCCGCTCTGGCCGCGCTGCGCGAGGCGGGCGGCCAGGTGGCGTATTTTTCGCCGCTGTTCCAGATGCCCCACAGGCTTCACCTCAATCTGCGCAATCATCGCAAGATGGTGATCGCCGACAACGCGCGGGTGTTTGCCGGCGGCATGAATGTCGGCGCCGAATACATGGGGCCGGGCCAGGCCGCCGGGCGGTGGGTGGATCTGGCCTATCTTCTGGAAGGCCCCGCGGTCGCCCCATTTTGCGATATCTTCCGCTCTGACTGGGCGACCGCCGGCGGCAGGCCAGCCCCGAGCCACCGCCCCGCCCCGCGGCCCGGCGGCGCCCCCGAGGCCCGGACCGCCGCGGTGCAACTCGTGCCTTCTGGCCCCGATGTAAGGGGCGATCCGCTCCATGACGCGCTGGTCAATGCCATCCACTCGGCATCGCAGCGGGCATGGATCGTAACACCCTACTTCCTGCCGACCGAGTTTCTGGGCAATGCCCTGGCCGTCGCGGCAAGACGCGGCGTTGACGTGCGCATCCTGATTCCCCAAAAATCGAACCAGCATCTGGCCGATTTCGCCCGCGGCGCCTATCTGCGCGAAATGGCCGATGCGGGCGCGACGATCCAGCTCTTCCGGAAGGGCATGATCCATGCCAAGGTCGGGATCATCGACGATGTCGCCTATGTCGGATCAGCCAATTTCGATATCCGCAGCATGATGCTCAACTTCGAGACGGCGCTGTTTGCCTATGATCCGGACTCGCTCGCCCGGATGGTCGACTGGTACCGCGCACAGGAACGCCACTGCCGGACGGGCGTGCCACGGGCCGGCCATCTGCGGCGCATCACCGAAGGCGTCTTCCGCCTGGGGGCGCCGGTGCTGTGACCGTTCCCCATTCCGCCACCCTGCGCATTGCCAGCTACAATATCCGCAAGGCCGTCGGCACAGACCGGCGCCGCGATCCGGCGCGCGTCCTCGGCGTGATCGCCGATCTGAATGCCGATATCGTGGTGCTTCAGGAAGCCGACCGGCGGCTTGGCGCGCGCCCGTCGGCGCTGCCGATCCCCGAGATCGAGCCGCAAACCGGCCTCGTGCCGATCCCCGTGGCCACCAACAAGGCCAGCCTCGGCTGGCACGGCAATTCGATCCTCGTGCGCCCGGCGCTCACCGTCACCGATCTCAGCCGGTTCGATCTGCCGGGGGTGGAGCCGCGCGGCGCGGTGATCGCCGATCTGGTCGCCGGACAGACGCCCCTGCGCGTCATCGCCGTCCATCTCGGCCTTCTGCGCGCCTCGCGGCGGTTGCAGCTGTCCTCGCTGATCGCAAGGCTTTCGGCGCTCGACGACACGCCGGCCCTGCTGGCAGGCGATCTGAATGAATGGTCCTTGCGGGTCGGGCTGGGCCGGATGTCGCATCATTTCACCATCTTCGCGCCGGGCAAATCCTATCACGCGACGCTGCCCGTCGCCGCCCTCGACCGCATCGCCCTTGACCGCAATCTGGTGGCCCGTGGCGCGGGCGTCCACGACACCGCCGCGGCCCGGCGCGCCTCCGATCATCTGCCGATCTGGATGGATATCGCCATCAGGACCGAAACCGCGCCCGTTGCCGCCACCGACCCGGCTCAGCCGTCCTGAAGCAAGTTATCGGAAAAACAATATTCTTTCATATATTTGCATGCTATACTTCATGCACCCAGTCAAGGATCGCATCGGGCCGCGGCGCAAGCGCCTTGGCAAGTCCGCCGGAAAACCTGTCGAACGCCTCGTGGTTGGCCGGCCCCACACCCACCAGAACCGGGATATCGCGTTCCAGCGCCGCGCCGATCGCGCCGCAGAAGCCCCGCCCGGCCGCCTCCTCCGGCCCGAACTTGTTGATGATGAACAGCCCGGCCCCCTGCAAGGCGCCATTCTCGACACAGGCCACCGCCTCGGCGATGGCCGCCGGATCAAGCCGGCAGGCCCCCGACCCCTTGCCCAGATCCTGGGTGATCTTGATCACCGGCCCGTCGGGCAGAACCCGGACCTTCATGTCGCAGCCATTGTCGAAGCCGCTCGCATAGCCGGTATCCTTGACGATGCCGGCAAGGGGCAGGCCCTCGGCCTGCAACCGGCTTGCGACATCGGCCAGCACCTGGTCGATGCCGCCGCGCTCCGCCGAGGTGACACTTGCGATTCTCATCGGAAAATCTCCTTACCGCCCGCCCGACCCCGCGGCCGGATACCGGATGCTTTGATCACTTTGCCCGGCTTGCCCTTGATCTGGATCAGATCGGCGGCGAAAAGCCCGCCGCAGGGCCGCGCACCGGCGCGGGGCAGCTCAGCCCAGAACGTCCTCGAACTCCCGCCATTCGCCCTTCGACATGCCAGAACTCTCCTGGCTCACGGTTTCGCCCCTCAGGCGGCGGCGCAGCACCTCGATCGCCCGGGCCGACAATGTCGCCCCGCCCAGCCGGTAATCCTCGAACGCGCCGTAAGCCAGCGGCACCCAGTCGCGGGTGATCTCGCAGATCTTTTCGGCATAGGCGCGGATTTCGTACTGGGCATGAACATCGGCCCGCAAGCGCAGGAAATGAAACAGATTATGCAGATCCACCTTCCAGTACCACTGGGTATAGACATTGGCCGGCAGGTTCATTCGCGCCAATTCGCGCGCCAGCCCCTTCTGCCCTTCCTGGCTCAGCATTTCCTCATAATGGTCATAGCAGCGCATCGTGTCTTCGCGCAGCACATCGAGCACCCGCTGCGCCTCGTCCCCTTCCAGAAGCGCGCCGCGGCCCTGGTTGTTGACCACCGACTGCGCGGCCAAATGTTCCGGCGCGGGGATATAGAACTCCCGGTCGAGAATCGAATAGCGCGCCGAATATTCGTTCACATTGGCGGTGCGGTGCCGGATCCACTGGCGCGCCACGAAGACCGGCAGCTTGACATGAAACTTCACCTCGCACATCTCGAAAGGCGTCGAATGCCAGTGCCGCATCAGATAGCGGATCAGCCCGGCGTCATTGGTCACATGCCGGGTACCCTTGCCATAGCTGACCCGTGCCGCCTGGGTGATCGCCCCGTCATCGCCCATATAGTCGATGACCCGTACCAGCCCGTGATCAAGCACCTCATGCGCGCGGTAAAGATGGCTTTCCATCCCTTCCGACACGGCGCGCAGCGTGGGGCGCGGATGGGCGCGGGCCTCGGCGATCTCGGTCTGTTGCTCGGGGGTCAGGGTCATGGCGTCATCCTCTGGCGGTCGAATCATGTTCGACTATATCTATGTCGGCGCGACGGGGCACCCACGATATAGGGTATCACAAGGATTTTCACCCTGCGGGCCAAGGCGATGCTTGGCCTGATCCGCCGCAGGCCCTAATCTGTCGGGGAAACAAGCCGAGGATTAGCCATGACGATACGTTATCTGCACACGATGGTCCGGGTGCGCGACCTGGAGAAATCCATGGCGTTCTTCCGCCTGCTCGGGCTCGAACAGACCCGCCGCTGGGACAATGAGACAGGGCGGTTCACGCTGGTCTTCATGGCCCCGCCCGACCAGCCCGAATGCCCGGTCGAACTGACCCACAACTGGGACGGCGACGAAGGGCTGCCTTCCGACAGCCGCCATTTCGGCCATCTGGCTTATGAAGTCGACGACATCTATGCCACCTGCGCGCATTTGCAGGCCCATGGCGTGACCATCAACCGCCCGCCGCGCGACGGCCACATGGCCTTTGTCCGCTCGCCCGACAATATTTCGGTCGAATTGCTGCAAAAGGGCAAGTCACTGGCGCCGGCGGAACCCTGGGCGAGCATGGCCAACAGCGGGCACTGGTGATGCACCCGGCCGCACCGCTGATCCTGGCGGGCCTGCTTTGGGCCGCGCCGGCTGCGGCGGCCTGCCGTCTGGCGCTGTTGCTGGCGCTCGATGTTTCGGCTTCGGTCGACGCAACCGAAGACGGCCTGCAACGGCGCGGGCTGGCGCGCGCCCTGCTCGCCCCCGAGGTCGAATCCGCCCTGCTGTCGCAGGCCGGCGCGCCGGTGGCGCTTGGCGTCTACGAATGGAGCGGGCGCTACAATCAGGATATGCTGGTGAACTGGACCGAGCTCCGAACCCGCGACGACATCGCCCGGGCCGCCCTGGCGCTCAGCCGTTCCCGGCGTGGGCGCGACGATCTGCCCACCGCCCTCGGCTATGCCCTGGGCCATGCGGCAAGCCTGTTTCGCAACGGTCCGAAATGCCGGGCGCGCACGCTCGACGTTTCGGGTGACGGGCCCAACAACGACGGCTTTCCTCCCGATCTGGCCTACCGGTACTTCCCGCTCGACGGGGTCACCGTCAACGCGCTGGCCATCGGCGGCGCCGACGAGGGGCTCGCCGATTATTACCAGCAGGCCCTGATTCGCGGGTCCGGCGCCTTTGTCGAACGGGCCGCGAATTTCGAGGCCTTCGAATCCGCCATGCGGCGCAAGCTGCTGCGCGAGGTGCAGATCATCATCGGAATGAATGAGCTGCACGCGGCCGGACCAGCCCGCGCCAGCTACTGACCGGCCGCCGGGGCCCGTCAACCAATCGGACGGCCGCCGCCATCGGCATTACGCGCGCGCCGGCACCCGCATCAGACAATCGTCCCGCAAATGCCGGGAATTGCCGGTGCAACACGAACCCGAACCGCTTCAACAGACATCTTCAATAGATATAGCGTATCTGATCGCCCCAGTAGCGCTCCAGCCGCCGCAGCATCGCGTTGACGTCTTCGACCGTCTCCAGCCCGACCAGGCCGCGCGCCAGCATCCCGTCGGCATGGCGCTGAAAGAGATCGGCGACCGCGGCGCGCACGTCGCGCCCCTTTTCGGTCAGCCGCACCCTTACCGAGCGCCGGTCGGCCTCGCTGCGCTCATGGTGCATATAGCCTGCCTCGACCAGTTTCTTGAGGTTATAGCTGACGTTCGATCCATGATAATAACCGCGCGATTTCAGTTCGCCCGCCGTCACCTCATGTTCGCCTATGTTGAACAGCAACAATGCCTGAACCGAATTGATCTCCAGCACGCCCAGGCGTTCGAAATCGTCCTTGATCACATCCAGAAGCAGCCGGTGCAGCCGTTCCACCAGCCCCAGCGTTTCCAGATAGCAGCCCAGAAACCCCCGCCTGTCACCGTCGTGAACCGAATGCTGCATCGTCATCGCCATCTCCGCCTTGTCTTGCCGCTCTGGCGCAAGATTGGGCGCAAATGCCGAAATTAGGGTTAAGGCCGCCCGGCCTTTGCGCGACTTTCCCCTCCAGCCGCCCCTGCCGGCGACCGGCAAGGCTCACCCGCCGGGCCGCCGGGCAGAACGGGCAAAGGCGCGGATCTGGCCGATCAGCGCCGCATAACGCGCCGGCACCTCGGCGGCACCGGTGATCCAGGCGAATATCTCCGGGTCGTTCTCCGACAAAAGCAGATCATACCTGTGGCGCGCCGCGTCCTCCATCGCCCCCAGATGCGCTTCGGCGAATGGGCCAAGCACGAGATCCATTTCCTTCATGCCCCGGCGCCAGCTGCGCAGGGTCATGCGTTTGATCTCGGCCGAGGGCGCGGCGCTCATTGCGCGGGTTCAAGCGGCCTGCCGGCTGTCTCATGCCCGGCGGTCTGCGCCAGTCTCTCGCGCAGCCGCTTTTCGACCTGCCCCATCCGCGCCGCCATGCCGCTCATCTCGCCCTGCAACTGGCGCAACTCGCCCAGCAGGCCCATCAGCTCCGGCGTCCTGACGCTCGCCACGCCCGGGCCTTCGATGCCCTCGCCTTCGCCGGTCAGTAGCCACATCAGCGACACGCCCAAAAGCCCGGCCAGCATCTGCAACCGGTTTGCACGCGGCTCGGCGGCGTCATGCTCCCAATGCACGATGGTCTTGGTCCGCACACCCAGACGGCGTGCCAGATTCGCCTGACTCAATCCTGCAGCCTCACGGGCGGCAGCGAGCCGGTCTCCAAAGGTTGCGGTTTCGGCACTGAACCAGCCTTCAGCGGAATCACCGTGCAAAACGTATCTCCTCGAATGTTGATGCTTGTATGGTTTTCGCGCGCACCATAAGACAAAGGCCCGTGAAACGCAAACCGGAGCAGCCGAAAATGGCCTTTTTGTCCGACACCCTCGCCAGGGTGAAACCTTCCCCGACCATCGCGGTCACCAGCAAGGCGGGTGAACTCAGGGCGGCGGGCAAGGACGTGATCGGCCTCGGCGCGGGCGAGCCGGATTTCGACACACCGCAGAATATCAAGGATGCGGCCAAACGCGCCATCGACGAAGGCCGCACCAAATATACCGCCGTCGACGGCATCGCCGAGCTGAAATCCGCCATCGCCGCCAAATTCAGCCGCGAAAACGGCCTGAGCTATTCGACCGCGCAGATCACCGTCGGCACCGGCGGCAAACAGACGCTCTACAACGCCCTGATGGCGACGCTCGACCCGGGCGACGAGGTGATCATCCCCGCCCCCTACTGGGTCAGCTACCCCGACATGGTGCTTCTGGCCGGCGGCACGCCGGTGCCGGTCGTGGCCGGGATCGAGAACCATTTCAAACTCACCGCGGCCCAGCTCGACGCCGCCATCACCCCAAAAACCAAATGGTTCATCTTCAATTCGCCCTCCAACCCCACCGGCGCGGGCTACAGCCGGGCAGAGCTGAAGCAACTGACCGATGTCCTGATGCGACACCCGCATGTGCGGATCATGTCTGACGACATGTATGAACATCTCGTCTTCGACGATTTCGAATTCGTCACCCCGGCGCAGGTCGAACCCGGCCTTTACGACCGCACGCTGACCTGCAACGGCGTCTCCAAGGCCTATGCGATGACCGGCTGGCGCATCGGTTACGCGGCCGGGCCCGCGCCGCTGATCCGGGCGATGGCCACCATCCAGTCGCAATCCACCTCGAACCCCTGCTCGATCGCCCAGTATGCCGCGCTCGAGGCACTGACCGGCCCGCAGGACTTCCTGAGCGAGAACCGAAAAATCTTCCAGCGCCGCCGCGATCTGGTGGTCTCGATGCTGAACCAGGCCAGGGGGGTCAAATGCCCCCGCCCCGAAGGCGCGTTCTACGTCTATCCCGATATTTCCGCCTGCATCGGCCGCACCTCGGCGGGCGGCGCCAGGATCACCGATGACGAAGCCTTCGCCACGGCGCTGCTCGAGGAAACCGGCGTTGCGGTGGTCTTCGGCGCGGCCTTCGGGCTTTCGCCGAACTTCCGCGTCAGCTACGCTACGTCGGATGCGGCGCTGCAAGAGGCCTGCGCGCGCATCCAGAAATTCTGCGCCGGGCTGCGCTGAGGCAACACCGAAGGGGGCTCCATGGCCGGTGACCTGCCGGAATTCTACTTCCGTATCCGCGAAAACGGCGCCGCCGTCTTCCGTGTCGACGCCGAAAACCGCCAGCGGCGGCTCGAACTCGACCAGATCGCCCTCGCCAACATCCGCAACGGCGAAATTCGCCCGCATGGCGGCCATGTCCTGACCGATGCCGAAACCGCGGCGATCACCGACTGGATGGCGGCGCGCCGGCGGCTTCTGGCGGCGCGCGACATCGACGACATCCACCGCGCCGTCGATTACCTCAACCTGACCACTCAATGGGTCCAGTCCAAGGCAACCGACGAACAGCTCGAGGACGTCACCGACGCGCTCTTGCTGGCGATGCACGATCTGCGCAGCCTGCTGGTGCGCAAGAAATCCGATCGGCTCGGCAAGGATGCCGGCAAGGATTCGGGCAAGGATTCGGGCAAGGATTCCGGCAAGGACGGCTGAATCGGCGGCCAAGCCAGCCCCCGCCCGCCCCCGCCCGCACGCCAGACGCCGCGGGCGCGCGACATCACGCGGCAGCCACCGCCCGCGCGCCCCAGCCGCGCCAGAACCGCCCCAGCAGCAGCGCCGCGGCCACCGCCAGCCCCACCGTCAGCCCCAGCCACAACCCCGCCCCGCCCAGTTCCAGCGGGAAGGCCAGCACATAGCTCACCGGAATGCCAATCAGCCAGTAGCTGAAGGTGGCGATCCACATCGGCACGCGCGTATCCTGCACGCCGCGCAGCATTCCCAGCGCCATCACCTGCGCCGCATCGAACAGTTGAAACAGCGCCGCCATGCCCAAAAGCAGCGTGCCAAAGGCCACGATGGCGGCGGTGCTTTCCTGCGTCCGGTCAAGGAACAGCCCGATGATCGGGGCGGGCACCAGCAAGAACACCGCCACCGCCACCGCCACGAAACCCATCGACAGGCCCATGCCGATGATCGACGCCGCCCGCAGCGCCGCCGCGTCACCGGTGCCATGCGCGCGCCCCACCCGCACCGTCACCGCATTCGACAACCCCAGATGCACCATGAAGGCCACCGCGGTGATCTCCATGGCGATCCCGTGGGCCGCCAGCTCCACCGTTCCCACCCAGCCCATCATCAGCGCGGCGGCCACGAAAAGCCCGCTTTCCGCAAGCCCGGTCAGCCCGATCGGCCAGCCCAGCCGGAACACCTGGCCAAAGGCCTCCCAATCGGGCCGCCAGAACCGCTGGAACAGATGAAACCGCCGCAATCCCGGCACCCATGCCGCATAGACGATCAGAACCGCCACGCTCAGCACCTGCGTCGCCGTCGTCGCGACCGCCGCGCCCCGCACACCCATTTCCGGCGCCCCCCAATGGCCAAAGATCAATGTCCAGTTGACCAGCCCGTTCAGCAGCGCCCCCGCCAGCGTCGCCCAAAGAACGACCGGGGCGCGTTCCAGCGCCGAAAGATAGCTTTTCAGCGACATCACCAGAAGCGCCGGCACCATCCCGAATCCGGCGATGCGCAGATAGCCCTGCGCCAGCTCGGCCAGATGCGGCTTCTGGCCCAGCATCACCAGAATCGGCCCCGACAGCCAGAAGACCGGCACCACCGCCGCGCCGAAAAGAATCGACAGCCACATCGCCATGCGGGTATCGCGGCGCACCTGCACCTCGTCGCCCCGCCCCAGCGCGGCGGCCACCATCCCCATCACGCCGATGGCGAACCCCGACCCCAGAATGAACAGCACAAAGAAGGTCGAGGCGCCCAGCACCACCGCGGCCAGATCGTCAACCCCGTACCAGCCCAGCATCACGGTATCGGTGACATGCAGGATCATCTGCGCCAGATGGCTGCCGATCAGCGGCAGCGCCAGGCCCAGAAGGCTGCGCGCACCGGCGACATATGCGTTTCGTGCCTGCATCCGCGAAGCCTTACAGCCGCGCCCCGGCAAGGTCCAGATGCCGCGCCCGCCAACCTGAGCGCACCGCCGTCCCCGAACCGCCGCCGTCTCCGAACCGCCGCCGTCCCCGAACCGCCCCCGAACCGCCCGCGGCTCTCACCTTTGCAAAAATACTCCCGCCGGAGGCAACCGCCAGCCGAAGCGCCCCGATCCCCCACCAAAACAGCCACCGAAATACCCGTCCAGCATCATCGGTCCAGCATCATCGGTCCAGCACCACCGGCCCAGCACCACCGGCCCGGCCCGCCGGGCACGCGCGCAGCTTACACAAATGTAATCTCCGTGTCAGACCCCCGTAGATCGGCGCCGTCAAACACCCTGTCAAAAGCCGCGCCGCAGGGCCGGAGCGCAATCACCGCTCCAGCCCCGCCGGCGCGGCTCGGCCCGGTCCGTCACGGCCGGCGCCCGCAACACCGTCGTTGCCTGCCGCCACTCATGAAGGGGGCAACCAGATGGCCGCGCCCGCCCCGATCCGGCGGGTGCGGTCATCCTGAGTGACGCCGCCGCGCCCCGCGTTCCGGCGCCGGCGCGGGATTGCCTGGCCCGCGCCCGCCGCCCCGCTTCCCCCACCCCGCTTGCCCCACCCCGCTTGCCCCGCCCCGCCGCACATGGTCTAATCCGGCCCAATCAAACCAGCCGAGCAGCAACGCCATGCCCAACGACCTTCTCAGCCCCCCCGCGGACGACTACAACGCCCATTCCATCGAGGTTCTCGAAGGGCTGGAGCCGGTGCGCAAACGCCCCGGCATGTATATCGGGGGCACCGACGAACGCGCGCTTCATCACCTCGTGGCCGAGGTTCTCGACAATTCGATGGACGAGGCGGTGGCCGGCCACGCCACCCGAATCGAGGTCGAACTGCACGCCGATCACGCCGTCACCATCCGCGACAACGGCCGCGGCATCCCCATCGACCCGCATCCGAAATTCCCCGGCAAGTCGGCGCTCGAGGTGATCCTCTGCACGCTCCATTCCGGCGGCAAGTTTTCCGGCAAGTCCTACCAGACCTCCGGCGGCCTGCACGGCGTCGGCGCCTCGGTGGTCAACGCGCTTTCCGATTCGATGGTCGTCGAGGTGGCGCGCGGCAAGGAACTCTTCGAACAGCGTTTCTCGCGCGGGCTGCCGCTTGGCCCCGTCGCAAGGCTCGGCCCCACCCCCAACCGCCGCGGCACCACCGTCACCTTCCACGCCGACGCGGAAATCTTCGGCCATCACCGCTTCAAGCCCGCCCGCCTGCTGAAAATGGTCAAATCCAAGGCCTATCTCTTCTCGGGCGTCGAGATCCGCTGGAAATGCGCCATCGACGACGGCGAAACCCCGGCAGAGGCCACGTTCCACTTCCCCGGCGGGCTGGCCGATTACCTGGGCGAACAACTGACCGGCGCCTCGACCTATGCCGACCGCCCCTTCGCGGGCAAGGTGGAGTTCCAGGAAAAATTCGGCCAGCCGGGTTTCGTCGAATGGGCGATCAACTGGACGCCGTCGCGCGACGGCTTCATCCAGTCCTATTGCAACACCGTGCCCACCCCCGAAGGCGGCACGCATGAGGCGGGCTTCTGGACAGCGGTGGTCAAGGGCATCCGCGCCTATGGCGAACTGGTGGGCAACCGCAAGGCCGCGCAGATCAGCCGCGACGACATGATCACCGGCGGCTGTGCGCTGGTGTCCTGCTTCATCCGCGAACCCGAATTCGTCGGCCAGACCAAGGACCGGCTGGCCACGACCGAGGCGGCGCGGCTGGTCGAAGGCGCGGTGCGCGACCATTTCGACAACTGGCTGGCGGCCGACACCAGATCGGCCGGCGCGATCCTCGATTTTCTGGTGCTGCGCGCCGAGGAACGCCTGCGCCGCCGGGCCGAAAAGGAGACGGCGCGCAAATCGGCCACCAAGAAGCTGCGCCTGCCCGGCAAGCTGGTCGATTGCGCCGCCGCCAGCCGCGAGGGCACCGAACTGTTCATCGTCGAGGGCGACTCGGCCGGCGGCTCGGCCAAGATGGCCCGCGACCGCAAGACCCAGGCGCTGCTGCCCCTGCGCGGCAAAATCCTCAACGTGCTTGGCGCGGCCTCGTCGAAACTCGGCTCCAATCAGGAAATCTCCGATCTTTCCCAGGCCCTTGGCTGCGGCATGGGCAGCCGCTTCAACATCGACGATCTGCGCTATGACAAGATCATCATCATGACCGACGCCGATGTCGACGGCGCCCATATCGCGTCGCTGCTGATGACCTTCTTCTTCACCCAGATGCGGCCGCTGATCGACAAGGGCCACCTCTACCTCGCCTGCCCGCCGCTCTACCGCCTGACGCAAGGTGCCGCTCGCGTCTACGTCGCCGATGACGCCGAAAAGGAGCGGATGCTGGCCAGGGGCCTCGGCGCGGCCAGGGAAAGCGGGGCCAGGGGAAAGAGTGGCGGAAAGATCGACGTCCAGCGCTTCAAGGGACTGGGCGAGATGGACGCAAAGGATCTCAAAGACACCACCATGAACCCCGAGACCCGCAAACTGATCCGCGTCTCGATCCACGACGAGGTGCCGGGCGAAACCGGCGATCTGGTGGAACGCCTGATGGGCAAGAAACCGGAACTCAGGTTCCAGTATATCAGCGAAAACGCGCGGTTCGTGGAGGAACTGGATGTGTGAACCGGGTTGGCGTGTGAAACAGCGGCCGCGGATCTTTTGACCGGCAGGCGACTGCGCCCGGAAGCGCCCGCCGGGCAAAGCGTCCCCGCGCGCAAACAAGGGCGCAGCCCGCGGCGCGATCGCCCGCGCGCGGGCCGGCCGTGACAGGGGCGGAGCTGACGGTCGCGGGCGGGTTTCACGATCCGGTGATCAAACCGGAACCGGTCAGCCGGAACGGCCGTAGGGTGGGTTTCCAACCCACCACCCCGAGGGTGGGTTTCCAACCCACCATCCCCGCCAACCATCTGACCCGACACAAGGCCAGCACCCGACCGCGGGTGGGTGCTGCTGGCACCCGCCCGTCCGGGCGGTCGGGCGCCGCCCGGCGCAAATCCCTGACGCGCCCTTACCCCTGCGTGACGCCCTGTCGGGACGCCCTGTCGGGACGGATGCGGGACGGATGCGGGACGCTTGCGCGACGGATGCGGGATACGGTTTCCCGGCCTTGAAAGACTCGCGGCAGAGGCATAGATTCCACTGCGCAGGCACGGCCTCTGCGCCCCTGCTGCCCACCGGGAACATCGCCCTGACGTCTTGCGTCAGGCTCCCCTGCCCCGTCCCGAGCAACGATCCGTCCGGCAACCGCCGGGTGGTAGCCATGTGAAAGGGAATGATCATGACCAAGGACAAGAATCGCGGCAACAAGGAAGCCAAGAAGCCCAAGAAGGAAAAGCCGAAGGTGCTCGCCACCGCCCATGCCGGGGCCGGCAAACCCGCCGCCACGATTGCCGGAAAATCCGTCAAATAGACCCCCGCCCGGTTGGCCCGGCCCCGGCCGGGCCGGGTCAGCCGGCGCGCGCCCCGATCCGGGCGCCGCTACTTCTGCAGCCTTTCCAGATACCTGGCCAGAACCACCAGGTTGACAGGCGTCGGCGTCATCACGCCATCGCCGGTATCGACCATCACCAGGGGGCCGCTCTGCAAGGCGACGCCAAGCTCGGGCATGACCGAGGAACGATCCCCCCGGCGGGTATAGCCGTCGATCACCGACATCACATGGGCGGTCGGAAACACCCCGCCATGGCGCGCCGAAATCTGCGTCAGATCGGCAGGCGCCCTGGCCAGCCCGCCGGCGGCGGGCCCGTCGCCCTTGCCGCCGCTGCCATGGCACCCGGCGCAGTATTGCCCGTAAAGCGCACGGCCCGAAACCTGGGCTTCGGGGGTGCAGCCCACGGCCAGCATTATCGCCGCAAGGGCCGGCAGGCCTTTGAACATCGCAAGTCTCCTCACCCTGATTGCACGCCCACAATCGCCCAATCGCAGCGATTCGGCCTTGATCTGGGTCAGCTAGCGGCCAGGCGGCAGGTCAATTGCCAGAGCGCCTCGGGCACTTCCGCGCTGTCTGCCCCGCGCTTGCCCGCGCCGGGCAGGCGCGCCCCTTCATCCTCGGCGACTGCGCCGGCCAGACGCGCGAACCGGGCGGCGAAATCGGGCGACATCGCAGGATCGATCAGCACATAGAACTGGCCCAGATCATGCGGCGCCCCTTCGGGTGCCTTCAAGGGCTCCACATCGAGCGAATTGCGCCCGCCCGTCATGCCCGCGGCCAGCAATTCGGCCATCAGCCCGAAGCCCCAGCCCTTGTGTCCGCCCGCCGACACCAGCGCCCCGGCCAGCGCGGCTTCGGCATCGGTGGTGGGGTTGCCATCCTTGTCGACCGCCCAGCCCGGCGGGATCGCGCAGCCTTCCGCCCTGGCCATGGTGATCTTGCCCAGAGCGACGGCCGAGGTGGAAAAATCGAATTGCATCGCCACTTCGCCCGGCGTTCCCGGCACCGAAAAGGCAATCGGGTTGGTGCCGATCAGACGCCGTTTGCCGCCGGGGGCCGCGACAATCGGCGTGGCATTGGTGAAACCGATCCCGATCAGCCCCGCCCGCGCGATCTGTTCGGTGAAATAGCCCAGCGAGGTGCAGGTATGGGCGTGCCCGACCGCCAATGACGCCGTACCGCAGTCGCGTGCCGCGGCAAGTGCCGCGGGCAAGGCGCGGGCAAAGGCCGCCTGGGCAAAGCCGAACCGGGCATCGACAAGCACCGCAGCGGGGCGCGGGCGGGTGACGACGGGCTCGACCGCGCCCTTCACCCGGCCGCTGGCCAGTTGCAGGCAATAGCTTTCCAGATAGTAAAGACCGCAGATCACATTGCCCGTCGCCTCGGCGCGGGCTATGGCGCGGGCCACTTCGGCGGCAATCCACGCCTCGGCTCCGTGGCGCATCAAGGCGGTGCGCGATGTCGCTTCAATCTCGGCAATGGTGATCCGTGGCATCGCGGGCCTTTCGCTGGGTCTGGGTCCGGGTCTGGCGCTATGCCAGATGACCGGTATCGAGGTGCAGCACCCGGTCCATACGGGCGGCAAGTTCCAGATTATGGGTGGCGACAAGGGCTGACAAGCCGGTTGACCTGACCAGCGACAACAGCGTCTCGAACACCTGATTGGCGGTGGCGGGGTCGAGGTTGCCGGTCGGTTCATCGGCCAGCAGCAGGCTTGGCCCGTTGGCCAGCGCCCGGCAAAAGGCCACCCTTTGCTGTTCGCCGCCCGAAAGTTCGGCCGGGCGGTGCCCGGCACGGGCGCCCACCCCGACCTGCGCCAGAAGCGCGCGCGCGCGCGCTTCAGCGCTTGCCCGCGCCACGCCATTGGCCAGTTGCGGCAGCACGATGTTCTCGGCGGCGGTGAATTCGGGCAAAAGGTGATGAAACTGATAGACGAAGCCCAGTTCGCCGCGCCGCACCTCGGTGCGCGCCCGTTCCGACAGGCCGGCCATCTGCCGCCCGCCGATCGCCACAGACCCGGAATCGGGCGTATCGAGCAGACCGGCGATATGAAGCAGCGTCGACTTGCCTGCCCCCGACGGGGCGACCAGAGCCACGGTCTCGCCCCTTGCCACCGTCAGATCAAGCCCGTGAAGCACTGAAATTTCGCCCGGTGTGCCGCGCAGATAGGCCTTTTCGATGCCTTTGAGTTCCAGCACCGGATCATTCATAGCGCAGCGCCTCGACAGGGTTCATCCGCGCCGCGCGCCGGGCGGGAAAGATCGTGACGATGAAGGACAAGAACAGCGACAACCCGACCGCGCGCCCGACATCCCAAGCCCGCAATTCGGCGGGAAGACGGTAAATGCCGCGAATCGACGGATCCCAAGCGCCGCCGCCCGACAGGTAATTGACCAGCGACATGATGCTGTCGATGTTCCACGCGATCAGGCAGCCCAGGATCACCCCGGCGATGGTGCCCAGAATTCCGGTAAAGGCCCCGCACAGGAAGAACACCCGCAGGATCGAGCCTTCGGTCAGCCCGATGGTGCGCAGGATGCCGATGTCGCTGCCCTTGTTCTTGACCAGCATCACCAGCCCCGAGGTGATGTTCATCGCCGCGATCAGCACCAGCACCGAAAGGATCACGAACATCACGTCATCCTCGATGGCCAGCGCCGACAGAAACGCGCCCGAGGCGTCGCGCCAGGTCCACAGAAGCGTGCCGGGACCACCGGCCTGCAACAGGGCATCGGCATAACGGTCAACCGCCTCGGGGTCGGCGACAAAGACCTCGATCTCGTCGGCGCCGCCTTCGCGGTTGAAATAGCTCTGCGCCTCGGCGAAGGGCATGTAGATGCGGGTGCGGTCTATGTCGTACCGCCCGGCGGTAAAGATATAGACGACCTCATAGGCATTGACGCGGGGGCTGGTGCCGAAGGCGGTCTTGACCCCGTTGGGCGAGATGAGCTTGACCCTGTCGCCGATGCGCACCCCAAGGTCGCGGGCAATACCCGATCCGATGGCGATACCCGCGTCGAAACGGTCGATATCGCCCAGGGCCTGATCCGATCCGGCCACCCGTGGAATGGATTTCAGATCGGCAAGCGTGATCCCGTAGACCTCGGCCACGTTCGACCGTTCGCCCAGCGTCACCATGGCCTGCCCGCGAATGATCGGCGCGGCGCGGGTGACACCGGCAATGGCGCGAATACGTTCGGCCAGGGCGGCATAATCGGTGATCGCCCGCGTCGCCACGCCCTGATCGTTCACATAGGTCGCGCGCGACACCGAAACATGGGCATTGGTGCCCAGGATGGTATCGACAAACTCGGTACGAAACCCGGCCCGCACCGCCAGGGTCGCAATCAGCGCCATGACACCCAGCGCGATGCCCACCAGCGAAATCCAGGTCATCACGCTGACACCGCCCTCGGCCCGCCGGGCGCGCAGATAGCGCCAGGCGATGAGAAACTCGAAACCGGAAAAAGGGGCGGTGCGTGTGGCCATCGGGGCTCCGGTCAGGGATCGGAAGTGGCGCGCAAAGTGGCGGTACGGGGCCCAAAGGTCAAGCGCGAGAAAGACCGCCCGGAGCAGCCCCGGCGCATGAGGTCACGGTACGGGCCACAGTGCGGACCCCCACCCGGCCCAGGGATGCGTCGGCAAGCGCCGGGCCGGTGATGCGCGGAAATTCTTGTTGACCCGGCCGCCATGTCAACGTTTCGTGCCGCCTAGCGAACTTTGCCTCAGCTTGCCGGAGCCCGGCCGTGAAAATTCTGATCCTCGGAGGATATGGCACCTTTGGCGGCCGGTTGGTGCATCTGCTCAGCGACCTGCTGGGCGTCGACATACTGGTGGCCGGCCGCGATGCCGTCGCGGCACGGGAGTTTTGCCAACGCTGGACCGGTATCGCCAGCGTCAGGCCTCTTTTGCTGGACCGCGCCAATATCGCCGCCGCGCTGGCGGGTGAAAGGCCGGACATCATCGTCGATGCCTCGGGGCCGTTTCAGGCCTATCGCGGCGACCCCTACCACGTCGTGCGCGCCGCCATCGCGGCCGGGGTGAATTACCTCGACTTCGCCGACGGCGCGGATTTTGTGGATGGTATCGGGCAGTTTGATGATGCCGCCAGGGAACGTGGCGTGTTCGTCCTTTCCGGGGTCAGCAGCTTTCCGGTGCTGACGTCGGCGGTCTTGCGCGACCTTCCCAAAACCATGACGATCCGCCGGGTGAGCGCCGGTATCGCGCCCTCGCCCCACGCGGGGGTCGGCATGAATGTGTTGCGCGCGGTGCTGAGCTATGCCGGCAGCCCGGTGCGGCTGCGCCGCAACGGCAAGGATGCGGCCGGCATCGGGCTGGGCGAAAGCCGGCGCTATACGATCGCGCCGCCGGGCGAGCTGCCGCTTGCCAATACCCGGTTTTCGCTGGTGGATGTGCCCGACCTGCGGCTGATTCCGGGGGCGATGCCCGACATCGCCGATATCTGGATCGGCGCGGGGCCCGTGTCGGAAAGCCTGCACCGGCTGCTCAACCTTCTGGCCAGATTACGGTACTGGCTGCGCCTGCCCTCGCTCGTCCCGCTGGCCGCGCTCTGTCACCGCGCCTTGAATGCACGGCGCACGGGGCCCCATCGCGGCGGGATGTTCGTTGCGGCCGAGGGCGAACGCGACGGCAAGACGCTGTGCCAGTCCTGGCATCTGGTGGCCGAAGGCGATGACGGCCCGCTGATCCCGGCGATGGCCATCGAAGCGATCATTCGCAAGGCGAAGATGGAAAACCGCCCCGTGGCAGGCGCCCGCCCGGCTGTCAAAGACCTCGGCCTTGCCGATTACCAGGTTCTGTTTCGCCGTCGCAGTATCACCCATGGCTGGCGCGAAGACAGTGCGGCGCGCGCGCTTTACCCGAAAATGCTCGCCGATCGCTTCGTCCACCTTCCCGCGCAGATCCAGAAACTGCACAACCCCGGCGCCAGGAGGGTCTGGCGCGGCCGGGCCGATGTGACACGCGCGCCGGGCCGGCTGGCCCGCGTCATTGCCGCGCTGTTCGGCCTTCCCCGTGCGGGCCGGGACGTGCCCGTCGAGGTGACGCTGGCAACCGATGCCGAGGGCCGCGAAACCTGGACCCGGGATTTTGCCGGCCTCCGGATGCGGTCACGCCAACAGGCCGGGCGCGGCCGCGACGCGCATCTGATCGTTGAACGCTTTGGCCCGGTCGCCGTGTCACTGGCCGTGGTGATCCGTGGTGACGGCCTGGCATTCATCCCGCGCCGTTGCAGGCTGTTCGGCATTCCGCTGCCGCAACGGTTCGTGCCGACCGGCGAATGCCATGAATACGCCGAAGGCGGCCGATTTCATTTTCATGTCGAAATCGATCTTGCCTGGGTCGGGCGCGTCGTTGCTTACCATGGCTGGCTTGAACCGGCCTGACCCGGCGCGTCAAAGCCGGAAACGCCCGGAAACGCCAGAGGACGCAGGTTCAGATGTCTTTGTAAATCGCCGCGATCCGTTCGATCGCGTCCGGCGCGGGCATTTCCTCGGTCAGACCGGTCCGGCGGCAGGTAAGTTCGACCTTGCCAGAGGCCAGCCCGCGCGGCCCGGCGGTGATCCGCCAGGGCAGGCCGATCAGGTCCATCGTAGCGAATTTCGCCCCCGCCCGTTCGTCGCGGTCATCATAAAGCGGATCAAGGCCCCTGGCCTTCAACGCAGTGTAGACCTCCATGCAGGCGGCGTCGGTGCCCGCATCGCCCTGTTTGAGATTGACGATGCCGCAATGAAAGGGCGTAACCCCTTCGGGCCAGATGATTCCCTTGTCGTCATGCGATGCCTCGATGATGGCGCCGAGCAGGCGCGACACCCCAATGCCGTGCGATCCCATATGCACCGGCACCCTGCCGCCGTCGGCGGTGACGACCGTGGCCCCCATCGGCTCGGAATATTTGGTGCCGAAGTAAAAGATCTGCCCCACTTCGATGCCGCGCGCCATGCGCTGGCGGGCCGCGGGGATGGCGGCGAAGGCAGCCGGGTCGTGGGTTTCGTCGGTGCGCGCATAAAGGGCGGTGAATTCCTCCATCACCGCCTGGCACTGTGCATGGTCGTCATAGTCGATCGCGCGCGCCCCCAGCCTGATATCGGTGACCGCGCTGTCATAATACACCTCTGATTCGCCGGTATCGGCCAGCACCAGGAATTCATGCGTGTTGTCGCCGCCGATCGGGCCGCTGTCGGCGCGCATGGGGAGCGCCTGAAGGCCCATGCGCTCATAGGTGCGCAGATAGCTGACCAGATGCCGGTTATAGGCATGCAGCGCATCCGCCTTGGTCAGATCGAAGTTGTAGCCGTCCTTCATCAGGAATTCGCGGCCGCGCATCACCCCGAAACGCGGGCGGATTTCGTCGCGGAACTTCCACTGGACATGATAGAGCGTCAGCGGCAGATCCTTGTAGCTGGATATATGGGCGCGAAAAATGTCGGTGATCATCTCCTCATTGGTCGGCCCGTAGAGCATGTCGCGCTTGTGACGGTCGGTGATGCGCAGCATTTCTTCGCCGTAATCGTCATAGCGCCCGCTTTCGCGCCACAGGTCGGCCGGTTGCAGCGTCGGCATCAGCATCGGGATGTGACCCGCGCGCTGCTGTTCTTCGTGGACGATCTGTTCGATGCGGCGCAAGACCTTGAACCCCAGCGGCAGCCAGGAATAGATCCCCGCCGCCTGTTGTCTGATCATGCCCGCCCGCAGCATGTAGCGATGGCTGACAATCTGCGCCTCGGCGGGGTTTTCTTTCAGGACGGGCAGGAAATAACGGGAAAGACGCATGTGACGGCTCTGCTTTGGTGACTGTGTGGCTGGTGATCCGATTATGCCAAACGCGCCGTTCAGGCAAGTGAACCCGCAAGCGGTGCGTGCCGGGCGGCACGATGTCTCCGTTTCGATCGAAAGACACGGCCAAGGGCGGCAATGCGCGCCTCATATCTGCCCGTATCCATCGCTGCGCTGGGCGCCTGGCCAGGATCGCACCCCCGGCTTGCACCATGAAGGCGCTTGGGCCATGAATGTGGCAAACCAGACGGAGGCGTCATGTCATTGCCGGTCGGCAAGCAGGCAAGATACTGGGGGATCGCTGCGGCGGTATTCCTGGGGCTGCTTTGGGGGCTCGGCAATGTGATTTTGCCGTTCGTGGTGGGCGGGGCCGTGGCCTATTTCATGGACCCGGTGGCCGACCGGCTGGAGCGCATGGGCCTGAGCCGCGCGGCGGCAACCGCGACGATTTCCATCGTGGCCCTGCTGATCTTCGCGATCCTCGCGCTGCTTATCGTGCCGATGCTGCTGCGCCAGCTGATCCAGCTGGTCAATGTCGCGCCGACGATGTTCAACGATCTGCATCAGTTCCTGACCGGAAAATTTCCGCGCCTCATGGATAGCAACGGCGTCGTGCACGACACGCTGAATGCCCTCGGCCAAACCATTCAGTCCCGCGGCGTCGAACTGGCCCGCGGGTTGCTCAGTTCCGCGCTTTCGGTGATCAATGCGGTGGTCTTCATCATCGTCGTGCCGGTCGTCGCCTTCTATCTGCTGCTCGACTGGGACAAGATGGTGGCGCGCATCGACGACCTGCTGCCACGCGATCACCAGATGGTGGTGCGCCAGCTTGCCCGCGAAATCGACACGGTGCTGGCGGCTTTCGTGCGCGGGCAGGTTTCGGTCTGCCTGATCCTGGGTACGTTCTATGCGGTATCGCTGATGCTGGCGGGGCTCGATTTCGGGCTGATCATCGGGGCCATCGCCGGGCTCGTCACCTTTATCCCCTATGTCGGCGCGCTCATCGGCGGAACTCTGGCGATCGGGCTTGCGCTGTTTCAGTTCTGGGGTGAATGGCTGTCGATCGGCATCGTGGCGGGCATCTTCGTGATCGGCCAGTTTCTGGAAGGCAACGTCATCACGCCGAAGCTGGTGGGAAAATCCGTGGGGCTTCATCCCGTCTGGCTGCTTTTCGCCCTCTCGGCCTTTGGCACGCTGTTCGGTTTCGTGGGGATGCTGGTCGCCGTGCCGGTTGCCGCCGCGCTGGGCGTTCTGGCGCGGTTTTCGGTGGCGCGATATACCGGCAGCCGTCTTTACCAAGGTCTGTCGGGCAAGGAAGACGACTGACATGCCCTTGCAACTGACTTTTGATCTGCCTGTCCGGACGGCGCTGGGGCGCGACGATTTCTATGTCTCTCCGGCCAACGGGCTGGCGGTCGCGGCGCTTGACACGCCGGAAAACTGGCCTGATCGCAGGATGCTACTGGTGGGTCCGGAAGGCTCGGGCAAAAGCCACCTCGCGCAGATCTGGGCGGCCACGCAACATGGCACGGTGAGGGCGGCGGCCACGCTTTGCGATCCGCCGCCACCACCCGGATCCGCCGTTGCCATCGAGGACTGCGACCGTATCGCGGGCGACCGTCGTGCCGAAACCGCCCTGTTTCATATGCACAACATGATTCTGGCCGAAGGCGGGAAGCTTTTGTTGACGGCGCGCACACCGCCACAGCATTGGGAGCTGACACTGCCCGATCTGGCCAGCCGGATGCAGTCCGCCACCACGGCAAGGCTGCTGTCCCCCGATGACGCGCTGCTCGGGGCGGTTCTGGTCAAGCTGTTCGCCGATCGCCAGATCGCCCCGTCCGCTGCGCTGATCCCGTGGCTGGTGAGCCGCATGGACCGGTCGTTTGCCGCCGCCCGCGACCTTGTCCGCACGCTTGATGCGCAGGCACTGGCCCAGGGCCGCCCGGTCAACCGCGCTCTGGCCGCCGAGGTTCTGGACAGCCGGCAGGCGGGCGCGCAATGATGGCCCCTATCCGGGGCACGGTTTCCGGAAGTTCGTTGCCAATCCGACTTCAAGGCCAGCCATGACAAAAGCCGATTTTCTGAAAACGCCGTTTTCCGCCCCGGTGACATTGCCCGAAACCGAGATTGGCGGCGCGCGCCGGTTCTTCAACCGTGAATTAAGCTGGCTGGCGTTCAACTGGCGGGTTCTCGACGAGGCGCGCAATCCCCGCGTTCCGCTGCTTGAACGCCTGCGGTTCCTGTCCATTTCGGCAACCAATCTCGATGAATTCTATACGGTGCGCGTCGCGGGCCTGCGCGAACTTGTCCGGGCCGGCAAGACCATGCCCGGCGACGACGGCCGCAGCCCTGCCGAGCAACTCGACCTGGTCAATGAAGACGCGCGCCGCCTGATGCAGGCCCAGCAGACATGCTGGAACAAGCTCAAGCGCGAAATGGAGACCGCAGGAATCACACTTCTTACGCGCGCCAAGCTGACCAAGCGCGACGCGGCCTTCGCGCAGGACTATTTCCTGGGCAAGGTGTTTCCGGTTCTGTCACCCCTGGCGATCGACCCCGCGCACCCCTTCCCCTTCATCCCCAACACCGGTTTTTGTCTGGCCCTGCAACTGGAGCGCGCCACCGGCGGGCGGCCGTTACAGGCACTTTTGCCGATTCCCCAACAGATCGCCCGGTTTGTCACCCTGCCGGGGGAATCGCGCTTCCTGCCTCTCGAGGAATTGCTCCTGCTTCACCTCGGTTCGCTGTTTCCCGGCTACCGCGACACCGGCCATTGCGCCTTTCGGGTGCTGCGCGACAGCGATCTGGAGGTGGAGGACGAGGCCGAGGATCTGGTGCGCGAGTTCGAGACCGCGCTCAAGCGGCGGCGGCGCGGTCAGGTGATCCGCATGAAGATCACCGCGGGCGCCCCGCAGGCGCTGCGCAGTCTTATCATGGAGGAACTGGGGGTGGTTCCCGATGAGGTGATCGAATTCAAGGGGATGGTCGGCATGGCCGATTTGAAGGAACTCGTGCTCGACAGCCGCCGCGACCTGCAATGGCCCGCCTTCACGCCGCGCGTCCCCGAAAGGGTGCAGGACCATGAAGGCGACATGTTCGCGGCGATTCGCAAGAAGGATATGCTTTTGCATCATCCCTACGAGACCTTTGACATGGTGATCCGCTTTCTTACCCAGGCCGCCGCCGACCCGGACGTTCTGGCCATCAAGCAGACGCTTTACCGTACCTCGCGCGACAGCCCCATCGTCTCGGCGCTCTGCGAGGCCGCCGAAGCGGGAAAATCCGTCACCGCGCTGGTGGAACTGAAGGCCCGGTTCGACGAGGCCGCCAACATTCGACAGTCACGCCGTCTGGAACGGGCCGGGGCGCATGTGGTCTACGGCTTCATCAACTACAAGACTCACGCGAAAATCTCGACCGTGGTGCGGCGCGAAGGGGGCAACCTTGTCACCTACACCCATTACGGCACCGGCAATTACCACCCGATCACCGCGCGCATCTACACCGACCTCAGTTTCTTTACCTGTGACCCTGCTCTGGGGCGCGATGCGACCAAGATGTTCAACTATCTCTCGGGCTATGTTCAGCCGGAAAACCTGGAAAACATCGCCTTTTCACCCATCACGCTCAAGCCACGCCTGCTGGCGCTGATTGCCGCCGAGGCGGTTCATGCGGGCGCGGGAAAGCCCGCGGAAATCTGGGCGAAACTGAATTCCGTTGTCGATCCCGATGTGATCGACGCGCTTTACGCTGCTTCCAATGCGGGGGTGAAGATCAATCTGGTGGTTCGCGGCATTTGCGGGCTGCGCCCCGGCATCGCCGGGCTGAGCGAGAACATCCGCGTCAAATCCATCGTGGGACGGTTTTTGGAACACAGCCGTATCGTCTGCTTTGCAAACGGCCATGGGCTGACTTCCAAGAAGGCCAAGGTCTTCATATCCTCCGCCGACTGGATGGGCAGGAACTTCCTGCGCCGGGTTGAAACGCTGGTCGAAATCCGCAACGATACGGTAAAGGCCCAGATCGTCAGCCAGATCATGGCCGCCAATCTGGCGGATGAAGCGCAAAGCTGGGTGTTGCAGTCCGACGGAAGCTATCTGCGCGACCTGCCCGAAGGACGCGACGATCTGTTCAACTGCCACCGGTTCTTCATGGAAAATCCTTCGTTGTCGGGGCGCGGCTCGGCGGGGGCGAAAGATGTGCCAAAGCTTGCCCACTCGATGGATTGAAGGGTAGACATTTGCCCAGCGAGTCGCGCGGGCCAGCACATCTGGGGGACCAGGCCATGGACAAGACCACCGAGGCAGCCGCCGAGGAATGGGGCCCGTTCGGCCGCCCGCTGTTCGACGACCCGGGCGCGCGCGCGCTCAGCCGCGTGGGGGTTGTCGATGTCGGATCGAACTCGGTCCGGATGGTGGTTTTCGACGGCGCCGCCCGTAGCCCCGCCTATTTTTACAACGAAAAGGTGCTGGCCGGCCTTGGCCAGGGGCTGGTGCAATCCGGTCGGTTGAACCCACAGGGCAAGGTCCGCGCCCTGGCCGCTCTCGAACGGTTTGCGGCGCTCGCCCGGGGCATGGAGCTGCCACCGCTCAGCTGTGTCGCCACCGCCGCCGTCCGCGATGCCGAAGACGGCCCGGAATTTCGCGCCGAAGCCGAGGCCAGGACCGGGCTGAAGCTCTGGGTCATCGACGGGCTTCAAGAGGCGCGGCTGTCGGCGCAGGGGGTGCTTCTGGGCTGGCCCGAGGCAGAGGGCCTGGTCTGCGACATTGGCGGCAACTCGATGGAACTGGCCGAAGTTTCGGGCGGTCAGGTGGGGCGGCGCGCTTCCTCACCGCTTGGCCCGTTCCGGCTCCAGCAGGTGAAGGATGGCCCCAAGGGGCTGACAACCTATATCCGCCGGGTGATGAAGCATCTGGCCAGTGAGATTGGCACCGAACATGGCCGCATCTATCTGGTCGGCGGGTCGTGGCGAGCAATCGCACGGCTGGACATGGAACGGCGCAAATATCCGATGACGGTCCTGCACGAATACCGGATGGTGCCGGATGAACTGCTCAGGACCATCGACTGGATCGGCAAAAGCGATCTGACGACACTGCGCGCCAGAACAGGGACATCGGCGGCGCGGATGGAGCTCGTGCCACTGGCCAGCCGTGTGCTGCGCCAGTTGATCCGCACCTTCAAGCCCGTGGAAATCGACGTTTCGTCCTACGGCATCCGCGAAGGGCTGCTTTACGAACAGATGCCGAAAAAACTGCGCAGCCGCGACCCGCTGATCGAAGCCGCCCGGTTCGCTGAAAAATCCGCCGCGCGCATGCCGGGTTTTGGCAAGAAGCTGCATGATTTCCTGCGCCCGCTGTTTGCCGACGCCACGCCCGAACGCAAGCGCCTGATCCGGGCCGCCTGTCTGTTGCACGATACGACCTGGCGGGCGCATCCCGATTACCGGGCCGAGGCCTGTTTTGACAATGTCACCCGCGCCAATCTGGGCGGCCTGAGCCACGGCGAACGGGTTTTCCTGGGCCTCGCCCTGCTTCACCGCTACAAGAATTCGCGCGCCGGATCGCGACTGGAACCGGTATTCGCACTGCTGACCGACCGTCAGATTCAGGATGCCGAAATTCTCGGCAAGGCGATGCGCTTCGGGGCGATGTTTTCGATCAAATCCCCGCAGGAGGCCGGTACCCTGGCCTGGTCGGAGGACAAAAAGGAACTGGAGCTGTTGCTTTACCCCTCGGCCATCCCGCTTTTCGGCGAGGTGGCCCAGGCCCGGTTCAAGTCGCTGGCCGATGCGATGGAGGCCACCGCAACGGTCACACTCGTCAAGGCCTGACGCGGCCTTCGAGACGACGCCAGGGCTCAGATCTCGATCTGTCCGCCTGGCGCCGGTTCGGCCAGTTCCTGCGGCGTCTTGCGGCGGATGATGATATCGCCGTTGGGCAGCTTGACCGGCGGATGATAGTTGCGGATATCGCCGATCTGCCCGGCCAGATCACGCAAGGCAGGCCCCATGTCCGCCAGGGCATCGCCGAAATCCGACTTCAGATCCTTCAGCGCCGGTTCCATTTCGTCCAGCATCGAACGCATGATGATCTTCGCGCCCTCTTCGAGCAGGCTGAAGCCTTCGTCGACCGACCCGTCCGTGCCTTGGGCATGGGCCGGGGCAAGGCAGAGAAGGGTGGCAAATACACTTGTCGCGATGGTTTTCATGCCGGGAGTCTACGCCATTTCGCAGCCAATTGATAGGGCGCCGTCACAGCGGCAGATCAATGCTTACCGGAAAATGGTCCGATGCGGTCAAGAGAGCATCCCGAAGTTCCGGCACCCGGTAACAGCCGACATCGTCGAACGGGTGCCAGATCCGCCATGCCGGGTTCCTGGCCCGCAGATCGGGCGATACCATGATGTAATCCAGAAGGGCGGAGAAATACCTGTCGTGTTCGGGCCGGTAGAAGCGGGCGCTGACCGGCGCGGCGGAAAGTTTTTTGGCGATGGCCATGCGCGCGTGCGGATCGAACAGGCGCGTTTGGCGCGGTTCGTCCCAGCCCAGCACGATCTCGACGCCGGAACGGCCAAAGAGCTTTTCGTATTCGTCCAGCCCCGGACCATCGTTGAAATCACCCATTACCAGCAGGCTGTCGCCCGCCGCCAGGTGCTTCAGCACCCTTTCGCGTAGCCAGATCGACTGGGCCATCTGCTTGCGCCGGTTTTCAATCGCCTGACGCTTGATCTGCTCTGTGCCGGTTGCACCATGCGGCGCCTTGGATTTGATGTGCACCCCGATCATGCGGAAATCGGCACCATCGGCGCTGCGCGCGGCGATCTCCAGCGGGGGCTTTGAAAAAGTCACCTGATCCTTGCGGGCGTCGATATCCAGATCAATCCGGTAGCTGCCATCAAACCGGGGCGGCCCGGCGCCGTTTTCCGCCGACCCCGGCGGCCCTTTGGGATCGTGCCGGACACTCAGCGCATCGGGATCGTAAAGCAGGGCGATTTCCTGCTGGGTTTCGTTGTCAAAACCAATCAGCGCCCTGCGCGTGCGCAACGCATAGCGTGCGGCGAAACTTTCCAGCATCGGCACGGTCTTGTGGCGGCGGTTGTTGTCGGGCGCCTCGATGACCATCACCGCATCGGCATCAAGCGCCGTAAAGACGATACCAAGCGCGGTCAGCTGATCGGCCCGTGTCACGTTGTAGCGCGCCGACCAGCCGCCGTCTTCCAGAAGCCTGCCCTGGCGGTCGAACAGGCTGTTGAACCATTCGACATTATAGGTGGCAATGCGCATTCCCCTGCCCTTTTCGTTCAGGCTGCGCGCCTGGTGCTGATTTCCTCCCATGCCCGGTTGATGGCGATCAGCCGCTTTTCGGCCATCCGCACCGCTTCGGGCGGAACGCCCCGCGCGGCAAGCTGATCGGGGTGGGTTTCCAGAACCGCCTTGCGCCAGACGTCGCGTATTTCGGCCAGCGGCGCGTCGCGGCAAACCTTCAAGACCTGATAGGGATCGGGGTCCGCATCCGGGACGAACTGTGTCAGAAGCGATCGGTAACAGGCCTCGGACACACCGAAAAGATCGGCAACCGTGCGCAGGAATTCCTCTTCATGCGGGTGAAAATCGCCATCGGCCACGGCGATGTGAAACAAGCCTTCCAGCACATCGACCAATGTCGGGGCACCGGCCCCGAACATGCCGGCGATCTTGGCGGCGTAAAATTCGAACCCCGCCACATCCTGTCGCGCCAGGTTGAAAACACGCGCGGCATTTTTCTCATCCTCCGGCGCGATGGTGAAAACCTCGCGAAAGGCGGCAACTTCGATGCGCGTGACCTGCCCGTCCGCCTTGGCCATCTTGGCCCCCAGCGCGATGATCGCAATGGTAAAGCCCACGCTCCGCTCCGGCGGGGTACGCAGGCGATCGAATACCGCCGACAGCGCTTCGCCAGAGGCAAGCGCGGCCAGGGCTTCGGAAATGCGGGTCCAGATCGACATTCGGCTAACCTACAGCGTTTCAGAGGCGTTTTGGAATCAGATACTTGCACGCATGACAAAGGTTTGAAACGCCTAAATGCCCCTATGGCGTTCCGGCTTTGCGTTGAAGCATCAGGAAATGCTTTTCGCGTTCGGCCGAAGCGAGAGGCAGTGACCGAGCGATTCATGGTCAAGTGAAACCGAAATTGGCGGCAGCATTGCCCGTCACGACATCTGTCGCCGGGGCCGGATCGCGCCGCTGAAGGGTGGCATGTCGCGAGCCGGGCGGAAGGGCTTTCCGGGGCCATGCGCGCGCCCGCAGCGCTTGCCATCCCGTGGGGGCATCGACGCAGGGATAGCCGGAAATGTCACCTGCCGCGCGGGGCGGGTGATCATTCAAGCAGCCTGGTCCCATGTGGTGTCAGGATAGTGGCACGCAATGCCTTTGGCCCGGTCACGAACATAACCCGGTCATCGCGCAAAGGCAGCGCCGCACGCAGTGCCGTGGCATCGGGATGCGCCACTTCCAGCCGTTTGAGACGGCATCCGCTTTCGGGCAGCCGCTGACAGGGATGCAGTTCGCCCTGCCATTCGATCAACGCCGGATAGACGCCGTCGAAAGGAAGCCGCCCCGTCGCAGGCACCCCCATGCGCCAGCGAAACGCGCCGCGTTGCAGCGCAACAGCCCGCCCCGCCCCTTCCGGCGCCTGTGCCAGCGCACGCTCAAGGTCATCGCAGCGCAGGATCCAGTTGGTCAGCCGCGTGGGGCCTTTGAACCTGTCGAGATCGAACCACCGCGGATGCGCAACCGCAGGAGCGTCCGGATCGACCGCGATGAGTTCGAGATATTCGCCGGGGCCAAGCCCCAGGAGCCGGTTGTGGGTGCTCATGAAAGCGTGATGCCCTACCGGCCCCAGCCCGACGCCCAGCAACGCCTCGACGGCCTGCCGACCCTCTTCCAGCGTTTGCGCGGAAATCGCCAGATGGTCGAGTGCCAGTTTTGCCGCTTGCTGCGTCATGCTCTCGCCGATCCCCGCGCCGATTTGGAGCCAGTGCGCATCCGGGTCATTTCCGGGCCGCACGGATCAGCGCCAGGATATCCCTGGCCGCCGCCGGGATGTTGGTGCCCGGCCCGAAGATCGCCTTCACCCCGTTCTTGTAGAGAAAATCGTAATCCTGCTGCGGGATGACGCCGCCGCAGATGACCAGAATGTCACCCGCCCCGGCGGCATTCAGCGCCTCGACCAGCTTTGGCGCCAGCGTCTTGTGCCCTGCCGCCTGGCTCGAAATGCCGATCACATGCACATCGTTGTCGATGGCGTCCCGCGCGGCCTCCTCCGGGGTCTGGAACAGCGGGCCCACATCGACATCAAAGCCGATATCGGCAAAGGCCGTGGCAATCACCTTGGCGCCCCGGTCATGCCCGTCCTGCCCCATCTTGACCACCAGCATCCGCGGGCGGCGGCCCTCTTGCTCGGCGAAGGCCTCCACATCCTTCTGGATCGCGGCAAAGCCTGCATCGCCCTCATAAGCCGCGCCGTAGACCCCGGCCAGGGTCTTTATCTCGGCCCGATGACGGCCGAACACCTTTTCCATCGCCATTGAAATCTCTCCTACGCTCGCGCGGGCCCGCGCCGCCGTCACCGCGGCCTCAAGCAGATTGCCGCCTTTTTCGGCCCGCCGGGTGAGTTCGGCCAAAGCCGCCTCGCAGGCCGTGCGATCGCGCGTTGCACGAATTCGTTCGAGACGCGCGACCTGCGCCTCGCGCACCTTGACGTTGTCCACATCGAGAATGTCGATCGGATCCTGCTTGTCGAGGCGGTACTTGTTGACGCCGACAACCACCTCTTCGCCCCGATCAATCATCGCCTGCCGCCGCGCGGCGCTTTCCTCGATCCTGAGCTTGGGCATGCCGGAGGCCACCGCCTTGGTCATGCCGCCCATTTGCTCGACTTCCTCGATCAGCGCCCAGGCCTTTTCGGCCAGTTCCGCCGTCAGGCTTTCGACGTAATAAGAGCCCGCGAGCGGGTCGACGACATGGGTTATTCCGGTTTCCTCCTGCAATATCAATTGGGTATTTCTTGCAATGCGCGCAGAGAATTCGGTCGGCAGTGCCATCGCCTCATCCAGCGCATTGGTGTGCAGCGACTGCGTACCGCCAAGAGCTGCCGACATTGCCTCATATGCAGTACGGATCACATTGTTGTAGGGGTCTTGTTCCTGCAAGCTTACCCCCGAGGTCTGGCAATGGGTGCGCAGCATCAGGCTGCCCGCCTTTTTGGCCCCGAAGCCGGTCATGATCCGGTGCCAGAGCAGGCGCGCCGCCCGCAATTTCGCAGCTTCCATGAAAAAATTCATGCCGATCGCGAAAAAGAACGACAGCCGTCCGGCAAAGGCATCCACATCCATGCCGCGTGCGATCGCGGTGCGGACATATTCGCGCCCGTCGGCCAGCGTATAGGCGAGTTCCTGCACCAGGTTCGCCCCCGCCTCCTGCATATGATAGCCCGAGATCGAGATCGAGTTGAACCTGGGCATTTCGGCGCTGGTATATTCGATGATGTCGGCGACGATCCGCATCGAGGCCTCGGGCGGGTAGACATAGGTGTTACGGACCATGAACTCTTTCAAGATGTCATTCTGAATGGTGCCCGACAGATCGGCGCGCGCCACGCCCTGTTCTTCGCCCGCGACGATGAAACTGGCCAGAACCGGAATGACCGCGCCGTTCATCGTCATGGAAACACTGATCCGTTCAAGCGGAATGCCATCGAAGAGAATTTTCATGTCCTCGACGGAATCTATCGCCACCCCGGCCTTGCCGACATCACCGACGACGCGGGGATGATCGCTGTCATAGCCCCGGTGCGTGGCCAGATCGAAGGCGACCGAAACGCCCTGCTGGCCGGCGGCCAGGTTCTTGCGGTAAAAGGCGTTCGATTCCTCGGCCGTCGAAAAGCCTGCGTATTGACGGATGGTCCAGGGGCGGCCGGCATACATGGTGGCCCGCACCCCACGGGTAAAGGGGGCAAGCCCCGGCGGCGTATCCAAATGGCCCAGCGCCGCAGTGTCATCGGCCGTATAGAGCGGTTTGACACGGATGCCTTCCAGCGTGTTCCATGCCAGATCGTCCTCGCTCCGGCCCTTGGTTTCCTTTTGCACCAATGCAGCCCACGCTGCCTTTTTTTCCGTCATGACCAACTTCCTTTTCAGCCTCGCTCAGTGCCACTGTTGCGTTTCGGATTGACCTTGAACCCTTTGTTCGCCACCTCTTGCTCCGGTCGAATGCGAAAAGCGATCCCCGATGCTTCAACATGAAGTCGCAACGCTTTGTTCACTGAACATTCATTCCTTTGTTTTTCCGCCCATTGCGGCCTATATCGGAAGAACAGGAGAGAAAATGACCCGCGCCCTGATCCTTGCCCTTGCCTGCCTCATGCCGATCGCATCCGCCGCCCAGACAAGCCCCGGCACAACGGCCATCGCCTTTGCCCCCGTGACCCAGGCCGAAGTCAGACTGGAGGATTTTCTGTGGCTCAAACGGCCTGTCGTGGTTTTTGCCCAAACCCCCGCCGACCCGGCCTTCATCGAACAGATGCGCCTGCTCGAAGCATTCTGGAGCGAGCTTGAGGACCGCGATGTGGTCGTCATCACCGATACCGATCCCGGCGCCAATTCCGCCATCCGCGAAAAACTGCGCCCGCGCGGCTTCATGCTGGTGCTGATCGGCAAGGACGGGCAGATCGTGTTGCGCAAACCGACCCCCTGGGATGTGCGCGAACTCAGCCGCACCATCGACAAGCTGCCCTTGCGGCGCGAAGAGATCCGCAACCGGCGCAATTGAGCCGGCGCGCCCCTCATGAACCGGCCCCATCGATGCTCAGATGCGCATCCGGCGGCAAGGTGGGCGCAAAGGCCCGCATCGCTTCGCGCAATTCCGGTGCGGCCTCGGCGGTGGTGGCATAGAAACTCACTTCCCATCCCCCCAGCACGCCCCAGTTTCCGTCCATTGTCAGCCCCCCCAGCCGCACCCAGTCCGGCCCGATGGCCGGCAAAAACCAACTGTCGTAAATCAGCGCGGCACGCACATCATGCTCTTTCACCAGCGCATCCGCCCAGCCCTGCGGGGGCGGTTCGGGCGCAAAGAAGATGTGACGCACCTCCTGCGAACCGAGCCCCCAGAGGTCGAGCACGAAACGATCGTTGTTCCACGATACCCAACCCAGGTCATTGACCGCCACGGGGGCCTTGAAAAAGTCATGCACGAACCGCGCCATCTGAGCCTGCTGCAAATGGATGGCGCGCGGGTTCCACAGGTAATTGACAAACAGCGCGGGCCAATACCCGACCGCAGCGGCGATCAGGGCGAGGCCGGCAAACCTGCGAACCAGTCTGCGCCCCAATGGCTGCGCCGCACCAATGGCAGGCGCGCAAAGCATCAACCCGGCCATCTGCGCCACGAGGATGTAATGTTCGTATCGATGCATCCAGCCGATCCGCGCGAACAAGAGATGCGCCAGGCCCGCGGCCGACAGAACCGCGAGCATCACACCCGCGGGCGCCCGCCGCAGCCGGCCCGACAGGACCGGCAACAGGCCAAAGGTCAGTGTCAGGGCCGCCAGCAACAGCCCCGGCAGGGTTTGCAGATTGTTCCAGAACGTCGCCACCGCCTTGGCCACCGGGCCCAGGCCATGGCCGACCAACTCCATCTTGGCCAGCACCGAGCCGGGCAGCGGGTCGAGCCCGAGCGCGGTAAGAAACAGCGCAAATCCCGCGACCGGCGCGACAATCGCCACCCCGATCGGCAGCGCTGCCCTGCCGCGCCCCCGCATCCACATCACCGCAACGACCAGCAGCGACAGGGCCAGGCCTTCCAGACGGATCAGCGGCGACACGATCAGCGCGGCCGCGAACCACACGCCAATGGTGCCCTGCGTCAGGAACCGCCACAGGCCCAGCACGATCAACAGGCTGACAAGGGCATGGGTGCTGTTTTCCATGCCGGTAAACGCCACGCCGGGCATGTTCAGCGCCAGTGGCCCGAACACCGCCAGCGCCACCCCGACAAAGCCCGAGAATCCGCCGAGCATGACAGACCGGCCCCACGCCCAGCCACACCCCAATAGCGCCAGGAAGTTCAGCATCAGCGGCAGCATCCGCTGAACCCCGGTTCCCGGCCAGGGCACCAGCAGCAGCGGCCAGAGTATCGACGACGACGCCGATGCCGGCACCCCCGGATTGACGCCATAGGTACCCCGGCCGATGCCCTCGGCCATGGCCAGGTGAATATAGACATCGTCCAGCGGGTATTCGAAAACCCCCGCATGCGCATAGGCGATCGCCTGCAATACCGCAAAGCCCAGGCCTGCGGACATCAGTGCAAACCAAGCCAGTCTGTTGGACTGACCGGTCATGTCATTCGAATTCCATGATCACGTCGTCGACCCTCAGGCTTGCCCCGGCCTGCGTGTTGATCTTCTTGACGACGCCCCTTTTTTCGGCGCGCAGGGTGTTTTCCATCTTCATCGCCTCGACCGTGGCCAGTGCCTGACCTTCCTGCACCTCCTGCCCTTCTTCGACACTGATCTTCACGATCAGCCCCGGCATCGGGCAAAGCAGGTATCTGGATGTATCGGGAGCCAGCTTTTCCGGCATCAGCTTGGCAAGCTCTGCCTGACGCGGGGTGCGCACATGCACTCTGAGGTCGGCGCCACGGGTGCGAATGCCAAAGCCGGAAGGTATCTTGGACACTTTCAGCACCACGACATCACCGTCCACATCAAGCCGCGCCAGGGGCCGGCCCGGCGCCCAGTCAGAGGCGACCCGATACGCCTTGCCATCCGCGAATGTGACGGTTGCACCGTCGCGGTCGGCGGCGATGGTCAGCGCAAACTCGGTACCTTGAAGTGTCACCACCCAATCCTCGCCGACATGGCGTTCATGGTTGTCCATGCGCCCGGTGATACGGGTACGGCGTATTTCGGCCACCCTGTTCATCGCCGCACAGCATGCGGCGACCTTGCGCAAGAGCGGATCGTCCAGCACCGTGCCCCGGAAGCCGTCAGGGTATTCTTCGTCAATGAACGCCGTGGTGATGTCGCCCGAGACGAAGCGCGGATGGTCCATGACCGCCGAACAGAAAGGCAGGTTGTGTCCGATACCTTCCACCTCGAAAGCGTCGAGAGCGGCGCGCATTTCCCCGATGGCCTCGGCGCGCGTTGGCGCCCAGGTGCAAAGCTTGGCAATCATCGGATCGTAATACATGCTGATCTCGCCGCCCTCATAGACGCCGGTATCATTGCGCACGACCGCATGGGCCATGGCGGCCTCGGCCGGCGGCCGATAACGGGTGAGCCGCCCGGTCGAGGGCAGAAAGCCGCGATAAGGGTCTTCGGCATAAAGCCGCGATTCCATGGCCCAGCCGTTGATCTTCAGATCGGATTGCGTGAAGGGCAGCTTTTCGCCATTGGCGACTCGGATCATCTGCTCGACCAGATCGACCCCGGTGATCAGTTCCGTGACCGGATGTTCAACCTGCAAACGTGTATTCATTTCAAGGAAGTAAAAGTTCTTCTTTGCATCAACGATGAACTCCACGGTGCCGGCGGAAGTATAGCCGACCGCCCTGGCCAGCGCCACGGCCTGTTGGCCCATGGCCTTGCGGGTCTTGCCGTCCAGAAACGATGACGGGGCTTCCTCGATCACCTTCTGGTTGCGCCGCTGAATCGAACATTCACGCTCATGCAGATAGACGCAATGGCCATGTTTGTCGGCCAGCACCTGAATTTCGATATGCCGCGGCTGGGTGACGAACTTTTCGATGAAAATCCGGTCATCGCCGAAACTGCTGGCGGCCTCGTTCCTGGAGGATTGAAAGCCTTCGCGAGCCTCGTCATCATTCCAGGCGATGCGCATCCCCTTGCCGCCGCCGCCCGCGCTCGCCTTGATCATCACCGGGTAGCCGATTTCACACGAAATCCTCACCGCTTCATCGGCATCCGAAATCAGCCCCATGTAGCCCGGCACCGTGGAAACCTTCGCTTCCTTGGCCAGTTTCTTCGAGGTGATCTTGTCGCCCATCGCCTCGATCGCGGCGCTGGGCGGGCCGATGAACACAACGCCTTCCTTTTCCAGCGCCTCGGCGAATTTCATATTCTCGGACAAGAACCCATAACCCGGATGCACCGCCTCGGCGCCGGTCTGGCGGATCGCCTCCATGATCCTGTCGATCACGATATAGGACTGGTTGGCCGGCGGCGGACCGATATGGACCGCCTCATCGGCCATTTTCACATGCAGGGCATGGCGGTCGGCATCGGAAAAGACCGCAACCGTCTTGATGCCCATCTTCCGGGCCGACTTGATGACGCGACAAGCGATCTCGCCGCGGTTGGCGATCAGTATCTTTTTGAACATGGCCAGCCCTTCGTGGTGCCGGGGTCGATCCCCGGCGGAGACAACAAAAAACCACCGGTGCCGGTGGCGCCGGTGGTCTGAAAAATCGATCCGTAAGGCTGCGATTCAGCCTTGATCAGCAGGTTATCGGCAGAGATTGACGTCGTCGCAGAAAACGCCGGCCGCCCCCCCGATGAGAGCACCGGTAACCGCGTTGCCACCCGTGACGTCGGCAATGACCGCGCCGCCCGCAGCACCCGCCAACCCGCGTTCGGCATCGTTTTCGAGACACCCTGACAGTGCCGCAATGATCGCCAACCCAAGGATGTATTTCGTGAACCGCATATTCTTCTGCCTCCAGCAAGATTTCTTATGGGGGTGAATTCTACGCCTTTATGCGCCGAGAGGAAGCGAATTCGACGTGATTCCGACACATCGGCAGTCGCTTGCCGACCCGAGCCGGACAAGCACGACCTGACCCGAAAAGGGTCAGGCCGCTTAGAAAGGGAAGGGTAACGGTATTGACAATCAGGGGCAGTATACTTGCTGTTGGGGTCTGCCCCGCAATCAGCAATACCCGACGCGCCCCCAAACGCAAAGTCCATGTTTCCATGTTGGAAACATTCGGCAATTTCATGCCAAACAGCCCAAACGCTGGGCGGGAACATGCCGATCGTCATTTTTCGAACACCTCCGGGAATGACGCCCGCGCCCTGGCTACATCAATGCGAAGCAGGGCCTCATAGCTTTCAGGATCGAAATCATCTGTGGCGGGGACCACTTCGCGGCCAAGAAGCCACGACAGCCGCCCGCCGTCGAGATTGCCACGTTCAAATGGCTCTGAGCCGAAATGTTCCCAAAGACAGGACATGAAAACCAGATCCGCGCGCCGATCCAGCGGCGCGCGATCGCGGTATCGTTCGCGCGCAACAAGCCTGGTGGCGCCCCTGGCATTGCCGCGCCGAATCACGAACTGGAAATCGGTACCCGGAAGTCGCCCCGGAAAACCGCGATGTTTCAGCATGATACGCCCTCCGGAACAGCCCGGCAGGCGATTGCGGCGGGTCCGCGGCCCGTGGCCCGGCCCCGCCGTGAAAGCTCACTGATACTTGCCGGTGAAGACCGGTTCTGTCGTGACCGGTTCTTCCATGTAGACGACTTCTTCCTCGGCCGCACAAGCTGCGGCAAAAGCAACAAGGACGCACGCGAAAAGCGCTTTGGGTGACATGGTCTGCTCCTGCTCAATGGGGCGTGGCCGCAGTTTGCCGCGATCTCACGCATCGGTTTTTTGTTTCGGGCCGCTTTGTCGCCGCCTCGCCGCATCTTATCGCAGCCGATGCGATCCGCCCATTGCGCCGCCGTCAAGATCGGCCGTTGTGGCGGGGCCGCATCAGTCGATTCAATTGCGGGCCACACACCCGCAAGATGTTGTGGATACATCAGAAAGGCTCCCAGATGCAGGTGCCATCGGCAATGCTGAATGCTTCGAAATATTGGGTCGCCTCGGTGTCGGCCTCGCCGAAGAGAACGGGGCGATCGGAAAGGGAGATGATGACCTGCTGAATCGCAGGCCCCGATTGCGGCACACGGGGAAGCGCGTAATGAAGGCACAGATGGGCCATGTCGGCTTGCGCCTGTTCGGCTGAAATGGTCCCACCCTCGCGCGTGATGGCCGGCGCAAGAAACCGGAACCGCAACGTCAGCCCCTCTGGCCCCGTCGCGCCCTGGATGGTGTCGATCAGCGTCACGACCTGACCCGACGGAACCGCAAGATCCGACGGCATCGCCAGATCCGACGGAACCGCCAGATCCGACGGCATCGCCAGATCCGGCGGTGGCTCGGGCGCGGGTTCATGTAGGCCGCCGGCCAGCTTGACGAATAACGTCGCTGCCGCCGCCACCGCGAGCACTATGGCTGCCATACCCTTCATGCCGGCCGCACGGCCCAGGGGTTCATCTCAAGATTGATCGTCACGATCCCGGTCTCGCCGCTCAAGCTTACAGGGGAATGTTGTCATGTTTCTTCCAGGGGTTTGACAGGCGTTTGCCGCGCAGCGACGCAAACGCGCGCGCCACGCGCTTGCGCGTCGAATGCGGCATGATCACCTCATCGATGAAGCCCTTTTCGGCCGCCACGAACGGGTTGGCGAAACGATCCTCGTAATCCTTTGTCCGCAGGGCGATCTTGTCATTGTCGCCAAGCTCCGAGCGGTAGAGGATTTCCGTCGCCCCTTTCGCCCCCATCACGGCGATTTCCGCCGTTGGCCAGGCATAATTGAAATCACCGCGCAAATGTTTCGACGCCATAACATCATAGGCGCCGCCATAGGCCTTGCGGGTAATCACCGTCACCTTCGGCACCGTCGCCTCGCCATAGGCGAACAAGAGCTTGGCGCCATGCTTGATCACTCCGCCGTATTCCTGGCTGGTTCCGGGCAGAAATCCCGGTACGTCGACAAATGTGAGGATCGGAATTTCAAAGGCGTCACAAAACCGCACGAACCGCGCGGCCTTGCGGCTGCTGTCGATATCAAGACACCCCGCCAGGACCAGCGGCTGATTGGCCACCACCCCCACGGTCTGGCCTTCCAGGCGCACGAAACCGGTGACGATATTGCCCGCGAAATCCTTCTGAAGCTCATAAAAATCGCCCTCATCGGCGATCTTCCGGATCAGTTCCTTCATGTCATAGGGCTGGTTGGGGTTGTCGGGGATCAGCGTGTCGAGGCTGCCCTCGATGCGCGCCACATCATCGAAAAATGGCCGTGTCGGCGCGCGGTCCCGGTTGTTCAGCGGCAGAAAATCGAACAGCCTGCGGGTTTCAAACAGCGCCTCTACATCGTTTTCAAAGGCCCCGTCGGCAACGCTCGATTTCTTGGTATGGGTCGATGCCCCGCCCAGTTCTTCGGCCGTTACCATTTCGTTCGTCACGGTCTTGACCACATCGGGGCCGGTGACGAACATGTAGGATGTGTCCTTGACCATGAAAATGAAATCGGTCATCGCCGGCGAATAAACCGCCCCCCCCGCGCAGGGCCCCATGATCAGCGATATCTGCGGCACCACGCCCGAGGCCATGATGTTGCGTTGAAACACTTCGGCATATCCGGCAAGGCTTGCCACACCTTCCTGAATGCGCGCGCCACCCGAATCGTTGATCCCGATGATCGGGGCACCGTTTCGCACCGCCATATCCATGACCTTGCAGATCTTTTGCGCATGGGTTTCGGAAAGCGATCCGCCAAAAACCGTGAAGTCCTGCGAAAAGACATAGACCATGCGGCCGTTGATCGTACCCCAGCCGGTGACGACACCATCACCGGCCGGGCGGTCCTTTTCCATACCGAAATCGGTACAGCGGTGGGCGACGAATGTATCGAATTCCTCGAATGATCCCTCGTCGAGCAGCAATTCGACCCGTTCGCGTGCCGTCAGCTTGCCGCGCGCGTGTTGCGCATCGACCCGCCGCTGGCCACCGCCCTGTCGCGCTGTCTGGCGCCGGGCTTCCAGTTCCTCCAGAATATCCTTCATTCGGCTTCCCCTCCCCTCGGTCACACAACCGCTATCGCGGCGGCCTGATTGTGCCGGTCTGGCCGCAAGGTAACGCCACAGGCATGCGTTTCCCAGTAGAATTGCGCATATTTGCAAAGAGTTTCGCTTCGCTGAATTCGCATTTGCAAATATGCAAACCCTCCCGAAATTCTCCCACCCTTCCTGCGCCCCCGCAGATGGACAAGGCTTTGTCTGTCGCGTTAAGGAGCAACCATGACAACGCTTCCGCGTGGCCGCTATCTGGATCGTGCCACACCCCCGCATATTTCGACCCTGATCGTGCTGACCGGCCTCGGCGCGATGTCGATGAATGTTTTCCTGCCATCATTGCCCGGCATGGCCGCTTATTTCAGCGCAGATTACGCGTTGATGCAGCTTTCGATATCGCTTTACCTGGCGGTCAATGCGGTGTTGCAGCTGTTCATCGGCCCCGTCTCCGACCGCTATGGCCGCCGGCCGGTGCTGCTGGCCAGCCTTGCCCTTTTCTGCCTGGCCACCACGGGCTGCATCCTGGCTCCGAGCGCGGGCATCTTTCTGGCCTTTCGCATGGCGCAGGGGGTGATCGTGGCCGGCCTGGTTCTTGGCCGTGCGGTGGTGCGCGACATGGTACCACAAGAACAGGCCGCTTCGATGATCGGCTATGTCACGATGGGCATGGCGGTGGTCCCGATGATCAGCCCGGCCGTCGGCGGGCTTCTGGATCAGGCCTTTGGCTGGCACTCGACCTTCATCCTTCTGCTGGTGGCAGGGCTGGTGGTGCTGTGGCTAACCTGGTCCGATCTCGGTGAAACCGCGCAGAACCGGGCGACGAGCCTGCGCGATCAGTTCCGTCAATACCCCGAACTTTTCGCCTCGCACCGGTTTTGGGGTTATTGCTTGTCAGCCACATTCGCCTCGGGCGCGTTCTTTGCCTTCATCGGCGGGGCGCCCTTTGTCGGGGTGCAGGTCTATGGGCTCGATTCGGTGCAGGTCGGGCTCTGCGTCGGCGCACCCGCACTTGGCTATTTTTCCGGCAATTTTCTGTCGGGGCGTTACTCGATCCGCATGGGGGTCAACTGGATGATCACGGCGGGGGCGGCCATATCGACCCTGGGCATGGTCTTCCCTTTTATCCTGAACCTGATCGGCGCGCATGGGCCAACGCTTTTCTTCGGCGCGGTCACGCTGGTGGGGCTGGGAAACGGATTGCTGATGCCCAGCGCCAATGCCGGAATGCTGTCGGTACGCCCGCATCTGGCCGGATCGGCATCGGGTATCGGCGGGGCGATCATGATCTTTGGCGGCGCGCTTTTGTCGGCGCTTGCCGGCTGGATGCTGGGGCCGGGGTCCACCGCGATGCCGCTGATCGTGATCATGCTGGTGTCGTCGGCACTGGCACTGGCGGCGATCTTTTATACAATCCGGCGCGAACGGCAGATTTCGGGCGGGTTCTAGGCCTGTGCCCCACCTGAAAGGGATTATTCGCAACGCCAATTCCCGCGGGCCTTGCCCCAGGATTTGCAAACTGCAAGACTGGCATTGCAAATAATCGAAAGAGCAATCCGGTGGCGATCCAGAAACTCTATGCCGGTGCCAAGTTGCGCGAATTGCGCGGGCGCCTTGGCCTGACGCAAAAGGTCTTCGCCGCCAAGCTCGGGGTGTCGCTGCCCTATCTGAACCAGATGGAAAACAACAATCGTCCGGTATCCTCTGGGGTGATGCTGGGCCTCGTTCAGGAATTCGGCTTTGATGTGACCGAGCTTCGCTCGCGCGATACGGAACGTTTGGTGTCGGACATGCGCGAGGCATTGGCCGATCCGGTCTTTGCGGGCACCACGCCTCCCCTGCCTGACCTGCGCCTGACCGCCTCGAATGCCACGGCGCTGGCCCGCGCCTTTCTGGAGCTGCACAGCGCCTACCGCCAGACCCATGAACGGCTCGCCTCGCTCGACGAGGCATTGGGCCGCGACGGTGGCCCGATAGCTGCATCTCCCTGGGAAGAGGTGCGCGATTTCTTTCACTATTGCGACAATTATATTGATGCGGTCGATCGCGCCGCCGAACGGTTTTCCACGTCTGATGTCAATCGGTTATCTCCGTCGGAGCGGGCCCGGAACCTGCTGCGGGACATGGGGGTAACATTGTCTTTCGAAGACAATTCCCCGATTCGCGCCCTGTCTGGCAAATCACTGGTCCTGGGCAATGGATCCAGCGGCCCGACACAGCGGTTCCAGCTGCTTCACCAGGTGGCGCTGCTGACACAGAACGATCTGCTCGAGGCCACGCTCGATTTCGCCCGCTTTCAATCCGGCACCGCCCGCGCCATCGCCAAGATCGGCCTGGCGAATTATTTCGCCGGGGCCGCGCTGATGCCCTACCGCGCCTTTCTGGAAGCCGCCGGAGAGACCCGTCACGATCTGGAGCGCCTGGCAGATCGGTTCGGCGCCTCGATCGAACAGGTTGCCCATCGGCTTTCAACCCTGCAAAGGCCGGGGCTGAAAGGCATTCCGTTTTTCTTCGTGCGCGTCGATCAGGCGGGCACCATCACCAAACGGCATTCTGCAACGCGATTGCAATTCGCCCGTTTCGGCGGGGCCTGCCCGTTGTGGAACGTTCATTCGGCTTTCGAGACACCGGGGCGGTTCCTGCGCCAACTGGCCGAAACGCCCGATGGCGTGCGCTATCTCTGCCTGGCGCGGGATGTGTCGAAGCCGGGCGGATCATTCAACGCGCCGGTCAGGCGCTTTGCCATCGGGCTCGGCTGCGAGATCAGCCATGCCAGGGACCTGGTCTACGCCGACGATCTTGATCTCGGCACTGCGGGCGCGTTCGAACCCATCGGCATTTCCTGCCGCATCTGCGAACGCAGGAATTGTCATCAGCGCTCAGTCCCGCCACTGGAAAGGCCCCTGCGGATCGACCCGGACCGGCGCGGCCTGCTGCCTTATGAAATCGAATGAAAGCACTGCTGGCGCGCCAGGGTGGAAAGCCGTCGCGTCCACGACTGCATATGGGAAAACCGGTTGTTCAATGCGGCGCAGGCCTTGCGGATTCCGGATTCCGCCATCCGTGCCACGGGTTTCACGGCTGTGGAGCAAACCCGCGCCAGGGCGCGAAAAGGCGGCAAAGCGGCGGCGGCGTGCTTGCACTTGGGCCCTGATACGACCAAGTTGCCCTTCAATCCAATCGCCTCCAGAAGCCACCACATGATCCTTCTCGAAAACGGCCCCCAGGGCAAAGCGGTCATTTTTGATGCCCCGAAGTCCGTGATCCGGGCCGACAGCATCAATGATGTGGCCGGCGCTTTGGGCGCAATCGACGCGGCATTGGCGGCGGGCCGCTGGGTCGCCGGGCTGGCGAGCTATGAGCTTGGCTATGCGTTCGAGCCACGGCTCGCCCCCTTGATGCCGCCGGGCCGGAACCTGCCGCTGCTGGCCTTCGGTGTCTATGACACTCCGCGCCGCGCCGAGGCAGTCCTTGCCCGCGCGGCGTCCGAAGCCGCCACCGCTCGCCTGACCGCGCCTGTCGCCGGATGGGGCGCGCCCGCCCATGCCCGCGCCATGGCCAGGGTGCTTGCCCATATTGCCGCTGGCGACATCTATCAGGCCAACCTGACCTTGCGGATGCGGGCCGAGCGCGGCGGAACGGCGCTCGGGCTCTATGGGGCCCTGCGCGCCCGCCAACCGGTCGGCCACGGCGCTTTCGTCGACCTTCCCGATCTGCCGACGATCGTGTCGCGGTCGCCGGAGCTGTTTTTCGCCACCACCGCCGACGCGCGGATCGAAACCCGCCCGATGAAGGGCACCGCGCCGCGCGCCAGCAATCCCGCGCACGATGCGGCGTTGCGCCTGGAACTGCAAAACAGCCTCAAGAACCGCGCCGAAAATCTTATGATCGTTGATCTTTTACGCAACGACATGTCACGGGTGTGCGCCGTGGGATCAGTGCGTGTCCCAGACCTTTTCGCCATCGAATCCTATGCCACCGTGCATCAGATGGTCTCCCGCGTCACCGGCCGGTTGATCGGCGGTATCCGCGCCACGGACATCTTCCGCGCGCTGTTTCCCTGCGGCTCGATCACCGGTGCGCCGAAGATCCGCGCGATGGAAATCATCCGCGACCTCGAAGACACGCCGCGCGGCATCTATTGCGGCAGCATCGGCTGGATGGGTCCGGACGGGGCCGGTGCGTTCAACGTCGCGATCCGAACCTTGACGCTGCTGCCCGGCAATCGGGTCGAATTTGGCGTGGGCGGTGGTGTGGTGGCCGATTCCACCGCCGCCGGCGAATATGAGGAAGCACTATGGAAGGCCCGCTTTGCCCAGACGGCACCCGCCTGATCGAAACCCTGAAATGGAACGGCGGGCAACTCGTGCGGGCCGCCAGGCACCTCGCGAGGCTGCGCGCCAGCGCGTCGGCGCTCGGCTTTGCCATTGACGCTCCCGCTCTTCGCAGGGCATTGGCCGGGATCGACGGCGCAGACCCCCAGCGCGTGCGCCTGACGCTCGGCAAGACCGGCGACATCGAGATCTCGGCAACCCCGCTCGCCCCCAGCGCCGCCGCGTGGCGCCTCACCCTGGCTGGTGATCGTCTGTCCTCCGACGATCCGCTCCTGCGCCACAAGACGACGCACCGCCCGCTTTACGACAGGGCCCGCGCAACCCTTCCCGAGGGCATCGACGAAATGATCTTTGCCAATGAACACGGCGAAATCTGCGAGGGCACAATCACTTCGGTCTTTTTCGATCTGGGCCGCGGGCTGGCCACGCCACCCCTGCGCTGCGGTTGCCTGCCCGGCATTTTGCGGGCGGAAATGCTCGACCGCGGTATCTGTCATGAGGCGGTTCTGAACATCCGCGAACTGCCCGGCGCCCGCCTTTGGGTCGGCAATTCGCTGCGCGGGCTCATCCCTTCGCACCTTGCGCCCTGATCCGGCGCTTCTCCTGTTGGCAAATACCTTGGGGGTCCGGGGGTAAAACCCCCGGCGCATGACACCCTTGCGATGGCTTTTCGCGAAAACCCCGAGCCGCCCAGACGCCTCAGCGTTGCGTCTCGCGCCAACGCGGACTGACCCACGGCTCCAGGTTGGAGGGGGCGAGCATCCCCCGGCCCAGAATGTGATCGGCGGCCTTTTCGCCCACCATGATCGACGGGCCGTTGAGATTGCCGTTGGTGATCCGCGGAAAGACCGAACTGTCGGCCAGCCGCAAGCCATCGACCCCGATCACCCGGCACTCGGGGTCAACCACGGCCATTGTGTCATCGCGCCGGCCCATCCGCGCCGTCCCGCAGGGATGATAGGCGCTTTCGGCATGCTCGCGGATGAAGGCGTCGATCTCGCCGTCGCTCTGGATTGACGCGCCAGGCTGAATCTCGTGTTTCACATAGGGTTTGAACGCCTCCTGCCCGAACACTTCGCGAGTCAGCCGGATGCAGTTGCGAAAATCCGACCAGTCATCGGGATGCGACATGTAGTTGAAACGGATCGCCGGGTCTGCCTTGGGGTCCGCCGACCGCAATGTCACCGCCCCGCGCGATTTCGACCGCATCGGCCCGACATGGGCCTGAAATCCGTGCCCTTCGGCGGCCGCTCTGCCATCGTAACGCACGGCGATAGGCAGAAAATGATACTGGATATCCGGGTATTCCACCCCCTTGGCCGAACGGATGAATGCACAGCTTTCAAACTGGTTCGACGCCCCGAGCCCGCCTTTCGTCAATAGCCACTGCGCCCCGACCCAGCCCTTGCCCCAGAAATTCCAGTATTTGAACAGGGTTATCGGCAGGAGCGAGGCGAACTGCATGTAGATTTCCAGATGGTCCTGCAAATTCGCGCCGACTCCGGGCCGGTCGGCGACCACCGCGATCGCGTGTTCGGCCAGATGCGCCGCCGAACCGATTCCCGACAACATCAGAAGCTTGGGCGAATTGATGGCCGAGGCCGCGAGAATCACCTCGCTGCGCGCGGAAATCACTTCGATCCCGCCGCCGCGCTCCACCTCGACCCCTGTGGCGCGCCCCTCTTCGATCACCACACGCCGCGCCAGCGCGCGCACCAGCGTGCAGTTCTTTCGCTTCAACGCAGGGCGCAGATAGGCATTGGCCGCAGACCAGCGCCGCCCGCGCCAGATCGTCGCCTCCATCGGGCCGAAACCTTCCTGCTTGCGGCCATTGTAATCGGCCGTCACCTCATACCCGGCCTGCCTTCCGGCCTCGACGAAGGCATGAAACAGCGGGTTGCGCCGCGGACCGCGTGAAATGTGCAAGGGCCCGCTTGACCCCCGGAAATCGCCGGCCTCGCCGCCGTGCCAGGTTTCCATGCGCCGGTAATAGGGCAGCACATCGGCATAGGCCCAGCCATCCGCCCCCGAATCGGCCCAATGGTCGAAATCCCTTGCATGCCCGCGTACAAAGACCATGCCGTTGATCGAGGAAGACCCCCCGATCACCTTGCCGCGCGGCGTGGCCAGCCTGCGCCCGCCCAGATTCGGTTCGGGCTCCGACCTCAGGCCCCAGTCGTAAAGTGGCATGTTCATCGGAAAGGACAACGCCCCGGGCATCTGGATGAAGGGCCCCGCATCGGTGCCGCCGAATTCGATGACGATGACGCTTCTGCCCGCCTCCGACAGCCGGTAGGCCATGGCGCATCCTGCCGATCCGGCCCCGACGATCACATAGTCCGCCTGCATTTCAGGTTCCTTCCGGTTTCAGCATGTCGCGACAGACCCGTGCAGGGCACCGATCGGCCGGCCATGCAGATGGTGTTTCCGCTTCATCGGCGCATCTCCGCGCCAGGGACGAGTTCGCGTTCCAGATAGGCCATCGCGACAGCCGCCGCGGCAGCGCCATCCGGGCTGCCGCCCTTCAGCGCCTCGCGAATATAGACACCGTCGATCATCGCCCCCAGACCCTGCGCCACCTGCTCGGCCCGTTCGCCGATCAACGGGCGCAGCGCGTGCAGAAGGTTCGACCGCAACCTGCCCTGATAGATGCCCAGGAGCCGCCCCGCGGCTGGCACCGTCTGGGCCAGCACATAGAAATTCAGCCAGGCGCCGATCACTTCGCGGCGGAAACTGCTGGGGCCGAAGCTGGCGCGCACGATCGCCGTCAACCGCCCGCGCGGCCCGTCGGCCGCAGCCAGCGCGCCGCGGATCTCGGCCCCGTAGATCGACAGGATATGACGCATGGCGGCCAGGAAAATCTGTTCCTTCGATCCGAAATAGTGATGTGCCAGCGCCGAGGACATCCCCGCCCGTTTGGCAATCTGACTGACCGTCACATCAAGCGAACCGGCCCGCCCGATTTCGGCGATCGTCGCCTTGACCAGCGCGGCGCGGCGAATCGGCTCCATCCCGATTTTCGGCATCTCTCCTCCCGTCGTCTTTGATACATTTTTCGCTATATGATTTTTTATTGACGCGTCAATCAATAAAAACCAACCTGCCCCGACAAAGCTTCTTCGTGTCCTGAAGTGGTTCCAGAAAATCTGGGTAGCGAACCAGGGTGTATGCCCAACCTTTTGGAGAGATACGAGATGGCGAAACACCTGAAGTTAACGGACCGGTTCAATGCCAGGGCCGCATTTGAGGCGCTGCGCAGAGGAGCGAATGCGTCACCCCGCTGCGATCGACACACAAGATCCCAGTCTGTCGACATCCCAGTCTGTCGACCTGCCGAGGACGGTCTGAAGCCCTCGCTCAACCTGACTCACGCTGCGAAGTTCGATGGTATCGTGCCAAGACCCCTGCGGTCATCCAACGCCCCCGCAGCACCGGATGAACGGCAACAAAATCTATTCCCTTCGATGATATGGAGAGATGGATGTTGCGAAACACGGTTGCACAATCGAAAACACCCCCGTTCCGCCCTTGACGGCAGGCCGCCAGCCGTGGGCTATTGGCTGAAAAATGAAACGACCAGCCCCGATCGGCAGGTTCAGAACGTAGCTTAACTTACGTCAGAACCTGTCCAATCCATGAGGAGCAGCTCAGCCGTCAGGGCCGAGGCGTGCGGTCAAGAATGCGGTGCAGGCCGCCCGTGCGTCACTGCCGCTGAGACCGCCGGGGTCGAGGCTGCGCTCCAGCCAGAGCCCGTCGACAAGCGCTATCAGGGTAACCGCAAGCGCCTCGGCATCCACATGACGGCTCCGCGACCGCGCGGCGATATCAATCACGCGGGCCACGCTGGCGCGGTAGCGCGCGTAATACTCCCGATGCACCTTGATGAGTTCGGCATTGCCGCCAATCTCTCCCCAAAGCGCGAGCCAGGCCCGCAGCGCGCCAGGCTCGAACAGATCCTCGGACAAGACCGCATCCACCATTGAGTCAAGGTCGGTTGTGGCCTCTGTGGCAAGAACGCTGTCGAGCAATTGATTGTACATCTTGCGGTAGACCGCGACCAGCAGGCCGTCCTTCGAGCCGAAGTGATGCGTGATCAGCCCGCGTGACACATTGGCCTCCTCGGTGATCCGGTCGATCGTGAAGGCGAGCAGGCCACCATGCTTGAGACAGGCCAACCCGGCAGCGATAAGCATTTCCCGTCGATCATCGGGTTTCAGGCGGCGGTACCGCGGGCCGCGTGCGGGGATCGAAGCCATGTGCTTTTATACCTCGAAACTTCGCTTTGTCGAACGTGGGTCGGGCAAGGCGGCCGCCGGTTACCGCGGCGGCCGCTCTGAGCTGTGGCGTCTCCGCAACACGCTGAAACGCCAAGACCCTGCCACATCCATGGTGCTCCCGGGCTTTTGGCGGCCCTTCATGGAGCAGGCATTTCCCGAAACGACCTAGAGCTTTGTGAAGCGCGTCGGGTCGGGATGTCCGTCGGCCAAGATCACCGGCTTCAGGTCGGCCTTGTGCAGGGCGATGTAAGGGGTGAAGCAGATGAAGACAAAATCGCCCGATTCCTCCATCAGGTCTTCCATCCGGTTGAACATCTCCTTGCGCTTGGCGTCGTCCGTTTCCAGTTGCACCTTGTGGTAGAGATCGGCGTACTCGGCGCTGTCGAAGAAACTCCAGTTATATACGCCGATCTGGTCAGGCAGGAACCACACCAGGTTTTCGGTGGGTTCGATGCCCCCGGCGAATGACATCAGCACCAGTTCGATAGATTTGTAGCCGTCTCCGGCTGTCTTGTCGCCGACCGACCAGTAGGCCGCTTCGTCGGTGGACTGGATGTTGATGGTGATTCCGGCTTCGGCGAGGCTGGCCTGAATGATCTGTGCCACCGTCTGTGAAGTGGAATCGTTCAACGCGATCAGCGTCAGGGTCAGGTTCTCCGCACCGGCTTCCTTCAGCAGTTCCCGCGCCTTTGCCACGTCGCGCTTGTCGATTATGTTCCTTGCCCGCGCGAAAGGCGATGTCGGCTGGATCACCCCGGCCGAACGCCCGACCGCACCGTCATAGGCGCCTTCCAGCACCGCATCACTGTCATAGGCATACTGGATAGCCTGGCGCACACGCAGGTCTTTCAGCGGCTCGGCGTTCTGGTTGACTGTCAGCCAGGTATACGTCGTTGACGGCGCTTCGATGAGCGCGGCCCCCGCGGGCAGCGCATTCTTGATGCTGCGCAGGCCGCTCACCCCGATCCGGGTGAAGTCGAAGCTGTCGGCCTCGTAGGCCAGAAGCGCGGCCTGGTCGTCGGGCACGATGAAGAACTCGATGGTCTGGAATGCGACAGGCTCGCCCTTCCAGTCGGGGTTGGCCTTCAACGTCACCTTCTGGTTCTGCTCCCAGCTGTCGAAGAGATACGGCCCGCATTCGGCCGGGGCTTTGTTGGTGAAGCTGCCTCCGGCCGCCTCGACCGCCTTCTGGCAGACCAGATGGCCCGCGTAATACGGCAAGGCGGTGATCATGAAGGGCGCATAGGCCTCTTTCAGGTGCAGGACGCCATTGCGGTCGTCGATGATCTCGACATGGTCGAGCTGATCGAACTGATAGGCCCAGGCGCTGTCGGACCCGGCGATGCGTTCGAAGCTGTACTTGACGTCCGCCGTCGTGACCGGGCCAAAGCCGTTGGTCCATGTCAGGTTGTCACGCAGCGTGAAGGCGATCGTGGTGGGCGAGGCCCAGCCGATCTTCTCGGCGGCATAGTTGCTGAGCAGGTTGCCGTCGCGCATGTCGCCCACGCGAACCAGCGTGACGGTGGTGCAGCGCGGGATGATGTCGTCCAGTTCGCCTATCTCGCCAAAGGGGTCGATCACCTGGTAATCGCCCGCCATGCGGATTCGCAACGTGTCGCCCATTGCGGCCCATGCCATCTTGGGCCCGAGCGCGAGGGTTGCCACCGCGGCGCCCCCGGCTTTGAGCAGGCCGCGTCTGTCGGTTCTCCAGATCATGTCGTCTCTCCTTCTGTTGGTTGGTTGGGTTCATCTTCGGCGAAATGGCAGCGCACCTGCCAGCCCGGCGCGATGGCGCGCAGCGCCGGGGCCTCGGCGCGGCAGCGGTCGGTTGCGCGCGGGCAACGGGTGTGAAACTCGCAGCCCCGCGGGCGGTGCAGCAGGCTTGGAATGTCACCCTTGACCGCGAGATCAGTGCGCCGGCGGCGCGGATCGGGGTGGGGCTCGGCGGCGATCAGGCTGGCAGTGTAGGGGTGCCGGGGGCGGGCGAAGACCTGCGCGGTCGGGCCTGATTCCACCATTCGGCCCAAGTACATGATGGCGATCCGGTCAGTGACGTGGCGGACCATCGCAAGGTTGTGGCTGATGATCATGAAGCTGAGGTGCAGCCGGTCGCGAAGCCCGCTCATCAGGTTGAGCACCTCGCCCTGCACCGACACGTCCAGCCCCGCCGTCGGTTCGTCAGCCAGGACCAGACGGGGCGTCAGCGCCAGCGCGCGCGCCACACAGACCCGCCGCGCCTGACCGCCCGACAACTCGTGCGGGAAACGCTCGGCGATGGTGGCGGGCAGGCCCACGGTTTCAAGCAACGAGCGTGCCCTTTCGCGGCGGATGCCAATCGGTTCGCGATGAATGATGAAAGGTTCGGTCACCAGCGCGCCTATCCGCATCCGCGGACTGAGCGAAGCGACCGGATCCTGGAACATCAGTGCGGTCTGGCGGCGCAGAGCCGCGTAACTGTCGCGGCTGCCCAGGGGGTGCCCCTCGAAACGCATGACGCCCCCGGAGACGGGCAGCAGCCCCAGCATGGCGCGTGCCAGTGTGGTCTTGCCAGAACCGCTTTCGCCGACCAGCCCGAGACTTTCGCCCGCGGCGATCGACAGGGTGATGTCCGAAAGGATATTCAGCCGACGCGGGGCCTTGCCGATCAACTGCGGCCACAGCGTGCCTTCCTGCGGCAGGTCCACCTGCAGCCCCTCCATCTCGAAGACCGCGGTCATGACACCACCTTGTGACAAAGCGCCGTCTGCTGGGCCGAGACGCGCACGCGCGGAGGAGGCTTGCTGTGGCAGGTGCCGTCGGCCAACGGACAGCGCGGCGCGAATCCGCAGCCCGGCGGCGGCGCGGTAAGGTCGGGTGGGCGGCCGGGAATGGTCGGCAGCACGCCCTGCCCGGCACCGAGCGCACCGGGGTCGCAGGCAATCAGCGCCTGGGTGTAGGGGTGGCGCGGCGCGTGATAGAGGTCGTCGACCGGCGCTTCTTCCACCACCTGGCCCGCATACATCACATAGACGCGGTCGCACAGTTCGCCGATCACGCCGAGATGGTGGGTGACGATCACGATGGCGCCGTTGATTTCGGTCCGCAGCGAGCGCAACATGTGGATGATCTGCGCCTCCATGGTGACATCCAGCGCGGTCGTAGGCTCGTCGGCGACAAGCAGCGCGGGATTTGCCATCAGCGCCGCCGCGACGGCGACGCGCTGGCGCATGCCGCCTGACAATTCGTGCGGATAGCGGCGCAGGCAGATCTCGGCGTCGGCGATGCCGACCTTGCGCAACATGTCGGCGGCTCGGGCGCGCCTGGCCGCACGCGACAGGCCGGAATGCTGCTGAAAGTCGACGATCTGGTCCCCCATGGTCAGCACCGGGCTGAAGGCGGTCATCGGATCCTGGGAGATCATCGCGATATCATGTCCGCGCAGCTTGCGGCGCTCCGCCTCGGGCAGGGACAGTATGTCGCGGCCGTTCAATCGCACCTCGCCCGTGCCGACAGTGGCATTCGTCTCGAGAAGGGCGATCAGGGCTGCGGCGAGGGTGGACTTGCCGCAGCCGCTTTCGCCCACGATGCCGATCACCTCCCCCGCTTCGGCCATCAGGCTGACGCCGCGAAGCGCGTTCACGTCACCGCCCTCGGCCCGGTAGGTCACCGACAGTTCCGCAACCTCCAAAAGCGCGCTCATCGTGCAACCCGCAGCTTGAGCTTCGGGTCGAGCGCGTCGCGCAATCCTTCGCCAAGAAAAGTGAACCCGAGCGTGCAAAGGATCAGAGGGATGCCGCCCGCGATCACCATGTATGGGGCCGACCGCAGCGAGGTGTAACCGTCATAAAGGATATTGCCCCAGGATGGCGTGGGCGGTCCGACGCCAAGGTTGAGGTAGCTCAGCCCGGCCTCGAGCATGATGACCACCGGAATGTCCATGCTGAGCAGGATCACCAGCGGACCCACCACGTTGGGCAGCAGGTGGTAAAGGATGATCCGCGCCGAAGACGCGCCGATGGTGCGTTCGGCCTGGATGTAGTCGGCCCCCTTGAGCGCCAGCGTCTGGGCCCGAATCAGCCGGCCATAGCCCGGCACCGAAACCAGCACGATGACGATGATCAGGGTTGTGATTCCCGGTCCCAGCACGGTGATCACGGCCAGCGCGAACATGATCATTGGCAGCGAGGAAAAGCTGTCGAAGAACAACACCAGCACTGCGTCGAGCCATCGCGGCCCGAAACCCGCGACAAGGCCCAGAAGCAAGCCCAGGGCGCCCGCGATGCCGGTGGCCGTCATCGAGATGCCCAGAGCCACGCGGGCGCCCCAGATCAGCCGGGACAGCATGTCGCGGCCCAGTTGATCGGTTCCCGCCCAATGGGCAAGGCTGGGCGGCTGGAACTTGTGGCGAACGTCGATCTGGATCGGGTCATAGGGAGCCAGCAGCGGGGCGAAGATAGCCAGCAGGATGAAGCCGACGACGAGAACAGCGCCGGTCATGCCCATCGGATCGCGCATTAGCTGGGCCAGCGCGCCTCGGCCGCGCGGGGGCAGGTTCTCGACCGTCTGCTCAACCGCGCAGGACATCGCGAACCCTCGGATCCAGCCGCGCGATCAGCAGGTCCGCGGCAGTGACAACGAAAAGGTAGAAGGCGGTCATGAACAGGACAGTGCCCATCACGACCGGATAGTTGCGCTTTTCCACCGCCCCGGTGATCAGCGTGCCGATGCCTGGACGGGAAAATACCGTTTCCACGAAGACGGCGCTTGACAGGATCGAGCCCGCGCCGATGGCGATAATGGCGATGGTCGGCACGATGGCGATGCGCAAGGCGTATTTCAGCACCACCACGGTTTCCGGCAGGCCGAAGGCGCGCGCGGTGCGAATATGGTTGGCGCCCATCACTTCGAGCATCGAGGCTCGTACGAGCCGCGCGATATAGCCGACCCAGCTGACGCCGATGGCGAAGGAAGGCAGGATCAGCGCCCGCGCCTGGCTGCCCCAGTCGCCGCTTTGCCCTGCTCCGATGGCCGGCAGCCAGCCCAGCCATACCGCGAAGATCAGCAGCGAATAGAGCGCGATCACGAAGGAAGGGACCGCGATCATGCTGACCGACAGCACCCCCAGCAGCCGGTCGATGAAGGTGCCGCGCCAGATTACCGCAAGGCAGCCCAGCCCGATCCCCAGAACTACCGCCCAGCACAGCGAAACGGCGCCGAGCAGCAGGGTTTTCGGAAACACCTCCAGGATCACGTCAAGCACCGGGCGTTTCGACCAGACGTCGATGCCCAGATCGCCGGTGGCCGCGGCGCGAAAGAAGTGCCAGATTTGGTTCGGCAGCGATTGATCCAGCCCCATCCGCTGGATCAGCAGCGCCTTGAGCTCCGGTGTCGCCCGCGGCCCCAGCGCGATCGAGGCGGGATCGCCCGGGATCACATAGACCATCGCGAACATGCCCAGCATCACCACCACCAGGATCAGCAGCGCCAGCGCGACCCGCTTGATGGAATAGCCTAGCATCCGGTGGCCTCAGACCATGTCACGCGGAATCCTTTCGTGCCAGGACCGCGCGAAGACCTGCTTGCCGTCCTCGTGCAGCACAAGATCCATATCGATGGTGAAATGCGTGGCATCGCAGGACATCGACCCCGAGGACCGATGTGTGATCGTGGCGTCGGGGCGGCGGATCTCGACCTTGTTTTCGGTGACCACCCTGGCGCTGAGCGGGTCGCCGTCGGTAATCTCGTAGCGCGCCATCCCGGTCGAGGCATGGGTCTGGGAAATGTCGGGCATCTCCTTGACGTAGGTCCAGCGCGGAAAATCCACTGTCATCTTGCCGGTCAGCAGGTCGTGCATCACGCGGCGCGGGTGCAATGTGGGGGCGGGGTGACTGGTCGATGGGGTGTTGTGGGCTACCTCGGGCGGATCGAATTCGCGTAGCGTGACATCTTCGGCCCGTGGAGGGCGCACGGGCAGCACGAGTCGTGAGGCGCCGAGAGCGACGGAAAGCGTGGCCAGCTCGGGCGAAGGCCAGGCGATTGGCCAATATGTGGTCGATAGTGACACCGAGATGCGATGACCGGCCGGAAATCGGTGGGCAATATCGTCCATCTCCACCGTGGCGGTATAGGCCTTGCCGGGCTCCAGTGCGGTAGCGTGTTCGTGGCTGTCGCGGTGAGTCAGGTTCAGCAGGCCGATACCCACACGGCTGGAGCGCCCGTCAGCCATCACGTCGTTAAGCCGAGCCGCAACGAGCGCCTGCGGCTTATCGGAGGAGAAGGTCAATTCGACCAGCGGCGCGCCGAGAATCTCGACCGCCTCGGGCAGCGGCTCCGAGACGAAGACGAGGCTGCCGCCGTCATCCGCGCGCTGGTCGCCCGGCCATTCGGCATCTCCGCCATAGCGGCCAATCTCGCCCGCGCCCGCGCCCACCCAGAGCGGCGAGCAGATCGAGATCCGGCCCTTGCCCGGAGCGCCTCCGAGTGCGCCATGGGGGTTCAGCGGCATCCGCCGCATCTCGATCCGGGGGCTTGGCCAGCAGTCCTCGCCTACCCAGCGACCGGGGCGTTCGAGGTAGCAGGTCTGGGGTGGTACGCTGTCCTGCATCCAGACGCGGTACATCGGTTCGTCCATGATGCCGGTCGCGCGCCCCTTCATCCAGTGATCGCACCAGCGCAGCACCTCTTGCAGCCAGCCGATTTCTGGCTTGACCGCCGCGTCGCACGGGTAGGAATGCGCCCAGGGTCCAATCAGCCCCAGCCGTGGCCCCGACAGCCCGGCCAGCAGACGCGGCACGCTTTCGGAGTAATTATCGGCCCAGCCCGAGACTGCGTAGACCGGAATGGTGATCCTCGAGAAATCCTCGCAGACCGAGCCCTGTTTCCAGTAGTCGTCGCGGCGTTGGTGGCGCATCCAGTGGATGATCCAGGGATATTGGTGATTCATCCGCGCCTGCCACATCTCGCGCCAACGCTCGCCCACGATGGCGGGGTCGGGGGGCAGGTCGTTATGGGCCATCATTGTCGCGGCCCAGTCGAAGTTATCCTTCGAAAGGCAGCCGCCGACCCAGTGGATATCGGTTGCATAACGGTCGTCGGCGGAACCCACGGTGATGACGGTGCTAAGTGCTGCCGGCCGGCGCGCGGCGATTTGCAGGCCGTTGAAGCCACCCCAGCTGATGCCGATCATCGAAACCTGCCCGTCGCACCATTCCTGCGCGGCGATCCAGGCGATGGCCTCGACCCCGTCAAGCTGCTCCTGCACGGTATATTCGTCGTCGATCAGCCCGTCGCTGTCACCGCTTCCCCGGATGTCCAGCCGCAAACAGACATAGCCATGCCCGGCCAGATACATGTGCATTCCCTGGTCGCGTGTACGCGTGCCGTCGCGCTTACGATAAGGAATGTACTCCAGAATCGCCGGAAAACGCCCCGGTGCATCGGGCTTCCATACCTTGGCTGCCAGGCGGGTGCCGTCGTCAAGCGGAATGAAGATGTTCTCGACGACCTTCACCTTGTGGGGGAGCGCCGTCCGGGTGGTGGGCATGGCTTGAACTCCTGCTTGCTGAACGATCATACAACTAAAGATTTTCACTTCGCAACAAGTAATCGCCAGCAGGCGAGACGAGCACATGCCTGCATGCCTGACCATGCTTGACCGGGCGCTTCCCCTTACTTACAATACGATTGTTCAATAAGGACCTGGCCATGCCCCGCAATCGCCGTTACGACGTTTTGTTCGAACCAGTTCGGATTGGACCGAAAGTGGCGAAGAACCGCTTTTACCAGGTGCCGCATGCCAGCGGCATGACAAACGCCGCGCCGCATGCCCGCGCGGCCTTTCGCGGCATGAAGGCCGAGGGCGGCTGGGGCGTGGTCTGCACCGGGGCCTGTTCGGTCGCCCCATCCTCGGACGATTCGCCATTCCCATTTGCCACAATGTGGGATGAGACCGATGTACGCAGCCACGCGCTGATGACCGAGGCCGTGCATGCCCACGGCGCGCTGGCGGGGGTCGAGCTGTGGCATGGCGGCGCCGCGGCCGTGAACCGGACCAGCCGGGTGGCGCCGCTCTCGCCTTCGGGGGTGCCGTGGATGGCCACACATGTGGGCTTCATGTCGGCGCAGCGGCCAAAGGTGATGGATGCGCATGACATCCGCGACCTGATCCGCTGGCACGCCGACGCGGCCGTGATGGCCGAACGCGCGGGCTTTGACATTCTTTATGTATATGCCGGCATGGGCTATCTGCCCTACCAGTTCCTGCTGAGCGACTACAACAAGCGCACAGATGCATATGGCGGATCGGTCGCCAACCGGGTGCGGCTGGTGGCCGAGCTGATCGACGCTGTCCGCGAGGCGACACATGGCCGCTGTGCCGTGGCGCTGCGCATTTCGATGCAGGAGTTGCGTGCCCGCCACTCGGAGGTGGCCGAAAGCGAGGGGCACGAGGTGGTGGGGCTGCTCAGGGACGCGCCCGACCTCTTCGACGTCAAGATGGACTATTCCGCCTATGATTGCTCGCCTTCTCGGTTCACCGCCGAGGGCACCCACGAACCGGTGATCTCCTTCATGAAGCAAGTGACCGACCGGCCGGTGGTGGGCGTCGGCCGTTTCACCTCGCCCGACACGATGGCGGGGATGGTGCGGCGCGGGGTTCTGGACCTGATCGGCGGCGCGCGCCCCTCTATCGCCGATCCGTTTTTACCAGCCAAAATCGACGAGGGCCGCGAGGAGGATATTCGCGAATGCATCGGCTGCAACATCTGCATTTCCAGCTGGCATGACGGCGTCTGGGTGCGCTGTACGCAAAACCCCACGGCGGGCGAGGAATGGCGGCGTCGCTGGCATCCCGAAGTTGTTGCGCGCGATGGCAAGGGTCAGACCCTTGTGGTCGGCGGCGGACCGGCGGGGCTGGAGGCGGCGCTGACGCTGGCTCGGCGCGGTCATGACGTGGTCCTGGCCGAAGCCGCGTCCGAATTCGGCGGAAGGCTTCTTTACGAAACGGCTTTGCCGGGGCTCAGGCAATGGGGCCGGGTGGCCGATTACCGGCTGGGTCAGTTGCGCAAGCTGCCCAACGTCTCGCTTTACACCGAAAGCCGCTTGGACGCGGACGCGGTGCGCGATTTTGGCGCGGCCGAGGTCGTCATCGCCACAGGGGCGCGCTGGATGGCCAGCCTGTGCGGCGCAAACGAGCTGCCCACCAGCCCGCTGGACGCGCCACGCGTCTACACGCCCGACGATCTGGCCGCGGGGGTAGTGCCCGAGGGGCCCGTCGCGGTGTTCGATTTCGACAATTACTACCTTGGCTCGGCGGTGGCCGAAGCACTGGCCGGGGCGCTGGGCGGGGTGCTGGGCGGGGGCGGGGCGCAAATCACTTACATCACTACCGCCGGCACCGCCGGCGCCTGGGCCTTCATGACCAACGAACAGCCGGGAATCAATGCCGCGCTTGCCGCGCGGGGGGTTGCCGTGCGCACACTGGAAATCGTCACCGGGTTCGACGGCGAGATGCTGAGCCTGGCACAGATCTTCAGCGGGGCACCCGCCCGGATCGCGGCGCGCAGCCTTGTCATCGTCGGCCAAAGGGCGGGTGGCAGCGCCCTTTACGACGCGCTTGCAGAGACGGTGCATGATTTCGGCGTGCATCTGACCGGTGATGCGCTGGCTCCTGGCGCCATCGCCCATGCGGTCTACCAGGCCCATCGCACCGCGCGCGAGGTGGGCAAGGACAAGGAGTTGCCGCGCCGCGATGCACCCTTCGCGATGCGCGACATCGCCCGGGCCGCGGAATGAGCCGCCGCCCCGGCCGTCGTCCCGCCCGTGTTGCCGGTGAGCTGGCGCAGCCCGCCTTCCGGCAGGTCAGCCGCCCCTACGCGCCCGTCGAGGTTCTGAGTGCCGACCATGTCGCGGCGATTCATGAGGCCGCGCTGAGTGTTCTGGCCGAGATCGGGATGCGGGTGCTGCACGCCCCCGCGCGCGAGCTGTTGCGCGGCGCAGGTGCCACGGTCCTGGAAGACATGGTGCGCCTTGACCCGGCGCTGGTGATGGAGCGGCTCAAGACCGTGCCGCCCTCCTTCACGCTGGAGGCGCGCAATCGGACGCATGACCTGAAGCTTGGCGGGCGCGACCTGATCTTCGCCTCGGTGGGCGGCCCGGCCTATGTGATGGATGCCGACAAAGGCAAGCGCGACGGCACATTCGCCGAGATGTGCGATTACCTGAAAGTGGTCCAGCAACTGAACGTCCTGCATCAGGAGGGCGGCGGCCCGTTCGAGCCGATGGACCTGCCTGCCAATACCCGCCACCTCGACATGTACCGCGCGCAGATCACGCTGCTGGACAAGAACTGGCAGACCCAAAGCCTGGGCCATGCCCGTACGATGGACGGGATCGAGATGGCGGCGATCAGCCTGGGCACCACGCCCGAAGGGCTCTGCAACCGGCCGGTGCTTCTGGGTATCATCAACACCAATTCGCCGCTGCAGCTGGATGTGCCGATGGCTGAGGGGCTGATCGCGCTGGCGGGCCACGGGCAGGTTCTGGCGATCACGCCGTTCACGCTCGCCGGTGCCATGGCGCCGGTCACGCTCGCCGGAGCGCTGGTCCAGCAACATGCCGAAGCGCTGGCAGGTATCGTGCTGACCCAGATCGTGCGACCCGGCGTGCCGGTATTGTATGGCGGCTTCACGTCGAACGTCGACATGCGCACCGGCGCGCCGGCCTTCGGCACGCCGGAATACGCCAAGGCCGCACAGGCGAGCGGGCAGCTCGCGCGCCACATCGGTGTGCCGTTCCGGTCGTCCAACGTGACAGCGGCCAACGCGGTGGACGCGCAGGCTGCCTATGAAAGCCAGATGTCGCTTTGGGGCGCGATGATGGGCGGCGCACATTTGCTCAATCACGCGGCCGGCTGGATGCATGGCGGGCTGACCGCCAGTTTCGAAAAGCTGATCCTCGACGCAGAGATGCTGGCGATGATGGCCGCCTATTTCGATCCGATCGCCGTGGAGCCCGCCGACCTCGCGATAGACGCGATCCGCGAGGTCGGGCCAGGCGGACATTTCTTTGGCACAGCCCATACAATGTGCCGGTACGAGACGGCATTCCATATCCCGCTCCTGGCGAACAGGGACAACTACGGGCAGTGGCTGGAGTCTGGCGCGGTCACGGCCGAAGCCCGCGCGAATGCCATCTGGAAACAACTGCGGGCAGACTATGAGCAGCCCCCGCTGGACCCGTCCATCGCCGAGGCGCTCGATGCCTATGTCGCCCGCCGCAAACAAGAGGGCGGTGCCCCGATGAACTGAGACGGGCGCATTCGGAGCGGCGGACCGGATTGGCGGGGACGATGGGCTCTCGAAGATTGATGCGGCTCAGGACAGGCGGGGATTTCGTTCCTGTGGGGAAGGTCGGGGATCGGGCCTCGGGGTCTTGATCCGCTGGTCTTGTTCGAATGCCTGATGATCGGGCAATGGCATGGGCTGGCTGGAATGTGTCGGGAGCGCGCGCTCGCGGCGCGGCGGGGGCGGATGCACATGCGTGCGCCGCGCGGCCGGGAGGCGCTGAGGAAGATCGGCTGGCCGCCCTGGTGCCGCGCCCGCGAAACCGGCGCCGGGCGCGACCGCGCGATCCTGCCGCTACTTGACGGCGCCGGCTGGCGCACCGGACCGCTGCGCGACGACCCCGGCGCAACCACCACGTCGAAACGCCCGGTGCGCAGGATGCTGGTATCAGGCGCTCTGATGCGCGCCGCCGTGTTGGTCTGGCGAACCGGCCACCGCCTGCGCAAAGGCCATGCAGACCTTCAGCCCCGGCGCATTGTCGTGCAGCGTCAGCTTCGCACCGTGCAACTTGCAGATCGCCGCGACAAGGCTGAGCCCGAGCCCGTTGCCTTCCGATGTCCGGCTTTGTTCCAGCCTGTAGAGCCTGCGCAGCACATTCTCATGTTCCTGCGGTGGTATTCCGGGCCCGTTGTCGGCAACGCTGAGAAGTATCCGAGGGCCATCGCGCGACAGACCCACCCTTATCGCGGAACCGGCCGGCGTGTGGCGCAGCCCGTTTTCGATCAGGTTGGCAAGCATCTGTGTCAGAAGATGACGGTCCCCGTCGACCAGAAACGGGGTGCCCCCCGATACCGTGAATTCGAGATGATAGCCCTTGTCGTCGGCATCGGCTTCGAGAAAATCAACGACATCCGCCGCGACTTCGCGCAGATCGGTGGGTTTGAAGCGGTCGCGCACGGCGCCGCCTTCGATCTGCGCCAGTTGCAAGAGGGCCTGAAAGGTATTCGCGATGCGGTCCGTTTCGGCCAGCGCCTGGGCCAGAAGGTCATCCTGGCCCTTGCTGAGCGTTGTCTTGCGCGCGATGTCGTCAAGGATGACGGCGACACGCTGAATCGGTGTCTTGAGATCATGCGCGATATCCGCGGAAACCTGGCGCATCGCCGCGATCAACGCTTCCTGCGAGGCGGCCATGGTGTTCACGGCTGTGCTGATCGCCGTCAGATCGTCGCGGTCATTTGTGGCGACAGGAACCCGTGAGGAAAGCTGCCCATCGGTCAGTTCGCCCAGCGTTTTCTGGATCGCGCCAATCCTGCGCCGTGCATCGCGGGCCGCGAAAACCCCCGCTGCGGATGACAGCAGGATGGTGGGCAACAGGCCGATCAGGACCACCGACAGGATGATCTGGCCCATTTCGATCACCTGCTTGCGAGTCTTGGCGACGAGCAATTCGCCATGCCCTACCCGTTCGCCCCGGGCCAGATAGCTGTCGGCAACATCTTCCTGATCTTCGCCGATCGCCGTTGCGTCGATAACGGATGTACCTTTGATGCTGGGCAGAGCCTTCACATTGGCGATCACAGGGCCGCGATCGGGGCGGTAGTAAAGGATCGTCAGTTCAGCATCGGTGATCTTCACATCCGCTTTCAGGCGGTCGATCAGTTCGGCCTGATCCTTGATGGCGTCATAGGTTTCGATGGTCTGTTTAAGTTCATCTTTCAGAACCTCATCGTAGTTTTCGCGCAGCACAAGATATGCGGTGGCAAAGCTCGCAGCGGAGGAAAAGACGAATATTCCCAAAAACACCATGGTCAGGCGCAGCGGCGTGGAACGGATGACCCCGATGCGCCGTTTCATTCGCCATTGATCCGATAGCCCGATCCACGCACCGTTTCGATGATCTCGGTCGCGAAGGGCTTGTCCACCTTGCGGCGCAGGCGGCTGATATGGGTATCGACCACGTTGGTCATCGGGTCGAAATGAATGTCCCAGACCGCCTCCATCAACATGGTCCGGGTCTGGATCCGGCCCTTGCGCCGCAGGAGATGCTCCAGAAGCGAAAACTCGCGCGGCAGAAGGTCGATCGTCTGGCCGGCGCGCACCACCTTGCGGGTCAGCAGGTTCATTTCCAGATCGGCGGCGCGCAGCACGGTCGGTTCGTCCTGCAATTGCGGGCGGCGGGCCAGGGCCTCGATCCGGGCGCTGAGCTCGCCAAAGGCGAAAGGCTTGACGAGGTAATCGTCGCCACCCGATTTCAGGCCTTCGATCCGGTCATCGACGCCGCCCAGCGAGGTCAGAAACAGCACCGGCGTGCGGTTCTTTGCTCCGCGCAAGGTCCTGACCAGGTTGATTCCGTCAAGGCCTGGCAACATGCGGTCCACGACCAGTATGTCGTAATGGCCGACGCTGGCCTGCACCAGCCCCTCGGCGCCATCGGCGATCAGGTCGACGGCATGCCCCTCTTCGCGCAGGCCTTCCGCGATGTAGGTGCCCGTCCGCCTGTCGTCCTCGATCACCAGTATTTTCATCGCCTGTCCGCCGCAGTTTCGGCGGGGCAAAGCGCCCCGCCGGTCTCTTCTGTCAGACGAAAATGATCAGCCTTCGTCATTCTCGTCATGTTCTTCGTCGGCGGGTGCCGCCTTGACCGAATTGTCGGCCGGATTGACCAGATGGTCGCTCACCGTACCGTCCGGCATCACGATTTCGACTTCATACACGCCGGGAGCGGCGCCGTCTTCCTCGAAAGTAGCGCTCATGGCCTTGCCTCCGGTGCTTTTCTCCGCGGCGCCGACCGCGGCCGACAGCGAACCGGGCGCGGCCAGAAAGGCCTTCGCTTCGGCCGGGCTGGTACCGGCGGCGGCCATCGAGGCAGCACCGCCGAGCATGCCGAGGCAAATCAGGGTGCTCGACCCGAGGTTCACGATAGTCTTGCGATTCATGTCATTCTCCTTGGTTTGCGGGCGCGCGTCCTGCCGCCCTCGAAAACCAAGCTAGGCGGCCCGTAATATGGCGAGATGTCAGGTCGATTACAGATTTTCCATGTTCGTCGAACAGCCCGCAGGCCCGCCGCAAGAGCCAGCCCGGCAGGGTGCCGAACATTGCCCCGCCGGCCAACCCGCCGGTGGGCACTGGCGGGTGCTACGCGGTTTCGTACCCGGCAAGCGATGCCGGCGCGGCCCCGCCGGGGGCGGGATTCTATTCTGGCCTCACTCGGCCTCCCGCGATATATCCTCTTCTTGCAGCAGGTGTTTTTGGCCCGCGACAACCGCATCGAAAAAGAGGCATCGTGAAGATTCTCCTGGCAGAAGACGACGAACAGGTCGCCGACTTCATTGTCAATGGCCTCTCGGAGGCAGGGCACAGCGTCGATCGCGTGGCGGACGGGCGCGACGCGCTCAGCTATTGTCTTTACAATACCTGCGATCTGGCGATTTTCGACCGCATGATGCCGGGCATGGACGGGCTGTCGGTGGTCAAGGCGCTTCGGGCGGCCAACAATGAACTGCCGGTGATCTTCCTGACCGCGCTCGGGGATGTGGACGACCGGGTTGCCGGGCTTGGCGCGGGTGCCGATGACTATCTGACCAAACCGTTTCACGTCTCCGAACTGCTGGCCAGGGTAGCGGCGCTGACCCGCCGCCGCAACGGCGTGGCGGATTCCACGTCGCTCGAGGTTGACGACTTGCGTCTCGATCTGCTGGGCCGTGTCGCCAGACGCCAGGGCAAGATCATCGAGCTGCAATCGAAGGAATTCGCCCTGCTGGAAATCCTGATGCGCAACGCGGGCCGTGTGGTCACGCGCACGATGCTGCTCGAACAGGTGTGGGATTTCAATTTCGAGCCGAACTCGACCGTTGTCGAAACCCATATCAGCCGGTTGCGTGCAAAAATCGACAAACCGTTCGACACCCAGTTGATCCACACGGTGCGCAATTCGGGATACACGATGCATGGACCGCGCTAGCGTCTTCTCCGGTTCCGCCTTTCATACGGCGGTTTACGCATCGCTGGCGGTCGTGGCCACGCTGGCAACGACGGCGGTGCTGGCGTTCTTCTTCGTGCAGCAGACGCTCGAGCAGGAAATCAAACGGCAGATCGGGGCCGAGCAGGTCATGCTGCGCGAGATCTACGACAAGGGCGGCGAAGCCGCGCTGATCAGGACGATCTCTGAAATCAACAACCCGGTGGCCCTGTCGCGGCGGGCGATCGGCGCCTTTGGCGCCGACGGGCTGAAGCTTGCGGGCAATATCCAGACGGCGCCCGATCCGGGTACGTTCAAACGCTCGGAACTGATGGTTGCCGGCAATGGCGACAAGCCGCAACCCTATTATGTGCAGACGACCTTGCTGGATGAGACGGTGCTTGTCATCGGTCACGATCTTTCGCTTGTTTCGGCAGCGGAAAGGCGCTTGATATTCGCGCTAGTCGGGTCCGGGCTGATTGCTGCCGTGTCGATCCTGACGATCGGATATCTGGCAAGCCGCAAGAGCCTCAGAAAGCTCAGCAGCCTCGAGACGACGCTCGATCTCGTTTCTCAGGGGGACACCGTTGTGCGGGTGCCGGTCACGGATGAAAACGAACAGATCGACAGAATATCACGGCGGGTGAATTCGCATCTGGAACGGTTGTCGAGCTTGATGGCAACCACGAAATCCACCGCTGCGGCCATTGCCCACGATCTCAAGACGCCTCTCTCGCGCGCGCAGCTGTCACTGCAATCGGCGATCGCGATGATCGAGAAAAAACAGGACCCGTCGAAGGCGATCGGAAGCATCGAGAATGAACTCTCCCGGCTGAACCAGATTTTCGATGCGATCCTGCGCATCTCGCGGATCGAACTTTCGACCAAGCGCGGGGAGTTCACCAGATTCAGCTTGCAGTCAATGCTTGACGATCTTGCCGAGACATTTGCCCCGATGGCCGAGGAACGGGGCGAAACGCTGTCATTGATCGGCACGCGCGGGTCGCCGCTTGCCGTTCTGGGCGATGAACGCATGGTACGGCAGATGATCGTCAACCTGATCCAGAATGCAATTGATCACGGGCCGGCAGGAAACAAGATCGAAATTGCGCTTTTTGAACGTGACGGCGCATCCGTCATCGAACTGGCCGATCACGGGCCGGGGATACCGGAAAAAGAACGGGCAAAGGTGTTCGATCCGTTCTACAGGCTCGACAGCAGCCGCACGAGCGGCGGCAGCGGGCTCGGCCTTGCCCTGGTGAAGGCAATCGCCGACCGGCATGGCGTCAGGATCACCCTTGCCGACAACGCCCCCGGCCTGCGGATCAGCCTCGCCTTCCCCCCTGTCGAATAGCCGGGTTCGCCCGGCAAGGGCGTGATCGGCCACCGGAGCCGGCAAAGAGGCCGGTTTTGCCCAATTTGCGGGCTTTGTCCAAACCTGACAGAAAATTAAACTTTCCGAGAAACGCCGGAAAACATCGGACTCCAGATTGATCTCATCGAAACACCATCTGGAAAGGACGATTTCCATGAAGACCTCAAACAAGCTGGTTGTCGCGGTCATGGCCGGCCTGCTGGCAACGACATCCATGGGCGGGCTGGCCGCTTATGCAGCGGGAACCGAAGCAACTGCGCCGGCCGCAACGCCCTACGCCACACAAAAGGAACTCATCAAGACCGCTGACGAAGCGGTCACGACGCTTACCCATGTCCGGTCGGCGCGCCTGGCGCTTCTCGACAACAAGATTGATGTCGCCAAGGCCGATGTCGCGGAAGCGACGAAATCGCTGACACAGGGCGAAGCCGATCTGAAGGCGCTGCGTGTCGCCGATACCGAAAAGCCCGGCGCAAAGCCTGAATACCTGCCCTTCGACATGTCGATGACGCTGACCGACACATTCAAGCCGACCGAAGAAAATCAGGCTGCACTGGCAAAGGCCAAGGGGCTCATGAAGTCCGGCGACAAGGATGCGGCGATCGACGTTTTGCGTACCGCATCCGTTGATGTCGAGATCTCGGCCGCCCTGCTGCCCGAATCCCTGAGCATGGAAAGCCTCAAGAAAGCCTCGCAACTGATTGACAGCAAGAATTATTTCGACGCGAATCTTGCCTTGAAGTCGATCGAGGACGGGGTCATCGTCCGGACCTTCGGCATCGACGCGATTCCTGCGCAGGGTGGCGTCGAATAACCCGGCGCGCCCCCATGCCACGGCCCCTTTCTGGAAGGCGGGGGCCATGGCCGTGGCCCTCTGCGCAGTGCCCCAGGTAGAATCGCCGCAACCGGCGATCACCCCAAGTTCCCTTGTGGGATTTCCGCGCAGAGGTGTCGCCCGCCACCCCTGACCCCCATTTTCCGAGGATGCGATGAATATTCAGGCCCAGCCGCAGACCCAGGCGACAAGCTCGCTCGTCACATTGCTGCGCGATCACCTCAATGCCGCCATTGTCGGCCAGTCCACCTTTGTCGACCGCCTTTTGCTGGCACTGTTCGCCGACGGGCATATCCTTGTCGAAGGCGCCCCCGGTCTGGCCAAGACCAAAGCGATCTGGACCCTGTCCCAGGCCATAGATTGCGATGAAAAGCGTATCCAGTTCACCCCCGACCTTTTGCCGGGCGATCTTACCGGAACCGAGGTTTATCGCCCTGAACACGGCACGTTCACCTTTCAGCGCGGCCCGCTTTTTCACAGCCTGATCCTGGCCGACGAAATCAACCGCGCGCCCGCCAAGGTGCAGTCGGCGCTGCTCGAGGCGATGGCCGAACACCAGATCACCGTCGGCGGCACCACCTATGCGCTGCCCGGGCTTTTCATGGTGATGGCTACCCAGAACCCGATCGAACAGGAAGGCACCTACCCGCTGCCCGAGGCGCAGCTCGACCGGTTCATCATGCATCTGCGCATCGGCTATCCCGACCCTGCCAGCGAACGGGCCATCCTGAAGATCGTGCGCGGCGAGGCGCTGGGCGAATCCCGAGCTTCGAAGGCGATCGCGACCGAAGAGATGATCCTTTCCGCGCGCCAGGAGGCGCTGAAGGTCCATGTGTCGGAACCGCTCGAAAGCTACATGCTGCAACTGATCTTCGCCACCCGCAGCGCCGAGGGCCCCGGCGCCGCCCTTGCCGGCAAGATCGCCTATGGCGCCAGCCCGCGCGGCACCATCGCGCTTGATCGCTGCGCGCGGGTCCATGCCTGGATGCGCGGCGCCGATTTCGCCACCCCGCTCGACGTGCAGGCGGTGGCCCATGACGTGCTGCGCCACCGGCTGATCCTGACCTTCGAGGCCGAAGCCGACGGCGTGACCAAGGACAGTCTGATCGATGAGCTGATCGCCCTGGTTCCGGTCAGTTGAGGGGGCGCGCATGTCCGAGATGCCAAGCTTCGCCCCCGGCATCGAGATCAGCCCGGCCGAGCTGATCCTTGCCCGCCCCGACCGCGCCATCACCGGCTTTGCGCCAGGCGGGCGTGTCAGCACCCATATGTGGGGGGCCAACCGCTCGGTCTTTCACGGGCGCGGCATGGAATATGCCGAATCTCGTGCCTATCAGCCCGGCGACGATATCCGCACCATCGACTGGCGGCTGACCGCGCGCAGCAACGAGGTACATACCAAGCTCTTTCACGAAGAACGCGAGCGCCCGGTCTATCTGCTGCTCGATCTGCGCGCGATGATGCAATTCGGCACGAAGAACAGGTTCAAGGCGCATCTGGCGGCGGAAATCGCCGCGATGCTGGCCTGGGTGGGCATCGATGGCGGCGACCGGGTTGGCGGTCTCATCCTGACGCGGGCCGGATTGAAGGAGTTTGCCGCCGCGCGGACCCGTACCGCAATGCTGGCATTGCTGCACGCGGCAAGCGACGCCACGCGGATGGACCACCCCGCCGGCAAGGAGACACCGCTCCACAGCGCCCTGCGCATGCTGCGCCATGTGTGCCGCCCCGGCACGCTGGCCTTCGTGATCAGCGATTTTGCCGATCACGACGCGCGGGTCGAGACTGAACTGCGCCGTTTGTCGCAGCGCGCCCATGTCACGATGATTTCGGTCCACGATCCCCTTGACGCGAGGTTGCCGCCACAGGGCGGGCGGCTCAGTGACGGCGCGGCGGTTCTGGCTATCGAACGGATGAGACGGGCCGATCTCGACACCCATGCGCGCGCTTTCGCACGACGGCAGGCGGCGCTGCAAGCATTGGCGCGCAAGACCGGGATGGTCTGGCACGGGGTTGCGACCACGGACGATCCGAAAACGCTTTTGCGGCCAAACCGGATGGGCGCGCCATTCGGGGTACCACACAGGAGGGCCGCATGAGCCCGCTTTCACCCGAAATGCAAGCCGAACTGGCCAGGCTTCACGACATTCGCCTGCCCCCGCCCGTCGGGTGGTGGCCGCTCGCGCCCGGATGGTGGGTGCTGTTCGCGCTCTTGTTGGTCGTGATAATGGTCGCGCTGGCGCTGGAATACCGGCGCCGCAGGACCGTGCGCTACATCGCGCTGCGCGAATTGTCCGGGCTGAAAGCGCGGCTTGCCGCAAAAGCCCCCGCACCCGATGTCGCGACCGAGCTTGCGGTTCTTTTGCGGCGCGTGGTGCTCAGCGGCCCGGAGGCGCGAAAGTTCGCGGCTGTCAGCGGACAAGGCTGGGCGGCCGAACTGGGGCGGGGCCCGGGCGGCCTTTCGCAGGGGGTTGCGGCCTGGATCGCCAATGCCCCCTATGCCCCCGCCAACAGGGATCAGGCAGAGGACGATCTGCGCAGGGCGATGGCCGAGGCGGGCACCTGGATCCGGAGGCATTCATGATCACGTTTCTCTGGCCTCTCGCCTTTCTGGCCCTGCCCGCGCCGATACTGGTACGATACTTTCAGAAACCATTGCCCCAGTCGGCCAATGGCGCGCTCAGGGTGCCCTTTTTTGCCGCCTTGCAAAGCCACGGCACGACGGGGGGGCGCAGGCCGCTGTGGGGCTGGCTTCGTCTCGCCGCGGCATCGGCGATCTGGTTGCTGCTGGTGTCCGCCCTCGCCCGCCCGGTGATGGTGGGCCCCGAAGTGCCGCTTCCGGCCGAGGGCCGCGATATCATGATGGCGATCGACCTGTCGGGCAGCATGGGGCGCGAGGATTTCGCGCTCAACGGACAGGCCAGCACCCGGCTGGGCGTTGTCAAGCAGACTGCCAACGATTTCATCGAGCGGCGCAAGGGCGACCGGATCGGGCTCGTGCTCTTTTCCGACCGCGCCTATCTTCAGGCGCCACTGACCTTCGACCGCGATGTGGTGCGCCAGCTTCTCGATCAGGCGCAGGTCGGTCTGACCGGCACGGAAACGGCCATCGGCGACGCCATCGCCATCGCCGTCAAGCGGCTGAAGGACCGCCCGGCCAACGAACGCGTGCTGGTTCTTCTCACGGACGGCGCCAGCAACGCCGGTGTCATGACACCGCTCGCCGCCGCCGATCTGGCCAGGAAGCTCGGTGTCAAAATCTATACCATCGGCGTCGGCGCCGACCGGATGGTGGTGAATTCCGGGTTTGGCCAACAGGTCGTGAACCCGTCGCAGGATCTTGACGAGGCGACCCTGACCGAGATCGCGGCGCGCACCGGCGGTCTTTACTTCCGCGCCACCAATCTTGCCGGTCTGGCCGACATCTACCGCGAAATCGACAAGCTGGAACCGATCGCCGATGACCCGCTCTACCTGCATCCCTCAATCGCGCTTTATTACTGGCCGCTTGGCGCGGCACTCGTGCTGATCGGATTGCTGGCGCTGGGCTATGCCCCGCGCACCCTGCCCGTCCGCCGCCGTACCGATGAGGTCACACCATGATCCCTTCCTCATTCCATTTCCTGCGCCCCGAATGGCTACTGGCACTCTTTCCCGCAGCGTTGATCGTCGCCCTTGCGGCGCGCCGGATGCGGCATGCGGGAAATGGCGGCTGGTCCGCATTGGTCGATGCCCATCTGTTGCGGCACCTGTCGGTGAAGGGATCGGCGTCGCGGGCTTCGCAGGGCTGGCTTGCCGCCCTGGCCGCCGCACTTGCCGCCGCGGTTCTGGCGATGGCGGGGCCGACCTGGGAAAAGCTGCCGACGCCGGTCTATGGCGGGTCGGAACCGACGGTGATCGTGCTCAGCCTCGCGCAATCGATGAACGGCACCGATCTGGTGCCCAGCCGCCTTGCCCGCGCGGGCCAAAAGCTGCGCGACATGCTCGACCACGTCAAGGGCGGCGACGTGGCGCTGGTGATCTATGCCGACCGCCCCTTCGTCGCCGCCCCGCTGACGGCCGATGCCGAAGTCATCCGCCAGATGCTGCCGGAACTGTCGACGAGCCTGATGCCGGTGCTCGGCAACCGGCTCGATCTCGCCATCGGCGAGGCGCAGGGGCTCTTGTCGCGTGCCGGGGCAACCGAGGGACACATCGCCGTCATTGCCGATGATCCCGGGCTTGATCCGGCCGCCAGCCTGGCGGCAGCGAAGGCTGTGCGCCGCGCGGGCTATCAGCTCAGCGTGCTCGGCGTCGGCACCAGCAAGGGCGCGGAACTGCGCACCGCCCAGGGCCGCGCCATCACCAACAAGGATGGAAGCACCATCACGGCGCGGCTCGATTCCGAAGGCCTGAGCAGGCTCGCACAGGCCGGTGGCGGGCGCTTTGCTCTGGTCACACCTGACGATCAGGACATCGCCACGCTGCTTCCCAAGCTTCCGGCCAAGGCGTCGGAGGCAGGCAGGCAGTCCAATCTCGTGACCGATAGCTGGAACGATATCGGCTATCTGCTGCTGCTGCTTCCGGTATTGCTGGCACCTTTCGCTTTCCGCCGCGGGCTTCTTTTCGCCCTGCCGCTGACGATGTTGGGTTTCGCCCTCAACCCGTCCGGCGCGCAGGCCGAGGGTTGGGACGATCTTTGGCAAACCCCCGACCAGCAAGGTCAAAGTGCATTCGACAGCGGCGACTTTGCCGGCGCCGCGACCACTTTCGCCAACCCAGACCACAAGGCGGGGGCATTCTATCGCGCGGGCGAATATGATGCGGCGGCAAAGCTCTATGCGTCCCTGCCCGATCATAAATCGGCCGCGGCGGATACATACAATCTGGGCAATGCGCTGGCCAAGTCGGGCAAGTTCGAGGAGGCCATCGCCGCCTATGACAAGGTATTGGCCAAGACCCCCGATGACGCGGATGCGAAGTTCAACCGCGATCTGGTCGCGAAACTGCTTGATCAACAAAAACAACAGCAAAAACAACAGCAAAAACAACAGCAACAGCAACAGCAACAGCAACAGCAACAGAACAGCCAGGCACAGGATCAGGCCAAAGCACAAGATGGCCAAAAGCAAGAAAATGACGGATCGGGCCAGCAAAACCAGCAAGACAAGGGGCAAAGCGCCCAGGATCAGGGTGGCGCGCAGCCCGGCCAGACACAGGATTCCGGTAGCGCGGGCGACAAACCGGGCAAACAAAGTGCCGATCAGACGAGTGACTCGGGCAAACAGCCACAGCAAACGAATGGTGCGCGGGATCAATCAAAGGCGGACCAGCAGGGCGCGCAGAACAATGATCAGCAGCCCGGCGACGCCCAAAACACCCAAGGGCCGGAAGCCGGCCAGCCGGCCCCGGCGCAACCGGATGGCCAGGACAGCCCCGCCGGTTCCGACGCAGCCGACACCGCCCAGGGGCAGGCAAAGGCGGGTCAGCCCGACGGCTCTGGCCAGATGCCCGACGCAGCAGCGCAGCCAGATGATGCCGAGGCCGCCCAGCAGGACGCCGCCCAGCAGTCGGATCTGAAAGAGCGCATGGATCAGGCGCTGGCGGGAATGAGCCCCGCGGACCAGCCGGGCGATGGAACCGCAACGGCCCAGGGCGCCATACAGCCGCTGGATCAGGCCGCCGAACAGCAGCTTCGGGCGGTGCCGGACGATCCTTCGGGCCTGCTGCGCGCCCGCATCCACCAATATTACGCCCGCCTTCGCGCGGCCGGTCAGTAGGAGCCGATCATGATCAGACACTTGCTTCCCGGCCTTGCCGCGCTGGCCCTGATCGCCGCAACAGCCGCGAGCCATGCCGAGGGGCTGACCGCCCGCATCAGCGCCGACAAGATTGCGGTCGGCGACACATTTCAGCTTACGTTGTCTGCCGATGCCGCCAAGCTGACGGTGCCGCCCGATGTTTCGGCGCTGAATGCCGATTTCGACATTCTCGGCACATCGCGATCCTCGCAGACGCGGATCATCAACGGGGCGCGATCGGACACGGTTGAATGGGTTCTGACCCTCGCGCCCCGTGGCAAGGGGCATATGACCATCCCGGTTCTGACCGCCGGGAAAAATACCAGCGAGCCGCTGACCCTTGACGTGGTCGACGCCGCCGACCTGCCGGCGGACCGGCAGCAGGGCGGCACCGCTATGTCGGCAACATTGGAACCGGGCAACCATTACGTTCAGCAGGAAATTCCGCTGAGCTTGCGCATCACCACCGGGCCGGGTTTTCAGGGTGGCTCGGTCACAGCGCCCGAAAGCCCCGATTACATTCTCGAACAACGCGGCGAGGACCGGGTAAGCCAGACAACCGCCAATGGCCAACCCTCGACGGTGATCGAGCGCGACTATTTGTTGCGTCCGCAGAAAAGCGGCACGCTGACCATCGCACCCTTCACGCTGCGCGCGACCGAAAGCGATCCGTCGGCAAGGTCGCCGTTTCCTCAGGACCCGTTCGCAAACTTCTTCGGGCAATCGCCGTTCGGCGCCACCGGATCGCCTTTCGATCGGCTGTTCAATCCGGGCCATGAGATCGTGGTGCGCACCGCCCCCCTGACCCTGGAAGTCAAGGCCAATCCATCCGCATCCGCCGGTTGGTTCCTGCCTGCCAAGGCGGTCACGCTCAGCGCGGAGTGGGAGCCCAAGGCCCCCGCCTTCCGTGTCGGCGAGGCGGTCACCCGCCATATCCGCATCCAGGCGCTTGGCGCGACGGAAGTACAGTTGCCCGACCTCGCGCAGCCCGCCGTCGACGGCGCGCGCGTCTATCTGGACAAATCCGACGCCGGGTCGATCGACACCCCCGACGGTACGGCGGCGATACGCGATTTCACCTATTCCGTCGTACCCACCACGGGCGGCAAGGTCACGTTGCCCGCGGTGACGGTGAACTGGTTCGACACCGACGCCGAAACCGCGCGCGTAGCCACGCTTGCGGCTGAAACGATCACCGTGTCGGGCGCCGTGGCCGCTGCGCCGGCCAAAGCTGTGGCGCTGCCCGAGCCCGCAGAAATCGCCCCGGCCGCATCCATGGGCCGCGGCGGGATGATCGGCTCCGGCTGGATCGCTGCTTTGGCGGTCGCGGTTTTGGTGACCCTGTCCGGCCTGTACCTTGCAAGGCGCCGCCTTGGCCGCGCACGCAACGCACACGGACAGGACGTGGCGCGCGACCAACGGCCCCGATACGCCCGGCGCAAGGCCGCGCTGCGGAAGGTGGAGGTTGCCTGCGCGGCAGCCGACCCCAACGCCGCTTATCCCGCGGCGCTGGAATGGCTGCGGGCCGCAAGCCTGGCACGCCGCGTGGAGGATGGATCATTCTGGCGAAATTCCCCCGATCTGCATGGTGCCTGGAACGATCTCGAGGCGCGGGTCTTTTCCGAACAGACAGAAGGCGGCTGGAACGCACCCTTGTTCTTGCAACACCTTCGCAGCGCCGACAGGCAGGTCGAGCTGACGGCGCGGCGCCCGACCCGTTCGGCATTGCCGCCGCTTTACGCCTCAAGCCAAGGCGGGCGCGGCCAGAACATGACGGCTTGACCACAACCGGTTGCGTGACAGCCTGGCAGGGGGCCACGAAGATCGGGCCGCGCTCAGCCCATTGCAAATCTGGCGGTACATCGGCTTCAATCATGTCGCCGATGTAAAGTTCGGGCAAACAGCAGGCGGTTTTGGTTGACTATCTCGTCTTCATCCCGCCAAACCTAGATGAAGGGGAATGCCCATGAGCAGAGCGAAAGACAACGTCTCGGTTTTGCCGGACCCGAAGGCGGAACAGAATGTTCTCGTGTTGCAGGGTGGCGGTGCGCTGGGGGCCTATCAGGCCGGTGCCTTCCAACAGCTGAGCGAAGCCGATCTGGACATTGGCTGGGTTGCCGGCATTTCCATTGGCGCGATCAACGCCGCGATCATTTGCGGCAATCCCGCGGAACACAGGATCAAACGGCTCGAAGCGTTCTGGGAGCGCGTCAGTTCCTGGCTGACCTCGACCCCATGGATCTGGGGGGCCAGGGCGCGCAACGTGTTCACGGAATTCGCCGCGGCCGAAGTCATGGCAATCGGCGCGCCAGGCTTTTTCCGCCCGCGCCCGCCCAGCGCGTTCTGGCCGATCGGACATGCGCCCGCGCTCAGCGTCTATGACACGTCGCCGCTTGAGGCGACGCTTGGCGAACTGGTGGATTTCGATTATCTGAACGGCAAGGGTCCGCGCCTCAGCGTCGGTGCCGTCGACATAGAGAAGGGCAACTTCACCTATTTCGACAGTTCCAAAACCCGCATCGACGCCCGCCACATCATGGCCAGCGGCGCGCTGCCGCCAGGGTTTCCGCCAGTCGAAATCGACGGACGTTTCTATTGGGATGGCGGGCTGGTTTCCAACACTCCGCTTCAATATGTGATGGAGATCGCGGGCGGCGATCCGCTCTGCGTCTTTCAGATCGACCTGTTCAACGCACGCGGCGAAATGCCCGACGATCTGGCCGCCGTCCAGCAACGTGAGAAAGACATCCGCTATTCTAGCCGCACACGCCTTACCACCGATCGTTTCCGGCACCTGCACGACATCCGCGCCGCCGTCGAGCGGCTGGCGGCGAAACTGCCGGATGCGCTGCAATCGGACCCCGATCTCGCGTTGTTACGGCAATCGGGGCCGCAATGCCCGATCACCCTGGTTCATCTCATCCACCGCAAGGAAGGGTTCGAAAGCCTCTCGAAAGATTACGAATTCTCGCGGCAATCGATGATCGAACACTGGGCCGCCGGCATGAAGGATGTCAAGAAGACGCTCGCACACAAGGAATGGAAATCCCGCCAGGTCGGCAAGGCCGGTTTGCAGGTCTTCGACCTCGGCAAGTCAGAAAAGTGAAAGTGAATCGAAAATGAAAAATGTCCTGCAACAAGCCTTCGCGATGCCGCTGACGAACCCGTCCTATCCACGCGGGCCATACCGTTTCATCGACCGGGAGTTTCTGACGATCACCTACCGGACCGACATGGAGGCGCTGCGCCGTGTCGTTCCCGAACCGTTGGAAATACCCGAACCGATCGTCAAGTACGAATTCATTCGGATGCCCGATTCGACCGGTTTCGGCGATTACACCGAAAGCGGTCAGGTGATCCCCGTCACCTTGGACGGCGTGGCTGGCGGCTATGTCCATGCGATGTTTCTGAACGACGAAGCGCCGATCGCCGGCGGGCGCGAGATCTGGGGCTTTCCCAAGAAACTGGCCGAACCGGCGCTTCGCGTCGAAAAGGATACGCTGATCGGCACGCTCAATGTCGGATCGGTCAGGGTTGCGACGGGCACGATGGGCTACAAGCACCACAAGCTGGACAGTGGCAAGGTGTTGAAATCGCTCGAGGCGCCGAGTTATCTGCTCAAGATCATCCCGCATGTCGATTGCACACCGCGAATTTGCGAGCTGGTCCGCTATTACACGACCGACGTGACGGTCAAAGGCGCCTGGGAAGGACCGGCCGCGCTGGAGCTGCACGCGCATGCCCTGGCGCCCGTGGCCGAGTTGCCCGTGCACGAAGTGCTGTCGGCGGTGCATCTTCTGACCGATCTGACGCTGGGCCTGGGCGAAGTGATGCACGATTATCTGGCCTGAGAGAGACAGAGAGAGACAATGCTGGAACACATCTCACCGACACCGCAGAACGTGCTTGCCGTCAAGGCGGTGGGCAAGATCACCGAAGAAGACTATCGCAGCGTGCTGATCCCCGCCATCGAAGATCAGATCGCGGCACAGGGAAAGGCCCGGTTCGTCTATGTGATCGGCCCCGAATTCGACAGTTTCGCGCTGGGCGCAATGGTACAGGACGCATTGCTTGGCTTGCACCACTGGCGCGATCTCGAAAGGCTTGCCGTCGTCACCGACCGGGACTGGATCGCCAATGCAATGCGCCTGTTCGCACCGCTCATTCCCGCGCAGACGCGGATTTTTGACGCCGGCCAACTGAACGAGGCGCTGGCCTGGGCGGCCGCCTGACACGCACCACCAATTCACACGCAAGGAGAAGGAAAATGAATCTCAAGGATAAAGTCTGCATCATCACCGGCGCCGCCAGCGGTATCGGCCATGGCATCGCCGCGCGGTTCATCGCGGACGGCGCGAAGGTGGTCATTGCCGATCTGAAGCTTGACGCGGCACAAGCGACCGCCGATGCGCTGACCGCCAAAGGGCCGGGCAAGGCCATCGCCGTCGAAATGAATGTCACCGACGAGAGCCAGGTCAATGCGGGCGTCGCGACGGTCGTCAAGCAATGGGGAAAGATCGACGTGCTGGTGTCGAACGCGGGCATCCAGATCGTCCATCCCATGCAGGATTTTCCCTTCAACGAATGGAAAAAGCTGCTTTCCATCCACCTCGACGGGGCGTTTCTGACCACCAAGGCCTGCCTGCCGCATATGTACAAGGCCGGGTCGGGGTCGATCATCTTCATGGGGTCTGTCCACTCGAAAGAAGCTTCGCCGCTGAAATCGGCCTATGTGACGGCCAAGCACGGGCTTCTGGGGCTTGCCCGGGTCATTTCCAAGGAAGGCGCGGCGCACGGTGTGCGGGCAAACGTCATCTGCCCCGGCTTCGTCAAGACGCCGCTCGTGGAAAAGCAGATCCCCGAACAGGCGCGCGATCTGGGCATTTCCGAAAAAGAGGTCGTTGACAAGGTGATGCTGGGCGATACCGTCGATCAGGAATTCACAACCATCGAGGATGTGGCCGAGATAGCCCATGTCTTTGCCGCCTTCCCCACCAACGCCCTGACGGGCCAGTCGCTGGTTGTCAGCCACGGCTGGTACATGAACTGAACGGAGTGGATTGAAATGTCGGGTAAATATTACATCGCCCGCACCCTTGCGGGGGCTGAATTCGATGACGCGGTGGCGCGGACAATGGACGCGCTCGGCACCGAGGGTTTCGGTGTTTTGAGCGACATAGACGTGGCCGCAACGCTGAAAAAGAAGCTTGGCGAGGAGATGCGCCCCTACCGCATTCTCGGGGCCTGCAATCCCGCGCTTGCCCACAAGGCGCTGTCGGCCGAAGACAAGATCGGCGTGATGCTGCCGTGCAATGTCATCGTTCAGGCCGTCGATGGCGGTGTCGAGGTTGCCGCCGTGAACCCGGAGGTCGCCATGGCCCGTGTTGATAACCCCGCCCTCGCCCCGCTGGCAGAAGAGGTGCGCAGCCGGCTGAGGCGCGTCATCGACGCGCTTTGAGCGCCGGCCGGCTCGATCCGGCCCCTCGCTCGCCGCGGACCCAATCTGAAAGGAAACAGAATGTCTGAACTCATCGTCATCGGGTACGATACACCCGACGAGGCCGAAGCCGCCCGCAAGGCGTTGCTGGGCATGTCACGCGAATATCTTGTCGATGTCGCCGACGCCGTGGTCGCCACCGCCGACAAGGACGGCACGATCAAGCTCAATCAGATGGTCAACCTGTGGACCGCCGGCGCCGCTGGCGGCGCTTTCTGGGGGCTCCTGATCGGGTTCATCTTCTTCAACCCGCTTCTTGGCGTCGCGGTCGGCGCCGGCGCAGGCGCGCTGTCGGGCGCGCTGACCGATTTCGGCATCAACGACAAATTCATGAAGGACGTCGCCAACGTGCTGCAACCTGGACAGGCGGCGCTTTTCATGATGGTCAGCGCCACAGCGTCGGACCGGGTCGTCGAGCGCCTGGCGGAAAAGGGCGGGCGCATTCTGAGAACCAACCTGGATCGCGACGCCGAGAGCCGCCTGCGTCAGGAATTCGAGCAGGCCCATGCAAGAGAGACCGCTTTTCACGAGGAGAAAAAGCAATGACTACCGTCGTCGTTGTTCAACCGTTGCTTGCGCTGATCGCAGGCCTGATGATTCTGGTATTTCCGCGTTTCCTGAACTATGTGATCGCGGCCTTCCTGATCCTGTTCGGACTTGCGGGATTGTTTCCCAATCTGATCGGCGGGTAACTACGGCGCAGGCCATCGTATCGAGCGGGCGGCAGATCACACGATCTGCCGCCTGGTATTAATTTGCCCGATCACAGGGCGCGGGACAGATAAGTCATGAAGAACATGAAAATACTCTTTCTGCTCATTGCCGTTCTGGCGATTGGCGCCGGGCTTTGGTGGTGGTGGGAACATGAAAAGGTCTATCCTTCGACCGATGACGCCTATCTGAAAGCCAATGTGCTGACCATCGGCTCGCTGGTCGGGGGCCGGATCGCCGAGGTTGCGGTTGGCGAAAACGATTATGTAAAAGCCGGCGATATTCTCGTGCAGATCGATCCGGCCTCGTTGCAGGCCGCGCTGACAACGGCGCAGGCGCAATACGATCTTGCCTGGCAGAATGCGGGCGCGTCCGGTTCCGATGTGTCGGCCGCCGCCGCAAGGGTGGCTGGCGCGCGCGCCGCGTTGACCGAGGCCGAGATCAGCTTTGACCGCAATGAACAGTTGTTCAAACTGGGTGATGTGGCGCAGGTAGCGCTGGATCAGGCGCGCGCGGCGCGCGACAGCGCGCAGGCGGCTGTAAAGGCCGCCGAGGCCGCGCTTGCCGCCACACAAAGCCAGGCCGGCAAGATCGGCGATGGCAATGCAGCGGTCCGCGCCGCGCTGGGTGAGCTGGCCCAGGCGCAGATCAATCTGGACGATTCCCGGATCGTCGCGCCCGCAGACGGCTGGATCGCCAACATCGACCTGCGCCCGGGTCAGGTGGTTGCGCCGAATGCGCCGCTGTTTTCGCTTGTCGAGGATGGCCATTGGTGGGTCGATGCCAATTTCAAGGAAACCGATCTCGACCGCATCCGCCCCGGCCAGCCCGTGGCGCTGTCGGTGGACATGTATGCCGGTGCGGCGCTGAGCGGGACCGTCGAAAGCATTGGCGCGGGTTCCGGCGCGGTCTTTTCGCTCTTGCCCGCCCAGAACGCGACCGGCAACTGGGTCAAGGTCACCCAGCGCTTTCCGGTGCGGATCGGGCTGACCGGCAAGCCTGACGATCCGGCCTTGCAGCTGCGCGTCGGCGCAAGCGTCAGCGCAGTTGTCGATACGTCGGGCCAGGACACCGCGAAATGACGGCAGCCGCCGCCGATCCCGCGCCGCCCACCGCGCAATCGGGGGCGCGCTGGACGATCATTCTGGCGGTCGTACTGACCGCCGTGCTCGAAGTGCTGGACAGCACTATCGTCAATGTCGCACTGCCGCAGATGCAGGCGGCGTTCGGCATCACCAACGACCAGACGGTCTGGATTCTGACCAGTTATATCGTGGCTTCGGTCGTGGTCATGCCGCTGACCGGGTTTTTCGTGCGGCGGATCGGCCGGCGACGCCTGATTACCGCGGCGATCATCGGTTTTGCCAGCTTTTCGGCGCTTTGCGGGCTGTCCTGGAGCGTCGAGATCATCGTGCTTTGCCGTCTTGGTCAGGGCCTTTTCGGCGCTTTCCTGATTCCGCTGTCGCAGTCGATCCTGTTCGACAGCTTCCCGCGCGACAAGCGCGGCCAGGCGATGGCGCTGTTCGGCCTCGGCGTGGTCGTCGCGCCGGTCCTTGGACCGACAATCGGGGCGATCCTGGTCGAGTATTTCTCGTGGCGGGCAGTGTTCTATGTCAATTTGCCGATAGCCGCATTCGCGCTGGTGATGATTTCAGGCGAGTTGAAAAAAGAGGAAGTCAGGTCGATCAAGGTCGACTGGATCGGCCTTGCCCTGATGGTCGGCGCGATCGGTTCGTTGCAAATGATGCTCGATCTGGGGGAAACCAAGGACTGGTTCGCCTCGCCGCTGATCCAGATCGCGGCGATCTCTTTCGCGCTTTGCGGCGCCGTATTCCTGATCCGCGGTATCAGCAAATCCGACAACATCATCGACTTTTCGCTTTTGGCCGACCGCAGTTTCGCGGGCGCCAACATTGCCATCATGGGTTTTGGCGTTGCAATGTTCGGTTCGATCGCGATCCTGCCGCTGTTCGTTCAGGGGCTGCTGGGCTATCCGGTGCTGGAAGCGGGGTACCTGTTTATCCCGCGCGGCATCGCCGCAGGTTTTTCGATGGTGATCACCGGATCAGTGCTGGTCAACCGTTTCGATCCGCGCCTTCTGGTGGCCATCGGTCTCGTGGTCACAGGCACGGGCAATGTGCAGCTGGGCTTGCTGGATCTCAATGCGGGCTTTTGGCAACTGGCCTGGCCCGGGGTAATCTCGGGGCTCGGTATGGGGTTGTTCTTCGTGCCCATGTCGACGCTCGCTTTCCAGAATATCGGCCAGGACCGGCAGGACGAGGCATCCGGCATATACGGCGTGACGCGGTCGATCGGATCGTCGATCGGCATCGCGATCGTCGGATGGCAGGTAGCCAGCCGCATGCAGTTCCACTGGTCGGTGCTGTCATCGGGGGTGACGCCGTTCAACCCCGCCGTCACAAGCTATTTGTCACCGCTAGGGCTTGATCCGCTAACCCCTGCCGGCGCCGGGCAACTGGCCGGCCAGGTGCAGGCGCAGGCCACCATGCTTGCCTTTCAGGATGCCTTCTGGCTGACCGGCATCGCCGCATTCGCGATGCTGCCTGTCGTGTTGATCCTTCAGCGCCCGCCAAAGGCGGCGGCCCGGCCCGCGCCCTAGCGCGGCGCGTTCTTGCCGGTTTGCCTTCTGTCAGCGTGGTTGGCCATTGCCGCAGGCGCGGCAATCGCCCGGTTGCGGTGCGAGGGATCCGTTGTCAAAGCGCGGCGATGCGCGGCAGCGGGGCCAGGAACGGTTTCGCGCCAGCCCGTTCATTACCTTCATGCCAAAAAAAGGGTGCCGAGGCACCCTTTCTTCGCAACGATCATAGAGAGAGAGAGAGAAAACCGGGGGCATCCGCCCCCGGTTTCGGCTTCAACCTGCCTCGGTCAGCCGTTGGCCGGGGTGATCGATTCGCCCACATGCATGTTGCCGACATTGGTGACTTCGATCTTGACCATGTCGCCAACCTTGAAGCTGCCAAGATGGGCCTCGTCGGCCTTGTCACTGTTGAAGACATAGACCTTGCCATTATCCAGGGTCACAGTGCCTTCAGCCTGATCTATCGCCTTGATCTTGCCGGTAACCTGATCCGAAGTCTGGGTCGAGATCGCACGGCCGATCATGGTGCTGCCGTCGCTGACCGCGACGATGTTCACGGCATCACCCTTCTTGAAGCCGCCAAGGCTTACCTTGTCGCCCTTGTCGTTCTTGAAGTGGTAGGTCGTGCCGTTGTCGAGGGTGACAAAGCCTTCCACTTCGTTGATCTCGGCAATCTTGCCGGTCACGCCCGCCGCGAAATCGGGATCCATGGACTGGGCTTCATTGAGGTTGCCCACCTTGTCCCAGACGATCGTCACTTTGTCGCCCGGAAGGTAACCGCCCAGCATTTCATGGCGCTGCGAATTCTCGGCGAAGCTGTAGACGGTGCCGTTGGCGAGGGTCACAGTGTTGCCAGCCTCGTCGATCGACTTGATCGCGCCGGTGGATACGTCGGCAAGGGCCAGGCCGCCGGTGAACATTGCGGCCAGGATTGTCGCGGAAAGAATGGAAGTACGCATTTTGAAGTTCCTTTGTTTGCTGCTCACAGGCAGGCTGTTGTGGTTCGGTTCCGGCTCTTTTGCTGCCAATCGTTTTCGGGCAATCGACCGCGTCCGGATGACATGCTTTTGTCATGCCGATCTGCTTTGAGATTTGCCTGAAGTTTACGTTTTCGTCAGGATTCACCTGGTGCCCGTCAGCCCCGCCCGGCGGATCGCACCCCGCCCGATCATCGCCGGCAGGGCGCAGGCAGGTTTCGCTGTGTCAGAGGCGGATCTGTCGGCCGCAGGGCTTCACAAGGCGTCGGCTGCGGCAAATTCCACCACGACACGCAGCCCCGGTGCGTTGTCCGACAGCGAAATGCGCGCGCCGTGGCGCTCGACTATGGCCCGTACCAGCGCAAGGCCCAGCCCGGAACCCGCGCGCGTCCGGCTGGCGTCGAGGCGGCGAAAGGGTTCGAACACCGCCTCACGGGCCGCCGCGGGGATACCGGGGCCGGTATCGGCGACGGTCATGCGGATCTGACCCGCTTCGCGGTTCAACCGCAGCAGGATCCGGTTGCCTTGACTGCCGTGGGTCACGGCATTCTGGAGCAGGTTGACAACCATCTGTTGCAACATCGCGGCGTCGCCGGTGATCTCAAGGCGGCCTTCGCCCGGCCGCTCATAGACAAGGGTCTGGGCGGCGTCCTCGGCGACCATCTGATAGGTTTCCGCCAGATCGTCCAGAAGCGGGGCCAGATCGACCCTGTCGAAGGTCACCCCGTCCGCGCCCGCCTCGATCCGCGACAGCCGCAGATAGGTGTCGAATATCCCGGTCATCCGCTCCAGTTCGGCCTGGGTATCCTCAACCTCGGCACGGGGATCGTCACCTGCCTCGATCCGGTCGAGCGCACGCCCCAGCCCCAGATAGGCGCGCGCCAATGGCGATCTGAGATCGTGGGCCACGGCGGCAACGGTCGCCCGGGTGGAGACCATCAGCCGCGCCAGGGTATCGAGCTGTGTGTTCATGCGCGCCGCGACCCGGTCGATCTGGTCGTTTTCCGGCGACACCATCATGCGCATGTTCACATCGCCTTTGGAAACCCGTGCCAGTATCTCTTCCATGCGCTCCAGCTTTGCCTGGCTCTTGCGGCTGAGAAGATAGCCCGTCGCCAGCATCGTCAGCACCACGACAAAGCCGGTCGCGGCCAGCGTCCGAAAAACCGCGCGGTTGCTCCGGTACATGCCGTCCATCCGCTGCCCGACGATCAATATGTGCCCGTCAAGGGCACCGCTGCGATAGAGAAAGCCGACCTTGCCTTCTTTGGCCTCGCGCTGCGTTGCGTGGGTGATCAGATCGAGAGACCCCTCCTGCCATCCGCTGAGGCCGGGCAGTGAACGCACGTTGCCGGCAACCCGCGTGCCGGCCGAGTCGAACAGGCCGATCGGGTGTTGCCCTTGCCCGTCGGGTTTGATGGCGCTTTCGATCAGCTCTGTCAGGGGGGCGACTCCCTCATCCCGGTAATCGGCCGCAAAGAGGTTCCAGCGCGTGTCAATATCCGCGCGCATCTCGTCTTTCATGGTGCGCGCGACATAGCCATGCGACAGTACGCCCACCGTGATCAGCACCACCACGAAGGCCACCGCCGACATAAGAACAGCCGTGAACGCCGCGCCCGAAAGGACGTTACCGCGGTCCATGCATCGAATATCCGGTATTGCGGATCGTATGGATCAGGGGCACGGCGAACGGCTTGTCTATCTTGCTGCGCAACCGGCTCATATGGGTTTCGACGACGGTGGTGTTCGGCTCGAAGTTGAAATTCCATACGCGTTCCAGCAACATCGTGCGCGTCACCACCCGCCCGGCATTGCGCATCAATATCTCCAGCATCGCAAATTCCTTGGCGTGAAGCTCGATCAGCTTGCCCTGCCGCGTCGCGGTTCGCGCCATAAGGTCCAGATGCAAATCCTCGACCTTCAGCGAAGGGGTTTGAGGGGTGTCGTTACTGCGGCGGGTGATCGACGCGATCCGCGCGAGAAGTTCGGAAAAATGGAACGGCTTGGTCAGATAGTCATCGCCGCCCGCCGACAGCCCTTCAACCCGGTCGTCGACCTGCCCCATCGCCGTCAGAAACAGCACCGGCAGATCCTTCTTGGCCGCCCGCAACGCCCTGAGCACCGACAGCCCGTCCATTCCCGGCATCATCCTGTCGAGGATCGCCATGTCGCAATCGTTATAAAGACAATAGGCAAGCGCGTCGCGCCCATCGGCCACATGATCGACGCTGTGGCCATTCTCGACCAGCCCGGCGGTCAGGTATTCGGCCATCTTGGCATCGTCTTCGGCCAGCAGGATTTTCATCGGCGTCTCCGCGTTTTGGCAAAGAATATGCAAGCGGGCAGGTTTCAGCCAGACTTTCCGCAAACCTTGCACAGAAGTAAGGTTGGGAAAAGTTTCGCGCGCCTCCCGACCCCTAGTAAGGCATGACAAGCCGGCCATTGCGGCCGCATATTCAAGGAGCGCGTTGAAAATGAACACCCTCGATCACTCGCGCGTGAGCGCGACCCGAAACCATGTCTTGCCGAAACGGCTGACAATCATCGGAATCGTCTTTGCCGCCGTGGGCGTCCTGGCGATTCTGCTGCCCGCCTGGGCCACCCTGGCGGGGGAAATGCTCGTCGCATGGATGCTGACGCTGTGGGGGGCGGTCGGCCTGTGGTTCGCGTGGGAAATGCGCCCGGCGAAAGAATGGCGCTATGCCGGCGTGGCCTTTGCCATCACCTTGCTGCTGGGGCTGATGTTCTTGTTGTTTCCCGGCGTCGGAATCGAAACCCTGACTATCGTGATGATGGTGGTGTTCCTGATGGAAGGAGTAGTTTCGATCCTTCTGGCGATGCGGATGAGCGGCCACATGCGCAACTGGGGCTGGCTGGCCTTCAGCGGCCTTTGTTCGCTGATCATCGGCGCCATCATCCTGATCGGCTGGCCGGAGACGGCGGTCTGGACATTGGGTGTGCTTTTGGGCGTCAACTTCTTGTCGACGGGGCTTTCACTTGTCATGCTGGGCAAAACAGCAAGAGAATCCGCCTGACATGCCCAGATCCGTTCGCCCTGCAACCGCATCACAGCCCGTCTGCCATATCTGCGGGCAGACTTTTCCCGTCGCCAAACTGCGACCGTGGATCTCGGTGCGCCAAGGGGTTTCGGATCTGATCGACAAGGCCGCACCCGGCTGGGGCGAAGGCAAGCTGATCTGCAAACCCGACCTCGCCCGGTTTCGCCGGCAATATGTTGAAAACCTGCTGGCGGACGAAAAGGGCGAGCTGGACGAACTGGACCGGCAGGTGATCGCCAGTCTGGAGGCAGGGCTGCCCATCGCCCGCATTCCTGACGATGAATTCGCCGAAAAATCGACGCTGGGTGAACGCACCGCCGACAAGGTTGCCGAATTCGGCGGAAGCTGGCCGTTCATACTGTTCTTCTCGTTCGTGCTGGTGGTCTGGATCACCGCCAATGTCGCGGGGTTGATGGCGCATCCTTTCGATCCCTATCCGTTCATCTTGCTGAATCTGGCGCTGTCCTGTCTCGCTGCGATGCAGGCGCCCGTCATCATGATGAGCCAGCGCAGGCAGGAAACCAAGGACAGGCTGCGCGCCGAAAACGACTACCGCGTCAATCTCAAGGCCGAACTGGAAATCCGCCAGCTGCATGAAAAGATCGACCACCAGCTTGCCAACCAATGGCAGAAGCTTGCCGAGTTGCAGCAGATCCAGATCGAGTTGCTGGAGGAAAGCACCGATGGCCGCCGCTGAAGCCCTGCCGCCGCAAGTCAGGCTGTCGCGGATCATCGAACACCCGGCGTTCAGGATCGCGGTACCGCTGCTTATCGCTGCGATTGCCATATTCGTCCTGCACAAGCTGTCGGCCGAGGTGAAATGGCGCGATGTCAAAGCCGATCTCGCGGCGGCGCCGGATATTTCGCTGCTCAAGGCGCTTGGCTTCACGGCACTCAGTTTCGTCGGCATTTCGCTTTACGACGCTCTGGCCGTCCGTTCCGTGGCCCCTGGCAAGGTGCCCTTCCGCATCGCCGCCCTGGCCGGGTCGGCCGGTTATGCGATTTCCGGACTGTTGGGTGTTTCATATCTGACAGGCGCCGCCGTTCGTTACCGCGTCTATTCGTCCTTCGGGATGGACCTGGCACTGATCGCGGGTGTCCTGGGCGTTTCGTGGACCGGGTTTCTTTCGGGTCTGGCGCTTGTCTTTGGCGGCCTGCTTGCGTTGCACCCGGACGGGTTGAGCGCCGTCCTGCCGGTCTCGCGGGTTCTTGAGACAGGCTTCGGCATCGCGATTCTCGCGGCGCTGGCCGGCTATTTGCTCTGGCTGGCGGCGGGGTACCGGCGGCTGACGTTCGGCGGCTTCGCGGTGATCTTGCCGAATGCAAGGACCGGTGTCGCCCTGACCGGGGCGGGCGTGCTGGATATTGGCGCCGCCGCCATGGTCCTTTACGTTTTGATGCCGGCGGATGTCGCGGGCAACCTGCCCTATTTCTTCACCGTCTTCTTTGCGGCGGTCGGCCTGGGCATCCTCAGCCATTCGCCGGGCGGGCTGGGTGTGTTCGAGGCGACGATCATCGCCGGGCTGGGCGCATCGGGCCGTTCCGACGTTTTGGCGGCATTGCTGCTTTACCGCGTGATCTATACGATCTTTCCCTTCCTTGTCGCGGCGTCCGGGCTCAGCGTCATGATGGGGCTCGCGCGGCACCAGGAACTCGAAGGTGGGGCGCGCGTGATCTGGCGCGCGTTCCATCCCCTGGTGCCCCCCGTCGCCGCAGGTATCGCATTGCTTGCCGGGGTGATCCTGCTGGTATCGGGCAACCTGCCGGCCGATGGCACGCATCTTGGCGCGCTGCGTGAACTTCTGCCGCTCTACTTTGTCGAGGCATCCCATCTGACGGGCAGCATCGCCGGGCTGCTGCTGATCGTCGTGGCGCGCGGCCTTTACCGCAAGCTGTACCGGGCCTGGCTGATCGCGATGGCGCTGATCGCAATCGGGCTGGTCGCCTCGCTCGCGAAGGGGCTCGACTGGCGCGAATCGCTGTCGATGCTGGCGACAATGGCCGTGCTGGGCCTTTTCCGCCCGGCGTTCTACCGCGCCGACAGTGCTTCGGTATTCCGGTTGAACGCGACCTGGCTTGTCAGCATCCTGGCGTTGGTGGCAGCGATATTCTGGATCGGGCTTTTCGTTCATGCCCATGTCCCTTACCGCAACGCGCTGTGGTGGGATTTCACCTGGCATGGCGATGCCTCGCGCTTTCTGAGGGCCAGCCTCGCCGGCGCGGTGATTCTGGCGGTGGTTGCAATCAATTCGCTGATGACCGGCAGGAAGATCCGCGCCCGCCCGGAGCCGATCCCCGATTCGGTTCGCAGACTGGTCGCCCAAAGCGAAGACACAGAAGCCGGCATCGCCCTGATGGGGGACAAGGCGTTTCTCGTCGCCGAAGACGAAAGCGCCTTCATCGCCTATGCCGATACCGGCAGGTCACTGATTGCCAAGGGCGATCCGGTGGGCGATGCCCGCGCCGGCCGGCGGCTGATCTGGCGCTTGCGCGAAATGGCCGACCGGCAGGGCAAACGCTGCGCCTTTTACGGGGTCTCGCCCGACTATCTGCCGACCTATCTCGATCTGGGCCTGTCCATCCTGAAGATCGGCGAGGTCGCGCGGGTCGACATGCGCGGCTTCACGCTCGAAGGATCGAACAAGAAGGATCTGCGCCAGGCGCGCAATCGTGCGGCACGCGATGGTTTCACCTTCAAAGTGATACCGGCGGCCGAGATCGCCGCGGTTTTGCCCGAACTGCGGGCGATTTCGGATGCCTGGCTGGAAAACAAGCAGGGCGAGGAAAAGGGTTTTGCCCTTGGGGCGTTCGAAGAAACCTATATCTCCAATTTCGACGTTGCCGTGTTGCGCGACACTGGCGGTCAAATCGTCGCCTTCGCCAATCTCTTCAAGGGGGCGAACCTCTGCGAGTTGTCGCTCGATCTGATGCGCTACCGGCCGGGGGGGCCGGGTTTCGCCATGGATGCGCTTTTTGCCGAACTCATGCTGTGGGGTGCCGATCAGGGCTATCGCTGGTTTTCGCTGGGGGCCGCGCCCTTTTCGGGCATCGAGAACCGCCAGCTTGCGCCCATCTGGAACCGCATCGGCGGCTTTGTCTATGAACACGGCGAACATTTCTACAATTTCGAGGGGTTGCGCTCCTACAAGGAAAAGTTCGGCCCGGACTGGAGCCCGAACTATCTGGCCTGTCCTGGAGGCCTGGCCGCGCCGCAAATTCTTTACGAAGTGAACATTCTGATTTCCGGCGGGCTTCGCGGCCTGGTCAGGCATGGTGCATCATGATCGTCAATTTCCAGAACCACGCATCGAACGAACGTACTTTTCTGTCCTGGGTGCGCACGGCCGTCGCCATCGTCGGTTTCGGGCTGGCGGCGGCGCGGCTTGGCACCCACGCGTCGCCGCTCTGGTCCGAGGTCCTGATGCTTTGCGCGGGTGCCGCGGTGATCGTGCTTGCCTGGGTCAGGATGCAGCATGTCCGCAAGCGGATCGACAACCCCGCCGAACTGCCCGACGATTCCAGCCTCGCGGATTTCTTTCTCATACTGCTGATCGTGGCGCTGTTCGTCCTGTTGGGGAGCTTTGCGATCCATGTCACCTGAGACAGCCACCACCGCCGCAAGAGTGCCACGAAGCATCGCTTCGCCGATCCTTCGTTTGCGATTCACGATCCTGTTTCTGGCCGTGATGCTGGGTGCCAATCTGGCCGCCGGAACTCTGGGCCACGCCCTGCCCGCCCAGATTCTGGCGGACTGGGGCATCGGCCACGATACGCTTTTTTCGGGAGAGGTTTTCAGACTGATCACCGGCACCTTTCTGTCGCATGACGGGGACATGTTCCTGCGGCAGTTCGGGTTTGCCGCGGTTGTCATCGGCTATACCGAATGGCGGCTGGGCGCGGCGCGCGCCGCCGCCTGGTTCTTCGGGCTGGATATCGCGACAACGCTGCTGTTGCTTGGATGCGTCGAACTGAGCACGGCGCTGCATGACCTGGCCGCGGTCAACGACGTTGGCATGTCGTTGGGCGGCTTCGGGTTGATCGGCATGACCATTGCCGGATGGCACGCGAAGTGGTTTATTTGTGGCGCGATCCTTTTGGCAATCGGCGCGAAATTTTGCGTCGCGCCCGATCTTCTGGCCGATGCAGGCCATGTTCTGGCGCTGCTTGTCGGGCTTGCCTCGGGTTCGATCCTGCCAAAACCCGGTACCGCAGGGGCCGTTTGTCATGGACGATAGAGGCACATCACCTGAAAAAGCCGTTTCCACGGCCGCAGCCGCGGCTGCGCGCAGGGGGATGTTGCCCTTCTTTCTGGCGTTTCTGGCCGGCTGTTTCACACCGGAACGCACCCCCTACACGCTTGCCGATCTACGCGACGCCAGTATTCCCGGCTATCACGACATCAGGTTTTTTGCCGATATGCCGCAAGACGAACTTGCTGCGCAGCGTACCCGCTTCCTGCCCGAGGGATCAGGCGCGGACGGCCGCTCGACCTGGCTTGTCCTGTCATCGGGCGGCGCCGGCGGTGCCTTTGGCGCAGGCGTTCTGGCCGGCTGGTCCGAACGCGGCGACCGGCCACAATTCGATCTGGTGACAGGGGTCAGCGCCGGCGCCCTGCTTGCGCCCTTCGCCTTTGTCGGCCCGGCGGCCGATACTGAGCTGGCAAACCTGTTCACCGCGCTTTCGGTCAAACAAATCAATCACAGTCGATCCCTTTTGGCGGGTGTGCTCGGCCAGGGCGCCATTTCGCGAAAGACGTTTCGCGCGCTGATCGAGGCGCATGTCAACAAGGATCTGGTCGACCGGATCGCGGCACGGCACCGAACCGGCGCGCGGCTGTTGGCGGTGACGACCAACCTCGATTCGCAGCGCAGCGTGGTCTGGGACATCGGCGCCATCGCCGCGTCGGGCAGGCCCGACAGCGTGCGGCTGATCGGCGACGTACTGGAAGCATCGGCAAGCATCCCGGCAATCTTTCCTCCGGTCCGGATCCCGGTCACCGGCGACCGCGCCACGTTCGAGGAATTGCACGCCGACGGCGGGGTCATTCGCCAACTATATCTGTTGCCCGATGCTTTCTATTCAAACGCTGATCTCGATGGGCTGCGCCCCGATATCTATGTCATCGTGAACGCTGCACTGGCCCCCAGATTCAGCGTGATTCCACAGCAATCCATACGGATCGCCGAACGGGCGCTGTCGTCGCTCGAAAAATCGAGCGCCACCCAGAGCGTTACCGAAATGGCCCAATTCGCGCGCCAGAACAGAGCGACATTCCGGCTGGCCTATATCGACCGGGCGATTCCGGCCAACCGGCATATTCCATTCGACCCGGGGTTCATGCGGGATGCCTTTGCTCTGGGGCAGGCCAAGGGGCGGGCCGGTGCCTGGGAATTCGGCCCGCCGATCGGAACGGATCTGCTCGCAGTCGAGTGAAGCTTGCTCTACTGTCAGACCGGAGACTGCGCGACGCGCCGGGCAGCGGCGCGGGAATCGACCGTCGTGCCTATTCGACGCCGTCCGCAACCAGATGTCCGCCCCCGACATCAGCCAGCCGCACCTGTTTCGGCCCTCGCCCGGCAGCAAATACCGGGCTTGGCACATCGCCTGTCAGCCGGTCGAGCACGGGGCGCACGAAGGCGGGATCAGGTACCGGAACCGCCTCGATCAACCGCCTTGTATAGGCGTGCTGCGGATTGCCAAAAATCTGAGCGCGGGTACCCAGTTCGACGATCTGGCCCAGATACATCACGCCGACCCGGTCGGAAATGTTGTCCACGACCGCCATATCATGGCTGATGAACAGGAAGGCGATGCCGAATTCCACCTGCAATTCGCGCAAGAGATCGAGCACACGCGCCTGTACGCTGACGTCGAGCGCCGAGACGCTTTCATCGGCGATGATCAGATCGGGGTTGAGCGCCAGCGCGCGGGCGATGCAGATGCGCTGCCGCTGACCGCCGGAAAACTCATGCGGGTAGCGGTCGTATTGATCGACGGTCAGGCCAACGCGCGCCATCAGATCGGCGGCGCGGGAACGGCGCTCCGCACTATCGCCGATACCGTGGATCAGCAAGGGTTCGGCAATCTGGCCGCCCACAGTCATGCGCGGGTCAAGCGCCGCCATCGGATCCTGAAAGACCATCTGTATCCGCCGGCGCAGCGCCTGCATCGCGGCCCCTCGCATATCCGCCAGGCGCTCCTGGCCGATCTCGATCCGCCCCTGATGCGGCACAAGGCCGACCATCGCCTTGGCGATCGTCGATTTGCCGCAACCGGATTCGCCGACCAGGGCAAAGGTTTCTCCCTTGCGGATTTCGAAACTGACATGCTCGACCGCATGGACCAGATGCGTCGTACGCCCGAAGACGCCGCCCCTGATCGGAAAGCGCACCACGACATCGCAAAGCCGCGCGACCGGCGCATTGTCCACGGGCGGGCGCAGCGCCCCCTGCCCCATGCGCGGCACGGCGGCCAGCAGGTCGCGGGTATACTGCGCCCGCGGCGATGAAAACAATGCCCGCGCCGCCGCCTCTTCGACCATCGCCCCGTCGCGCATCACGATCACCCGATCGGCCATTTCGGCGACAACGCCCATATCGTGGGTGATCAGGATGATCGCAGTGCCGGTGTCACGCTGAAGGTCGCGCAGAAGATCCAGCACCTCGCGCTGTACCGTCACGTCAAGCGCCGTGGTCGGCTCATCGGCGATCAGAACCTCGGGGCGCAGCGCCAGAGCCATGGCGATCATCACCCGCTGCCGCATCCCGCCAGACAGCTCGTGCGGAAATTGCGACATCCGCCTTTCGGGCTGGCTGAGGCGGACAGATTTCAGCGCGGCAAGCGCACGGTCGCGCGCGGCCGACCGGCTGACATCATCATGGGCTCGGATCGCCTCGGCCAGTTGGGTGCCGACGGTCATCACCGGATTGAGGCTGGTCATCGGTTCCTGAAAGATCATCGCGATGCGGTCGCCGCGAACGCGGCGCATCTGTGCCTCGCCCAGAGTGTTCAGATCGGTTTCGCCCAGGCGGATGCTGCCGCCTGTCACGCGCACGGCGGGCGGCGGCAACAGCCCCATTATGGCCAGCGAGGTAATCGACTTGCCCGACCCGCTTTCCCCGGCGATGCACAGCGTTTCACCGCGCCGAAGGCCAAAGGACATATCCCTGACCAGCGGTTTGACACCTTCGTCGGTACGCACCGAAACGGTCAGGTTTTCGACCATCAGAACCGGCGCGGCATCCGGGGCCAGATCGGCCCCGGAGCGGCTTTTCAACGCAGCGTCGGCGGCAGGCTTCATTCGAAAACGCAGCGCGGGAAGTAGAAGCCGACAACCCAGTTCGGCATGTCGACGATTTCGCAAATGCGCAGATCACCGCAGACCGAACAAAGCATGTAGGCATCGACCGCCGCCATGCCCTGTTGCGCACAAAGCAGATCGACCATGTTGGCCACCGCATCGCGCGCCGCGGCCATGAGATCGGGGCCGACCCCGGTCGTCGCCTCATAGCCCTTGGCATCAAGATGGCGCGTCACCGGCCCCGGGGTCGTGAAGCGCGGGGTCTTGAGGTTCGCGCCCTTGACCAGATCGAGCGTCAGCACCGCGTCCATCGGACTTTCGATCGCGGTGCCGCAGACCTCGCCGTCGCCCTGCGCGGCATGGGTATCGCCGACGCTGAAGAGCGCGCCCGCGACCTCGACCGGCAGATAGAGCACTGTCCCGGCCGCCAGATCGCGGATATCAAGATTGCCGCCCACCCGCCGCGGCGGCACGATCGAATGCAGACCGGTCTCGGCCAGAGCATTGCCGATCGTCCCGGCAAAGGGTTTGAGCGGCACCCGCGCCGCCTTGCCCCAAAGCGCCGGGGCAAGGCTTTGCGGATCATAGGACCAGAGCGTAAGCGCGGGGTCGGTGAACTGATCGGCCAGGAGCCCGAAACCGGGTATGTTGGCCGTCCAGCCAAAGCCCTTTCCCTCGAATGCGCGCGGGACAAAGCTGTCGATGGTGATTTTCAGCGCGTCGCCCGGCTCGGCGCCTTCGACATGAACCGGCCCGGATACCGGATTGATCCTGCCGAAATCCAGATCCGCCACATCCTGAAGCCGGGAAGACGGGCCAAGCTGGCCCGCCGATGAATCCTGACATTCGAACCGGATCGTCGACCCGGGTTCGGCGCGCAGCGCCGGGGCCAGGGAATTGTCCCAGCCGAAATGATGCTGCGCGCCGTGGATGGTATAGTCGCAAGCCTTGCACATGGGATCACTCGGTCACATAGACATAGTCGTAATTGACGGGAATGGAGACGGGATCGACATAAAGATCGTCCGCCCCGCCCATCCGCGTCGACTTCATCGTGTAACGCTGTTCATTGAAGACCGGCACCCAGGGCGCGTCGTCCATCACCTGCATGAAGATGTCGGACCAGAGCTTCAGACGCTCATCCGATTTCGCCGGGTCGGCCATTGCGTCGGCCGCCGCCGCCTTTTCGTCGAGCGCCTCGTTGCAGTATTTCGCCCAGTTCCAGCCGCCCGGCTCCGCACCCGCACAGCCGAGGATCGGGCCATAGAAGTTGGACGGATCGGGGAAGTCCGCGATCCAGGCCATGCCGCCCGACCAGATCATCGGCGCCGAGCCATTGCCACCCGCCTCGATAACGTTGGCCTGCGCGAGCGACTGGAGCGAGGCCTTGACGCCGATCGCGGCAAGATCCTGCTGGATCGCCTGGGCGATACGCGGGTTGGGGTCGGTATTCATCACGTAAAGCTCGGTCTCGAACCCGTCCGGCAGGCCCGCCTCGGCGAGCATCGCCCTGGCCTTCTCCGGGTCGTAGGGATAACCCTTGTAGTCCTTGGTATAGCCCGGCATCGACGGCGGCAGCGGCTGGTTCGCGGGCACCGCGCGGCCGTTGATGATCTGCACGATCCGGTCCTTGTTGATCGCCATGTTGATCGCCTGGCGCACCTCCTTCTGGTCGAAGGGCGGCGTGGTGACGTTCATGGTGATGTAGCCGGTCTGCAACTGGCCGCCCTCGACAACGTCCTTGGCCTGCTCGGGGTCGTTCATCACTTCCTGGAACTTCGCCGGCGGGATGCCGTCTCCGGGAATGTCGACCGCCCCCTTCTGGAGCCGCAGCAACGCCACGATCGGTTCCTGCCCGACCTCGAAGGTGATCTGATCGAGATATGGCACGCCCTTGCGCCAGTTGTCGGCGTTCTTCTCGAACACCAACCGCTGGCCGACGGTCCATTCGCCCAGCTTGTAAGATCCGGTGCCGACCGGGTGGCGCCCGAAATCGGCGCCCCATTTCTCCACTTCTTCCTTCGGGACGACATGGGCGAAGTTGAGCGCCATGACATGCAGGAACGTGGCGTCGGGGCGCGACAGCGTGATCTCGACCGTCGCCGGGTCGATGACCTTCACCCCCTCAAGTTCGGTCGCCGAGCCGTCCGCCATCGCATCGTAGCCCTTGATCGAACCGAAGAATCCCGCGCCGGGGGATTGCGTTGCCGGATTCGTTACCCGGTCGAGCGAATATTTGACGTCCTCGGCTGTCATCTCGCGCCCGTTGTGGAACTTCACGCCGGGGCGCAGATGAAAGGTATAGGTCATCCCGTCTTCCGAGATGTCGTAGCTTTCGGCAAGGCCGGGGCGCAGCGTGGTGGTGCCCGGTACATAATCCATCAGCCCGTCGAAGAGCGACTTGATCATCGACCAGTTCTGCCAGTCATAGCCGATTGCCGGGTCCAGCGTCGCCACATCGTCCTTGTAGGTGATGACGATCGATCCACGCGCCCTGGCGTTCGGATCGGGCGTATAGTCCTGGCCAGCTACAGGCATCGCCAGCGCCAGCATGACAGCGGTTGAGGCAAGCAGTGTTTTCATTTTCCTTCTCCTGTTGGTTACTTCAGTTTGATACGGGGGTCGATAAAGGGGGTGATCAGATCGGCCAGCAGGTTGCCCAGCACGATGGCCATGGCCGACACAAGCGTCACCCCCATGATGATCGGAATGTCGACGCGCTGAATGGCCTGCCAGGCCAGTTGGCCGATACCCGGCCAGCCAAAGACCGATTCGACGACAACGATGCCGCCCATGAACACGCCGATATCGATACCGATCATCGCGATGACCGGCAAAATGGCGTTGGGCAACGCATGGGCAAGCACGATGCGGGCCCGCGACAGGCCCTTGGCCCGCGCGGTACGGATGAAATCGGCGCGCAGCACGTCGAGCATCGACGAACGCATCATCCGCGAATACCACCCCGACCCGAGGATGCCGAGCGTCAGCGACGGCAGCACGAGATGCGCGAAGGTGCCATAGCCGCCGATCGGGAACCAGCCAAGCTGGACCGCGAAGACGTAAAGCAGCAACAGCCCCACGACGAATTGCGGCGCCGATACCGTGACGAAGGACACCATCATCAGGCTGTGGTCGAATGCCGTGCCGCGCCTGAGTGCGGCAAAGACACCCATCGTCAGGCCGATCACCAGTTCACAGGCGATCGCCCCCAGCATCAACAGAAGTGTCGCGGGCAGGCGTGCTGCGATCAGCGCGGCGACTTCGGTCTTTTGCAGGTAGCTGCGGCCCAGGTCGCCCTGAACCATGCCCCACAGATAGTGAAGGTACTGGATGACGAAGGGTTGGTCGAGCCCCAGTTCGTGGCGGATGTTTTCAACCGTCTGGGCCGTCGCCGAACGCCCGGCGATCTGGCGGACCGGATCGGCGGGCAGGACGTAAAGCAGAACGAAGGTGATGAAACTGACCCCAAGCAGGATCAGCGCCGATTGCAACAGACGGCGGAGAAGATACGCAGCCATGGCCTAGTCGCGTCCCCTCTGCATCGGGTCGAGAACGTCGCGCAACGCATCGCCGACAAGGTTGAAGGCCAGCGCCAGCAGGATGATCGCCGCTCCGGGCAGGAAGACGAGCCACGGGGCAGACTGGAAATAGGTCTGGTTTTCGAAAATGATATTGCCCCAGCTCGGGGTCGGCGGCTGCACCCCGACACCCAGAAACGACAGCGTCGCCTCCAGGAGCACGGTCGTCGAAATGCCCAGCGTGCCCCATACGATGATCGTCGGCACCAGATGCGGCAGAATGTGGCGGAACAGGATCCGCGCGGTGCCGGCGCCCAATGTGCGTTCGGCAGCGATGAAATCGCGTTCCGCCAGCGTGCTGGTCTGGGTAAAGATCACCCGCGCGGTCTGCACCCAGTTGACCAGCGCGATGACAATGGCGACGATCCACAACGAGGGGTGAAAGATCGCCGCCAGGCAGATCGCCAGCAAGAGCGCGGGAAAGGCCATCATCAGATCGGTAAAACGCATCAGGACTGACCCGATCCAGCCCCGGAAATACCCCGCCGTGATGCCGACAAGGGTACCGATGATCAGCGCCATGCCGTTGGCCACCACCCCGATGATCAGCGAGGTGCGCGCGCCGAAAAGAATGCGGCTGAAAAGATCGCGGCCCAGCAAGTCGGTGCCGAGAATATAGGTTTCATTGGGGGCCAGCGGCGCGCCTTCGATCGTCAGCCCGTCGAAATGCTGATCGTCCGGCGCAAAGGGCGCAATGAAAGGCGCGAAGACCGCGCCGAGCACGACGACAAGGATCAGAAACAGCCCCAGCAAGGCCAGCTTGCGCTGCAAGAGCCGCGCGATCGCCCCCGCTGGCCGACGCGGTTCAGCCGCGATTGCATCGGTCATCGCCGTCACCCTGCCTCTGCGTCATCCGGGCCACAACCCGCGCCGCCGCTTCCTCGAAGGTCACGCGCCATGCCATCGCCAGCTGGCGCAGCTGATCATAGGCGGCGGCATCGTTCTGGCCCGTGCGCGCCGCCAGCAGCGTGACCGCGCGCACCACCGTTTGCCGGTCATCGAGGCGTTTTCGCAGATCGGCGATCTCCACCGACAAGGCGCGTTGCACGTCGAATGCATCACGGGCTATCAGCAATGCCGAATAGGCCCCGCTGTCGCCCACCGGTTTGAGAATCTGCGCATGCGCCCCGACGCGCAGCGCCCATTCGATCCGGCCCGGCGCCTCGGAGCCGATCAGCGCGATCATCGGCATCGGGCTTGCGCCCGCCGCCCAGGGGAACTGGTCGTCATGGCCCATGTCGGCGTCGAAAAAGACGAAATCCGCCCCCAGCACCTCGGGCCCCAGTTCGGGCCAGACCTGCAATACCTCCAGGCCGATGGCGCGCAACTGCCGTTCGAGCGCCTGCACCAGCTGATGCGGCCGGTGCAGAATCACCGCCCTGGCGCCGCCCAGGTTCTGGATGCGCAGCGCGCGGCGCTTCATGACACTACCCTCAGTTTCGGATGGGCGCGGGCCGGCCGGACGCGGGCAAGATAGGGATCGCCCGCAACCGCCGGCAGCGCCTTCACGATCTTGAACGCCCCGCGCTCAACGCGTGCGATAAGGACCGGCAGTTTTGTGTGATGGGTCGCAGGGTCGACCAGCCCGCGCGGATCATCGGCCAGCAGCGCCGCAAGGCCGCGCGTTTCCGCACCGGGTTGCCGGTTCAAGAGCCGTGCAAGTTCGCGCACCGCGGCAAAGGCCGCCGCTTCATGCGACGAGGCAAAAGGCCCCCTGCCCGGCCAGCCCGAAGCACCGCGAAAATACGGCCCCGCCGCAACCAGGCCCTCAGCGGCTTCACCCAGTGCCGGAAACTCTGCCTCGGTCAGGTTGCACGACAGGATCGGGCAGCGATCGGGCGCGAACTCGGCGGCCTCGCTGCCCAGCCGGTGCATCGCGCCAACGAATTCGTAGGTCGATGTGCCGACCAGATTGTTGAGGATGAAATCGGGCTTGGCATGGCGGATTTCCTCGACGATCCGCCCCACTTCGCGCGACCCCAGCGGCAGATGCCGTTCGCCCAGAATTTCGCCGCCTGAGGTGGTGACGCATTCGCGCGCCAGGCGGTTCATCTCCCATCCCCAGACATAGTTCGACCCGGTCAGGTAGGCACGGCGGCCAAATTCCGGCATCGCCCAGCCAAGCAGCGGCAAAAGATGCTGGTTCGGGCAGGCATGGGTATAGACGACATGGTCCGACGCCTCGAACCCTTCGTAGGGAAGCGGGTACCACAGGGTTCCGCCGCGCTTTTCCAGCACCGGGATCACTTCCTTGCGGCTCCACGAGGTCACGCAGCCAATCACATGACGGGCGCCGCTGTTGCGCAGGATATCGTCGCACAACACACCGTAGGCATCGGCATTGCCGGCCGGATCGCGTTCTACCGGCACAAATCGGATATCGAGATCGGGGTCTGCATTGACCGCTGCGATCGCTGCCACGGCCCCCGCGCGGCTGGCCTGCGATATCAGCGCATAGTCGCCCGAACGCGAATAGAGCAACCCAAGTTCGATTTGCCGTCTTGCGGCCATCCAGCCCCCCAAATCAAACAGGCCCTGACGCCGACCGCAGTGGTCCGCATTCAGGGCCTGTTTGCCATGTGGCTCTTCGCCAATGTGGCCCCACATTATACCGAGTTGAAATTACGTCAAGGGTGCAGGCGCCGAAAACCCGAGGCTATCGCGGGAAGGATCCGCGCTGAGGCTGTGCCTTCGATTGCCGGCCCACGCGCGCCCCGTCAACGTTCAGAAGACCTTTATATCGGGCAGGGTGTATTTCCTCTTGACCCGGTTTGCCCCATATTGGGTACAGGAGCGAACAGATTTTCGTGTCTTTCCGGCAAAATGCGCTCGAAGGACACGAAGTCCGGCTGTCAGACAAATGGCAGGCAGGCAAGGCAGGAGACGCCAAGATCGAAGATCCAGTCGTTTTACCGGGTGGCGCGCCCCAGGCCCCGGCGATGGCGAACGCACCGCTTGCCGCCTTTCCCGACCACCATGCGCGGAACCGCACATGAACGGCATCCTCAAGGGTATCCGCGTGCTCGATTTGTCGCGGATGCTTTCCGGCCCCTATTGCACCATGATGCTGGCCGATCACGGTGCCGAGGTGATCAAGATCGAGGCGCCCGGCGGTGACACCAGCCGCGGCAACGGGCCGTTTCGCGACGATGACCCGGGCCACGACTGGGCAGGCTATTTCGTCAGCCTCAACCGATCCAAGAAGAGCGTCATGCTCGATCTCAAGTCGCCCCAGGGCAAGGCCGCGTTCCGCACCCTGGTGAGGAGCGCCGATGTGGTGGTGGAAAACTTCCGCCCCGGCGTGATGGAACGGCTGGATCTGGCCTATGAAAGTCTTGCCGAAATCAACCCGCGCCTGGTCTATGCGGCGATCCGCGGCTTTGGCGACCCGCGTTCCGGCGCCAGCCCCTATGGCCTCTGGCCGAGCTATGACGTGGTGGCGCAGGCGATGGGCGGGCTGATCTCGATCACCGGCCCTGATGCGCGCACCCCCATCAAGACCGGCCCCGGCATCGGCGACATCTTTGCCGGCATGATGATGTCGTTCGGCATTCTCGCCGCGCTGCGCGCCGCCGAGGCCACCGGGCGGGGCCAGTTTGTCGATGTCGCGATGTATGACGCGATGATCAGCCTGTGCGAACGGTTGATCTATCAGCATGATTTCCAGCGAACCATACCAGTGCCGGAGGGCAACGGTCACCCGCTGCTGGCGCCTTTCGGGATATTTCCGGCAACCGACGGGCATGTCGCCATCGGCATCGTCGATGACGTCTTCTGGCGCGCCCTGGCCGGGGCGATGGGGCGCGCCGATCTTGCCGAAGACCCGCGTTACGCCACACGCCCGGCGCGCCTGGCGCACAAGAACGAAGTGCAAACGCTGGTTGCCGACTGGACCAGACAGCAGGACAAGGCCGGGCTCGGCAGGAAGTTGGGCGGGCTGGTGCCGTTCGGGCCGGTCAATGACGCGGCCGGCATTTTTGCCGACCCGCATGTCGCGGCGCGCGCAATGATCGCCGAAATCCCCCATCCCGACACAGGCAGACGCCCCTGGAAGGTCGCCGCAAATCCGTTGCGTTTTGGCGGCGCGGCCACGCCGACGCCCACGCCGCCGCCGCGGCTGGGCGCACAGACAGAGGCTTGGTGCCGACCCCGGAGCGAACCGAAGATCGACCCCTATGCCTTGCGCAATGCCTTTGGCGCTTTCGCCACCGGTGTCACCGTGCTGACCACCCGCCAGCCGGATGGCACCCCGCGCGGCTTTACCGCCAATTCCTTCGCCTCCGTATCGCTCGACCCGCCGCTATTGCTGGTCTGTCTGGCAAAATCCGCCCATAGTTGCGATACTTTCATGCAATCCACGCATTTCGCCGTCAACGTGCTGGCCGAGGATCAAAAGGGTGTCTCCGGCCTCTTTGCCTCGCGCGAAGCAGACAAGTTCGCACAATGCGCCTGGACGCCGGGGGCAGAGCAGATGCCGCTGATCGACGGGGCGCTGGCACATTTCGTGTGCAGCCGCGAAAAATCGGTCGACGCGGGTGATCATATCGTGCTGATCGGCCGGGTGATCGATTTTGTCACGGTCGACGCCAACCCGCTGGGCTATTTCAAGGGCAACTATTTCTCGATCGGGCTCGAGAATTCGCTGGTCGATGTCGTGGCGGCCACGGGCGGGACCTGTGTGGGCGGTGTGTTGACCCATGCGGGCCGGATCCTGCTGGTCGAGGCGGCCGACGGCACCCTTTCACTGCCCGCCGCACCGGGAAAGGTGCCCGGCCTTGCGGGTCTGCGCGAAATGCTGGTCACCAGGGGATTGCAGCCCGAACTGGAATTTCTCTACGCGGTCTATGAAGACCGCGAAACCGGCATTCACCGCATCTATTATCATGGCCAGGTCAACGGGCCGGTACCGGAAGGGATGGTGATGATCCCGCTCGATATCCTGCCCTGGGACCGGATCGCCATCACCGCCGAACGTTCCATGCTGCACCGCTACCAGCAGGAGTTTCGCCACGGGGCCTTCAGCATCTATCAAGGCGATGAAATATCAGGAAAAGTGCGCCAGATCAGCGGCGACTAGGTCGCGCAGCCCGCCCCGCGCGGGCCATCGCCGCGCAGCTCGCCCCGCCCGGCCGCACAGTGAACTCACATCAACTTCAGGAAATTGTTGCCAATGTCCCCTTCCGTACTGCAAATGACGTTCCTGAACGATTGTCACCCGATCATCTGCGTAACATGCGCGAAATTCTTGACGTAAGGACACCACGCAATGGCGAATATCGAACGGCTCAAATCCCAGAGGCAAGCATCTGTCGACGCAACCAGTGCCGGCGCCCCCGGGCGCACACGCAACCCGTTCTTCGGCGTGGGTCCGATCACGGATGGCGCGAAAGATGAGTGTGACAGCCGTTTCTTGAAGTTCGAATTCGAACATTGGCTGGAAACCAACTACCGCAAGCTTGACGACAGGGGTCGCGATCTGGGGCCGTTCACCGCCGCCGAAATCGGTCGGTCGATGCATCGCGGCTATCCGGCAGACAAGTTCCTGGCCGACATGATGCGTGAAATTCACCGCTATTTCGAATTTCCGAAATCCAACAAGATGGCGATTGGCCTGGGCGGAGGGCATTCCGGCTTTACGGCCTGCGCCTTGCACATGATCACCACCGGCGACCCAGATCAGCACATCTTTGTCGACACTTTGCGCCCCGAATCGGACGCGGCCAAAGGCTCGGGCTTCTTCCGCCAGTCCTGGGGTGCCCAGATCATCGAAATGATGCGCTATGCGCGAAACGGCGACGAATCGCGCGTGCATTTCGCCGGGCAGGAAGGCGTCGTGCCTTCGGCAGGCGAACTGGCAAGCATGGGGATCAAGCTTTTTGTCGGCGTCGGCCATGAAACCACCGGGGCGACCACCTATTCGGTGCGCGATGTCGAAGAGCTGCTGGCATGGATCGACCTGAACCCTGCCGAACATCACGTCGTGCTCGACGCGACATCCATGCTGGGGGCGATGCCATGGGGCGAGAGACTGGCACGCGAGGTGACCGGCAAATGCTGCATGTTCATGCCGTTCCAGAAAGCCATTGGGGGGGTTTCGGGCTATTACATCGCCTCGTTCACGCCTGCCGCTCTCGATCTGATCGAACGCAACCAGAAAAAACCTTCCTGGGCGATTGCCCGGCAATTGAAGCTGGCGGCCCCGGTCGACGCGAAACGGCCGCTGACCGGCGAACGCACGGTCAAGGTCGGCCCGATCTATGACCCTGAAACCGACAAGATGCTGGGCGGTGTCATCAACACCTTCTCGACACTTGCCTTTGCCGAAACCACCTTTGGCCTGCTGCGCGCCGAAAAGCGGATCGGGCCGGTTTGCGAGATGAACGCGCGTTCGGTCGCCAACCGTCAGGCGGTCAATGACTGGGTCGCGGCGCATCCGCTTTTCGAACTCGGCGTGACCGATCCTGATTACCGTGGCGCGGCCGTCACGCTCCTGAAGGCCACCGACCCCGACATCACCGATCCTGGCCTTCACAACCGCATCGTCGCCTATTCCAAGGCGATCCTGTCCTATGAAGGTGTCACGCATCCCGACGGCACCCATGAGCCGGGACTGGACGTGGCGCGCTATATCAACGCCTTTCCCGGCACGCCGGGCGATTACCGCGCCTGGATCGGCGGCATTCGCCCGGTCGAGGATATTCCGGCGCTGCTCGACAACCTGCAATATGCCTATCACCGCGCCAAGATCGTCGTGCTGGAGGAAGAACTGGCCACGGGCGGCGTGACCTTCCCCGCCGCGGCGGCGCCCCAGGGCGATCGGCGCCTGGATGATGCCAACCGCGCCTACAAGGTCCTGATCTGCGACCGGGTGGGGCTGAAGTTCGATGCCGAGGGCGCCCCGGACCATTCCGAGGTCAAGGCCTATGTCACGGCCAAGGGCGGTGTGTTCCACGACGCGCCATTGGGCGACGGACAGACGCTTGCCAAAGGCAAGATCCATTTTTTCTATGTGCCGGACATTTCGACCGAGGCCGAAATCATGGCCATCGCGGGCAAAGGCCAGTATGACGCGGTGATTGCTGCCGCGACATTCCTTCCTAAGGCATCGGTCTTCCGGCTTGGCGGCGTGCGCATCGGCGCCGGCACCGGCAATATGGGATCCGACTCCTGGGGGGGCGGCAATGGCGCCGGCGGGCAAGGCGCGCTGATGAACACGCCAAGCTTCAACAGCCGCGCCACGGCCCAGATGGCGATGAAGGCGCTTTTGAAGGTCGCCCCCGATCTGCCCGTCGACAGGATGCACACCATGACCGCATCGGGTCAGTTCGATACCGGTCGCAATCTGCGCGAATTTCCCACCGAAAAACTGGAAGGCGCCACCATGGCGATTTTCGGTTATGGCAATATCGGCCGCGAAGTGGCGAAACTGGCGGCGGCATTCGGCATGAAGGTACGGGTCTATGCCCGCGCCCGGCACAAGGAATGGATCGAAAGCGAAGGCTTCACCCATTGTGCCACAAAAGAGGAAGCCGCCCAGGGGGCCGATGTGCTTTCACTGCACACGGGTCTTGGCGCGCTGGACGCCGAGACGGGCAAATTCGCCAATGCCGGCTTTCTTTCCGACAGCGTCTTTGCGGCGGCCAATGATGGCGCGATCCTGCTCAACTACGATCGTGGCGAGGGCGTCGATGCCGCGGCGCTCGACCGGGCCATGGCTTCAGGCAAGATCCGCCATGCTGCCATTGACGCCGACATCTTCAGCGATGCCGAAACCGGCGCGACTTCGGGGCCGATGGCGCCCTACCTGCCGCTCGTGGCCAGGTATCCGGGCCGATTGGAGCTGCTGCCCCATGCGGCGGCGGATACCGAACACCATTCGCGCGTCGAAGGCGCAAAGCAGGCCGTCGATCAGATATTCGACCTGATCCGGTACAAACGCGTGGTCAACCTCAAGGGCGACCTGCCCGAAGGCCATGTCGATGGCGGATCAAAAACCGTGACCGGAGTCGGCGCGTCGACATCGCGCGACATCGCCGCCCTGACGGAGAACGGCGGCGATCTTGACGCGGCCCGCGCCGCCGCCGAGACCCTTGCATCGGTGCTGGGCGCGCTGGCGACTGCCACCGGGCCGGATCAGCAAGCCACGCTGATCGAACGCTATGGCGCCGCACTCGTCAAGGCCGCCAACCTGCACAACACGCTGATGCGGAGATACGGCATCGAAGGGCCATACCGGGGCTGACGGCCGGGGCCGGATCACTCTGGCCCCGATCAGAATGGGCTGCGCCAGTGGCTTCACGGGCGGGCAGGCGAATAACCCGCCGAATGACCCGCAGCAGTCCACGAATCGCTTGGTGACCTGCCCCTTTGCCGCCCCGCAACGGATGCCGGCAGTCGTCGGCCCGGCAAAAGAACCGCTTGCTTTCCGGGTATTGTCGCGTTTTGCACACCCTGACACCACCGATGACATTTTTTATCAGGTGCACCCATACCGCCAAGCATGTATGCTGACCGAAAGACAAATCGGTGTATTTTGATTGTGGGGAAAAGAGATGCGCATTGAAAAGATCATGATGGTGCTTCTGGCGGGAAGCATGAGCGTCGTTCAGCCAACCCCGGTCCGCGCGAGCGATCTGGGCAAGGTCATCGTCGGTGGCGCGATCATTTGCGGGCTCGCCGGCTGCTTCAACAAGAAGAAGCCGGCCCCAAGCAGAAGTTACGGCAACGAGACGGTGCGCACCGACCAGAACGCGCTCAATTATTTCGGCTTTCCCGCAGGCACTGCCGACGGGGTTTCCGGAAGCAGGACCCGATCCGCGATCAGCAACTATCAGGGTTATATGGGATATCCGATGACCGGCCAGCTGACCGACTGGGAACGCGGCAACCTTCATTCCGCCTATAACCGCGCCCAAAGCGGCGGCGGCGCACCTTACCAGAATGTCGTCGCGGCCGAGGGCACGCGCGGCCTTCTCAAGGCGTTCGAGGCCGAAGCGCGGGGCCAGCGTTATGAACCCTATGGCGGCAACACCTATGGCAACAACCCGCAACCCTACGACAACAACAATTACGGCAACGGCAACAACAACTACGGCCAGATACCCGAGACCCCGCCCGTTTCGCCGGCTCCGGATACGACGGGGGGCGGCACCAGCGATATCGCCGGCGGGTTGCCTTCATTCGGGCTGAAACCGGTCAAGAAATCCATGGCCCAGCACTGCGGTTCGGTCGATATCCTGACCCAGGCCAATGGCCGGCTGATGGATGCCGGTTCGATCACCGACCCTTCGCAGGCACTCGACGAACAGTTCTGCGCGGCCAGAAGTTACGCCATGTCACGCAGCCAGCAGCTCGCCTCGGGGGTTCAAGGGGCCACCGACGAGCAATTGCGCGCCCAGTGCGAAGGCCTGGTCGGCACGATGGCCGAACAGACATCCGCGTTGACCACCACCGACGTCAACCAGCAGATCGCGGCCTCGACGAAGTTCGCCGCCCAGTTCGGCGCACCGCCGGAACAGCTGCGCAGCATCGGTGAAATCTGCCTTGGCGTCGGTTATCAGATCGACAACCCCGATGTCGTCGTCGCCGCGGCCATGCTGCTGGTTGGCGCGGGCGAACACGCCTATGCCGAGGTATTCGGGCATCACCTGCGCAACGGCTTTGGCACGCCGGTCGATCCGCAGGCGGCGACTGGGTGGTACAACGCAGGGCTGGCCGCGCTCGATGCCGGGGCCACACCCGCTTTCCTGCCGTCGCAAAGCACCCAGCGCGCGGCGGTGATCCGCGCGGCGCTTTCCGGGCAGTCGGCCTCGATCCAGCCGATCACCGGGGCCACGGATGCCGGTTTCGTGCTGCCCGACTTTGGCAGCAACGGCAACTGAACGCGCCTTGAAAGCCTCCCTGACGGCGGCCAACAGGCCGCCGTTTCGCTTTGCACTTTCCGCCCGCTCCCGGGATGATATTTTTTGTCACATGCGGCACCGTCCGCCCCGTGCCATTCTGCGTTCGGCAACCGGCATGAGAACGAAAGGCAGGGCCAACATGAAAATCCCGGATCTGATCACCGGCGTGGCCCTTGGTCTTGCCATATCGACGCAACCAGTGCTCGCGGAAGGTTTTTCCAGAATCGGCAAGATGATCTTGCTAGACGAGTCGTTTTGCATGAAGCGCGGCCTTTCATGTGCTCCGCACCTGCCGCCCTACCTCAAGCAAAAAAATGCGAAACCTGACGAGACGATCCGCCGTACTCAGATCGCCCTCGATTTTTTTGGATTTGACGGCGGAGCGCCCGATGGGTTCATGGGGATGAGAACCCGCATAGCCATCCGTCAATTCAAGAGCTTCATGGGCTTTGCGCCCACCGGCGATCTGGATGATCATCAGCAGGCCGTGCTGCTGCAAAGCTACGACCGGGCAAGATACGGCGACGTTGCTGAATTTGAGCAGGTGGTGCGAACCGAAGGGACGCGCGGCCTGTTGCGCTTCCTCAATCCGACTGAAAACGTCTTCAATCCAGCTCTTATCGGGCAACATCATCTGCCGCCAGTGATACCAACAGTGCCGCCTGCCCCCGCAGAACCATCCATGGCCCGGATCTGCACATCGGTGGGTTTGCGGGTACAGCCAGCCAGTCGCGCCGCCAACCCGGCGCCCATCAACGACCCGGCCCAGGCCCTGGACGAGCAGTTCTGCGCGGCACGCGACTATTCCATAGTGCGCGCGGTAAAGCTCCTTGATCATGCCAGTAGTACCAGCAAAAACATGGCCCGCGAAAAATGCGCGCAATTGGTGACCACCATGCAGCCGCTGCTTGATACGCTGCAAACCAGCGCACCCGATGATCAGATCGCGGCGGACGAAGCTTTTGCCCGCCGATTCGCCGACCCCCGGCAACAGCTTCTCAAAGTCGGCGAGGCATGTCTGGGTGTCGGTTACCGGGACGATGATGCCCCTATCGTTCTTGCGGCGGCAATGTTGCTTCTGGGCGTGGGTGAAACTGCCTATGCCGAAATTTTCGCCCATCACCTGCGGCTCGGCCTCGGCATCCCGCAAGACGCTGCGCGGGCCCTGGACTGGTACGACACGATGCTTGACGCATTGGACAATGGCGCAAGGCCAGCCTTGTTGCCGCGACTGAACAGCAAGCGCAAAAGCATCATCCGCGCAGCACTTTCCGCACAATCGGCCGCCAACCCGCCGGTTAACGGGACCACCCATGTGCACCGCCGATGATCGGCCCAGAAGAAAACGCTGTGGTGACGAGCGGCCGTTGGGTTTCGGCAAAAACCCTGAATTGCCGAAACGCTGTATGGCTTATCAACTCGACCTTGACTGGCTTGTTCGCTGCCTCTCCTCTTCGGCCGAAGGCAAAAAGCGATGCCTGCTGTTTCAATCTGAAGTCGAAACGCCCTTGAGCGATCTACCTTCCATCTGATTCAGAGTGAAGGAAATCCAAGACTGGCGAACGTCGAAAACAGGTGCGTTTTTTCATGCGCTTGCCCGGGGCGTCACGATCACATTTTTTGTCAAATGCACCACCGCCCCGCTCACCTTATTCTGGGTTCAGCATTTACGACCAGAACGAAAGAGGTGGCCAAAATGAAAATCGGGACCCTGATCACTTCGTCTGCGCTGGGTCTGTCCTTGTTGGTGCAACCCGTAGCGGCGCAGTCAATCGAAGACATTGGCAAGATCATATTGACCTGCGCACTGACACAAGGCTGCGGCGGCGGCAATCCTGGGCCTGGCCCCGCGCCGACCCCCACCAGGGCCGACGAAACCGTGCGCGCCGACCAGAATGCGCTAAATTACTTCGGATTTCATGCCGGACCGTCCGATGGCCGGATGGGGCGCCAGACCCGCTCGGCGATCGCCGATTTTCAGATGTTCATGCAATACCCCGTGACCGGCAGGTTGAACGACTGGGAGCGTGGCAAGCTGATCGACAGCTATTATCGCGCCCAGTCCGGTGCGGCCCACGAATATGCCGGGATCATCCAGACCGAGGGCCCGCGCGGTCTGCTGCGTGCCCTCAACCAGCCGCGGACCCCGCCTGCGCCAAACCCGCCAGTCGAACCGGTGCCAATCCTGGTCGACAACACAAAGACGCTGCCGGACATTCCCATCCAAAAGGCCGAACTCTCCATGGCCCAGCATTGCGGCTCGGTCGATCTTCTGACGCAGGCCAACGGCGGTTTGGTGAACGCCAATGCCATCACAGATGCGTCGCAGGCGCTTGATGAACAGTTCTGCGCAGCGCGCGACTATGCAATGTCACGCGCCCGACAATTATCCGGTGACGCAAATGGGGCCATCAGCGCCCAGACCCGCGAACAATGCGCACAATTCGTGGCCACGATGCAGCCGCTCCTCGATGCGCTGGAGACCACCACGCCTGAAGACCGGATCGCGGCGGCGGAAGCTTTTGCCCTGAACTTCAACGCCCCCGCGCAGCAACTGCGCGGCATCGGCGAGATCTGTCTGGGCGTCGGTTATCAGACTGATGATGCCAAAGTGGTGCTGGCCGCCGCCATGTTGCTTATCGGGGCAGGCGAACGCCCCTATGCCGAAGTGCTTGGCCATCATCTGCGGCGTGGTTTCGGCACCACCACAAACGCGGTCAATGCCTCGCGCTGGTACGATATTGGGCTCGATTCCCTGGATCACGGCGCAACGCCCGCTTTCCTGCCCTCGCAAAGCCGGCAGCGCGCCGGCATCATCCGCGCCGCGATCGAAGCCCCTTCGACAATCCCCGGTGCAACGAACATGAGCCTGTTTTTGCCGGATGTGGGCAACGGCAACTGATCGGGCGGCAATAAGACGACCGGCCGGACAGCCTCAGTCCGGCGCTCCAACCAGTTGGAAAGGCGCCCAGATCGACGGATGCGACATGGGCATGGCCGTATCATCGCGCGATGTATCGGCCATCACGCCCGTCATGGCCGCCCGCAACGCTTGGGCCCGCGAAACCGCGCCCTGCGCGTGCAATACGGTATTTGCCATCAGGCGCGCGGCAACCGCATCCTCGACCGCCCAGTGTGTCACGAGCAAGGCCCTCGCACCGGCGAAAAAGAAGGCGCGCGCCAGCCCCGACAGGCCCTGCGCATCGGGTCGGTCTCCGGCGGCAGTATTGCAGGCCGACAGTAACACCCAATCCGCGTTCAGGCGCAGTTGCGATATCTCCGAGGCCAGCAACAACCCGTCATCGGTCTGCCACGGCCCGATCCTTGCGACATCTGCGGCGGGCGGCGTCAAGGCCAGAGCCGGTTCAGCCAATTCCGAAAGGCTGCCCGCCAACAGCCCATGTGTAGCAAAATGGACGATTTTCGCGCGGGCAAGTGTGCCATTTGCGCTCCAGGCGGCCAGGCGCCGTTCGGTCGCGTCGGCACCAGTGAGGGTCAAGGCGCCCTGCGCGCCGAAGGCCTTTTGCAGCGCCGCGATTTCCCGCGCTGTTCCGGGCAGGCCCGGCAGCGCGAGAACCGCGGCGCGCCGGGTTTTCGCCGAACGCAACGCATCGGCATCCATGCCGCGAAACGGGCCCGGCGCACCACCGAACAGCGGATCACCGATGCCCAGATAGGCGAGCCGTGCCGAACCCGTCCGATCGCGCCGGGCCGGTGATCGCAGCATCTTCAGCGCCGAAACCGATGGTACGATCGCCAGATTGCGCTGCGTTCCGAGCCATTTGGCATCGCGCAGGCTTTGCGCCGTCACCGGCGCGTCGGGCGATGGTTCGCTCAGCAATGCCGCGAAAGGCAGGGATAGCAGGCTGCCTTGCGGCGCGATGATCCAGGTTTGCTTGCTGGCCAGCAGCCCGGCAATCGCCGGATCGCCGAACAATTCGGCATAGATCTGCGAGGCCAGATGGAAATCGAACGGCAATGTCAATGCGGAAGATGCGCCCTGCGGTTGCACTGGCGCGCGCACACCGGGCGAAGCCCGCCGGCCCAGCATCGCATGAAAGCGGCCGACCTGACGGGCAAGCGCGTCGGCGCGCACCGCCAAAGGCGCATATCGTACAGTGTCATTGGTGACAGCCCAGACATGGCCCGGATGATCATCCGCGCCAGGGTGCGGCGCGAGGATGACAAGGGCTTCGTCTGCCTTCAGAAAAGCGCCTTGGCGTAGTTCTTGCAGGGAAACCGGTCGCGGGGCAACCAGTTCGGCGAATTCCGGTGCCAGAGCCGATAGGTTCTTTTCCAGGCTAGCGATCTGCGCGCCCAAACTGTGGCGCATTTCAACCACCTCGGAAAGATCCTGGCTGGGCCTGCCTGCGCCCGTGACAATGCCCGCGAAGGCGGCGTCCGCTTCGCTGCGCGCCTTTTGCGCGGTTTCCCAGCTTTCCACCAGCGCACCCAGCCCATGATTGTTCGCCGAACTTCGCGCCGCCGCGCGCCGGATCGCCCGGCCGGCGATATCGGCGCCCTGAAGCTGGGCGTCGCGGAACGCCTCGTCCACCAGACCCGCACGCGACAGGCCGTATTGCGCAAGCGTTGCGTCGCTGTATGTCAGGATCTTCTGCAGGAGCTGGCCATTCGACCAGGCGGATTGGGCGGCGTAATTGTCGGTCGCGTCATACCCCGTGGCGGCGATGCTGCGCGCCGCGAGAACCGACCTTGTTGCCAATGATTTGCGCGCATGTCGCAATGCCTCGATCGGCCGTTTCAACCCCACCAGGGCCCGCGCCAGCTTTTCGCTGGCGATCGCGGCTTGCAACGTGTCGGGCCCATATACCCTTTCGGCGTTTGCCGCGTTCCGTTCCAGCAGCGCCAGCGCTTCGGGCGCCTTGCCATTGCGCAGCAGAAAGTCGGCGTAATTCGCGTTCGCCTCCTGAACCATCGGATGGGCCGGCGAGATGAGCCGCTGCGTCACGATCCGCACCGCCTTGCGGTGTTCGCGGTCGGCCTTGTCAAAGCTCTCGGTATGGCCCACGAGTTGCGCAAGCTTTATCCGGGCGGCAAGCACCGGAAAGGCATCCGCCCCAAGCGCGGCTTCAAGCAGCGCGACAGCTTCGCGTTGCAAGGCCATTGCTTCATGCAGTTTTCCGCCCCGAACCAGGATATCGGCGTTGGATTGTTTGATATAGGCGAAATCCTTGTGCCCGTCAGGCAAAGCCAGCCGCGCGATGCGCAGGCGTTCAGCATTGGCCGCTCGGGCTTCGTCCAGCCGGTCCAGTCCGATCAGCAAGGCGGCGTAATTGCCAAGCGGTTCGATGAGGCTCGGGTCATCGACGCCGGATTTTTCGCGCTGATAGCGCAGGCTGTCGGTGACCAGCGCCAACGCCTCGTCCATCTGTCCAAGGGCGGCCAGCGCCTTGGCAAGCATCGCTCTGGCGTCCATCGACGCGGCATCGGACGGCGCGAAGCCTGCGGGATGATGGCTCAATACATCGCGCAACAGCGGTTCGGCATCGCGCGGGCGGATCAGAAAGATCAGGTCACGCGCCTGATCGAGCTTGCGCGCCAGAGTCAGCGGGTCGGCGGGCCCCAAGAGCCGTTCGGACCTGGCGACAAGCTGGGCGTGAATCGGCTCGGCATCGGCATAGCGGCCCAGCCTGTCCAGCAACCCCGCAAGGCTGGCCTGCCGGTCCATGGTTTCCGGCGCATCAGGTCCGAGAACGGCCACGCTGCGCGCCACGACATCGGTCAAGACCACGACCGCCGTTCCGGTTTCGCCCATCTTGTCGAGCAACAGCGCCGTATCGCCTGAACTGGCAAGGGTGTCGGGGTGATCGGGGCCGAGGGCGTCTTGACGGCCGAGCGCCGCCCAGGCGCTGTATTCGGCCGCCTGCGCGATATCGCCGGTCGCCTCGAAGGCTTCGGAGGCAAGGCTCACAACCTTCAGCGTCAGAAGATTGTCGGGGCCAAGCGCCGCCTCAAGGCGCGGCACGACATCCACAAGCAGCGCGAGCGCCTCCGCCCCCCTGCCCTGCGCCAGCAAGGACCGGGCCAGCAGTGACAGCGCGCCAATGGTTTCCTGCGTGGCAAGGCCAGCCTGGCCCCGCACCTCATGAAAGGCTTGGCGCGACAATCGTTCGGCCGCATCGAACCGGCCTTCGCGAAAGGCGGAATCGGCTTTCGATAACGGCGTTTCGAACGCCGCGTCCTGTGCAATCGCGGGCGGGGAGAACAACATGCAGAAAAGGGCGATCACGCACGGGCAGCACCCACCCCGGATCCTGCCCCTATTCATCGCAGCTTTGCGCCTGCGCGCGCGGAGCGAGAAAGACCACCCCGGCGCTGATGTCGGTCGTGTTGCGGATGGTGACGATCACTTCGCCACAGCGATCGGGCCACCATTCGACATAGGCCCCGAACCCCAGAATGCCGGTGTCCGAGCCGATATCGGACGTCAGAATCTCGCCTTCGGCGGTTCTGACGACAAGATCGATATCCGCCGCCCCCGCCCCCTTCTTCAACCGGGCTTCGGCTATGGCGTGTTCATTGGCGGCAACAAGCAGGCGAAATTCCTCTTCCGCGCCGCCCGCGAGCGTGCTGTCATACCGGTTGGGGCCGGATATCACGCCGCGCCCCCGGCTTTCCAGGCGGGCGATCCCGGTGCGGTAAAGCCCGCTATCGGCATCCACCGCGCGCAAGCGCGCCATCAGACCGGCCACGCCCCAGGGATCATCACCGGCCAAAGTTGCGCCGCCGCCCAGCAGGGCGCTGATCACCGCGACGAGCAGATCCCCGTCGCCGGTTTCAAGAGCCAAGGGCGCAAGCGTTTCCGCCGCCTGGCGCAGTTCGTCCGAATTGGCGGTTTCGGCCGCTGCGATCCGTGCCCCCGAAAGGGTCGAAGCGCCAAGGCAGGCGCCGAGCAGAATTGCCCGGACGGCTCGCCGCCAAAGTCGATGCGCCATCCCGCCTTCGCGCCCGCAAACCGGGCTTTGACACCGGTCAGACACGCTTTCGTGCCCCCCTTTATGTTTCAGCGGCAATCGTAATCGGCGACGGATATGTCGACAAGTGCCGCGCAAATGGCCTGTCACTGGGTCAGGCCGGTTTTCAAGGCGACGATGGCGGCACGCGCAACGGCCTGCCCGCCAGCAACCGTCTTTTTGCCCCGTGTCTCCGCGTCCGCCGAACGCAGCCCATCCAACAGGCCGGCCCCCTGCACCAAACCGCCCCGCACCGCGCTGAGGTTCGGAAGATCGCCTTCGAGATGCCTGAAATCGGTGGCAAACAAGGCATCCGGGTCGGCTTCGGTGGCAAGAATAACCAGAAACACGGCGCCTGTCGGAACCTCGTGCCGCGCATCCCCTCGCAGATCCTCGACATAATTGACCGAACGGCTTTCACCGGGGCCGACGCGCAACCCGAACCAGTCGCCATCGGCATAGCCGCGCAGGTAAAAGACCCGGCCCTGCGGATCAAGGTAAAGCGGCGACACATCCAGCGCGGCCGCGCTGTCGTTGCGAACATCTATCCGGACGGCATCGCAATGGCCGATCATCGGGATTGGCGCGCCAGGGCCGGTTGCAAGCGTCTCGAAGACAGGTTGACCCCAGTTGGCGTCGGCGCGGCAATCCGCCTCGGCCCGTTGCGCCACCGAAGCCCGGCCTACGGCAAGTGTGACCGAGAGTTCCGAAGATGGCTTCTGGGCGGACAGCGCCTTGGCAATGCTCAATATGCGCGCGGCCTTCGCGATCTGTCCGAGCGCACCGGCAAGATCCTCGGCAGAAAAGGAAGCCAGCGGCAGGGCGTAGGGCGCAACGCCGGATTCCGGGCCGATGCCCCTGGCCGCGACAATCTCCAAACGGGTGCCGCGAATGGCTAGACGAATGTCGGCATCTGCGGGATCGGGCACGATTTTCAACGGGCTCAGCGGGGCCAGCAGGCGCAGCGCGTCATCGATGCGCCGCGCCACCTGCGGCGAGCCGCCGGCAGTACCGGGCGGTGGCAGCACCAGCCGCAGGCCCGCACCGGCACCGGGCACGATCTGAATCGCTTCGAATTGGCCGATACGGTCGGCGAGCCATCGTTCACGATACGCGTCCGGTGACAGCCCTTCGGCGCGGATGGCCGCGTCTATCCGGTCGATGCCGCCATCCGGCGCGCCCACCAGATCCGCGGTGGATTGATCAAGCGCCACATCCCGCACGATCAGATCGGCCAATATGCCCGCATCACGCGCAGCCGGATCACGCATTTGCAGCACCGCGCCAGTTTGCAGCCCCGCAAGCGATCCGGCCTTCACGATCACGACGTTTTCAGAAATGTAGCCAAGCCCAAAACGCGTCACCCCCTGCCTGGCAACCATCGACGGCGCCGCCAGATCGCCGACAAAAAGCGGATCGGGCAGACCGGCGCCCCATCCCCACAAATCCCTGCGGATATCCCGTGCCAAATCGCCGAAACTGTCGCCACCGGGGGTGTTCAACGCCTCTACCAGCGACTTGGTAAAGACACCGTGGACCCGCGTTCCGGTGCCTGTCTCAAAAACCATCTCGATCGCCTTCCGGGACGGATGTGCCGCGAAAAACCCGACAAAGCGCCCCTTGCCCAACGGATCGCCGGGCACATCATACCCCGATTCAATGGGCGAAACGCTCGATACCGGCCGCACGCGCGGCGGATTGCCATCGCGGAGCCTGCCCCGCGCGAGTGCTGCCAAATCCACATAGCGCGCCGCCATGCCTTCTGGCCCATCGCGGTTCAACGTTCCTGAATGGCAACTGTCGGCGACGAACCAGACGGCCGCGCCCTTGCGCATGATCGCGCCGATGGCCATGCCGAACTCATCGTCAAGGATATGGTTGACGATGGTCACGCCATCCTCGTCGCGACGCAGCGCAACGTCCGAGGGCAGAAAAATCTCGTTCAGGCCGTCTTCCTCGCCCGATCCTGTCTCATCCGGCCCGACAGGGATCTGCGCGCCATGGCCCGACAAATAGATCAGGATTTCATCCCCCGGCCCGGATTCGGCGGCGATAGCGGCCAAGGCGCGCAGAATCCCCGCGCGGGTGGGCTGGCCCACGCTTTGCCCGGCCCTTTGCGCCGATGTCGTCGCCATGAGGCGGATCGGCACCGCATCGCCCCAGATACGGCGCAAGGTATCGCGCAGCAGCAAGACATCGTTCACCGGGCCTTCAAGATCAGGCAGGCCGCTTTGTTCGTCATAATCCGCAACCCCGATCAAGAGCGCCTGACGCCGGGCGGCCCACGCCTGCGCGGCCATGCCCCCTGTAGCCAGGACCAGAACCAGAACCAGAACCGCGGCGGCACGGATCGGCCCCATATTCCAGGGGCCATGACGTTCCGGCCCGAGCTTCGGTCGCTTGTTTGCCGCCCTTCTCTTGGCCCGAACGCGAAAGGCGATGGCTGGTGTTTTCCTGCAAAGTGGAAGCGCTTCAATAGGCATATAGCCAGACCATCCTGGACCGATCTCCTTCATGTTCCAGATCGATCGTGATCTTGCCGTCCGCAGCCTTTCGCTTTCCGACAAGGCATCTGGCGACATGCGGCGCGGACATCCTGGGGCAAAGAATCGCACCGTCCGCGCCCCTTGCACTGAAACGGACGGTGCCCGCGCCGAAATGCATGCTGCCGATCGTGATCGGCCAGTCACCGGCGATCAGGGTAATCTGCGACGGCAAACCGGGTTCAAGCGAAACCGATCCTATGGTGATCCGCGCAATTCCCGCCGCTTCGAGCCGATCGATCCTTGCCAGATCGGATTGGTTCGCACGCGCAAGAAACCGCGCCTCGGATATCCATGCGGCAATCGAATCATCCGGATCTCCGCCGTCGGCGCCGACCAGATGAACGGATGGCCGTCCCTGCCCGGGTGGCTGCAACAGCTGTAACGCGCGCAGCCCACCAATGATCAGTTCGGCTTGTCGGCTTTCACGGCCATGCTGCAAAAGGGTGATAGCCGCCTCGACCTGCGACGGGCTCTGCGCGGCTGCCGGTATTGCCGACAACCCCACAACAGCCGCTATGGCCCATCGTGCGAGGCCGCGCAATGCGGTAGGGCGCATCGGTGTCATGACTGTGCCTCCGGCCGGTTGTTGCGGGCGTCACATTCAACCACGGCCAGCCCGGTTATGACAACTTCCGCGATGCTGTCCGACGGCGTGATGGCCGCCGAGAACCCATGCCGGGCAACGATCGCCTTGACCAGGCTGAGCCCGATCCCGGTGCCCGGAACATCGCCCGCCGATCTCGCGCGGGAAAACCGCTCGAAGGCGGAGTTGCGCACATCTTCAGGAAACCCGTATCCGGTGTTGCTGACCGAAAGACGAAACCGCGCGCCCTGCCGCGTCAATGCGATGCGGATCTGGGCGCCGGCTGGCGCATATTTCGCGGCATTGCTCAGAAGATTGCCGATCATCAGGTCGATGAGCTGCCGATTGCCCGCAATGCGTATGCCGCGGGCTATCTCGGCCTTTACCGTGCGATCGCGGGATTCGAGCAGATCGGCGAGATCGTCGACGGCATTTTCCGTGAGTCCTGAAAGATCAATGCCCGCCTGCATGGGGATTTCGACCTGCGCCTCCAGCCGGAAAAGCTGCATGATGCTGTGCAGACGCGCGTTGGCGACGTCTATGGTGCGATCCATATCGGCCGCGATGCGCGACCGTGCCTCTTGGCTCTCTGCTCGCGACAGCCGTGACAAGTCGCTCCTGATGACCTGAAGCGGTGTTTTCATTTCATGCGCCATCGTCGCTGAAAGGTCCCGCAACCCCGAAACCAGATCATCAAAGCGCGGCAGAACCCTGTTGAGCCTTTCGGTCAGATCGCGCAATTCCGGCGCGGGAACGTCATCGGGCATGCGCAACCCGGTTTCGCCGGAAGCCACCCGTTCAAGCCGTGCGTTTATTTCCAAAAGCCCGTCCCTGTAGCGCCGCACATGGTTCAGATGCAGCATTCCCCCGACCATCATCGCCAGCGCCAGCCCGAACCAGACGGCGATGACCGTTTGGCGCGCGGCGCGCCCTTCAAGCCCCGGATCAGGGCTGGCGATGGCCAGCGCCACATCCGACATGGGGGCAGCCCAGCGTTTCGACAAAGTGGCGATGTCGGGGGCAAGGACACGGTAATCCCGGCCTGCAAAAGTGATCCGGCCGGCCCCGCCCTTGCGGACCGGCGCGAGAATATCGGCCGCGATTGCCGGTACTGCACGGTGCGGGCTCCATTGCCCCCCGCGCAGCCGCCAGACCGCGATCAGGACAGGGTCGGGCTTGCCGGGAAAGCCCGCGTCCAGCGCATCGAGTTTCTGGCTGAGCCCCGACAAGCCGCCCTCTTCCAGCGCCGAAAGGACATCGGCTTCAACCGAACGCAGGCGCGTGTTCTCTGCCTGCTGCACCTTGCTCAGAACGACCCAGGACAGCAAGAGCGCCAGTGCCGTTGCGACAAGCAAAGCCATGAACAGCAGCATTCCACCCGACAGCCGTGAAAAGAGGCCGGTTTGCCTGTCGGGTGCTGCGCCATTCATCCCGAAACATTCCCGTCATGCGACAGCTGGAGCAATGGCTCTGGCAGAAAGGCATATGTGTTTCCGCCGCTGGCGATGAAATCCGGCAAGGATTCCCCCCGCGCCTGCACGAATTTGCGCAAGTTCACCACCAAACGATGTTTGGTCGCCGCGACCGGGTTGGAACCGATTTCCATGAAGATCTTTTCCCAGATATCGAGATAGAGCATCTGCTGCGGAATCCACAGACCGGACCGTTCGGCAAGATAGATCAGCACATCGGTTTCGCGCGGCCGCATCTCGACCCGTTCGGCGCGCCAGCGGATCACCCGGTCCCTGCGCGACAGCGCGAGGGGGCCGAAAATCAGCTGATCTTCGGTAAGACGCGGGCGCAACAGAACCTTCACGCGGGCGCACAGTTCGTCGGCATGGGCGGGCTTGCACAAATAATCGTTGGCGCCGGCCCGTTCCAGCCCGTCCACCCGATCGGCGATATCGGTCATCGCGGTATAGATCAGCGCCGGTGTGCTGATCCGTTCGGCGCGCAGTCGCGCGACAAAGCTCAGCCCGTCGCCATCGGGTAACTGCCGGTCCACGATCAGCGCATCGAGCGGCCCCGCCCCGAATGCCGCATAGGCCGCAGCAAGGTTGTGAACCGCCACGACCCGCATTCCGGCGCCTGTCAGCTCTTCGGCAACCCACCGGGCAATGCTTTCATCGTCATCGACAACCAGGATACGTGGCGCTTCGTTGATCAGGCAAAGGGCGCGCACGCGGGTCACGAAATCTTCGGCGGGCGCGCCCTGCTGAATGACATCGGCGGCGCCGGCACTGAGAAGTGCCTCGCGCTGGACCCGATAGGCGGTGCCGGCGACAAGGCGAAACAGCACCAGAACGGGAATACCCGTCGCCGCCAGCGCGGCGGTTTCGCGGGCCAGAACTTCCGGTGTCATTGGCGCGCCATCCAGAAGCAACACCGAAAGATCGCGCAGGTCCGCCTCGGGGATGGCACCTTCGATTTCACGAACGACAACCTTGTCGGCGCGCAGAAATGCGACATAGCCGTCGAGGTCCGGCCCACCCTTTCGGATCAGGCCAACCGAACGAAATTCGCTGTGCGTCATCTTGCTTCTTTCTGCATCGGCGCCTCTGCCGGGCCCCCGGCAGTTGTGCGGACAAACATGGCTATGTCCTGTTTTCTAGGGCAACGAGGCGTGCCATTGAATTGATATCCCGTGTCATCGGCACTGTGACCGCATGACAAAATCTGTCAATGCCGCCAGCACCCAGACCGATTGACTGGGCTGGGCAAATAGCCTCTATTAAGAGGCAAACGGCTGTGACCAATTGATAATTACACTTCGGGGGGTGGTCTTACGATGCAGCGCGTTCTGATCGCCATTTTAGCGGTTGGCCTCATCGCGGGTGTTGCCGTTGCCGGCTATCTGACATTGCAAAGCTGTGGATTGAACGCGGGGTTCATGCAGAAATGGCTGCCCGGCAGCTGCCGTCTTGACGATGCGGCCGACACCAGCACCCGCCTTGCCAGCCTCAAGCAGCGCAATGAATCGCTGCGGCGCGACGTGGTTGCCGCCGAACGGGCGCTTGCGCAACTGCAATGCGATGCAGTCTATGAACAGCCCCTGCCGGTCGCCCCGCCACCAACCCTGCCAGATCCCGCCCCCGCCCCGACAATTGACGAAGATGCCTGGCGGGCGGGAGATTTGGGCGCGCTGAACGGTTGCTGGGATCTCGATTCCAACTATCGGGTCCAGCATATTCAGACCGGGGCCATCACCCATTACACCCAATGGCGCATGTGTTTTGACGCCAATGGCGGCGGCACCGAAGAAATGACCGCCACCAATGGCACGCGCTGCAAGGGCAGTGTTTCGGGGCAGTTCGACGGGGCCGGCCATCTGGCCATCGACGAGCCGGGCAATCTGCAATGCTCCGATGGCACCATGATCTTCCAGCGCGTGCTGAACTGCGCATTGTCCGGCGACGGGACGGCATCCTGCACCGAAACGCAACCTGAACTGGGACGAACCAGCACGGTGCGCCTGCGCCGCAGCAAGGAGGGACGCTAAGGCCATGGCCGAACATTTCCTGACCAAATCTCCGTTTGACCGCGCCCAGTGCCTCGAATACGGCGCCGGCCTGGCGCTCGAAAGCTATGCGGCACTGCACGCCGCGCTAAGCCAGCGCCTGTCGCCGGCCGTCGCCGACCTTTTCGCCGAACCCTTGATCAGCCACGGCAATGACGCGGCGCCGGGAAGCGTGTCTTGGTACACCGCGCATGAGGGCGAAGGCCGCCCGCTCAAGGATCTGGACGATACCGAACAGGCGCGGGTCAGTGCGATCCTGAGCCGTGATCTGCGCGCTATCCGCGACTTGTTGGGCGATGCCGAGGAAGGGACGCTGGTCGGGGCCGCCTTGCATCTGGCGGGCAGCCACACCGGCGATATCTGGGTCGTGGGCGGGCATCCGGTTCTTATCAACTGGGCAATGCTGCCCGCAGGCACCGGCCGCGACGCGGCATCGCGCGCGGCGCATTTCGCGGCAACCCTTGGCCGTTACCTGCCGATGACCGCCGCCCCGCCGATCACCGAAGGGGAGCGCAGCGCCAGGCTGGAAAAACTGGCGCAAGCCTCTGCCGAAAAACCATCTTTGCCATCCCAAAGCGCGCAAGCCGCTGATCCGGGCCCCGCGCAAACACCGTCGGCGGCGGCCGTCGGTGGCGCGGCCGGCACGGCGCCGGCAACCGCGGCAACCCCCATCAATGCGCCGCCCGCCGTGCGCCGGCCCATCGGGGCGCTGGCCTGGCTTCCGCTGGTCGTCCTGTTGCTTCTGGCGGGCGCGGCGGTGATCTGGCTCTTGATGCCCGGGACGCGGATCTTTCCGGTCGAACGCGCCGACATCGTCGACGATGCCGCCGCCGCCGAGGCAACAAGCCAGATCAACGAATCGCTTGAGACACGGCTGGCGGCGCTGCGGGCCGCGCTGGACGGCGCCCAGTGCCGCGATGACGGCACGCTGTTGATGCCCGGCGGGCGCACAATCGAAGGCTTGCTGCCGCCGGTTCCCGGCAACCCCGACGACGCGCCCGGCAAAAAGGCCGCCGCCGATCCGATTTCGATCCTGCCGCCCGATCCCGCCCGTGTGCAGGTGCCCGACCGCGATCCCGATGATCCGGGCTCCACCGCCATCGACAGCGCCTCGTTGCTTGACATGATCGAGGCCCGCACCGTGATGGTCGTCGCAAGAACGGCGGAAGGGTTGAGTACCGGGACGGGTTTTTTCATTGCGCCGGAACTGGTGGTGACCAATCTTCATGTGGTCAACGGCGCCCCGCCGGGCAGCGTCCATGTGACCAGCAAATCGCTGGGGGCACTGCAATCGGCGCAGGTTCTGAAGACCGAAGGCCCGTTCACCAATACCGGCACCGATTTCGCGCTCTTGCGGGTTGCGGGCGCGAACGCGCGTCATTTCGCGCTGCTGATGCCGACCAATTCACTGAAACTGCAAAGCGTCATCGCCGCAGGCTATCCGGGCGATGTGCTGCGCACGGACGCTTCCTTTGCGGCACTCAAATCAGGCGATGCGCGGGCCGTGCCCGGCCTGACGGTAACGGACGGTACGGTCAATACCGAACAATCGCTGACCCCCGGCACCTTGGCCATCGTGCATTCCGCGCCGATTTCGCAGGGCAATTCGGGCGGGCCGCTGGTTGACATGTGCGGGCGGGTCATCGGCGTGAATACATTCGTCGTGCACGGCAACCTGAGAAACCTGAATTTCGCGCTCTCCACCCAGGATCTGAAACGTTTCGTCGAAGGCGCAGGAGTGACGGTCGATGTCACCTCGCAACCCTGCCAGCCGCAGATACTCCGCCCCAGCGCGCCACAGGTGGCTTCCGCGCCGGCCGAGACCGCACCCGCGCAGGCTCCGGCGCTGCCCGATTTCGGCCTGCCGGACCCGGACGGAAACTAGGGCGCCAGATCATGTTCGAAGCTTTCCTCGCCACCACATCCTCCGAAGGTCTGAGCGCCCTGGGAATGCGCGAACAGCGGTCCTACGAACTGGTGTCCGATGCCGCCCGCGACCGGCTCGGGCCCGAGCACGCGGCGCTTTTCGGCGAACCGGTGGCAACAGCGCATGGCGATCAATATGACTGGTACGCGGCAATGGAAGGGCGCGCGCGCAAGCTTCTGGCGCTTGACGAGGAAGAGCAGTCCGCGGCGCGCGCCACGCTCGGCCGATTGACCGCCGACATCCGCGGCCTTGCGCAGGAACTGGCCGACAGTGGATCGCCCGACGACCTGCGGCTTGGCGAGGCATTGGCCAATGCCGTGCAATATCCGGGAGACGATTACGTCCATGTCGTCGAGGTGAAAGACGAAGGTGGCGTGAAATTGCAGCCGGTCCTGGTCAACTGGGCCTGGATCAGCGACAGGCAGCGCGCTGTTCCCACCGATCTCAGGCAAGAAGCAAAACGGCGGCCCCCAAAACCCGCTCTGCCCGTTGCACCCGTGGTCCTGGCACCTGCGCCGGGCAGCGCACCGGCGCCGCAAATCACTCAGGCAACCGCTATCGACCGCACGCTCTGGCTGCGCTGGCTGTTGTTGCTGGGCTGGCTCTTGCTGGCGATCCTCTGCACCATCATCGTGCTGCTGCTGGTGCGGCCTTGCGCGATCAACGGCCCGGCATGGCTGTCTTTTTGCGTGGCAGAGCCGATCCCCGACGACGGAGCGGAAGCGCGCGGCCGCGAATTGCAGAACCTGATTACCCAGGCCGAAAAACGCATCGCCATCGCGGATCGCGCCTGCCAGCCGCTGCCACCCGCACCGGCGGAACCGGAGGCCCTGCCCGCCCCCGCCCCGACGCCGGAACCCGGCAATGAAATCCAAGGCCGCCTGAACCGCGCCGGCGCGATGAAGGGCGATCTGTCGATTTCTCTGGCCTGGAACAGCAAGGCCGATCTCGACCTGTCGGTCACCTGCCCGCGCGGCCAGACGATCTGGTATCGCAACCGCAATCTATGCAAGGGCGAATTGGACGTGGACAGCAATGCGCGCAAGAACAATTTGCGCAACGATCCGGTCGAAAACGTCTTTTATGTCTCTCCGGATCGTGGAATCTACAAGATTGGCGTCACACTTTTTGCCACCCACGGTGCATCCGTGTCACAACCTTTCGAGCTTTTGATCCGCGACGGAGATCAGACAAAGCTCGAACACGGCGTCGTGACCGGTAAGGGCAAGGTCTGGTCGACAACCATCAACTACGCAGGAACACGATGACTTCCGACAAGAAAGAACCGCTGCGGCGACTGGTGAACTGGCACCACGAAGTAACGCTTGTGCCCTTCACCGGCATTCAGATATTCGATTTCGGCTTTTGCCTCGACGATGTGCAGGCGCGCCCGTGGAAGTTCATCGAACGCACCGTCAGCGCCGAAGGCGAGCGCACGGAGCGGATGCTCATCCCGCTGAGCGGAAAAGAGGAAGACGACGCCGAGATCGAGGCGGCATCGCACGCCGATGACGATCCCTATTCGATTCGCGCCACCGCCGCGATGGAGCCGTTTCTGGCCAAATGGGTGCCGGTGCCTGTGTTGCGGGTCAAAAGCGAACGCGGAGCGGCAGGCGAGGAGCGGTTCGATCCCGGCCCGTCGAGCTGGGCGCGGTTGCGCACCGTCGAACTTGATGCGCCCGACCCGGATACCGGCCATACCCATCGTGTGCAACTTGCCGTCGATACGACGCTGATCGCCCAGGACCAGAGCCGCCACTATGTCGCCCCGCAACGCGCCGACGCCGAAAAGCCGCGCGATTTCCGCCTGGTCTCGGATCCGGCGCTGATGGGCTGGTTCCTGCGCCGTCTCGAGGAGGGCGAAGACGGTGTCATGCTCGATCTGCAACTTTGGGTCTCGGACTGGCTGAAGGAACTGTTTCTGGCCTACAAGCGCCATGAACGCCCGGGGCGCAACATTTCCGAAGACTCCCTGCCGCATCAATTCGAACACTGGGCACGTTACCTTGCCTATCTGCAATTGATCGACCAGGCCGTCAGCCCGCCGAAAATGCGTTTCGTCAATACCGTCACCGAACGCGACGCGATAACGCCGGTCGATGTCGATCTCGTTCTCGACATCGGCAATTCGCGCACCTGCGGCATCCTCATCGAACGCTTTCCGGGCGAATCGCGAATTGATCTTGTTCGATCCTTCCCGCTGGAAATTCGCGATCTGTCCCGCCCTGAATTGCACTATTCAGGCCTTTTTGAAAGCCGGGTGGAATTTGCCGAACTGAAGTTCGGAGACGACCGCTATGCCGGCCGATCGGGGCGTCGCAACGCCTTCATGTGGCCCGGTTTCGTCCGTGTCGGGCCCGAGGCGCTACGGTTGATCCAGGGCGAAGAGGGCACCGAAACAACATCCGGCCTTTCCTCGCCCAAACGCTATATCTGGGATGACGAGGCGCGCCAGCAGGACTGGCGTTTTCACGATCATCTCGACCCCAACAACCTGCCCAAATCGGTGCGCGCCGCGATGCGGTTGCTGAACGAACAGGGCGATGTGCTCGAACAGGTCGCCTACGAAGAATCGCGGCGGCTGCGGCGGCGCGGCAAGACGCCGGCGAACCGCGCCATCCGGCCGCGCTTTTCACGCTCTGCGCTGTTCGGATTCATGCTCGCGGAGATCATTTCCCACGCCCTGGTTCAGGTCAATGACCCCGGATCTCGCTCCAAGCGCGCGCAATCGGAACTGCCGCGTCGGCTCAACCGGATCATCCTGACGCTGCCAACCGCGACCTCGGTACAGGAACAGGCGATCATGCGGTCGCGCGCCGAAGGGGCGTTGCGGCTGGTCTGGTCGATCCTCGGCGTCAAGGACGGCGATACCAGTATTTCGCGGCGCCCCGAACTGATTGTCGAATGGGATGAGGCGAGCTGCACGCAGCTTGTATATCTCTATAGCGAGTTGACGCAGAAATTCGACGGCAATATCAACGCTTTCCTGAATCTCAAGGGAAAGGCGCGCGAACGCAGCGGCCAGGCCGATGCGACACCCAGCCTGCGCCTGGCCTGCATCGACATCGGGGGCGGCACCACCGATCTGATGATTTCCACCTATTGGGGGGAAGCCAACCGGATGCTGCATCCCGAACAGACGTTTCGCGAAGGCTTCCGTGTTGCGGGCGACGATCTGGTGCAGCGGGTGATCTCGGGTATCATCCTGCCGCGGCTTCAGGCCTCCATCGAGGCGGCGGGCGGGCGCTATGTCGGCGAAAAGATGCGCGAGCTTTTCGCCGGCGATATTGGCGGGCAGGATCAGCAGGTCGTGCAACGGCGCCGCCAGTTCGCGCTTCGCGCGCTGATGCCGTTGGCCGTGGCCGTGCTCGCGCTGAGCGAAACCGCCGCCGAATACGACCGCGTCGATCTGTCGGTGGCGGATGTTCTGGGGCCGGCTGAAGAAATTGATGGCGACGACGATGCCGGGCTTGCGCAAAACCGCACATCGCGGCTTTCCGATGAAATGCTGGCCTATATAGAGACCGCCGCGGCCGAGGTCGGGGCCGAAGACTGGAAACTGGCCAATGTGACGCTGACCACATCGCGCGAAGATGTCGATGCCATTGCCCGCGAGGTATTCCAGAAGGTGCTGGGCAACATGGCCGAGGTCATCGACCATCTTGGCGCCGATGTCGTATTGCTGACAGGGCGGCCATCGCGTCTGGCGGCGGTGCGGGCGATCATCGAGGAAATGCTTGTGGTGCCTCCGCACCGGCTGGTTTCCATGCACAACTACAAGACCGGGCGCTGGTATCCGTTCCGCGATCCGATCAGCCAGCGCATCGGCGACCCCAAGAGCACCGTCGCAGTCGGCGGTATGCTGATCGCACTTTCCGAAAACCGCATTCCGAACTTCAAGGTTTCGACCGCCGCCTTCCAGATGAAATCCACGGCGCGTTTTGTCGGTGAGATGGACAACAACGGGCAGATCAAGGATGAGCGGCTGATGTTCAGCGAACTCGATCTCGACACGAAGAGCAAGGGCGGCGAACAGACCGCAACCGTCAGCATGTTCGCGCCGATCCATATAGGATCACGGCAATTGCCGATCGAGCGCTGGACAACGACGCCGCTCTTCCGGCTCGATTACGCCAATGCCGCAGCGCAAAAAAGGCCGTCGCCGATCCGCGTCACCTTCGAGAAGGCCGAATTCGACGACGACGAAAGCGAAAGCTCCGAAGACAAGCTGCGCCGCGAAGCGCTGCGCGAGGCGTTCGAGATTACCGAAGTCGAGGATGGCATTGGCGACGGCATGAAAAACACCGACATAAGGCTGAAACTGCACACACTCGGTTTTGACGATGAATACTGGATCGACACCGGTGTGTTCCAGTACTGAAGGGCGGGGATGGGATGACGACGCAAGAACAACTGGCGGAACGCTGCAGCGAGGTTTCGACAACCGCGCGGGCGGCTCTCGAATGGGTGGTGGACAGCGAAAACGCCGACACGGTCGGCCTGGCGCGAAAATCGCTGGTCCATGCACTGCGCAAGGGCGCGCGGCGGGCCGAGAAACTGGCCAAATCCGCCCGCACCAAGATGAGCGTCAGCGTCTTTGGCCCCAGTCAGGCGGGCAAGTCCTTTCTCGTCTCGGTTCTGGCGCGGCCGGCCGATGGCCGGCTGGTCGCCGATTTTCAGGGACCGGGCGGCAATCTCGACTACATCGGCGAAATCAACCCGATCGGCGAAGGCGAATCCACCGGGCTTGTGACCCGTTTCACCATGACCAAGGATCCTTGCCCCGAGGGATTTCCGATCAAGCTTGTCCTGCTCAGCGAGCTGGATGTGGTACGCACCATCATCAACAGTTTTTTCCTTGACGGCGACCAATCCGAAGTGCCGCCGGAGCCGGAGGAAATATCGGCGCATCTCGACGCGTTCCGCGCGAAAATGGGCACTGCCGAAGTCCCCGGCATGAGCTTTGAAGATGTTCTGGAGATCGCCGAATACGTCAACACCACACCGGGCATCGGCCGATCGGCCTATGGTGCCGCGCTCAAGACCTTCTGGGAAGATGCGGCGGCCATCGCGCCCTATCTGGCGTTGCCCGACAGGGCCAGGTTCTACGAAATACTCTGGGGGCGGCACGCTGCGCTCTCTGATCTTTATGTGCGGCTCGGCGAAGGATTGGCACACATTCAGCACGCCGAAGTGGTCCATGCCCCGCTGGCCGCATTGCAGCCGCGCGAAACCTCGATCATCGATGTGGCGACCCTTTACGGGCTGCACAGTGGCGAAGGGGGCGATCTTCCCTTGCATCTGCCATCGGGAGCCACCGTAGATCTGCCGCGCGCCTTGGTCTGCGCCCTCGCCGCCGAACTGGTGATGCCGATGCAAACGCAGCCATCCGAGATTTTCGGCGAAACCGATCTGCTGGACTTTCCCGGCGCGCGCAACCGGTTCGAACAGCCGCTTTCCAAGACGCTTGGCGATCTCGAAAAGAACATCCCGCAACTTCTGCTGCGCGGCAAGGTGGCCTATCTTTTTGATCGCTATGTCGAAAACCAGGAAATTACCTCCATGCTGCTCTGCGTGCCCGACAGCAACATGGAAACCCTGTCGCTGCCCGGTCTGGTCGAAAACTGGATCGGCCTGACCCATGGCAATACCCCCAAGCTGCGGGCCGAGACGAATTGTGTGTTGTTTTTCGTGATGACCAAATTCGACAAGCATCTGGGCGAATCCGCCGCCGATGGCAGCGCTGAAGAGCGGTTTGACCGCCGGGTGAAAGCGTCGCTTTCCGATGGTTTCGGGCGCAGCGACGATAGCTGGGTACAGCGCTGGACGGTCGGGCAGCCGTTTCAGAACTGCTATTGGTTGCGCAACCCGAACTACTTTGTCGAGGGCCTGATCGACTATGACGACGCCCAGCGCGAATTGCGCATCCGCAACGAAAAGGTCGCCCGTGTCGGCGAACTTCGCGAGGGATGCCTGACATCCGATCGGGTCAAACGGCATTTCGCCGACCCGGCCAAGGCCTGGGATGCAGCGCTTGGCCTGAATGACGGCGGTGTCGGATATCTGATCGAACAATTGACCAAAGTCTGCACCCCTGAGAGCAAGATCCGCCAGATCGGCACCCAGATCGAAAAGCTGGCCAATGACCTGCGCAACGAATTGCAGCCTTTCCACGTTTCCGACGACATCGAAAAACGCCTGAAGGAAAAGGAAGCGGCCGCCGAAGAAATCATCGACGGGCTGGAAATTGCCTTGCAGCGGCATCGTTTCGGGGCCGTTCTGGCCTCGCTGATGGTCGATCAGGATACGGTGCGCGACCGCATCTCCAGGGTGCCAAGCTCGGTGAGGATTTCCAGCGCGGTAACGACGGCATCGGCGGCGGCAACGCCCGCCCAGGCCGCAACAGCGGCGGTGCGCCCGCCTGTGCGGCCGACCGTCAGGCCGAATGTCGGAGGCAAGCGCCCTGAATCGCCCAAACCTGTCGAAACCACCACGCATTCGGGCGATGCGGCCAAAGATATCCGCACCATGACACCCGAGGCGTTTCAGACCGAAACCTCGGTCGAAGTGTGGATCGAGGGGCTAAAAAGGTTCCGCGACGATGCCGACACGCTGGCCCATTTCGGGCTGACCCAGGCAAGTGTCGCAAATCTCAACGTCGAACTGACCCATGCGCTGCGCCGCGTCGGCATCGTTGACAGTATGAAAGCGCAACTGCGCGCGATGAGTTTCGGGCTGACCGTCGACAAACAGGCCGAACCCGCGGCCATCGTCTGCGCCGAGGGAATCAACAATTTCGTCTCGCAGCTCGGCATGGATCAAGTGGCCGTCGATCAGCGCCCCTCGGTGACATTCGCCGATGGCACCAGCCGCAAGGTATTCGAGCCCCGCCAGGGTTTCGACAGCGCCGACAATCTGCCGCCGGTGCAGCGCGCAGCGGGCGAAGATCTTTGGACCGACTGGGTGTTCTCGCTTCACGCCCTCTTTGCCGCAAATGCCAAGGATGGCGACGCAGGCGAGGTGAACATCGAACAGAACCTGAAGCTCGGGGAGATCCTCTCGCGGTTGGAAAACGGGGTTGCCTGAGATGACATTACGCGTATTGCCCGACCCCGCACATCCAACCGGTGGCTATGCCCTTTTCGAGGCGCCCGCCGATGCCGTCGCGGGCGATGAAGTGGTAATCGCGGTCTTCGATACCTATTCGGAACGCCATCTGGGCGAAACCGATTGGCAAGCAACATCTGCGGATTTCGGCCCCTATGCCGTCGAACGCGCAGGCAACACGGCGCGGGTCAGGGTCGGCCCGGAAATCGTCAACAAGATCGAGGAATATGCCGCCCTTCGGATCAGCCTCAACGGCAGGAAATGGGATGTCGACTGGCCCGACGACATCATTCAATTGCCCGGCGCGGCCAGGATCGGCCCCATCTACAGCCCCGGCGCCAAGGCCGCGCCGGGCGGTCCGGACAACCTTGTCGGAACCAGGGCACCAGCGCCCGAATCCACGCCAAAGCCAGAAGCGACGTCGGCGCCCGCAGAAGCACAGACTGGCGAAGACGGCAGCACGGGTGCCACGCGCGTCGCGGCGCAAGTGCCTGCCACCGGTTCGGGCAAGCGCCTCTGGCTGGGCCTTGCCGTGCTGATTGCGGTATTGGCCGCCGCGGCGGCCTGGTACTATCTGACACAGATGAAACCCGCCCCCGCGCCCGACACCGTCCCTGTGGCTGCCCCGGCACCCGAAGCGCCCCCCCAACCCGCAGCGGCGCCCGAAACCGCGCCAGACCCATGCGCGCCGGATGCGATCTCTGCCCTGGGCGATGAGGCATTCACCGCGATCCAGACCCGGTTGGCCTCCTGCGGCACGGCCGTCAGCCCGGACGCCGCGCTCAAACTGATCGAAAACGCCGCCGACCGGAACGATCCCGCGGCGCTGGAGGCTTTCGCGGAATTCTATGACGCTGACCAAGCCACCAACCCTATCGAATCGGTGATCGGCGTGCATTTCGACGATGCGCCCGCCATTGCCGCCGAATATTACGCCCGCGCCAAGGCGGCAGGCAGCGAAACGGCACCGACCAAGCTTGACCGGCTTTGCCAGAGGATGGCGGGCAGCGCCGACACGCTCGTGGAAAACGCAGTCAGGGAATTTTGCACGCCATGAAACCGCTTTGTCACGCCCTAGCAGCGATCGCCCTTCTGCTGGCCGGCTTCGGCGCCGATCCGAGCGCTGCCCAAACCCGCCGTCCGCTGCTGATCGAAGGCACCAGCACCGTCTATCAGCGGGTTCTGACGCGCCCCGGCGCAGTGTTGCGCGACACACCTTCAGGTGTTGAAATACGCCGCTATCCGGCATTTCAACCGCTTTACGTCTTTGACAGGCGCGATGGCTGGTCCGAAGTCGGCCCCTCGGCACTGGCCGCGCCCGAAGGCTGGGTAGCCGATCCGACGGTCGTGGAATGGAAACAGAACATCGTCGCGGCCTTCACCAACCCCGTCAACCGTCAACGCAGCCTGTTCTTTGCCAGGGAAGACAAGCTGCGCTGGCTGATGGAACATGAAGCAGTCCGCGAACTGCAACCGCAACTGATCGAAAAGGCCGATACCGGCCTTCTGTCGCCCGAAGACGGCATCGTCGCGGTAGAGCCGGAAAACTACGTCAATATCCAGGACGAGCTTTACATCATGCCGATCCTCGATTTCATCGAAGATGTGCATCCGCTCAATTTCGAGGACAATCTGCTGATGAAGCTGGCGTCGGTCCCGATCGACGATGCGCTGCCGGCCGCACAGGCCCAGGACGGCAGCGGCACGGATGATTTCGACGCAGGCATTGTCATCGTACTTGATACGACCCAGTCCATGGAACCCTATATCACCCGGACCCAAAAAGCGCTGACGCGGATCGTCAATGACATCGAGGGCACCGATATCGGGTCGCGCATCAATTTCGGCGTGGTGGCCTTTCGCGACAATCCCGAGGCCGCACCCGGCCTGGAATACCGCACCAAGATCCTGATGCCGCTCGAAAGACGCACCGATCAGACACCGGTGCTCGACGCGATCAACAAGGCCGCCAAGGTTGCCACCGTCAATTCGCCCGGATTCAACGAGGACAGCCTGGCCGGTGTTCAGGATGCCATCGACGAGATCGACTGGGATCAGGGCGGCAGCGACCCCTTCGACGGGCGCTACATCATTCTGGTCACCGATGCCGGGCCGAAAGACCCCCGCGACCCCAACGCGCGGTCGGAAATCGGCGCCGTCGAGGTGCAGAAGGACGCAGAAGGCAAGCGCATCGTCATCGTGACGCTGCATCTGAAGACCGATGCGGGCGGCGACGCCAATCACGAATATGCGGCCGCGCGCTACCGGGAATTGTCGCGGTTCGGTCAGCGGCAGTTCTACTATCCGATCGAAGGCGGATCGGAACAATCCTTTGAAGATACCGTATCGCTTCTTGTCACGGCGCTTACCGACCATGTGCGGCTGGTGCGCGGCGAATCCACCGTGTTGAGCGAAGAAGAAGCGGGCAGCGATCTGGTTGAGCTCGGCCGTGCCATGCGGCTGGCCTACCTGGGCGAACGAGACGGCACCCGCGCGCCATCGGTGATCGAAGGCTGGGTCAGCCAGAAGGCCATAGAAGACCCGCGCGCCACGGCGATCGAACCACGCCTTCTGGTGACCAAGAATGAAATGGCGACCATGGCCGAACTGCTCGACAATCTGGTGCGCCTCGGCGAAGCGTCGCGCGACGAAACCGATGCCGCGAACTTCTTTTCTCAGGTACAGGATGTCATAGCCTCGATGGCCCAGAACCCCGATACGGTCGTGCGCACCGGCAGCGATACGCTGGGTGGCGCACTGGAATATCTTGAACGCCTCCCCTACCGCAGCCCGATCTTGCAGATGACCCAGGAACGCTGGGGGCAAAGCGCCATCAACCGCCGCAGCACGCTTGACGGAATGCGCCGAAAGCTGGCGCTCTACCGCAAGTGGCTGTTCGACAGCACCGTCTGGACATCGCTCTATGACGGTGCCCCGGATGGTGAGCAGGTTTTCGCCATGCCCTTTGATGTCTTGCCTTGAGGTCCGTGCAATGGATCTGTCGCTGCATGCAGAAAACCTGTCAGTCACCCTGCGCGATACTGAGCGATCCTTCACACTTGTCGTGGCAGATCTGGGCATCGCGCCGGGCGAAGCCATCGGGCTGACAGGTGCCAGCGGCACCGGCAAGACGCTCTTGCTGGAATTGCTCGGGCTGTTGCGTCGGCCCGATCCCGGCGGCCGCTACACTGTGGCTGATGGACAGGGCCTGCACGATCTGGCCGCGTTATGGAGCAGATCCGACGGGCGCGCCCGTGTCACCCATGCGCGCGGCAATCTGTTCGGCTTTGTTCCGCAAAGCGGCGGCCTGATGCCCTTTCTCGGCGTGCGCGAAAACGTCTGCCTCAGCCAACGTATCGCCGGCCGGCCCGATGCGGAATTCGCCGATGCCCTGATCGACCGGCTCGGCCTTGCGCCGATTGCCCGCCTGATGCCCGCGAAACTGTCGATCGGTCAGCGTCAGCGTGTCTCCATCGCGCGGGCTCTGGCGCACAAGCCGCGCTTTGTCATTGCCGACGAACCCACCGCCGCACTTGACCCCGAAAATGCCGCCGAGGCGATGGCGCTGCTGATCGGGGCGGCCGAAACGGCGGGCACATCGGTGATCATCTCATCGCATGATCTGTCGCTGCTCGACCGTTTTGCGCTGACACGTTACGCGCTCGGTGCCCATGGCAACGAAGCGGGCAACCAAGTGACCAGCACCCTTTCGCGACTGGCCGAGGCCGCCGCATGAAACTGATTGTCGGATTGTCACTGCGCGATCTTTTCCAGGACTGGGTGCATCTTTTGTGCAATGTCGCCGTCATGGTCGGTGTCATCGTGCCGCTTCTGGTGCTGTTCGGGGTACGCAATGGGGTATATGATGCACTGCTGGGGCAGCTTTTGAACAACCCGGCGACCCTGCAAATCGACACACGCGGCAACAACTCCTTTACCCAGGCCGACGCCGACGAATTGCGCGGATGGCCCGAGGCGGGTTTTGTCACGCTCAAGACCCGCAGCCTGTTCGATTATGTGAATGTGCGCGAAACCGGCGGGCGCGGCAAACGCGAGGCAATCATCGCGCCTTCCGGCAATGGCGACCCGATGCTGGGGCCCGGTGTGCGGCTGGGGCCCGACGACGCGGCCATAAGCACCGCCCTGGCCACGCAACTGAACCTGACACCCGGCCAAAGCATCGACCTGATCACCCAGGCTCCCGATCGCCCCCGGCAACTGGTGTTGCCGGTGCGGGTCATCGCCATCATCCCCGAAGACCGCTTGTCGGGCCGCGTGGTTCTGGCGGCGCTCGACAAGCTGGACCTGATCGAGGCCTTTTACGATGAATATGCCCTGCCCGAACATGGCATCACAGCGGGCAAGCCGCTCGACCAAAGGGTGGTCGATTTCGAAGGCATCCGCGCCTATGCCAAGCGGTTGCAGGATCTCGCGCCGCTGCAAGCGCGGATCGAAGAGCGTTTCGGCGTGGCGACCGAGGCGGCGACGTCGCGCGTGACAAGCGTTCTGGGGCTTGGCCGGAATCTCGGGCTGGCGCTGGCGCTGACCGCTTTCGTTGCCGGCATCGGCCTTGCCGCGGCGCTGGTATTCGGGTTCTGGGGCGAAGTCGCGCGCAAACGCCAGATGATCGCTCATCTGGGGCTCTTGGGCATCAGCCAGTGGCATGTTTCGGCTTTTCCGGTGATCCAGGCGCTGGTCACTGCGATACTGGGGCTTGCGGTTTCGTTCATTTTGTTCGCCATTGCCGCGGCCGCGGCAGAGCAGCTGTTCGAAACCGGCCTGACTGAACAAGGCGGGCTGGTGGTGATCGGCTGGGGCCAGGCGCTGATCATCTGCATCGGCGTTATGGTTTTCGTGATGCTGGCTTCTCTGGTGGCGGCGCGCAGCGCCCAGCGTACCGATCCGGCTACGGTCTTGCGGGAATTCAGCTGATGCGCCGCGTCTTGCTTGCCGCCATGTTCGCATTCGCCCCCGGCGCGACGCCGGCGGCGACGGAAATCACCTGGCCCATCGACCAATACGATCCGGGCAGCGAAACCAAGCCCGCCGATCTCGTCCTGCCGATGCCTTGCGGCGGCGCCATGGCCTTTCAGAAGGTTTCGGTGCCGATAGATGCCTCCAATCCGCTGGACGACCGGCGTCTGCGGGTGGGTCAGTCGCAAAAGGAAACCGGCTATTCCGATTACCTGCGCACCGACTATCTGCGCGGCGCCTTCACCGATCCGGCCGGGGGGGACTCGTTTTACTACATTGCCCGTTACGAAATGACCCAGGCGCAGGCCAGAGCGTTGAAAGGCGATTGCGCGCCGCCAAAACGTGGGGAACGCACCGCCGAGGGTGGCATGACGTGGTTCGATGCGGTCGAACTGTCGCGCGTCTATTCGGAATGGCTGCTCGGGACCGCCAGGGATGCCTTGCCGGAGACAGTGGGCGGTGCGGCCTGGTTGCGCCTGCCCACCGAAACCGAATGGGAATACGCCGCCCGCGGCGGCGCGGTGATCGATCCTTTGGATTTCACCCAGCGGCGTTTTTTCGGTGAAGCGAATATTGATGACTATGTGAAACATGCCGGAAATTCGCGCGGCAAACTGTCCGCCGTCGGTCTGCGCCTGGCCAATCCGCTGGGGCTTTACGATATCTACGGGAATGCCGAAGAACTGATGCTGGAGCCCTACCGGCTGAATGCCATCGGGCGCACCCACGGGCAGGTCGGCGGGATCGTCACGCGCGGCGGTTCGGTGCTGTCATCCGTGGATGAAATCTACAGCGCGCGGCGTGTCGAATACCCCCTGTTCAAGATCGCCGACGGAACCGCGCTTCGCGGCGACATGTTCGGGTTGCGCCTGGTGCTCAGCCGCAATGTCGCCACGACCGACGGTGTGGTCAGCGATATCCATGACCGCTGGATCGCCCTGGCCGAGGCGTCTTCCGGCGACACAGCCGCCGATCCGCTGGCAACCCTGTCGTCGCTGATCGACGAAGAGACCGACCCGCGCAAGCAAGCCTCCCTGTCCGAGCTTCAGCTTGATTTCCGCCGCGCCCGTCAGGATGCCTCTACCGCTTTCTCGGAGGCGGCGAAATCGACGCTGCTCAGCGGCGCGGTGCTGATCGGGGCGCTGCGCGACGGTGTGGCGACGCTGCGCAATCGGCGCGACGATGTCCGCGCCGTTGTCGATGAAATAGGCGTTACGTCCGATGCCGGCAAGCGGGCGAACCTGAAACGGACCGCCGAACAGATCGTGCAGGAAATGAACGCACTGCGGCAATTGCAGCGCACGTATCTTCTGTCCTACAGCAGCGCCCTGTCGACCCTGAGCAATGACATCGAACCGACGATCGCCGAAAAGAGTTTCCGGTTGTTGGTCGATGAACTGATGCTCGCCGATCAGGATCAGATCCTCGCCGCGCTGCAATTGTTCTGGGGCGATCTGGAGGCCTATCGCGCCCGTCCGGACATGACCGAAACCGACTTGCTCACCTTGGCTCTGACACGCTGAAACGCGGCGGAACCATCAGCGCGCATAAAGCGCCTGATAGTCGTGCGCCTTCTTGCGATAGGCCTCCAGGACCGATGCATATGCGGGATCGTCGGCAAGATTGACGATCTCGTCGGCATCGCTGTGCTCGTCCGTCAGGAAATAGACCGGTTTCTTGCCATCGGCATATTCGGCAAAAACGTAATCGGCATCGCGCACACCGATCCAGTCGGGGATGCGCTGGCCCAGCTTCACGTCATGTTCGCCGTAGAACTCGGTCCGCCAGGTGGCGGGATAGGCGCCCTCGACAAAGGGCACAAGGCTGTGGCCCTGATAGCTTTCGGGAATTTCCACGCCGGCAAAGTCCAAAATCGTCGGCGCCAGATCCACGTTCAGCACGAATTCTTCCGGCCGGGTTCCGGCCCGCGATTGATCGCGCGGGTCAAAGATGACCAACGGCACCCGGACCGATTCGTCAAAATGCGTCCATTTGCCCGACAACCGCCGGTCGCCCAGCGCAAGCCCGTTGTCCGACGTGAACATGACCACCGTGTCGTCGCCAAAACCATCCGCTTTAGCCTCTTGCAGGATGCTTCCCACCACCCGGTCCATCCCGGCCACCAGCCGGAAATAGTCGACAAATTCATTTGTCGGGTCGGTTCCCAGCCATTTTTGCGCCTCTTCGCCCGCCATGATCGGCGGCGTCAGAACATCCGGCAGGGCATTGAAGATTGCCGGATCGCTCAGCCGCGACACCGGCACCTTGGCGCCCGGCAGGCTGCCCTCTTCCTCTACTGCGATCTGATAGCGCCCCTGGCCGTCCATGCTTTCGGTGATGTGCGGCACATTGAACGACACGATCAGGCAAAACGGCTGATCCTTGTCCTGCGCAGCCAGAAATTCGCGGGCGTGACGCTCGATCTTGTCCAGCGAATGGCGTTCCACGCCGTCATCGTCTTCGGAAATATAGGGTGTGCGCCCCACCGGCACGAACACATCGAACAATCCGCTGTCTTCCGTGTTCCAACCGATCTTGCGCCCCAGTTCGCCCCACAGGCCGTCTTCGAACCATACGCCGAGCTTGCCGATCAATGCGGTCTTGTACCCCGCCTGTTTGAGCAGGTTGGGAAACAGCTCAGGCCAGAATTTTTCCGACAGTTTCGGCGTGCCGAAGTTGAAGCGGTGCTTGGCGAAATAGGTGCCGGTCATCAGTGTGGCGCGGCTCGATGCACATATGGGGGTTGTCACGAAACTGTTCTTGAACGCCACGCCCTGTTTGGCCAGCGCATCAATATTGGGGGTGATCGCCAAAGGATGGCCTTCATAGCCGACAACATCCCATTTCTGATCGTCCGAAAGGAACAGGATGATGTTGGGTTTGCGCCCCTCGTCGGCCTTTCCCCTGCTCGCCAGAAAAGGTGCCACTCCGGCGGCAAGGATCGCCCTGAGCGCATCACGGCGAAAGATATTCAGGTAGCTCATGTGCGCCCTCTCCCTAAAGTCGGCAAAGGGTTAGCATCGCGGCCTTGCCGGATCAACGTGCGCGTCCGACCGAAAACACCGACACGGCCAGATGTTGCCTGATCGCTGATAGCCATGCGGTTGAAAATGGCGCGATCGGTCGGGGGGGCGTTGGCTGTTTGGCGGGCGGGCCTACGCGATTGACCGTCATGCGGCCCTGCACTACTGATCGCCGGATGGATATCGCCCGCTCTCCCGCCGTTTCGAGGATCTGACGTGAGCCAGACCATCCGTTTCCTCGCCATTCTCACGGTGCGCAACGAAGGCGCCTTTCTGATCGACTGGCTCGCTCATCACCGGGCCTGCGGGTTCACCGATTTTCTGGTGTTTTCCAACGATTGCCAGGACGGCACCGATCTGATGCTGGACCGGCTACAGGAAATCGGCTGGCTGACCCATGTTCGCAATGATGACCACCACAAGCGCGGGCCGCAATGGTCGGCACTGAAGGCGGCGGACCGGCATCCGCTGAAGAAGGCCGCCGACTGGATCCTGTTTTTCGACATTGACGAATTCGTCAATATCCATGTCGGCGACAGAACTCTTGCCGCGCTGATCGGCGCCCTTCCCGGCGCAACCGCCATAGCGCTGACTTGGCGGCTGTTCGGCAATGGCGGCATCCGCAGCTATCAAGACGACCCGGTCACCGAAATCTTCACGCGGGCCGCCCCCGCCGTCATGGGCTGGCCCTGGCGCGCGGCATTGTTCAAGACGCTGTTTCGCAATGATGGAAGCTATGCCAAACTCGGGGTTCACCGCCCCTTGCAGCCTGACAGGGCACGGCTGGGGGACCAGCACTGGTACGATGGCTCGGGCCGGGAACTGCCACCGCAAATGCACAGCCAGCGCATATTTTCCACTTATGGCCAGGACAATTACCAGCTGGCGCAGTTGAACCACTATGCTCTGGGCGCGATGGAAAGCTATGTGCTCAAATGCGACCGTGGCCGCGCGAACCGCGATGCCGCGACCTTTGATATGGCCTATTGGGTCGAGCGGAACTTCACCACTGCCGAAGATACCACCATCAACGCCTTGTCCGGCCAGAGCCGCCCGCTTCGCGATGGCCTTCGCGCGGACCGAATTTTGGCACCACTTCACAAGGTGGCGGTAGACTGGCGCCACCGGCGATTTGCAGAGCTGATGCAAAGCGAAAGCTACCGCAGTCTTTTGGGCCGGATGATGATGACCCCGCCGAGCCGCCCCCTTTCGGCGGACGAACATCGAATCCTTGCCGGCTATGCTACCAGAAAAATGGCGGACCCGTAGCCGGAAACAGATTTGCCTGCCTGTCACGCTTTGCCGGTTGATCGGAAACAGTGGCACCCGTCAGGGCCCTAAAAACAATGTTCAGGGCGCGGCCTTCTTGCACAAATGCCGATCCGGGGTGCACACTCGGCTTCGGGATGTATGTGGGTGTGGGTAACGTATGCAAAGCAGCGACACCGATGCAGAAGACCTCAGGTCTCTGCCGGATAGCCAATGGTTCGAGCGGATCGAAGAGATCGGCCAAGAATCGGGCTATTTTGAATGGTTGGGCGCATCGCATGCCGCATTTTTCGTCGATGCCGGCCCGACCCTCATTGTCACCTTCGAAACCGTGGCCGGCATTCGGCGCAGCCAGCCCGGCCAGTTGCCGCTGGGCTATCACGTCGCCAAGGGGCGCGGCTGGTCGCATCTTAGCCTGATTGCCAAATCCGACACATGGTACCGCGACCCCCGCGTTTTCGCCTATTTCGACCGGCTGGTCGACAACGCCTTTTTCGAGAGTTTCGATCAGGTGGTGTTTTACGGTGCGGGCATGGCCGGCTATGCCGCCGCCGCCTATTCGGTCACCGCCCCCGGCGCCACCGTGATCGCCATTCAACCGCAGGCAACGCTCGATCCGCGCATCGCCGGTTGGGATCCGCGCCATATCGATATGCGGCGGACCTCTTTCACCGATCGTTATGGCTATGCGCCCGACATGACCGAAGGGGCGGGATCGGTGTTCGTGATCTTCGATCCAGAACAGGGCCTTGATGCAATGCACGCCGCATTGTTCGCACGCCGCTACACAACGTTGCTGCCCTGTCGAAATCTTGGGCGTGAAATCGCCAGCGCGCTGGATACGATGCGCATTTTACCCTCGATCATCGCGGCCGCTGCAACGGGGCATTTCGACGAAAGGCTGTTTCGCATCTTTTACCGGGCCAGACGCAACTACCGGCCCTATCTGCGAAATCTTCTTGCGCGGATCGATTCCGATGGCCGCGTGCCGCTGGCGGCAATCCTTTGCCGCAATGTCGTCGCCCGGCTGGGGTCGAAAAAATTCGCCGCCCGACTGGCGCAGTTGGAACATGAACTGGAAATGACCGGACAAAGCCTGCCGCCTTCTCGGCGGCCCTGACATTCGATCAGTTCGCGATGCGCTCCAGCCGGGCCAGAGCACGGCCCTCGGGCTCGTCCATTCCTGCAAACTGGTGCCCCGACAGGATCGCCACCGGCAGCGAGGGAATGAAAATATACTCTTCCATCAACCAGTCCTCGCCTGCCAGGAAGCTGACCTTGACCGGGATGGTGTGATAGGAACAGCCTGCAAATTCCCGCGTGCCGCCGGCGCCGAAAACATAGACGGCGATTTCTGGCTCTTCCACTCCATCCGGCGCGCTGTTGAAAACCCCGCCGACCCAACTTTCGCCCGATACCGGGACCGGCAGCTCAGCTTCACTTTGCGAATATCTCAACGTCAGTGCGGTATCGGTATCGGGGGCGCCGTTAACGATGTCGACCGTACCCAGATCGTAAATGCCCAACAGGCTTGTCACCCTTGTGCCATCCGCCCCGCCCGCGTCGCCCGCTTCGAAGATTTCCAGCAGATTGCCGTTCAGGCTCCGGTATTCCGCCCGCTCGCCATTGGCAAAGACCGCCCTGATACCTGACACCATGTCGCTGGCTGTCGGGCATGCGCCCTGTGCCGATCCCGGCAAGGGTATCGACGCGAACACAAGCGCCGAAATGGCGAATGCGCAGCGCGACACCACGCGACAGTTTCCGCTCATACCGTGCTCCCGAACAAACCTAAAAAATGTATTCCAACAAATGAAATTCCAAACAAGTCACCGGCTCTGGGATCAGATCAGCAACGATAGGCAATCGCATGAATCCTGTCGACGATGGCCCCCGGCTCGACCGGGTCAAAGACGACTGTATTGGCCCCGGCATCGCGTGCGGATGCGCGGATGGTGTTGCGCGTATAGACAATCCCCTGATCGGCAAACACGCCGTAAACGGTCGGTTTTGCGCGGATATCCGTCACATAGGTGCATTGCGCCACTTCATTGGCGCTTGCGTCGCGGATGCCGCTTACACCGGTCAGGCCCGGATCCGACGCACAGCCGGCGCACATGCACACAGCGAGGATCATAAGGAAATGACTTTTCATTTGCCTGCCCGACTTTACAAAGGCGACTGTCCGCGCCCTGGAAACGATTCTGCGCCCGCAGGCGATTGAGCGCAAGTCCCGTTGCGAACGCCGTGCGGAGTTGCCGGCGGGCCATTGCCGACGGGGAATCAGGCAGGCACCACCAAGCGGCGATAAAGATGCCAGGTGGCATGGCCAAGAATGGGCAGGACAACCGCGAGCCCCAGCAGGAAGGGGATCGACCCCACCGCGAGCGACACCGCCACGATCGCCCCCCAAAGCCCGACGAACACCGGGTTCGCCCGCGTCGCGCGCACCGATGTCACGACCGCCTTGGGCAGCCCGATATGACGGTCGAGCAACAGCGGGAAGGACACGACGCTGATAGCCAGTACCAGCCCCGCGAAAACGAAGCCCACAGGGATGCCCACCGCCATCATCGCCCAACCCGACCGCGTGGTCAGCACATCACGCAAGAAATCCGCGGCAGAGGCAGGAACATCCGGCCCCATCGTGGCCAGGAATATTCCGTAAGCCAGGACCATCCAGACGACATAGACCACCAGAAGGCCGAGCCCGAGAATCATGATCGCCCCGAACCGGGCCGATTGCAGGACCGCAAGCCCATCCATCCAGCTTGCCGGGGTGCCCGTTTCGCGGCGCCGGCTCATCTCGTAAAGCCCCAGCGCCGCAGCCGGGCCAACCAGGGCGAACCCGGAAATCAGCGGAAAGACAAGCGGCAAGAGGTCTTGATGAAAAGCGACCCAGACCAGACAGGCGCCGATCACCGGGTAAAGCAGGCATACGGCGATCACATCGGTCCGCAAAGCTGCGAAATCGGCCAGCCCCAGCCGCAATGCGGCGCGGATATCGTCAACGCCGATACGCCGGATTTCCGGCTCCGCCATCGCTTCGCCGCCGATTTCCCGCGCGACCTCACCAATATCATGCCCGACAACCCCCAGGATTCGCGCGCCCCAGGAAAGCGGATTTCCGATAGTGTTGGCCATGGCTTTACCTCGCTTTGCGTATCGGATGGTGGTGCCTGGCTCAGAAATATCCGGGACAATGCCAGACTTATCCGATTGCCCGATCTTATCACGGCGCGAAATCCCTGCGGCTCACTTTTATGCGATTGCTCCTGAACCGATCGCTGCACCCCGACCATACGGCGCGCTTGGGGCGAAGGGCTATCCCCGGCAGCGCACTCGTCTCTGGAACAGGGCGGGCGAATTGTGTAGGGCTGCGCCATGACCCAGAGCCTGCACCTGCGCCGACCCGATGACATGCATCTGCACCTGCGCGATGGCGCGATGCTGCAAGGCATCCTGCCCGAAAGTGCGCGCCATTTCGCCCGCGCCATCATCATGCCCAATCTGGTGCCGCCGGTGGTGACCGCCAGGGACGCCGCAGCCTACCACGACCGCATTCTTGCGGCCCTGCCGGAGGGGGCGGATTTCCAACCGCTGATGACGCTTTACCTGACCGAAGAGACCGACCCCGCAGATGTCGCCGCCGCCCAGGCTTCGGGTCTGGTCAAGGCGGTGAAGCTCTATCCGGCGGGGGCGACGACCAACTCCAATTCGGGGGTGCGCGATTTCGACAAGGTGCGCGCCGTGCTGGAGGAGATGGCAGAAATCGGTCTGCCGCTATGTGTGCACGGCGAAGTCACCGACCCTGCGATCGACATTTTCGACCGCGAGGCGGTGTTCATCGACCGGGTGCTCGATCCGATCCGCCGCGCCACACCGGGGCTGCGTGTCGTGATGGAACATATCACCACCACCGAAGGCGTCGCCTATGTGCGTTCGGCGGGTGGCGATCTCGGGGCGACGATCACCACCCATCATCTGGTCATCAACCGCAATCACATGCTCGTGGGTGGCATCCGCCCGCATTATTATTGCCTGCCCGTGGCCAAGCGTGAAAGGCATCGGCTCGCGCTGCGGGATGCGGCGACCTCGGGTGAGGCAGGGTTCTTTCTGGGCACCGATTCCGCGCCCCACCCTGATCCGCTGAAAGAAAACGCCTGTGGCTGTGCGGGCTGTTTCACCGCCACCAACACGATGCCGATCCTTGCGCATGTGTTCGAGGAGGAAAAGGCGCTTGACCGGCTTGAGGCCTTCACATCGCTGAATGGCGCGGGGTTTTACCGGCTGCCGCCCAGCGAGACCCGGCTCACGCTCACCAAGGGCGCGCCCGTTCCCTGCCCCGCCAAGATCGACACCGGCGCCGGGCCTGTCACGGTGTTCGATCCGGGCTTTGCGCTATGCTGGTCGGTTTCGCATTGAACTTTCACATTGCGCCAAATACCGCCGCCCCGGGCGCCCGGCACCGCCACCCGGCACCTTCCCCGCAGAAATTCCGACCACGATGAAAGCAGCGAAAGGAAACCCGAGATGATCCCCAGCGCCTTCCCTCCGAAAGACGAGATCGCGCGCCTCACGGCGCGGATGCTGCTTGAAATCAAGGCGGTGCATTTCAACGCGACCAAGCCATTCATCCTGGCCTCCGGCCTGCCATCGCCGACCTATATCGATTGCCGCAAGCTGATCTCCTATCCGCGCATCCGCTCGACGTTGATGGATTTCATGGCCGTGACGGTCATGCGTGACGCGGGCTTTGAATCCTTTGACAATATCGCTGGTGGCGAAACCGCCGGCATCCCCTTTGCGGCGATGGTCGCCGAACGTCTGGCGCTGCCGATGAGTTATGTGCGCAAGAAACCCAAAGGCCACGGTCGCGGCGCCCGCATCGAAGGCGTGATGGACGAAGGCGACAGGGTCTTGCTGGTCGAGGATTTGACCACCGATGGCGGATCGAAGCTCAGCTTTGTCGATGCGATCCGCGAAACCGGCGCAACATGCGCCCATACCGCCGTAATCTTTTATTACGGAATCTTTCCCGAAACCGTCAAAACGCTTTCCGATCACGGTGTTGCCCTGCATTTCCTGTGCACCTGGTGGGACGTGCTGGCCCAGGCCCGTGCCTGCAAGGCCTTCGATGCGACGACATTGAGCGAAGTGGAAACCTTTCTGACCAATCCGCGCGCCTGGCAGGCGGCTCGCCCCAAGGGTTGAATTTTTCACGGGACATCTTTGTGGGCGCCGCTGTGCAGGCTTTGGGGATAACCGCGATGGGAATCACCTGAAACGATCGGATGCCGGCAGATGTAGTAAAATCCGCCGCGTTTGCTACAATGTGTGGATTCCATGGCCACCCTGCCGGTAACGGTCCACAGACTTGGACACAGTTTGCCGGACAAAGAGGTTTCAGGTTAAGCACACGCGATAATCCGAAAAATGCGAAGGGGCAGTGATGAGCGAGATCAGGGCGTTGCGGGATACGCCACCACAGGCCGCGGAAGCCGAGGCTTTTCCCCACAATATCGAGGCCGAACAGCAGCTTCTTGGCGCGATCCTGACCAATAACGACATCTATGACCGGATCGCATCCCTGGTGAAGGCCGAGCATTTTTTCGAACCCGTGCATCAGCGGATATTTGAAATCGCCATTGCCAAAATTCAGAAAAACGCCCTGGCCTCGCCGGTCACGCTCAAAGGTTACCTGGAAGAGGACCCCGGGCTGAAGGAGCTTGGCGGGCCCGCCTATCTGGCCCGTCTGGCCGGTGCGGCGATATCAGCCTTTGCCGCGCGGGATTATGCGCAGATGATCTACGATCTGGCGGTGCGGCGGGAACTCATGCGGCTCGGCCAGGACATCGCGTCGCGCGCCCAGGCCATCGAAGTCGAAAACGACCCGCGCGATCAGATCATCGAGGCCGAACAGCGGCTCTACACGCTGGGCGAACAGGGGACAGTCGAACGGGGCTTTGTCTCTTTTCTCAAGGCCACGACCGAAGCCGTACAATCCGCGCTTGCCGCCTATCAGCGCGATGGCGGGTTGGCGGGTATTTCGACGGGCCTTGCCGATCTGGACGAGAAGCTGGGCGGATTGCATCCTTCCGATCTGCTCATCCTCGCCGGTCGCCCCTCGATGGGCAAGACCTCGCTGGCCACCAACATCGCCTTCAACATCGCCAAGGCCCACAAACGCGGCAAACTTCGCGATGGCAGCGAAGGGTCGGTCAATGGCGGTGTCGTGGGTTTTTTTTCGCTCGAAATGTCCTCTGAACAGCTTGCCGCGCGAATCCTTTCGGAAGCTTCCCAGGTGCCCTCGGAAAACATCCGCCGCGGCAATCTGACCGAGGCCGAATTCCGCCGCTTTGTCGAGGCAGCCAAGGCGCTCGAGGCCAGCCCGCTTTATATCGACGATACTCCGGCCTTGCCGATCAGCCAGGTGGCGGCGCGCGCCAGGCGGCTCAAACGCACGCGGGGGCTGGATGTGCTGATGGTCGACTACCTTCAGCTGCTGCGCGGTTCCTCCAGGGATAACCGGGTGCAGGAAGTGTCGGAAATCACCCAGGGGCTGAAAGCCATCGCCAAGGAACTGAATATCCCCGTTGTGGCACTGTCGCAGCTTTCGCGTCAGGTCGAAAGCCGCGACGACAAGCGCCCTCAGCTTTCCGATCTGCGCGAATCCGGCTCGATCGAGCAGGACGCGGATGTGGTGATGTTCGTCTATCGCGACGAATACTACCGGGAACGCGAAAAACCCGGCGACCACGAACTTGACAAGATGGCCGCCTGGAAAGAGGTCATGGAACAGGTCCACGGCCGCGCCGAGGTGATCATCGGCAAACAGCGCCACGGGCCGATCGGCCATGTCGAACTCAGCTTCGAAAGCCAATTCACCCGATTCGGCAATCTGGTCAAGCCCTGGCAACAGGGCGGCGGCGATTTCTAGGCACCAGCGCCAAGGCGCCCTGCCGGCCGCCTGCGGCAAACAGCGTGTCGCCCCTTGCCTCTGCCGGGGACGCCTGCCAAAAGACCAATCATGGCACAGGCAACCCTTGACATCGACCTTGGCACGATCGCCGCGAACTGGCGGTCGCCGGACGCGGCCAGCGGGCCCAGCGCACGAACCGCGGCAGTCGTCAAGGCCGATGCCTGCGGGCCGGGCGCCAAGGCCGTGGCAAAGGCACTGGCCAGATCCGGGGTGCGGACGTTTTTCGTTGCCATGGCCGAGGAAGGCAGCGGCCTGCGCCAGGCGTTGAGGCCAGGCCCGCGCATCTTTGTGTTTGGCGGCCATATGGCCGATGACGCGGATACCTTGAAGCAGCACGAGCTTTTTGCGCTGTTGTACGCGCCCTTGCAGATTACCCGCCACAGGCAGACCCTGCCCGGTCACCGCTTTGCCGTTCAGATCGACACCGGCATTAACCGTCGGGGCATCGACGCGCTGGCGAGTGCGGCCGGAATCATTCCTTATGAATCCCGCACCGCTCTCGGGCCGCGCTACGCCCCGCGCTATTTGGAGGCTGAGGCATGAGCGTTACCCGCCTGCTGGCCCGCCTCGGGCGTCAGGTGCTGGCCGCGCTTGCCGCCATCGGGCGCGTCGCGATTTTCGCCGTCGAAGCTGTCAGCCATCTTCTCCGCCCGCCCTTCTACCTTAAGGAATTCTGGCAAGCGGTTTTGCACATTGGTTATTTCAGCCTGCCCATGGTCGGCATGACAGCGCTCTTTACCGGTGGTGCGCTGGCCTTGCAGATCTATGCGGGCGGCGCCCGTTTCTCGGCCGAGTCGGTGGTGCCCTCGATCGTTGCCATCGGCATGGCGCGCGAACTTGGCCCGGTGCTTGGCGGGTTGATGGTGGCGGCGCGGGTCGCATCTTCGATCGCCGCCGAGATCGGCACGATGAAGGTTACCGAGCAGATCGACGCACTGACCACGCTGTCCACCCACCCGATGAAATACCTCACCATGCCACGGGTTCTGGCCGCGACGCTCTCGGTGCCGGTGCTGGTGGCGGTCGGCGACAGTATCGGCATTTTCGGCGGCTACCTTGTCGGCGTCAACCGGTTGGGTTTCAATGGCGCCACCTATTTGCAGAACACCCGCGATTTTCTGGAGTTCTGGGATATCGCCTCGGGGCTGTGGAAAGGTGCCGCCTTCGGCTTCATCGTCGCGGTGATGGGGTGTTACCATGGCATGCATTCGGGGCGCGGCGCGCAGGGCGTGGGCAGAGCGACCAAATCGGCCGTGGTTTCAGCCTCGGTGCTGATCCTGGCCACCAACTATCTGCTGACAGAGGTGTTCTTTTCGGCATGATCACACTTGACGGCGTTCACAAGAGCTTTGGCGCGAACCGCGTTTTGCGCGGTGTCAATCTGACCATTCCGACAGGCGAAAGCATGGTCATCATCGGTGGTTCCGGCACAGGAAAATCCGTTCTTCTCAAATGTATCCTTGGCCTTGTTCATCCCGATAGCGGCACCATAGCCGTCGACGGCAAAGACGCAGGCACCGCCGCCCGCGATGCCTTTCTGGCGCGTTTCGGGATGCTGTTTCAGGGCGGAGCCCTTTTTGACAGCCTGCCGGTCTGGCAGAACGTGGCCTTTCGGCTGTTGCGCGGGTCGCTCAAGCGCCCGAAAGCCGAGGCCCGCGACATCGCGATAGACAAGCTGCGCCGTGTCGGCCTGAAACCGGAAACCGCCGATCTCTTTCCCGCCGAACTCTCTGGCGGGATGCAAAAACGGGTGGGTCTTGCACGCGCCATCGCCGCCGAGCCGGAGATCATCTTTTTCGACGAGCCCACGACCGGTCTCGACCCGATCATGGCAGGCGTCATCAACGAACTGATCCGCGAAATCGTCACCGAGATGGGCGCCACCGCAATGGCCATCACCCATGACATGTCCTCCGTCCGCGCCATCGCAGACCATGTCGCGATGTTGCATGACGGAATAATCCAATGGACGGGTCCGGTTTCGGAAATGGATGCAACATCAGACCCTTATGTCCAACAATTCATCAACGGCCGCGCCGAAGGCCCGATCGAGGCCGTCCGCTAGAAAACCCTCGTGATCAAGACGGATACTCTAGCACCCCACACCGCGCCGTCCGGCCAGATCGGTGAAGAACTGCCATGCCACGCGGCCCGACCGCCCGCCCCTTGTTGCCTGCCATTCGATGGCTTCGGCCCGTAATGCCGCGTCGTCGATGGCAATGCCGTAGGCGTCGCAATAGCCCCTGACCATCGCCAGATATTCATCCTGCGAACAGGCATGAAACCCCAGCCACAGCCCGAAACGGTCTGAAAGCGAAACCTTTTCCTCGACCGCTTCGGAAGGAGAAATGGCACTTGAGCGTTCGTTCTCGATCATGTCGCGCGGCATCAGGTGACGGCGGTTGGATGTGGCATAGAACACCACATTTTCCGGCCGCCCTTCGATACCGCCATCCAGAACCGCCTTGAGCGATTTGTAATGCTGATCGTCGTGGCTAAAGGAAAGATCGTCGCAATAAAGCAGGAACCGATACCCCTGCACGGCGCGCAGCATGTTCAAGAGGCGCCCGATCGAAGGCAGATCCTCGCGCTGAACCTCGACGATCTTGAGAGAGTGCCCCCGCGCCAGCACCTCGGCGTGAACCGCCTTGACCAGCGACGATTTGCCCATGCCCCGCGCCCCCCACAAAAGCGCATTGTTGGCGCGAAACCCCTGGGCGAAATGAAGGGTGTTTTCCAAAAGCGTGTCGCGCGCCAGATCAATGCCGACCAATAGCGGCAGCGCGATCCGGTTGACCTTGGTCACCGGCTCCAGCCGATCGGGCATCATGTGCCAGACAAAGGCGTCTGCGGTTGCGAAATCCGGGGCAGCGGCGGGTGCCGGCGCCATCCGTTCCAGCGCTTCGGCGATACGGATCAACGCCTTGCCGGTCATTCCTCTGGTCCGGTCGTTTTGGCGGGCGTGGATTCTTCGTCGGGCTCATCATCGAAAAGGCTTTCGCCCTCGCCGATGATCCCTTCGGCACGCGCCTCTTCGTCCTTTTTGCTTTCGACACGCGCCACGAGGAATATCGAGATTTCATAAAGCCCGTAGACAACCGTGAACAATATGACCTGGGTGGCCACATCCGGCGGCGTCACCAGCGCCGCAACCGTCAGGATGCCGACGATCGCGTATTTTCGCGTCCGCCGCAGACCGCGCGAACTGGCAAGGCCCGCCTTGCCCATCAACGTCAGGAGCACCGGAAGCTGAAAACAAAGACCGAACGCGACGATCATTTTCAGCGTGATATCAAGAGTTTCGTTGACCTTTCCATTGAAGACGATATCAATGCCAGCCTTTGGAGCGCCCCCCGGAGCCGGGTCGCCTCCTTTCACCACTGCCGCCAGAAAAGACGGCAAATCGGCAAATCCGAGAAAAAACGTCATCGCCATCGGAATCACGACGAACTGCGCGAAAGCCGCGCCCAGCAGGAAGAGCAGGGGCGAGGCGATGATGAACGGCAAGAAGGCGTTTTTCTCGTTACGGTACAGCCCTGGCGCGACAAATCGCCAAAGCTGATAGGCGATGACCGGAAAAGACAGAATCAACCCGCCGACGACAGAGACACGGATCAGGGTAAAGAAATATTCCTGGGGGGCCGTATATTGCATGATCGGGTGCGGATTACCGAGGTTGCGCATGGTTTTTTCGATCGGCATCAACAGGAAATCAAGAAGCTGGCCGCCAACGGAAAAGCAAAGCACCATCGCGATCAGAAAAGCCACCAGCGACCAGATCAGCCGATTGCGCAACTCGGCCAGATGTTCGATCAGCGGCGCCGTGCTGTCTTCGATTTCGTCCTTGCTCATGCCTCACCCTTTTGGGTCGGGCGTGGCGGCTCTTGCGCACCTTTGGCCGGTTTCCTGGCGGCGGTAGCCTTGGCGGCGGCAGCCTTGGCGGCGGTGGCCTTGGCGGCGGTGTCCTTGGCGGCGGTGGTTTTGGCGGGGGCCTTTCTGGCCTTTGCGGGGGTCTTTCCGGCCGGTGTTTTTGCGCCGCCGCCTTTCTTTTGCGCGGCCGATCTTGTCGCCTGGGCGCTTGCCGCCGTTTTGCGCGCCTCAGAGCCTGCCGCCGGCTTGGGCGTTGTTTTGGCCGATGCCGCGCGTTCGGCCGCCTCGGCGGCCTTCTTGTCAGCCAGCGCCTGGGTAGCCGGCCCTTTCGGTGTGGTCTGATTTTTGCCGGGCTGCCACTTTTCGAAACTCGACGCGGCCTTGTCGAGGACGTCGAGCCCAAGATTCTTCTTCGACGTCATCGCCTTGAGATCCTTCGCGGTATCGGCCACGCCGGATTCGCGTGCCGCATCGTCCATGGCGCGCTGAAACTCGCGCCCCATGCTGCGCGCCTTGGCCGTGAACCGCCCCAGTGTGCGGAACATGCCCGGAAGGTCTTTGGGGCCGACGACAATCAACGACACGACGCCGATCACCAACAGCTCGCTCCAGCCGATATCAAACATGATCCACCGCCCCGGCTATCGTGGATGCCGGTTCAAACCTTGTCTTTCTCTGGCTTCGGAGTCACATCCCGGGCCGCCTCGACCGCTTCTTTTTCAATCTCTTCCGATCCGTCCTTAACACCTTTCTTGAAGGCCGTGATCCCCTTGCCGACCTCGCCCATCAAGGATGAAACCTTGCCGCGGCCAAAAAGCACCAGAACGACAACCGCGATCAGCAGAAGCCCCGGGATGCCGATATTGTTCAACATGATCTTCTCCCCTCAGGCGCCAATGACGCGGCACCCTGATTTTTCACTGTGCGGCTCATTTATTCATTTCGCCCCCCCACTTCAAACCCCTTTCACGGGTATGACGGGTTTTTTTGGATTTGCAGCACACAATCACGGCGTATTGAAAGCGGCGCTCACACCGGGTCCAGCCTGGCGGCCGCGTCGGTCTTCGGAAATACAAAACACCGGTCGCGGCGGATCATCAGCCACATCACCGTGCCGGGCCTGGGCAGGAATACCGCGGGCACGGTCGCGCGCAAGATCTGATCGCCAAAATCCATGCGGAATTCCACGAGGCTCTCGCGCCCCAGAAAACGGGCCCGCACCACATGGCCGCGCGCCGGTATGCCATCCTCGGCTGTCGGATTTGGCCCGCGTCCGGCGCGGTCGAAATCGATCTTGAGATGCTGCGGCCGGATGACGATATCGACATCCGTCCCGTCGGGCAGACCCGGCGCCAGGAAGTCGCCGAAGGGGGTCGAGGTCAGGGCACCCTCGACTTTGCTGTGCAGAATGTTGATATCGGAAAAGAAGGCCGCCGCCGCGCGATCCACGGGTGCGTTGTACAGATTGTAGGGGGCGCCCTGCTGAACGATCCGCCCGTCGCGCATCAGGGCGATTTCATCGGCCATGCGCATCGCTTCGTGGGGCTCGTGTGTGACCAGCAACACCGCTGTGCCCTCGTCCTTCAGCAGCGCCAGCGTATCATCGCGAATACCGTCGCGCAGTCGTTCATCGAGGCCGGAAAACGGCTCGTCCATCAGAAGGATCCGCGGGCTCGGGGCCAGCGCGCGCATCAAAGCCACGCGCTGCTGCTCACCACCCGAAAGTTCGTGCGGGTATTTTTTTCCGAACCCCGCCAGTGACACGCGCTCCAGCAGCTCACCCACCCGGCGTTTGCCGCCCTCACCCCTGCCCTTCAGGCCGAAGGCGATGTTCTCGGCGACCGACAGATGCGGAAAAAGGGCGAAATCCTGAAACATCAGCCCGATCGAGCGCCGTTCCGGCGGCACACGGAAAACCGTGTCGCAAACCAGATTGCCATCGACGAGAATCCGGCCGGAATCCTGGATATCGACGCCGGCAATCATCCGCAATGTCGTCGACTTTCCGCAACCCGACGGGCCAAGCAGGCAGGTCACCTGCCCTGCCGGAACGCGCAGGGAAACGTCGCGGACCACAGTCAGCCCGTCAAAGCGGCGCACCAGGTTCTGCACCTCAAGCCGTGGTGTTGTCTCGCTCAATTGCAGATCCCGCACGCCATGCCCGATCAATTCCGTCGGATTTCCGCCGAGATAACAGCGCCCGCCCCCGCCCGCAAGTCACTGGGCGACTTTGCCGGCAGGCCTTCAAGGGTGATCCGCCGGGGGTTTCACCCCCGGACCCCCAAGGTATTTTCACCAACAAGAGAAGGGCAGATCACAGTGTCGAATTCATCGCGCCGCCGTCAAGCAGGATATTCTGGCCGACGATATAGCCGGCATGGGTCGAACACAGAAAGGCGCAGGTGGCGCCGAATTCTTCCACCGTGCCGTAGCGGCGCGCCGGAATTGCCGCCGAACGCCGGGCGGCGGCTTGCTGGGTACTGATCCCCTCGGCCCGGGCGGCGGCGGCGTCAAGCGAAACGGCGCGGTCCGTGGCGTGAATGCCGGGAAGCAGATTGTTGATCGTCACGCCCTGTGGGGCCACCTGCCGCGATGTTCCCGCCACATAGCCGGTCAGCCCGGCGCGGGCCGTGTTCGACAGGCCAAGCTGTGCGATCGGCGCCTTGACCGACTGTGAGGTGATATTGACCACACGCCCCCAGCCCCGAGCCATCATGCCCGGCAACAGGGCCTTCATCAGGGCGATCGGCGTGAGCATGTTGGCGTCGAGGGCGCGGATGAAATCGGCGCGCTCCCAATCGCTCCACAGCCCCGGCGGCGGGCCCCCGGCGTTTGTCACCAGAATATCCACCCCCCCGGCGGCGTCGAGGACAGCGCCGCGGCCGGTCTCGCTGGTGATGTCCGCGGCCACTTCTGTTACCGCGACGCCATGCGCGTCGCGGATGGCCGAGGCCGCCGCGGCCAGCGCATCGGCACCGCGCGCGTTCATCACCAGATCGACGCCCGCCGCGGCCAATGCCTCGGCGCAGCCGCGGCCCAGTCCCTTCGATGAGGCGCAAACCAGCGCCCGCCTGCCGCGAATTCCCAAATCCATTGCCGTTCCTTTCTGTTGCCTGGGCATCCTAATGCGGATCAACCCGGCACAGAACCACTATTTGCCGCCACAGGAAGTAGCATCAAGCCATTGGATCGGTATCGTTGACGCAATTGGCCGGGCTTTGATAAACCGGACCGGGTTGCGGTTGTTGCGACACATGGGATCCGCAGGTTTGTTTTGATGAACGATCGTACGCACCCGATACCCGCGCAGCCGGCGCATGCCTATGACGCCGATTTCATCCGCGTCGTCGGCGGTGCCAATCTGGGCGATCCGATCGGCGACGCCGATGCCATCGTCGCCGGGGATCTCTACCGGCTGAACCCCGCCGCCCCGGCGCTGCGGCTGATGTTGCAGCCAGGACCGGCCGGACACGGATACCAGATACTGGCGCAAGGCTCGCAGATCGGCCGCCGCGATGACCGGCTGAGCCTGCGGGCGTTGCTGACACTTATGGCACCCGATGGCGACCGGCTGGAGCTTCTGGTCGTTCGTCACGAGGAAGGCGGGAAAACCTATGCGCTGCCCCTGTCGCCGATGGTGCCGCGCACCGACTATGCGTTGCTGGCCGTGGACACCGATTTTGGTAATATCCGTATCGCCGATATCATCTGTGTCTCGTTTGCCGCCGGTACGCTGATCACCGGCCCCGATGGCGCACAGCGCAGCATTGACACGCTGGCACCTGGTGAGCTGATCCTGACGCGCGACCACGGCCCGCAGCCGGTGCGCTGGGTGGGCAAGGCGACGTTTCGCGCCAATGGCACCTTCGCTCCGGTGGTGATAAGGGCCGGAACGCTGGGTAATCTGGGCGATCTGGTGGTCAGCCCGCATCACCGGGTCTTTCTTTATCAGCGTGGAAAGAAACGGGTGGGAGGCACGGCCGAACTTCTGGTGCAGGCCAAACATCTGGTTGACGGCGAAGCCATCATTCGCCGCGAGGGGGGGTTCGTCGACTATTACAGTCTGGTTTTCGATCGACACGAGATCATCTATGCCGAGGGGATTCCGGCGGAAAGCCTGTTGATCAACGACACGACGGTCGGGCTTTTGCCCGAGGATCTGGCCGCAGAGCTGAAGGCGCGTTTTCCCGGCCTGTCGCAGCGCCAGCATTTCGGCACCGAGGCGCGGCGCGAGGATCTTGACGCAGCCGGGCGCGCGGCGCTGTTCAGGCGCGACAAGGGCAGCTGATTTTCTGGCACCCGCGCCCCTTGCCAAGGCAATGGCCAGGGGCTGCGGCAAGGGTTGAACCCGGCATTCCTGCCAGTCTCTTCCAATTGCCGGGTCACGGGGCTATATCGCGGCCCATGTCGCACGCACCCGCCAATCGCCCCGCCCTGCCGCCCGAAATCGCCCGGCGGCGCACCTTTGCCATCATCTCGCATCCCGATGCGGGCAAAACCACACTGACCGAGAAATTCCTGCTTTACGGCGGCGCCATCCAGATGGCGGGACAGGTGCGCGCAAAGGGCGAGGCGCGCCGCACCAGGTCGGACTTCATGAAGCTCGAACAGGATCGCGGCATATCGGTTTCGGCCTCGGCGATGTCATTCGAATTCGGGCCTTATCGTTTCAATCTGGTCGACACGCCCGGCCACTCGGATTTCTCGGAAGACACCTACCGGACGCTGACCGCCGTCGATGCCGCGATCATGGTCATCGACGGGGCCAAGGGCGTCGAATCCCAGACGCGCAAGCTGTTCGAGGTCTGCCGGCTGCGTGATCTGCCGATCCTGACCTTCTGCAACAAGATGGACCGCGAAAGCCGCGATACTTTCGAGATCATCGACGAGATCCAGGAAAGCCTCGCCATCGACGTGACCCCGGCCTCCTGGCCCATCGGGGCCGGGCGTGACTTTCTTGGCTGCTATGACATCCTGCAAGACCGGCTGGAACTGATGGACAGGGCCGACCGCAACAGGGTGGCGGCCACGATCAGAATCGACGGGCTCAGCGATCCGAAACTGGCCGATCACATCCCCGCCGACCTGCTTGCCAAGCTGCGCGAAGAGGTGGAGATGGCGCGCGAATTGCTGCCCGGCTTCAGCCGGCAAGCAGTGCTGGAAGGCCATATGACGCCGATCTGGTTCGGTTCGGCGATCAATTCTTTCGGGGTCAGGGAACTGATGACCGGCATTGGCGATTACGGCCCCGAACCGCAACCCCAGCGCGCCACCGAACGGGTGGTTTTGCCCGAGGAAACCAAGGTTGCCGGCTTCGTCTTCAAGGTGCAGGCCAACATGGATCCCAGGCACCGCGACCGGGTCGCCTTTGTCCGGCTTGCCTCGGGGCATTTCACGCGGGGCATGAAACTGCTGCATGTGCGCTCGAAAAAAGCGATGGCCGTGTCGAACCCGGTGCTCTTTCTGGCGGCCGACCGCGAACTGGCCGAAGAGGCCTGGGCCGGCGACATCATCGGCATCCCGAACCACGGTCAGCTTCGGATCGGCGATGCGCTGAGCGAAGGCGAAACCCTACACTTCACCGGCATCCCGTCCTTTGCCCCCGAATTGTTGCAAACCGTGCGCGCGGGCGACCCGCTCAAGGCCAAGCACCTGGAAAAGGCGCTGATGCAATTTGCCGAGGAAGGCGCCGCCAAGGTGTTCAAACCCGCCGTCGGCGCGGGTTTTATCGTCGGAGTCGTGGGGGCGCTGCAGTTCGACGTGCTGGCCAGCCGGATCGAGCTGGAATACGGCCTGCCTGTCCGTTTTGCGCCGACACAGTTCACTTCGGCCCGCTGGGTGGCCGGTCCCAAGCCCGAAGTCGAGAAATTCGCCAATGTCAACAAGGGCCACATCGCCCTGGATCATGATGGCAGCATTGTCTATCTGACCCGCTTGCAATGGGACATCGACCGGATCGAACGCGACCACCCGGCGTTGAAATTATCCGCGACCAAGGAAATGATGGCGTGAGCCGGTCAGCGCATTTCCGACCCCTCCCCGGCAAAGCGCATCTCGACCCGCTCCGCCTCGCCGCGGCGCAAATCGCGCGCCTCGCGTCTGCGCGCAAGATAATCCCGCATGACGCGCCCAAGGGTTCTCGGGCCGCTTTCCAGCCCCTGTGCCGCGCGCCCTTCCCGGATGTCGGAACCAAACCGCTCCACCCCGTGCAGGACCGGCGCGGGATTGAGAAAACCGGGCCGGACAAGATCGAAGCCCAGCCCGGCGGCGGCGCCGAACAGATAGTGATCGACCGGCACCAGCATCCGCGGAAAGCGCCCCAGAACGGTGCGCACCGCTTCGGTTGAGATCACATAACCGCAGCTTCCCAGAAACGACGACCGCATCAGGAATACATTGATCCCCGCCAGCCCGGTGATCGCGCCGAAAGGCTCGCCCAAAGGAAACCGCCGGCTTTTTTGCGGGCCCGGCCAATGCTCCAGTTTCAGAACACCGATCTGACAACGCAACATCAGCCCATACAGGTCGGATCGCGCCAAGGCCCCGAAACCGGGCGAGAGCATGGCGTCGTCTTCCAGAACGATCGCCGCCTGCGCATCACTTTCGAGCAGCATCCGCCACGCCCGCCTGTGCGAAAGCGAACAGCAGATATCGCCTAATGTCGCCGGAAAGTCGCGCGAAACCCGCTCCGCGCCGAATTCACGGCAAGCCGCGTCCGCATCTATGGTTTGCCGGTCGATCGCGTCTATGCGCAACCATGCAATACCGAGCCTGTCCAACTGCCCCCCGATACTCGTCAGCCTTTCGGGCGCGCGGGCAAGATTGATGACATAGACCGGCAGAGCCACGCGTTTCTCGCTTCTGAAGTTCGCACCTCTTGCTAACGCCGGTATGCCCGCCTTTCAACGTCAGTCGGCCGGTCGCCGCCCGGCTGTGGGCAATACGACGCAATTCCCGCACCTTGAGGCGGCAACCGCGCGGGCAGGTAGACGATTCGAGGCGATTTTCATCTGCATTCCCTCAACCACCGGGTGTTTTGCCGGTTTTTGCGGTTTCTTGCGGGATCGACCGACAGCTTGAAGCGGAATCCTCGGACGATTGTCGCGCAACCAGAAATAGTGTTTTTGTTTCCAATCCACTGTATGCGTGTTGGAAAAATTTACCGTTTCGCCTCAAAATTGTCTCATTTCGCCCGACTATAAACGCAATGTGAACAATAATTACCGGAGCCCGCGAATGATTACCCCGATACCCACGAATGATGCGGCCGCCCGGGTCTTGGGCGCGGGCAACCCCGCTGCCGGACGCCCCCTTTCACGCGAGCAGACACCCGCTGCGACGAACAGCGCATCACAGACAAACAGAAAAGCCACCCGGCCCGCGCCTGACAAGACCGCCATCAAGGCGGCGCCCCGCGACGACAGCATGCATATCGCACGCGCGCAGGACCAACGGTGCGTCACGCGCCGGCCTCGCGCAACCCGGCTTTGGCGCCGGACCTGTGGCTGGACACAAACCAATGATGTTGATGCAAATTCTTCAAAGCCAACAGGAAAGGAGCTGCCATAGTCCCATCCGTCACATAAGAAAACATCCAAACATACACCCAATTACCAAGGCGTTTCAGGGGAAGGTTGAAGACGTGTGTTTCAGAAAACGAACTTTGCAGGTTTGCGCTCTGATTTGACCCAACCCGAAACGCGGCGGCAACCAACGCTATCAGTGACGCTGATATCGATCCACCGTCCGCGCCCCAACGCGGGCGGTGTATTTTCACCGGATCACGCCATTCGCCCAGCCTCCTGCCCTGATTGACGCCGCCACTCGATTGCAGTAGGGGCATTCAGCCCATATGCGATGGGCCTCGCCGGGGCGCCCGGAATAACGCGTCCCTTCACCCTTGCGGTCCGATACCGCAACCCGACGGACGTGAACGACAATGTTTTCCGATTTGAAGCTGGACCCCAAGGTCCTGAAAGCCATAGCCGATACCGGTTATGAAACACCGACCCCGATCCAGGCCGGGGCGATCCCGCCCGCGCTGGAAGGCAAGGACGTGCTGGGCATCGCCCAGACCGGCACCGGCAAGACCGCCAGTTTCGTGCTGCCGATGATCACCCTTCTTGGCCGGGGCCGCGCCCGTGCGCGGATGCCGCGCTCTCTGGTGCTGGCGCCGACCCGCGAGCTTGCCGCGCAGGTCGCCGAGAACTTCGACAAATACGCGAAATACACCAAGCTGACCAAGGCGCTGCTGATTGGCGGGGTCTCGTTTGGCGAACAGGACAAGCTGATCGATCGTGGTGTCGATGTGCTGATCGCCACGCCGGGGCGGCTGCTTGATCATTTCGAGCGCGGCAAGCTGCTTTTGACCGGTGTGCAGATCATGGTGGTGGATGAGGCCGACCGGATGCTCGACATGGGTTTCATTCCCGATATCGAACGGATCTTCCAACTGACGCCTTTCACCCGCCAGACCCTGTTCTTTTCGGCCACCATGGCCCCCGAGATCGAGCGGATCACCAACACATTCCTGCACAGCCCTGCCCGCATCGAAGTGGCGCGTCAGGCCACCGCCTCGGAAACCATCGAACAGCGGCTGATCGAAATTCACCCGGCCCGCCGCGACCAGGCCGCCAAACAGAAGCGTGAACTCCTGCGTGCGCTGATCGCCGCGGAAGGCGACACCTGCACCAACGCCATCCTCTTTTGCAACCGCAAGACCGAGGTGGATATTCTGGCGAAATCGCTGAAGAAACACGGATTCAATGCCGCGCCGATTCACGGTGACCTCGATCAGAGCCAGCGCACGCGCACTCTTGACGGGTTTCGCGACGGCACCCTGCGCTTTCTCGTCGCCTCCGACGTGGCCGCCCGCGGGCTCGATATTCCGGCCGTCAGCCATGTCTTCAACTTCGATGTACCCAGCCACGCCGAGGACTATGTACACCGGATCGGCCGCACCGGCCGCGCCGGACGCAAGGGTTGCGCGATCACCCTGTCGACGCCCGCCGACACGAAATATCTCGAGGCGATCGAATCCTTGCTGAAAACCACCCTGCCCCGCGCAACGGCCCCCGCCGGTTTCGAGATTTCACGATCCGCCCGGCAACCGGCACACAAGAGTGAAGAACGCGGCAGGAAGGGGGGCCGCCCCGAACAAGGGGGGGGCCGGTCTCGCGGGCGCGCCGACAGCCGCAAATCCACCCAGGAAACGGCCGCGGCGAACGCCGAAACCGTGATCGAAACCGCCCCGTCAGAGGCTCAGCCCGCAGCCGAAAGCCGCCCCAACCGGCCGGCAAAGGGAAAACCGCGCAGCGATGGCCGCCGCGACGCCAAGGACGGCCCGGTGATCGGCATGGGCGATCATGTCCCCGATTTTCTGACGCGCGGGTCCTGACACGCGCGAGTCCCGACACGGGCGGTGCGTGACGGACGGGGCCCGGTGGGCGGGCCCCAGGCGCGAATCACTCCACCAGCAACCGGCTGATGACGACGGTCACCTCAGGTTTCTTGCCGATCTCTTCCATCGCCACCTGCCGCACGATCTTGCGGACCGCGTCTTCAAGCTTCTTGTCGTCGCGCAACAAACGGTCATCGGCATCGCTCAGCATCTCGGCCAGTTCGGCTTCGATCCCGTCGCTCAGTTTCGTGCCGCTGCGGCCGGTTTCGGGCAGGCCCATCAACTCGACCCAGGCATCGCCCAACGGCTGATCATCTTCGTCGGTGATCATCGTCGCCAGCACATGACCGTTCAGCGCCATGCGGATCCGGTCGCGGACCACGCCGTCCATCGCACCGATCATCACCGATCCATCCAGATAGGTGCGCCCGGAATCGACATATTCGACGACATCGGGCTCATTGCCGGTCAGATCGACCATCATGCCATTGACGGCCAGTTCGGCGGCGATGCCCTTTCCGATGCCGAGTTTCACATGTTCGCGCAGATGGCGATGCTCGCCATGCATCGGCAGCAGGATCTTCGGCCGCAAAAGATCATGCACCGCTTCCAGGTCGGGACGGTTGGCATGGCCCGAAACGTGATACAGCCCGTCATGGTCATCGATCACATCGACACCCATTTCCGAATAGGCATTCATGATGCGGATCACCCCACGTTCATTGCCCGGAATGGTCTTGGAAGAAAAAAGGAAACTGTCGCCCTCTTTCATTTCAAGTCCCAGATACCTGCCCCGCGACAACTGGGCCGAGGCGGCGCGGCGTTCCCCCTGGCTGCCTGTGACGATCAGCATCAGCTTGTGGCGCGAGACCTCGGCCGCCTCCTCCGGTGGCACGGTTCCGGGAAAGCCGGAAAGCACTCCGGTTTCCTCGGCAACGCTGGTCATCCGCTTCATTGCCCGGCCCAGCAGGCAGACGGTGCGGCCCGCCGAGCGCCCTGCTTCGGCGAGTGTTTTCAGCCGCGCCACGTTTGACGCGAAGGTGGTTGCCACCACCATGCCTTCCTGCGCCGCGATGAGTTCCGACAGCGGCCCGGCCAATGTCGCCTCCGAGCGGCCCGGATGTTCGACAAAGACATTGGTGCTGTCGCAGACCAGCACTTTCACGCCGTCACCCTCATGGGCGATACCGTGCCATTGCTCGGGGTCGAACGGTTCGCCGACGACCGGGCTGCCATCGAGCTTGAAATCGCCGGTATGCACGATGCGTCCTGCCGGTGTGTCGATGATCAGCGCCGAACTTTCCGGAATCGAATGGCTGACCGGCACGAACTGCACCTCGAACGGCCCCGCCTCGACCCGCTCTGGGCGCGCCTGCACAATATGGACGGCATCCCTGGGCTGCCCCTGTTCTTCCATCTTCATCATGGCGATGGCGGCGGTGAATTTACGCGCATAGACCGGCTTTTTCAGATCGGGCCAGACAAGCGCCAAGGCGCCGACGTGATCCTCATGGGCATGGGTGATGAAGATCGCCTCGATCCGGTCGGCGTTATCGGCCAGCCAGCCGGTATCGGCCAAGATCAGATCGACACCGGGAGAGCTGTCCATATCCGGGAATGTCACCCCCAGATCGACGATGATCAGCCGTTCTTTGCCCGCTGGCCCGTAGCCATAGACATAGCAGTTCATGCCGATTTCACCGGCCCCGCCCAGGGGCAGGTAGATCAGGCGGTCTTTCTTGGTCATGCGTTTTCCTTGTTGAAGGCGTGGATGACCGTCAGGCCATGCATGGTCAGATCATCGTCGATGCGGTCGAATCTCACATCGCCCTGGGCGAACAACGGCGCAAGCCCGCCGGTACCGATAACCTTCATGCCGCGGCCATATTCGCGCGTGATACGCGCGATGATCCCTTCGATCAGTCCGGTATAACCCCAAAAGACCCCCGACTGAATACATCCGATCGTATCGGTGCCAATCACCTTCGCGGGCTGCGAGATATCGACATGCGGCAGCGCCGCGGCACCCTGATGCAGCGCCTCGAGGCTGAGATTGACGCCCGGCGAAATCACGCCCCCCACATAGGCGCCATCCTCGGCAACCACGTCGAAATTGGTGGCGGTACCGAAATCGACAACCACGACATTGCCGCCGTGGCGATCGAACGCCCCCGCCGCATTGGCCAGACGGTCGGGGCCGGGCCGGGTGCCGGGGTCGACACGCGGCGGCACCGGAAGCAGGCATTCAGGTTTGCCGACGACCAGCGGGCGGCAATTGAAATAGCGGTCGCACAGAACCCGCAGGTTGAAGACGACACGGGGCACGGTGGTGGAAATCACCACCTCGTCGATGGTGACATCGAGTTTCTTCGCTTCCATCAGGGTCGACAGCCAGACGAAATACTGATCGGCCGTGCGCTGATGTTCGGTCGAGGCGCGCCAGGTTCCCAGAAAGCTTGTTCCGTCCCAGATCGAAAAGACCGTGTTGGTATTGCCGCAATCAATGCAAAGCAGCATCGGCAGGGCCCCCTTTCAGAAAAACACGTCGGCCGCAGGGATGCTTCGCTTTCCCTGCGGCGTCACGAGAATGAGCGCCCCATCCTCGCCGATGCCGTCGAAGGTTCCGGTGGCGGTTTCCGACACCATGCGCGCGGTGATCGGCTGGCCCAGACGGGCGGCCCCGGCCAGCCAGGCCCTGCGGATCGGGGCAAACCCGTAGGTGGTGAACTGCGCTTCCCACCGGGCGAAGGCTGTGGCGAGATGGATCAGCAATTCATCCGGGATTATCTGCAGCCCGGTTTCGCCCAGCACCGAAACCGGGGCCACCGCGCCGGATTCGACCGTTTCGGACGGCGGCGCGGCGATCAGGTTGACGCCGATGCCGATGGCCAGGTGGCTGACGCTACCACTTTGTCCGATGCTTTCCAGAAGTATTCCCGCGACCTTGCCGCCGCTCAGCAAGACATCGTTGGGCCATTTCAGGCTCAGCCGCGCCGCGGGGCCGCAAAGCTGCGCCAACGCATCGCGCAACGCCAGCGCCGCGATGAAACTGCGTAGCGCCGCCTGCCCCGGTGCACCGGCCGGGCGCATCACGAGGGTGGCGGCAAAATTACCTTCCGCCGATATCCAGGCCCGGCCGCGGCGGCCGCGCGCCGCCGTCTGGCGACGCGCCATGATCCAGGTGGGCCGGGTCAGGGCCGGCGCCAGCCGCGCCGCTTCGGAACTGGTGCTGTCGACTTCATCCAGAACATGACGGGCGATGCCCTCTGGCCAGATGCCGTTACCGTCTGGCCCATCAGCGGACAAGAATTTGCGCCGCGGCCGTCGCAGCCCCCTCGACGCCGAAGAGATTGACGACCCCCAGCACCATCACCAGCGCCGACCCCATCAGCAAAAGCCATTGCGCCGGCACCATCCGCCCGTCAAGCGCCTCGCCTTCGGCGCCAAAATACATGTAGTAAACGATACGCAGGTAATAAAACGCGCTTATCACAGAAGCGATGACCCCGGCCACCGCCAGCCAGACAAGCCCGGCATCCACGGCCGCCAGCAAGACCGTGTATTTCGCGAAGAACCCGAGCATCGGCGGCACACCGGCGAGGCTGAACAAAAGCACCATCAGCGCCAGCGCCTTCAGCGGTTCTTTCTTCGCATAAAGGTTGAGCGCATTGATGTCGGTTACCGGAGCGCCATCTCTTTCCATCGACAGGATGAAGGCAAAGGTGCCGACATTCATGACCACATAGATCACCATGTAGATCAGCATCGATTCCACACCATCGAGCGTTCCCGCAGCCAGCCCCATCAGCGCAAAGCCCATATGGGCGATCGAAGAATAAGCCATCAGCCGCTTGAAATTGCGCTGCCCGATACCACCGATCGCCCCGAGAAACATCGACAGTACCGCCAGCAGCGCCAGCACCTGGCTCCAGTCAGACACCGCGCCGCCAAAGGCATCGAACATGAGCCGCGCGATAAGCGTCATCGCGGCGACCTTGGGGGCCGTGGCGAAAAATGCCGTCACCGGTGTGGGCGACCCTTCATAGACATCCGGCGTCCACATGTGAAAGGGCACCGCCGAGACCTTGAACGCCAGCCCGGTGATCAGGAAAACCAGACCGAACAGCAGGCCGACCGAAACATGCCCACCCTGGATCGTCGCCAGAATACCCGAAAAGAGCGTCGTGCCGGTAAATCCATAGGTGAGCGACGCGCCATAAAGCAGCAGGCCCGACGCCAGCGCACCCAGCACGAAATACTTCAGCCCCGCTTCGGTCGAACGCAGACTGTCACGCCGCAAGGCCGCAACGACATAAAGCGACAGCGAACTCAGCTCCAACCCCATGTAGAGCACCATCAGATCGCCGGCCGACACCATGACCATCATGCCGACCGTTGCGAAGGTGATCAGCAGCGGAAACTCGAACCTCCCCAGCCCGCTCCTGGCCATGTAATCCTCGCTCATCGCCAACACGGAGGCAGCGGCCAACAGGACCGTCACCTTGGCAAGACGCGAAAACGCATCGTCGTTGAAGGATTCGCCAAAAGCCATCTGCGCGCCCGACCCGGAAAGCCCGATCCATGCCGCGACCCCCACCAGCACCGTGACCGTGGCCCAGGTCAGCGTCCCGGTCCACGCATCCTTGCCGTTATAGACCACCCCGATCAGCGCGGCCATCGCGTAAAGCGCCAGCAACAGCTCGGGCAATATGGCAGAGATATCAGCGGAAATCATCGCGGTATCCTTCAGTGGCCGGCAACCTGCACCGTGCCGGATGCAGGAATGGCAGCGTGGTATTCAGTGACAAGGGCGCTGACCGACGGGCCGGTGACATCCGTCACCAGACTAGGGTAGAGGCCCAGCAGCAGCGTCATGGCGACCAGCGGCGCAAAGACCAGCTTTTCGCGGCGCCCCATGTCGGTGATCATGCGCAGGCTTTCCTTGATCAGATCGCCCATCACCACCCGGCGGTAGAGCCAGAGCGCGTAGGCGGCGCTGAGTATGACCCCCGTGGTGGCAAAGAAGGTGGCCCAGGTATTGACCTGGAATGCCCCCATCAGGGTCATGAACTCGCCCACGAACCCGCTTGTTCCGGGCAGGCCGACATTGGCCATGGTGAAGAACATGAAGACCAGCGCATAGGCCGGCATCCGGTTCACGAGCCCGCCATAGGCGTCGATGTCGCGCGTGTGCATCCGGTCATAGATCACCCCGACGCAAAGGAAAAGCGCGCCCGACACGAAGCCGTGCGACAGCATCTGAAAGATTGCGCCATCGACGCCTTGCTGGTTCGCCGCGAAGGTGCCGATGGTGACGTATCCCATATGCGCGACCGAGGAATAGGCGATCAGCTTCTTCATGTCGGTCTGCGCCAGCGCCACCAGCGACGTGTAGACGATGGCGATGGCCGACAGCCAGAAGACGAAGCCGGAAAGCTGATAGGAAGCGACGGGAAACATCGGCAGTGAAAAGCGCAGGAAGCCATAGCCGCCCATCTTCAGCAAGATCGCCGCCAGAACCACCGACCCGCCCGTGGGCGCCTGCACATGCGCATCCGGAAGCCAGGTGTGCAGCGGCCACATCGGCAGCTTGACCGCGAAAGAGGCGAAGAAGGCCACCCACAAGAGCGTCTGCAACCCGCCGACGATATGGAAGCCGAAGACATTCATCGTCTCTGACGCGAATACATGATTCAGCAATGTCGGAATATCCGTGGTCTGGGCATCGACATACATCGCGATCAGCGCCACCAGCATCAGAACCGACCCCAAAAACGTGTAGAGGAAGAACTTGAAGGCCGCGTAGATCCGATCCTTGCCCCCCCAGATGCCGATGATCAGAAACATCGGGATCAACTGCCCTTCGAAGAACAGATAAAACAGCACCATGTCGAGCGCCACGAAGACGCCAAGCATCAGCCCTTCGAGCACCAGAAAGGCGATCATGTATTCCTTCACCCGTACCTTGACTTCCCAGCACGACAGGATGGTGATCGGCATCAGGAAGGTGGTCAGCAAGACAAACAGGATCGAAATCCCGTCAACGCCCACCTTGTATTTCAACCCGAGAATCCAGTCGCGCTCCTCGACGAACTGAAACCCGGTATCGGCCGGGTTGAACCCCGTCAGCAGGAAGATCGACACAAGGAAGGTCGCCGTGGTCGCCGTCAGCGCCACCCATTTGGCGTTCCGGCTTGCGGCCTCGTCGTCGCCGCGCAGGAGAAGCGCCAGAATCGCCGCCGCCACGAGCGGGATAAAGGTGATGATGGAAAGCAGGTTGGCCATTATCGTGCGCCCCCCGACAGCATCATCCAGGTGATCAGCAGGCCGATGCCGATCACCATCGCGAAGGCATAATGAAACAGGTAGCCCGACTGCGCCCGGCCGGCCAGCCGTGTCAGCATCGGTATGATCCCCATCGCGACCCCGTTGATCGACCCGTCGATGGTGTTGCCATCGCCGCGCCGCCACAAGAACGACCCGATCCATTTGGCAGGAGACACGAATATCACCTCGTAAATTTCGTCGAAATACCATTTGTTGAGCAGGAAGGCGTAGATGCCCGGCACCGTTTCGGCAAAGCGGCGCGGCAAGCTCACATCGCGGATATAGAACATCCAGGCAACGACGAAGCCCAGCACCATCGCCACGAAGGGCGACACCTTCACCCAGGCCGGCGCATGATGCGCATCGTCCAGCACATGATTGTCTGCGGCCATGAAGATAGCGCCCTGCGGGGCCTGCCCGGCCACGGCGGCGTGGCCCTCAGGGGCGGTCACGGCGGCCTCGGCACCGTGGCCTTCGGCAACCTCGGCCCCGGCCGCATCGCTACCATGCGAGGCGCCCGCCGCCTCCGTCCCGCCGGTCGCGGTTCCGGACTCGGCCGCCTCATGTTGGACCATGCCGAAGAATGCCGTGACCTTGGCGTGATCGCCAAAGAACGCCCCGTACCAGATCATGCCGGAGAACGCCGCGCCCAGAGCCAGCACCCCCAGCGGGACAAGCATGTTCATCGGGCTTTCATGGGCATGTTCGTGGGCATGATGATCGCCGCGCGGTGCGCCGTAGAAGGTCATGAACATCAGCCGCCAGGAATAGAACGCGGTGAACGCCGCGGCGACCACCAATGCCCAGAAGGCAAATCCGTTGCCGGCGCCCCAGGTGCTTTCGATGATCGCGTCCTTCGACAGGAAGCCGGCAAATCCGATCGGAACCCCGAACAACCCCTCAGAGAACGGAATGCCGACGCCGGTAATCGCCAACGTGCCGATCATCATCGCCCAGAACGTATAGGGCACCTTGGTGCGAAGCCCGCCGTAATGGCGCATGTCCTGTTCGTGGTGCATCGCGGTGATCACCGAACCGGCGCCCAGAAACAGCATCGCCTTGAAGAAGGCATGGGTAAAGAGATGGAACATCGCCGCACCGTAGACGCCGGCACCGGCGGCGGCGAACATGTAGCCGAGTTGCGAACAGGTCGAATAGGCGATGACACGCTTGATGTCGTTCTGCACCAGGCCGATGGTCGCGGCAAAGAACGCGGTTGCCGCGCCGATATAGATGACGATCAGCTTGGCCTCGGGTGCATATTCGAACAATGGCGACATGCGGCAGACCAGAAACACCCCTGCCGTCACCATGGTTGCCGCATGAATCAGCGCGGAAACCGGAGTCGGGCCTTCCATCGCGTCGGGCAGCCATGTGTGCAAGAACAGTTGCGCCGATTTGCCCATCGCACCGACAAACAGCAAGAACGCCAGGAGATTGGCGGCATTCCACTGCCCCCAAAGAAAGCCCAGCTGCGTCTGCGCCAGTTGCGGGGCGGCGGCGAACACGTCATCCAGGCGGATGCTGTCAACGAGATAGAAGAGCCCGAAGATACCGAGCAAAAAGCCGAAATCGCCGACCCGGTTAACCACGAAAGCCTTGATCGCCGCCGCATTGGCGCTGGGTTTCCGGTAATAGAATCCGATCAGCAGGTAGGAGGCGACGCCAACCCCTTCCCAACCGAAAAACATCTGCAACAGGTTGTCGGCCGTCACCAGCGCCAGCATGGCGAAGGTGAAGAACGACAGATAAGCGAAGAAACGCGGCTTGTAGCTCACTCCCTCGGCGAAGTTTTCATCGTGGGCCATGTAGCCCCAGGAATAGAGATGCACCAGCGCCGACACGGTGGTCACCACCACCAGCATGATCGCGGTCAACCGGTCCAGCCTGACCGACCATGCGGTATCGAGGCTGCCTGACTGGATGAAATCCGCGACGTGAATGTGCTGCGTCGCCCCGTCAAAGCCCAGAAACACGATCCAGCTCAGCAAACAGGCGAAAAACAGCACCCCTGTGGTGATCGCCTGTGCCGCCACCTCGCCAATGTAGCGCCAGCCGAACCCGGCGATGAGTGCCGCCACCAGAGAGGCAAGAACGATAAGACTGACCATTTGCCCCTAACCTTTCATCACATTGACGTCTTCGACGTCGATAGAGCCGCGGTTGCGGAAGAAACAGACGAGAATCGCCAGGCCGATCGCCGCCTCGGCCGCCGCCACCGTGAGGACGAACATGGTGAATACCTGCCCCACAAGATCGTGCAGGAAGGATGAGAAGGCGACAAAGTTGATGTTGACCGCAAGCAGCATCAGCTCGATCGACATCAGGATGACGATGACGTTCTTCCGGTTGAGGAAGATGCCGAAGATGCCGATCACGAACAGTGTCGCGGCTACGCCAAGATAATGTGTCAGTCCGATCATCATGATGCCTCGTAAGGTTTCTTGTCGCCGCGCAGCTCTGGGTATAACACACGGCAACGGCAGGTCTCTGCTCTGCCATTTTGGTAGATCGCCGCATATTCTCTGGCCGAGTACCCAAAATCTCTTGCCGACTCGACAATCCCATCCAATCCGATGGAAGTCGCGGCTTCACTCATCTTCGCCTTGAATTCGCCGAAGCGCGAAGCGTCGTACTTCTGGGGTATGACGATTTTGTCGTCATAGTCAGTCCGACTAGAAGAATATGTTACGAACAGGTTCCGACCGCTGCGACAATCCTCGATTTCGACGAAACTGAAATTGTCTCTACCAGTTTCGTCGGGCGAGGAGTCCCCCCCCTCGTTCGCCACCAGCCCTCCGCCAACATCATAGGGCTCGCCAACGCCGCCATGCCCGCCAAAAGACGCCGCGCAATCAGAAGTCGATAGGAACATTCCAGCGCATGCAGCCAATCCCGACAGGCCCGATATGAGGAAGACGTTCTTCATCGTCCGGTCAAAGCCCCTGCCCCGGCTTCACGTCCTTCAGTTCCATCGCCTTGGCGGGATCGCGCCACATCTGCTGCATCACGTTCTGGCGCTTGACGTCCTTGCGGTGCCGCAGCGTCAGCACGATCGCCCCGATCATCGCCACCAGAAGGATCAGCCCGGCAAGCTGGAAAAGCAGGATGTATTTGTCGTAGATCAGCAGCCCCAGCGCGGCGGTATTGGCCACGCCGTCCGGTGTCACCGCGCCGCGCATCGCATCCGCCCCGTCGGCCGATTGCCAGGCGCCAAAGACAATGCCCAGCTGCATCAGGATGATCACGCCGATCAGCAGGCCCAAAGGCATGTAACGTGCCATTTCGCCTTTCAGCTCGGCGAAATCGACATCGAGCATCATCACCACGAACAAGAACAGCACCGCCACCGCGCCGACATAGACGATGATCAACAGCATCGCCACGAATTCCGCCCCCAAGAGCACGAAAAGCCCCGCCGAGGACAAAAACGCCAGGATCAGCCACAAGACCGAATGGACGGGGTTGCGCGACACCACAACCATCAGCCCTGCCGCGACCACCGAGATGGCGAAAAGGTAAAAGGCCAAAACCGCGACCGTCATGCATCGTCTCCCTGCTCGTCAAAGACGCTCTGGGCAATCTCGAGCGCCTTGCTCATCGCCGGCAAGCCGCCGAACATGCTCATCTGATAGATCACTTCGGCGATCTCGCGCTTGCTCGCGCCGGCCGCCAACGCATGGCGGATCGTCAATTTCAACTGCGGTTCACCCGCGGATCCCATGATCACCAGACCCCCGAGCACCACCAGCAGGCGCGTGCGGGCATCCAGCCCTTCGCGGTTGAAGGTCTTGCCGAACCACATTTCCAGCATGTCCTTCGACATGGTCGGAAACATCTGGTCGAGCCCCTTGGGCGCGAAACTCTCCAGGGCCGGATTGAAGGCCTTGGCCATGTCCTGACCCTGCTGCATCATCTGTGCAAAGAGTTTCTGGAATTCTTCGGTCATCTGTAGGGCGCGTCCAGTTCGAGGTTGCGGGCGATCTCGGCCTCCCAGCGCTCGCCGTTATCGAGCAGCTTGGCCTTGTCGAAAAACAGTTCCTCGCGGGTTTCGGCGGCGAATTCGAAATTCGGCCCCTCGACAATGGCATCGACCGGGCAGGCCTCCTGGCAGAAACCGCAATAAATGCATTTCGTCATGTCGATGTCGTAGCGCGTGGTGCGGCGGCTGCCGTCTTCGCGCGGCTCGGCGTCGATGGTGATCGCCTGGGCCGGGCAGATCGCTTCACAGAGCTTGCAGGCGATGCAACGTTCCTCGCCATTGGGATAGCGTCGCAGTGCATGTTCGCCGCGAAAACGCGGCGAAAGCGGCCCCTTTTCATGCGGGTAGTTCAGCGTCGCCTTCGGCGCGAAGAAATACCTGAACCCCACCTTGAAACCCAGCCACATGTCCCACAACAGGAAATACTTGGCTGCGCGCGCATAATCGGTCGTCCGTGCCGGTTGCATGATCAGCCTCCCATCGCCCAGCGCGCCCAGAAACCGCCAAGCACTTCGAATTTCGCCAGAAACGACACGATGACCACCCAGCCGATGGACAGCGGCAAAAACACCTTCCAGCCGATCCGCATCAACTGGTCATAGCGGTAACGCGGCACGATGGCCTTGACCATCGCGAAGAGGAAAAAGAAGAACCACATCTTGCCGACCATCCACCACCAGCCGTCCGGCAGGAACGGAATGGGCGAAAGCCAACCGCCGAAGAAGAGGAGCGAAATGAGCGCGCACATCAGGAAAATGGCGATGTACTCGCCGGCCATGAAAAGAAGGTAGGGCGTCGAGGAATATTCCACCATGAAGCCCGCCACCAGTTCCGATTCCGCTTCGGGCAGATCGAAGGGCGGGCGGTTCGTCTCGGCCAGGGCCGATATGAAGAACAGCACCATCATCGGCAGATGCGGCAGCCAGTACCAGTTGAAAAGCCCGTAACGACCCTCTTGCGCCGCAACGATATCGCCGAAATTCAGCGACCCCGTGGATATGACCACCCCGATGATGATCAGGCCCAGCGACACCTCGTAGGAAATCATCTGCGCCGCCGAGCGCAGGCTGCCCAGAAACGGATATTTCGAGTTTGACGCCCAGCCGCCCATGATCACGCCGTAAACCTCGAGCGAGGATATCGCGAAGACGAATAGAATGGCGACATTGATGTCCGACAGGACCCAGCCCGCGTTGAACGGAATGACCGCCCAGGCCAGGATCGCCAGAACGAAAGACAGCATCGGGGCGAGGAAAAACACGAACTTGTCGCCCCCGGCGGGTACGACGATTTCCTTGACCACATATTTCAGCGCATCGGCCACCGATTGCAGCAGGCCAAAGGCCCCCACCACATTCGGCCCCCGGCGCATCTGCACGGCGGCCCAGACCTTGCGGTCGCCATAGACAAGAAACAGCAAACTGATCATCACGAAGGCGATGATCCCCAGGCCCTGTACGAAGATCAGCAGGAAGGTACCCAGCGGGGTGGAAAGAAATTCAGCCATTTTTACCCATGTTCCTCAGACCGTCGGTATCCCTCGTTCGGCGCAATCGGCCACCGTCACTTCCGCGTCGATGGTGCGCAGCCCGCGGGGTAGCGATGGCGAGATCGTGTAAACAGCATCCGCCCGCCAAACGCCACCCTCTTCGTCAATTTTCGTGCGCACATGGCGCGCAAAACCATAGTTGTTTTCCATCGTATAGCCCGCCGCCATGCAACGCGCATAGGCCTCCACGTCCTTTTCGCCGCGCGCACCGGACATGCGCACATTGAACGCCACCAGCGTATCATCGAGACGCAGCACATCGCCACCCTGATAGATCGGGGCATAGCTTCCGGCCCCCGGGTCGGAATGCCCCGCCCCGGCACATCCGACCAACCCGGCAAGCAGACCGGGCAGGGCCAGAAATGTTGTGCCGGGCAACCCCATCGCCTATTCCGCCGCGATCGACGCTTCGGCGCGTGCGTGAGCCAGGGCAGAAAGCTCCGCCATCAGCGCCGAGGCTCGCGCCACCGGGTTTGTCAGATAGAAATCCTTGATCTTGTAGTGGAAATCGGCCTTGGCGGGGGCGCGCAACGGCAGCCGGTTCCACGGGTTCTCGGCGATCTGGCCGATTTCGCCAAGATGTGGATGCGCGCCCACCAGAGCCTTGCGCAATGCGGCCAGCGTATTCCAGGGCTGGGCCGCCCCCAGTTCCGCCGAGAGCGCGCGCAGGACCGCCCAGTTTTCCTTGGCCTCACCCGGTGCGAATCCGGCGCGCATCGCCAGTTGCGGGCGGCCTTCGGTATTGACGAACAGGCCGTTTTCCTCCGTGTAGGCCGCACCCGGCAGGATGATGTCTGCGCGGTGGGCGCCCCGGTCGCCATGCGACCCCTGATAGATCACCACCGGCCCCGCCGCGATTTCGATTTCGTCCGCGCCGAGGTTGTAGACCACCTCGGCCCCGTCCAGCGCCGCCGTCAGGCCGCCATCGGTGACCGCACCGACATCCATCGCCCCCACACGCGCGGCGGCATCGTGCAAAACCAGAAATTTCGAGCCCGTCATTTCGGCGAATTTCATCGCGTGGCTCAATACGGCCTCGCCATCGGCCTCGTTAAGCGCGCCCATGCCGACGATGACCAGCGTTTCGCGGCCCAACGCATCCTCATGCGGTTTGTCGGTCAATGCCTTGAGCGCGGCGCGGCCCGTTCCCAGATGGGTATATTCATAGGTCAGATCGGCCCTGGGGCCGATGACGCCGACCTTGGCGCCCCGTGTCCAGGCCTTGCGGATCCGGGCATTCAGCACCGGCGCCTCGATGCGCGGGTTGGTGCCGATCAGCATGATCGCCTTGGCAGTGTCGATATCCTCGATGCGCGCGGTGCCGACATAGCCCGACCGGTTGCCCTCGGGCAGCTTGGCGCCATCGGTGCGGCACTCGACGGAACCGCCCTGGCTCTCGACAAGCTGTTTTAGCGAAAACGCCGCCTCGACCGGCACGAGATCGCCGACAAGGCCCGCAACCTTCCTGCCCTTCATCGCGCTCGCGGCGGCGCCCAGGGCTTCGGGCCAGCTTGCCTGGCGCAGCTTGCCCTTTTCACGGATATAGGGCGTATCGAGCCGCTGACGGCGCAAACCATCCGAGATGTGGCGCGTCTTGTCGGAAATCCACTCCTCGTTCACGCCATCGTGGTTGCGCGGCAGGATGCGCATCACTTCCCGGCCCTTGGTGTCGACGCGGATGTTCGAGCCAAACGCGTCCATCACGTCGATACTCTCGGTCTTGGTCAGTTCCCAGGGCCGCGCGGTAAACGCATAGGGCTTGTTGGTCAGCGCCCCCACGGGGCACAGATCGACCACGTTGCCCTGCATGTTGGATTCCAGCATCTTGCCGAGATAGGTCACAACGTCTGAATCCTCGCCGCGCCCGAGGATGCCCAGTTCCGGCACCCCGGCAACCTCGGTGATGAAGCGCACACAGCGTGTGCAGGAAATGCACCGGGTCATCACCGTGCCCACGAGAGGCCCGAAATCTTCATCCATGCGTGCCCGTTTCGGTTCACGGAAACGGCTGAAATCAACGCCGTAGGCCATTGCCTGATCCTGCAAATCGCACTCGCCGCCCTGATCGCAGATCGGGCAATCGAGCGGATGGTTGATCAGCAGGAACTCCATCACCCCTTCACGGGCCTTCTTGACCATCGGCGAATTGGTCTTGACCACCGGCGGTGCGCCTTCCGGACCGGGGCGCAGATCCTTGACCTGCATTGCACAGGAAGCCGCCGGTTTCGGCGGCCCGCCGACGATCTCGACAAGACACATCCGGCAGTTGCCGGCAATGGACAGCCGCTCGTGATAACAAAAGCGCGGAATTTCCACGCCCGCCTGTTCGCAGGCCTGAATGAGCGTAAGGTTCGGATCAACGTCAACCTCTTTCCCGTCGATGATGATCTTGCGGAGTTCGGCCATGGTTCATTTCTCCGTATGGGTAGAGGCCACCGAAACCGGCGGCCAGGCCTTGAAGGCCAGAACAACAAGCGGCGCAAGCGACAGCGCCAGTGAAATCAACAGCACGATGGTCACGCCGACACCGTCGATTGCCACAATCCCGGACGCCATTGCACCAAGGAAAAGCGTCGCGGCGACAGGGGCAGCGCAGACAATCAGAACCGGCCCGCGAAACCCGGCCTTCTGATAGACAACGACATAGAGCACTGACGCGATGATCGGGCCTAGAAACGGCAATTCAATCATGACACCGCCCCGCAATACCGCGTGGATACCTGCAACACATCGCCATCGGGGGGAAGATGAAATTCAGCATCTTGCCGCCTGTGCCGCCGCTACTTGCGCAGGGCCACGGGTTTTGCATGCCTGCGCTTCTTTCAGAGACAGCCAGCCAAAGGCCCGGTCGCTAGCGCCGCGTTCTTGCTTGAATGCCAGCCGCTCAAAAACCTCTGTCAATGCCGGCCCGTGCCCCGCCGCCACCCGCCAAACCGCGAAATGCTGTTTCTTCGGCGCTTCGCACCGATCGGCGCGGCGTTCACACAACCGCCGGCGGGCGGTTTTCCAGACGAGGTTTTCCTGCGCTTCGGCACTATCCCGAACAGCCAGATGGGCCAAGAACCGCGGATTGCTGCCGATGCAGGTGCCGGTGTTGCCGGTCTCCGGTGCCGCTGAACCTTCGATCATCCGGGCAAACCCCGGCATCCGCGGTACAGCCCCGGTGACCCGGTCGGACGCGTCCATGAATTCGACCACACGCGGATCGTCGTTGGGCACGATCAGGCGTCCGGCATCGAACTGGGCAAGATGGTGGCCGGTCTCTTGCACGGGATCAGGAATTCCCCTTCAGTGCGGGCCATTCCTTGAACGCCAGAACGTACAGCATGATCAGGTTGACCACAGGGATCAGCATCAGAAGCGACATCCATCCGCTGTGCCCCGTCCGCTGCCAGAGCTGAAAGAACGGCACCACGATGATCGCGCCAAAGACCAACATCACCGGAAAGCCGGAAAAACCCATGTTCATTATCATTTCAAACCCCTCATTCCGCCGCCATCGCGCCCATGCGGCCTGTCTGTTTCGCCTTGATCCGGTCCTCGATCTCGCCGCGGAAATGCCGCACCAGCCCCTGTATCGGCCAGGCCGCCGCATCGCCCAGCGCACAGATCGTATGGCCCTCGACCTGCTTGGTCACATCGAGCAGCATGTCGATCTCCTCGATTTCCGCCTCGCCCCTGACCAGCCGGTCCATGACTCGCATCATCCAGCCGGTGCCTTCACGGCAGGGCGTACACTGGCCACAGCTTTCGTGCTTGTAGAATTTCGACAGCCGCCAGATCGCCTTGATCACGTCGGTAGACTGATCCATCACGATCACCGCCGCCGTCCCCAGGCCCGATTTCTGATCGCGCAGCCAGTCGAAATCCATGATCGCCTCGTTGCATTGCTCGGCGTTCAACAGCGGCACGGACGATCCGCCGGGGATCACCGCCTTGATATTCTTCCAACCGCCACGCACCCCGCCGCAGTGACGGTCCAGCAGTTCCTTCAAAGTGATCGACATTTCCTCCTCGACCACGCAGGGGTTGTTGACATGGCCCGAAATGCCGAACAGCTTGGTGCCGGTGTTGTTGGGCCGGCCGAAGCCCGCGAACCATTCGGGGCCGCGCCGCAGGATCGTCGGAACAACCGCGATCGATTCCACGTTGTTGACCGTGGTCGGGCAGCCGTAAAGCCCCGCCCCCGCCGGAAACGGCGGCTTCAGCCGCGGCATGCCCTTCTTGCCTTCCAGGCTTTCCAGCAGGGCGGTTTCCTCGCCGCAGATATAGGCTCCGGCCCCATGCGCCAGGTAGATGTCGAAATCGAACCCTGACTTGCAGGCATTCTTGCCCACCAGGCCCGCCGCGTATGCCTCGTCGATCGCGGCCTGCAGGGCTTCTCTCTCGCGGATGTATTCGCCGCGAATATAAACATAGCAAGCCCCCGCCCCCATCGCGAAGGACGCAATCAGACAACCTTCGATCAGCGTGTGCGGATCGTGGCGCATGATTTCGCGATCCTTGCAGGTGCCGGGTTCGGATTCGTCGGCATTGACCACCAGATAGCAAGGCCGCCCGTCCGACTGTTTGGGCATGAATGACCATTTCAGCCCGGTCGGAAACCCGGCCCCGCCGCGCCCGCGCAGCCCCGAGGCCTTGACCTCCTCGATGATCCTGTCGCGGCCACGCGCAAGGATTGCCTTGGTTCCGTCCCAATGCCCGCGTTTGCGCGCCCCCGCCAGCGAGCGGTCGTGCATTCCGTAGAGATTGGTGAAGATCCGGTCCTGATCTTTCAGCATTGGTCGTTCCTTACTTTTGCCGGGCCAGGCCCGGCCCGTCTCATTTACCGGCGTCGCGCTGACGCTGCCAGATGCGCCATGTCACCACCAGCGCCCAAAAGAAAGCGGCAAGAGCCGCCAGATCGAAGAGAAACGCATAAGACGCATCCCACCCCAGTTTCGCCCCCAGCCACTGGGCCCCCAGCCACCCGACCATCGCGACCACGATGACCACCGCCACATGGCGTGCCTCGCGCGCCAAGAGCTTGTCGGACGGGGTCGGTCGGGTCATTCATCCGCCCCTTCAGCTGTCGCCCTTGACCGCGCCGCGCGCCGAAAACTCGGTGGCCCCGCCCCCGGCAAGTATCCTGGCCTGTTTGACCCATTCGTCGCGGCTGATTCGCCCGGAAAACCGCGCCATCCTGCCATCAATGTAGGCAATTTCCTTGGCCTTCCACGAGGCAATCTGATCGAAATGCCAGACGCCGGCCTCGTTAAGCAGTTTCTCAAGCGCCGGGCCGACGCCCTTGATCAATTTCAGATCATCGGCCTTGCCGCCGCGGGGGCTGGCCAGCATTTCAGGTGCGCCTGTATCGGGCGCATCCTTCGCCTTGGCCAGGGCCGCGTCCAGCGCCGTCGCGGTTGCCCCGACGGGTTTGGCCGCCGACGAAGCTTTTTGGGCCGCCGCCGGCTTGGCCGTGCGCGATGCCGGCTTGGCTTTCGGCTTGGTTGCGGGCTTGGGGGAGGCCTTGCGCGCAGGCTTCACCGCCGCACCCGCTTTCGCGTCGTTGCCACCGGCCGCGGAACCCGGCGCGGCATCATCCAACGGTTTTTCATCAGCTTCGGTTGCCTTTCCGGGTGCGGGGGCCACCAGGCCGACGGTCTGGGAAAGCGGCGCGGGCAAATCCGTGTCGCCCGTAGCGGAACAAAACGCCCGGCCCAGAAAAAAGCCCAAGAGAATCGCGAAAACAACCCCGGACAGAATCGCCGCGACAAAGGTGAAACCGGCCAACGCAAGCAGCAAGACCGCGATGAGCACACCACCCACGGCCGCTGCCCACCAGCAGTTTCTTCTGCATTGATCGTTGTTGCCATCCGCCATCTGTCAGTCTCCCGGGAAAAAAACTCGCTGATTGTCTATTTGCCTTTCCTTGCCCTGGCCGAAAATTCAGTCTCACCCCCGGCGGCCAGCAATTTCGCCTGGTCGATCCAGGAATCGCGGCTCGCACGGCCCTTGAACCCTTCGAGATTGTCATCGACCCAGGACAGTTCCGCGGCGTTCCAGTTGGCAACCTGGTCGAAATGGTAAAAGCCGAGGCTGTTGAGCAGGGCTTCCAGTTTGGGGCCGACACCCTTGATCAGTTTCAGATCATCGGCGCCGGATTTTCGTGGCGCTTTCAGCGATCTGGGTTTTTTCGGCTTGCCCGCCGGCGCGGGCTTGGCAGGCGGCGCCTTTGGCGCGGTCTTGCCATTGGCTGGCTTTTGCGCCGGTTTGGAAACCTTGGCGTGCCCTCGCCCGGTCAATGGCGCTTCGGTGCCGTCGATCCGCTTGACGGTATCGCCGAAATCCACCGCCAGCTGAACCGAGGCGTTGTACTGATGACGGCCGCTTTCGAATTCCTTGAGACTGGTCAGCCCGGACAGTGGCTCGGACGCATAGCGCCCGTTCTGCGGCCCTGGCACCGGCACCGTGCCGGCGGCCAGTTCATCAATGATCTCGCCAAGCCGCGCGGCGGTCAGATCCTCGTAGTAATCCTTGCCGATCTGGGCCATCGGCGCGTTGGTGCACGACCCGAGGCATTCGACCTCTTCCCACGAAAACTTGCCATCGGGCGACAGCGTATGCGGCGTGGCGGCAATCTTTTCGCGGCAGACGGCGACCAGATCCTCGGCACCGCAGATCATGCAGGAGGTGGTGCCGCATATCTGAATATTGGCCACAGACCCAACAGGTTGCAATTGGAACATGAAGTAGAACGACGCAACTTCGAGGGCGCGGATATGGGCCATGCCCAGCATATCGGCGACATGTTCGATGGCGGGGCGCGAAAGCCAGCCTTCCTGTTCCTGCGCGCGCCACAAAAGCGCGATGATAGCGCTGGCCTGCCGGCCCTCGGGGTACTTGGTGATCTGTGCCTTCGCCCAGGCGAGGTTCGCGGGCGTGAATTCAAAGGCAGCGGGTTGTTCGTGGTGCAAGCGGCGTAGCATCAGGTACAGGGTCCCCAGTTGACAAGTTTCAGCCGCCCATCGGGCGTTCCGACAAGAAAGCCGTCGTTGCCAAGCGCCAGCGCCTGCGCTTGGAAGTCGCTCAGGAACCAGCCACCGGCGATAAGGGCATCGAAGGCATCCTGTTCGGCCATTTCGCATCCGTTCTGTATGAAGATCTGGGCAAGCGGTTCGCCGATCTGGTTTTTCGGCTGCGCCGCGGCGCCGGCGCCAAGTGCAGCCGCGGCCACCGCAAGAACGATCGATTTCACAGTTCTCACCGATCCACCTCCCCAAAAACGATATCCATCGTCCCGATGATCGCCGCCACGTCGGCCAGCAGATGCCCCTTGGCCATCCAGTCGATAGATTGCAGATGCAGATAGCCCGGCGCGCGGATCTTGGCGCGGTAGGGCCTGTTGGACCCGTCGGCGACCAGATAGACGCCAAATTCCCCCTTGGGGGCCTCGACGGCGGCATAGACCTCGCCGGCGGGCACATGAAAGCCTTCGGTATAAAGCTTGAAATGGTGGATCAGCGCCTCCATCGAGCGCTTCATCTCGCCGCGTGCGGGGGGCGTGATCTTGCCCCGCGCCAGCACATCGCCCTTTTCCACGCGCAGCTTGGCGATCGCCTGTTTGATGATCGAGGTGCTTTCGCGCATTTCCGCCATGCGGCACAGATAGCGGTCGTAGCAGTCGCCATTCTTGCCCACCGGGATCTTGAAATCGAATTCGTCATAGCATTCGTAGGGCTGCGCGCGGCGCAAATCCCAGGCCATCCCCGACCCGCGGACCATCACCCCCGAATATCCCCAATTCAACGCATCATCTTCGGTGACAATGCCGATATCGGCGTTGCGCTGTTTGAAGATACGGTTTTCCGTCAGCAGAAGTTCGATATCATCAAGAACGCGGGGAAAGGCATCGGCCCACGCGTCGATGTCATTCAACAGGGCGCCGGGCAAGTCCTGATGCACCCCGCCGGGGCGGAAATAGGCCGAATGCAGACGCGCGCCGCAGGCACGTTCATAAAACACCATCAGCTTTTCGCGTTCCTCGAACCCCCACAACGGCGGCGTCAGCGCACCGACGTCCATCGCCTGCGTGGTGACGTTCAGTAGATGGTTGAGGATCCGGCCGATCTCGGAATAGAGTACCCGGATGAGCGACGCCCGCCGCGGCACCGCCACCCCTGTCAGCCTTTCGATCGCCAGGCACCAGGCATGTTCCTGATTCATTGGCGCCACATAATCCAGCCGGTCGAAATAGGGCAGGTTTTGCAGATAGGTGCGGCTCTCCATCAGCTTTTCCGTGCCGCGGTGCAACAGCCCGATATGCGGATCGCAGCGTTCGACGATTTCGCCGTCCAGCTCCAGTACCAGACGCAGCACTCCGTGTGCCGCGGGGTGTTGCGGCCCGAAGTTGATGTTGAAATTGCGAATCTTCTGTTCGCCCGTCATCGCATCGCCGAAACGGCCATCCATCTTCTCATACCCCTGCCCTGTTGGCTTCCCAGGCGGCGGGAAGCGGGCCCATCCGGGCCGCTACAAAATCATACTGCGGCTCCAGAAAGGCCGCCGCGCGCCTTTTCTGCGCGCCGCTCATCGGCACCTTTGCCCCGACATGCACCTTTTTGGAAAAGTCCCCCGGTATGGGCACAATCCCCAGGAAACGGCACAACCGCGTCAGCGCGTCATCCGAAAAAAGCTCTTCGAAGGTGCAGATGAACACCCGCTGCGGATCGACGGCGGCCTGCAGGCGCGTCAGCGTTCCCCGGTAATCGCCACGTTCCAGAATATGATCCTCGCCGCCCTCGAGGGTACGGTTGAAGATCCAGCCAGCGCGTTTGTCGATATCGTTCCCTGTCTTGCTGCGGCGTTTGGCGATCATGCGGACATGGCTCCACAGCCGGTCCACCGGATCGCGCATCAGGAACACGAAGCGCACATCTTCGGTCATCGACGCCATGTGCGACAGGCATTGCTCGGACAGCATCGAATAACAGGGGGTGATGTCGGAAATGACCGATTCATCGGTCCGGCCATCCGCCAGGTAGGAAAGATAGCCTGCCTCATCGTGCTTTTTCAATATCCTGGCATATATCCGTGTATCGGCCAGCTGCGCCGCATTCCAGGCCGCATTCGCGGGCCTTCCGGCCGACAGCGCATTCTCAAGTTCGGCGCATTTGCGATCAAGTTCCTTGAGATGCCAGTTCTTGCTGCCATTTTCGAGGCTATCGAAGAAATGCAATTCCTTGATGCTGCGCAAATGGCATTCGGGATGGCTGCGCAAATAATTGTAAAGCCAGCTTGTCCCCGACTTGGTCGCCCCGATCCCGAACAGAAGTATCGGCGTTGCCATCACCCCTTGGCCCCCGGCTTTTCATCCCCCGGAAGAATGTATTGAGCGCCTTCCCACGGGCTCATGAAATCGAACTGGCGGTATTCCTGCACCAGTTTGACCGGCTCATAGACCACCCGCTTGAGCTCTTCGTCATAGCGCACTTCGGTATAGCCCGTCGTGGGGAAATCCTTGCGCAGCGGATGGCCGCGAAACCCGTAATCCGTCAGGATACGGCGCAGATCGGGGTGGCCCGAAAAGAGAATGCCGAACATGTCGAAGACTTCGCGTTCGAACCAGTTGGCGGCGGGGTACACGTCGGTGATCGACGGCACCATATCGTCTTCGCCCACGGCCACGCGCAGGCGGATACGCTGGTTCTGGTACATCGACAGAAAGTGATAGACGACATCAAAACGCTGCGGCCGTTGGGGATAATCGACGGCGGTAATATCGATCAGGGTCGAGAACCGGCATCTGCGATCGGTCCGCAGGAAGTCGACGAAACCGACCAGGCCCGCGGGAGTCACGCTGACGGTCAATTCGCCATGGGCAACCGCGGTTGAGACGACTTCGGCTGCGTGTTTCGTCTCGATATGCGCGGCAAGCTCCTGAAGGGCCTCGGACATGTGCTTTCCTCTCAGCGAACCAGGGTGCCGGTGCGGCGAACACGGCGCTGCAACTGCAAGATACCGTACAGGAGCGCCTCGGCGGTCGGCGGGCAACCGGGAACATAGATGTCGACCGGCACGATACGGTCACAACCGCGCACCACCGAATAGCTGTAGTGGTAATAGCCGCCGCCATTGGCGCAAGACCCCATCGAGATCACATAACGCGGCTCGGGCATCTGATCGTAGACCTTGCGCAGGGCCGGGGCCATCTTGTTGGTCAGTGTCCCGGCGACGATCATCACATCCGATTGGCGCGGCGATGCGCGGGGGGCAAAACCATAGCGTTCGGCATCATAACGGGGCATCGCGGTATGCATCATCTCGACCGCGCAGCAAGCCAGTCCGAAGGTCATCCAATGCAGCGAACCGGTACGCGCCCAGTTGATGATGTCTTCGCTCGAGGTCAGCAAAAACCCCTTGTCCTGCAAATCGCGGTTCAGCGCCTGGGTAGCAACCTCATGATCGCCGCCCGCGGTATTGGCCCCGGTCGTCACGCCCATTCCATCGCCCCTTTCTTCCACTCATAGGCAAAGCCGATGGTCAGCACCGCCAGGAATGCCATCATCGACCAGAACCCGACCATCGACACGTCCTTGAACGCCACGGCCCAGGGAAACAGAAACGCCACTTCGAGATCGAAAATGATGAAGAGGATCGACACGAGGTAAAAGCGCACATCGAATTTCATCCGTGCATCGTCGAATGCGTTGAAACCGCATTCATACGCCGACACCTTTTCGGGGTCGGGGTTTCTGACCGCCAGTACGACGGCCGCCAGGATCAGCACCAGCCCCAGCCCGGTGGCCATGGCCAAAAAGATCAGAATGGGAAGGTATTCTCGCAACAAACTATCCACGCACCGCTCCTCGGTTTCGCGCCCTTTGCCGGGCACGTCTGATGGCTCTTGTCCGTTTACTCCCGCGATATGGCGGGGTCAACCAAGGGTGGCACCCGGGGGCCAAGTAAAAACGCGAAGTCCACTGGCCGCCAGGGCGGTTCGCCGGCGAACCGGATCGGATTGCGTGCGAACCGCGGCAGCCGGGAACAAATGCGCACGGGCTGGAACAAACGGGCGGGAACAAATACGCACCGGCAAACGCGCGCAGGCACCCGTTGCCGGTTGCATGTCAATCACCCCGGCGGGCCGAATTGGCACCCCCGGCGCCGGGGCCGGCGCGCCCCTGCTGCCGGGGGCCGCGACAGGTTTTCGGGCTGCCTCATGTCCTCATCGCCGGAAATCCGTTCAGACCGTCCACATTGGCGGGCGCTTGTCGAAAAAAGCCGCAATTCCTTCGGCGCATTCGGGGCTTTCCCAACGCTCGACAAGCGCCTGAATCGTCTCGGCAATCAGGGGCTCGCCGATCTGCGGCCCCATCCGGCGGGTCAGCGCCTTGGCGGCCGCCACAGCCCCGGGGGCACAAGACAGATAGGGGGTGACTTCGGCCTCGACCGCGGCATCGAGCGTATCTTCGGCCACGACCCTGGCCACGACCCCCAGGTCGCGCGCCTCCTCAGCATCGAACAGGCGCGATGACATCATCACCCGGCGCGCCCGCGCCTCGCCCATCCGGGCGATCACATAGGGGCTGATCGTTGCCGGAATCAGCCCCAGTTTCGTCTCGGTCAGGCCAAAGCGGCTGCCCGCCGCCGCCACCGCCACGTCGCAAACCGACGCGATGCCGACCCCGCCACCCATGACATTGCCGTGAATGCGGCCGATCAGCGGTTTGGGCAGGGTGTTGAGCGCCTGAAGGGCATGGGCGATCTTGGCCGCTTCCTTGGCGCGCGTCGCAGCATCGGCGGCCATCTGCGCGCGCATCCAGCCAAGATCGCCACCGGCGCAAAAGCTGGGGCCGAGCCCGCCCATGACGACAACCCGAATATCCGCGTCCGCGCCAAGCGTCAGAGCCGCATCGTGCAGTTCGGTCATCATCTGCCCCGACATGACATTGTGCCTGTCAGGCCGGTTCAGCCAGATCGTCGCCACGCCGCGCGCGTCGCGGTCCACCCGGATGGTTTCATACATCGGCATTCCCCCGCATCGATTTGGCCAAACCGGCGGCCCTGGCCAGAGCCGCCGCATCCAGACCGGTTTCATACCCCAGATCCCTGAGCCGCGCATCAACCGCTTCGCTGGCAACATTGCCGGCAGCCCCCGGAGCATAGGGGCAGCCACCCAGACCGCCCACCGCCGCGTCGAAAACCCGCAGCCCCCGCGCCAGCGACGCCTCGATATTGGCGAGCGCCCGGTGGGCCGTGTCGTGATAGTGGCCAGCCAGCCGGTCAGCCGGCATTTCACCCAGCACCGCCGACAGCATCGCATCGATCGTCTCGGGCCGCCCCTGGCCGATCGTGTCGCCCAGCGAGACTTCGTGACATCCCAGATCGCGCAGCGACGCCGTGACCCTCGCCACAGCATCCGGTGGCGTCGGGCCATCATAAGGGCAATCCGTCACAACCGAAACATAGCCACGGAGTTTCATTTTATCTGCATTTGCAGCAGCAGCTACTGGCCGAAACCGCTCAATGCTTTCCGCAATCGAACAATTTAGATTGGCACGGCTGAAACCCTCCGAGGCCGAGGCAAAAATCGCCACCTCATCCGCCCTCGCTGCCTTCGCCTCCTCGTAGCCGCGCAGGTTCGGTGTCAGCGCGGCATAGCAAACCCCCGGCCTGCGGGTGATTCCGGCAAGGACCGCGGCACTGTCGGCCATCTGCGGCACCCATCTGGGAGAAACGAAACTCGCCACTTCGATCCTTCGGAACCCCACGCGCGACAGACAATCGACCAGCGCGATCTTTTCGGCCACGGGGACCCGGCGCGGCTCGTTCTGCAACCCGTCGCGCGGCCCCATCTCGACGATCTCGACGCGCTCAGCCATCCCCTGCCTCATAAAAATCCTGCGTATAGAACCGCTGTTCGCCATCCGCCGCCCTTGCGGCCCGATAGGCCGGGCGCGCCGCGATCCGGTCAAGATAGGCGCGTATCGCCGCAAACGGTTGCATACGCACGAAATAGGGTGCCGCCAGCAGATTGTAGCCCAGCATCGTATCGGCGCCGGAAAACCCCGATGCCAGCAGATAGTCCTGCTTGGTCAGGGTTTTCTCCAAAGGTTTCATGGTATTGGCCAGCCTTCTGGCCTCGATCTTCAGCACGGTTTCCGACCGCGTGGCAGGGTCGCGCAAGAAGACCCATTGCAGATTCAGATTGGCCAGCAAATGCGCCATCGTTTCGGCATAATGCAGCCATTCCAGCCAGGCGATCCGCTCGCCATGCCCCGGCGCACGGCCAAAGCCGTGTTCGGGCCGGGTTTCACACAGGTATTCGGTGATCGCCCCGCTTTCAAACAACACCCGCCCGTCGATTTCCAGCGCCGGAACCCGGCCCGCGGGCGACAGTTCCAGAAATCCCGGCCGGCGCAGCGAACCGTCCGCGATCGCGTAATGCACCAGATCGCAGTCCAGCCCCATTTCATTGAGCAGCCACAAAACCCGGAAGGAACGCGAAAAAGCAACGTGATGCAGGCGGATCATGCTTCATCCTCGAGGCGCACCAGCGCCGCCCCGGCCTCTACCTGCGCACCGGCAGACACCAGCACTTCGGCCACCCTTCCGTCGCGCGCCGCCGTCAACGTGTGTTGCATCTTCATCGCCTCCAGAATCGCCAGCCGGTCGCCGGCCTTCACGATCTGGCCTGCGGTGACGAACAGCGCCTGCACCAACCCCGGCATCGGCGCCAGCGTCAGCCCCCCTGCCAGCGCCGCGCCTTCGCGCGCCAGCGGGTCGACCGCCTCGAAGTGATACCCCCGCCCGGCGAAAATGCTGACTTTGCGCCCCTGCACCACGATCCGCGCCCCGGTCTTGGCACCATTAACCCACCATGTGCCGTTCTGGCGCCGACACTCGGCCTCCTCACCATCGACGACAACGCGCGCCCGGCCCGGGCCCGTCACCTCGACCGCCGCCGAAAACCCGCCGGTCGCGATGCTGCGCTGCAAGGGTTGCCAGAGCGTGAAGCCGCTCAGCGCATCCGTGTCGAAAGCCACGCCGGCGACGCCGAGCGCCGCCAGCGCCCGCACCGGCAGGGGCACCGGCGGCGCGCTCACCAGAGCGTCCATATCGCGCCCGATCAACCCGGTATCGACATCGCCCGCGGCAAACCCTTCGTGTTGCGCCAGCGCCGCCAGAAAATCGAGGTTGGTGAGCGATCCCGCCACCTCGGTCGCCGCCAGCGCCGCCGACAGCCTGCTCAGCGCGATCGCGCGTGTTGCGCCATGCACGATGATCTTGGCGATCATCGGATCATACCAGGGGCTGATCGAGTCGCCCGCCCGGATCCCGGTGTCGGCCCGCGCGAATTGCGCGAAGGCCAGATGGGTCAGGGTGCCCGTCGCGGGCAGGAAACCTGCCGCTACATCTTCCGCATAAAGCCGCGCCTCGAAGGCATGGCCGGTGACGCTCAGATCATCCTGACAGGCGGGCAGCGGTTCGCCCGCCGCAACCCGCAGCTGCCATTCGACGAGATCGACACCGGTTATCGCCTCGGTCACCGGATGTTCGACCTGTAGCCGCGTGTTCATTTCCATGAACCAGAATCGGTCGGGGCGCAGCCCGTCCGAGACATCCACGATGAATTCGACAGTGCCTGCACCCGCATATCCGATCGCCTCGGCGGCGCGCACGGCTGCCTCGCCCATGGCGGCGCGCATCTTTGCGGTCATGCCGGGGGCCGGGGCCTCTTCGATCACCTTCTGATGGCGGCGCTGCAATGAACAGTCACGCTCGAAAAGATGCACCGCGCGATTGCCATCGCCAAATACCTGCACCTCGATATGGCGCGGCTTTTGCACATATTTCTCGATCAATACCGCGTCATTGCCGAATGACGCCTGCCCTTCCGCCTGCGCGCCCGCCAGCGCATCGGCAAAATCGTCGGGCCGATCGACCCGGCGCATCCCCTTGCCGCCACCGCCCGCAACCGCCTTGATCAGAACCGGATAGCCGATGTCGGCGGCGCTTGCGGCAAGGTGCCCGACCTCCTGATTGTCGCCGTGATAACCCGGCACCACCGGTACGGCAGCCGCCTCCATCAACTTCTTGGCCGCGTCCTTCAGCCCCATCGCCCGGATCGCCTGACCCGAAGGGCCGACAAAGACCAGCCCCGCCGCTTCCACCGCATCGACGAAATCGGGATTTTCCGACAAGAAGCCATAGCCCGGATGGATCGCCTCGGCCCCCGTCGCCTTCGCCGCCGCGATGATCGCCGCGCCGCGCAGATAGCTGTCGCGGGGGGCGGGGCCGCCGATATGCACCGCCTCATCGGCCATGGCAACATGGCGCGCCCCCCGGTCGGCGTCAGAATAGACCGCCACCGTCCGCACCCCGAGCCTGCGGGCCGTATCGATGATCCGGCAGGCGATCTCGCCCCGGTTGGCGATCAGGATCTTACGAAACACGATGCCCCTCCATGAACCGGCCCGGCCTCGCAAAAAAGACACCCCGGCCTTCACCTTTGCAAAAATACTCCCGCCGGAGGCGAAATTGCCGCGACGCACCCGCGCGCAAATTCCCGCAAGGCAGAACGGCAGATCGCGGGCCGGATTCAAACATGGCCCCCCTCACATCCTGAAAACGCCAAACCGCGTCTCCTCGATCGGCGCATTCAGCGCCGCCGACAGCGACAGCGCCAGCACTTCGCGGGTCTTTCGCGGATCGATGATCCCGTCATCCCAGAGCCGGGCGCTCGCATAAAGCGGATGCGACTGGCGTTCGAACATCTCGATGGTCGGGCGCTTGAACTCGGCCTCCTCTTCGGGCGACCATGTGCCTCCCGCCCGCTCGATCCCGTCACGCTTGACCGTTGCGAGCACCCCCGCCGCCTGTTCGCCGCCCATGACGGAAATCCGCGCGTTGGGCCAGCTCCACAAAAAGCGCGGCGAATAGGCGCGCCCGGCCATCCCGTAGTTGCCCGCCCCGAATGAGCCGCCGACCAGCAGGGTGACTTTCGGCACCGACGTCGTCGCCACCGCCGTCACCATCTTGGCGCCATGCCGCGCGATGCCTTCGTTCTCATATTTGCGCCCGACCATGAAGCCGGTGATATTCTGCATGAAGACCAGCGGGATCCTGCGCGCGCTGCAGAGTTCCACGAAATGCGCGCCCTTGAGCGCACTTTCGGAAAAAAGCACCCCGTTATTGGCCACGATGCCTACCGGGCAGCCCATCACATGGGCAAAGCCGGTCACCAGCGTTTCGCCGAAGCGCGGCTTGAATTCATCAAGGCGGCTGCCATCGACGATGCGCGCGATCACTTCGCGGATGTCGTAGGGGGTGCGCGGATCGGCCGGAACCAGCCCGAGAATTTCATCCGGGTCATAGGCCGGATCTTGCGGGCTTTGCCGGGTCACGGTTTCGGGTCTGCGCCGGTTGAGGTTGCCCACGGCGCGGCGCGCCAGCGCCAGCGCATGGGCGTCATCCTCGGCCAGGTAGTCCGCAACTCCCGAAAGCCTGGTGTGAACATCGCCGCCGCCGAGATCCTCGGCCGTCACCACCTCGCCCGTCGCCGCCCTGACCAGAGGCGGCCCGGCCAGAAAGATCGTGCCCTGATCCTTGACGATGATCGTCACATCCGACATCGCCGGAACATAGGCCCCCCCGGCGGTACACGACCCCATCACCACGGCGATCTGGGCGATGCCCCTGGCCGACATCCGCGCCTGATTGTAGAAGATCCGGCCGAAATGGTCGCGGTCGGGGAATACCTCGTCCTGATTGGGCAGATTGGCACCGCCGGAATCCACAAGATAGATGCAGGGCAGGCGGTTTTCCCCGGCGATCTCCTGCGCGCGCAGGTGTTTCTTGACCGTCATCGGGTAATAGGTGCCGCCCTTCACGGTGGCATCGTTGCACACCACCATCACCTCCTGACCCATGATCTGCCCGATCCCGGCGATCAGCCCGGCGGCCGGGGCATCGCCGCCATACATCTCATGCGCGGCGGTTGCGCCTATTTCAAGAAACGCAGATCCCGCATCCAGAAGGTTCGCCACCCGTTCGCGCGGCGGCATCTTGCCGCGCGCGACATGGCGGGCGAGCGCCCTTTCACCTCCCCCCGCGGCAGCGTGCCGCGCGGCGTCGGCGACGCGCGCGAGAGCGGCTTCATGCACGGCGCGGTTGGCACGGAAAGCGTCGGATGCGGTGAGGACGGAGGACGTCAGGCGCATCTCACATCCCCTGCATGTCGCGCAGTTCCAGGGCGCGCCGGGCCGTCATCTGCAACACGCAGTCCGAGGCAAGGATGACACGAATGCTTCCATCGATCCACATGGCATAGACCAACTGACATTCGGCATCGCGAAAGGCGATCCAGGCCCGCTGAGCGGTCAGCAACTGCTCTGCCAGACCCTGTTGTTGCGAAAAGCCCTTCCTCACCGCCTTGTATGTGCGGTTGAGAATGCCATCCCAGACTTCGCTTTCCGCCTGAATGCAGGAAGCGGCACCGATCGTCGTACTTCCGTCGGGCGTCGCCTGCTGGCACTGCTGTGATGCCGCCCCGATACAGGCGGGGCTGAACTGCCCCGCCGGCGTCGAGGAAAAACAGGCCTCGACGGTCGCCCTGTTCACCACAGCAGGTGCCTGCGCCTTGGCGCAAAAGGCAAACAACAGACAAAAAGCCGTGAATAGAATTCTCATCCCATCGCTCCCATCAGCTCGCGCCCGATCAGCATCCGGCGGATCTCGGACGTGCCCGCGCCGATCTCCATCAGCTTGGCGTCACGGAAAAACCGCGATGCCGGCGTGTCGTTCATGAAGCCCGCACCGCCCATCGCCTGCACCGCCTGATGGGCGACCGCCATTGCCTGTTCGGACGCATAAAGCACGCAGGCCGCAGCGTCCTGGCGCGTTACCTGGCCGCGGTCGCAGGCCCCGGCGACGGCATAGAGATAGGCGCGGGCGGAATTCATCTTGGTGTACATGTCGGCGATCTTGGCCTGCATCAGCTGGAAATTTCCGATCGGCTGGCCGAATTGCCTGCGGGTGGCGACATAGGGCATCACCTCGTCGAGGCAGGCTGCCATGAGACCGGTGCCGACACCCGACAGCACCACCCGTTCATAGTCGAGCCCCGACATCAGCACCCGCACGCCCCGGCCCTCTTCGCCGAGAATGTTCTCGAACGGCACCTCGACATCCTCGAAGATCAGCTCGGCCGTGTTCGATCCGCGCATGCCGAGCTTGTCGAAATGCGGCGAGACCGAAAACCCCTTCATCGCCTTTTCGATCAGAAAGGCGGTGATGCCTTTCGATCCCGCCTCGGGGTCGGTCTTGGCATAGACCACAAGCGTGTCGGCATCCGGGCCATTGGTGATCCAGAATTTGGTACCGTTCAGCCGGAAATGGTCGTTGCGCCTCTCGGCGCGCAGTTTCATCGACACCACATCCGACCCGGCCTCCGCTTCCGACATCGCCAGCGCGCCGACATCATCGCCCGACACCAGCCGCGGCAGGAATTTGCGTTTCTGCGTCTCGGTGCCGTTCAGCCGGATCTGGTTGACGCAAAGATTCGAATGCGCGCCATAGGACAGCGATACCGAGGCCGAGGCCCTGGCGATTTCCTCCACCGCCACGCAATGCGCAAGATAGCCCATCCCGGCACCGCCGAATTCTTCGGGCACGGTAATGCCCAACAGACCGAGCGCGCCCATTTCCTTCCACAACTCGGATGGAAAATCATTGGATCTGTCGATCTCTTGCGCCAGCGGCTTGACCCGATCCTGCGCCCAACGGTGAACCATGGCGCGCAACGCGTCGATTTCCTCGCCCAAGGAAAAATTCATCGATGCGGTGAACATGCGCGTGCCTCCTGTTTATTGAACGAGTGTTCATTTCATAGATCGAATCGGTGTGCCGGGTCAATGGGGACGCGCGCGAGCCCGGCCCCCCGGGGCGCTGCCCCGGACCCCGAGGTATTTTCCAACAGAAGAATGTCAGTCCGCGAGGGGGAGCCTGTCGACCGGTTCGGCCCCGCCCTGGAAGGCGGCAGATACCTCGGCGCGGATGATGCGCGCGATCAGCGCCACATCATCCGGAGAAAAGGTCAACGGCAGGCGCATGTCGATCAGCCCGCAAAGAATACGGTCGGTCTGCGGCAGGTCTTGCGCAGCGGCATAGCGCCAGCTGTCGTGACGCGAGGTGAAGCCTACCGGTTCAGCGCCGCCGAACCATTTGAGTTCCACCCCTCTGGCTGCGGATCGCGACAGAAACGCGGCGACCCTTTCGGCCGGCCAATCGGGCAGGAGAAACTGAAACGAAGAGGCCACATAGGCCTCTTCCTGCGGGCGATCGACGAGGCGCAGGCCGGGCGTGTCGGCCAGGCACCGTTCGAGGGTGCGGTATAGTGCATTCCAGCGCGCGCATTGCGCGGGCAGGTCGGCCAGTTGCGGGCGCAGGATCGCGGCGCGCAGATTGTCCATTCGGCCAGACACGTTCGGCGTGACGTATTTGACCTTTTCAAAGGCTTCCGACGGCGGCGCGGCGCGGTGGCGCGCATAGAGCATATAGCTGCCCGACAGGATGATGGCGCGCGCCATCAGCTCGGGGTCGTCCGACACCATCAGCCCCCCCTCGCCCGAATTCATGTGCTTGTAGGTCTGAGTCGAATAGCATCCGACCACCCCGTGCCGCCCCGATGGCGTGCCCCGCCAGGACGCCCCCATGGTATGGGCGCAATCCTCGATGACCGGCAGGCCGGCCGCCGTGCAAATGGCCATAAGTCTGTCCATATCGCAAATATGTCCGCGCATATGGCTCAAAAGCAGGGCGCGTGCGCCAGAGCGGGCGATCTTTCCTGCCAGGTCGTCGAGATCGATCGTCAGTGCTTCGGTCACTTCGACGAATACCGGTTTCGCGCCGATCGCCGCGATCGCCCCCGGCACCGGGGCAAGCGTGAAGGCGTTGGTCAGCACCGTATCGCCCGGCCCGACCCCGACGGCGCGCAGGCCACAGCCCAGCGCATAGCCCCCCGACGCGACCGCAAGGCAATATTTCGCCCCGGTGAAGGCGGCAAATTCCTCTTCCAGGGCGGCGGTTTCGGAAATTTCATCCGCGACGGTATTGTACCGGTGCAACCTGCCGTGCCGCATGACCCGGATGGCTGCGTCGATTCCTGCCTGGCAAATCGGTTCCTGCTGGGTGAATGATCCGGTGAATTTTTCGCTCACTTCGATCTCCTTGCATGCATGATGGTGAACCCGCCGCCAGCACCATGTCAATCGCGCGGCAGGAACGTTTCGGCCAGCCGCGGCAGATCAGCGAAATCGCCAAGCAGCGCCTCGGGTTTCAGCCGCGCCACATCCTTGCCTTCCGGTCCGAATGTCACCAGCGCCACCGGAACCCCCGCGGCGAGGCCGGTTTGCCGGTCGGTATCGGTATCGCCGATCAGCATCGACCGCGTGACCGCTCCGCCCGTCCGTTCCACAGAAAGGCGGTAGGGTGCGGGATCCGGTTTGCGGACCCTCAGCGTATCGGCCCCGACCAGAGAGCCGAAAAGGCCGCGCACACCCAGACGCGTCAACAGCATGTCGGCCAGCCTTTCAGGTTTGTTGGTGCAGACACCGGCGCCAAAGCCCGCCTCGCGCAGCGCCACGACCGCATCGACCGCGCCGGGATAAAGTGTCGTATGGCGGTCGATTGCACGCTCATAGCAAGACAATAGCACCGGGTATTGCGCGTCGACCTCGGCTTCGCCTCCTTCGCCCAAACGATCGAAGCCGAGCCGCAACATCGCCCGCCCGCCCTGGAACGCCGTCAGCGCATCCTTGACCGGGTCGAGCAGATCACCCTTGCCAAGCCCTTGAAAACAGGCATTTGCCGCCGCTATCAGATCGGCTGAGGTATCCGCCAACGTACCGTCAAGATCGAAGATGACCGTGCGCATTCTCGCTCCTATCCTGGTGGGCCGGACTTCTGTAACCTGGCGAAAGGAGTTTTGATTCCTTCCCCCTTGCGGCACTCCGTGCCTTCGGTAAAACGGGCGCGGAGTGAAGGAAAGGGCATATTGATGGCGACGGCGCTGATTATTCTCGCGGCGGGGCAAGGCACGCGAATGCAATCCGACCTGCCCAAGGTGCTGCACAAGCTGGCCGGCGCACCGCTTTTGCATCATGCGATGCGCGCCGGCCAGGCGGTTGAGCCGGACCGGACGGTCATCGTCGTCGGCCATGGCGGCGACGCGGTGCGCAAGGCGGCATTGGCCTTCGACGACAGCGCCCTGATCGTCACCCAGCCCCAGCAACGTGGCACCGGCGATGCGGTGGCGCGGGCCTTGCCCGAACTTGCCGGTTTCAAGGGCCGGGTGATCGTCCTGTTCGGCGATACCCCGTTCATCACCCCGCAAACGCTGCAAAAGCTTGCCGGCTCCAAGGCCGACGTCACCGTGCTCGGCTTTCACACCGATGCCAAACCCCAGCGATACGGGCGCCTTGTGATGGAAGACGGAGCGCTGACGCGGATCGTGGAATTCAAGGATGCAAGCCCCGCCGAACGCGACATTCCCCTGATCAACAGCGGGGTCATGGCCTGCGATGCGGCGCGGCTTGGCGAACTGGTCAGCGCCCTGGGCAGTGAAAATGCGGCGGGCGAGGTCTATCTGACCGATATCGTCGGCATCGCCCATGCGCGCGGTCTTGCGGTTGCCGCCGAAACCTGCCCCGAGTCGGAAACCCTGGGCATCGACAGCCGCGCCAACCTTGCCGATGCCGAAAGGCTTTTTCAGACCCGCGCCCGTGCCATGGCATTGCAAAGCGGCGTGACGCTTTATGAGCCCGATACGGTCTATTTCGCCTATGACACGGTGATCGGCCGAGATGCCAGCATCGGCCCGAATGTGGTGTTCGGCCCCCGCGTCAGCATCGAAAGCGGTGCCGAGATCCGTGCGTTCTGTCATCTCGAAGGCTGCCATATTTCGCGCGGCGCAACGGTGGGGCCTTTCGCCCGTCTGCGCCCCGGTGCCGAATTGGCCGAAAACGTCCGGGTGGGCAACTTTGTAGAGATCAAGAATGCGATCCTCGATGAAGGCGCGAAAGTCGGGCACCTGACCTATCTGGGCGACGCCCATATCGGCGAAAACGCCAACATCGGCGCAGGCACCGTGACCTGCAATTACGATGGCGTCGCCAAGCACCGGACCGAGATCGGCGCCGGCGCCTTCATCGGCTCCGACACGATGCTGGTGGCCCCGGTGACCATCGGCGCGGGCGCGATGACCGCATCGGGCTCGGTGATCACCGAAAATGTGCCCGAGGCGGCGCTTGCCCTTGGACGCGCCCGACAGGTCAACAAGCCGGGCCTTGCCCGAAAATTATTCGAAAAGTTCAAAACCAATCAGGGCAAACAGCAGAAAGTGATGGGCTGATGTGCGGGATTGTAGGTGTTCTGGGCAATCACGAAGTTGCCCCCCTGCTGGTCGAGGCGCTTAAACGGCTCGAATACCGGGGCTATGACAGCGCCGGGATCGCCACCATCAACGATGGCAGGCTCGACCGCCGCAGGGCGGTCGGAAAGCTTGTCAATCTGTCGGATCTTCTCGTCCATGACCCGCTGCCGGGAAAATCCGGCATTGCCCAGACGCGCTGGGCCACCCACGGCAGCGTGACCGTGCACAATGCCCACCCGCACCGCTCGGGCAAGGTCGCGGTCGTGCACAACGGGATCATCGAGAACTTTCGTGACATCCGTGCGGAAATGACAGCCAAGGGCCTTGCCTTTGAATCGCAGACCGACACGGAATCGGTCGTTGTCCTGACCCGGTATTTTCTCGATCAGGGTGCCAGCCCCCTTGAGGCCGTGCAGCAAACCGTCGCGCGGCTGGAAGGCGCTTTCGCGCTTTGCTTCATCTTCGACGGCGAAAACGATCTGATGATCGGTGCGCGCAAAGGCGCGCCGCTTGCGGTCGGGTATGGCGATGACGAAAACTTCATCGGATCGGACGCGCTGGCGCTGGCGCCCATGACGGGCAGGCTGTCCTATCTCGAGGATGGCGATGTCGCACTTGTGACCCGTTCGTCGGTGACGATTTTCGATCGCGACAGCCGCCCCGCCAACCGCGAAGTGCAGCGCATCAACATCGAACAGACCCGCATCGAAAAGGCGGGTTACAAGCATTTCATGGCCAAGGAAATCTTTGAACAGCCGGTGGTTCTGGCCGACGCGATCGGGCACTATTGCCCGGATGGCAAGCTCAACCTGCCGGCCGATCTGGATTTCACAACGCTCGACAGGCTGACCCTGGTGGCCTGCGGCACCGCGTCCTATGCCTGCCAGACCGCCAAATACTGGTTCGAGAGTCTTGCCGGGTTGCCATGCGAGGTCGATATCGCCAGCGAATTCCGTTACCGTGAACCGCCCTTGCCGCAAAATTCATTCGCGCTTTTCGTCAGCCAGTCCGGCGAAACCGCCGATACGCTGGCAGCACTGCGCTATGCCTCGGGCAAGGTGGCCAGGATCGTCTCGGTCGTGAATGTGCCCACCTCCTCCATCGCCCGCGAAAGCGATGTGGCGCTGCCCATCCTGGCCGGTGTCGAGGTGGGCGTTGCGTCGACCAAGGCCTTCACCTGCCAATTGTCGGTGCTCTTGTTACTGGCGCTCAAGGCCGGGCATGATCGGGGCAGGATCGACGCAGACACCCTTGCCGCCCATCTGGCCGATCTGACGATGGTGCCGGGCCTGATGAACCAGGCGCTGGCGCGCGAGACAACTATCGCCAGCATGGCCACCGCGCTTGCCGATACACAGGATGTGCTTTTCCTCGGGCGCGGCGCGATGTTTCCTCTGGCGCTGGAAGGCGCCCTCAAACTCAAGGAAATCAGCTATATACATGCCGAGGGCTATGCATCTGGCGAATTGAAGCACGGCCCCATCGCACTGATCGACAACACCGTGCCCGTTGTCGTTCTGGCCCCCCGCGACGCGCTCTTCGACAAGACCGTATCAAACATGCAGGAGGTGATGGCCCGCCATGGCCGGGTTCTGCTCATCACCGATGCGACAGGCGCGCGCGAAGTTGGCGAAGAACCCTGGAAGGTGCTGACGATGCCCGATGTCGCGCCGCTTTTCGCGCCGATCCTCTACGCCATTCCCGCGCAGCTCCTGGCCTATCACGCCGCCGTCGCCAAGGGCACGGATGTCGATCAGCCGCGCAATCTGGCGAAATCCGTGACCGTCGAATGACCCCGGCGCATGCCGGTTGCCCGCAAGAATACCGTCAGGTATCCTTGATCGTCTTTTTTCGCCCCAGGTCCGCCACCAAAGCTGCCTTGTGTCGGCTGATGACCGGATACGGGCTTGCCGCCCCTTGCACCGGCCCTTAAGTTATCGCCATGACCCCGCTGATAGATCCATTCGCCCGCCCCATCAGTTACCTGCGCGTATCGGTGACTGACCGATGCGACTTCCGCTGCACCTATTGCATGAGCGAACACATGCAATTCCTGCCCAAGAAAGATCTTCTGACACTTGAGGAACTTGACCGCCTGTCATCGGCCTTCATCCGCATGGGCGTCAAGAAACTGCGCATCACCGGCGGCGAGCCTTTGGTGCGCAAGGGCATCATGTCCTATTTCCGCGCCATGTCCCGACATCTCGAAACCGGTGCGCTAAGGGAACTGACACTGACGACCAATGGCTCGCAACTGGCGCGATTCGCCGGCGATCTGGCCGATTGCGGGGTGCGGCGGGTCAATGTGTCGCTCGACACGCTTGATGTGGCCAAGTTTCAGGCAATCACCCGCTGGGGGCGCCTCGCGCAGGTTCTCGAGGGTATCGAAGCCGCCAAGGCGGCGGGTTTGCGCGTGAAGATCAACACCGTCGCGCTGAAAGGATTCAACGAGACCGAGCTTTTCGACCTGCTCGCCTGGTGCGCCGCAGAAGACCACGACCTGACCTTCATCGAGGTGATGCCGATGGGCGATATGGGCGAGGAAATGCGGCTCGATCAGTACTGGCCGCTGAAAGATCTGCGCGCCCGCCTCGCCGAACGATTCACACTGAGCGAACTGTCTGAGACGACCGGTGGGCCGGCGCGGTATTTCCGTATCAACGAGACGGGGCAAAAGATCGGCTTCATCACGCCGCTAACCCATAATTTCTGTGAAAGCTGCAACCGGGTGCGGCTGACCTGCACCGGCGAACTCTTCATGTGCCTCGGCCAGGAGGACAACGCCGACCTGCGCGCCCCCTTGCGTGCCAGCCCGGATGACGCGCTGGTCGAATCCGCCATCCGCGCCGCCATCGCGCGCAAGCCCAAGGGCCATGATTTCGACTACTCACGCCAGAAAGTCGCGGGCCAGGTATCGCGCCACATGAGCCATACGGGCGGTTAGTTCCAACAGTTGGCGGGCATTTCACCGCACCAGTCGATATCGGGCTGACCGGGAATCCAGGGGCATACGGGTGCATCGCGATTTCTAAGCAGTTCAATAAGTGTTCTGCCACGCACATCAACTTGCCTAAACACGTCGGCGATGACTCGTCCGGCGAACGAACCGTTCTCGACGTTCTCTAACCGGACTTGAGTTCCGGGCGGGATTATCTCTACCATTGCGTCCCTAGCATCCATCGCGCCGATTTTTTCTTGTGGACATTTCGAGCGATTCAGTTCCGGCGCATCAATCCCTTTCAAACGCACGTTGACGGTTGCCGAAATCGTCGGCCATATTTCGACTTTGGCTTCAAACGTATCACCATCGATGACACGGATGACGTCGCCAAAATAAGGCCCGGGGAAATCCGTCGCCGCAGCAGGACTCGCCAAAAAGCACCACAAAAAAAAATCGTTTTTCGAAAAGAACGTATCATTTTCTACCCCGCCTTCATCCTTTCCTCGACGATCCCCGCCCACCAGGAACAGCCAGCCGGGATCGCCTCGTCGGTGAAATTGTATTCGGGGTGATGGACCATCGCGGTGTCGCCATTGCCGACAAGGATATAGGCGCCGGGGCGTTCCTCGAGCATATAGGCGAAATCCTCGCCGCCCATGATCAGCGGCGCCTCGCCACAGGCGCCCGAAACCGTGGCAGCCACCGAGGCGGCGAATTCGGTTTGTTCCGCGTGGTTGGCCATGACCGGATAGCCGCTCATGTAGTTCACCCGCGCCGCCACGCCAAAGGCATCTGCGGTAGCCTCGGCAATCCTGAGAAACCGCGTTTTCGCCAGATCGCGCACCTGCCGGTTCAGCGCGCGCACCGTACCGCGCAGCAAGACCTTTTGCGGGATCACGTTGAAGGCCTTGGTGTCGGATTCGAAACTGGTGACAGAGACCACGACCTGCTCGGTCGGATCGACACTGCGGCTGGCAATGGATTGCAGTGACACAACGATCTGGCTGGCTGCCAGCACGGGGTCAATGCAGTCATGGGGCTTGGCGGCATGGCCCCCGAGCCCCACCACCTCGATCTCGAAATTGTCGGTCGAAGCAAAAAAGCCCCCCGGGCGGATATGGAAACTGCCCACCGGCATTCCCGGCCAGTTATGCATCCCGTAAACTTCCTGAATGCCGAACCGTTCCATTAGCCCGTCCGCACACATTTCCCGCCCGCCGCCGCCGCCTTCTTCGGCGGGCTGGAAGATCACCACGGCGGTGCCATCGAAATTGCGCGTCTCGGCCAGGTATTTTGCCGCCCCGAGCAGCATCGCGGTGTGGCCGTCATGCCCGCAGGCATGCATCCTGCCGGGGCTTTGCGAGGCATAGTCGAGACCTGTGGCCTCTTGAATCGGCAGCGCATCCATGTCGGCGCGCAGCCCGATCACCCGGCCAGAATGATCGCTGCGGCCCTTGATCACCGCCACGACACCACTGCGCCCGATGCCTGTCACAACCTCGTCGCAGCCAAATTCACCCAACAATTCCGCCACCCGCGCGGCTGTGCGATGCGTGTCGAACAACAATTCGGGATGGGCATGAAAATCCCGCCGCCATTCGGTGATTTCAGGCAGCAATTCGGCAAATCGGTTCTTTATCGGCATGTGCTATCTTCCCTTTCCACATGAGATCACCGCGCGGTGTCCGAAGGCAGCGGCGTCACCACCAGTCGCGCAACCCGTACCAGCCATAGGCCGCCGCCAGCAACCCGCGCCGCCACGAACCCAACGGAAAACGCCGCGGACTGGCGGCCATCACGGCGGGGGCCTGCGCCTTTGTGACCGCCATGGCGGCCAGCAGCTTGCCCGCGTAACTGGCCAGCAAGACGCCATTGCCATGCCAGCCAAACCCTGTCCAGGCATTCTGCCAGTCGCCGATCCGGCCGACATAGGGCGTCGATGACCGCGCAAGACAGACCAGCCCCGACCAGAAACTCGGCGTCTCCACCCCCGCCCAGGCGGGGAACATCGCCTCGAAATCCGCCCGTATCCTGGCCTGCAAGGCGGCATGGGCGGCGGGCGTCGCCCTGACCCCGCCGCGCATCCCGAACAGGAACCGCCGGTTCGGCATCAGCCGGAAATAATGCAGCAAACGGCGCGTATCATAGGCCATGTGATCACTGCTCCAGCCCTGTGCGCCGATTTCGGCTGCGGCCAGCGGCCGGGTGACCAGCACACAAGATTGGGCCGGCAGATAACGCGCGCACATCCAGTCGGGCAGATCCTCGCTCGAGTAACCATTGGTCGCGAGGATCAGCCTTTTCGCCTCGATCCGGCCCGTGCCGGCATGGAGCACATAGCCCCCCTGCCTGCCGCGTTCGATCCGGGTAACGGCGGATTGTTCATGGATGCGCGCGCCCGCCTTGCGTGCGCCCCGCGCAAGGCCCAGCGCATATTTCAGCGGGTTGAGCGCAAAGCCCAGCGGAAACCGCATCGCCCCGTGAAACTGCGGGCCCGCCAGTCCTTCCGAAACCAGATCGGTACGTTCGATGAGATCGACCTCGACACCATAGCTCCGGCCTAGAACCGGCGCTTCGGCGCGCAGCGCCGCCATGTCGCTTGCCCTGTGCGCCATCACCACCTCGCCAGCCCGTGAATGGGCATCGGCCTCGATCGCGTGGCGTTCCAGCAGATCGGCAACCAGATCCGCCGAAGCCTTCTGTACCCTGTGCCATTCGTCCAGACCTTCGGTCCCGAAGCGCGATGCCAGCACCGCGTCGCTGACCTTGGCCCCGCCGATACAGGCAAATCCGCCATTGCGCCCCGATGCGCCCCAGCCGATACCGTTTGCCTCAAGCAGCGCCACATCAACACCGTGATCGGCCGCCAGATGCAGCGCCGCCGACAGCCCGGTATAGCCGCCGCCGACAATAGCCACGTCGGCCGAAACAGAACCTTCCAGCGCGGGCCCGCGCGGCGGGCGCGCCACCGTCGTATCCCAGTAACAGCCGGCGACCGGCGCGTCGCCATAGGCATTGTCTTCAAAGATCCGCTTCATGTACCGGCTTCCATTCACTGGCCGCTGGCAATCAGTTGCGGACCGCTTTCTGTTCTTCCGCGCGCTGTTTGACGATTGATCGCTTGGAAATCAGCGAGGCCGTAATCACCCCTACCGTGACAATCGAAATCATGATTGTCGAGAGCGCGTTGATTTCCGGGCTGACGCCCAGCCTGACCGACGAAAAGATCTTCATCGGCAGAGTCGTGGCCGATGGGCCCGCCGCGAAGGACGCGATCACCAGATCATCGAGCGACAGCGTGAAGGCCAGAAGCCAGCCCGAAATGACCGCCGGCGCAATGATCGGCAGCGTGACCGATCGGAAGGCATCAAACGGCGTGCAGCCGAGATCCAGGGCGGCCTCTTCCAGCGACTGATCGAAAGTGGCGAGCCGCGACGACACCACGACCGATACATAGCACATGGAAAATGTCGTGTGCGCCAGAACGATGGTGCCGATACCCCGGTCGAGCCCGATCGAGATGAAAAGCAGCAGCAACGACAGGCCGGTGATCACATCGGGCATGACCAGCGGCGCATAGATCATGCCCGAAAACAGCGTGCGCCCGTAAAACCGCCCGCCCCGGATCAGAACATAGGCGGCCATGGTCCCTAGCAGCGTCGCGAAGGTCGAAGACATCACCGCAACCTTCAGCGTCACCACCGCCGCGTCCAGAAACGCCTCGTTGTGGATCAGTTCGCCGTACCATTTGGTCGAGAACCCCGCCCATACCGTCACCAGTTTGGATTCGTTGAAGCTGTAGGTGATCAGGATCAGCATCGGCAGATAGAGAAACGCGAATCCAAGCGTCAGCGAGGTCGCGTTGAACCAGGAAAACCGGCGGTTCATTGGTTCGCCTCCCGCTGCTTTTGCTCGTTGCGCTGGAACAGGATGATCGGAATGATCAACAGGACCAGCAAGATCACCGCCACCGCCGAGGCCACCGGCCAATCCCGGTTGGAAAAGAACTCTTCCCAAAGCACCTTGCCGATCATCAGCGTCTGCGACCCGCCCAGAAGCGACGGGATGACGAATTCGCCCAGTGCCGGAATGAACACCAGAAAGCACCCCGCGATCACACCGGGCTTCGATAACGGCAGCGTCACCAGCCAGAAGGCGGAAATGCGTGTACAGCCAAGATCTTCGGCCGCCTCGATCAGCGATCCGTCCATCTTTTCCAGCGTCGCGTAGATCGGCAGCACCATGAAGGGCAGATAGGTGTAGACAATACCGATATAGACGGCGGTATTGGTATTCATGATCGCCAGCGGCGTGTCGATGACCCCAAGACCCAGCAGGATCTGATTGAGAAATCCCTCATTCGACAAGATGCCGATCCAGCTGTAGACCCGGATCAGGAACGAGGTCCAGAATGGCAAGATCACCAGCATCATCAAGGTTGGCCGCCATTCGTCGTTGGCCTGTGCCATGCCATAGGCGATCGGATAGGCGACGACCAGCGTGATGATCGTGGATATCGCGGCGATCTGAAGGCTTGAAAGATAGGCCTTCCAATAAAGATCATCACCGCTCAGAAACCTGTAATTGTCGAAATCCAGCTTCGACAGGAACGTCTTGAATCCCTCCCACCCGGCCGAAATATCAAAAACCGGCGAATAGGGCGGGATCGAGATGGCATAATGCGACAACGAGATCTTGAACACGATCAGGAAGGGCACCAGAAACAGCGCCACCAGCCAGGCGTAGGGCGTTGCAATCAGCAATATCCGACGAAAATTCATGGCCGCCCCCTCATTTCATCAAAATGACACCGGCGGTATCGGTAAAGGATAGCCAGACCATGTCATCCCAGCTGAAGGTGCGGCGCGCCAGGCGCCGGTCATTGGCGACCTGTGCCTTGATCATCGCGCCATTGGCCAGCTCGACCTTGTAGGTCGAGATATTGCCCAGATAGGCGATGTCCTCGATCCGGCCCTTCACGGCATTGGCGCGGTCCGCCGGCTTGTCGGCGGAAATGGCAATCTTTTCCGGCCGGATGGCGAAATGCACCGGCGTCCCGGCCGCGATCCCGGCCCCCGACGCCGCGGCAATATCCGGCTGCCCCTCGGCCCAGGAAATGGCGAACCTGCCTTCCCCGGTGGGTTTCGCATTGCCCTTGATGATGTTCACATCGCCTATGAAATCAGCCACATAAACAGAATTCGGCATCTCATAGATACGGTCCGGCGTATCGATCTGGATCATCTTGCCGTGATCCATCACCGCAACGCGCGAGGCGACCGTCATTGCCTCTTCCTGATCATGGGTCACGATCAGGAAAGTCGTGCCGGTCTTTTCCTGAATGTCCATCAGTTCGAATTGCGTATCCTGGCGCAGTTTCTTGTCGAGCGCGCCCAGCGGTTCATCCAGCAACAACAGCTTGGGCGCCTTGGCCAGGCTGCGCGCAAGCGCCACGCGCTGCCGCTGGCCGCCTGAAATCTGATGCGGTTTGCGGCGGGCGAATTTATCGAGCCTGACCAGCTTCAGCATCTGCTCCACCCTCGGGCCGATCTCCCCCTTGGGCATCGGCGAGCGTTTCAGCCCGAAGGCGATGTTTTCCCACACCGACAGATGCGGAAACAACGCATAGCTTTGAAACATCATGTTGGTTTCGCGCCTGTTTGGCGGAACATCGGCCAGATCCTTGCCGTCGAGCAATATCTGCCCCTTCGTCGGCCGCTCAAACCCCGCCAGCATCCGCATCAGCGTGGTCTTGCCACAGCCAGACGGGCCCAGAAGCGCAAAGAACTCCTGCGCAAAGATGTCGATGGTCACGTCGTCGATCGCGACAAACTCGCCGAATTTCTTGGTCACACTCTTGAACTGGATGAGCGGTTTGGCGGCCGGGTCATTCCACGGGGCAAATACCGGGCGGCTGGCAGGTTGGGCCATGATAACCTCACGCAGAGAAGAAAAAACCCGCGCCGGTGGCGGCGCGGGTTATCGGGGTTCAGACGATCATGTGCCCGACTTGATCTTGGTCCACATCCGGGTGACGAACCGGTTGACCTTCGGATCCCACGGCGTGGTCGTATAAAGCTTTTCCATCGTCTGCGCATCGGGGTAGATGGCGGTGTCGCCGATCACGTCTTCGTTGAGAAACTGCTGGCTCGCCTTGTTGCCATTGGCGTAATAGACATAGTTCGACGCGGCAGCAATATTGTGCGCGTCAAGCATGAAGTTGATGAACTTGTATGCCCCGTCCGGGTTCGGCGCATCGGCCGGAATGGCCAATTCGTCAAACCACATCAACGCGCCTTCCTTGGGGATGTGATATTCGATCTCGACACCGTTATCGGCCTCTGCGGCACGGTCGCGCGCCATCAGCACGTCGCCCGACCAGCCAAAGACCGCACAAATGTCGCCGTTGGCAAGCGCGTTGATATATTCGGATGAATGAAATTTCAGCACATAGGGCGCAATCGCTTCCAGAACCGGCTCTGCCTTGGCCAGCGTTTCCTCGTCCTGGGCGTCCGGATCAAGACCCAGATAGGCAAGTGCGGCCGGAATCATCTCGGTCGGCGCGTCCAGAAGATGCACGCCGCACTGGCTGAGCTTTTCCATGTTCTTTGGATCGAAGATCAGGGCCAGCGAGTTCACCGGCGCGTCGTCACCCAGCACTTCCTTGACCTTGTTGATGTTCACACCGATACCGGTCGTCCCCCACATATAGTTGACGGCATACTGGTTGCCCGGGTCATATTTGGCGACGCGTTCCGACACCATGTCCCACAGGTTGCCGTAGTTGGGCAGCTTGGAGCGGTCGAGCTTCATGAACGCCCCCGCCTGAATCTGGCGTTGCAGGAATGTGCCCGAGGGCACAACCACATCGTATCCGGACGATCCGGCCAGCATCTTGGTTTCCAGCATCTCGTTTGAATCGAACACGTCATAGACCAGGTCGATGCCGGTTTCCTCGGTGAATTTGGCAAGCAGACTTTCGTCGATGTAATCCGACCAGTTATAGACCCGGACCTCTTCGGCGGCCGCGGCACCCGCCATGGCCAGCAGCGCGGCGGCGAAAGTCATCCCCGTTTTCATCATTCTCATTCTCCCATTGGATCACGGTCGGGCAACGCCGGACCGTCAGTTCTGGTTGGCACTGTATCTTGCCTGCCCATTTTGATCAAATTTTTCGACTCAAATCAATATGGTATTTCCAGGCCCCCCATTCTAAGATGCCCAATATTCGACCCGTGGCAATCGTCTTGATGGAAATTGGATGGAAAAATTGCGTGATACCGGCCCGTTACCGCGTAAAGTACCCTCGCATGAGGTAACCTATTGCCGTCTGCGCGACATGATCCTTTTCGGGCAACTGACGCCCGGACAGCCCGTCACCATCCAGGGCCTCACCGAACAGCTCGACGGCGGCATGACCCCGGTGCGCGAAGCGATCCGCCGCCTGACCGCCGAAGGGGCGCTGGAGCTGCAGGGCAATCGCCGGGTCTGCGTACCCAATGTGGCTTCCGCACAGCTTGAAGAACTGGCATTCGCGCGCCTGACGATTGAACCTCATATGGCAAAAATGGCGTGTAACGCGCTGGATAAAAACGATATAAAGCAACTTGAACAGATTGACGGCGAACTGAACCGCGCAATTGATTCGGGCGACGTGCAGCGATATCTGCTGAACAATTTCCGCTTTCATTTTGCTTTGTACGAACACGCCCGCACACCGATCCTTCTCTCGATGGTGCGCTCTCTCTGGCTCCGTTTCGGCCCGTCGCTGCGGGTCGTGTGCGGGCGATTCGGCACATCGAACCTTCCCGACCGCCATGAAGAGGCCCTGGCCGCGATCCGCACCCGCGATGCCGCGGCGCTGGCGCTGGCCATCGAACAGGACATCCGACAGGGAATCGATCAGGTGCGCGCCTCGATAACCAAGACCAATATTTGATCAAATCTCATTGACAGCGCCGATTTTGATCATATTCTGAGGGCATCGGATCTTCTCGATCAAACCGGATTCGCAGGCCAGACCGTAGAGCGTTTCCGCTGCCCCCGGCGCCGGCATATGCACCCTGGCACCCGCCCGGCCTCAGACATTGGACAAAGACCATGACCCAGATCACCAACCACATGCCCACCAAAGATCTTCAGGCGCTGGATGCGGCACATCACATGCACCCCTTTACCGCCGATACCGAACTGGCCAAAACGGGGGTGCGCGTCATTACCCGCGCCAAGGGCGTCTATATCAGCGACAGCAACGGCAATGAAATCCTCGATGCCATGGCCGGGCTGTGGTGCGTCAACCTCGGCTACGGGCGCAAGGAGCTGGCTCAGGTCGCGGCAAGGCAGATGGAAGAGCTGTGCTATTACAACACCTTCTTTCAAACCTCGCACGTCCCGGCAATCGCGCTGGCCACCAAGATCGCCGAACTGGCGCCCGGCGATCTCAACCACGTCTTTTACGCCGGGTCCGGTTCGGAGGCCAATGACACCAACATCCGTCTTGTGCGCCGCTACTGGGAAGTGAAGGGCGAGCCGCAGCGCACCATTCTCATCAGCCGCTGGAACGGCTATCACGGATCCTCCATGGGGTCTGGATCGCTCGGCGGCATGAAGCCCATCCATGCCCAGGGCGGCCTTCCGATTCCCGACATTCATCACATCGGCCAACCCTACTGGTATGGCGAAGGCGGCGACATGGACCGCGACGAATTCGGACTCATGCGCGCGCGCGAACTCGAGACGAAGATAGAAGAGCTTGGCCCGGAGCGGGTCGCCGCCTTCATCGGCGAACCGGTCCAGGGCGCGGGCGGGGTGATCATTCCTCCCGCCACCTACTGGCCCGAGATCCAGCGCATCTGCGAAAAATACGGCATTCTGCTGATCGCCGACGAGGTGATCACCGGCTTTGGCCGCACCGGCAACTGGTTCGGCTCCCAGAGCCTCGGGATCAAGCCGCATATCATGACGATCGCCAAGGGTCTTTCGTCGGGCTACGCGCCCATTGGCGGCTCCATCGTCTGCGACGAGATCGCCGCGACCGTCGGTGGCGCCGGCGATTTCAACCACGGCTATACCTATTGCGGCCACCCCGTCGCTGCCGCCGTCGCATTACGCAATCTCGAAATCATGCAAGAGGAAAACCTCGTCGACCATGTCAACAACGTCGCCCATCCCTATCTCAACGAACGCTGGAAGGCGCTTGAAGATCACCCGCTGGTCGGCGAATCCCAGCTCATCGGGCTCATGGGGTCCATTGCGCTGACACCCGACAAGGCCACCCGCGCCGCCTTCGCCTCCGAGGCCGGCACCGTCGGCCTGCGCTGCCGTGAACGCTGCTTTGCCAATGGCCTCGTCATGCGTCACGTTGGCGACCGCATGGTGATTTCGCCGCCTTTGGTGATCAAACCATCCGAAATCGACGTGTTCATCGAGCGCGCCACCAAATCGCTCGACGAATGCTATGCCGGGTTGAAAGCCGACGGCCTGCTCAAGGCAGCCTGAGTCCACCATGGACATCCTCTACGCCAATGACCGGGCCGGGGAATACCCCCGGTCCTGGTATGCCGACAGTGCCACGCCCCCCGGCCCCTATCCGGCGGCGGAAGGCGATCTGGCCTGCGATATCTGCGTTGTCGGCGCCGGGTTCACCGGGCTTTCTGCGGCGCTCGCTCTGGCCGAAAAGGGCTATGACGTGATCCTGCTCGACGCGCATCGCGTCGGCTGGGGGGCGTCGGGGCGCAATGGCGGGCAGATCGGCACCGGCCAGCGGCTCGATCAGGATGCGCTGGAAAAACTGGTCGGGCTCGACCGGGCGCGCGGGCTCTGGGCGCTGGCGCTCGAAAGCGTGGCGCTGACCAAGACCCTTGCCGCGCAGCACGCCCCGGATGCCGGGTTCCGGCCCGGCATCATCCATGCCTGCCACCGCGCCCGCTTTGTCGCCCACGCCCATGGCTATGCCGAAAAGATGGCGCGCGACTACGACTACCATGACATCCGCCCGCTTGACCGTGACGAGATGCGCCACCTGGTCGGCTCGCCCGCCTATTTCGGCGGCGATATCGACATGGGCGCCGGGCATCTGCACCCGCTGCGCTACGCCTTCGGCCTTGCCCGCGCGGCCGTGGCCCGAGGTGTGCGCATCTTCGAGCTGTCGAGGGTACGCGAAATGACCCAAGGCACTCCCGCCACTCTCAGGACCGGCAAGGCAAAGATCAGCGCGGGCCATGTGGTGCTGGCGTGCAACGGCTATCTGGGACGTCTAAGCGCCCCCGTCGCCGCCCGCGTCATGCCGATCAACAATTTCATCGTCGCCACCGAACCGATGCGCGCCGACGCACAGGAAAGCCTGCTTCGCGACAATCACGCGGTGGCCGATTCGAAATTCGTCATCAACTATTTTCGTTTTTCCGACGATCACCGGCTGCTTTTCGGCGGGGCGGAAAGCTATGGCTACCGCTTTCCCGCCGACATCGCCGCGCTCGTGCGCAAACCGATGCAGGAAATTTACCCGCAACTCAAGAACGTCAGGATCACCCACGCCTGGGGCGGCACGCTCGGCATCACCCTCAACCGGATGCCGCATTTCGCCCGCCTTTCAGGCAATATCCTGTCGGCTTCCGGCTATTCCGGCCACGGCGTCGCGATGGCCACGCTGGGCGGCAAACTCGCCGCCGAGGCCATTGCCGGGCAGGCCGAACGCTTCGATCTCATGGCATCGGTGCCCACCCCGCGCTTTCCCGGCGGCATCGCCCTGCGCTGGCCGCTTCTGGTCGCAGGAATGCTGTGGTTTTCGCTGCGCGACAGGCTCTGATCCGCGCCAGCCCGGCCCCTTCACCCCGCCCTGCCCCTTCATCTTTCCAGGAAACCCCTGCGCCGGGCGCGCGTGCACTCAAAGCGACGGGCCGATCGTTACCGGCGTGCCGTCACTGAAGCGCGACAGCCGGAACCGCGTGATGTCATGACCGGCAGGCGCACCCATCACCAGATCGGCCACGACGCGCCCCGCCCCCGGTCCGATGCCGAAGCCATGCCCCGAAAATCCCGTGGCAACCGTCAGCCCCGGCAGCGCGGCGGCGTGGTCGATCACCGGCACCACATCGGGCAGGGTGTCGATCATCCCCGCCCAGGCCGAGGCGATGGCGGGCCGCCCGATTGCCGGAAACGCCGCCGCGAAAAGATCGCGTACTTTCTCGATCGACGCCATGTTGGGCGCCGGGTTCAGGATCCGCATCCGCTCGAACGGGCTGACCGCATCACCCGACCAGCGCCGCCTAGTGCGCCAGCTGTCGGGATAACCGGCAGGCCCCCAGGGATAGATCCGGGTCGAGGACATATCCTTGCGGATCTGCGGCCAGAAGGCGCGCAGATGGCGAAACGCATCGGGCCCGATGAAAAAATCGTGGGACGCGCCCGGCGTCAGCGTATAGCCGCCGTCGTTGCGGCGGCGCATGGCGAAATGGCCGTCGGAGGCGGCACCGGCAAAGATCTCGGGCAGCGGGACCGTCGCCGATACCGTGGCGCGCACCGAAAGCTGCGGCAGGTTGATGCCATGCCGCCGCGCCAGAAGCGCCGACCACGACCCCCCGGCCAGAACCACCCTGTCGGCGCCGACCCGGCCCTGTTCGGTAACCACCCCGGCGACGCGCCCGCCGGCGATGTCAAGACAGCGCGCCGCGCAATTCTCGGCGATCATCACCCCGCGCCGTTGCGCCGCCGCCGCCAGCCTGGGCACCGCGATCCAGGGTTCGGCACGCGCGTCCGACGCCGTCCAGATCGCCCCCGGCCAGCCCGCCTTGCCGGGCAGCATCGCCGCCAGTTCGCCGCGCCCCAGCATCCGGGTATCAAGCCCGTGCGCCCGGGCATGAGCCATCCAGGCCTCGAAATCGGCGATGTCCTTGTCGCCATCGGCCAGATAAAGCACCCCGGTCTGGCGGAACCCCAGATCGGCTTCCGCCTCTGCCTCCAGCCCCTTCCAGATCGCCAGGCTCTCGATCATCATCGGCAGCTCCGCCGGGTCGCGCCCCTGCTGGCGCACCCAGCCCCAGTTGCGCGACGACTGCTCGCCCGCGATGCGGCCCTTCTCGCACAGAAATACCCGCTGGCCCCTGCCGGCCAGAAACCATGCCGTCATCACACCGATGATGCCGCCGCCGATGACCACCACGTCACAGGCCCGAGGCAGCGGCCCGGCAAAACGCACCGGACTGGCCTCGCCGATCGGAAAGGGGATCATCGCGCCAACTCCTCTACCAGCCGCTCCATGAAACCCATCCCCGCGCTGAATTGCGCCATCTCGATGTATTCATCGGCCTGATGCGCCTGCGCGATGCTACCCGGCCCGCAAACCACGGTGGAATAGCCGTGGCGCTGGAAATGCCCGGCCTCGGTGGCATAGCTGACCACACCCGTGGCATTGTCGCCGGTCAGACGCCGTACCAGGTGCTCCGCCGCGCCTTCGCTCTCCGGCACCAGGGCGGGTACATTGAAATCACGCGTCAGCGTGATCGCCGCATCGGGGCAGATCGCCTGCATCCCCGCCTCCACCTCGGCCGCGAATGCCGCGAAAGCACTATCCCAGTCTTGCGTCGACTCGCCCGGAACCACACGGAAATCAATGCCGAACCGGCAATCGCCCGCCGTGATGTTGCAGGCCGTCCCACCCGCGATCAAGCCGACATGGGTCGTCGTCCAGGGCGGCTCGAACCCGGCCGCCAGCGGCCCCGGCACCGCTGCCGCGCCTTCGGCATTGCGGGCATTCGCCCAATCGATCAGCCGCGCCGCCTCCATGATCGCGTTGACGCCGCGGTGCATCAGCGCCGAATGCACCTCATGGCCCCTGACATGCACCGAAAAGCCGCTGGTCCCCTTGTGGCCGGTTATGGTCTTCATACCGCTTGGCTCGCCCACAATGACCGCCGCCGCGCGGGGCAGCCTTTCGGCCATTTCCGCCACCATGCCGACACAGCCGTCGCAGCGGATCTCCTCGTCATAGGACAGGGCGATCTGCAAGGGCCGTTTGATGCCACCCGCCAGCGCCAGCGGCACGGCGGCCAGCGCCAGCGCGTCAAACCCCTTCATGTCGCTGGCGCCGCGCCCGTAAAGGCGGCCCTCGCGCTCGCTCAGAACCCAGGGATCGGATGACCAGTCCTGCCCCGCCGTCGGCACCACATCGGTATGCCCCGACAAAACGACACCGCCCGCCACCTGCGGGCCAACCGAAGCATAGAGGTTGGCCTTGTCGCCCCGGTCATTGTAGACCCGCTGCGCGGCAACACCAAAGCCCGCAAGATAGTCTTCCACCCAGTCGATCAGCGCAAGGTTGCTGCTGTCGGAGACTGTCGGAAACGCGATCAACCGCTCCAGAATTCCCCGCGCTTCGGCAAGGTTCGTCATCGCCCGGTTCCCCTGTCCCCCCGCGCGACACTGCCGCGCCGATCGGCAATGGTCAAGCGCCGCGACCGCCCTTTCGGGCCACTCCGACATCGCCCCCCGCTTTCAGGGCACCTCTATCGTGCCTTCACCTAGCCTTCACCGCGCTCCCCGCGTCATCTTCTTTGCAAAAATACTCCCGCCGGAGGCGATCCGCGCCCCCGCAAGGGCGCGCGAAAAACCCGGCGCGCGGCCGCGCGCCCGGTTCCGATCACCGCCGTGCCGGGGGCCCGCCCCATTGACGCGCGAACTCCGCCAGCACGGTCGCCGCCGCTGGCCCCGGCGCGGCGCGGCCCTCGGCCACCGCCGCCCCCAGTTCAGCCATCCTCGCGCTCAGCGCGGGGTCGGCGGCAAGCAGCGCCAAAAGCCCCAGCCGCACCTCCTGCTCGAACCAGCCGCGCGCCTGCTCGGCGCGGCGGGCCGCAAAAAATCCGCTCTCGCGCCGCCAGGCGGCCAGCGCCCGCATCTCCTGCCAGGCCCGGCCCAGCCCCTCGCCCGCCAGCGCCGATACCGTCATCGCCTTGGGAAACCCCTCGGGGTCGCGCGCCCGCTTGCGCAGCAAGCCGAGCGCACCGCGATAATCGGCGCAGGTCCGCATCGCCGCCGCTTTCAGCTCGCCATCCGCCTTGTTGACCAGAATGAGATCGGCCATCTCCATGATACCGCGTTTGACGCCCTGCAACTCGTCGCCCCCCGCCGGGGCCAGCAACAGGATGAAAAGGTCGGTCATGTCCGCCACCAGCGTTTCGGACTGCCCGACCCCCACCGTCTCGATCAGCACCACGTCGAACCCCGCCGCCTCGCACAGCGTCACCGCTTCGCGGGTACGCCGCGCCACGCCGCCCAGCTGCGTCTGGCTGGGCGAGGGGCGGATAAAGGCCCGATCATCGCGCGCCAGCCGTTCCATCCGCGTCTTGTCACCCAGGATAGAGCCGCCCGAGCGCGCCGATGACGGATCGACCGCCAGCACCGCCACGCGCAGGCCCTGCCCGGTCAGCATCAGCCCGAAGGCCTCAATGAAACTCGACTTGCCCACCCCCGGCGACCCCGAAAGCCCGATGCGCAACGCAGCGGGCGGCGCACCCTCTGTCAGGGCGGCCAGCAGCGCTCCGGCCATTTCACGGTGATCGGCGCGCCCGCTTTCCACCAGCGTGATGGCCCGCGCCAGCGCCCGCCTGTCGCCCTGCCGCAACCGTTCTGCCAATTCGGTTACATCCATGTTACGAAACCGGCGACCTTTCGCTGAACCTACGGCCAAGTGAATTGACCTCTGCGCGGTTTTCTTGCCTCCTCAACCCCATGCCTGTCCAGAGCAATAGGCCGAAAAACATCAATGAGCAGTCTCATGAGGATTCCCCGCCAAGCCCTTGCCGCCGCCGTCTGCGCCGCGCTGACCGTCACCCGGCCCGCCGCCGCCGACCAGACCGACAGCGCCGTATTCGACCTTTCGCTGCGCGGCATCCATGCCGGAACGCTGTCGATCGGCGGCGCGATCAAGGGAACGCGCTATGTCGTCTCCGGTGTGCTCAAAAGCGGCGGCCTGGTCGCGCTGGTGCGCAAGGTCCGTTATGACGCGCGCGCCAGCGGCACCGTCATTGACGGGCGTTTCACGCCCAACCGCTACGAAGAGGATGCCGATACCGGAAAACGCCAGTCGCAATCGGTCATGGATTACAGGAACGGCATTCCGCAGGTCAAAACCTACAACCCGCCGCGGCCGCCGCGCAACGGCGATATCGACCCGGCGACCCAGGGCGGCACGGTCGATCCGCTGACCGTACTCTATGCGGCGCTGCGCGATGTCCCGCAAACCGAGGTGTGCACCCTGCGCGTCTTCATGTTCGACGGCCGGCGGCGCAGCCAGGTGGTTCTTGCCGCCCCGCAAAAGGCCGGCGATACCGTGACCTGCCTTGGCGAATACCGGCGGCTCGAAGGGTTTTCCGAAAAGGAAATGGCCGAAAAACAGCGCTTTCCCTTCCGCCTGATATATCGGCTGGCCGATAACGGCATGATGCGGGCCGAGGAAATCGTCATGGATTCTCTCTATGGCAAAGGCCGGCTGAAACGGCGATAACCGCCCGCGTGACCGACGGATTGCCCATCGAAGACGCGCTCGCGGCGCTGATCCAGGCGCTGGCCAGCAGCGGCCGCGCGGTATTGCAGGCTCCTCCGGGCGCGGGCAAGACCACGCGCGTCCCGCTGGCGCTGCTTGAAACGCCCGCCGCCGCCGCCGGGCGCCGCATCGTCATGCTGGAGCCGCGCCGCCTCGCCGCCCGCGCCGCCGCCGAACGCATGGCCGATACTTTGGGCGAGCCGGTCGGGCATACCGTCGGCTACCGGATACGCGGCGAGGCCCGGGTCTCGCAAGCCACCCGGATCGAGGTCGTCACCGAAGGTATCCTGACCCGGATGCTGCAATCGGCCCCGGATCTGCCGGGGGTCGGCACGGTGATCTTCGACGAATTTCACGAACGCTCGCTCAACGCCGATCTTGGCCTTGCCCTGACCTGGGAGGCACGCCAGGCGCTGCGCCCCGACCTGCAAATCCTGGTGATGTCGGCAACGCTCGACGCCGAACCGATTGCCGCGATGCTCGACCGCGCGCCCGTCGTCACCTCGCGGGGCCGCGCCTATCCGGTGGAAACCCGCTGGCTGGCGCGCAGCCCTGATTCCAGCTTGCGCTACGCGGCCGCCGTCGCCCATCTCGTCCGCGACGCGGCCCGCGATTGTGACGGCGGCATTCTGGTGTTCCTGCCCGGCGAAGCCGAAATCCGGCGGGTGCAATCGCTGCTCGCCCGTGATCTGCCCGCCGGTTGCGTCCTGCGCCCGCTCTTCGGCGCCATGGCCTTCGCCGATCAGCGCGCCGCCATCGCGCCGGTTGCCTCGGGCCGCAAGATCGTGCTGGCCACGTCCATCGCCGAAACCTCGCTGACGATCGAGGGCATCCGCGTCGTCGTCGACGGCGGCCGGGCGCGGCGGGCCCGCTTCGACGCCAGTTCCGGCATGTCGCGGCTGGTGACCGAACGCGTCACCAGGGCCGAGGCCGAGCAACGCCGCGGCCGGGCCGGCCGGGTGGCCAGGGGGTTTTGCTACCGGCTGTGGACGCAGGGCGAAGAAGGCGGCATGGCCGCCTTCCCGCCGGCCGAAATCGCCACCGCCGATCTGGCGGGGCTGGCGCTCGAACTTGCTCTCTGGGGCAGCGACGGCAGCGACCTGGCCTTCCTCACCCCGCCGCCCGCCGCGGCGCTGACCGAGGCGCGCGCGCTTCTGGTGCAACTGGGCGCGCTCGATCCCGGTCACCGCATCACCGCCCATGGCAAGGCGCTGGCCGCGCTGCCGCTTCACCCGCGACTCGGCCACATGCTGGTGACCGCCGGGCCGGATGCCGCCCCGCTCGCCGCTCTGCTGGCCGACCGCGATCCGTTGCGGGGCGCGCCTGCCGATCTGACGCTGCGGCTCGACGCGATCCGCGATCCCAGGCGGTATGCCGCCAGCCATCCCCACCCCCTGAACCGGCCCACGATCGAGCGTATCCGGACCGAGGCGCGGCGCCTGGCGCGCCTGAGCGCACCGCTTTCGGAGTCCTTCAGCGCCGCAGAAATGGCCGCGCTTGCCTACCCCGACCGCATCGGGCTGCGCCGCGACACGGGCGATGCGCGCTATATCCTGTCGGGCGGCAAGGGGGCGGTTCTGGCCGATAGCGATCCGCTCTCGCGTTGCCGCCTGATCGTCGCCACCGATCTTGACGGCGACCCGCGCGAAGCCCGCATCCGCCAGGCCATTTGCCTGCCCACAGCGGCGCTGCGCCGCCTTTATGGGGCCCGGATATTCTGGCGCGACGCCTGCGACTGGTCGCGGCGCGACGGCCGGGTGATCGCCCGCCGGCAGGAATGCTTCGGCGCGCTGGTCCTGACCGAGCGCGGCTGGAAGGATGCCCCCGCCGGCCGGATCGCCCGCGCCGCGCTCGAAGGGTTGCGCCAGATCGGTCTGCCCTTCAGCGATGCCGCGCGCCGGTTGCGCGCCCGCGTCGAGCTTTTGCGCGGCCAGGGGGCCGATCTGCCGGATTTCAGCGATGAGGGGATATGGGCGCATGCCGAAACCTGGCTGTTGCCCGCCCTTGCGGGCAAGCTCAGCGAGGCCGATCTGCGCGCCCTCGATCTGACGGACACGCTGCGCGGCGCCCTTGGCTGGGACGCATTGCAAACCGTCGACCGGCTCGCGCCGCCGCATTTCCTGACGCCGCTCGGCCGCCGCGTCCCCATCGACTATGACGGCGATCAGCCCGGCATTTCGCTGCGGCTTCAGGAAATGTTCGGCACCACCGGGCATCCCACGGTCGGCCCGAAGCATCTGCCGCTGCGCATCACGCTTCTGTCACCGGCCGGGCGGCCGATTCAGGTCACGCAGGATCTGCCCGGTTTCTGGGCCAGTTCCTACGCCGAGGTGCGCAAGGACATGCGCGGCCAATACCCCAAACACCCATGGCCCGAAGACCCGACCATCGCCGTACCCACGCTGCGCGCCAAACCGCGCGGCAGGTAAGGCGCAACGCAGCCCCGGCATTTCTTCTGGCGCGGCGCCGGGGGGGCAGCCAGGCATTCCGCCATCCATGCCGATAGTCATACGATGGATGCCAGTTCTCGGGTGGTTTGACTCAAACACCGATCGACCATTCGCTGGGTTGGTGCCGCAGGGCTTCCCGGTGTGATCTGACCCTCACTCCGATCGACCCAATACGTGTCTTTCCCTGGACCTGTCGATCATCCGGGAACGCCCTGCGGCGAGACCTTGTCTCGAAGGTGGTGCCGTGACCCAAGAAGGGCATGACCATCCGGTCCCGTGACTGTCCTGTCCCTGCATCCTTCTGAGCAAAGAATGTTCATGTGCCGCAGGAAAGGATGATCGGATGGCCGAACACCCAGCAGAAACTCACGTCATTGGTGGCGTCGACACCCACAAGGACTTGCATGTCGCAGCTGTCGTCGATCATTGCGATCGTGTTCTCGGCACCGAGAGCTTCCCAACAACGCGGCATGGATATCGCCTGATGCTGGCCTGGATGAGGTCCTTCGGTGACTTGCTCCGTGTCGGGGTCGAGTGTTCCGGCAGTTACGGCGCCGGGCTATTGCGCTACCTGCAGGCCGCAGGCGTCGAGGTGCTGGAAGTGACCGCCCCTGACAAACTTGACCGACGCCGGCGCGGGAAGAACGACGACTATGATGCAGAAAGCGCGGCTCATGCAGCCTTTGCGGAACGACACACAGTCACACCACGCAGCCGCGATGGAATGGTCGAAAGTCTTCGGGTTCTGAGGGTTTGCCGCAAGACCGCTGCTCAGGCGCGCCGAATTGCCCTGCAAATGATCCAGATGACGATCGTCTGCGCACCTGACAAGATCCGGGAGCCGTTGCGATCCATGACGCGGATGCAGCTGATCCGCACCCTTGCCGCGTGGCGCCCCGATCTCACGGCGTATCGTCAGGTCGAGGAAGCCTACCGCATCGCGCTCAAGTCTCTGGCGCGGCGCTATCTCGAACTGCATGACGAGGTCGCCGACCTGGACGACATGATCGAGGCCATCGTCAGGGATCTCGCCCCGGAGCTTCTCGCCCAAACCGCAATCGGCCTGAACAGCGCGGCACAGTTGTTGCTCACGGCGGGGGACAATCCAGACCGGCTAAGATCCGAGGCGAGCTTTGCGGCATTGTGCGGCGTCAGCCCCGTCCCAGCCTCGTCGGGAAAGACGGTGCGGCACAGGTTGAACAGGGGAGGTGATCGCGCGGCCAACAGCGCGATCCACATCATCGCCATCGGGCGCCTGAGGTTGGACCCACGTTCGCAGGACTACGTCGCCAGGCGCATCGCTGCGGGTCATTCCAAGATGGAGGCCATTCGCTGCCTCAAACGCTATATCGCCCGCGAAGTCTTCGGCATCATCATCCGCCGCCACAGGCAGATCAACCAATGCCAAATCGTCGCTTGACTCTTAGAAGGGCGTCCAGGGCCGGTTTCGTGGTGGCCGCTGTGGGACTCGAACCCACACGCCCGAAGGCCTCGGATTTTAAGTCCGGTCTGTCTACCTGTTCCAGCAAGCGGCCACTGCGCTGCGTCTATAGTGGCCGCGCCCCGCGCCGTCAAAGGCCAGTTTCCTTCACCGTCTCCATCGCCACATAGGTCGAGGTCGCGGCGACATGGGGCAGCGTCGATATGCGTTCGGCCATCACCTGGCGGTACTGGGCGATATCGCCGGTGCGCACCTTCAAGAGATAATCGAAGCCCCCCGCGATCATGTGGCATTCCTCGATTTCGGGAGTGGCGCGCACCGCCTTGTTGAAGGCCTGCAAGGCCGCCTCGCGGGTATCCGACAGCCGCGCCTCGACAAAGGCGATATGCGCAAGACCCATACGCACCGGATCGAGCGCGGCGCGATAGCCGGTAATCACGCCGTTTTCCTCCAGCCGCCTTACCCGCGCCTGGGTCGGCGTCTTGGTCAACCCGATGCGGCGCGCCAGTTCGGTGACCGGCATCCGGCCATCGGCCGCCAGTTCGCGCAGAATCGCCCGATCGTAGCGGTCAATCTCTGGCAGTTCATATCGCATGTTATTGTCACAATCTTTGGTCATCATGCCTGCATTTTACGATAATTCAGGAAAACAGCCTTTTGTGCAAGGTATATGATAGCCCGAACAGCTTTGTTTCCACTTCACATCCTCAGTTCCATTTCACTGGCAGCACATCGCAAGGGGCATCACATGAACACGCAAATGCGCAAACACTGGCAGGCCATCCAGGCCGGAAACCTGGCGGCCGAGGCACCGCTGTTGCGCCAGCTGATCGCCGACGCCGCCCTTGACCAGACCGCCCGCGACCGCATCGCCGCCGGCGGCGCCAGCCTCGTCAGGCAGATCCGCGCCGATGCGCGACCCGGCCTGATGGAAGTGTTTCTGGCAGAATACGGGCTTTCCACCGAGGAAGGCATCTCGCTCATGTGTCTGGCCGAGGCGCTCTTGCGGGTGCCCGACGCCGACACCATGGATGCCCTGATCGAAGACAAGATCGCGCCCTCCGACTGGGGCCGTCACCTGGGCCATTCCGCCTCGTCGCTGGTCAACGCCTCCACCTGGGCGCTGATGCTGACCGGCAAGGTGCTCGACGACCGCGACCCGGGCATCGTCGGCCACCTGCGCGGCGCGGTCAAGCGCCTCGGCGAACCGGTGATCCGGCGCGCCGTGCGCCAGGCGATGAAGGAAATGGGCCGCCAGTTCGTCCTTGGCGAAACCATCAATGCCGCGATGGAACGGGCCGCCCGGATGGAGGCGCAGGGCTACAGCTATTCCTACGACATGCTCGGCGAGGCGGCCAAGACCGCCGAAGATGCCGAACGCTATGCGGCGGCCTACGCCAAGGCGATCGGCTCCATCGCATCCGCCTGCAAAGATGGCGACATCCGTGCCAATCCGGGAATTTCGGTCAAGCTCTCGGCCCTTCACCCCCGCTATGAGGTGGCCCAGCAAGCCCGCGTCATGGCCGAACTGGTGCCGGTGGTGCGCGGCCTTGCGCGGCAGGCGGCACAGGCCGGAATGGGGTTCAACATCGACGCGGAAGAGGCTGACAGACTTACCCTTTCGCTCAAAGTGATCGAATCCGTGCTGGCCGATCCCGACCTTGCCGGCTGGGATGGCTTCGGGGTGGTGGTGCAGGCCTACGGGCGCCGCGCCGCGCCGACGCTCGACTGGCTTCACGCCCTCGCGGAAAAGCTCGACCGCAAGATAATGGTCCGCCTGGTCAAGGGCGCCTATTGGGACACCGAGATCAAGCGCGCGCAGGTGCTGGGGCTGGCGGATTTCACGGTCTTCACGCGCAAGGAATCGACCGATGTGAGCTATATCGCCAACGCCCGCAAACTCTTGGGCATGACCGACCGCATCTATCCGCAATTTGCCACCCATAATGCCCATACGGTTGCCGCCGTGCTTGACATGGCCGGGGATAAACCCTTTGAATTCCAGCGCCTGCATGGCATGGGTGAACGTCTGCATGAGATCGTTCTGAAAGCGCGGAAAACCCGTTGCCGCATCTACGCGCCGGTTGGGGCGCATCGCGATCTTCTGGCCTATCTGGTCCGCCGCCTGCTGGAAAACGGCGCCAATTCCTCTTTCGTGAACCAGATCGTCGACACGGATGTCACCCCCGAAACGGTCGCCGCCTGCCCGCTGGCCGCGACCGAGGCGGCGCTGCCCGAAATGGCCAACCCCACGATCCGCAAGGGGCCCGATCTCTTCGCCCCCGAAAGGGCCAATTCCGAAGGATTCGACCTGACCGATGCCGATACGCTGGCCCGTATCGACGCCGCCCGCGCCCCCCATGCCAAACGGCTTTTCACCGCCGCGCCGATGCTTGCGGGAAAGGCCGCCGGGGGGGTGCCGCGGCGCATGCTCAACCCGGCGACAGGGGCCGAAACCGGCCAGGTCACCGATGCCGGCGCAGATGATATCGCCACCGCCCTTGACGCCGCCGCCCCCTGGGCCGCCACCCCGGCGGAACGCGCCGCGATCCTCAACCGCGCCGCCGATCTTTACGAACAGAACTTCGGCCCGATCTTCGCGCTGCTGGCGCGCGAGGCGGGCAAGACACTTCCCGACGCGGTGTCGGAACTGCGCGAAGCGGTGGACTTCCTGCGCTATTACGGCGCGCGCGGGGTCGAAAATGCCGACGCCGCTGCCGGCATCTTCACCTGCATCTCTCCCTGGAACTTCCCGCTGGCGATCTTTACCGGCCAGCTTTCGGCCGCCCTTGCCGCCGGCAACGCGGTGCTGGCCAAACCCGCCGAGCAGACGCCGCTGATCGCGGCACTAGCCGCCGGCCTGCTGCACGAGGCCGGCGTGCCCGCGAGCGCCTTGCAACTGCTTCCGGGTGATGGGGCCACGGTGGGCGCGGCGCTGACCTCGGATGCGCGGGTGAACGGCGTCTGTTTCACCGGTTCGACCGAAACGGCGCTGATGATCCGCAGGGCGATGGCCAGACACCTCGCCCCCGGCGCCGCCTTCATCGCCGAAACCGGCGGGCTGAACGCGATGATCGTCGATTCGACCGCGCTGCCCGAACAGGCGATCCGCGACATCGTCGCCTCCAGCTTCCAGTCCGCCGGCCAACGCTGTTCGGCCCTGCGCTGCCTTTATGTGCAAGACGACATCGCCGCGCGTTTCACCGACATGCTGTTTGGCGCGATGGAGGAACTGGCCCTGGGCGATCCCTGGAATCTGGCCACCGATGTCGGCCCCGTCATCGACGCCGAGGCCGAAGCAGGCATCCGCAAACATATCGAGACCGCCCGCAAGGAAGGCCGGCTCCTGCGCCAGCTGTCCACCCCGAAATCCGGCCATTTCATCGCCCCCACGGTGATCCGCGTCAATGGCATCGCCGACCTTCGGCGCGAAATCTTCGGCCCCGTCCTGCATATCGCCGTGTTTGATTCCGAGGAACTGCCGAACATAATAAATGACGTTAATAGAAGTGGTTACGGCCTGACTTTCGGGTTACACACGAGAATCGACAATCGCGTTCAGGAAGTGACCGAGGCGCTTCATTGCGGCAATATCTATGTCAACCGCAACCAGATCGGCGCGGTTGTCGGCTCCCAGCCATTCGGCGGCGAAGGGCTGTCGGGCACCGGCCCCAAGGCGGGCGGACCCGAATATCTCGCCCGGTTCAAGGCCCCGCGGCCGGCCCCCGGTGGCGGGGGCGATGCTTTCGGCGCTGCCGACAACGCCACGCTCCAGAAGGAGCTCGACGGCGCGCTCCCCCCCGTGACGCTGCGCCGGATCGACCTTCCCGGCCCCACCGGCGAATCCAACCGCCTGACGCTGAGCGCCCGCGCGCCCTTCCTGTGCCTCGGCCCCGGCCCTGAAACCGTCGAGGAGCAGGCCCAGGCGGTCCGTGCCCTGGGCGGCGCGGCGGTTCTGGTTCACGGAGCGCTGGCCCCCGAGGCCCTGACAACCCTCACCGGCTTTGCCGGGGCGCTTTTCTGGGGGCCCGAGCCGGCAGCGCGCGCCTATGCCCGCGCGTTGTCCGAACGCGACGGCCCGATCCTGCCGCTGATCACCGCCCTGCCCGATCTGGGCCATGTGGCGCTCGAACGGCATGTCTGCGTCGATACCACCGCCTCGGGCGGCAATGCCCAGCTTCTGGCGGCCGCCGGGGCGGCGCAAGCCGTTTCGCGAAATGCCTGAACCCTCAGGCATCGCCACAAGCGCAAGAGCGCCGAAGGCGTGGCAGGGTCCGGGCGATTCGGGGTTCCGGGGATGCGCCATGGGGGCCGACAGGGCCGGTCCGGCCCTGGGGGTCATGACCACTTCCGCTTGACGAAGCCCGGCGGATCGGAAAGCGTGGCGCCATGTTCCCGATCCGCGATCACAACCCTTCGGCCCGCACGCCCTATGTGACCTATGCGATCATAGCGCTGAATGTTCTCGTCTTCATGTTGGAGCCGTCGATCAATGGCGACCAGATGGTATTGGCGGGCTTCTGGCGCGACTGGGCGATGATCCCCGCCGCCGTCACCCAGGGCGGCGAGTTGCGCGGCATCTTCACTTCGATGTTCCTGCACGCCGGAATCTTGCACCTTGGCGGCAACATGCTCTTTTTGTGGGTCTTCGGCGACAATCTCGAAGACCAGATGGGCCCGGTCGGCTTTGCCGCCTTCTATCTGGCTTGCGGGGTCGCCGCCGCCCTGACCCATATCGCCGCCGATCCCGGATCACCGATCCCGACCGTCGGCGCATCGGGGGCGATCGCCGGTGTCATGGGCGGCTATCTTCTGCTCTTTCCCAAGGCCAAGGTCGATGTGCTGGTGATTTTCGTGTTCTTCTTCTGGGTCTTCACGATTTCTGCCTGGGTCGTTCTGGGCGTCTGGTTCGCGATCCAGCTGTTCAGCGGCCTCGGCGCGCCGGCCAGCAATGGCGGCGTCGCCTACTGGGCCCATGCCGGGGGCTTTTTCGCGGGTGTCCTGCTGACGCTGCCGGTCTGGCTGAAACGCGGCGCGCGAGGCTTCTGGCTGCGCAACGACGGCCACCCGCCCCACCCCGGCGCCCGCTATTCACGCTCCAACGTGCCGCTGATCCGCCGCAAGCGCTGACCCGCCCCGCGCCCTCACAGGCCAAGATACCGGTCGGCGATATCGGGGGTAAGGCTCTCCATCGTCCCCGACCAGACCGTCGCGCCGCGTTCCAGAAGCACCGCATGGTCGGCGATCCGCCGCAATTCGCGCAGCGATTTGTCGATCACCAGAATGGCCATTCCGGTTTCGCGCCTGAGCAGCGCGACCGCCGCCCAGATTTCCTGCCGCACCAGCGGGGCCAGCCCCTCGGTCGCCTCATCCAGGATCAACAGCCGCGGATTGGTCATCAACGCCCGGCCGATGGCCAGCATCTGCTGTTCACCCCCCGAAAGCGAGACCGCCGGCTGCCTGAACCTTTCACCGAGACGCGGGAACAGCGCTTCGATCCGCGCCCTATCCCAGTGGCCGGGGCGCGCCGCCACCAACAGGTTTTCCCCCACGGTCAGATTGGCAAAGCGCCGCCGCCCCTCGAAGACCGGGCCGATTCCCAGCCGCGCCGCCTTGTGCGCCGGGAGGCGGCGCAGATCGTATCCGGCAAACTCGATCCGGCCCGAACGCGCCGCCAGCAACCGGCAGATCACCTTGACCGTGGTGGATTTGCCCATGCCGTTGCGTCCCATCAGCGCCAGAACCTCGCCCTCTCGCAGCGCCAGGGTCACGTTGAACAGCGCCTGCGAGGCGCCGTAACAGGCGCTCACCCCGGTCAGGCTCAGCAAGCTCAAGCCTCTTCCCCCAGATAGGCGCGGCGCACCTGCGGGTCGCGGCGCACCTCATCGACCGTCCCCGTCGCGATCACCGAACCGTAGACCAGCACCGATACCCGGTCGGCCAGCGCGAAAACCGCATCCATGTCATGTTCGACCAGCAGGATCGGCGCCTCCTCCCGCAACCCGTCGAGAAACCCGGTCAGCGCCCGCGACCCCGCGCCGCCCAGACCCGCCATCGGCTCGTCCATGACAAAGACCCGGGGCGCCAGCGCCAGCGCCACCGCCACTTCCAGTTGACGGCGCTGGCCATGCGACAGTTCCGATGCCCATCGCGCCGCCACGCCTTGCAGCCCCACCCGCGCCAGCGCCGCCTCGGCCCGGTCGCGAACCTCGCCCGCCGCCAGCGCCCGGCCAAACACGCGGTAGGGGTTGCCGCAGGCCCGCATCGCCCCCAGCACGGCGTTTTGCAAAACCGTGTCCTCCATCGCCAGCGTCGACACCTGAAAGGTCCGCGCCAGCCCGCGCCGCGCCCGCGCCGCCGTCCCCAGCGCCGTCACATCGCGCCCCTGCAGGATCACCCGCCCCGCATCGGGCCGCAACCCGCCGGCGATCTGCCGGATCAGCGTCGATTTCCCCGCCCCGTTCGGGCCAATCAGCGCATGAATTTCGCCCGCCTGCAGATCAATGGAAACATCCTTGCAGGCGGTCACCGCCCCGAAGGATTTGCAGATGCCGCGGGTTGCCAGAACCGGCTCAGCCATGCGCCACCTGCCGCCCCGCCAGCAATCCGATGATGCCGCCGCGCGCGAAAAGCACGACGATAAGCAGCAGCAGACCCAGATAGACGTGCCAGAATTCCGACACGCCGCCCAGAACATGTTCAAGCAGGATGAACAGCATCGCCCCCGCCACCGGCCCGAACAGCCGCCCGGCACCGCCGAGAATCACGAAAACCATGATCTCGCCGCTGGTCTGCCAGCTGAACATCACCGGGCTGACAAACCGGTTGAGATCGGCGTAAAGCGCGCCGGCCAGCCCGGTGATCACGCCCGAGATGACAAAAGCCATCAGCCGCAGCCGATACGGCCGCATCCCCACCGTCTCCACCCGCTCCGGCGCCTGGCGCGCCGCATCGAGCGCAAGGCCAAAGGGCGATCTGGCCAGCATCGCGGCAAACCCCAGCCCCAGCATCAGCAGCATAAGACAGATCGCCAGGAACTGCACCGGCACCAGCGTGTTCAACCCGGGAAAGCCGTTGCGCACATAGATCGACAGCCCGTCATCGCCGCCATAGGCCGGCCAGCTTACCGCGAAATAGTAGAACATCTGCCCGAAAGCCAAGGTAATCATGATGAAATAAGCGCCCGTGGTGCGCAGGCTCAGCGCCCCGACCATCAACGCCGCCAGCCCCGAGACGCTCATCGCCACCAGCCAGATGAGCGGCATCGACTGCGTCCCCCCGATCGTCATCGGCCAGTTGAAAAGCGGCTCGTAACTCTGTGCATGGCTTGCAAGAATTCCCATCGCATAGCCGCCGATCCCGAAAAACGCCGCATGACCGAGACTGATCATCCCGCCCAGGCCCAGCGCGATATTCAACCCCACCCCCGCCAGCGCCAGGATCACCGCCCGGGTGGCCAGCGTGACGATGAACGGCTCATCGGCCAGCCACGCGCCGACCGGCACGACCAGCAACAGCGCCACGATCGCGGCGTTGACCGCACCTTCCCGGCTCATGCGGCGCCCCCGAAAAGGCCGCGCGGCCGCCAGATCAGGACCCCCGCCATCAGCACATAGATGAGCATCGAGGCCAGTGCCGACCCCGCCCCCGCCGCCGCCGACGGCCCCAGGTAATGGCCAAAGACCCAGGGCAGGAACAACCCGCCCAACGTATCCGTCAACCCGACCAGCAGCGCCCCCGCCAGCGCCCCCCTGACCGACCCGATACCGCCGATGACGATGACCACGAAAGCCAGGATCAACACCGGCTCGCCCATCCCCACCTGCACCGACTGGATCGCCCCGACCAGCGCGCCGGCCAGCCCGGCCAGCCCCGCGCCAAGGGCGAAGACCATGGTGTAAAGCCGTGAAATGTCGACACCCAGCGCGGCGATCATCTCGCGGTCGCTTTCGCCCGCGCGAATCCGGACGCCCAGCCGCGTGTGCGAAATCAGCAGGTAAAGGCCCAGCGCCACCAACAGCCCCACCCCGATCAGCGCCAGACGGTAAAGCGGGTAGCGGATGCCCCCCGGCAACGTCACCGGCCCCGCAAGCCAGCCCGGAATGTCGAGATAAAGCGGAAAGGAGCCGAAGGCCCAGCGCGTCCCCTCCGAAAAGATCAGGATCAGCGCGAAGGTCGCCAGCACCTGATCCAGATGATCGCGCCCGTAAAGCCGGCGGATCACCAGCACCTCCACCAGCGCCCCCGCCGCCGCCGATGCCGCCAGCGCGGCGGCCAGCGCCAGTACGAAAGACCCGGTCGCCCCCGCCACCGCCGCCGCCACGAAGGCCCCGACCATGTAAAGCGATCCATGCGCCAGATTGATCAGCCCCATGACCCCGAAGACCAGCGTCAGCCCGGCGGCCATCAAGAACAGCATCACCCCCAGTTGCAGCCCGTTGAGGATCTGCTCGGCCAGCAACAGCATCGACATGGCATCATCCCTCGCCGCGATCCGGGCGGGGCCGCCCCGCTTGCCGCCCGGCCCGCCGCCCCGGCCTACATCCTGCAGGCGCTCGCATAGGCATCCGCATGATCCTTCAGCGCCACGCCGATGATCCTGTTGGTAAAGACATCGCCTTCCCGCACCACTTCGCGGGCATAGATGTCCTGTACCGGATGGTGGTTGGTGTTGAAGCGGAAATCACCCCGGACGCTGGCGAAATCGGCCGCCTCGAGGGCCGCGCGGAACGCGTCGGCATCGCTCACCTCGGCCTTTTCCATCGCGCTCAGCAGCAGGTTCGCCGTATCGAAGCCCTGGCTGGCGTAAAGCGACGGCAGCCGCCCGTATGCCGCCTGAAAGCTCTCGACAAAGGCCTTGTTGACGGGGTTGTCGATGTCCTTGCTCCACTGCGAGGTATTGACCACCCCCAGCGCCGCCGCGCCCACCGCCTGCAGGATGCCCTGATCGAAACTGAAGGCAGGCCCGATCACCGGCAGGCCGACGCCGCTGTCGGCATATTGCTTGAGAAAGGAAATCCCCATGCCGCCGGGCAGGAAAAAGAACACGCTGTCGGCGCCGCTGGCGCGGATCCGGGCGATCTCGGCGCCATAATCGGTCTGGCCCAGTTCGGTGTAAAGCTCGCCCGCCACGGCCCCCTTGTAGAACCGCTTGTAGCCGGTCAGCGCATCCTTGCCCGCCGGATAGTTCGGCGCCAGGATGAAGCTGTTGGCATAACCCGCCGAATTCGCATAGGCGCCGGCGGCTTCATGCAGATTGTCGTTCTGCCAGGCCACATTGAAATAGTTCTTGTCACAACCCGCCCCCGCCAGCGCCGAAGGCCCGGCATTGGGCGACAGATAGAACCTGCCCTGCGCCACCGCCCCCGGCACCACCGCCATGGCCAGGTTCGACCAGATGATCCCGGTCAGCACATCGACCTTGTCGGACTGGATCATCCGGTCGGCAAGCTGCACCGCCACATCGGGCTTGCGCTGGTCGTCCTCGACGATCACCTCGATATCGGCGTTGCCCGATTGCCTGACCGCCAGCATGAACCCGTCGCGCACATCGATGCCCAGCCCCGCGCCGCCGCCCGACAGGGTGGTGATCATGCCGACCCTGACCGGCCCGGCCTGACCCGCCGTCGCCAGTGCCGCCAGTGTTGCCGCAAGGGCAAGGGATTTCACTCTCATCGTCTCTCTCCGCGTTGTTTCTCTCGCTCTTTTTGTCCAGGATCAGACATGGGCCGCCTCCCGGCCGCGGGGCAATGCCCCCCCGAAAGGCCACCTTACGGCGGAAATCACCGGACGCAAGCCGCAGCCGCCTCTCCACGCAGCCGCCCCCACCACCGGCCGGCTTCTACTTTGCGGCAATACTCCACGGGGGTCCGGGGGTGTGAAACCCCCGGCGGGGCGTGCCGCCCTGCGGTCAGGCAGGGGCGCGCAACATCGTGCTCATGGGCGCGAACAGATCTCCATTGGCGGCGATGACCGACCCGCTGGCAAGGATATCGCTGCTGCCGCCCGCGCCGCGCAGCGGCTCGGCCAGACCGCCCGCCTCGCGCACCAGCAACAGCCCCGCCGCCATGTCCCAGGCGTTGAGTTCGCGTTCCCAGTAACCGTCGATGCGCCCCGCCGCCACATAGGCCAGATCCAGCGCCGCCGCGCCGAACCGCCGCACCCCCGCCGTGGCCGGCATCAGCCGCGCCAGATCGCGCAGCGTCGCGGGCAGCGTCCGTTTCGCCCCGAACGGCACACCGGTGGCCAACAGCGCCTCGTCCAGGGTGCGGCGGCCCGACACCCGGATGCGGCTTTCGTTCATCCAGGCCCCCTGGCCCTTTTCGGCAACGAACATTTCGTCCTTGGCCGGGTCGAACACCACCGCCGACACGATCTCGCCCTTGTGCTCCAGGGCGATCGACACCGCCCAGTGCGGCAGCCCGTGCAGGAAATTGGTGGTCCCGTCCAGCGGATCGACGATCCAGCGCCGGGTCGGATCCTGGCCCTCGGCGGCGCCGGTCTCCTCGCCCAGCCAGCCATAGCCCGCCCGCGCGCCGGTCAATTCGTCCCTGATCGTCCGCTCCGCCGCGATATCGGCGCGGCTGACGAAATCGCCGGCCCCCTTGACCGAGACCTGAAGGTTCTCGATCTCGCGGAAATCCTTGACCAGCCCGCGGCCCGCCTTGCGCGCCGCCTTGATCATCAGGTTGAGATTGGCACTGCCTTGCATGATCGGTCCCTTCACGTCAGGCGCTGGCTATACTTGGCCGCCGCCCGCTTGTGAAGGGCGGACGGGCAGGTATTTCCAACCCGCCCGCCGCCGGCCCTCACTGCGCCGCCAGCACCTCGTAGCGCCCGGTCATGCCCGCCGCGATATGGTCGTTGACATGGCAGTGATACATCCAGATGCCCGCCGCGTCAGGCACCATGTCGGCGACCAGCGTGGTGGCGGGCAGCAGTTCGACCACATCCTTGCGGTGGCCGTTCATCAGCACCGTGTTGCCGTGCCAGTGCGGGGTGTGCAGATCGACCTCGGTGCCCAGCGTCATCACATACCAGCGCACCTTTTCGCCCACCCGCATCTGCGGCATCGGCATGTTGCCGTAGACATAGCCGTTGATCGAATGCATGAGGTTGGATTCCTCGAAATCGTCGGCATCGTCCTCGTCGGGCGCCGCGTCCAGCTTGGCGATCATGTCGTCAAGAAACAGGCTCTCGTTTTCGTTGAGAACACTGAAGAAGGAAAAGAACTCGCGGTCCACGTCCTTCGGCGTCGCGTCGGGGTTGGCCATGCCCTTGCGGGTGATGACCATCGGGCCGACAAGCCCCGAGTTGGTGTCCTGGATCGAATGGACATGGCTGTGATAGAGCCAGACGACGGACGAGCCGTCGTTCGGCCCCGGCCCGGCGCGCTCGGGCACGCCCCAGTGATAGGTATAGGTCTCGCCCGGCATGATCATGTCGTCCTTGCTGTCGGCATCCGATGTGCCGTCATTGGTCGGCGCGCCTTCGGAATCCTTGTCATAGAAGACGCCATGCGGATGGGCTGTCACCGGCACGGTGCTCATGTTGCGCAACACGAACGCGATGGTGTCGCCCACTTCGGCGCGCACCACCGGGCCGAGAATGCCAAGCGAGGCATCCTCGCGCGGCTTGACCTCGTTGAAGGTGTCGTCGGTATATTCGATATAGCGGACCTTGTGATAGGTGCTGCCGATCCGCGACGGCCCGGGCGCGACAAAGACCGTCTGGTCATCGTCGAAATCCATCCCCATCATCAGCTCCCGGCCTTCGGGCGCATAGTCCCACTCCACCTCTTCGGCAGCCACATAAAAGGTTCTGGTCGCCGCCCCTGCCGCGGTCAGACCCATCAGGGCGAACCCCAGCCCCGCCGCCAGAAATACCGGCACCCGCCTTGTCATGAATGTCATCGTTTCCCTCTCCCTCACAAAATCGTGACGGGGCAGGGAAACCATACTCAACTCTTTTGGTCAAGAATTAATGTCTCGCGCATCGGCGCGGTGGCGTGGCCAGCAACGCGCTGCTGAGAGATCTCAAATATCACATGAAATCAAAATATAATCTGGTGCAGTTAAAGTGCCTTGCCCTCACGGCCGCTGCAATTTCACCGGCTCGCTGCGTGCCAGCTTCAGAAAATGCGCCATGAAGGGCTGGTCCCGGGCTTCCTCGCGGGTGGCCCCGTACATGCGCTTGGTCAGCCCCGTCGCGGTCAGCGGGCGGGTGACGTAATCGGGCCGGACGCGGATTTCGCGCAGCACCCAGTCGGGCAGAACCGCCACCCCCCGGCGGGCCGCCACCAGCATCAGGATCACCGCCGTCAACTCCACCTGCCGCACCGCCCGCGGCTCCACTTTCGCCGGGGTCAGTAACGCGCTGAATACATCGAGCCGCCCGCGCTCCACCGGATAGGTCAACAACAGTTCGCCGCGAAAATCCTCGGCCTCGACATGGGCTTTCGCCGCCAGCGGGTGATCCGACGCGGCCACGAAAAGCGGCGCATAGTCAAAAAGCGGGTTGAAGGTGATCCCGGCAAGCTTTTCGGGATCCGACGAAACCACCAGATCGACCTCCTCGCGGCGCAGGGCGGCCAGCGCGTCGAAGGCAAGCCCGGCGCGGATATCGACATCGACCTCGGGCCAGGCGCGGCGAAACTGTTCCAGCACCGCAAACAGCCAGTCGAAACAGGCATGGCATTCGACGGCGATATGGAGCCGCCCGCTCCTGCCCGACCTCAGCGCCACGAATTCCTCGGCCAGCGCCGCGATCTCCGGCAATATCCGCTCGGCCGCGCGCAACAGCCGCACCCCCGCCGCCGACAGCTTCAGCGGCCGCGACCGGCGGGCGAAAAGCTCCACCCCGGCCTGATCCTCCAGCCCCCTGACCTGATGCGACAGCGCCGACTGGGTGGTGTTGAGCAGATCCGCCGCCCGCGCCAGCCCGCCCGCCTCATGGATCGCCTTGATGGTGCGCAGATGGCGCAGTTCGATATGCATGGGCCTGCCTTTTCTTGCTATGAAACTCATGTTGATCTTGAAAATTATGAATTTGTTTCACATTCGTCGCTGTGAAACAAGAGGCGCGACTGCAAAGGAATACCCCAAAAGGAACATCCCACATGACCACGCCGCGCGTTTCCTTCGAATTCTTCCCGCCACAGACGCTCGACGCCGCGTTCCGGCTCTGGGATGCGGTGCGGTTGCTGGCCCCGCTCAACCCCGGTTTCGTCTCCGTCACCTATGGCGCGGGCGGCACCACCCGGCAGTTGACGCACGAGGCAGTCACCGCCATCGGCGGCCATTACCGGCTCGATGTCGCCGCCCATCTGACCTGTGTCGAGGCGACCCGCGCCGAAACGCTGGAAATCGCCCATGCCTATGCCGACGCCGGCGTCCATGACATCGTGGCGCTGCGCGGCGATCCCCCCAGGGGCAGCGACGGCTTTGCCGCTCATCCCGGCGGCTTTGCCAATTCGGTCGAGCTGATCGCGGCGCTGGCCGATACCGGCCGCTTCAACATCCGCGTCGGCGCCTATCCCGAAGCCCACCCCGAGGCCCCCGACCTGGCCGCCAACGTGGCCTGGCTGAAACGCAAGATCGACGCGGGGGCAAGTTCCGCGATCAGCCAGTTTTTCTTCGAGGCCGAAACCTTCTTTCGGTTCCGTGACGCCTGCGACAAGGCCGGCATCGACGCGCCGATCATTCCCGGCATCCTGCCGATCGCTTCATGGCAGGGGGCCAAACGCTTTGCCCGGCGCTGCGGCGCCCGGGTTCCCGGCTGGCTCGACGACGCCTTCACCGCGGCAACGCGCGACGGGCGCGAGGAATTGCTGGCCATCTCGGTGGCGACCGAACTCTGTGACGACCTGATCGGGGGCGGTGTCGAGGATCTGCATTTCTACACCCTCAACCGGCCCCGCCTGACCCGCGACATCTGTGTCGCACTGGGCATCGCGCCCGAAGTCTCTCTGCAGAACGTTGCCTGAGCGAGGCCGGCGCCCGGCGGCGCCGCGCTGACGCGACGTTCTGCTGCCCGGCCCCGTTGCGGTGATTGACGGGGCCAGGCAAATCCGGGGCAAATCCGGGGCAAATCCGGGCCTGTCGGCCGCATCACGAGATGTCATGCCCCGGCCTTTCGCCGCCCGCACCCCCGCCGGTCCGGTCAGCCGCGACACGCCGGGCGCGCAACCGCCGTCGCGCGGGGCGGCATCCGCGGCATCGGCGATGGCAGGCGTTATGCGGCCGGCTCAGCCACCTGTCTGATCATGCCCGGCGGCTGATCCGGCCCGCGCCGACCAGAAGTGCCGCGGCGCATCCGGCCCGCGCGCCGAGGGATGGATGCTTTCCGACGGATCCTGCCCGACCTGCCGCCTGGCGCGGAACAGGAACGCCTTGCCCCAGCCGCGGATGGTGCCCACCGAAGGCGCGCCCGCATCCATCGCCAGCCCGTCGCGCCAGTTCTCCGGCAGGGTCAGATGGCAGCTTTCGGCCTTTTCCAGCATCCACACCAGCGGGATGTTCGACAAGGGTCGCGCCGCGTCGAACCCGCCCAGCTGGCCGCCCACATCGCCATGCGCGCCGCGAAACCACACCTGCTCGATGCGCCCCTGCCAATCGCCATTGGTGGTGTTCCACAGGATCGGATCGAACGCCGCGCGGTTTTCATCCAGCGCCAGCGCGTGATAGCCGTGGCGCACCACCGGGCCAAGCCTGTGATTGTGAAATTCGTGATGCGGCTCGGTCCACATCCACAGGAACGGCAGCCGCACGCCCAGCGCCTTGACCGTATCGAAAACCCCGATCATCTCGATCCCGATCTCGGGGTGGCAGAATTTCCGCCGGAAAATCGCCTCATAGGGGCTTTCGCTGTCGCGCTGGTAATAGCGGTAGGCCAGATGCACATTGCGTTCCGTCGCATGTTCGGCGCGGATCAGCCCGACCTGGTCGATCATCCCCGCGAGCGAGCGCACCGCATAGGCGCCCCGCGAATAGCCGAACAGGAACACCCGGTCTCCGGGCCGATAGCGGGTGGCCAGCCAGCCATAGGCGCGCCGGATCTGCCGGTTGATGCCGCGCCCCATCGCCACATTGCCGGTATCGCGCCACAGATGCCACTGCACCCCGGCCTCGTAGTAAAGCGACATCTGCGCCGATTGCGGCACATCGCGAAGCTTGCGGTAGATCAGCCCGATATTGGTTTCGCAGCCCGGCCTCAGCGACGACAGGGTGCCGTCGAGCAAGATCACATGATCCGTCGCCCCGCGCTCGTCAAGGGCCCGGCTCCGCGCCGGCGCCCGGGTTTCGATGCGGCGCCCGATGCGCAGCAGTTTCAGCAGCTTTTGCCGGAGCCCCATCAGCACAGCATTCCCCTGCCCGCCTGGCAGGCGCGATCGCCGCCGTGAGGCTGCCGGCAGCCTTGCCAAAACGGGCGATGTCGGTTCTGTCTCTGCACCCTGTGCTTTCCTCGAACTTCGAAGGGGGGCGTTTGCCGGCGCTTGCAACCAAGGTTTTGCCATCCCCGCCGCATTGACAAGCCTTACATGGCAAGTTTGACGGAATATTGACCCCAAGCGCGCAAAAACCGCGCATCACCATCGCATCGCCCCGGCAGGCACCGCCGCGCGCGTTTCTCGCGACGCCGAAAAGCGCCAGGGGGCGCTCCGTTTCACCGATCTTATATGTGGATATGCAGCGACAATCGGTTATATTGACGAAACGGCCCATCAAAACGACAGCGATGCCCCATGGATGATCTCGACCGCTCGATCCTCGCCTTTCTCGGCGCGGATGCGCGCATTTCCGTCGCCACGCTGGCGCGGCGGCTGAAGGTGGCCCGCTCGACCATCCAGGCCCGGCTCGAACGGCTGGAATCCTCGGGCGTGATCGCCGGCTACACCGTCCGGCTCGGCGAGGCCGCGCGCCAGGGCCGCATCCGCGCCACGGTGCTTTTGAACATCGAACCGCGCGCCCAGGCCAATGTGCTGTCCCGCCTCAAGGCCATCGCCGAGGTCGAGCGCGTTTACACCACATCGGGGCGCGTCGATTTCCTGTTGCAGATCGCCGCCCCCTCGACCACCCAGCTTGACGGCGTTCTCGACCGGATCGGCGACATGACCGGGGTGAAATCCTCCGAAAGCCTGATCCATCTGTCGACGAAATTCGACCGCGCCGTCTGACCGGCATTGCCGCGAAACTTGCCTTCACCGGCGCAAGCGCGCAAACTTCGCGCCAGGGCGCGATGCCACCCCGATCCACACGAAGACCCGACCCGCACGGAAGGAAAAGACCATGGCCAAGGCAAGACGCGGCAACCCCTGCTGGTACGAACTGACCACACACGATCCCGACGGCGCGGCGCATTTCTATGGCCAGGTGCTCGGCTGGGCGACCGGCAGCGCCGGGGCAGAGGGGCTCGACTACCGGCTGGCCCGCGCCGGCGGCCAACCGGTCGCCGGGCTGATGCCCGCCACGCCGGGGATGCCCGCCTTCTGGATGATCTATCTGACCGTCACCGACTGCGACAAGGCGGCGGCGGCCATCGCCAGGGCGGGCGGCACCGTCCACCGCGCTCCTGCCGACATCCCCGGCACCGGGCGCTTTGCCATCGTCACCGATCCGCAGGGCGCCGCGTTCGGTATCCTGCAACCGCTCGGCGGCGCCGGCCACGCCTTTGACGGCAAGCGGCCCGGCCATGGCCACTGGCACGAACTGATGACCTCCGATCCCAGGGCGGCGATGGGGTTTTACGGCAAGCATTTCGGCTGGAAACCGGGCGACAGCATGGATATGGGGCCGATGGGCAGCTATGATCTGTTCCGCCGCGGCAAATCCGCTATCGGCGGCATGATGACCCTGGCCCCCGGAATGCCCGGCCCCGGCCATCCTTTCTGGCAACCCTATTTCGGCACCGATAGCGTCACCGCGGCGACCGGGCGTGTGCTGGCGGCCGGCGGCCATGTGCTGCACGGCCCCCACGAAGTGCCTGGCGGCGCCTTCATCATCATCGGCCGCGATCCGCAGGGCGCGCAATTCGCCCTGGTCGGGCCGCAATAGCCCGCCCGCACGGCCTGCACCGGCCGCCTGCCCCCCGCGCAAAGACCTATGGCCAGCCGACGCCCGCGCGTGCGTCGGCCTCGCCGTGACCGCGCCCCGCGCCGCGGCCAAACCTTCTACCTGATCCAGGCCAGCCGCCAGAACAGCAAAAGCAACCCCCCCGCCAGCACCACCAGCGTGCCCGCCACGACCCAGAAGGCGACATGCGAATTCTGGCCGGGAATACCGCCCACGTTGATGCCCAGAAGGCCGGTGATAAGGCCCAGCGGCAGGAAGATCGCCGTCACGACCGCGAGAAGCATCATGCGCTGGTTCATCATCTCGGCGCGCCGGTCGGCGATCGAATCGCGCACCACCTGCGCGCGGTCACGAATGGCGTCCAGTTCCTCGCCCAGCCGGGTGACGCGCTCCGTCGCCTCGCGCAGTCGGCTCTTGTCGTGGCGCGACATCCAGTCCGGGTCCTCGACATCGAGGGTGGTCAGCGCCTCGCGCTGGGGCAGCATGAAGCGGCGGATCTTCAGCGCGGCGCTGCGCAGGTCGGCAAGCCGGGCGCGCAGTTCAGAGGTCAGTTCCGCGTCGGCCGCGTCCTCCAGATCATCCATCTGATCCATCATCTCCCCCACCACGGGTTCGGCCCGGTCGGCCAGCCGGATCGCGATCCGCGAAAGCAGATCGCCCGGCGATGCCGGCGCCCTGCCCGACTTCAGCCCCGCCATCACGTCATCGATCGCGATCAGGTTGCGCCGCAGCGAGGTGACGAGCATTCCCCGCCCCGCCACCAGGCGAAGCGAGACCATGTCCTCGGGCTCCGCGCCGGGGTTGAGGTTCATCCCCCGCAGGTTCATCAGGATCAGATCGCCATCGACGGCGCAGCGCGGCCGGGTCTCCTCGGCGACAAGCGAGGCCGCCGCGACAGGGTCGAGCCCCGAGGCGTCGATCCAGGCGCGCCCGGCCGCGGTGCCGAAGTTCACATGGGCCCAGACGAAACCGCCGCCCTCCGGCATCAGCGCGGCAAGGGGCCGGCCGTCGGCCGCCTCCTGCCGCACCTTGCCATCCGCGCCCACCACGCTCACCTGCACCGCTTCCATCCGCCGCTCCCTGTGTTGCCGCCGCGCCGCGCGGCCCGAAGCCGCAGCGGCGCCATTCCCGGGGTCTTTGCCCGCCCGCCGGCAGCATCGCCCGCGCGGCGCCATCTGTCGATGCCTTTCAGCGGCAAACCCGCTTGGTCCCGGCGCGGCTGCGCCCCGGCCCCGGCCGCCTGCGGCGCCGCCACCACCCCTTGCGGCAGAATCGCCCATAGAATCGCCGCGACCGGCACGGCAGGGATGAAGCACCCCCCAGCCGATCCCCGCCGCCGCAATCGCCTTGCGTTCGCCGCGACAATCCGCTCCCCTTGCGCCTGTCCACGAAAGGCCCCTGATGCTCAATGCCCCGATCCTGCTTGCCGGTCTCGCCACCGCGGCGCTGCTGCTTTGGCCCCCGGTCGCCCGGTCCCGCCTCTGGCGCGCCACGATCACGCCGCTCGCCTCGATCATCGGCTCGGGCTTTCTCGTTCTCGGGCCGATCCTGCAACACAGCTACGGCCATGACGCGCCGCTGGTCATGGCTGTGCTCTGCGCCACCGCCTATGCCTTCGGCCATGTGATCCGCTACAACATCACCATGCGCATGGAAGGCCCCGGCGGCCGCTCGCCCGCCGAGGAACGGCTCGAACTGCTCGCCTCCTGGGCGCTCTCCTTCGCCTATGTCATCTCGGTCGCCTATTACCTCAATCTCTTCGGCGCCTTCGCCGTCAGCCTGACCCCTTACCAGGGCGCCGCCAACGGCCGCATCGTCACCACCGCCGTCTTCGCCGCCATCCTTGCGACCGGCTGGATGAGGGGCTTTCACGCGCTCGAACGGATGGAACAGGTATCGGTCGGGCTCAAGCTGGCGGTGATCGCCGCGATGATCGCCGGGCTCGCCTTCTTCTTCGCGCGCCGGCTGGGCGGCGCGGGGCTGATCGTCGAGCCGCCCCACCTGACCGGCTGGCCCGCCCTCACGCTCGCCTTCGGGCTGGTCGTCACCGTGCAGGGGTTCGAGACCGCGCGCTATCTCGGGGCCGAATACGACGCCCGGACCCGGCGCCGGGCGATGCGCCTCGCGCAGGCCATCTCAAGCGCCATCTACCTCGTCTACATCGGCCTTGTCGCCTTTCTGTTCCGCACCGCCGACACGCAACTGACGGAAACCGCGATCATCGACATGATGCGCGCCGTCGCACCGGTGCTGCCGCTGCTGCTGGTCGTGGCGGCGCTGGCCGCGCAGTTTTCCGCCGCCGTCGCCGATACCGGCGGAGCCGGCGGGCTGGTTGCCGAACTCACCGGCGGCAGGGTCACGGTGCGCGGCGCCTATGCCGCGCTGGTGGCCGCCGGGGTGACCCTTACCTGGGCCAGCGACATCTTCGCCCTGATCGCCTACGCCAGCCGCGCCTTCGCGCTCTATTACACCCTCCAGGCCGCCATCGCCGCCGTCGCCGCGCATCGCCACGGCGCGTCCCCGCCGCGCGCCGCCGCCTATGGCGCACTGGCGCTGCTCGGGCTGGCCATGGCGATCTTCGGCACTCCGGTCGAATGACCCGCCCCCCGCCGCCAGCCGCAACAGCGCCTCGCCACCGCGCCCCTTCCCCTTCGCCCGCCCTTTCGGTAAGGGAAGCCCGAACCACGAACGGATTGCCGACGATGCCCATGGAAAAGACCTTCAACGCCGCCGAGGCCGAGCCCCGGCTCTACGCCGGATGGGAAAAGGCGGGCGCCTTCAGCGCCGGCGCCAACGCCAGGCCCGGCGCGCAAAGCTTCTCTATCATGATCCCGCCGCCCAATGTCACCGGCTCGCTGCACATGGGCCATGCGTTCAACAACACGCTTCAGGACATTCTCGTGCGCTGGCACCGGATGCGCGGCCATGACACGCTCTGGCAGCCTGGCCAGGACCACGCCGGCATCGCCACCCAGATGGTGGTCGAACGCGAACTGGCGAAATCCAACCGCCGCCGCACCGACATGAGCCGCGAAGATTTCACCGCCCTCGTGTGGGATCAGAAGCGGCAATCCGGCGGCACCATCATCGGCCAGCTCAAGCGCCTCGGCGCCTCTTGCGACTGGTCGCGCAACGCCTTCACCATGTCCGGCGCACCCAGCGCCCCCGAAGGCGAGGCGGGCAATTTCCACGACGCCGTCATCAAGGTCTTCGTGGACATGTACCACAAGGGGCTGATCTACCGCGGCAAGCGGCTGGTGAACTGGGATCCGCATTTCGAGACCGCGATCTCCGATCTCGAAGTCGAACAGGTCGAGGTCGCAGGCCATATGTGGCATTTCAAATATCCGCTGGCTGGCGGCGAGACCTATGAATACATTGAAAAGGACGAAGACGGAAACGTCACGCTGCGCGAAACCCGCAACTATATCTCCATCGCCACCACCCGGCCCGAGACGATGCTCGGCGACGGCGCGGTCGCGGTGCACCCTTCCGACGAACGCTATGCGCCCATCGTCGGCAAGCTCTGCGAGATTCCGGTGGGCCCGAAGGAACACCGCCGCCTGATTCCGATCATCACCGACGAATACCCCGACCCCGCCTTCGGCTCGGGCGCGGTCAAGATCACCGGCGCGCATGACTTCAACGATTATGCGGTGGCCAGGCGCGCGGGCATCCCCTGCTACCGGCTGATGGACACGAAGGCGGCGATGCGCTCGGAAGGCGCGCCCTACGCCGAAGCCGCCGCCATCGCCATGGCGGTGGCCAAGGGCGAACGCACGCTGACCGAAGCCGAGGTGGACACCATCAACCTCGTCCCCGACGATCTGCGCGGGCTCGACCGCTACGAGGCGCGCGCGCGGGTGATCGCGCAGATCAACGCCGAGGGACTGGCGGTAATGATCCCCAACCCCGCCGCCCCCCCTGTCACCCCGGCCGCCCCCCCTGTCACCCCGGCCGCAGAGCCGGGGCCGCATGTCGAACCGGCCACCATCCCCCTCGTTGACGAGAACCGGATGATGCAGCCGCATGGCGACCGCTCCAAGGTGGTCATCGAGCCGATGCTGACCGACCAGTGGTTCGTCGATACCGCGAAGATCGTGGCACCGGCGCTGCAAGCCGTCCGCGACGGCATGGCGGCGCAGGAGGCAGGCACCTTCGACGAGAAGGCCGGCTACACCCGCATCCTGCCCGAACGCGACGCCAAGACCTATTTCCACTGGCTGGAAAACATCGAGCCCTGGTGCATCTCCCGCCAGCTCTGGTGGGGGCACCAGATCCCGGTGTGGTATGGGCCGAAACTCTCGGATCCCAACGCGCTTTACGGCGCTGGCGATCCGCAACCCGTGGCGGAAAAACTCGCGTTCTGCGCGGCGACCAAAAAAGACGCGCTCGCTTGGGCTACGCGCTTCTACTCGGAGCGACTCAAACAGCCAATCTCGGTCTTCGAGGACGATCGGGCCGTGGGTGTCGGAGGGACTCCAGCAACAGCAACGACATCGGGCTTGATAACATTGGCGAGTTTTCAGGTCTTGCCCGGGCCTGATGGGCAACTGCAAATAGGGCTTCAGCGCGACCCCGACGTCCTCGACACCTGGTTCTCCTCCGGCCTCTGGCCGATCGGCACGCTCGGCTGGCCCGAGGAGACAGCGGAGCTGAAGAAATACTTCCCCACCGACGTCCTCGTCACCGGCTTCGACATCATCTTCTTCTGGGTCGCGCGGATGATGATGATGCAGCTCGCAGTCGTAGAGCAGATTCCTTTCCATACCGTTTACGTCCACGCGCTGGTGCGCGACGAGAAGGGCAAGAAGATGTCGAAATCGCTCGGCAACGTGCTCGACCCTCTCGACCTCATCGGTGAATACGGCGCGGATGCGGTGCGCTTCACTCTGGCCGCGATGGCCGCGATGGGCCGCGATCTGAAGCTCTCGAAGGACCGCATCGCGGGCTACCGCAACTTCACCACCAAGCTCTGGAACGCCACCCGTTTCGCCGAAATGAACGCAGCGCTTTGTCGGGACGCTGTCGGGACGGATGCGGGACGCAGACCCGACGCGCGCCATACGGTCAATCGCTGGATCATCGGCGAGGTGGCCCGCGCCCGCGTCGCCGTCGACGAGGCGCTGGAAGGTTTCCGCTTCAACGACGCGGCGGGCACGCTTTACGCCTTTGTCTGGGGAAAGGTCTGCGACTGGTATGTCGAATTCGCCAAGCCCTTGATGGAAGGCGATTTTTCGGCCGAAACACGGCAGACGACGGCCTGGGTTCTCGATCAGTGCTACATTCTTTTGCATCCGATCATGCCCTTCATTACCGAAGAGCTGTGGGCGCTTACCGGTGATCGGGAAAAGATGCTGGTTCACGCCGACTGGCCCGACTATGGCCTTGATCTCATTGATGAAAATGCCGATCGCGAAATGAACTGGGTGATCGCGCTGATTTCCGAAATCCGCTCGGCGCGGGCCGAAATGCGCATCCCCGCCGGTCTGCAACTACCAATCATCCAGACCGCGCTCGATGCCCGGGGCCGCACCGCACTTGCCAATAATTTCGATATAATCCAAAGACTTGCACGCATCGACACTTTGACCGAAGGGCCAGCCCCCAAAGGTTCCATCACGCTGCCGGTCGAGGGCGGCAGCTTTGCTATTCCCCTCGCCGGGGTAATCGACATTGATGCCGAAAGATCCCGTCTTTCCAAGGCTTTAGAAAAGTTGAACAAGGATCTTGCCGGATTGCAAAGCCGCCTCGGAAACCCCAAATTCGTCGACAGCGCACCCGAGGATATCGTCGCGCAGACCCGCGAAAAACTCGCCCTGGGCCAAGCAGAGGCCGCCAAACTCGACGGTGCCCTCAAACGCCTCGCCGAAATCTGATCCGATATGAACGCCGCAGGCCGCACGCCGGCCCTTGACCGATATAGCCGCGCCATTTCAATCGGTTAAGCCAGGTCAGACGGCGCCAATGGCGGCGCATCGTCCTGGCGCGGCACGGTCTGGCGCTCGATCTTGCGCCAGACCTTCGGCGGCTCGGCGCCACGGTGCAGGGCCCGGATCGCCTCCTGAACCGCCAGATCCGCCTTGGTGCGCCGCTCAAGGTAGCGCGCATATTCGACCCAGGTCGAGACGTAATATTTCTCGCTCCAGATTTCCGGCCGCTCCAGATCGCGCAACAACGCCCAGCGCCGCGCGCCGTCGCGGATGCGGATGCGCCGTCTTTCCTGCATGAGCGGCAGAAAGTCTTTCACATCGTCCTGGGCGATTTGATATTCGACCATGATGAAGATCGGCCCGCTGCGCGCGCGCAGGTCGATCTTCGGGCGCGCCGATGTGATCAGGCCAAGGGGGGTCAGATCGATTTCGCCGAATTCGTGGACCCGCAGGATCCGGCCCGTCAGGACGCCCAGCACCAGAACCGCAGTGGCGATGCCGAGCGCGCTGGGCACGCCCGCCCGGTCGGCGATCCAGCCCCAGAGCCAGGCCCCCCCCGCCATGCCGCCGAATGTCGCGGTCTGGTAAAACGAAATCGCCCGGCCGAGAACCCAGCGCGGCGTCGACAGCTGCACCGTGGTATTGAACAGCGACAAGGCCAGCACCCAGCAGACGCCGGCCACCAGCAGCATCGGCACCGCCACGACATAAAGCGGCGCCAGCGCAAGCCCCGCCGACGCCAGTGCGAAACCGGCAAATCCCAGCTCCACCACACGTTCGTTGCGCAACCGCGTCCTGAGTTCGTGGGTCATCAGGACCCCGCCGACCGCGCCGAGGCCAAAGCATCCGAGAAACAAGCCGTAGACCACCGCCGAGCCGGCCATCGTGTCACGCGCATAGACCGGCAGGAGCGCCATGACGCAAGAGGCCCCGACACCGAAAAGCGCCGCGCGCGCCATCACCCGGATCAGCGCCGGCGACATGACCATATAGCGGAATCCGTCCGAAATGGCCCGGTAAATGGATTCGCGCGGCAGTGCCGCGTCACGCTGCGGCCCGCGCCAGCGGGCGATGCCCGCGATGAATCCGATATAGCTGACCGCGTTGACAGCAAAGGCCACCGCCGACCCGGCAACCGCAACGATGGTTCCGCCAATCGCCGGGCCGACCGATCTGGCAAGGTTGAAGCCCATCGAATTCAGCGCCACCGCCCCCGATACCTGATCGCGCGGCACGATGTCTCCGATCGAGGCCTGCCAGGACGGATTGAAGAGCGCCGTCCCGCATCCGATCAGGAAGGTGAACGCCAAAAGCAGCCAGGGTGTCAACGCGCCGATCCACGCGACCCAGGCCAGCAGGGCAGAGACGACGAACATGAAAACCTGCGCCGAAAGCATGATGCGGCGGCGGTCGAAATTGTCGGCAAGCGCCCCGGAAACCAGCGAAAAGACCACGATCGGCAATGTGTTCGACGATTGCACCAGCGCGACCATCGCGTGGCTTGTCGACAGGCTGCCCATCGCCCAGGCCGCGCCCACCGCCTGAATGAGGGTTCCGAGATTGGAAAACTGGCTCGCGAACCAGAGATTGCGGAAATTCCGGTTGGCGAGCGGGGCAAGTGTGGCGGTCGGCGCTATCGGAATCCTCCCGGCGAACAGGGGCCATCGCCTTCGGGCGTTGCGACGACCCGGGAAATGAAGGGCGACTCGTTTGAAATCTGTTCCTTGCCTACCCTGCAAGGGCAGGAAATGCCATGGCCCTTTTCCGGCGCACCGCGCCCGACAGGCGCCATGGCGTTTCGGCAAAGGCCTGAATAAAGACCTGAATCGCGATATGCTTTGGCCGCGCGGTTGATTACGCTTGTCTGGGCGCGCCGCTTCTGGAATTGATCGGCCATGACAGCGCCGCATTCCACACCCCCGCGTTACACCCCGCTGATTGAAAGGCTTCCCGCGACGGTCCCTTTCGTCGGCCCGGAGACCCAGGAACGGGCCCGCGGCGGCCCCTTCGCGGCCCGGCTCGGGGCGAACGAAAATGTCTTCGGGCCGTCGCCCCGGGCCATCGAGGCGATGCAGCGGGCCGCGCATGACGTATGGATGTACGGCGATCCGGAAAACTACGATCTGCGCCGGGCTCTTGCCGCCCATCACCGGATCGCGCCGCAAAACATTGTCATCGGCGAAGGCATCGACGGGCTGTTGGGCTGTCTCGCCCGAATGTTGATCGACCCCGGCGCGCCGGTCGTGACCTCGCACGGGGCCTATCCGACCTTCAATTTCCATGTCGAGGGTCATGGCGGCACCCTTCACAAGGTTGCCTATGTGGACGACCGCGAAGACCCCGCCGCGTTGCTTGCCAAGGCCCGGGAGACCGGCGCCAGGATGATCTATATCGCCAATCCCGACAATCCCATGGGCAGCTGGCACGATGCCGCCAGCATCGCCGCGATGATTGCCGATGTGCCCGACGGCACGTTGCTGGTTCTCGATGAAGCCTATCTGGAACTGGCCCCGCAAGGCACCGCCCCGCCGCTGGATACGGCGGACCCCCGGGTCATCCGCCTGCGCACCTTTTCCAAGGCCTATGGCCTGGCGGGGGCGCGCATCGGCTATGCCATCGGCGAAGCGGGCCTTGTCAGGAGCTTCGACAAGATCCGCAACCACTTCGGGGTCAGCCGGATCAGCCAGGCCGGGGCGCTGGCCGCGCTTGGCGATCAGGCCCATCTGGCCGATGTATGCGCAAAAGCGAGCGGCGCGCGCGATGAACTGGCGCGCATCGCCCGGGCCAACGGTCTGGCCGCGCTGCCTTCGGCGGCCAATTTCGTTACCATCGACTGCGGGCGCGATGGCCGGTTTGCCCGCGCCGTGCTCGATGCACTGATCGCCCGCGATATTTTTGTGCGGATGCCCTTCGTCACGCCGCAGGACCGCTGCATCCGCGTCAGCTGCGGCCGGCCCGCGGATATGGCCGCCTTCGCGACCGCCCTGCCAAAGGCGCTGGCCGCGGCGCGGAGCTGAGCACGCCCCAAAAAGCGCTCTGCAATGCTGGCGCGAAAGCGGCCCGGGTTCGCGGCTATCCGGCCAGGGCCACCACCGCCGCCGCCGCCTCCAGCGCCCCCGGCCCATGCGCGATGCCCAGGGCGACCATCCCGGCCTGCATCGCCGCCAGCACGCCCAGCGTCATATGGGCATTGACATGGCCCATGTGCGCAACGCGCAGGAAATCCTGATATGCCGGTTCCGACGACAGCGCCATGCCCAGCCCCACACCGAGCGTGATCCCGGCTTCCTGTTCGCACCATTGCCGCAGCCGGCCGGCATTGCCGCCGCCGAGCCGGGCGGCGGTCACGGCATGGGCCCGGTGCGCGCGCCCGGCGATATTGATCTCTATGTCCGACCCTCCGGACCATGCCTCGAACGCCGCCCAGACAGCGCCGGCCAGAACCCGGTGCCGGGCCCAGACATTTTCGATGCCTTCCTCATCTAGGATCATCGCCAGCGATTCGCGCAGCCCGAAAAGATGATGAGTGGGCGCCGTTCCGCAGAAATGATTGGAAAAATTGGGGCCAAAGACCCGCGGCTCCCAATCCCAGTAGGGGGTGCGCCAGTCGGCCCGCCTCGATGCCTCGCGCGCCTTGTCGGAAAACCACACGATCCCCAGGCCGGGCGGCAGCATCAACCCTTTCTGGCTGGCAGCGACAAAGACATCGACCCCCCAGTCATCCATGCGAAATTCGTCACACCCGAGCGAGGCGATCCCGTCGACCATCAGCAGCGCCGGATGGCCCGCCGCGTCGATGGCCGCCCGGATCGCGGCGATGTCGTTGCGCACCGAACTGGCTGTATCGACATGGGTCACCAGCACCGCGCGAATCGTGTGGCCCTTGTCGCGGCCGAGCGCCGCGGCGACCTTCGCCGGGTCGGCCGGCGATCGCCGCCCGAAATCCAGCGTTTCGATCTCGACCGCCATGCGCCGCAGCGCGTTGGCCCAATTGATTCCGAACTGGCCGGTCATCACCGCCAGCGCCCTGTCGCCGCGTGAAAACACATTGGCGGCGGCAGCCTCCCACCCGGCATGGCCGTTGCCGACATAGATCGCCACATGGCTCGTCGAAAAGGCGACGCGCCGCAGATCATCCAGCGCCCTGGCGGTAAGCTCGATGATTTCGCCCTCATAGATATTGGGCGCGGCACGGTGCATCGCGTTCAATACGCGGTCGGGCACGACCGAAGGCCCGGGAATTGCCAGATAGGGTCTGCCCTGCGAAAGTGCCAATGCTCGTCTCCTGCCAACGCCACAGCGGTATCCCGGCCCTCAAGGATCGTCAATTGCCTCTCGCAAGGTGCCCGCGACCTTGCCTCGCCCCTGAGTTTCGGGCTAGATCGCAGCAACCTGCGGCGCTGCGCCGCTGCCCTGCCACAAGGCCCTGTTGCGCGCTGTGCCCCACACCCCGAACCAGTCCGATCCCTACAGTTCCCGGGTTTTGTTCGGGCGGCTCTGGCGCGGCTATCTGGCCGACCACAAAGGCACGATGGCGCTGGCGCTGATCTTCATGATGATCGAAGGATCGACGCTGGCAATTCTGTCCTACATGCTCGAGCCGCTTTTCGACCGGGTCTTTGTCGGCGGTGAAACGCAGGCGATCTGGTGGGTCGGCGGGGCGATCTTCGGGCTGTTCCTGACCCGCGCCGTCACCCTGGTGATCAACCGGTCGCTGCTTACCCGGATCTCGCTGAAAAGCTCGACCGCGATGCAGATCGACCTCTTGCGGCATATCCTGACGCTCGACGGTCGGTTTTTCCAGGACAACCCGCCCGGCGCGCTGATCGAGCGGGTCCAGGGCGATACCATCGCGGTCCAGAACATCTGGTCGGTGGTCATCACCGGCCTTGGCCGCGATGCCATCGCGCTGATCACGCTGTTCGGTGTGGCGATGTCGATCGATCTGCGCTGGACGCTCTTTGCCCTGATCGGCGCGCCGCTGCTGATCTTGCCCACCATGGCCGTGCAGCGCTATATCCGCCGCAAGACCGATCACCTGCGCACGCAGGCGGCGGCGCGCGCCACGCGGCTCGACGAGGTGTTCCACGGCATCGCCGCGGTCAAGCTCAACCGGATGGAAGATTACCAGCTTTCGCGGTTCGGCCACATCGTGGCCTCCATCGTGCATGGCGAAGTGAAATCCGCGGCCAGCCGTGCGCTGATCCCCGCGCTGATCGATATCGTCACCGGCCTGGGCTTTCTTGGCGTTCTGGTGATGGCCGGCCCGCAGATCACCGAAGGCGACCGTACCGTGGGCGAGTTCATGGCGTTCTTTACCGCGATGGCGCTGGCGTTTCAGCCGCTCAGGCGTCTGGGCGACATGGCGGGCATCTGGCAGGTCGCCGCCACCAGCCTGACGCGCATCTTCCGGCTGTTTGACACGGTTCCCGCCATCACGATCGCCGCGCAGCCCGTTGCCGCCGATCCGGGCAGGACCGGCATCGAGATGGAAGACGTTCATCTGTCTTACGGCGATCACGATGTTCTTCGGGGCCTTAGCTTTACCGCCGAACCGGGCCGGACAACCGCCATTGTCGGCCCCTCCGGCGCCGGGAAATCCACGATCTTCAACCTGTTGACACGGATCGTCGACCCGGGCGCCGGCACGATCAGGATCGGCGGAGTTCCGGTCGCGCAGATGGAACTGCCGGCGCTTCGCGATCTTTTTTCGGTCGTCACGCAAGATGCGACGCTCTTTGACGAAACGATTCGCGAAAACGTGCTGCTGGGGCGTTGCGACATCACCGATGAGACGTTGCAGGGTGCCCTTGCCGCCGCCCATGTCAGCGATTTCGCCGACCGGCTGCCCGCCGGGCTGGATACCCCGGCCGGCCCGCGCGGATCGTCGCTTTCAGGCGGTCAGCGACAGCGTGTGGCCATCGCCCGCGCCCTGATCCGCAATGCCCCGATCCTGCTTCTCGACGAAGCCACATCGGCGCTCGATGCGACCAGCGAGGCGCTCGTGCAGGAGGCGCTCGACAAACTCAGCGCCGGGCGCACCACATTGGTCATCGCCCACCGCCTGTCTACCGTCAGGCGCGCCGACAGGATCGTCGTCGTGGATCGCGGCCGGGCAGTTGAACAGGGAACCCACGAAACCCTGCTGGCACAAGACGGGCTTTACGCGGGCCTTTGCCGGTTGCAGTTTTCACAATAGCCATTCATCACTATATGAATAGTGCCAGCACGATCGCGAGGGTTCAATGATCGGCGAAACCGCCAGCGACAGACGGCTGTTCGAAGTGTCCGGCAAGGATCGTGAAAGCTTTCTTCAGGGGCTTGTCACCAATGATGTCGGCAAGCTCGACAATGGTCTGGTTTATGCGGCATTGTTGACGCCACAGGGAAAATACCTGGCGGATTTCTTTCTGGTGCCGGGCGACGACCGGATTATGATCGATATCCATGCCGCGGTTGCCGACAACGCCATGCGCAGATTGTCGATGTACCGGCTGCGCGCCGATGTGGTCATCGCACCCGCCGATTTGCACGTCACGCGCGGGCTGGGCCACCCGCCGGCCGGCGCCTTTGCCGACCCGCGCCACCCCGCCCTTGGCTGGCGGATGTATTCTGCCCGCGCCGGCAGCGCGCCAACCATCGACTGGGACGCGATCCGGGTTGCCCATTGCATCCCCGAGACCGGCATCGAACTCGTCGCCGAGTCAAGCTATATCCTTGAAAACGGATTTGAAAAGCTCAATGGCGTCGATTTCCGAAAGGGCTGCTATGTGGGCCAGGAAGTGACGGCGCGGATGAAACACAAGACCGAATTGCGCAAGGGTCTGGCGACCGTCTCGATCGAAGGCGCCGCACCAGTCGGCACCGAAATTACCGCCGGGGGCAAACCTGCCGGCACGCTCTTTACCCAGTCCGCGGGCCGGGCCCTTGCCTGGCTGCGCTTTGACCGGATGGGCGGCCCGGCCGAGGCAGGCAGCGCACGCATCACCCTTTAGACGGCAAGGCGGCGTTTTCCCGGCAGCGCCTTGACAACAGGACCCGCTGCCAGCCTAGTGGATTTTTTGACAAGAAAGAGCGTTGATTTTCAAGTGCTGGGCCCCGGAGCGTTCAGAGTGTTTCTGGCAACCATGGTTCTGATCAGCCATGTGTCAATCGGCCGTTTTGGCGTGGTCGCGGTGATGGTCTTTTTCATTTTGAGCGGCTACTGGGTCACCCGGATGTTCCGGCAAAAATACCTCAGGGCGCCTGCGCCGGTCTCGACATTCTATCTGTCACGGTTCTTGCGGTTATGGCCGGCATTCGTGGCCGCGGTGTTTGTCGCAATCGCGATCAAGTTCACGATTGGCGATCCGACCGGCCTGAAGGATATCTATGTGCTGACAATGCTGGGGGCGGCATCGGGCAAGGACGATCCGTTGAGCATTTCATGGTCGCTCGATATCGAAATGCAGTTCTATCTGCTGTTGCCGTGGATGCTTGTCCTCGCCCATCGCGCCGGAACCCCGGCCATGCGGTTCATGCTGGTTTGCGCCGCGACCCTCGCGGCCTGGGCTGTAAAAAAGATCTTTCACATCGAAACCGCCCTGCAATACCTTCCCGCCTTTGCGGCGGGCTGTGCGATCTTTCTTTACGACATCAAGGTCACACGCCCCGTGGCCATGGCTTCGGCGGCCATATTCCTGACGATTGGTGTGATCCTCGCGTTGAATGCGGTGACGGTGGGGGTCGTCTTCAACTATCCGCTGCGTACCCCCTATGTACGCCTGGCATCGCTTTGCTGGGCGCTGTCGCTGATACCGTTCGTTGCCTGGAATGTGCGTCAGCCCGGGGGCCGCCTCGACCGGGCGCTGGGGGATTTTTCCTACAGCCTCTATCTCGTGCATTTCCCGATCATCAAGACGGTGCGCATGTGGCTGGCGCCCGATAACGGCTACCTTCTCACGCTGACCCAGATCGCCGCCAGCTTTGCGGGAGCCACACTTTTCTATTTCCTGGTCGACAGGTTTTTCGAACGCCTCCGGGGGCGGGCGCTTGTCTGGTATGCCGGCAGCCGGATCGCGTCGGATCAGCGCGCCGCATCGTCCAAATAGCGCCGCTTGCCGCCGGGGTCAGGCGCGCTCGCAATATTCCATCAGTTCGGTGTGGACGATGATGTCTTCGTCCTGGCCGATGAATGGCGGCACCATGATCCGCACCCCGTTGTCGAGAATGGCCGGCTTGTAGCTGTTGGCGGCGGTCTGGCCCTTGACCACCGGTTCGGTTTCGACGACCTTGCAGGTGACTTTCTGCGGCAGCTGCATCGACAACGCCTCCTCGCCATAATATTCGACCGTCGCGGTCATCCCGTCCTGCAAGAACGGGCGCCGTTCGCCGAGAAGATCGGCGGGAAGCTCTATCTGTTCGTAGGTTTCGCTGTCCATGAACACCAGCATTCCGCCGCTTTCATACAGAAACTGCTGGTCTTTCTGATCGAGGCGCACCTGTTCGACCTTGTCTGCGCTGCGGAACCGTTCGTTGAGCTTGCGACCGTCGCGCAGGTTCTTCAATTCGACCTGGGCAAAGGCGCCGCCCTTGCCCGGCTTGACATGGCTCACCTTGACGGCCGCCCAAAGGCCATTGTCATGTTCCAGCACATTGCCGGGGCGAATTTCGTTACCGTTGATCTTTGGCATTTTATAAAACCTTGACGAAAGGTTGACTGGAATCAGGCGGCACCTATATATGCCGCTATATACGCTGGCAAGCCGACTAGATACGGTAGGTTCTCGGGTCAAGCCATGCGTGGGGCGCATGGCAGTCATTCGAAATGGGGCATACCGAATCGCGCCGGATCGGTCATAAACAACAGGACGCCCGGAAACGCAAGAGCAAGAAAAAAAAGGAACAGGAAATGCGCGATTTCGTTGACGGCACCGCATTCAATTACGAGCAAGGCCAGAGGTCGCGCAAGCTTTTCGCGGCTGTGGTCCTCGCGGCTTTGGATGACGCGATTGCCGATGACAAGAAATATGGCAATGGACCCGAGCAGATCGCCCGTTGGGCGCGTTCGCGCGATGGGCGCGAAGTATTGTCATGTTCGGGGATCGACCCGAATGAGCGGGTGGTCAAGGGGCTCATGGAGTTTGTCGCCAAGGGCGTTCGCACCTCCGTTGCCCTGTCACGCGAAGAAAGCGAACGGCGCCACGCGGCCGAAGAAGCGCAAGCCGCCTGAGCCATTTTAGTGGGCTGAAACCCGTTGTCATCAAGGTGGCTCGCCACTGAGAGATCAGTGCGCGAACGTGTCCGTCGCGTGCCGGCCCCTGGAGCACCTGCCCTGCAATTCAGACTGACGGCAAACGGCTACAGGCGTCCTTGCGCGCTCCATTCGCGGGCGCATCTTGCCGTTTCAGCCCTGCCGCGGCAATGCCCCGGCCCGCTTTTCAGGAATGGGCATCCGGCCCGTCCTCGATATCCAGCGCCCGGTTGATTTCGCGGCGAACGAGTTTGCGGACATTGCGGGTGATGCGTTCACCCAGCGTGCCCTGCAATTCCTCGCGGATGACCTGCGCGACCATTTCGCGAAACGCGTCGGTATCGACCATTTCCCGCAACGTCCGCGCATAGGGGACCGCCCCGCCCTGCGCGGCCTGACCAAGGTTTTCATCCCGATCGCCCGCGGCATTTGATGGCCGGGCCTGTTCGCCGTCATCGCCAGAGGGCAGCGCGCCTTCCTCGTCAGCGGCAAAGGTCAATCGTCGGACAATGCCCTGCCTGCGCGTACCGGCAGGCTCCGGGCCGGATGCCGGCGCGTTTTCACGGCCCTGGCCATCATCGGGGGGGGCCGCGTCTTCGTGCCAGTCATCGGTCGCGCTGGCCGCGCCCTCCGCGTGTGCAAGAATATCGCCTTGCAGCGCAGGGTCTTGCGGGACTTCGACCGATGTTTCACCGGGCGGTTGCGCGGCTTCGTCTTCGGCATCGTCGACGGCGAAACTGAACTCCGGAACGGTTTCGCCGTCGTCGCCCATGCGGTGGTCATCGTCTTTCATTTCGCTGCCGTCGGGTTCGAAATCTTCGCCCGTTCCGGCCACGGCGGCCTCCAGTTCGGCGATGGTGTCTTCGAGCGAAGGCGCGCTGCTTTCCTTGCCGGCATCCGCGCCGGCCGTGGCCTGGCCGGGCTCATCACGACCGGTCATAGCGGCCCGGCCCGGCGGCACCTCGGTTGCGACGTGATGAGCCACGTCGTCGGGCGCGTCATGCCGCGCGGTGGTGCCCAAAGGTTCGGCCACCCGCAGCGCATCCGTCAGCACGAGCTTTTCGCCCGCTGGCGCGGCCGCATCCCGCCCGGCCGCAGCGTCACCGCCCTTGCGGGGTTCGGTGCGCAGATCTTCCGAGACAAGCCGCCGGATCGACGACAGCACATCCTGCATCGCTGCACTGGGCTGGGAACTGGGCATCTGCTTATCCTGATTCGCTATTACCATACTGCGCCGACCGCGAGAAAACTGGCCCCAGATCAGCCTAATGTCACTTGCCGATCGCCTGCAATACCCGGTCAAGGCTCTTGCCCTGCACCGAAGTTGCCGGCGCGGATTTCACCGCTTCGTAATAGGCAGCAGGATCATAGGTCGGAATACCAAGGTTCAGATGGCTCACCGTCAACAGACCCATAGCCGACAAAAGCGAATAAATCGCTACCTGCAACTGGGCTTCGGCATCGATACGGCTGGCCTGGGCATCAAGCAGCGATTGTTCGGCATTCAGAACATCGAGCGTCGTGCGCGCGCCCAGCTTGGCTTCCTCCTGGACGCCTTTATAGGCAACCGTCGCGGCACGGATCTGCTGTTGGGTCGCGTTGATCTGGGCGCGGAACACCTCGATATTGGCCCATGAATCGCCAACCCCCTGGGCAATCTGCACCGCCGTTTGCAGCAGGTTCGCGCGCGATGCGTCCCGCCCGGCGATGGCCTTGCGGTGGGCCGCCGACAAGCGCCCGCCCGCATAGATCGTCTGCGACATGCTCAAACCGACTGATGCCGTCTCGGCCCCTCCGTCGTTCAGCCCCGCCGACACCGTTGCCTTCAGCGACGGCTTGCGCGCAAGTGCTGCCGCGGTGATTTGCAGTTCGGAAATCGTGACCTGCCGCTGCGCCTGGCGAATGCCGGGATGATTGCGCTGCGCCAATGCGCGGGCGGCATCCAGGCTTGCCGGCAGCGCCGGCACGCGCGGCGCCACCGCCAACGGGCCCGGATAATGCCCGGTCGTCGCCTTGTAAAGTTCGCGCGCCGTCGCCAGCTGACCCTGCGCGCTGGCCAGCCCGGCCCGCGCCGAGGCCAGCTGCGCTTCGGCCAGCGCCACATCGGTGCGCGTCACCTCGCCCACCTCGAACTGATCCTGCGTGGCGCGCAGCGTTTCGCCGATGACCCGCACCGAATTCTGGTTGATCGCCACGTTCTCAAGCGCCCGGCGCACCGAAAAATAGGCGTCAACGGCGTCGAGCAGGATGTTCTGTTCGACCGAGACGAGAGACTCGCGGGTGGCCAGAACCGTTTCCTTGGCAATGTCGACACCGACCTGATTGCGCCCGAAGTCAAACAGCACGACCTCGCCGCTCAGGCTCAGCGATGCCGCAAGACCCGATGTCATCTGGGTTCTCGCATAGCCCGAATTGACCACCCATTGCAGCACCGGGCGCATCGCCGACACCGCCGTGGCCACATCTTCGTCGGCCGCGCGCAGCAAGGCACGGTTCTGGTCGAGTATGTTGGAATGCTTGTAGGCCGAAATCAGCGCATCTGCGAGTGTCTCACCCCTGACGGACGCCGCGGCCAGCATTCCGCCAGCGAAAAGGCCCATGACGCAAACCAACCTGACCAGCCCCGATCTCATCGTCCATTTCCCCATCGCAACCATATCTCACCCGACCTCACGCCATGTCCCGAAACCTGCACCGACACCCCGGACGAACCCGTCAGAGCGTGAAACCGTCCTGCCGGGAAAACCCCGGCAGGATCGGCGCAGAGGCATTGAAAGCAAAGCGCCAGGCCAGTCGGCCGTCGATTTTCTGCCCGATCCGGCACATGCCCAGCGCATTTTCCATGAACAGACAGGCAATGCGGCCGCCCTCCTTCAGCTGTTCAAGAATGGCTTCGGGCACCTGTTCCACGGCCCCTTCGATCACAATCACGTCATAGGGGCCGTGCCTGGGCGCCCCTGCCGCCAGCGCGCCTTCGATGACCGCCGCATTGTCGGTGCCTTCGTCCGACAACCGGGTCTGCGCCTGCGCCGCAAGTGCTGCATCCTCTTCGACCGCCACCACGGCGTCGGCCAGCCGGGCGATGACGGCGGTCGAATAGCCAAGCCCGCAACCGATATCGAGCACCACATCCGTCCGCTGAATATCCAGCGCGTCCAGCATCTTGGCCAGCGTTCTTGGCTCCAGGATCACCCGGCCCGCGCCGATATCTAGGTTTTCGCCGACATAGGCGGCCTCGCGCCGCGGGGTGGGCACGAAAGCCTCGCGCCGCACCCGGAGCATCGCCTCGATGACGGGAAATTTCGTGACGTCGCTGGGGCGGACCTGGGTGTCAACCATCATCGTACGGCGGGCTGCGAAATCGGGCATGAAGTCAACTCTCGGGTCTGGTGAAACAGCGATGCCTCGTCTTGCCATAGAAACCCGCGAGGAGCAACGGGGCCGCCCCGCGCGGCGCCACAAAAACCGTGAATCGCCGCAATCACTTGCGAAGGGTTTTTGCATGGTATAACTGAGCTCAATCTTCCGGCGGGTTGGCGGAGAGGTTACGCAGCGGATTGCAAATCCGTGTAGACCGGTTCGATTCCGGTACCCGCCTCCATTTCATTCTAAATCATAGGGTTAGCGGCTGAACGGTCGAGTGTGACACAAAGTGGGACACACGCCCTATGATGCTGTCATCCTATCTAAGCCCCTCAAGACACGGGATTTACTACTTCCGCTGGCCTATCCCTCCGTCTCAAGAAGGAAAGCGGACCACGGTTCGCATCTCTTTGCGCACCCGTTGCCCAGATCGGGCTGGCGATTTGGCCCGTCATCTTGCATCTTGTGGGCGAATACTGCGCGAGAACAATGCATTGGCGGGACTGAGAAACAGCGAGATACGCGAAAAGGTGCAAACCTACTTCAAGGCGCAACTGGACCAGTACATTGATTGGCTGGACCGGCGCGGCCTGTCGAAAAACGCCTTGGCCGATGTTCGCGAAGAAATGCTAGACCACGAAACCTATGTGGACATGGAAACGGCCCACCCACAATGGCTTCCGGTGGCTCGTTTCAAGCGCAAGATGGACATTTCTGATGCAGATTGGGATGCCAGCCAGCCCCGCGCCACGATTGAGCTAAGGAAAGGTCGCCGTGACATGCTCAGGCGCGTTCTGGAAGCCGCTGAACGCCTTGAGCAATATTCCTATGACGATGCCACGGCCATCGCTCCGGCCCCTCCTGCGCCCGCCTCATCGCCCTTGGGCGCGGCGGTGGATGATTTCATCGCTGAGCATTCGCGCCAATGGGCTGGCAAGACCATCGGCCAGAACCGGGCATACCTGAATACCCTTGTCGAATACTTCGGCCCTGACCGCTTGCTGGCTACGATCACCAAGCAGGATGCGAGCGAGGTTAAGAAGGTCTTGCAGGCGTTACCGGCCAGCCGGAACACCAAGCCAAAGTTGAAGGCCATGCCGTTGATGCAGGTCATCGAGGAACCCGGTCACAAGAAGATCGCGGCCAAGACGATCAACAGCCATATCCAGATGTTCAAGATGTTCTTTGACTGGGCAGAACGGCACGGACATTCACCGCACACGCTCTTTGAAGGCATGAAGGTGAAGAAGGACAAGGCGAGCGAGAGTGAGCGGAAGCCCTTCACACCAGAGCAAGCACGCCTGATCTATACCGAGTTGACGCAGAACCCGTCCGGGCTGGTGCGCAAAGACAGCCACAAGTGGGGGATGCTTTTGGGCATGTTCACTGGGGCACGGCTGAACGAGATTTGCCAACTCGACATCGCCGATGTGCAGCAAGACGGCGACACATGGTTCCTGAACATCACTGACGAAGGCGACGACAACAAGCGCATCAAGTCGAAGGCTGGCAGGCGCAAGGTGCCGTTGCATTCCGAGTTGATCGGTCTTGGCTTTCTCGACTTCGTGGACAGCCGCCGCAACGGCACACGCCTGTTCCCTGACTACAGCTACAGCACCAACGGCGGCTA
>JAGRDY010000027.1 GCA_020446815.1 Paracoccaceae bacterium
CGTGTCGCTGATCTCGCCGATCGCGATGGAAGAAAAGCTGCGCTTCGCCATCCGCGAGGGCGGCCGCACCGTCGGCGCCGGCGTGGTGTCGAAAATCATCAAGTAAGAACGCGGGTTCGATGCAGGCTCAAAGGGCGGCCGCCGGCCGCCCTTTGGCATCCGAGGGCCGGGGTTTTGGGCGCCCGGCCGTCATCGCCCCTGTGGCGTATCAACCCGATCCTGAATCACCTGTCCGCTGCGTTTCGCTTCGATCGAACGCGAAAGGCGCTGTCTGATGCTTCAAGACAAGGTCGAAGCGCTCTATCGGTCGATGATCCCCAGTACCTGTGTGCGCGCGCCGTCGCCCATTTCACGGGAATCGGCGATCGCGATGATTTCCCGCATCTGCTTCAGAGTCAGATTGTCCATCGCGTCGGTGGGGATGTTCAATTCCACCAGGAAGGCACGGAGCGTATCCTGAACCTTGTCGAATTCGGCCATCGCCTGCGCGCCGGAGGCGAAAACCGTCAATGCGGCCGTCATGGCAAGTGCCAGAAATGTCCGTTTCATAACGATACTCCTTTTCGGTTTTATTGCAGTGCCGGCGAAAGCCGCCGGATCGCCGGTCGGGTGATGCGCAAAGCCTAGCCAGCCCGCATCAGGCAGGAAAAACACGCTTTTCTCGCGTAACATCACGGGCGGTTGGTGCGATTCTGGCGGATCGTGAACGCAGTTACGATTTTGCCGCAAATTGCGTGCGGTGTCCGGGTCATGCGAAGGAATGCGCGGCCGCGCGGCTGTAACAATTGCCCTGCCGCCGCTGCCGGTCCACCGGTCAATGTCCTGTGAGCGCACGCCCCGGTGAGCCCGAAGGGGGCGCATCCTCGCGGCGGCGTGTGCGATAGCCCGCGTTTCGTGAACCGTGGGGCGCGATCCGCCCGACGTGCGCAACAGGGCCCTTGATTTCCCCGCGCGCCTGGCTTAACCCGCGTCCCAGGCCTTAGGGGTTTAGCTCAGTTGGTAGAGCATCGGTCTCCAAAACCGAGGGTCGTGGGTTCGAGTCCCCCAACCCCTGCCAGGCCTTCGGTTCTCTCGCGCTCCTGGCGATATCCGGCGGATCGGGTGTTTCGCGAAACGCTACAGTGCGCCCGCGCCTCTTGCCCCTGATCGGTGCTATCGCCCCTTGGGCAAGGCCCAGACCGACCAGGCCTCGGGCGTAGCGCATCAGACCCGCCAGTCCCTGCCGTCGCGCGGCAGAAGCCGCGATGCCCGCGCAACTCTTCCCTGACAAGGCTGAGCGCACTGTAGCGCATCGTCATAGTCGCGTCCGGGCCATGACATATGCGTCGAGCGCGGCAACCTCCTCGGGGCGGGGCTGCTTGCCGGTGAAGCCAAGCAGATAACCTTTGACCCGGTTCAGCCGGATCCGCATCGGCTCGTGCTGGTCAAGCGCGTGGTAGCCGAGCTGCATGAAATAGAGGATCCGCGCCCGGGCATCGGCCTCGTATTCCGGGTAGCCGTGCCTGCGGAACATCGCTGCGGCGGCGGCAAGGCGGGTGTCGTCCGCCCGGTCGATCACGCGCCGCACCGCGCCGTCGCGCCGCGCCCATTCGCGGACCGCGAAGTCGAGGCGCTCGTCGAACAGATCCGGATCGACGAAGCAGCGGAAGAAATGGCAGACAGCCTCGGTTATGGTCTGCGAAGGCAGTTCGCAATGCCGCACGAGAATCGCCGTGTTCCTGCCTTCCCAATCGGCCAGAAGTGCGTCGAGAAGATCCTTGCGGTTCTTGAAATACCAGTAGAAGGATGACCGCGCGACCTGAAGCCGTTCGCCGATGGTCAGCACCTTCACTTCCGCCACGCCGTCCGATACCAGGATATCGCGCGCGACGTTCAGCCAGTCGTCGCGGCTCACGCGCGGGCCGCTGGCCGGAGCATCGTCCCGCGCAAGCCGCACAACCCTGTTCCTGTCTTGCGCCATCTTAACTCTCCGGCGGCGCAGCGCCCCCGGCGGTTCGGCGGGCGATGAAATCCGCGATCGCCTCTGCCCGCCGCCCGCGCCGGCGCGCGGATGGCGTGCCTTCGCTCATGCGCGCATCGCCTTGCCTTCGGGGTCGTAAGGCGAGGGCGGAACGACCCGTGCGGGCCGTTCCTGCCCGACGATATGGGTCGTCAGTTCCGTGCCAACGCCGGCCGACTCGCTGTCGATCATGGCCAGCGCATAGGACTTGCCCAACGTGTGCCCGTAACCGCCCGAAGTGACGAAGCCGACCCGGCGGCCATCCCGCCATACCGGCTCATAGCCCGAGGCGTCGGCGTCGGTGGCGTCGACCTCGAGCGTCGCGATCCGCCGCCCGGTGCCGGCGCCATTGCGCTCGGCCAGGGCCGCGGTGCGGCCGATGAAGTCGCCCTTGTCGAAAGCGACGAAGCGGTCCATTCCCGTTTCGCCCGGTGTATAGGCCTGGGTGAATTCGCGGCTCCAGATACCGAAGGACTTTTCGAGGCGCAGCGACAGCAGCGCGTTGAACCCGGCCTCGCGCAGACCCAGCCCCTCGCCGGCGGCCAGAAGCGCGCGGCGCAACGCGATGTGTTCGCTGGCGTGGCAATGAATCTCGTAGCCAAGCTCACCGGTCACCGACAGCCGCCCCACCCTGGCGCGGATCAGCCCCATGTCGAGCGTGGCGCAGCCCATGAAGGGCAGGGCGTCGATCGGACCATCGGTCAGTTTCGCCAGCAGCTTGCGCGCATCTGGCCCGGAAACGCCAAAGCCGACGATGCCGTCCGAGATGTCGCGCACCTCGACCGCATCGCTGCCGTGGCCGGCGAACCAGCGCATGTGCCAGGCCCGCAGATAGTAGGACCCCATGATCCACCAGCTGCCGTCGCCCCAGTTGAAGACGGTCAGGTCGCCCTTCAGCCTGCCTTCTTGCGACAGCATCGGCGCAAGCCGCGCCCGGCCCGGCCCCGGCAGCTTGCAGACCAGAAGCCGGTCGAGCCAGGCTTCGGCCCCCCGGCCCGTCACCTCGAACCGCGAAAAGCCGGAAATGTCGAGAAGCCCGACCGCCTCGCGCATCGCACGGCATTCCTCGGCGACGATCGGAAAGGCGTTCGACCGCTTCAGCGTCGGTTTTTCCGTGAACCCCTCGGGCGCGAAGTAAAGCGGTGTCTCCAGCCCGAAGCTGGCGCCCCAGCGGCAGCCCGCGGCGGTCATTTCGCTATGGGCGGGGGCCATTTTCAAGGGCCGCCCGGCGGGAAGCTGTTCGTTGGGATAGGTCATCACGAAGCGGCGGGTGTAGAATTGCCCGGTCGTCTCCTTGATATACTGCCGGTTCTCCGCGAAGGCCCCGTAGCGCGCGACATCCATGCCGAAGACATCCGCCTCCGGTTCGCCGTGGATCATCCATTCGGCGAGGCTCTTGCCGACCCCGCCGCCCTGCAAGAAGCCCGCCATCACCGCGCAGGCGCACCAGTAGCCGCGCTTGCCGCGCACCGGCCCGACCAGCGGGTTGCCGTCGGGCGAGAAGGTGAAGGCGCCGTTGACCCATGTCTTGACGCCAACGGTCTGGAGCGCGGGATAGCGGTTGAAGCCCAGCGTCAGCTCGCGCTCGATCCGGTCCGGGTCCTCCTTTTGCAACTGAAACCCGTAATCCCAAGGCGCCCCGTCGACCATCCAGTGTTCGTGGTCGATCTCGTAGATGCCGAGCAGGATGCCCTTCTGGTCCTGCCGCATATAGGTGAACCCTTCGAGATCCACCGTCATCGGCACCTCGAAATCGAGCTTTTCAAGCTCGGGGATCGTGTCCGAGATCAGGTAGTGGTGGTTCAGCGGCGATACCGGCAGTTCGACCCCGGCCATGCGGCCCACCTGCTTGGCCCAGAGCCCGGCGGCATTGACCACATGCGCGCAGCCGATCGTGCCCTTCTCGGTCACGACCTGCCAGCCGTCGGGGGTCTGGATCAGTTCCAGCACGCGGTTGTGCTCGATGATCTCGGCGCCGCGCTTCCGTGCGGCGCCGGCATAGGCCTGAACCGTCCCGGTCGTGTCGACATAGCCTTCGCGGTCGGCCCACATGCCGCCGAGGATGCCCTCGCTCGACATGATCGGGCAAAGATCCCTGGCCTCCTGCGGCGTGATCAGGCGGCAATCCTCGATCCCGATCGACTGGAACACCCGATAGGCCGATTGCAGCCATTCCCAGCGGTCGGGGGTGCCCGCGAGCGTCATGCCGCCGGTCATGTGCATCCCGACGGACTGGCCCGATTCCTTTTCGATTTCGCCCAGAAGGTCGATCGTGTAGGCCTGAAGCGCGGCGATGTTGGGATCCGCGTTCAGTGCGTGAAAGCCGCCCGCCGCGTGCCAGGAAGACCCCGCCGTCAGCACCGACCGTTCGATCAGACACACGTCCGACCAGCCGAATTTCGCCAGATGATAGAGGACGGAGGCCCCGACGACCCCGCCGCCGATCACCACCACCCGATAATGCGATTTCATCCGATGCCCCCCCCCGAGATGTGCTGTCGAGCTTTTTGGTAGCTGCGCCTTGCCCGAGCTGTCCAGACAAAAGTGAACGGGTCATCGCATCGCTGTCTGACAAGCGCCTGATCGTCGATATTTCCGGCAGGTGGACATAGGTGTACCTGAATTGAGAGAGCGTGACCCGAAGCCGGAGAAGTTGTTGAAACGCGTGGCAAATCAGGGCCTTCATCGATTTGCCGGGGTCTGGAGCCGCGAAGATTCGGCGGGCCGGCCCGATCTCGTGCTGGTGGGCGGCACGGCACGGGGGGGGGGGGGCGGCTCATGGCATCTGGCGCCGAGGTCGTTCTGGCCCGCGCTGGCCTGCGCAATGGAAGTCCGGGCGGGCCGGGTGGCGTGGATCGTGGACCTTTGTTCCGGCGATGGGCAAGGGCGCGCAGGCAGCGGCGCGGCTGTGCTTGATGGTGCGGCGCCGCGGGCCGCGCGGGCGGGGCAGGGCGCGGGCGGCATTGCCCGCCCCTCCGGGGAAGCGCGCGGCCGGTAGCGGGAATTGAGTATTTTTACAAAGAAGAATCAGTACGTTGGCGTCAGGAGTGGATCGGCCCGTCACCGCAGGCCAGGGCCGCTTCGCGCAGGGCTTCGGAGAAGGTCGGATGGGCGTGGCAGGTGAGCGCGATATCCTCGGCGGCGGCGCCGAATTCCATGCCGACACAGATCTCGTGGATCAGTTCGCCGGCCGCCGGGCCGATGATATGGGCGCCGAGAATACGGTCGCTGTCCTTGTCGGCGAGGATTTTCACGAATCCCTCGCCCTGAAACACCGCCTTGGCGCGGCCATTGCCCATGAAGGCGAATTTGCCGACCTTGTAGGCGTGCCCCGCCGCTTTCAGCTGTTCTTCGGTGGCGCCGACCGCGGCGACCTCGGGGGTGGTGTATATCACGCCGGGGATTACGTTGTAGTTAACGTGACCGGCCTTTCCGGCGAGGATCTCGGCGACCGCGATGCCCTCATCTTCGGCCTTGTGGGCCAGCATGGGGCCGGAGATGGCATCGCCGATGGCATATATGCCCTTGATATTGGTGTCATAATGTTTGCCGGTCCTGATCTGGCCGCGCTCTTCCATGTCAACGCCGAGCGCGTCGAGGCCAAGGCCGTCGGTATAGGGTTTGCGCCCCGTGGCGACCAGCACGCAATCGGCATCGAGCGTGGCTTCGGCATCGTTCTTGCGCAGCCTGTAGGTGAGTCTGGCCTTGCCGCGCGCCACGGCGACATCCCTTACGGCGGCGCCCATGATGAAGTCAAGTCCTTGTCTTTTAAGGAGTCTCTGGAAAGTTTTTTGAACCTCGCCATCCATGCCGGGAGTGATGGCGTCGAGATATTCGACCACGGTGACGGCGCTGCCGAGCCGGGCATAGACCGAGCCGAGCTCCAGCCCGATCACCCCGGCGCCGATCACCGCCATTGTTTTCGGAACCTTCGCCAGGCTCAGCGCCCCGGTGGAGGTGACGACCACCTTTTCGTCGACGGTGACGCCGGGCAGGCTGGAGGGTTCGGAGCCGGTGGCGATGACGATGTTTTTTGTCTCATGCACCGTGTCGCCGACCTTGACCCTGCCTGCCCCGGGGATGGAGCCCCAACCTTTCAGCCAGGTTATCTTGTTCTTTTTGAACAGAAATTCTATGCCCTTGGTGTTCTGCCCGATGACCTCGTCCTTGTAGCCGAGCATCGCCGGCCAATCGACGGAGGGGGATTTGCCCTTGAGGCCCATCCTGGCGAAATTCGTTTCGGCGTCATGCAGGCAATGGGTGGCGTGCAGAAGCGCCTTGGAGGGGATGCAGCCGACATTCAGGCAGGTGCCGCCGAGGGTTTCGCGGCCCTCGACCACCGCGGTTTTCAGCCCGAGTTGGGCGCAGCGGATGGCCCCCACATAACCGCCGGGGCCGGCGCCGATGATGATCACGTCAAACTCTGCCATGGGGTGCTCCTTGGTAAATCTGCTGTATGGCCGGCGTCCCGCAGCCGTCCCGCCCGCGTCCCGCATCCGTCCCGACACGCGTCCCGACGGGCCGCGCGGGGCCTTAACTGTTGCAGAACCGGACGGGATGCAAGGGTCATGCGGTCATCAACGCCATCAGATAGAGAATGACGGTGGCGACAAACCCGGCCAGCCAAAGCGCGGTGCGCAATCCGGTGATGCGAAACCCGTAGGCGGGCACATAGAGAACGCGGGCGGCCAGAAAGACCTGCGCGGCGGTGAGCGTGTGGGGCGTGAAGCCCTCCTTGACGGCGAGGATCAGCACCGCGGGCGCGAAGAGCGTCATCGCCACGACCGAATTGGTCAGCGCCCGGTCGAGGCGGGCGGTGATGCCGGTCAGGGTGCGGTGTTCGTCGCGCGAGGAGATCAGATAGCCCATGCCCAGCTGGGAGGACATGCCGGTCACCTTGAGGATCAGGATGAGGGCGGTATAGAGCCCGTAGAGGGCGAGGATATCGAGTTCGCTGGACATGGGGAATCTGGCTCCGTGGCGTTCGGTTTTCGGGGAAGGTTAGCATGGCGATGCGCGAATGGCAGGGCCCCCGCTTTCGCGGGGGTGACAGGGGAATGACAGGGGTGACAGGGGGATGACAGGGGGGGTGACAAGGGGGGGCAGGGGGGCGGCGGGCCGGCCGTCTGGCCGGCGGGCAGGTGCCTTGCGGATCGGCACGAGATCGCATCGGCCGTCACACATCCATCATCAGCCGGCGCGGGTCTTCCAGCGCCTCCTTGACCCGCACGAGGAATGTCACCGCCCCCTTGCCGTCCACGACGCGGTGGTCGTAGGACAGGGCGAGATACATCATCGGGCGGATCACGATCTGGCCATCCACCACCACCGGGCGGTCCTGGATCTTGTGCATCCCGAGGATCCCCGATTGCGGGGGGTTGAGGATCGGCGAGGACATGAGGCTGCCATAGACGCCGCCGTTGGAGATGGTGAAGCTGCCGCCCTGCATTTCGGCCATCGACAGTTTGCCGTCGCGGGCGCGCAGGCCGAGTTCGCCGATCTTCTTTTCGATCGCGGCGAAGGACATCTGATCGGCGTTGCGCACCACCGGCACCACGAGGCCGGAGGGCGTGCCGACGGCGACGCCCATATGCACGAAATTCTTGTAGACCACATCTCCGCCGTCGATTTCGGCGTTGACCTCGGGCACCTCGGCCAGCGCGTGGCAGCAGGCCTTGACGAAGAATCCCATGAAGCCCAGCTTGACGCCGTGCTTCTTCTCGAAATCGGTCTTGTAGGTCTTGCGGATGTCCATCACCGCCGTCATGTCGACCTCGTTATAGGTGGTGAGCATCGCGGCGGTGTTCTGGGCGTCCTTGAGGCGGCGGGCGATGGTGGCGCGCAGGCGGGTCATCTTGACCCGTTCCTCGCGCGCGGCATCCTCGGCCGGGACCGGCGCGCGGGGCGCGGCGGTGGCCTCGGGGGCGGGGGCGGGCGCAGGGGCAGGGGCAGGCGCAGGGGCAGGGGCCTTTCCCGTCGCCCCGGCGGCGGCGGCGACGTCATCCTTCATGATGCGGCCATCGCGGCCGGTGCCGGTGACCTGATCGGCGCTCAGCCCCGCCTCGGCCATGGCCTTTTTGGCCGAAGGGGCGTTTTCGACATCCTTGCGCGGCGTGGCGGTTTCGGGGCCGGCGCCGGGGGAGGCGACGGCCCGGGCCTGCTCGGCCCGGTCCGCCTTGCCGTCGCCGGCGGGCGCCGCGCCTTCGCGGATCACGGCGAGGCGGGCCCTGGCGTCGACCGTGGCGCCTTCGGCGGCGATGATTTCGGCGAGCGTGCCCGCGGCGGGTGACGGCACCTCGACGGAGACCTTGTCGGTTTCCAGCTCGCACAGCATTTCATCGACGGCGACGGCATCGCCGACCTTCTTGAACCAGGTTGCGACGGTCGCCTCGGTGACGCTTTCACCCAGGGTGGGAACCATTACATCAGTCATCTTGCCCTCATCGGCTTTTGGCGCGGCTGGCGCGCTGTTCGGGGATTTCGTTTCAGGCGCGGCGGCTGTGCCGGCCTCGTTGATCTGCGCCAGAAGCGCGTTGACGGCGACGGTGGCGCCTTCGGCGGCGACGATTTCGGCGAGCGTGCCCGCGGCGGGGGCGGGCACCTCGACGGTGATCTTGTCGGTTTCCAGCTCGCACAGCATTTCATCGACGGCGACGGCATCGCCGACCTTCTTGAACCAGGTGGCGACGGTCGCCTCGGTGACGCTTTCGCCCAGGGCGGGTACGCGGAGTTCGATACTCATTTCTTCGTGTCTCCGATGGTCAGGGCCTCGTTGACCAGGGCTTCCTGTTCGGCCTTGTGGCGGCTGGCCAGCCCGGTCGCGGGTGCGGCGGCGGCATGGCGGCCCGCATAGCGCGGGCGATGCTCGCGGGCGCCGATGCGGGTCAGCACCCATTCGAGATTGGGTTCGACGAAGGCCCAGCCGCCCTGGTTTTTCGGTTCTTCCTGGCACCAGACCATCTCGGCCTGCTTGAAACGGCCCAGTTCCTTGACCATGGCCTGCGCGGGGAAGGGGTAGAATTGTTCGAGCCGCAGCAGATAGACATCGTCGAGCCCGCGTGCGTCGCGTTCGGCCAGAAGGTCGAAATAGACCTTGCCGGAACAGATCACCACCCGCCTGATCTTCTTGTCGGGCAGAAGGCGGGTCTGCGAATTGCCCTTTTGCGCATCGTCCCAGAGGACGCGGTGAAACGACGAACCGGTGGTGAAGTCGGCGGCGCTGGAAATGCACAGCGGATGGCGCAACAGCGATTTCGGCGTCATCAGCACCAGGGGTTTGCGGAAATTGCGGTGAATCTGGCGGCGCAGGATGTGGAAATAGTTGGCGGGCGTCGAGCAGTTGGCCACGATCGCGTTGTCCTGGGCGCATTGCTGCAAGAAGCGTTCGAGCCGGGCCGAGGAATGTTCGGGCCCCTGACCTTCGAAGCCGTGCGGCAGCAGGCAGACGAGGCCCGACATGCGCAGCCATTTCGATTCGCCCGAGGTGATGAACTGGTCGATCATGATCTGCGCGCCATTGGCGAAATCGCCGAACTGGGCCTCCCACATCACCAGCGCGTTGGGTTCGGCCAGCGAATAGCCGTATTCGAAGCCCAGCACCGCGTATTCCGACAGCATCGAATCGATCACCTCGAAGCGCGCCTGGCCGGGCTTGATGTGGTTGAGCGGGTAGTAGCGTTCCTCGGTCGTCTGGTCGATGAAGGCCGAGTGGCGCTGCGAGAAGGTGCCGCGGGTGCAGTCCTGCCCCGAAAGCCGTACCGGATAGCCTTCGCCGAGCAGCGAGCCGAAGGCCAGTGCCTCGGCCGTGGCCCAGTCGAAGCCCTTGCCGGACTTGAACATCGCGGCCTTGTGATCGAGCAGGCGGCTGATCGTCTTGTGGATGTCGAAGCCGCCGGGCGCGCGGGTCAGTGCCGCGCCGACCTCGGCCATCAGTTTCTTGGAAATGGCGGTCTGGCCGGGGACATATTCGGCCCCTTCGCGGTCCATGTGCGACCAGCGCCCGTCGAGCCAGTCGGCCTTGTTGGGCTTGTAGGTCTTGCCGGTCTCGAATTCCTCGTTCAGATGCGCCTGGAAGGCCGCTTTCATGTCCTCGATCTCGCCTTCGGGGATCAGCCCGTCGCGGATCAGCCGTTCGGTATAAAGCTGCAACGTCGTCTTGTGGGTCTTGATCCGCTTGTACATCACCGGATTGGTGAACATCGGTTCGTCGCCTTCGTTATGACCGAAGCGGCGATAGCAGAACATGTCGATGACGACATCCTTGTGGAACTTCTGCCGGAACTCGGTGGCGACCTTGGCGGCGTGAACCACGGCTTCGGGGTCGTCGCCGTTGACGTGGAAGATCGGCGCCTCGACCATCAGGGCGATATCGGTGGGGTAAGGCGAGGAGCGCGAGAAATGCGGCGCCGTGGTAAAGCCGATCTGGTTGTTGACGATGATGTGGATGGTGCCGCCGGTGCGGTGCCCGGAAAGCCCCGACAAGCCGAAGCATTCGGCCACCACGCCCTGCCCGGCGAAGGCCGCGTCGCCGTGCAGCAGGATCGGCAGGACCCGGCTGCGCAGGGTGTCGCTGAGCTGCGCCTGCTTGGCGCGTGCCTTGCCGAGGACGACCGGATTGACCGCTTCGAGATGGCTGGGGTTGGCGGTCAGCGACAGGTGCACGGTGTTGCCGTCGAATTCGCGGTCGGATGATGCGCCAAGGTGGTATTTGACATCGCCCGAACCGTCGACATCCTCGGGTTTGTAGCTGCCGCCCTGGAATTCGTTGAAGATGGCGCGGAAGGGCTTGGCCATCACGTTGGCCAGTACCGACAGGCGGCCGCGGTGCGGCATCCCGACGATGATGTCGCGCACGCCGAGATTGCCGCCGCGCTTGACGATCTGTTCCATCGCCGGGATCAGCGCCTCGGCCCCGTCAAGGCCGAAGCGCTTGGTGCCCATGTATTTGACATGGAGAAATTTCTCGAATCCCTCGGCCTCCACCAGCTTGTTGAGGATCGCCTTCCGGCCTTCGCGGGTGAAGTTGATTTCCTTGCCGTAGCCTTCGATGCGTTCCTTGAGCCAGCCGGCCTCCTGCGGGTTGGAGATGTGCATGTACTGGAGCGCGAAGGTGCCGCAATAGGTGCGTTTGACGATGGCGAGGATTTCGCGCATCGAGGCATGTTCGAGGCCCAGAACCTTGTCGATGAAGATCGGCCGGTCCATGTCGGCTTCGGAAAAGCCGTAGGATTTGGGGTTCAGTTCGGGGTGGGGTTCTTCGGAGCGCATGCCCAGCGGATCGAGGTCGGCCACCAGATGGCCGCGGATCCGGTAGGCGCGGATGATCATCAGCGCGCGGATCGAATCGAGCACGGCGCGTTTGATCGCCTCGTCGCTGACCGCGATGCCGGATTCGGCCGCCTTGGCGCGGATCTTGCCTGCTGCGGCGGTCGCTTCGGCCAGCGGCCATTCGCCGGTCAGGGCGGCGGTCAGGTCATCGGCGGGCCGCGGCGGCCAGTCGGCGCGCGCCCAGGAGGCCCCGGCGGCCTCTTTCTTCACATCGGTTTCGATATCGCCGAGCGAGCGGAAGAATGTCGCCCATGTCGCATCCACCGAGGCAGGGTCATTGGCATAGCGCGCATAGAGCTGTTCGACATATCCGGCATTGGCGCCTTGCAGGAAGGATGACGCGTGGAACTGGTCGTTGGCGGATTGTTCGGTCATGGATGTTCTCGACGGGGTCAGGCCCGGCCGCTCCTGTTTTCGGGGTGGGGGGCCGCGCGGGTGGCGGCGCGGATCGGGAAGGGGGTGTTCGGGGTGCGGTGGATCATCACAGGCGTCCGACGATCCTTGATGTCAGCCGCCCCAGAAACCCCGGTGCAGAGGGGCGCGGGAGAGCGGCTGCCTCGGGCAGGGGCGGATAGCCGAAGCGGGCGAAATCGCCGGCGTAATATTCGGCCACCCGCGCCAGTGTCTCGGGCGAGGGTCTGAGCCGTTCGGCATCGGGGCCGAGCGCCTTCTTGCGGACGTTTTCGGGGGCGATCTCGCGCGCGCCCCGGCTGTCGCCCGCCAGCGTATCGAGATGCGCCACGATCGGCTTCAAGCCGTCTTCGAGGCGGAAGACGGTGGCCCCTTCGGGGACGATTTCGCATTGCGGGCGCAGATGGTTGTCATAGCGGAAGGGATCGTCGTCGGCGATCTTCAGCCAGTCGTCGAACCATTCGTCGATCGACCAGAGCGCGGCCACCGTGCCTTCCACCTCCACCTGATACTGGAAGGCCGATACCAGGCGTTTCACGGGATGGCGGACCACCGCGAAGGACGAGGCGATCCATTCCGCGGGGATCAGGCGGTGGAAATCGGCGACCGGCAGGTGCTGGGGCGACGAGCGGCTCCAGCGCCGCGCCTCGGGCAGCTCAAGATAGCGGGTGTCGAGAAAGGCGAGCGTGCCGAAACGCGCCTTGAGGTAGGCCTCTACCGAGGAGCCGCCGCATTTGGGGACATGCGCGTAGTAATGAAGCTGGTTGTTTATGCGAAATATCGGCATCGGATGACCATGAAATGAACACTGTCGGGAAAACCGGGCGTCGGCGGCGGGCTTTCTTGCGTTGGCCCCGGCGCGGCGCGGGGGCGGCGGTGACCGGCGCGCCGGCGCCGGGGGGTCCGGGCGAAGGCCGTGCAGGCGGGTTGAGGCATCGCGATACTGTCCTTCATGGCATCAGGCCTTGATCAGCAGGGCCTGGATGTTGTCGTCGATCCAGAGATTGGCCCGGTTGACGATCTGCATCGAAAATCCCGCCATGGCGGCCATCGTGCGCAGCGTGGCGGAGGTGAAGTAGTTGACATGATCGGGGTAACGGAAGCCGCACCAGCGCGCGCCCATCACCCGGCGGTTGAGAGAGCCGTAATTGGGCACCCGCACGAACACCTTGCCGCCCGGCATCAGCGCCCGGTGGGCGCCCTCGAGCACGCGGGCCGGTTCGACCTCATGTTCCAGATAGGAACTCATGATCACACCGGTAAAGAATTCGGGCTCGAATTGCCAGATGCCTTCCGCCCCCGGCGCCTTGAGACAATAGCCGCCGCGTGCCCGCATCAAGGGGTCGACCCTGGCGTGAAGGGCGTTCGACAATTCGATCCCGTAGGGCACCATCGGTTCCGGAGGGCGCAAAAATTCGCCGCAGCCGATGTCGAGCACCGCGCCGCTGGCGAAGGCGCGCGTCCAGACGCGGGTGCCGCGTTCGCCGCCGCGGTGCCCGAGCGCCCTGCGCAGCCGCCGGTTCAGCCCCGAAAGCGGGGACGAGCCGCCCTTTCGCGCCTTTAGCGCATAGCTCTTTTCCCAGGCGAGCGCCTCGCGAAGGTCGGCATAGCCGACCGGGTTTGCCAGATAGACGAAACCGCAGGCGTCACAGGCCACGATATGCCATTCGTCGCGCGAATAGGCGGCGATCCGCGTCGCGCCGCGGCCTTCGCAGGACGGGCAGGGGCGGGCCGTGGCAGGGGGGGCGATACCTTGCATCGGTGGCTACATCCTCATCATGATCTGGGCTGTGCCGTCGCTGATGCAGCGCGGATCCTGGCCGGCATTGCCGATTGTCACGGAGGCCTGCCGGGGCGGCAGGGCGAAGCTGTAGCCCGAGCAGGCGCGGGCGCCGGCCAGCGGATGCCATGGGGTGACGTTGTCGCCTTCCGGGCTGCCTTCGCTGATCTCTTCGTCAAGAATGCCGCGCAGCACCGCGCGGGTGAACTTCAGCGCCAGCGGCACATCCATGTAGCGGGTGCTGATCCGGCATTCGGTCAGGCCGGGTGTGACGACCATGGCGATGTCGATCAGGCGGTCGGGGCGGGTGAAGCGATGCAGCACGTCCTCGGGGCCGCCGCCGAAATCCTCCTTGGAATAGAAGAATCCGTGCTGGGTGAAACCGGCGAAAATCCTTTGCGGTGTCAGATGGTTTTGCAGGCAGTTGCGCATCGCAAATCGCACTTCGGCCGCCGCCCTGACGGGAAGCGATTGCGCGCGCGCCGCCGCCGCGCCGAAACAGGTGGCGACCGCACAGACCAGCAAGATGCGCATCGCGTTCATTTGCGTAGCGCCTGCAGGCCCGTGCGTAGCGCCTGCAAGCCCGGCGCCCGGCGCCGGTCGGGGCGGGCGGCCGCCGGGGCGGCCTTGTCGACGGGGCTTTCGTAAACTGCCCGCGGCGGTTCGGCAAAGCCGAAAAGCGCGGCCCTGCCGGGAAAGAAGTTGCGGTGCACCCAGGCGACGCCTGCGGCATTGGCCTGCCAGATTTCCGCTGTCTGCTCGGCGCTCAGGGCCAGTTTCTGGGGGGCGGACCAGCGGTTTCTGAGCCAGCGCAGAGCGCGCGGCCAGAGCGCCGCCTGCAAGGGTGCCGCATGGCCGCGATTGCGTCTCAGCGCGGTTTCGGCCTCGGCCGCGGTGACCGAGAGATTGCGGCGGCCGGGTGGTTTCATGCCCCTGGGATCGGCGCCGATCGCGGCGGCGAAATCGTCGATCAGCCCGTCGTCCTGCAGCCATGTCTCGTCGAATATCCGCAAATCGAAGCGGTCGCGCCCGACGCCCCTGGCCCAGCCGGAAACCAGCCGTCCATAGCGGCAGTGCTTGTGCTGGCGGATGTATTCGGCCAGCGAAACCGTCAACGTGCCATCCTTGACGCCCTGGCTGTAGCGGCTTGCCAGCCAGATGTCGGGGCGGCGCAGATACATCACATAGCGGACTTCGCAAAACAGCGATGACAGCCAGGCATCGAGGATGCCTATGCCGCCCGCGCCACCCGCCCAGGTGCTGAGATGTTCGCAGGAAATCAGATAGGTGTCGCCATCGGCGCGGATGGCGGCGCCAAGGTCGGATTCGAATTTGCGGGCGATGGCGATCTGCGATTCCATGTCGCGGATCGCGTGGCTGCGGTTGAAATCGGCGGCCCCGATCGGCTTGCCGAAACGGGTGAAGAGCGCGATGACGAACTGCCCCTGGTTGGTGGGGCTGGCCCAGCCCTTGCCGTCGAAGCGGTCATAGCGAAACCCCTGCGCGCTGAGCGCGGCCCGGTTGATGCCCAGCCAGGTCTGGATCGCCGTGGTGCCGGTCTTGTGGCAGCCGATATGGACGATTGCCTTCATGCGGTCCTTTTGCAACCCCTTTGCGCCGCGATCATGCGCCCGCACCCTATCATTGCCGCCGGTAGTGGCACAGGTTGCGGGGGGCGCGAAATGATAAATGCGCGAGCAGGGGGGAGAGGGCGGTGAAAAACCCGGTTTTGTGATCACATGAAATATAACCGTGATCACATATCGCCGATGCACGGCGAGGCGCGCAACCGATGGCCCGGGAAATGGCTGTACGGGGTGGGGGATGCGTGAAAAAAAGGGGGACGGGTGAAAAAAGGGGCACGGGTGAAAAAAAGGGGGACGGGTGAAAAAAAGAGGCCGGGCGAATGCCCGGCCAATGGCTGCGTCAAGAAGGCGCGAGGCGTCAGCCCAGCGACGAATCGATGGCCTTGCAGGCGGCGACCAGGCCCTTCACGGCGTCGACGGATTTGTCGAACATCGCCTGTTCATCCTTGTTGAGCGCGATGTCGACGACCTTTTCGACCCCGCCCGCGCCGATCACCGTGGGCACGCCGACATACATTCCCTTGAGCCCCAGCGCGCCATCGACCCAGGCGGCACAGGGCAGGATGCGCTTCTGGTCCTTGAGATAGGCCTCGGCCATCTCGATCGCCGAAGTGGCGGGGGCGTAGAAGGCCGAGCCGGTTTTCAGAAGGCCGACGATCTCGGCGCCGCCGTCGCGGGTGCGCTGGACGATGGCGTCGAGATTTTCCCGGGTTGTCCAGCCCATCTTCACGAGGTCGGGCAGGGGAATGCCGCCGACGGTCGAATAACGGATCAGGGGCACCATCGTATCGCCATGGCCCCCCAGGACGAAGGCGGTGACATCGCGCATGGAGACGCCGAATTCAAGCGACAGGAAATGCCGGAAGCGGCCCGAATCGAGCACCCCGGCCATGCCGACGACCTTGCCATGTGGCAGGCCCGAGAATTCGCGCAACGCCCAGACCATGGCGTCGAGCGGGTTGGTGATGCAGATCACGAAGGCATCGGGGGCGTGGGTCCTGATGCCCTCGCCCACCGATTTCATCACCTTGAGGTTGATGCCCAGCAGGTCGTCGCGGCTCATTCCCGGCTTGCGGGGAACCCCGGCGGTGACGATGCACACATCGGCGCCGGCGATGTCGGCATAGTCGTTGGCCCCCTTCATGGTGGCGTCGAACCCCTCGATCGGGCCGGATTGGGCGATGTCGAGCGCCTTGCCCTGCGGGGTGCCTTCGGCGATGTCGAACAGGACGACATCGCCGAGTTCCTTGATGGCGGCGAGATGGGCGAGCGTGCCGCCGATCTGCCCCGCGCCGATCAGTGCGATCTTGGGTCTGGCCATGAGAATGTCTCCGGGTGCTGATGAATTTGGCGCCTTGGGTACTGCTTTGCGCCCGCGCGCGCAAGTGTGCCGCGGTGCGGCATGGCCGCCGGTGGCCCGAGGCAGCCTCGCAAGGGATGGCTTGCCGCAATGTGCCCCGCCGCGTCAGGTCCGCACTGTCGCTGTTCCGGCAGCGGTCTTTGCCGGCGTGCCGGTCACCCCGTTGCCGTGGAGGGTTTGGCCATGTCTTGCGGCCCGTTGCAACGCCAGCTCAGCGCGCCGGCGCAGTGCGGCGCGGCCTGTGCAAAGGCGTGATGGGTGGCCAGGATCAGCCCGGCAAATCCAAGGGAAAGGGCGAATATCTGCTGTTTCATGGTGCCTGCCTGTGATTGAGAATCCGCCCCGGCCCGGTGGCGCTGCGCGAACGCACAGGGCCGGGATGGCGGCGAGCCTGTTCGGGAAATGCGCAAAACCGGTTAATCGGGGGTGCGGACCCCGACGCCGCGTTTTTTCTGCGATGCGGCGACTCTGCCCTTGATGAATCCGTCGAAAACGTGGTTTTTTACGGCGTATTCATGTCAGGAGACCGCCATGCCCGCCCGACCCACGGATCAGACCCGCCCCTTCCGGTCGGTGCTTTACATTCCCGGTGCCAATGAACGCGCGCTGGAAAAGGCCAGGGGGCTGGCGGCGGATGCGATCATCTTCGATCTGGAAGATGCGGTTTCGCCCGAGGAAAAGGTGGCGGCGCGGAGCATTCTGGCGGGGGTTCTGAAGACCGGCGATTACGGGCGGCGGGTGCGGATCGTGCGCGTCAACGGGCTCGACACGGCATGGGGGCGCGATGATATCGCCGCTTTTGCGGGGCTGGACATCGACGCGTTGCTGATCCCCAAGGTGGGATCGGCGGCGGATGTCGAGGCGGTGGCCGGGCTGAGCCGCGATATCGGGCTCTGGGCGATGATGGAAAACCCGGCGGGGATGCTGCACGCCGCCGAAATCGCCGCCCATCCGCGGCTGACCGGGATGGTGATGGGCACCAATGATCTGGCCAAGGACCTTGGCGCGAGGTTCCAGCCCGACCGGATGCCGCTGCTGGCCGGCCTGCAACTGTGCCTGCTGGCGGCACGGGCCGCGGGGATCGTCATCGTCGACGGTGTCTACAACGCCTTTCGCGACGAAGAAGGGCTGCGCCGCGAATGCAATCAGGGCCGCGACATGGGATTCGACGGCAAGACGCTGATCCATCCGGCGCAACTGGCCGTCGCCAACGAGGTCTTTGCCCCCAGCGCCAAGGAAATCGACCTTGCCCGCCGCCAGATCGACGCCTATGAGGCGGCCCGGGCGGAGGGGCGTGGCGTAGCGGTACTTGACGGGCGGATCGTGGAAAACCTGCATGCCGCCGCCGCGCGTGCAACGCTGGATCGTGCCGGCGCCATTGCGGAAATGGGCCTCTAGGGGTTTTGCGCGCGACACTCACACCTTTGGAGGGATGACATGACGCTGCTGATGGCTGGTCTGGCGCTGTGGATCGCGGCGCATCTGTTCAAGCGGGTGGCGCCCGGGGCGCGGGCGGCGCTGGGCGGCAAGGGCAGGGGTCTTGTCGCCCTTGCCTTGCTGGTTTCGCTGGTCTTGATGGTCATCGGCTATCGCGCGGCGGGGTTCTGGCCGGTCTATACGCCGATCGCGGGCATGCGGCATCTCAACAATCTCATGATGGTGGTGTCGATCTTCCTGTTCGGCGTCGGCGGTACCAAGGGGGTGCTTTACCCGAAGCTGCGCCATCCGATGCTGCTCGGGGTGCTGATCTGGGCGCTGGCGCACCTTCTGGTCAATGGCGATGTGGCCTCGATCGTGCTGTTCGGCACGATGGGGGTATGGGCGGTCGTCGAAATGATGGTGATCAATGCCGCCGGGCCCTGGGTGCGCCCGACCGGCGGCAGAGGTCTGAAGGGTGATCTGTTCAATGCCGTGGGCACGCTGGTGCTGGTCGCCGTCATCGGCGCGGTTCATAGCTGGCTGGGCTACAATCCGTTTACGGGAAGCTGAGAATGAAGACCGATCCGGGACGATTTTTCGAGGATTACACCCTGGGCGAGGAGATCGCCCATGCGGTTCCGCGCACCTTGTCGGGAGGCGAGCGGGCGCTTTATCACGCGCTTTATCCGGCGCGACATGCGCTATATTCTTCCGATGAATTCGCCCGCGGCTGCGGGTTGCCCGCCGCGCCGCTCGACGATCTCATCGCCTTTCATGCGGTCTTCGGCAAGACGGTGCCGGACATATCGCTAAATGCGGTGGCCAATCTGGGCTATGCCGAGGGGCGCTGGCTGGCGCCGGTCTGGCCCGGCGACACGCTGCGCGCGCTGTCGGAGGTGATCGGGCTGAAGGAAAACTCCAACGGCACATCCGGGGTTGTCTGGGTGCGGACCAGGGGGGTGAACCAGCGCGGCGAAACCGTGCTGGATTATGTGCGCTGGGTGATGGTGCGCAAGAACGATCCGGCGGCGCCCGCACCGGCCCCGGTGCGCCCCGACCTGGCCCCGTGCGTGGCCGCCGACAGGCTGGTCGTTCCTGCCGGGCTGGATTTCGCGCGCTATGATTTCACCCTTGCCGGCGAGGCGCATCGCTGGGGCGACTATGCCATCGGCGAAAAGATCGACCATGTCGACGGCGTGACGGTGACAGAGGCCGAACACATGCTTGCCACCCGGCTTTGGCAAAACACCGCCAAGGTGCATTTCGACGCGACCAATCGCGCCGATGGCAGACGGCTGATCTATGGCGGGCATGTGATTTCGCTGGCCCGTGCGCTGTCGTTCAACGGGCTGGCCAATGCGCAGATGATCGTGGCGCTGAACGGCGGGGCCCATGCCAACCCCTGTTTCGCCGGCGATACCCTGCGCGCCTGGTCGGAGGTTCTGGACAAGGCCGAAACCGCTGCCCCCGGCGTGGGGGCGATCCGGCTGCGGCTGGTGGCGGTGCGGCACGGGGCGGCGCCGCTGGCGCTGAAGGGGGCGGATGGCAGGTATCTGCCCGAGGTGTTGCTGGATCTCGACTATTGGGCGCTGATGCCTGTGTGATCCGCACCGGCGTCATCGCGGCCGGCGTGGCGGGCCGGATGGGCGGCCCGTGGCGGTTTGGACCGCGAACCGCGCCACGGCGCCTGCGTTTCGCGAGACAATGGACCGGCGGGGCCTTTGCCTGCTAGTCTCGCCGCATGACCGATCTGCGCGCGTTTCTCTTTGCGGGTGTTGCCGGGGCTGCGATCACCGTGGCCGGGCCGGCCGCCGCCTGCGATCTGGCGCTGTTGCTGGCGGTCGATGTTTCGGGCTCGGTCGACGCCGGGGAGTTTCGCATTCAGATGGAGGGCCTGGCCGAGGGGTTGCGCGACGCGGTGGTGTCGGAGGCGCTGATCAAGGGCCAGGCCTCGGTCGCGCTGGTCCAGTGGACCGGTGCATCGCGCCAGGATCTGAACATCCCCTGGACGACGCTTGACAGTGGCGACGCGCTGCGCGCGCTGGCCCGGCGCATCGAACGGCAACCCCGGTTGTGGACCGAATATTCGACAGCCATCGGCGAGGCGCTGAAATTCTCGGCCGTGGTGTTCGACGATGCCCCGGCCTGCAAACGCCGGGTGATCGACATTTCCGGCGACGGGCGGTCGAACGAAGGGGTGGAGCCGGTCACGATGCACGACTTGCTGCGCGCGCAGGCGATCACGGTGAATGCGCTGGTCATTCGCGGCGACGACGACGGGTTGCCGGGCTATTTCGCCGACAATGTGATCGTGGGGGGCAACGCCTTTGTCTTCACCGCGGAAAACTATGCCGAATATCCCGAAAGGATGCGCCGGAAACTGCGCCGCGAAACCGAAAGGCCGCTTTCTCGGCTGGGCCGCGACGGGCCGGTGCCGGTGTTGTACCGGCAATGACGGAAGGCGGCCCGATAGGCATTTTGTTGTGATCACAACAAAAATTTATGTGATCACTGTTTGGGCATTTTGCAAAAATTTATGTGCAAATATCGCAGTTGCAGCATTCGGGCCGTGACATGGGCGCGAATTCGGGTATTGAGAAAGGCGAAGCTGTCCGAGCGGAGGCTTTGAGCGCCCCGCAACATGAAAAGGACCGATCATGGCCGATATCAGCCGGGGCAACCGCCCCCTGTCACCGCACTTGCAGATTTACCGCCCGCAAATGGGTTCCGTCACCTCGATCCTGACGCGGATCACCGGCAACGGGCTGATCGTGGCGGGGGTGCTGATCGTCTGGTGGCTGCTGGCGGCGGCCAAGGGGCCGGACTATTTCGCCGTCGCCGACGGGGTGTTGCGGTCTTGGTTCGGCAAGCTGATCCTGCTCGGGTCCGTCTGGGCGGTCTGGTACCATTTCCTTGCCGGGATCAGGCATCTTTACTACGATTCGGGCCGCGGCTTCGCCATCCGCACTTCCGAAAGGCTCGGCTGGGCGGTGATCGTCGGATCGCTGCTGCTGACGCTTTTGACCATCATCATCCTTTAGGAGGGGCAGATGCGCTTTCTGACCGACCGCAAACGCGCCGAGGGTCTTGGACCGGCCAGGGCGGGGACCGAACATCACTGGCACATGCAGGTTTCCGCGGTTGGCCTGGCCATCATGGTGCCGCTGTTCATCTTCACCTTCGGCAGCATCATCGGCGGCAGCCATGACGAGGTGACGGCCTATTTCGCCAGGCCGTTCCCGGCCATCGTGGCGGCGCTGACGATCGTTGTGGGGTTCGTTCATTTCAAGAACGGCGCGCAGATGATGATCGAGGATTACACCAAGGGCCTGTGGCGCAAGGCGCTGATCATTTCCGCCGCCTGCCTGAGCTACGCGGCCATCGCCACCGGGCTTTTCGCGCTCGTCAAACTCGCGCTCTGAGGGAAGATACACATGACCGCTTATCCTTACGAGACGCACGACTATGACGTGGTTGTGGTCGGAGCCGGGGGGGCGGGCCTGCGCGCCACGCTCGGGATGGCCGAACAGGGCCTGCGCACCGCCTGCGTCACCAAGGTCTTTCCGACGCGCAGCCATACCGTGGCGGCACAGGGCGGCATCGCCGCGTCGCTGTCGAACATGGGGCCGGATCACTGGCAATGGCACATGTACGATACCGTCAAGGGATCGGACTGGCTGGGCGACACGGATGCGATGGAATATCTTGCCCGTCATGCGCCCCAGGCGGTTTACGAGCTGGAACATTACGGGGTGCCGTTTTCGCGCACCGAGGAAGGCAAGATCTATCAGCGGCCCTTCGGCGGGCATACCACCGAATTCGGCGAAGGCCCGCCGGTGCAGCGTACCTGTGCCGCCGCCGACCGCACCGGACATGCGATCCTGCACACGCTCTATGGGCAGTCGCTGAAGCATAATGCGGAATTCTATGTCGAGTATTTCGCCATTGATCTGATCATGACCGACGGAGCCTGCACCGGGGTCGTGGCCTGGAAGCTGGAGGACGGCACCATCCATGTCTTCAACGCCAAGATGGTGGTACTGGCCACCGGCGGCTATGGGCGCGCCTTTTTCAGCGCGACGGGCGCGCATACCTGTACCGGCGACGGTGGCGGCATGGTGGCGCGCGCCGGATTGCCGCTTCAGGACATGGAGTTCGTCCAGTTCCATCCGACCGGGGTCTACGGCGCCGGGGTGCTGATTACCGAAGGCGCGCGCGGCGAAGGCGGCTATCTGACCAATTCCGAGGGCGAGCGGTTCATGGAACGCTATGCGCCCCATTACAAGGATCTGGCCAGCCGCGACGTGGTTTCGCGCTGCATGACCATCGAGATCCGCGAAGGCCGCGGTGTGGGGCCGAACAAGGATCACATCCATCTCAACCTGAGCCATCTGCCGCCCGAAACGCTGCATCTGCGGCTGCCGGGAATTTCCGAATCGGCGCGCATCTTTGCCGGTGTCGATCTGACCAAGGAGCCGGTTCCGGTCCTGCCGACCGTGCATTACAACATGGGCGGCATCCCGACGAATTATTGGGGCGAGGCGCTGAACCCGACCGCCAAGGACCCTGACGCCGTCGTTCCCGGCCTGATGGCGGTGGGCGAGGCGGGCTGTGCGAGCGTGCATGGCGCCAACCGGCTGGGCTCGAACAGCCTGATCGATCTCGTCGTCTTTGGCCGTGCGGCGGCGATCCGGGCGGGGCAGTTGGTCGACCCGAAGACCTATAATCCGCCGGTGAACACGGCCGGCGTCGACAAGGCGCTGGACCGGTTCGACGCGTTGCGCAACGCCAATGGCGCGGTGCCCACGGCGGAGCTCAGGCTGGAGATGCAAAAGACCATGCAGGCCGACGCGGCGGTTTTCCGCACCGACAAGACGCTTGCCGAAGGTGTGGCCAAGATGGCCAAGGTGGCGGCCAAGCTGGATGATCTGAAAGTCACCGATCGCAGCCTGATCTGGAATTCGGACCTGATGGAAACGCTGGAGCTGACCAATCTGATGCCCAATGCGCAGGCCACCATCGTCGCCGCCGAGGCGCGCAAGGAAAGCCGTGGCGCCCATGCCCATGAAGATTACCCCGACCGCGACGACAAGAACTGGCGGGTGCATTCGCTGGCCCGCGTCAGCGGGACCAAGGTCACGCTTTCGACCCGGCCGGTTCATGTGGACCCGCTGACCGGCGAAAAGGAGGGCGGCATCGACATGACGAAAATCGCACCGAAAGCGAGGGTCTATTGATGAAAGTCCGGCTCATGTCGGCGCTGGTCGCCACGCTTGCACTTCCCGGCTGTGCCGGGATCATCGTCGCCGACGCCAGCCGCAAGGAGGCGCGGGTGGCCATCGGCAAGGTCATGGCCGCCGAACGCCCCGGAATTGACAGCGCCGAAGCCGCGGTCTGTGTGCAAAAGGCGATGACGATCCTCGAGACCACCCGGCTGGGACTGGATGACAGCCACCGCGGCGTGACTGCCGCCAATCGCGAAAAAATCCTGGCCTATGCGGCGCGACCCGACGCGCAGGCCTGTCTGGATGCGCTGCCGCCGGCCGGGGTGGTCAATTGACGGCGGGGCCGTCCGCGCAGCGCCACGCCCAAGATGCGTGGCACCATAACTGAGGCAAGGAGCCGTGAATGCGCAGACTATACAAACAGGCAATGGTCGCAGCCGTTCTGGCGATGCTTGCCGGATGCACGACCGAGGCGCAGGATGCCGCGCAACCCAGGGTGAAATACACCAAGGAAAGGCGCGGCGCCGCCGCGCTGAGCGGTGGTGCGGGGTATCACGGGGCCTATCTTGTTCCCAACACGCCCCCCGCGCCGGCCGTCGGGCCGAAGAAAAAGGCACCCAGGGCTGCCCCCGGAAAACTGCCGCTGCCGGTCGACTACCCGCTGTCGGCCGAAGACGAAAGGATGTGGAATACCCTGACGCTGGAACAGCAGAAACGCGCGCTTCTGTTCTTGCAGGACGGATCGACCATCGCCGCATCGCTGAGTACCGAATGACTCGGATCGCCGTCCTCGCCCCGGCCGCCGCCGTCCTTCTGGCCGCCTGCGGCCCGATGCCGGTCGAACGGGCCGAACGGGAATGTTTCAACCGCGCCTATCTGGCGGCGGGCCCGCGCGGTATCGTTGCCGTCGGTGCCGGTACCGGCGGCGCGGGCAGCAAGGTCAGGCTGACGATCTCGTCCGACTTCATCCAGGGCAACGACCCGTCGGCGCTTTACGATGCCTGTGTCTATCGGAAATCCGGCCGGCCGCCGCGCCAGCCGCTCTATACCCGCCCAGATTGGAGGGAGTAAATCATGGTCCAGTTCACGCTTCCCAAGAATTCCAAGATCCGTGTCGGCAAGACCTGGCCGAAGCCGTCAGGCAGCAATATCCGCAAGTTCCAGATTTACCGCTGGAACCCCGATAGCGGCGAAAACCCCCGGGTCGATACCTATTTCCTCGACATGGACCACTGCGGGCCAATGGTTCTGGATGCGCTGATCAAGATCAAGAACGAGGTGGACCCGACGCTGACCTTCCGCCGGTCGTGCCGCGAGGGCATCTGCGGGTCTTGCGCGATGAATGTCGGCGGGATCAACACCCTGGCCTGCATCTACGGGCTTGACGAGATCGAGGGCGACGTGAAGATCTATCCCTTGCCGCACATGCCGGTGGTCAAGGATCTGATCCCCGATCTGACCCACTGGTACGCCCAGCACGCCAGCATCATGCCCTGGCTGGAAACCAAGACAAGCACCCCGGCCAAGGAATGGAAGCAGTCGATCAGCGACCGCGAAAAGCTCGACGGGCTTTATGAATGCGTGATGTGTGCGTGCTGTTCGACGGCCTGCCCGAGTTACTGGTGGAACGCCGACCGCTATCTTGGCCCGGCGGCGCTTCTGCATGCCTATCGCTGGATCATCGACAGCCGCGACGAGGCAACAGCCGAACGGCTGGACAATCTCGAAGACCCGTTCAAGCTCTATCGCTGCCACACCATCATGAACTGCACCAAGACCTGCCCCAAGGGCCTGAACCCCGCCAAGGCGATTGCCCAGATCAAGCGGCTGATGGTCGAGCGGATCGTGTGAATGCTGGCTTTCTCGATACCGGCGCGATAGGTTCGCGCGTCGAAAGCGCCCTCTGCTCGGAGGATACCTGGTAATTTGAAGCGGCTGATCGTCACCTACGCGCCGGATGGCCCGGGGCAACTCACGCACGATGTGCTGCTTGCGGCCCTACTGGTTGTTGGCTTCCTTGCCGTCATCTACCTGTTCTGGCGGTTGTTCGGATCGCCTGGGCAAAGCCCGGGGAATGGTTGCCGGTGGCGGCGCGACGGCGCGGGTGCGCGCGGAAGGTTCGGGCGCTGGGTCTGCGATGCCTGCAATGAAACCGGCTATGGTTTTGCCGGGCGGCCGCCAAGGACCTGCAAGCGCGGCATCGGGCATACCGGACTTTGAGTTGTGACAGGGCTGCTGAAAACCGCGCCGCGCCCCGTCGCGTGGCGCGGGCGGGCCCCGGCCCGGATCGGCAAGGTTGGCACCCGGCGTCCACCTTGCGGCAATTCAGCCAAAGTCAGTCGCCATCGCCCGCACAGAGGCGATTGCATCCGCCGCGCCGCTGGGCCATCTAGTGCCGCAAGGTCAGGCAACGAAAAGGGCGCGCGGCAATGGCACTCAGCGTAGCAATCCAGATGGATCCGATCGGCGCGGTCGATATCGACGCGGATTCGACCTTTCGCATCGCGCTTGAGGCGCAGGCGCGCGGGCATCGGCTTTTCTACTATACGCCAGACAGGCTGGCCTATTGCGAGGGCCGCATTCTGGCGCGCGGATGGCCGATCGAGCTGCGCCGCAAGCGGGGTGACCACTTCTCCCTGGGGGAGGAGTGCGAGGTCGATCTGGGCGACTGCGATGTGGTCTGGCTGCGCCAGGATCCGCCCTTTGACATGAGCTATATCACCAACACCCATCTTCTGGACATGATCCACCCCGAAACACTGGTGGTGAACGATCCGTTCTGGGTACGCAATTACCCTGAAAAGCTGCTGGTGCTGAATTTTCCCGACCTGACGCCGCCCACATTGATCGCCCGCGACCTTCGAACGATCCGCGAATTCAGGGCGCGCCACGGCGATATCATCCTCAAGCCGCTTTACGGCAACGGCGGCGCCGGGGTGTTCCGGCTTGACCCCAATGACCGGAATCTTGCCTCGCTGCACGAACTTTTCGCCGGGATCAGCCGCGAACCGCTGATCGCGCAGAAATTCGTTCCCGATGTGGCCAAGGGCGACAAGCGGATCATTCTGGTCAATGGCGAGCCGGTGGGCGCGATCAACCGGGTTCCGGCGGCGGGCGAAACCCGGTCGAACATGCATGTGGGCGGACGTCCCGAAAAGGTCGGACTGACCGGGCGGGACCGCGAGATCTGCGCCGCTATCGGCCCCACGCTGCGCGACAAGGGGCAGATATTCGTGGGCATCGATGTGATCGGCGACTGGCTGACGGAGATCAACGTGACTTCGCCGACCGGCATTCAGGAGCTGGAGCGGTTCGATGGCACCAACACGGCGGCCAGGATCTGGGAGGTGATCGAGGCGAAGCGCGCCGGATGAGGGTGGCATGAGCCGCAGGCCGAGCGTTCCCGATTTGCTGATCCGCGCTTTCGGCAAGGCGCATCCGGCCCGGATCACCGGCCGCACCGGCATGTGCCGCGATTTCGCCAGGCCCGTCCGGCAGGTCTTTGGCGGGCCCGCCGGAGTTGTCTCGGCGCAGGCATCCACGGGCGAAGCGGTCAGCCCGCCTTGACGGCCAGCCTGTATCCGACCGCCTCGGCCACATGTGGTTTGCACACGCGCGGCTCGCCCGCCAGATCGGCAATGGTGCGCGCCACCCGCAACACCCGGTGATAGCCGCGTGCCGACAGACCGAAGCGTTCGGCAACCTGACCGAGCAGCGCCCGGCCGTCGCTGTCGGGGGTGGCGATTTCCTCCAGCAGGTGACCTTCGGCATCGGCATTCACGCGGGTTTGCGGGTGGTTTTCGAAGCGGGCCGATTGTGCCGCGCGGGCACGGATGACCCGTTCGGCGACGGTGGCGCTGCTGTCGCCGCCGCTTGGCAGATCGAGATCGGTATAGGCCACCGGCGGGACATCGACGCGCAGGTCGATCCGGTCCATCAGCGGCCCCGATATCCGCCCCAGATAATCCTCGCCGCATTGCGGGGCGCGCGCGCAGGCCCGCGCCGGATCGCACAGATAGCCGCATTTGCAAGGGTTGGCGGCGGCGATCAGCAGGAATTTGCACGGGTATCTGACATGGGCATTGGCGCGGGCCACGACGACTTCGCCGGTTTCGATCGGCTGGCGCAGGGTTTCGAGGACCGTGCGGGGGAATTCCGGGAATTCGTCGAGAAAAAGCACACCGTTATGGGCAAGGCTGATTTCGCCGGGCCTGGCCCCGCGCCCGCCACCGACGATGGCGGCGATCGAGGCGGTGTGATGCGGTTCGCGAAACGGGCGGGCGCGGCTGATCCCGCCTTCGTCGAGAAGGCCCGAAAGCGAATGGATCATCGAGGTTTCCAGCGCCTCGGTCGGTGTCAGCGGCGGCAAGATGCCGGGGATCCGCGCGGCCAGCATGGATTTGCCCGATCCCGGCGTGCCGACCATCAACAGGTGATGGCGCCCGGCGGCGGCGATTTCCAGCGCGCGCTTGGCGCGTTCCTGGCCTTTCACGTCGCGCAGATCGCGCCCCGCCGGATCGGCGCGGACCTCGCCGGGGCTGGAAGGGTCGATCGGGGCCTGCCCGGTAAAATGGCGCAGGGCATCGGCCAGGCTGGCCGCCGCGATCACCGGCGTGGCCCCGACCCAGGCGGCCTCGGGGCCGCAGGCCCTGGGGCACAAAAGCTGTTTGTCCTCGCCCGCCGCGGCCATGGCGGCGGGCAGCGCGCCGATCACCGCGACGAGCCGTCCGTCGAGCGAAAGTTCGCCCAGGGCCACCGTGGCCTCGACATCCTCGGGCGGCAGGATGCCGATGGCCGCCAGGAGCGCGAGCGCGATGGGCAGGTCGAAATGCGACCCTTCCTTGGGCAGGTCGGCGGGCGACAGGTTGACGGTGATGCGCTTGGAAGGAAGGGCGATCGACATCGCGGTCAGCGCCGCGCGCACCCGGTCGCGCGCCTCCGATACCGCCTTGTCGGGCAGCCCGACGATGGCAAAGGCCGGCAGCCCCGCGGCCACGGCGCATTGTACCTCGACAATTCGCGCCTCGACCCCTTCGAAGGCCACCGTATAGGTGCGCGCCACCATCACTGCCCTCCGTCCCCGACGGGTTAACGGCTAGCAAGAAAGGTGTTTAGGATTGGTTAACGAAGCCGATCCGGCGCGACAGGGCGATGGGCTTGTCCGAAGCGCCGAGATGAGCGCCGCCGGCACAGCAACAAAGGCTCTGGCTGCCCGGACGGGTGTGCTTGGCGTTCGCCGGCGGCGGCCGTCACCGGCGGTGATTGTGACAGCTGGCGCTTGTCTTCGGGCCGGGCGATGCCTAATCCTTGGGGTGAAGGGCAGGAGGCCGTCATGCTGACCGGTAAACGCATATTGTTGATCATCAGCGGTGGAATCGCCGCCTACAAGGCGCTGGATCTGATCCGCCGGCTGCGCGAACGCGGCGCCGGCGTCACGCCGGTGCTGACGCGGGCAGGCGAGGCATTCGTCACCCCCCTGTCGGTGGCGGCGATTGCCGGTGAAAAGTGCTATCGCGCGCTTTTCGATCTGACCGACGAAGCCGAGATGGGGCATATCGAATTGAGCCGCGCCGCCGATCTTGTGGTCGTGGCCCCGGCCAGCGCCGATCTGATTGCCAGGATGGCCGCAGGCCAAGCCGATGACCTGGCCTCGACCCTGCTTCTGGCGACCGACAAGAAGGTGCTGGTGGCGCCGTCGATGAATGTACGGATGTGGCTGCATCCCGCCACCCAGCGCAATATCGCCGTATTGCGGGGCGATGATGTGCGTTTTGTCGGCCCCGATGAAGGCGATATGGCTTGCGGCGAATACGGGCCGGGACGGATGGCCGAACCGCTGGAGATCGTTGCCGCGATCGAGGCGATGACGGGCGAGGGGCCGTTGAAGGGGCGGCATGTGCTGATCACCTCCGGGCCTACCCAAGAGCCGATCGATCCGGTGCGCTATATCGCCAACCGGTCTTCGGGGGCGCAGGGAGCGGCGCTGGCGCGGGCGCTGCGCGATCTGGGGGCGCGGGTCACATTCGTCACCGGCCCGGCGCGCGAACCCAGCCCCGGCGGGGTCGATGTGGTGCCGGTCGTCACCGCCCGCGACATGCTGGCCGCGGTTCAGGCGGCGTTGCCTGCCGATGCGGCCATTTTCGCCGCTGCGGTGGCCGATTGGCATGTGACCAATGTCAGCGGCTCGAAAATGAAAAAAGATGGCTCGGGGCGGCCGCCGGCGCTGGAATTCGCGGAAAACCCGGATATCCTGGCCCATGTGGCGGGCCTGAAAAAGGATCGCCCGGCGCTGGTCGTGGGCTTTGCGGCCGAAACCGACGATGTGGAGGCCCATGCAGCCGCCAAGCTGGTGCGCAAGGGCTGTGACTGGATCGTCGCCAATGATGTCAGCCCCGCCACGGGAATCATGGGCGGCGGCGAAAATGCCGTGACGCTGATTTCGGCCGCGGGCGCCGAGAACTGGCCGCGCCTGCCCAAGGATGAGGTGGCGCGGCGGCTGGCGGCGCGTGTTGCGGCGGCGTTGCGGAAACCGGCGGACGCGGGCGCCCCAGGCGGAGATGCTTGAGACAAGATGAAAGCCGATGCTTCCCCGGTGATCAACGTCCTGCGCGAGGCGTGGGCGGACCGCGCCGTGCCCTTGCCGAGTTACGAGTCGGCCGGCGCCGCGGGCGCCGATATCCGCGCCAGCCTGCCGGCGGATCAGCGTCGCGATGGTTTCCGGCTGGAGCCGATGCAGCGCGCCATCGTGCCGACGGGGTTGCGGGTGGCGGTGCCGCAAGGCTACGAAGTGCAGATACGGCCAAGGTCGGGGCTGGCGCTGAAACACGGCATTTCGCTGCCTAACACCCCCGGCACCATCGACAGCGATTATCGCGGGCCACTGGGGGTATTGCTGATCAATTTCGGGTCGAAACCCTATGTGATTGCCCATGGTGAACGGATTGCCCAGATGGTGGTGGCGCCCGTCGCACGGGCCGGTTTCGCCGAAGTGGCCGCGCTCGATTCCACCGGGCGCGGGTCGGGCGGCTTCGGGTCGACAGGGCGCGGATGATGGTGCTGGTCCTTGTCGTGGTGCTGGTGGGGCTGGGGCTGTTGCTGCGCCTGCCGGGGCGGGCCATCGCGGTGATGCTGGGCATTCTGTGGGCCGGTATCGTTATCGCCCATCTGGTATTGCCCGCGGGGCATCCGTTGCCGGTAGCCATCGGCGGCGACTGGCGCAGTTGGCTGGTGCTCGGATTCGGTGCGTTGGCGGTATTGTCCTACCAGGCGGCGTTGCGGTTTCTACAGGTGCGGGCCAGGGGTTCCGCCAGCGGCGCGCCACCGGCAAAGGATACGTTTTCCGAAGTGGAGCTTGACCGTTATGCCCGCCATATCGTGCTGCGCGAGATCGGCGGCACAGGGCAGAGAAAGCTGAAAGCCGCCAGGGTTCTGGTGGTGGGGGCGGGTGGGCTCGGCTCGCCCGTGTTGCTGTATCTGGCGGCGGCGGGGGTTGGCACGATCGGGGTGATCGACGATGATGTCGTCTCAAACGCCAATCTTCAGCGGCAGGTGATCCACAAGGATGCCGATATCGGCAAACCCAAGGTGTTTTCCGCCGAGGCGGCGATCAGGGCGCTCAATCCATTTGTCACCGTGCAGCCCCACAACCGCCGCCTGGGCGAAGCCGATGCCGCGGCGCTTTTTGCCGGTTACGACCTGGTCCTCGATGGCTCTGACAATTTCGCCACCCGCTATCTGGTCAATGCCGCCGCCGTGGCGTCGGGCAAGCCGCTGATTTCGGCGGCCATCACCCAGTGGGAAGGGCAGATTTCGCTTTACGATCCGAAGGCGGGGGCGCCTTGTTATGCCTGCGTGTTTCCTCATCCGCCCGAAAGCGGCCTGGCCCCTTCCTGCGCCGAGGCGGGGGTGATGGGGGCCTTGCCGGGGGTGATGGGGGCGATGATGGCCGGTGAGGCGATCAAGGAGATAACCGGCGCAGGGCTGGGCTTGCGCGGGCGGATGCTGCTTTACGATGCACTTTACGGCGAAAACCGGGTTGTCACGCTGCGCCGGCGCGCCGATTGCGAAGTGTGCGGGGCGCATTGAGGCCGCTGGACAGCCCCCGCCGCGCACCGTAACCTGCCGCGGAACACCAGTGACAGGAGCTGCCCCGATGAAACTGATCTCTGCCGTGATGGGCCTTGCCGCCCTTTTGGCCACGCCCGCGCTTGCCGAAGTGCCCGACCTTGGCGGGCGCGAGGTGGTCGTGACCACCGAAAACGCCTATCCGCCGCTGCAATTCATCGACGGTTCGGGCAATGCCGTCGGCTGGGAATACGATGCCATGGCCGATATCGCCAAACGCCTGAACATCAAGGTCAGGTATGAAAACACCAGCTGGGATGCGATGATTCCGGCGGTGTCGGAAGGCCAGTTCGACATCGGCATGACCGGCATCACAATCCGCGACGACCGCAAGGAGCAGGTGGATTTTTCCGACCCCTACATGCGCTCGGAAATGGTCATGCTGGTCAGGGGCGATGAGGAACGGTTCGACGATGCCGCGTCATTTGCCGACAACCCCGATCTTCTGATGGCCGCCCAACCCGGCACCACGCCTTTCTATGTCGGGGTCTATGAGGTGCTCGACGGCGATGAGGCCAATCCGCGCATCAAGCTGTTCGAGACATTCGGCGCCACGGTCGCGGCGTTGAAGTCCGGCGATGTCGATCTGGTTCTGACCGACGGGACGGCAGGCAACGGCTATGTCGCGGCCTCGGATGGAGGGCTGAAGATCGTTGGCTCGCCGCTGGGCACCGAGGATTTCGGCTTCATCTTCCCCAAGGGCTCGGATCTGGTGGCACCGGTCAACGCGGCAATCGCCGAGATGAAGGCCGATGGCACGATCGACGCGCTTAACAAGAAATGGTTCCTCGACTACAAATTCGGCGAGTGATGGCCTGACCTTGCGGGGGCGCACCCCCCGCAAGTCCGACCCCGATGCTGGCGCCACCGCAAAAAGAACAGGAATTTCCCTACTGGCTCGTCTTCCTGATCGGGCTGGGCGGCTGGCTTTTCTATCAGGTCTGGGCCAGTGACCTTTATGCAAAAGTGATGGCCACGGTGTCGCGCGGAGTAGGCGTCACCTTGTTCGTCACGCTGGTGGGCTTCGCGATGGCATCGGCGCTGGGTTTGTTGCTGGCCGTGGCATCGCTGTCGCGCTTTGTCGCCATCCGCCAGACGGCGCGTCTCTATATCGAGATCATCCGCGGGATTCCGATCATCGTCTTGTTGCTTTATGTGGCTTTTGCCGGGGCACCCGCGGTGATCGCGGGCTGGAACTGGCTGACCGGGCCGCTGGGGGCCGATCCGTTGCGTACGCGCGATTTTTCGCTGCTTTGGCGGGCGGTCATCGCGCTGACCATCGCCTATTCGGCCTTTATCGCCGAGGTGTTCCGCGCCGGGCTTCAGGCGGTCGATGCCGGGCAGATCGAGGCCGCCAAGGCGCTGGGCCTGAAACCCTGGGCGCGGTTCCGCCATGTGATCTTTCCGCAGGCGTTCCGGATGATCCTGCCGCCCCTGGGCAACGATTTCGTGGCCATGGTCAAGGACAGCTCGCTGGTTTCGGTGCTTGGTGTGGCGGATGTGACCCAGCTTGGCAAGGTGACGGCGGCGGGAAATTTTCGCTATTTCGAGACCTACAACATCGTTGCGCTGATCTATCTGACCATGACCATCAGCCTTTCGCTGGCGCTCAGGCGTCTGGAAAGGAAACTGCGGGCGCGCAAGGGTTTGTGAGCCGCTCGCGCGGGCCGTGGCGGTATGCCCTGGGCAGCATGTTTTTGCAAGTGGAAGTCGGCCCCGAACCGCGATAGGTTGCCGCTTCGAAGGAGAATTTTCATGACAAATCCGCTGTTGAGCGACTGGCGCTCTGAATTCGCGCTGCCGCCTTTCGATGCGATCGAGGATGACGCTTTCGCCCCGGCCTTTGATGTGGCTTTGGCCGAGGCGCGGGCCAATATCGCGCGGATCGGCGGGCAAGGCGCGGCCCCGAGCTTTGCCAATACCATTGCTGCGCTGGAACTGGCTGAACAGAGGCTTGACCGGGTGATGGGGGTGTTTCACAACCTTGCCGCTGCCGACAGCACGCCGGCGCGCGAAGCCCTGCAACGCGAACTTGCGCCGAAACTGGCGGCGTTTTCGTCGGAAGTGACAATGAACAAAGCACTTTTCGAACGTATCGAAACCCTGTGGCAGAGCCGTGAAACCCTCGATCTGGATGCCGAAGAGGACCGGGTACTGACGCTTTACCGGCGCATGTTCATCCGCGCGGGGGCGGCGCTTGACGGGGCGGCGCGCGACCGGATGGCGGCGATCCGGGAACGCCTGGCGGTGCTCTCGACCGCGTTCAGCCAGAACCTTCTGGCCGATGAGCGGGGCTGGACGATGCCGCTGGCGGATGCGGATCTGGAGGGTCTGCCGGATTTCGTCATCGCCAGCGCGCGTGCCGCCGCCGAGGAGCGCGGGCAGGAAGGCCATGTGCTGACACTGTCGCGGGCGCTTGTCGTGCCGTTCCTGCAATTCTCGCCGCGGCGCGATCTGCGTGAGGCGGCCTATGCGGCCTGGGTGGCGCGCGGGGCCAATGGCGGGGCTACCGACAACCGGGCGATCGCCGCCGAAATCCTTGCCCTGCGGCAAGAGCGCGCGCAACTGCTCGGCTATGCCAGCTTTGCCGATTACAAGCTGGAGCCGGAAATGGCCAAGACACCGGCGGCGGTGCGCGATCTGTTGATGCGGGTCTGGGCCCCGGCGCGGCAAAAGGCCGTTCAGGATGCCGACGTGTTGACCGCGATGATGCATGAAGACGGCATCAATGGCGATCTGGAGGCCTGGGACTGGCGCTATTATTCCGAAAAGCGGCGACTTGCGGAACATGATCTGGATGAAGGGGTGATCAAGCCCTATCTGACGCTTGAGGCAATGATCGGCGCGGCCTTTGACTGTGCCACGCGGCTTTTCGGGCTTGAGTTCCGGCCGCTTTCGGTGCCGCTTTACCATCCGGACGCGCAGGCCTGGGAAGTCACGCGAAAGGGGGTGCATGTAGCAGTCTTCATCGGCGATTACTTTGCCCGTGCGTCAAAGCGTTCGGGGGCCTGGTGTTCGTCATTCCGAAGCCAGCGCAAACTGGGCGGCGCGGTGCGGCCCATCGCCGTCAATGTCTGCAACTTCGCCAAACCGGCCGCGGGGCAGGCCGCGCTTCTGTCCTGGGATGATGCGCGCACGCTGTTTCACGAATTCGGCCATGCGCTGCATGTGATGTTGTCGGACGTGACCTTCGGCATGATTTCCGGAACCGCGGTGGCGCGCGATTTCGTCGAATTGCCGAGCCAGCTGTTCGAACATTGGCTGGAAGTGCCGCAGGTGCTTGACCGTCATGCCCGTCACGCCATCACCAGTGATCCGATGCCTGCCGATCTGCGTGACCGTCTGCTGGCGGCGCGAACTTATGATCAGGGGTTCGCCACGGTCGAATATATCGCATCGGCCCTGGTCGACCTGGCCTTTCACGAAGGCCCCGCACCCGCCGACCCGATGGCGGCGCAGGCCGGGGTGCTGGCCGATCTCGACATGCCGCACGCCATTCGGATGCGTCACGCGACACCGCATTTCGCGCATGTCTTTTCGGGCGACGGTTATTCATCGGGATACTACAGCTACATGTGGTCCGAAGTGATGGATGCCGATGCGTTCGAAGCCTTTGAGGAAGCAGGCGATCCGTTCGACCCTGCCACGGCGCAAAAGCTGGAACGTCACATTCTGTCGGCTGGCGGCAGTCAGGAACCAGATGCGCTTTACCTGGCCTTTCGCGGAAAGATGCCGGGAGTGGAGCCGCTGTTGAAGGGGCGCGGGCTGTTGTGACGGGCGGCGGGCGTGAGACGGCCCTGAATCGGGCACCGGGTTCAATCGTTTCAACAATCGGCCATTGTCCACCGTTTGGCGGCGACAGGCGTCATTTGCGCATTGAAAACGCGTCGATCTTTGAAACAAACCGATTTCATCGGGGAATACGGTTGTTTTGTGTCATGGGTGATTTGAGGTGAAAATTGCAGTTTTTTGCCGACAGAAGGTAAACAGTGAACGCATTATCAGGAAATCATGCGAAAACTCGATACAATACCGCATGGTTTCTTGTAATATTTCCTCGGATGGTGGCTGTTGAGCGATCACCGTTCGGCTTGAACCTTGCATTCGGTATCGGTAACGTCTTGATGATGAGCCGAGGGGAAATTTGTCCGGCTGTCAAAGAGTTGTAAAGAGTTGTTGGGGGAAATTGCCAAAATGAAATTGTCTGAGATTGCAGGAGCTGCTGCGTTCGCTTTTGTGCTGGCGGCGATGCCCGCCGCCGCGACAACGGTGAATGTCACGACGCAGGGGACAAATGTCTTTCGCGACATGAACGGCCAGAATGCCTGGTTTCAATCGGTCGGCTACACCGTCAACGGCACGGCGCGCCATGTCAGCGCCGGGGCTTTTCGTTTCGTGGGGACCATGCCCAATGGCAGTTCGCGCAATTTCGTGGCCTTCTGCCTTGAACCGCTGGAATGGTTGAGCCTGCGGACCTATACGGACGGCACCAGCCTGTCGGCGACGGTCGTGGGCCAACTCGGAACCTTGCTGAGCAATGCCTTTGGCATGGTCAACAACAGCGCCTCGGCGGCGGCCTTCCAGATTGCCGCATGGGAAATCGTTTCCGAAAATGTGGGAAACTACGATCTCGGGTCGGGGGTATTCCAGCTTACCTCGGTGCATTCATCGACCAGAACACTGGCGCAGGGATGGCTTGACGCAATTTCCAGCGGACAGTGGACACCGTCAAGCCGGGTGCGGATCCTGACTGCGCCGGGCACACAGGATCTGTTGACCGACATGGCGCCGGTTCCGGTTCCGGCGGCGGGGATGATGTTGCTGGGCGGTCTGGCCGGTCTGGCCGGGCTTCGCCGCCGCCGCAAGGCGCGCCTGGCCTGATCGCCGCCGGGTTTTCGCGCCAAACACAGGGCCATCCGATTTTCGGCCGGCCCTTTTGTGTCATACCTGATTGCGGGGTCTTTTCTTCCCGGGCTGGCCGTGGCATCGTCGGTTCATGACAACGGATTTTCTTATCATTGGCGGCGGAATCGCCGGGGTTTCGGCGGCCGCCCGGCTGGCTGCGCTGGGTTCCGTGACGCTGCTGGAAAGCGAAGAAAACCTTGCCTATCACACCTCTGGCCGGTCGGCGGCGCTTTTTGAACCGAACTACGGATTGCCGCCGGTTGTAACTTTGTCCTTTGCCAGCGAGAGCTATCTCCGTTCGACCAATGGCGGGGTGCTCAGCCCGCGCGGAATGATGGTCGTGGCGGGCAAGGGGCAGGAAGACGCCTTTGCACCAGAACGCGATAGTTTCGATCTGGTTGAGGTATCTGTGGCCGAGGCCCAGGGTATCGTGCCGATTCTCAACCCCGAGACGATCTCGCGTATCGCCATGGCCGATCACGCCTGGGATATCGACACCGATCTGCTGATCCAGAATTTCGTCCGCGAAGCGCGCGCCAGGGGCGCGATCATCCGGACAAGATCGCCCGTGACCGCGATTGCCCGCGATGATGGCCTGTGGCGTGTTGAAACCCGCGATGGCCCCGTCAATGCCCGGCAGATCGTCAATGCCGCCGGCGCCTGGGCGGATGAGATCGCCCGGATGGCGGGCATCAGACCCATCGGGTTCACCCCCTATCGTCGATCCATGGCCCGTATCCCGGCGCCGGGCGGGCATGATCTGTCGCGCTGGCCGATGATTTTCGGGATCCGTGAAAGCTGGTATTGCAAACCCGATGCCGGGGCGTTGATCGTGTCGCCCGCCGAAGAACACCCGATGGAACCACACGATGCCTTCGTCGACGATATGGTGCTGGCCGAGGGGCTCGCGCGGTATGAGAAAAACGTGACAGTGCCGGTGACACGGCTTCTGGCGTCATGGGCGGGCCTGCGCACCTTCGCACCAGACCGTGTGCCGGTGATCGGGCCGGACCCGGCAGAGCCGTCGTTCTTCTGGCTGGCGGGGCAGGGCGGTTACGGGTTTCAGACCGCGCCGGCGGCAAGCCAGTTGGCCGCGGATCTGATCGCTGGCCACGCGCCGGACCTCGCAGCCCAGGACGTGGCGGCCCTAAATGCCGGGCGATTTGGCTGAGCCGACGCAGCAGACCCCGAAATTCAACGGCTGTTTGATTCCGGGATTGATGGTGTGATCCTTTCGCTGGAATGGAAGCACGCACAATGGGACAAAGCCGTCATGGCTGCGCCACGATCCCGTTGATCGGCAGATGATTTGCAAGGCAACTCTGCCGAGAGGGGCGCACGCCGTAAGATCAAGCCGCGTGTGTCACATGTCCTGTCGAAGGCGATCCGGATGGGTGGCGGCCCGGCCTTGATGTATTCCGGTCAAGCGCGCTGGCCTGCTGGGACGAGCTTGCCGGAATGTGAGGTTGGCGGGCGCGGCGTGCGCGCCCGTTGCCCGTGCAGTTTCAGCCGTTGATGCGAATGCGTTCGTTCGACGGATCATAGGGGCTGTCCTCGACGACCGTGGCGTCGAACAATTCGCGGAACATGCGGATTTTCAGCTTCTGGCCGGCCTCGGCCAGATCGGTGCGCACATAGCCCATGCCGATCTGCTTGCCGAACGCCACCGACCAGCCGCCCGAGGTCAGCCGCCCGATCTTTTCGCCCTCATGCAAAAGCGCCTCCTTGCCCCAGGGATCGGCGTCATCCGGCCCGTCGATCAGCAGCGTGACGCATTTGAAGCGTATGCCGGTATCAAGCATCGCCTGCTTGCCCTGAAACTCCTTTGACAGGTCGATGAAGCGGTCCAGCCCGGCCTCCATCGGCGTGGCATCGCGGCCGAGTTCGGTTCCGAAGGCGCGATAGGATTTTTCCTGGCGCAGCCAGTTCTGCGCGCGTGCGCCGACGAGCTTCATGCCGTGCTCTTCACCTGCGGCAACCAGTTGATCCCAAAGATAGTTCTGCATTTCGATCGGGTGGTGCAGCTCCCAGCCCAGCTCGCCGGTATAGGCAACGCGGATGGCGTTGACCGGGCACATGCCCAGTTCGATCCCGCGCGCCGAGAGCCAGGGGAAACGTTTGTTCGACAGGGCGGTCGCAGGGTCGGCATCCTTGATGATTTCCTTCAGGATGTCGCGCGATCTGGGCCCGGCAATGGCAAAGACGCCCCATTGCGAGGTGACATCGTGAATATCCACCCAGCCACCGCCTTGGGTCATGAAATCCTCGGCGGATTTCCTGAGATAGTCGGCGTCATAGGCCGTCCAGGCCCCGGCGGAGACGAGGTAATAGTCGTTCTCGCCATTCCTGACGATGGTGTATTCCGTCCGTGTGGTGCCGGTGGGGGTGAGGGCGTAGGTCAGGTTGATGCGGCCCACCTTCGGCAGCGCGTTGCAGGTGAACCAGTCGAGAAATGCCGTGGCCCCCGGCCCGCGCACGACATGTTTGGTAAAGGCGGTGGCGTCGATCAGGCCGGCGGTCTCGCGGATCGCCCCGGCCTCATCCACGGCATATTGCCACCACGCGCCGCGGCGGAAGCTGCGGCTGTCATGGTCGAAGCTGTCGGCGGCCCCTTGCGGGCCGTAATAGTTCGGGCGTTCCCAGCCATTGACCTGGCCGAATTGCGCGCCAAGGGCTTTCTGGCGGTCATAGGCGGGTGCGGTGCGCAACGGCCGGCAGGCTTCGCGCTCCTCGTCGGGATGATGCAGGATGAAGACGTGCTCGTAACACTCTTCGTCCTTGCGCGCCGTGTATTCGGTCGTGATCCATGAGCCGTAGCGTTTAGGATCAAGCGAGGCCATGTCGATTTCGGCCTCGCCCTCGGCCATCAACTGGGCGAGGTAGTACCCGGCGCCACCGGCCGCAGTGATTCCGAACGAGAACCCTTCTGCCAGCCACATGTTGCGCAGGCCGGGGGCGGGTCCAAGCATCGGGTTGCCGTCCGGCGTGTAGCAGATTGGTCCGTTGAAGTCGTCCTTCAGCCCGACATGTTCGGAGGACGGAAGCCTGTGGATGAATGACATGTACTCTTCCTCGATCCGTTCCAGATCGAGAGGGAACAGGTCGGCGCGGAAACTGTCGGGAACGGAATATTCGAACCGTGCCGGCGCGCCCTTTTCATAAGGCCCGAGGATCCAGCCGCCGCGCTCTTCGCGGACATACCAGCGTGCATCGGCGTCGCGCAGCACCGGATGTTCGGGGTTGCCCGCCTTGCGCCATTCCTGAAGCATCGGGTCGGGCTCGGTCACGATATACTGATGTTCGACCGGGATCGCCGGGATCTTGATGCCGAGAAGCCGCGCAGTGCGCTGGTTGTGGTTGCCCGTCGCGGTGACGACATGCTCGGCGCGGATTTCGGCCTGTTCTTCCGACGCGACGAGGTTGCCGCCCTTCTCGACCATCTTGGTGACGGTCACGATCCATTCCGACCCGGTCCATTCATAGCCGTCGACCTGCCATTTGCGCTCGATCGTGACGCCATGCTGGCGCGCACCCTTGGCCATGGCCTGGGTCACGTCGGCGGGGTTGATGTAGCCGTCCTGTGGATGAAAGAGCGCACCCTTGAGGTCGTCGGTCCGCATGAGCGGCCAGCGTTCCTTCATTTCCTTCGGTGTCAGGAATTCGTGATAGACGCCCGCGGTTTCGGCGACCGAGGAATAGAGCATGTATTCGTCCATCCGCGCATCGGTTTGCGCCATGCGCAGGTTGCCTACCACCGCGAAGCCGGCATTGAGCCCGGTTTCGGCCTCGAGCGATTTGTAGAAATCGACCGAATATTTATGGATATGGGTGGTCGCGTAGCTCATGTTGAACAGCGGCAGCAGGCCCGCCGCATGCCAGGTCGATCCGCTTGTCAGCTCGTCGCGTTCCAGAAGCATCGTATCCCAGCCCGCCTTGGCAAGGTGATAGGCGATCCCGGTTCCGACGGCACCGCCGCCGACGACAAGTGCTTTGACATGGGTTTTCATTGGGGCGACTCCCTGGGGCCAGATGATTGCCCCCTATCTGCCAGAGCGTGCAAAACTTGGGAAGGTCAGCCCGACCTAACGCAGCAGAAAAACGACATGATGCCTTGCCCCGCAGCTCAGTTGCCGACGCTGCAGAACTTGCCCGCGCCCTTGCGGATGCAGTCGCCCGCAGACAGAAAAGCACCGGGGCGCGGTGGTGCGTCTGATGCTGATGCCGATTGGGCGGTCTCCGATCTGGCCCTGGCGGCCATCTTGTGCAACGCGGCAAAGTCGATGGCATCCAGCAATTTTCGCGTCGTTGTTTCGTCGGCATTACTGGCCGCATTCACATAGACGAGGTCTTCGATCTGACCCAGGATCATCCGTCCGCTGCCGGTCTCCTGGTTCTGAACGCTGGCCAGGTCGATGCCGCCGGCGGTCATGAAGGGCTTGGCTCCAGCGGCGAGCCGCCGGAAGATCGTGCCCAGTGCGGCCCGGCCCCTGCGCGTCGCTTCGGTCGGGGGAACGATGGTCACATCGATGACAATGATCCGGTCGCCATTTTCATAGGTCAGATAATGGCGTTCGTAGCCTGGCAGCTTGTCCAGAATGGACTTTTCCAGCGTCTTGCCCGCGTCAACAGATTCCGGCGGTGTTGCAACCGCGTAGGCCCGCAGCGCATCTTCGTAGCGCGCGGCGTGGCGGCTCCAGCCCGCGGGCGCTGGCGGCAGGACGGTTGACGCGCCGACAAGATCGGCCAGGGCGGTTTGCAAAGTGCTTTTGCGCGCGGCCAGATGATCCCCCAGCGAATAGGCCCCTGGCGGATGATTTCTGGCAGCCTGGCTGAAATCGGCGCCCAGACCGACGGCGGTGGCGATCAGCAACACCCCGATCGCAAGTATCTTGCCCATGTTGCCGGCGTCCCCTCTGCTGCATCCCGTGATCCGGCGTCGGTGCTAGGCGACGTTTGCGGCAATTTCTCGGCGCGCAGAGGGAATTCCGGTGGGCATTGCAGCGTGCTGCGGCGCAAGGAAAGGGAATTGAAGGGGGCGCTTCTGCGGCCTAGACTGGCCTTTGGCGTCCATGACATAGCAAGAAAGGTTCGAGAGATGGCAAAGATCATCGCACGCACAGTTACCATCGACGCACATGGAGGCCCGGAAGTTCTGAAGCTGACCGACCGGGCGGTGGGCGATCCGCGCGCCGGTGAAATCCGCGTTGTGCACAAGGCCTGCGGGCTGAACTTTGTCGACATCTACCAGCGTTCCGGCCTTTATCCGCAAGACCTGCCCGCCCCGCTGGGGATGGAGGCCGCCGGAATTGTCGACGCGGTTGGCGTTGGCGTTAGCCATCTGAAAAGAGGCGACCGTGTCGCCTATGCCTCCATGCCCCCCGGAGCCTATGCCGAGGCGCGCGTGATGCCCGCCGCCCAGGTCTGCCCGTTACCCGATGCCGTTTCCTTTGAGCAGGGGGCCGCGATGATGCTGAAGGGCTTGACGGTCGAGTATCTTTTCAATCGCACCACACCGATTGCCAGGGGGGACTGGGTGCTGTTTCACGCCGCCGCCGGAGGCGTCGGCCTTATCGCCTGTCAATGGGCGCGCTCCGAGGGGATCAATCTGATCGCCACTGCCGGATCGGACGAAAAATGCCGGATGGCGCTTGATCACGGCGCAGCCCACGCGATCAACTACCGGCAAGGTGAATTTGCCCCGAAAGTGCGTGACCTGACAGGTGGCAAGGGTGTGCATGTGGTGATGGATTCGGTGGGCAAGGATACGTTCGATGGGTCGCTTGATTGTCTGCGCCCGTTGGGCATGATGATCGCTTTCGGCGCCGCTTCGGGGCCGGTGCCGCCGATGAACATCATGACGCTGGCTGACAAAGGCTCGCTGAAAATCACCCGCCCGTCGGTATTCACCCATACCGACGATCACGCTACCTGTCAGGAAATGGCCGCGCGGCTGTTCGGCAAAGTTACCTCGGGTGCGTTCAAAATCGAGATCGGCCAGAGGTTCGCTTTGGAGGATGTCGGAGACGCGCATCGCGCGCTCGAGGCGCGCAAGACGACCGGATCGACGGTGCTGACATTGTAGAATTGCCATCGCGCGGAAATTTCCCGCGTTTTCAGAGCTTCACAGCATTCCCGGCACGACCAGATCGGGAGGGCGGTGGCCGTCGGCGTGGGTCTTGATGTTGATGATCACCTTTTCGCCCATCTCGATGCGCCCCTCGACCGTGGCCGACCCCATATGCGGCAAGAGCACGACATTCTTCAATTCTCGCAAGCGGGGGTTGATCTCGTGCCCGTGCTCGAAAACGTCAAGCCCGGCTCCGGCGATCTCGCCTGTCCGCAACAAACGGGTCAGGGCGTTTTCGTCGATCACTTCGCCGCGCGAGGTATTGACGATGACAGCGGTCGGTTTGAGCAGTTTCAGCCGCCGCGCGTTCATCAGGTGAAAGGTGGAGGGTGTATGCGGGCAGTTGATGGAAATCACGTCCATCCGGCTGACCATCTGATCGAGGCTTTCCCAGTATGTCGCCTTCAGATCGGCCTCCACTTCGGATCTTAGCTGCCTGCGGTTGTGATAGTGGATCTGCATCCCGAAAGCCTGTGCGCGCCGCGCCACGGCCTGTCCGATCCGCCCCATTCCCAGGATGCCCAGCCGGCGGCCGGCGACACGACCGCCCATCAGCGCGGTGGGCGCCCAGCCCTGCCAGCGCCCCGATTGCATCATGGCGAGCCCCTCGGGAATGCGCCGTGTCACGGCGAGGATCAGCGCCATCGCCATGTCGGCGGTATCTTCGGTCACCACGCCCGGCGTGTTGGACACCAATATCCCGCGTTGCCGGGCCGAAGCAACGTCGATGTGGTCGAACCCTGCACCATAATTGGCGATCAGTTTCAGCCGGGCACCCGCCTGCGCCAGAAGATTGGCGTCGATCCGGTCGGTCACGCAAGGCACCAGAACATCGGCAGATTGCACCGCGGCGGAAAGTTCCTCGCGGCTAAGCTTGGTGTCCGGATCGCGCAGGGAAACGTCGAAAAGCTCCTTCATCCGCGCTTCGACAACCTCGGGCAAACGTCGCGTCACGACAACACTCAGACGCTTGGATGTCATGGGGCGTTTCTCCTCTCTTCCATCGGCGGTCTCATACTGGCAAAGTGCCGCTGAACGGGGCGAGTCACAAGCCCTGAATATCAAGCGTGTTGTTGACGCAGATCGCGAGCGGGCAGCCGATGTGGCGAAAAACAAGGAACTTTTGGCTGCGAATTATCACCGTGACGGTGTTCGTGGCATTCGCCGGGGGCGTTTCTGCTGCCGAAGAATCGCGTGGGACTGTCACCAATCTGCCGCTTCCGCGCTTTGTGTCGCTGAAAGCGGCGGAAGGCAACGTGCGCCGCGGCCCGAGCCTCAGCTACAGAATAGACTGGGTTTTCCGCCACCGCGACATGCCCTTGAAGGTCACCGCAGAGTTCGGCAACTGGCGCCGGGTTGAAGACAGTGACGGGCAGGGGGGCTGGATTCACTATAGCCTTCTGTCGGGCGCCCGTACCGTAATTGTCGAAAAAGAGGGCGTGGCGCTGCGTTCCCGGCCCGACGGCGCGGCAAACATCGTGGCCGAAGCCGAACGCGGCGTGATCGGAAAACTGGGCCAATGCGTACCGGACTGGTGCCAGATTTCGGCGGGCGGTGAACGGGGGTGGGTGGACAGCCGCGCGCTTTGGGGTGTCGGAGCGGACGAAACGGGCGATTGACCGCAATCGCGGCGCGCCCGCTTGACAACCGGGCCGCCATGCCTGCATCGGTTGTTACCTCAAGAGACGGACAGAGATCATGGCCGAGCGGATGCAAAGCACCGGGTTGAACCTGTCGGCGGGGCTTGCCGCGGTCAGCGTCGCCCTGGCGCTGGTGGCGCTGAAGCTCTGGGCGCTGGGTGCAACCGCGGCATTGTCTGTGGCGGCGTCGCTGGCCGATAGCGGGCTTGATCTGATGATATCGCTTGGCGGGCTGATGGCTATCCTCTATGCCGCCCGTCCCGCCGATGACGATCACGCCTTTGGCCATACCTCGGTCGAGGATCTGGCGGCACTCGCGCAATCCATGTTTCTTGTCGTGACCTCTGTTGTCATCGGCTGGGCGGCCGTCGGGCGGCTGTTGTCCGACACGCCGAGGGTTCTTGCCTCGGAGGGGCGGGGGATTGTCGTCATGGTTGTGTCTATCTGCCTGACCGGTGGATTGATCTGGTGGCAGCGGCGGGTCGCGCGCAAGACCGGCAGCAAGGTCGTGGCGGCCGACAGTCTGCACTATCTGTCGGATCTGATCCCCAGCATCGGCGCGATCGCGGCGCTATGGATGTCGCAGCGGTTCGGCCTGGGCCAGGTCGACAGCGTTGTGGCGCTTGCCGCGGCGCTCGTGCTGGCGTTTGGAGCGGTCCGGATCGGCAAGGGTGCGTGGGACGCTTTGATGGACCGGCGGGCCGACCCGAGCCTGATCGAAGATATCGGACAACTGGCCGAGAGCTGGCCCGGTGTGCGCGGCTTCCATGATCTGAAGACACGCACGGCGGGCAGCCGGGTTTTCGTGAACATCCATATCGAACTGGATGGCGATCAGACCCTGCGCGAGGCCCATGCCATCGGGGCCGGTTTGCGGCACCGGATCATCGAAACCTGGCCGCAATGCGATGTGATCATTCACAAGGATGTGGCGCGGGAGCCATAGGAATGGCCGGCCCTTTCGGACCAGCCCCCAGGGCTGTGCGCCTGTCTTGTGTCAGCCCTTCTGGATTTCCTTCAGCTTGTCGATGCCGATCATCTTCATCATCGCCTTTTCGTAATAGGGCTCGCTCGTGCCCTTTCTGACCTTGCGGATGAAGTATTTCTCGAACGCGATCTTGGCGAGGTGGACCCATTTGCCGGATGACGACCAGTTGACGTTGCGCGGCGGGATCTGCGGTTGGGCCACGAAGGCCACGCCGCCGTCGCCGAAATCGGCAAGGCAAACGGCGTTCCAGGTGCCCACGTTGTCCGGCTCTTGCCCGCGCAGGACCTGGCCAAGGTTATGGGCCGTCGCCGTCACCATGCTTTCGATCATGAAGCCGGTCTTGGGCACGCCGCAGGGGACCGGCGTCGACCCCATCGGCGGGATCGCGACGCAGACGCCGATGGAAAAGATGTTGGGGAATGCCGGGTTTCGCTGATGTTCGTCGACGATGGTGAAGCCGCGCGGGTTCACCAGCCCCTCGATCCCCATCACCGCGTCCACGCCGCGGAAGGGCGGCAGCATCATCGAAAAGCCGAAGGGCAGTTCCTTTTCCGCCTTCACCGACCCGTCGTCGCTGATCTCCTCGACGGTCATCTTGCCGCTCTCGGCCTTCTTGACGCGGGTCGAGGTCATCCACTTGATGTGACGGTTGCGCATCTCGGATTCGAGAAGCCCCTTGGTGTCGCCGACCCCGTCAAGGCCAAGATGGCCGATATAGGGCTCCGATGTCACGAAGGTCATCGGCACCTTGTCGCGGATCTTGCGGCGGCGCAGTTCGGTGTCGAGGATGAAGAGGAATTCATAGGCAGGGCCGAAGCAGGACGCGCCCTGCACCGCGCCGACGACGATCGGGCCGGGGTTCTTGCAGAAGGCCTCGAACGCCACATTGGCCTGAAGCGCGTGATCGACATGGCAGACCGACTGCGTATGCCCGCCATGCGGCCCCAGCCCCTCGATCTCGTCAAAGGCCAGTTCCGGCCCGGTCGCGATGATGAGGTAGTCGTAGTCGAGAAAGGTCCCGTCGATCAGCTCAAGCCGGTTTTCCGCCGGATGAACCTTTTGCGCCGCCGTGGTGCGGAATGCGATGTTCTTCTTGCGCATCGTGTCGGCGAGGTCGATGGTGATGTCTTCGGGCTTGCGCCAGCCGACCGCGATCCAGGGGTTGGAGGGGACGAAGTGATACGTCGTTTCCTTGGTGACGACCGTGATCCGGTCTTCCTTCCTGATCTGCTCGCTCAGCTCATAGGCCATGATGGAGCCACCCAGCCCCGCGCCCAGGATAACAATATGCGCCATAGAATCGGCCCTCCCGCTTTGTGGCTCCCGCCTGCCTACAATAACATACATATATTAATTTTTGAATATGTATATGACATAGATCAAGGACGAATTGACGCAAACCTGCCAATCTGGCTGCTTTGTGGGGTGTGGGGTGTGGGGTGTGGGGTGTGAGGTGTGGGGTGCGGGTCTGCGCCGGACGACCCGTCAGGCCGGCGATAGGCGCCCGGCACGAAAAAACCGGCCCGTTACCGGGCCGGTTCCAGTTGTCGGATGTCAGCCGCGGCTTATTGCGGGATGTCGCCCTTGATGCCTTCGACATAGAAGTTCATGCCCAGAAGGTCGCCGTCCGGCGGGGTTTGCCCGTCGGCCAGCCACGCCGTGCCGTCCTGCTTGTTGATCGGCCCTGTGAAGGCGTGTCGGCTGCCGTCGGCGATGGCGTCGCGCGCGGCTTCGGCCGCGGCTTTCACCTCAGGTGGCAACGCGTCGGTGATTTCGCCGATCTCGACTTCGCCGCTGGCGATACCTTCCCATGAATCGGTTTGCTCATAGGTGCCGTCGAGCAATGCCTGCACACGCTTTATGTAGTAGGGACCCCAGTTGTCGATCGTCGAGGTGACGCGCGGCGAGGGCTTGTAGGCGGCCATGTCGGAGGCCTGGCCAAAGCCGATGACCCCGGGGGTCTTGGCCGCTTCGGCGAGTGGCGCGGTCGAATCGGTATGCTGGGCAATCACGTCGACGCCCTGTTCGATCATCGCCTTGGCGGCGTCGGCCTCCTTGGCCGGGTCAAACCAGGTATAGGCCCAGATCACGCTCAGCTCGACATCCGGGTTCACCTTCTTGGCGGCAAGGTAATAGGCGTTCAGGCCGCGCAGCACCTCGGGGATCGGGTAGGAGCCGATATAGCCGATCTTGTTCGACTTGGTCATCATCCCCGCGATGGTGCCCTGCACCACGCGGCCCTCATAAAAGCGCGCATTGTAGGTGGAGACGTTGGGCGATTCGCGCTTGAAACCGGTTGCGTGTTCGAATTTCACGTCCGGGAATTTCTTGGCCACGGCATTCGTCGCATCCATGTAACCGAAAGACGTGGTGAAGATGATGTTGCAGCCGCCAAGCGCCATCTGCGTCAGCACCCTTTCGGCATCGGCGCCTTCCGGCACGCTTTCCTGATAAGCGGTTTCGACCTTGTCGCCCAATGCCTTTTCAAGATCGAGCCGGCCCTGATTGTGCTGATAGGTATAGCCACCATCGCCGATCGGCCCGACGTAGACGAAACAGGCCTTCACATGGTCCATGCCCGCCGCGAAGGCGCCGCCGCCCACAGTCATGCCGAGGGCGAGCGCGGCTGTTGCAAGTAGGGTTCTTCTCTTCATTGTCTTCTCCCGTTGGATGGGGCGCCTGGCCCCGGTTGATTGGCCTCAGCGTGAGGCATGGAAATTCTGACCGAGGCTTGCCGGCGCGTTGAGCGAGGCGCGGCCCTTGCCAGATGACATGATGACCAGCACGATGATGGTCATCAGATATGGGCTCATGGAAAGATATTCCACCGGAATACGGGCGCCGGCGGCCTGAAGGTTCAATTGCAGGACGGTGATGCCGCCGAACAGATAAGAGCCGATCAGCACGCGCCAGGGCTTCCAGCTTGCGAATACGACGATGGCCAGCGCGATCCAGCCCGCACCGGAAGTGATGCCATCGGTCCATTGCGGCACCCTTACCAGGCTGATGTAGGCGCCGCCCAGGCCCGCCATGGCGCCGCCGAACAGGATTGCCAGAACCCGGATGCGGATCACCTTGTAGCCCAGCGCATGGGCGGCATCATGGCCCTCGCCCACCGCGCGCAGAATCAGGCCCGCGCGGGTAAATTTCAGCCCCGCCCAGACCAGCGCGATGATCGCCACCGATGCGTAGACCATCCAGTCATGGCTGAAAAACACCTTGCCGAAAAACGGAATATCGCGCAGCGGCCCGAAAGGAATGGCGCCGGTCGCGGGTGGCTTGATGCCCACATAGTCCTGGCCTATCAGGCTTGACAGCCCCAGGCCGAACAGGGTCAGCGCAAGGCCCGTTGCCACCTGATTGGTCAGGAACACCTGCGTCAGCAGCGCAAAGATCACGCTAAGCGCGGCGCCGCCCGCCGCCCCGCCGAGAAAGCCCAGAAGCGGGCTGCCGGTTCCCACCGCCGTGACGAAGCCGCAGATCGCACCCATGATCATCATCCCCTCGACACCGAGGTTTAGCACACCTGCCTTTTCGACCACCAGTTCACCGATCGCCGCCAGCATGATCGGCACCGAGGCCACCATGAGCGACGCGATCAGGACCGACGGTGTGATGCCCATGAAATCCATCAGCGGGTCTCCTTGCCGATAAGGGTGAACCGAATGCGGTAATTCGACAGAAGATCCGCGCCGAGCAGGAAGAACAGAAGCATCCCCTGAAAGGCCTGAATGGCGGCCTTGGGCAGGCCCAGGTCGGTCGAGGCCCCTTCGCCCCCCACATAGGTCAGCGCCATCACCAGGCTGGCCAGAAGGATGCCCAGCGGGTTGAGACGGCCGAGAAACGCCACGATGATCGCGGTAAAGCCATAGCCCGAGGAGAAATCAATGCTGATCTGGCCTGCGGGGCCGGAGACTTCAAAAACCCCGGCCAGCCCGGCCAAAGCCCCTGAAAGCCCGAGGCAGAGCACCACCAGACGGTTCGGATCGACACCCGCAAAACGCGCCGCGCGTGGCGCCTGCCCGGCCAGCTTGATCTGAAACCCGACAATATGGCGCTGCAAGAGCACATAGCAGAAAATCACCGCGATGAAGGCCGCAACAACCCCCCAATGCATCCCTGTTCCAGCAAATATCTCTGGGTTATGGGCCGCAGGATAGTTCGAAAAGCTGCGGCTGCCGGGAAAGCCGTGGCCTTCGGGATTGCGCAAGAATCCGGTTGCGGCCTTGGAAAGAATGGTTTCGGCCACATAGACCAGCATCAGCGACACGAGGATTTCATTGGTGTTGAAACGGGTCTTCAGGATCGCCGGAATCATCGCCCAGACCCAGCCACCAAAGGCCCCCGCGAGGATCATGACCGGAAAGATCAACCGGCTTTCGGTCGGATAGACGGCCAGTCCGACCGCGGCGCCAAAGACCGCGCCCATGATATACTGGCCCTCTGCCCCAATATTCCAGATACCGGCACGAAAGCCCAGCGACAGGCCCACCGCGATCAGCGCCAGCGGCCCGGCCTTTACCAGAAGCTGCCCGCGCAGATACCAGGCGAATTCACCGAAAAGCGGATCCCAGAAAATCGTCTTGATCGCCAGAAAGGGATCCTTGCCAAGAAGCGCGAAAAGCATCCCGCCCGCGATCATGGTCAGGGCCACCGCCAGAACCGGCGTGCCCCAGGACCAGAACCGCGACGGGGTGGGTCGTTTTTCAAGCCTCAGCATGGGAAACCTCCGCCTTGTGCATCCCGTGCGCGCCACCGAGCATCAGGCCGATCTCATCTATCGTCAGCCCCTTGGTGGGAACCGGAGGCGATAGGCGGCCTTCGTTCAATGCGGCGAAACGGTCGGCCACTTCCATGACTTCATCGATGTCCTGACTGATCACCACCACCGCCGCCCCCTTGGCGGCAAGATCAAGCAGTGCCTGGCGAATAAAGGCCGCCGCCGCCGCGTCTACCCCCCAGGTGGGCTGGTTGACGATGATGACCTCTGGGTCTTGCATGATTTCGCGGCCCAGCACGAATTTCTGCAAATTCCCACCCGACAGCGCCCGCGCGGCGGTGCTGATGCCTGGTGTACGGACATCGAACTTCTCGACGATGCCTTGGGCAAAGGCCCTGGTGGCGCCCCAATCGACAAAGCCCTTGCGGGTCAGCCCCTTGCGCACATCGCCCGAAAGCAAGGCATTTTCCATCAGGCTCATGTCGGGGGCCGCCGCGTGGCCCAGGCGTTCTTCCGGGGCCGTGACCAGCCCCAGCCTGCGCCGTTCGTTCGGCCCCATTTCACCGATATCGGTACCGTTGACCTGAATGCTGTCGCGCTTGGTCCTGGCTTCGCCTGACAGCGCCATCAGCAATTCATCCTGCCCGTTTCCGGCCACCCCGCCGATGCCCAGAACCTCGCCCTTGCGCACCGCAAAGCCGATGTCGCGCAGCGACGTGCCAAAGGGGTTGGCGGACGCCACCGACAGGTTTCGCACCTCGAGCGAGACCTCGCCCAGCTCGCCCGCCGGGCGTTCGGGCGAATTCAGTGTTGCCCCCACCATCATTTCCGCCATCTCGCGCGCCGATTTTTCGCGCGGCGTACAGGTGCCCACCACCTTGCCACGACGCAGGATCGTCGCCTCGTCACAAAGCGCCTTTATCTCTTCCAGCTTGTGACTGATATAGAGGATCGAGGTGCCTTCGGCCGACAGTTTCCGCAACGTATCAAAGAGGATGTTGACCTCTTGCGGGGTCAGTACGCTGGTCGGCTCATCCATGATCAGCAGCTTGGGGTCCTGCAACAGGCAGCGCACGATCTCGACGCGCTGACGTTCGCCGGCAGACAGATCGCCGACAAGCCGCGCCGGGTCCAGTGGCAGTCCATAGCCTTCGCTGACCTCGCGGATACGGGCGGCCAGTTCGCGCTGCTTTGGCGGATTGTCCATGCCCAGGGCAACGTTTTCGGCCACGTTCAGCGCGTCGAACAGGCTGAAATGCTGAAACACCATCGCCACACCCGATGCCCGCGCCTCGCGCGGTTCGGAGGGCGCATAGCTTTGCCCGCGCAGGATCATGCGGCCTTCATCCGGGCGCACGAGACCATAGATCATCTTGACCAGCGTCGATTTCCCGGCGCCGTTTTCGCCCAGAAGCGCGTGAATCTCGCCCGTGGCGATCTTGAACGAAACATCCTCATTGGCCTTCACACCGGGGTAGGATTTGCTCAGCCCCTCGATCGTCAAAAGGTTTTCCCGTGTCATCCGGCGCGCTCCTTTTCGATCTGTCCGGCGCTTTGCTGGTTCAGAATCGTTGCCGCAACCCCCACCGCGATCGCCTGCGGATGCTTGCCCAGGCCGGGGTCGCCTATCGGGCAGACAATCCGTGCGATCTGTTCAGGGCGATGGCCGAGGGCCGCCAGCCGTGACCGAAACCGCGCCCGTTTCGTATCCGATCCGATCAGCCCGAGCGAGCCGAAACCATGGGTCAGAAGCCGGTGGCAAAGTTCGAGGTCGAGCGCGTGCGAAAAGGTCAGGACCAGATGATCAGCCTTGTCAGGCGCTTCGTCAACCAGATCGGCGGGATTGCTGGCTATTCGCTGTATCACGCCTTCCGGCACGGGCGGGAACCGTGCCGCGTCGGTATCCAGCCAGGTGATCCGCAGATCCGGCAAGGGCGCGAGCACCAAGACCAGCGCCCGGCCCACATGCCCCGCGCCCCAGATCCACAACATGCGCGTGGGCCGGGCGACCGGCTCGACCATCCAGCCTTGCATCATTCTTTGGGCAGGAAGCGCGCCTTGCCCGCGGGCGCGTTTCAGCATTCTCGCGACTGCCAGCGGCATTTGTGGGCCCGAGCCGGGCAGGGGCCGCGCAACGACATCGGTTTCGCCCAATTCATTCAGCCGCGCTTCGTCCCATATCTCCGACAGCAGCACCACCGCGCCGCCGCAGCATTGCCCCATCACCGGGCCAAGCGGCAACCTGTCCAGCCGTGCTGTGCGGCCCTGTGCCAGCATTGCGCGCGCCTGCGTGATGGCGGTGAATTCCAGCGCACCGCCGCCAATGGTGCCTTCCTGACCCTCGGCCCAGACCAGCATCGACGCGCCAGCCTCGCGCGGGGCCGATCCGGCAACGCCGGCCACCACCACCCGCACCACCGGGCCTTGCGCCTGAAGCCGCGCCCTTAACGCCTGAAGGTCGAAGCTCATGCCCGCTTCCCGCGCGCCCGGGCGACAGCCGCCAGGATGCGTTCGGCCGTTGCGGGCGCATCGAGGTCAGGGTAATCCGGGCCGCAGGCCGCACAGGCATTGCCAAGCGCCATCAGCGCCGAAATCCCCAGCATCAAGGGTGGCTCGCCCACCGCCTTGGACCGGTAGATGGTCTCTTCACGGTTCCTGCCGTCCCAAAGCGCCACATTGAAGATGTCCGGCCTGTCCGAGCAGGCCGGGATCTTGTAGGTCGAGGGCGCATGGGTGCGCAGCCGGCCCTTGTCGTCCCAGACGAGCTCCTCGGTGGTAAGCCATCCCGCACCCTGGACATAGCCGCCCTCGATCTGGCCGATATCGATCGCCGGGTTCAGGCTCTGGCCCGCGTCATGCAGAATATCGGCGCGCAAGATGCGGTTTTCGCCGGTCAATATGTCGATAACCACCTCGGTCACAGCCGCCCCGTAAGCGAAGTAGTAAAACGCCCGGCCGCGACCGGCCATGCGGTCCCAGTTCAGTTTTGGGGTCGCGTAAAACCCGGTCGAAGACAGGCTGACGCGGCCCTGGTAGCACCGCGCCGCCGCCTCGGCAAAGGGCATGTCTTCGCCGCCGACAAATACCTGGCCATTCTCGAAATGTACCTTGGCGGGCACTGTCTGATGTTCGCGCGCCAGAAAATCCGCCATCCGGTCGCGGATCGTATCGCAGGCGGCCTTGACGGCCATCCCGTTCAGATCCGACCCCGACGAAGCCGCGGTTGCGGATGTATTGGGCACCTTGCCGGTATCCGTTGCGGTGATCTGCACCCGGTCCTCATTGACGCCAAAGCCGGACGCCGCCACCTGCGCCACCTTGCGAAACAGGCCCTGGCCCATTTCCGTGCCGCCATGATTGAGATGGATCGAGCCATCCTGATAGACATGCACCAGGGCCCCGGCCTGATTGAGATGGGTCAGCGTGAAGGATATCCCGAATTTTACCGGCGTCAGGGCAATTCCGCGCTTCAATATCGGATTGATGGCATTCCAGGTGGCCACGGCAGCCTTGCGGGCCTCGAAATCGCTGGTCTTCTCCAGTTTCGCCACCAGTCCATTCAGGATGAAATCTTCGACCGGCATGTGATAGGGCGTGGTCTCGGCCGGTTTGGCCTTGGCGCAAGCATCTCCGCCCGCAGCATTTGCCATATCCGTGTAGAAATTCACCCGCCGCACCGCCAGCGGGTCAAGCCCGAGCCGATGCGCGATGTGGTCCATCAACCGTTCCACGCCCAACATCCCCTGCGGGCCGCCAAAGCCGCGAAAGGCGGTTGCGGACTGGGTGTTGGTGCGCAGCCGGTGGCTCTCGATACGGATATGTTCCAGGTTGTAGGCATTGTCGGCATGCAGCATCGCGCGGTCAGCGACAGGCAGCGAGAGATCCTGCGTCCAGCCACAGCGGGCGAGTTGCAGGAATTCCACACCCAGAATCCGGCCTTCGGCATCGGTGCCGGCGCGGTAGTCGATGCGGAAGTCATGGCGCTTGCCGGTGATGATCATGTCGTCGTCACGGTCATAGCGCATTTTGGCGGGCCGCCCGAACCGCCGTGCCACGATGGCACAGGATACCGCCAGCGCGTTGCCCTGGCTTTCCTTGCCGCCGAAGCCGCCACCCATGCGCCGTACTTCGACGCGCACCGCGTTCATCGGCAATCCGATGCCTTCGGCCACCTTGTGCTGGATTTCCGTCGGATGCTGCGTCGAGGAATGGACCACAACGCCGCCTTCGGCAGGCAGCGCCAGCGCCGCCTGGCCTTCAAGATAGAAATGTTCCTGGCCACCCATCTCGAGGCTGCCCTCGATGACATGCGGGGCTGCGGCGATGGCGGCGGCGGCATCGCCCTTGGCCCAGATCACCGGCCCGCCCTCGAACCGGCTGTCGGCTTTCATGGCGTCGTCGATACTCAGCAGCGCGGGCAATTCCTTGTAACTGACCTTGCCCAGCCGCGCCGCCTTGCGCGCTGCCAGATGGGTGTCGGCCACGACCAGAAAGATCGGCTGGCCGAGATAGTGCACCGTGCCCACAGCCAAAAGCGGTTCGTCATGGATCGAGGGGGAAACATCATTGTCAAAAGGCAGGTCATCGGCCGTCAGAACGGCGATCACACCGTCGGCACGGCGCACCGCCTCCAGATCAAGTGCGGTGATTTCGCCATGGGCGACGGCCGATATGCCGAAGGCCAGATGCAGGGTATTTGACGGAAGCGGCAGATCGTCGATGTAGCGGGCGGCCCCGGTGACATGAAGGGGCGCGGAATCGTGGGGCAGGGGGCGCGCGACACTCATGGCGACACCTCCAGCACCGAAATCGTAGTGCCCGAATGCGCATGGAAATAGCGCCACAGCATGTTTTGGGCGGTCCGCAACCGATATTCCGCCGAGGCACGCATGTCGCTCATCGGCGTGAAATCCCTGGCGAAACCGGGGATCGCCGTCTCGATGGTCGCCTCGCACCATTCCTTTCCGGTCAGCGCCGCCTCGACCGCCACCGCGCGCTTGGGGGTGCCCGCCATGCCGCCGAAGGCAATCCTGGCGCTTTCGATTTTCGAGCCATTCAGAACCAGATTGAAGCAACCGCAGACGGCGGAAATGTCCTGATCGAATCTTTTCGACAGCTTATAGCAGGCCAGACCCGGTACATCGTCGGGGATGGTCACCGCTTCCACGAATTCGCCTTTCTGGCGGTCCTGTTTGCGGTAGTCGAGAAAAAAATCTTCCAACGGCATGTCACGCCGCGCATCCCCCCTGCGCAGATGCAACGTGGCCCCCATGGCGATCAACGCCGGCGGCGCGTCGCCGATCGGTGATCCGTTGGCGATGTTGCCGCCGATGGTTGCCGCCCCCCGCACCTGTTCGGACGCAAAGCGGCGCAGCAGTTCGGCAAGGCTCGGATGGCGCTCGGCCACGGCCGCGCGCAGCGCCGCGATTGTCACCCCCGCGCCAACGCGCAGGCCCCCGCCGGCCGGCTCGATGCGCCGCAGATCCTTGCAAGCGTGCAGGAACGCGACCTCGGGAAGGCCGCGCAATTCCTTGGTCACCCAAAGCCCTACATCCGTCGCTCCGGCGATCAGCGTGGCCTCGGGATGGGCCAGATACCAGGCCGCAAGTTCGTCCGACGATGCCGGCGCATAGGGGGCGCGAGCATCTTGCGCCATTCCGCCATCGCGGCCCAGCCAATCAGGAACCGGCGCTTTGGCGGCGGCCTCTGCTGCGCGGATGATCGGCGCGTAGCCGGTGCAGCGGCAAAGATTTCCCGCCAGTTGGTCATCATGATCGCGGGCGCCGTTCTTGTGGGCCACCGCCATCGAGACGATAAAACCGGGTGTGCAATAGCCGCACTGGCTGCCATGCAGATCGACCATCGCCCGTTGCACCGGGTGCATTTCACCCCCGGGGCCGGAAATGCCTTCGACGGTGCGAACCGCCTTGCCATGCAATTGCGGCAAAAACAGAATGCAGGAATTGAGCGCCCGCGTCCCGGAGTCATCCGTGACCATGACGCTGCATGCGCCACAATCGCCTTCGTTACAACCTTCCTTGGTGCCGGTAAGGCCTCGGGTTTCGCGAAGCCATTCCAATAACGTCCGTGTCGGGCTTTCGCCAGACAACTGGACAGGCGTTCCGTTCAGCAGAAACGCGATATCGTTCATCTAATGAACCCGCCGCCTTCTCCTCCTCCGGAGTTGATGTACCTCTGCCCGATGCGGCGTAAAGCGAAAGGCACCCCCGTTTTCCTGACTACATGAATGATCAAACCGCATTGCATGGCAAGAAGAAACTTTCGGGGCAAACCTGCATCAGTTTCAGTTTTTTCTTGAAAATGGATGACGCCGCACACGCAATGGCGGGCATCGCTGGTATCATCCGTGCATACAGGGCGTACCCGCGGGCAGGCTGTATGGCAATAGAATAAAACACCCAAGCAGGAGACGGCTGAATGACTGTCTGGTACTATGTCCTGGTCTTTCTGGTCACGGCATTGATCGGTTTGCAAGTGACCTTTTCGCGGGTGTTTCGTGCGCGCATCCTCGAACTTGCCGACCGGCTGCACGAAGAACCGCCCACGCGCGATCTGCCAGGCCCCCTGCCGCCGATCGTGGCGGATTTCGCTTACCGTTGCGGGGCAGAACCCGGTGCGCGCCTGCGCATGGCCAGTTTCCATCAAAGCGCCGAACTGCGCCTGAAACCGGGGGGTAAATTCATCGCGATTTCGGCCTGGCAAGTCGTTGCACTGGCGCGGGCCGGTTTCATCTGGGACGCCAAACAAGAGATTTGGCCCGTCTCCCGGCTGCGTATTCTGGATGCCTTCGTTGGTGGCACCGGCCATCTCGAGGCACGGGCATTCGGATCGATCCCACTGGCCAAAGCCGAAGGCGCCGACATCAATCTGGCCGAAGCCTATCGCTATCTTGCCGAATTGCCCTGGGCACCCGACGCCATCCTGGGCAACCCCGATCTGGTCTGGCGTGTGACCGGCGAAAACGAGGTCGAGGTGCGTCTCGATACACCAGACGGCATTGCCCGGATCACTTTCGAATTCGATGCCGAAGGCGACATCGTCGGCATGTCGGCCAAGGACCGCCCGACCCGCGATGCGAAAGGCAAGATCACGACCCATGACTGGCGCGCGCGCTTTTCCGACTACGCGCAGATCGGGCCTCGCCGCCTGCCGGCATATGGCGAGGTCGGCTATGTCTACGCCAGCGGATATGAGACCTATTTTCGCGGCCGGATCAGCGACTATCACCTCATTCAATAGGCTGCTTGGCTCAATAGCCGGTGGCGGTCGACCTGAACCGCGATGGTTGTCGCGGCGAACTTCCAATCAGACATCAGGTTCGCTACCTTCGTGGCATGAGCATCAATCCCCGATTCATCCACCTGCGTGTCCATACCGAGTTTTCGCTGCTCGAAGGGGCCGTGCCGCTGAAAAAGCTGACCGGAATGTGTCAGGCGGCGCATATGCCCGCCGTCGCCGTGACCGATACCAACAACATGTTCGCGGCGTTGGAGTTTTCGGTTCTGGCCAAGGCGGCGGGGTTGCAGCCGATCATCGGCTGTCAGGTCGCGCTTGGCTTCGATCCGGCACGCGCCGGCGACCGCGCGCCCGCGCCCGCCCCCGCGCCGATCGTTTTGCTGGCGCAGAACGAAACGGGCTACATGAACCTGATGAAGCTCAATTCCTGTCTCTACCTGGAAGCTGGCGCCGCGTCGCCGCAGGTGTCAACGTTGCAGCTGGCCCAGCATGGCGAAGGGTTGATCTGTCTCACAGGCGGCCCCGAAGGGCCGGTCGGCAAATTTCTGCAAGCCGGGCAGAGGCCCAAGGCCGAAGCCCTGCTGCGCGAGATGGCCGAGATTTTTCCCGGGTGTCTTTATGTGGAATTGCAGCGCCATCCCGGCGATGGCGGCCGACCGACCGAAGCGGAGCGCGCCACCGAACGTGGCCATGTGGAAATGGCCTATGCGATGGATCTGCCGTTGGTGGCCACCAACGATGTCTATTTCCCCAAGGCGGAAATGTATGAGGCCCACGACGCGCTTATCTGTATCGCCGAAGGTGCCTATGTCGATCAGCAGGGTCCGCGCCGCCACCTGACCCCGCAGCACTATTTCAAGTCCGAGGCGGAGATGGCCGCCCTTTTCGCCGATCTGCCCGAGGCGCTAGAAAATACGGTCGAAATTGCCCGCCGCTGTGCTTTTGCGGCTGGCAAACGCAAACCGATCCTGCCGAAATTCGCCGACGACGAGGTTGAAGAACTGCGCCGGCAGGCGCGCGAGGGGCTGAAAGCCCGTCTGGACGTCATAGCGCATTCCGCGACGGTCGAGGAATATCAGGCGCGGCTGGAATTCGAACTGGGCATCATCGAACAGATGGGCTTTCCCGGCTATTTCCTGATCGTCGCCGATTTCATCAAATGGGCCAAGGATCACCATATCCCCGTCGGCCCTGGCCGCGGTTCCGGGGCGGGTTCGCTTGTCGCCTACGCGCTGACCATCACCGATCTTGATCCGTTGCGCTATTCGCTGCTTTTCGAGCGGTTCCTGAACCCCGAACGGGTGTCGATGCCGGATTTCGATATCGACTTCTGCATGGACCGGCGCGAAGAGGTGATTCACTATGTTCAGGAAAAGTATGGCCGCGAAAAGGTGGGTCAGATCATCACCTTTGGCGCGCTGCTGTCCAAGGCGGCCATCCGCGATGTGGGCCGGGTATTGCAAATGCCCTACGGGCAGGTGGACCGGCTGTCGAAACTGGTCCCCCTAGAAGGGGTCAAGCCCGTCTCCATCGAAAAGGCGCTGGCGGACGAGCCACGCCTGCGCGAAGCCGCCAAGGCCGAAGAGGTTGTCGCCCGGCTGCTCGATTATGCCAAACAGATCGAAGGATTGCTGCGCAATGCCTCGACCCACGCTGCCGGCGTGGTGATCGGCGACCGCCCGCTGGATGAACTGGTGCCGATCTACCGGGATCCGCGCTCGGACATGCCCGCCACCCAGTTCAACATGAAATGGGTCGAGGCGGCGGGGCTGGTGAAATTCGACTTTCTGGGCCTCAAGACCCTGACGGTCATTCAGAACGCGCTCGATCTGTTGCGGCTGCGCGGCGTCGATATCGACATCGCGATGATCCCGCTCGACGATACCAGAACCTACGAGCTTTACGCCAGCGCCAAGACAGTGGCGGTATTTCAGGTGGAAAGCTCGGGCATGATGGACGCGCTGAGACGCATGAAGCCCACCTGCATCGAGGATATCGTGGCACTGGTCGCGCTTTACCGTCCCGGCCCGATGGAGAATATCCCCGCCTATTGCGAGGTCAAGAACGGGTTGCGCGATCTGCAATCCATCCATCCGACCATAGACCATATCCTTGCTGAAACCCAGGGCATCATCGTCTATCAGGAACAGGTGATGGAAATCGCCAAGGTGATGGCGGGCTACACGCTGGGCGGCGCCGATCTGTTGCGCCGCGCCATGGGCAAGAAGATCGCCGAGGAAATGGCCAAGGAACGACCGAAATTCATCGAAGGATCGGTTGCCAATGGCGTCGACAAGAAGAAAGCGGGCGAAGTTTTCGATCTTCTGGAAAAATTCGCCAATTACGGCTTCAACAAGTCGCACGCCGCCGCCTATGCCGTGGTCAGCTACCAGACAGCCTGGCTGAAGGCCAACCATCCCGTCGAATTCATGGCCGGGGTGATGAACTGCGACATCCACCAGACAGACAAGCTCGCCGGTTATTTTCAGGAAGTGAAGAAGGAGCTGGGTCTGCCGTATACGCCGCCCTGTGTGAACCGGTCGGATGCGGGATTTACCGTGTGTGACGGGGCCTTGGTATATGCGCTGGGCGCATTGAAGGGTGTCGGCGTCGAGGCGATGAAACTGATCGCTTCTGCACGCGGGGCAAAGCCTTTCGTGTCCCTGTTCGATTTTGCCCGCCGGGTCGATCTGAAACGTTTGGGCAAGCGGCCGCTTGAAATGCTGGCCCGCGCCGGAGCCTTTGACGCGCTCGATGCCAATCGCAAGCGGGTGTTCGGGGCGCTCGATGCGCTCGCGGCATATTCCGCCGCGATTCACGACACCCGCGCCTCCAATCAGGTCTCGCTTTTTGGCGAGGCGGGCGAAGATCTGCCAGAGCCGCGCCTGCAAGACACGAACGACTGGCTGCCCGCCGAACGGCTGGCCGAAGAACACAAGGCCATAGGCTTTTACCTTTCGGGCCATCCGCTGGATGACTACATGCCGGCACTCAAGCGCAAGAAGGTGATGACCCTGTGCGAAGTCGCCCAGGCCGTCGAACGTGGTCCGCTGGTCGCCAAGATCGCCGGCAATGTCGCCGCCCTTCAGGAGCGAAAATCCGCCAAAGGCAACCGTTTCGCATTTGTCACGCTGTCCGATCCGACCGGTATCTACGAGGTGACGGTTTTTTCCGACACGCTGGAGGCGGCGCGCGAACATCTCGATCCGGGGGCGTCAGTGGTGCTGACGGTCGAGGCGACACTGGAAGGTGAAACCCTGAAACTGCTGGCCCGCGCGGTCCGGCAGATCGACACCGTGGCCGCCGATACCGGGGCGCTGGGGCTGCGTGTCCATGTCGAAACCGAAACCGCCATAAACTCCGTGGCCGCCCTGCTTGCGCGGGTGGCCGACGAGGCGAAAATCAAATCGCGCGGCCCTGTCAGCTTTTGTATCGCCGACCGCGATACCGGATGCGAAATCGATGTCGCCGCCGGCGGCGATTTTCCGGTCAACCCGCAGATCAAGGGTGCGATCAAGGCGATTGGCGGTGTGGTGCATGTCGAGGACATCTGAGCCAGGCAAAACCCGGCTTCAGCGCTTTAGCATCGCCCCCAGATAGCGTGCGAAACTCACCGCCAGGACAATGCGGATCAGATGATGCGCGGTCACATAAAGGATCGACAGCTTCACGCTGAGCGCGATCAACCCCATCTCGATCAACCCGCCGGGCGCGAAGGCCAGAAACACCGCGCGCACCGGTTCGTGCACCATAGGCGCCACGACAAAGGCAAAGAGCACCGCGCCGCCGATCGTGATGACCCCGTTCATCATCGCCAGCCGCAAGGCGACAAGAACCCGCGATTTGGGCATCCCGGCGAACCGCACCCCAAGCGAGGTGCCGATCACGACCTGAGTTACCGCAATCAGCCAGAACGGCGGTCCCGCCTGGGTCAGCCCGCTGACATGTGCCGCCCCCGACAGGATGATCGGGCCCAGCACATGCCCCGCCGGCAGCCGCAGACGCAGCCCGATCACGGCCCCGACCGCTCCGGCGCCCAGCAGGATGACGGCGTCAGCCACCCCCATTTCGTGCGCCTCGATGGCCGCACCGCTGGCAGAGCCGACCGCGTGGCCTTCCATCCAGGTGAATGACAGGGGCACGACAACGATCGTCAGGATCAGCCTGAGAAATTGCAGCATGGCCAGCATCTGGATATCGGCGCCGGCCTCTTCGCCCAGATGAACCGTCTCGACCAGCCCGCCCGGCGCCGTGCCGTAAAATGCGGTGAGCCGGTCGGTCCGGCCGGTCGCGGAAAGAACCCGGTACCCGGCATAATGGACAAGGGGAATGAACAGGCAAAGCGTCAGCAGCGACGGCCACCAATGTGCCGCCTCGGTCAGGATATCGGGATGAACGGCAACACCGATGGCGACGCCGATCACCGGGATGAAGACCGTCCGCAACTGTTGTGGCGCCTGCGGCAGATGGCCGAGCGGTTTCACCCCGACCACAGCGGCGGCCCCGACGGCAAGCAGTGAGCCGAGCATCATCGGCAGTGGTAGGTGCAGCGCCTTGGCCACAAACCCGCCCCCGAACCCCAGCGTATAGGTAAGCACCATCGTCGGCGGGTGAAGCGTCGTGTTCTTGCGAAAGTGAAACGCCATGGGTCAGCGGATTTCCTGTTCTGGCGGCGCGCAAAGGCTCATGGCCTTACCAATGCGGGGGTCGTTGATCGGCCAGCGGCACGCTCATGCCCTGATCGGCCTCACGCGCGGCTTCGCGTTCGAGCAGCAGCGCCACGCGCCGGGTCAGCCGGTCGATCTCGCCCGCCTGGCGGGCGACGATATCCGACAGATCGTCCATCGCGCGCCGCAAATGGGCGATTTCTTCCTCCGCTGCCTCAAGTCGCCGTTCCATGGCCCGTCCTCATATCCCCCGGCCTGATATCCAACCTGTGTGCACAATTGTATACCCCTGAACTTTACGCATTCTTCACCGGTTGTGCACCCCACCATTTTCCGCCGCTTGTCCCTTTTGTCGCCTTCCGCTAAACCCGCCACCGAAAGCAGTGAAAGCACCTGACATGGCCAAAGTCAAAGCCCCCCGCCGCCCCCGCGCTGAAACCCCCAAGGGGTTTCGCGACTATTTCGGGCCGGAGGTTTCGCGCCGCAAGGCGATGCTTGACACTATCGCCGGGGTGTATCATCGCTACGGCTTCGATCCGCTGGAAACTTCGGCGGTGGAAACCGTCGATGCGCTCGGAAAGTTCCTGCCCGATGTCGATCGCCCCAATGCCGGGGTTTTCGCCTGGCAGGAAGATGCCGAGCCGGAAGGCGCCGCCGGCGACTGGCTGGCGCTGCGCTATGATCTGACCGCGCCTTTGGCCCGCGTCGCCGCCCAGTACCGCAACGACCTTCCTACACCCTATCGGCGCTATGCGATGGGCCCGGTCTGGCGCAACGAAAAGCCGGGGCCGGGAAGATTTCGCCAGTTTTATCAATGCGATGCGGATACTGTGGGTGCCGGATCCGTGGCCGCCGATGCCGAAATCTGCGCGATGCTGGCCGACACGCTGGAGGCTGTCGGCATCCGGCGCGGGGATTATGTGGTGCGGGTGAATAACCGCAAGGTGCTTGAAGGTCTGTTCGACAGGGTGCTGGGCTGCGATGAGGGCAATGAAAGCGCCCAGATGGGCGCGGTCTGTGATCGTGAGCACCGCAAGGACGACATCTTTCGCTCCATAGACAAATTCGACAAGGTTGGCGCGCAAGGCGTTCGCGATCTTCTGACCAAGGGACGTATGGATCAATCGGGTGATTTTACAAAGGGCTGCGGCCTGACTGACGAGCAAGCCGGCATGGTCGTGGGCTTCCTTGAGGCACGCGGGCCGAGCAACGGGGCGACGATCCAGGAGCTTCGGAACTTGATCGGGAACATTCCAAAGGGTGGCGAAGGTATTGGTGAACTGGATGAAATCGCGAAACTGCTAGCCGCCCAAGGCTATCATGAGGATCGCATCGTCATCGACCCTTCCGTCGTGCGCGGGCTCGGCTACTACACCGGCCCGGTTTTCGAGGCCGAGCTGACCTTCGAGATCACCGACGAAAAGGGCCGCAAGCGTCAGTTCGGCTCGGTCGCGGGCGGCGGGCGCTATGACGATCTCGTCAAGCGTTTTACCGGCCAGCTGATGCCCGCAACCGGCGTCTCCATCGGCGTCGACCGGCTGCTCGCCGCGCTCGATGCCAGGGGAGGGGCCGGGAAGAGGCCCGACGGCCCCGTCGTCGTGACCGTCATGGATCGTGACCGGATGGCCGATTATCAGGCCATGGCGGGGGATCTGCGCCGCGCCGGCATTCGCGCCGAAGTCTATCTCGGCAACCCGAAAAACTTCGGCAACCAGCTGAAATATGCTGACCGGCGCGGCTCTCCCGCCGCCATCATTCAGGGTATGGACGAGGCCGCGCGCGGCGTGGTGCAGATCAAGGATCTGATCCTCGGCGCAAGGATTGCCGCCGACGCCAGCCACGAGGAATGGAAAGCCCAGCCCGCCCAGACCGAAGTGCCCCGCGCCGATCTGGTGGCCGCGCTGCGGCGCATTCTGGGGCAGGGCTGATGGCCGGCAAGGCGGCGGCACGTGGCGCGGCCGAACGGATACTGGCGACCTTCCAGGCGGCCGGGGCGGCGCTCGTCGAAGCCGAAATACTGCAACCTGCCGATACACTTCTGGATCTGTACGGCGAAGATATCCGCGCCCGTGCCTATGTCACCAGCGACCCGCTGAAGGGCGAAATGATGCTGCGCCCGGATTTCACCGTGCCGGTGGTGAAGATGCACATGGCCGATGGGGCCGAACCCGCCCGTTATTGCTACCTTGGCGAGGTGTTTCGCAAGCAAGAACGCCGAAGCGACCGGCAGGCCGAATTTTTTCAGGTCGGTTATGAGGTGTTTGACCGTGAAAACCCGTCCCGGGCCGATGCCGAAGTTTTCGCGCTTTTCGCCGCGTCGCTGGCACCGCTCAATTTGCGGGCCGCAACCGGAGATATCGGCATCCTGCTGTCGGCCATCCACGGCCTGACCACGCTTGAAAGCCGCAAGGCGGCCCTTTTGCGGCATATCTGGCGGCCGCGCCGCTTTACCCAATTGCTCGACCGCTATTCGGGACGTACGCCGATGCCCGAAACCCGCGCCGCGCTGCTTGCCTCGGTCAAGGCGGGTGTGGCGCCGGCCTGTACCGCGCCCCATATCGGGTTGCGCAGCCAGGCCGAGATCGCCAGCCGGATATCGGCCCTGCAAGCGGATGCCGCAGCACCGCCGATTTCGGCCGAAGAAAGGGCCTTGCTGCAGGATCTACTCGATCTATCTGCGAAATCGCCCGCCGCCCTCGCGCAATTGCGCGAACTCGCCCGGTCCCTGCCCGCGATCCGCCCGGCGGTCGAGCGGATGGCGGCACGTCTTGAGGCGCTCGATCGACACGGGGTGAATGTCGGCGAGCTGGATTTCGAGGCGAGCCATGGCCGCACGACGCTCGAATATTACGACGGTTTCGTCTTTTCGTTTCACGCCGCCGATCCTGGCCTGCCGCCGATTGCCTCTGGCGGGCGCTATGATGCGCTTACCCGGGTACTGGGGCAGGGCCGTTCGATCCCGGCCGTCGGTGGGGTGATCCGCCCCGCTCTGGTGGCCGATCTGTCAGGGGATGCGTCATGCTGAAACTTGGGGTTCCTTCCAAGGGGCGGCTGATGGATCGGTGCTTTGACTGGTTCGCGGCGCGCGGCATCACGCTCCGTCTCAGCGGCTCCGACCGTGAATATGCCGGTGCCGTTGACGGCGTCGAGGGTTTGGCGCTGGTGCTGCTGTCGGCCGGCGAAATTCCCCGCGAACTTGCAGCGGGCCGCATCCACCTTGGCGTCACTGGCTCGGACGTTCTGCGCGAAAAACTGGTCCATTGGCAGGCCCGGGTCGTCGACCTCGCCGGCCTGGGCTTCGGCCATGCCGATCTTGTGGTCGCGGTTCCGGCCTGCTGGCGCGATGTCGACACGCTCGATGATCTCGACGCCGCCGCCGCCGCGTTTCGCAAGGCCCATGGCCACCGCCTGCGGATCGCCACCAAATATCACCGGCTTACCCGCGATTTCCTGCAAGGCGCCGGGGTCGCCGATTACCAGCTGGTCGATAGCCAGGGCGCGACCGAAGGCACCGTCAAGAACCTGACCGCCGAGGCGATTGCCGATATCACCTCGTCCGGTGAAACGCTGATCGCCAACCACCTGAAAATCCTGTCCGACGGGTTGATCCACCATAGCCAGGCCCGGCTCTATGCGGCACGCCCCGCAGATTGGAGCGGTGGCAGAAAACCGCTGCTTGCGGATCTGTGCGCCACTCTCGGTCTGCCGCCGCCGGCATTCTGAGCCCTTCTTCTTTGGGAAAATACTCCGGGGGTGCGGGGGCTGGCCCCCGCACGTCATCAAAAATCGTCTCGGCATGAAGCCTGGGCGCGATGCCGCGCCCGAATTCACCGCAATCCGATCTCGGCCAATGCGGTCAGCAACTCGCGCGGCAAAGTCGTATTGGCAGCCTTGCCGCGCGGCAGGTCGCGGGGGCTGTCTTTGGCTTCAAGATAGCGCCAGCCCTGAAAGGCACGCCGGGGCAGGGCTTCGGTACGGATGATTTCGGGGTCAAAGATCAAGCCGCAGCGCAGGATTCCGTCCTTGCCGCGCCGTTCTTCAAGCGCCACGATCCGCTGGCGTGCCAGAACCGCGCCCCGGAACACCCAGTAAAGCGATCCGCCATTGAGCAGTTCATCGGCGCGTCTGGGCCACATCCGCGTCACATGGCACGGCACATGGCCGGGGCTGCGCGCCATGCGGTCGTCCTGCCACGCGGCCAGATCCTCGACCGTATCGGCCCCGACACAAAGCTTGATCAGATTGACGAATCCCTGCATGTCACCCCCTAGGTGTAGCTATCATAGGCTTCTTGCCCCCGAGATCAAGTTGACCTGACAGGGTGGGGCGCGTATCATCCCGGACCTTATCGCGAACGGACCCGCCATTTCGAGGAAGCTGCCAATGACCCGTTTCGCCGCCCCGATCGCCGAGCAGATCTGGGATATGAAATATCGGCTGAAAGCGGCCGACGGCACCGCGCTCGAAACCTGCGTGGAGGATAGCTGGCGGCGGATCGCGCGGGCAACCGCCGCGGTCGAAAAGCACCCCGGCGAATGGGAAGACAGGTTTTTCGCGGCCCTTGAGGATTTCCGCTTCCTGCCCGCCGGGCGGATCACCGCCGGTGCCGGAACCGGCAGGTCCGTCACCCTTTTCAACTGCTTTGTCATGGGCACCATCCCCGACAGCCTCGACGGAATATTCGAGATGTTGAAAGAGGCCGCTCTGACCATGCAGCAGGGTGGCGGTATCGGTTATGATTTTTCGACCATCCGCCCCAGGGGCGCGGCCGTGAAGGGCGTGGCGGCGGATGCGTCCGGCCCGCTCAGCTTCATGGATGTGTGGGACGCGATGTGCCGCACGATCATGTCGGCGGGCAGCCGCCGGGGGGCGATGATGGCGACGATGCGGTGCGATCATCCCGATATAGAGGATTTCGTCGCCGCCAAGCAGGATGCGGCGCGGCTGCGCATGTTCAACCTGTCGGTCCTGGCGACCGATCCGTTCATGACGGCGGTGAAGCAAGATGGCCCCTGGGATCTGGTCTTCGGGAACGAGATCTACCGCACCCTTCAGGCGCGCGATCTGTGGAACCGGATCATGCGCGCCACCTATGATTACGCGGAACCGGGGGTGATCTTCATCGACCGGATCAACGCGATGAACAACCTCGGCTATTGCGAAACCATCGCCGCCACCAACCCCTGCGGCGAACAGCCTTTGCCGCCTTACGGTGCTTGTCTGCTCGGCTCGATCAACCTTGCCCGGCTGATCCGGCAACCGTTCGAGGCGGGCGCCCATATCTGCGCCACGGCGCTCGACGATCTGGTGCGCATGGCGGTCCGCATGATGGACAATACCGTCGATGCGAGCCGCTTTCCCTTGCCCGCCCAAAAGGCCGAGGCACTGGCCAAACGCCGGATCGGTCTTGGCGTGACCGGGCTGGCGGATGCGCTGTTGATGACCGGGCTGCGCTATGGTTCGCGCGAGGCGGCCAGGCAGACCGGGGACTGGATGCATTCCATCGCCCGCTCGGCCTATCTCGCTTCGGTCGATCTATCCAGGGAAAAGGGGGCTTTTCCGCTTTTTGATGCCGCGAAATTCCTCGCTTCGGGCAATATGGCGGGCATGGATGCCGATGTGCGCGACGCCATTGCCCAACATGGCATTCGCAACGCGCTTTTGACCTCGGTGGCGCCGACGGGCACGATCAGCCTTTATGCGGGCAATGTCTCAAGCGGGATAGAACCGGTCTTTGCCTATGCCTACAAGCGCAAGGTCCTGCAAAAGGATGGCCGCCGCACCGAGGAAGAAGTGGTCGATTACGCCGTTAAGCTGTGGCGCGAAAAATTCGGCGACGCACCCTTGCCCGAACATTTCGTCAATGCCCAGACCCTGCCGCCGCTGGATCACGTCCGCATGCAGGCGGCGGCACAGAAATGGGTGGACAGTTCGATTTCCAAAACCATCAACGTCCCCGAGTATATCGGCTTTGACGCCTTCAAGGATGTCTATATGGCGGCCTGGGATCAGGGCTGCAAGGGCTGCACGACCTATCGTCCGAACGCGGTCACGGGCAGTGTGCTGAGTGTCGAGGCACCAGATCAGCCCCAAGAGGTGGTTTCCGTGCGCGAGGGGCTCATTCAAAAGGCCTTGACCCGCAGCACGCTGTCACGCTCCTTGCTTGCGGAAAGAGCGGGGCTGTCGATCGAGGCGCTTGCGGATATCATGGCGGGTCATGCCGCACCATATGCCGTAGTTCGAAAAATCCTTGCAGAGCTTGACCTGCCGGAAATCGGATCATTGAACGGCTCGCTCTTCGATGAAGATGAGATGGAAGCCAGATCGGAAGCAACGAGTTCCGAGATCGTCTATCTTTCGGAACCGCTGGACCGGCCGCAGGCGCTGGAAGGGGCGACCTACAAGCTGAAATGGCCCGACAGCGAACATGCGATCTACATCACCATCAACGACATCGTCCAGTCCGGCCACCGGCGGCCTTTCGAGGTGTTCATCAATTCCAAGAACATGGAGCATTTCGCCTGGACCGTGGCGCTGACACGGATGATCTCGGCGGTATTCCGGCGCGGTGGCGATGTGAGTTTCGTGGTCGAGGAGTTGAAGGCCGTCTTCGACCCCCGAGGCGGGGCCTGGATGCAGGGGCGCTACATTCCCTCGATCCTCGCCGCCATCGGCGGCGTAATCGAACGGCACATGATCGCCATCGGGTTTCTCGAGGGTGAAGGGCTGGGCCTGAAATCCGATCCGAAGTCCCGGGCGATGGCCATAGGCGACGCCCCGCGCGGCCCGGCCTGCCCGTCTTGCGGCCAGTTCGGGATGCAGATGATCGAAGGTTGCATGACCTGCCCGAATTGCGGTCATTCGAAGTGCTCCGGCTGATCCGGGGGGCAGGGTGATCCTGATCTGACTACCAATACTTAGCCATCGGCGGGGTTAGAATGTCCATTTTGCAAGCGAATAAGGTCAATCGGGCGGAAACGCCCGGTTTCGGCGAAATTTTCGCTTGAATTGCCCTAAACGCGGGCTTGCCTCTGTCCAGAGAGACATGGGGCTGAAACCTTGGATGCCAAAATAGATTTTCAGATTATTTTTGCACACGGACGCGACCCGACCGGGAACGGCGCGACTATCAATGTTATCGATGCGGTTCGGTGAAACAATGATGTGCTGGACGTGCGAGCAGTGGCCTTGAGGCCGTCATTGGATGAGTTTTCTCTCGTGCCCATGCGTCGAGGGTCGGCTCGGTCGGCCCGTAGGCATGAAAAAGGGCGGCTCGCGCCGCTCTCTGATGGAAATATGGTTGTGAGTTTACGGTGATCGCCACCTTCGTAAAGCGGCTTCGATCCGCGCGCAAGCCTGCAAGGCTTCGTGCCGCGAATGATGGCCGTCGCAAAGCGGGTAGCCATAGGTATCCCCGCCGGTGTTTTCGATTACATAGCCGAGCCCGAGAAACGCCTCGCGCGCCATTGCGGTCAGAGGTTCAGGGCGCCTGGGCACCGTCATCACCTGTACGTTGTCAATTTCCGGGACGTAGTAGAAATAATGCCGGTCGATCCAGAGAAGAAGTGAATGTTCCTGGGATTTCTCTTTCAACCACAGCGTGACGTCGCAGATGTCCTGCTCCATCCCGAATTCGCCGGGATAAGCACTCAGCCGGCGCTGGCGCGCAATTTGCAACGTGCACCGCGTCCCGCGCTCACTGCACATGATGAAACTGCGCAAGCAGCTCGCTGACGCGGGCGCCGTGCCACAGCGTCATGTCAGAAGCCCGCTGGCATCGATCATGGCCGATACGGTCGAGCGACGACGGCGCCTGGCCGGCCAGGAGGCATTGGATGGTGCGCAGCGCGACCTCGACGGCATCCGCTTTCGAGCTCACCGCCCGCGTTCTCTTTGCCGATGAAATCGACGGCTATGAACTGTCCGCCGGGGCCGAAGGCGACCCGGTGGAATTGGCAATGCGCCGCACCATGACCTTCGCGAACCGGAAAATCGTCCTCGCCTCGACTCCCGTCGACGCGGACACCAGTCGGATTCTGCGCGCCTACGATTACCTGAAGTCGCTCGATATCGGGTATTACTTCTACTCCGGCCGCTACCTCGACGCGATTGCCGAGGTGCTGGATGCTGGCCGGAAGACAATCGTCCGCATCCCGAACGTCAACGCCCGCGAGAGCTTGGGCGACAAGATCCGCGAAGCCGAGGATATCATGCAGGCGCTCGGAACCTGGATGGGTGCCGACCCCGACACCGGCTTCCAACTCGTCGAGCGCCCTGACGGCACGATCCTAAAGATCGCGGATCTTGTGGATGATGACGGAGCCCTCCGAGACCGCGTCATCGGGTCGCTCAAGGACCCGGCCCATGCCGACGACCGCGACCACGTGGACATCATCATCGCCCTTGGCATGGCGAAGGAGGGCTTCGACTGGATCTGGTGCGAGCACGCGCTGACCGTCGGCTATCGATCCTCGCTGACAGAGATCGTCCAGATCATCGGCCGCGCGACGCGTGATGCGCCGGGAAAGACCCGCGCCAAGTTCACCAATCTGATTGCCGAGCCTGACGCCTCTGAGGAGACGGTGAACGAGGCCGTGAACGACACGCTCATGGCCATCGCGGCGAGCCTGCTGATGGAGCAGGTGCTCGCGCCGAGATTCACCTTCAAGCCGAAGGCAGCCGGGAAGAAGGAGGGTTTCGACTACGGAGAGGCAGGATATCAGGACGGCGAGACGAACGTGGGCTTCAACGAGGCAACCGGGCAGTTTCACATGGAGGTCGGCGGTCTGGTGCCCCGAAGAGCGCCGAAGCCAAGAAGATATGCGAACAAGATATCAATGAGGTCCTCGCGGCCTTTGTGCAGGACCGTCAGACGGTCAAGCGCGGGGTCTTCGATGAAGAGACGCCGGCAGAGGAACTCACACAGGTTCGCATGGGTCGCATCGTGGCCGATCGCTACCCCGACCTGTCGGAAGACGACCGGGAGGCTGTGCGCCAGCACGCCGTCGCGGCGATCGCGATGACGCAGAAGGGGAAGGCGAATGCGCCCTCTCATGACGCGTCGGACGAGCCCAAGGCCAACACCGCCTTCGTCGATGGTGTGCGTCAATACGTGACCGACGTGAAGGATCTGGTGATCGATCTGATCGATAGGATCAATCCCTTCCAGACCGCGCGCGCCATCCTGTCGAAATCGATGGATGAAGCGACACTCAAGGAAGTGGCTGCCATAATCGCCAAGAAGCGCATCAACCTGACCCATGAGGAGGCGCGCGGGCTGGCCGAGCGAGCCGTGCGGTTCAAGCAGGAGCAGGGTCGCCTGCCATCCCTGACGTCGAATGACGCATGGGAGCGTCAGATGGCCGAGGGCGTGGCATTCCTGCAAAAAAAGCGGCGGCGAATGTCTGACCGGTCCGATCTCGACATTCTCTCGGACCTTGGCCTTGAGCCGATCGAGAAGAAGACTGCCAACAGCCCACGTGAGGCCCGCATCATCGCTGGCTTCGAGGACATACAGAAGTTCTTCGAGGAGCACGGGAGGGCCCCGCGGCACGGTGCCGATCACGACATCTTCGAACGGCTCTATGCGGTGCGTCTGGACAGACTGCGGTCGCTGGAAGAGTGCAGAAGCCTGCTCACGGACATCGACACGCATGAGCTACTCTCTGGGGTCGTCGCGGATGCCGAGGACTCCTCCCGGTCCGCCGACCTCAATGACGACGAACTTCCCGCTGCATTGGGAGCGGCGGTCGCTGAGCCCTCGGGCCTCACAGACCTCAGGCATGTGCGCACCGCTTCAACGACGGATCGTCGGTCCCGAAGCTTTTTTCCGAATGACCGCATTTGCTGCATGTGACTTCGACGCCTTCAACGGTGCCGTAGTCGCCGTCTAGATCAACGTAGTC